>NZ_JACIAC010000001.1:0-1718072 GCF_014193935.1 Rhizobium sp. BK377
GGTCGGATCGGGGGCTGCCGTCAGCGCCAGCGGAGATGCTGAGTGTCGCATTTCTAACTGGCTGGCGACGTCGCGCATCTAACCAGCTTTGACAATTCTTGTAGCAGGTACATTCTATTTCCAAGTGCGACATGCCAATGATTTCCATGGCTTCACTTTGGAAATTTTGGCATGTCCCGCTGCTATTCGCAATTGACCCTGGCCGATCGTCGTCGCCTTCATCACCTGGTCGAGCGCAAGGTTCCGATCAATGAGATGGCCCGCCAGCTCGGTCGTCACCGCTCGACCATCTACGCTGAGATCAGGCGATCGCTTCTGTCAAACGACGTATGTTGTTTCGCGCAAACTCGTCTTATAGGCTTGCAGAATATTTTCGGTGTAAAGCCGCTCAATCGCCCGATTTGCGGTGATCGCTGGTCAGGCGGTTGGAATTGACATGATTTCGTTTGCGGATACAGGCAAGGCAAAAACTCTCCATTTTGGGGATCTGACAATCGACGAAGCTTGCATGTTTGCCCATCGCAACGGGCAGACTATCCAATTCACCAGAAACGAGCGCGCCCTGCTGCTCGCTTTCACCAGCAGTCCGCAACGTCTTATGACTCGCAGCCGTCTGCTAGATGAGATCGCTCAGCCGGGCTCCGATTCCTCCGATCGCAATATCGATTTTCTGGTCAACAGGTTGCGGCTGAAGCTGGGTGATAATGCAAAATCACCCATCTATATCGCCACCCAATATGGCGAGGGTTACGTCTGGATCGCGACGCCATCTCGCCGGGGTCCGATCGATGCATTCCTGGTCATCGGCCCAAGCTTCGAGCTTCAGAATCATCCGCTCCGTCAACAAGGCCTGTCCTTGATGGACAAACTTAGCGACATGATTGCTGCAGGTATCGGCATCGGCCGCAGGGTCATTGTTGCCGACAGAAATCTTCTCTCTGCCTATGACAAGTCGCGCTATTTCCTGCAGGTGAGTTTTCACGCCGACACTGGCCGCCTCAATTGTGCGGCCACTCTGCGGGAAATGCCGTCAAAGCGGATCGTGAAAGCGTTTCGTCTGCATCTCGATGTCACAGATAATATCTCATTCGCAAACGAGGCGACGCGCGTATCTCAAGGCGTTGTCGATACTTTGCAACAAGCCCTCGAAGAGGCCTCCAACGGGCTCGGCATACCCTTGGATGAAACGCCTGAAGCCCGGCTCCGAAGGGCCTCAAACCTGCTTTCGACCTCGAATCCGAAGTGGCTGGCAAGCGGCGAGCAAATTGCTAAAGGCCGCTCGCAGGACCCCTTCGATGCCGACGCCGCGATTCAATGGGGCTTGCATCTCTTTGCGCGCCTTGTCCTGACCAGTCCGTTCGATGACGGCATGAGCCTGGAGGAACGCGATCGCATAGAGAGCGAGATCGAAGCGACCGTCCTGGACTGCCTGCCCGAAATCGAGGACAAACCGCTGCTGATGCTGGGCGCCGCCAAGCTTCTCTACTTCATCAACCGGGGCCATCTTGACCTCGCCGAGGAAATTGTCGAGAGCGCCCTCACCCGCACCCAAGACTCCACTGCCGGTCTGCCCATTCTCGGACAGCTGCGATATGCCCGCGGGCGTTTTGATGAAGCTGTCGGAATCTTCGATCAAGGCATTAGAGTGGCCGAACCGGGTTCCGAATTTCACCGCCACATGAGGGTCCTGAAGTGTATCGCAATGCTGGCTGCAGGCCACAGTGCGTCTTCGGCAGCACGGGCCACCGACATGGCTGACCTCGGCTTGGATTGCCCGCCTCAGATTCGCCTGATGATCGGCTGGATGGTCGCGGCGCCCGATCAAAGATTGTCGGATGCCTTGGAACACGCACTTGCGGCACTTGGTCCCGATCACGCTGCCGGCGCGATCGAGTATCTCTACTTTACCTCTGCGCGCCACGTAGCTCTGGAACAGGGTCGTGCAAACGTCATGCGCAACATGATCGCGCATGTGTCACGATTGTACGGGAAACAAATCATTCCTGATTTTGTGCTTCGCAGCATCGGTTCCGTCGCGGCCGTCTAGGCCACCAGCGGCCAATCAGAATATCTGTAGAAGCGCTCGAGAGGCAGCCGCGCCAGCCGCTCGTTCGGATCAATTACGACGCCGGTTTTTTCAATTCTCAAATATTGCACAAACAATTGCCTGATAGCCACGACGGCTGTTGCCGGCCCGAACATCACGTCCTGACTGAGGACGGAAATCACGGACAACTGGTTGAAATTCCCAAGCGCGATGCGTCGAGCAAAACGCGCATTAAACTTTTTGAGGACCATGCGAACATGCCAATTCAAGCCAGGCGTATCCGATACACCATCACACTTTCGGCAGTGCTCCTAAGTGCCGCCAGCGTCCTTCAGGGATGCATTTTGAGCGGGCAAGAACAACAGCGGGTGCAGGAGGAGAGGGACGGAGGAAAGAAATTAATGCAGGACGCACTGAAGGGAGGTTTTGCGCCAAGCGAAGGTGGGTCGGGTCAGACCACCCGGACCACTCCCCCTACTCCGACGACACCGACCACGCCCACCACCCCAGCTGCTCCGAGTGGCTCGCCCAGCACCGGTACCGGCGGGGTTCCACTCTGAAGGCCGCAGCCAAGCTCAAGGTTGTCTGATAATCAGCGGGACGCGGCCCGATCTCCATCTACGCGCCCCGCCGTGTAGCGCCAGAGGGTCGCCCCTCGTCGCCCATCACCGTCCTCGGCCCGGCGGACATGCCAGCCGTCCACGGCGAAGCTACCAATCGACGCCTTCGTTGAACGAAACGCGGCCCGATCGCCGCATCTTCCAGTCGACGTCTCGCCTCTGACAGCCTGACGACATCGTAGCTTTCATCAGCTTTAACAAGTAGCCGGTCCGACGCGCCGCCTGGGACGATTTAGGAAAAGCATCCGTCCCGAAAATAGGCGTTGATGTGAGATGCAACCTAATTGATAGTCTGGCCAACATCACACCGTGCCAACCAGCTAAAGAGAATGCTTTAAACCTGTGAGATTTCAAAGTTTTTTGCGATTCCTGTTGGCGATCGCGCTTGCTGCAACATTTATGTCGGGATTGCCGGCTCGTGCTGAAAGCCCATCCACACCCTGGCCGCAGACGCTCAGCGACCTGCCGGCCGAACCTGGCATCCACTTCGGTACGCTCGAAAACGGCATGCGGTTTGCGATCATGCGCAACGCCACGCCGCCGGGACAGGCGGCGATCCGTTTCCGGATCGGCGCCGGGTCGCTCGACGAGCGGGATGATCAGCAAGGGCTGGCGCATTTCCTCGAACATATGGCCTTCAAGGGCTCGACGCATGTTGCCGGTGACGAGATGATCCGCATCCTGCAGCGCAAGGGCCTGGCCTTCGGGCCGGACACCAATGCCAACACGTCCTATGATGAGACCGTCTACGCACTCGATCTTCCCGAGGTCGATGCGGACACGCTTTCGACCGGCCTGATGCTGATGCGCGAGACGGCGAGCGAGCTGACATTGGATGCCGGCGCCTTCGCCCGTGAGCGTGGCGTCATCCTGTCGGAAGAGCGACTGCGCGACACGCCGCAATATCGCGCCGCTATCGGCGTCACGAACTCCCTGCTTGCTGGCCAGCGCGTGACGATGCGCGCGCCGATCGGCAAGATCGACATTATCAGCAATGCGCCTGTCGATCTGTTGCGTGATTTCTACCATGCGAACTATCGGCCCGATCGCGCCACGCTCATCGTGGTCGGCGATGTCGATCCCACTGCCATGGAACTGGAAATCAGGCAGCGCTTCGGCGATTGGAAGGCCGCTACCCCTGCCCCGCACAGGCCCGATCTAGGCACGCTGAAGCCGAAAGGCGAAAGCGCCGAGGTCATCACCGTTCCAGGCGGCACAACAAATGTCCAGATCGCCTGGACGCGACCCTATGATGCTTCGCCTGACACTTTTGGCAAGCGGCGCCAGCAGCTGGTTGAAGATCTCGGTCTCCTGGTACTCAAACGTCGGCTGGGCGCCATGGCCAGCAGAGCCGATGCACCTTTCATCAGCGCCTCCGTCGGTTCTCAGGATCTGTTCGACTCCGCCCATATCGTTGTCGTCATGGCGAATTCCGAGACAGACAAATGGCAGCAGGCGCTCGTGGCCATCGATCAGGAACAGCGTCGTTTCCAACAATTCGGCGCCGAGCAGACCGAGCTTGATCGCGAAATCGTCGAATATCGCTCTCTCCTTGAAGCCGCCGCCGCCGGTGCTGCGACACGCACGAGCACCGACATCGCTTCCATGCTGGCGAGCAGCGTGGATGACAATCAGGTCTTCACCTCCCCCGCGGAAAATCTTTCGATGTTCGAGACGATCACCAAGGGGCTGACAGCGGCCGAGGTCAACGAGGTTGTCGCAGGTGTCTTTTCCGGGAACGGCCCGCAGCTCGTCCTGCAGACCGCTCAAGCGCCAAAGGGCGGCGCCAGCGGCATCAGACAGGCATATGACGCCTCCCGTGCCGTTCCAGTCACCGCGCCGTCCGCTGCGGCAGCGGTCGTCTGGCCCTATACCCATTTCGGTGAACCTGGCGCTGTCGTCGAACGTCGCGTCGTCGAGGATCTCGGCCTGACTATGGTGCGCTTTGCCAACGGCGTGCGGCTGACCATCAAGCCGACCAAGCTACGCGCCAACGAAGTGCTGGTGCGCGAGGATATTGGTCGCGGCCGGCTGGGATTGCCAAATGACCATCCCCTTGCGATCTGGACATCGCCGGCCGTCGTCCTGTCGGGCACCAAGGCTATGGATTACCCGGATTTACAGAAAGCGCTGGCCGCCAAAATCGCCGGCATCGATTTCTCGGTAGATGACAGCTCCTTCCAGTTCACCGGCCAGACACAGACGGGGGATCTTGCGACGCAATTGCAGATCATGGCAGCTTACACTTCCGATCCCACCTACCGACCGGAAGTTTTCAAGCGAGTCCGACAAGCCTACTTGAACAACCTTGATCAATATGAGGCGACGCCAGGGGCCGTCATCGGCCGCGATTTCGCAGGCCTCGTGCATTCCGGCGACCCGCGCTGGACGTTCCCGGACAAGGCGCAATTGTCCGCCACGAAACTGGAAGATTTCGAAGCGCTGTTCCGGCCGCAAATTTCCGCAGGCCCCATCGATGTCACCATTGTCGGCGACATAACGGCGGACGAGGCAATCCGCCTGACGGCTGAAACCTTCGGGGCTTTGCCGGCTCGCCCGGACGCGACAATAGACAATGTTGCAAACGATGTGCGTTTCCCTGCCCCCACCGAAAAACCCGTCATGCGGACCCATAACGGCCGGGACGATAACGCCGCGGCGATTGTCGCCGCCCCCGTTGGCGATATGCTCTCGGATATTCAGCGGGGCTTTACCGCCAACGTCGCCGGCCAAATCTTCGAAAACAGGCTGATCGACCAGTTCCGCATTGCCGAAGGCGCGACCTATAGTCCACAGGGCGCAATGGACCTGTCGTGGGACATTCCTGGCTATGGCTACGCCTATCTCTATGTCGAGACGACGCCGGACAAGGTCGAGAATTTCTATGCGCTCGTGGACAAGATCGCTGATGATCTCAGGTCAAACGATGTCTCGCCGGACGAACTGGTCAGGGCCCGGGCTCCGATCATCGAAACATTGAAGCATCAGCAGCAGAGTAACGAATATTGGGTGCAGTATCTGAACGGCGCTCAAACCGACCCTCGCCGTTTGGAACGGATACGCGACAATCTCAGCGGCTACGACAAAGTCACCGTCGATGATATCCGCCGATTTGCTATGACCTACTTCCAGCCGGATAAATTCTGGAAATTCGAGGTGCTGCCGGCCGCGGTACGATAGCCACTGCGAGCTTTGAAGGCGGCGGCATGGTCCGGTTTTGCTGGTTTCCGCCTGCAGGGCGTCGCTTTCGGGACGGCGCTCGGATCTTTCTGGTCTACTCTATGACAAGCAATCGCTGCGGGAGGAGCTGTAGCGCGTTGCCTTGATTTCAACGGAGGAGACGGAAATGAGCAAGAACCGTGGCGTCGTCTATTTGCGGCCCGGAAAAGTGGAAGTCCGCGACATCGACGATCCGAAACTCGAGGCGCCGGATGGCCGTCGCATCGAACATGGCGTTATCCTGAAAGTCATCTCCACCAATATCTGCGGCTCAGACCAGCACATGGTGCGCGGCCGCACTACGGCGATGCCGGGCCTCGTGTTGGGACACGAGATTACCGGTGAAATCATTGAAAAAGGCATTGATGTGGAAATGCTCGATGTCGGAGACATCGTGTCCGTGCCCTTCAATGTGGCCTGCGGGCGCTGCCGCTGCTGCAAATCACAGGACACCGGCGTCTGCCTGACGGTCAATCCGTCACGTGCCGGCGGCGCCTACGGCTATGTCGACATGGGCGGCTGGATCGGTGGCCAGGCTCGTTATGTCACGGTCCCCTACGCCGATTTCAACCTCTTGAAAATCCCCGATCGCGACAAGGCGATGGCCAAGATCCGTGATCTCACCATGCTCTCCGATATCCTGCCGACTGGTTTCCACGGCGCGGTCAGAGCCGGCGTCGGCGTCGGCTCTACCGTGTACGTCGCAGGTGCAGGCCCGGTCGGTCTTGCAGCGGCGGCATCCGCCCGCATCCTCGGCGCGGCCGTCGTGATGATTGGCGATTTCAACAAGGACCGCCTCGCCCATGCCAGCCGTGTCGGTTTCGAAGCCATCGATCTGTCGAAGAGCGACCGGCTCGGAGATATGATCGCGCAGGTGGTCGGCACCAATGAAGTGGACAGCGCCATCGATGCCGTCGGCTTCGAAGCGCGTGGACATTCCGGCGGTGAACAGCCGGCGATCGTGCTGAACCAGATGATGGAGATCACCCGCGCCGCCGGCTCCATCGGCATTCCCGGCCTCTACGTCACGGAAGATCCAGGTGCAGTGGACAATGCGGCCAAGCATGGCAGCCTCTCGCTTCGTTTCGGCCTTGGCTGGGCGAAGGCGCAGTCGTTCCATACCGGCCAGACACCGGTGCTCAAATATAACCGCCAGCTCATGCAGGCGATCTTGCATGACCGGCTTCCGATCGCCGACATCGTCAATGCGAAGGTGATTTCGCTTGAGGATGCCGCCCAGGGCTATGAGAGCTTTGACCAGGGTGCGGCGACGAAATTCGTCCTCGATCCGCATGGCACAATCGCCAAGGCGGCCTGATCGATACGATGTGCCGGGGCGGAAACGTCCCGGCATTTCCTATCGGGGTTGGCCACCCCTCCCCCCATACTGAGTTTTCGAGGCTCGCCGCTTCTGGCTCATACGCGCGGTGCTCTGCGCCGCTGCCGGCCCGTCAAGACATCCCCCGCAAATCGATGCGACTTTGCCTGCATTTGCGACGTCATCCTATAATTGGTGGCGCCAAAGCGGACGTCGATCTTCTCTCTGAGCGCGAACCAGTCGCTATAGCGTGTCCGTCAGCGACCACGCGTTCTCGCTTTATTAGCGAGGTCTCCCCGATCCTTCCACTGTCAGCGTGCGACGTCCGTACAATATCGGGTTAATGCCAAAGCATCAGCCGCAATTATCTGTGGAACAATACAATATAGTTAACGCAATCATAACTTTGGCGGATTCTACTGTGAAGCAGGGCTGCGTTTGATGGAATCACTATACGTTGGAAGTAATCTTTTCTACTTCCAAGGGAGGATTGTGAAATGACCCAAGCCACTCGAATTACAGATGTTATCGATTCATTCGGAATCGATACACATATCGACTATACCGATGGAAAATATTCGAATATCGCGGAAGTTGTGAAAGCCCTGGATTATCTTGGCCTCGACACAGTTCGCGACCACGCCCCCACTCCCGCCTCCGACCCTTATGGCCAAGGCCATCTTGGGGATGCGGCAGATGCGGGCGTCAAGTTCGTTTTCGTCTCCGGGCGGGACGATACTCCCGCCACTGTGGTCCAGCGACTGCACGCCTTTGTGGAAGCGCATCCCGGCGCAGTCGTCGGCATTGAAGGCCCGAACGAGGTCAACAACTGGCCGGTGTCCTATAAGGGGCTTTCGGGAGAGGCTGCGGCGCTCGCCTATCAAAAGGACCTGTTCAACGCGGTGAATGCCGATCCGCTGTTGAAGGACATTCCGGTTCTCGGCTTCACCGGTTACACGGTTGCCTCTTCCAACGATTACACGACGATCCACACCTATGCGAAAGAGGGCGACCAGCCCTTCTCCTGGCTCTCGCGTGAATCCGGCGACCAGATGCGGGCCGATCCCGGCAAGCCGCTCACCATCACCGAGATCGGCTATCACACGTCGCTCACCGCCGATACCAACGGCGGGTGGGAGGGCGTCGACGAGACGACGCAGGCAAAACTGCTTCTCAATACACTGATGGACGGCGCTTTTCTCGGATCGGAGGGGACCTTCATCTATCAGCTTCTCGATGCCTATTCCGATCCGGGAGGCGCCGACCAGGAAAAGCATTTCGGGCTGTTTCGGCTGGATTACACCCCGAAGCCGGCGGCAACGGCGATCCACAATCTGACAGACATTCTCGAAGATGACGGCGCGACGCAGGCGACGTTCAATCCGGGGACGCTCAACTACACCATCAACGGGCTACCTTCCACCGCGCGCAGTTATCTGACGGAGAAATCCGACGGAAGCTACCAGATCATTATCTGGAACGAACCCGATATCTGGAACCAGACGACCGACAAAGCGATCCAGGCGACGACGGCCAGCGTCAACGTGAATCTGGGCGGAGCTTTCGGGACGGTGCAGGTCTACGATCCGTTGACGGGCAACGTGCCGATCAAAAGCTTCAGCAACATCTCCTCCCTCAACGTGGATGTGGTCGATCACCCCATCATCATCAACATCGCTGCTCCATCTGCCGCCCTGCAGGAGCCCGGCCACATCTATGGCGGCGGCGGAGACGACACATTCACAGTCACTTCCCCGACCGACATCGTCGATGAAAGCCGCGGCGGTGGAACAGACATCGTCATGTCGTCGATCAGCTTCAGTCTGGCGGATACCGCACATGCGGTCGGCGCCATCGAGAACCTGACGCTGACCGGTAACGCCAACATAAACGCTACCGGCAATGAACTCGGCAATGTTCTCGTCGGCAATAACGGGGACAACGTGCTGGATGGCGGGGCAGGCGCAGACCGGATGACGGGCGGCCGCGGCAACGATACCTACATCGTCGACAACTCCAACGATGTCGTTATCGAGGCTGGCGCGTCCGGCAATGATACCATCAAGTCAACGGTCTCCGTCAGCCTGGCGGATAAGGATCATGTGACCGGCAACGTCGAAAATCTGACCCTCCTCGGGTCGGCAAACATCGATGCGACCGGTACGGTCATGAACAACATCCTTACCGGCAATTCCGGCAACAATATTTTCGACGGCGGCAGAGGCGAAGACCGGATGATTGGCGGCCTCGGCAACGACACCTACAAGGTGGATTCGGCAGGCGACATCGTCGATGAAACAGGCGGCAACGGCAATGATACCGTTAATGCATCCATATCCTACAATCTGGCGAACACGCTTGGTACGGTCGAAAATCTGACGCTTATCGGCACGGGATACATCAACGCCACGGGCGATGGCGGAAACAATGTACTGACCGGCAATGTTGGAGCCAACGTGCTTTCAGGCGGCGCCGGAAACGACCAGCTCATCGGCGGCAATGGCAACGACGTTCTGAACGGCGGAGCTGGAGCCGATCATTTCATCTTCGATCTCAAGCCAAATGCCTACAAAAACATCGACAAGATCGAGGACTTTTCGACAAGCGCCGGCGATAAAATCGTGCTTGACCACGAGGTCTTTGCGGCGATCGATCCCGAGAATTTTTCCGCCGAAAACTTCGTGCCCGGCACCAAGGCCCTGGATGCGAACGATCGTCTGATCTACGATCAATCGACCGGGAACCTCTTCTACGACGCCGATGGAAACGGGCGCGGAGCGGCCGTGCAAGTTGCGACATTTTCCAACCTGGCGCCGCTCCATCATGATGACTTCCTGTTCCTTTGAGAGCAGGCTGGCTATTCAAGCGGCGAACCTGCGTGGGCTCCTTTCCGGAGCCCCTTTTTTTCCTTCTCGCACGCAGATACCGCACCACATTGTCGGTGCGCCCCATCAGACAAGCGCAGAAATCATTGCGCTGTGTCGCCTATATCGTTCACCTCATTGCCGCCTTCCTGACCAACGGCCTGCCACATTTCGTCAACGGCGTCAGCGGCAGGCCCTTTCGAGCGTCTTTCGTTCGGCTGCAGGGTGCTAAGCTCAGTTCACCGGTTACCAATGTCCTCTGGGGCTGGTTCAATTTCCTCGTGGCCTTCCTTCTCTTCGCCAATGTCGGGCCGCTCTATATCGGAACCCCGTCGACGCGATTTTCGTTGCGGCGGGCGCTCTTCTAACCGGTGTGGTGCGGCGCAGATCTTCGGGCGAGACAACGCCTGAACTAGTGACTTGCATGATGCAAGTAACTTCTGTAGTGACTTTCATCATGCAACGAACAAGCTTCGCCAATTTCAAATGCCCGGCCGCCCGCGCGCTCGACAGCGTCGGCGACTGGTGGAGCATGATGATCCTACGCGATGCCTTTCACGGACTGACGCGCTTCGACCAATTCCAGAAAAGCCTTGGCGTGGCGCCCAACATCCTGACGCGGCGGCTCGCGCATCTGGTCGATGAAGGACTGTTCGAAAAGCGCCTCTACAACGAGCGCCCTGCCCGCTACGAATATGTGCTGACGGACAAGGGGCGCGATTTCTTCCCCGTCCTGATGGCCCTGTTTTCCTGGGGACGCCGGCACGTTCCGCAAGAGGATCTTGCGTTCCTGCTCGGCAATGCCGCTTCCGGCGAGGAACGGCAACCCGTGCTGGTGGATGCAGCCAGCGGCGAAGAATTGAAACCCGAAAACACCTGTCTGCTGCCGGGACCGGCTGCTGACGAAGGCGACCGCGAACGGATCGCCCGCATGCGCGCCTACTATCTCGGCATCGACGCGTAGAGCATTTCCAATGCTCTATCTCTTTGTTTTTACGCAGTTCCGAACGCAAACCAGCTCCGCAGTCTTGCTGGAATTGCTTTAGAAAGGAAAAATCCATGGAACGCATTGTTGTCACCGGCATGGGACTTGTTTCGCCGCTTGGCGTTGGCGTCGAGACCGCATGGAACCGGCTCGTCGCTGGCGGTTCGGGCCTGCGCGTTCTCTCCGAAGATATGGTCGGCGATCTCGCCGCCAAGGTCGGTGGGGTCGTTCCCTCCATCAATGAGGATGCCGAAGCCGGTTTCGATCCCGACCGCGCCGTGCCGCCCAAAGACCAGAAGAAGATGGATCGCTTCATCCAGTTCGCTATGATGGCGTCAGACGAAGCGGTGCGCCAAGCCGGCTGGATGCCGGAGAGCGTGGATGCGCGCGAGCGGACGGCGACGATCATCGCCTCCGGCGTCGGCGGCTTTCCGGCGATTGCGGATGCGGTGCGCACGGCTGAGACGCGCGGCGTGAGGCGGCTCTCGCCCTTCACTGTGCCTTCCTTCCTCGTCAATCTCGCGGCCGGTCAGGTGAGTATCCGCTACGGTTTCAAAGGCCCGCTCGGGGCGCCGGTAACGGCCTGCGCGGCAAGCGTTCAAGCCATCGGCGACGCGGCGCGGCTGATCCGCTCCGGTGAAGCTGACGTCGCTATCTGCGGCGGCGCCGAAGCCTGCATCGACAAGGTGAGCCTCGGCGGCTTTGCGGCAGCTCGCGCACTCTCAAGCGGCTTCAATGACCGGCCCGAACTGGCCTCGCGTCCCTTCGACACGGCGCGCGACGGTTTCGTGATGGGCGAAGGGGCCGGCATTCTTGTCATCGAAACACTTGAGCATGCGCTGGTGCGCGGCGCGACACCTCTTGCCGAACTCGTCGGCTACGGCACGGCCGCCGACGCCTACCATATGACGGCTGGACCAGAAGACGGCGACGGTGCACGCCGGGCGATGGAAGCGGCATTACGGCAGGCCGGTATCCCGGCCTCGGAGGTCAAGCATCTCAATGCGCATGCGACCTCGACACCGGTTGGTGACAAGGGCGAGATCGCTGCAATCGGAACAGTCTTTGGCCGCGATGGCAGCGTTGCCGTCAGCGCAACCAAATCGGCGACGGGTCATCTTCTGGGTGCTGCAGGCGGGCTCGAAGCGATCTTCACGATTCTCGCACTGCGCGACCAGATCGCTCCGCCGACGCGCAATCTGGAAACGGCCGATCCGGCGGCCGAAGGCATCGATCTCGTGGGCAAGGTGGCGCGCAAGGTAGGGATGGAATATGCGATCACCAACGGCTTCGGTTTCGGCGGCGTCAATGCCAGCGCCCTCTTCCGCCGCTGGTCCTGAGTCCTGGTTTATCGGGCTCTTTCCTTGCGCGCAAAATAGCCTACACTTCTGCTGACATAGCCGGAGATGATCCTATGCGCGCCTTCTTCGCAGTGCTGGTTCTGTGTGCTGTATCCATGATGTCAGGCATGGCCGCCCGCGCCGAAGATCCCGTGCAGGCAACACAGACGATGATCGAGGAGCAGATCAGGGCATTCCTCAAGGACGATGCGGATACCGCCTATTCGTTTGCTGCGCCTGGCATTAAGGCCATGTATCCAGACAAAAACGTCTTCTTCGCGATGGTGAAGAAAAGCTACGAGCCGGTCTATCACCCCGGCAACTATGCCTTCGGTCGCAGCAGATCGATCGACGACGGAGCAATGATCTATCAGGAGGTGCTGATCTCAGGTCGGGACGGCAAGGACTGGACGGCGATCTATCAGGTCGCTCGTCAGCCTGATGGTAGCTTCAAGATCAACGGCGTGCAGATCGTGCCAAACGCCGACAGCAAGGGCATTTGATCAGACGGGCTCGAGATCACCCCTCGCCCATTCCTCGATCGTCTCGGCCATGAAATCGGCGAAGCGACCTTCGGCAATCGCCTTGCGGATGCCCTGCATCAGTTCCTGATAGTAGTTCAGATTATGCCAGGAGAGCAGCATGCCGCCGAGTGCCTCGTTGGCGCGGACGAGGTGATGGAGATAAGCGCGCGAATAATCGCGTGTCGCCGGGCAGTTCGACTGTTCGTCGAGCGGGCGCATGTCTTCTGCGTGGCGGGCGTTGCGGATATTGACCTTGCCGCGGCGGGTGAAGGCCAGACCATGGCGGCCCGAGCGGGTTGGCATTACGCAGTCGAACATATCGATGCCGCGGGCGACGGATTTCAGAATATCATCAGGCGTGCCGACGCCCATCAGGTAGCGCGGCTTCTCGCCGGGCAAGACCGGTAGCGTCGTTTCCAGCATCTTCAGCATCACGTCCTGCGGCTCGCCGACCGCAAGGCCACCGACGGCGTAGCCCTTCAGATCGAGCTTTGCCAGTTCCTCGGCAGAGCGGACACGCAGGGCCGGCACGTCGCCACCCTGGACGATACCGAACATCGCCTTGCCAGGCTGGTTGCCGAAAGCGACCTTGCACCGCTCGGCCCAGCGCAACGAGAGCTCCATGGCGCGCTCGATTTCCTTGGGCTCGGCCGGCAATGCCACGCATTCATCGAGCTGCATCTGGATATCGGAGCCGAGCAGCCCCTGGATTTCGATGGAGCGCTCCGGTGACATATGGTGCAGGCTGCCGTCGACATGCGACTTGAAGGTGACGCCCTGCTCATCGAGCTTGCGCAGGCCGGACAGAGACATGACCTGAAAGCCACCGGAATCCGTCAGGATCGGATGCTCCCAGCGGATGAGCTTGTGCAGGCCGCCGAGGCGGGCGACACGCTCCGCCGTCGGGCGCAGCATCAGGTGGTAGGTATTGCCGAGGATGATGTCGGCACCCGTCTCGCGCACCTGGTCGAGATACATGGCCTTGACCGTGCCGACCGTACCGACCGGCATGAAGGCCGGTGTGCGGATCGTGCCGCGCGGCATGGAAACTTCACCGAGGCGCGCGCCGCCATCGGTCTTCTTGAGGGTGAACTGGAAGTTCTCAGTCGTCATCGATCTTTCCGGAAAAGAAGGCTCGCGTCGCCGTAGGAATAGAAGCGGTAGCCTGTCGAAATGGCATGCGTATAGGCCGCGTGCATGGTCTCGAAACCGGCAAAGGCCGAGACCAGCATGAAGAGTGTAGAGCGCGGCAGGTGGAAATTGGTCATCAGTATATCGACCGCCTTGAAGCGGTAACCAGGCGTGATGAAGATGCCTGTCGCGCCCGCCCAGGGTCTGATCTCGCCGCTCTCTTCGGCGGCGCTCTCGATCAGCCGGAGCGAGGTCGTGCCGACGCAGACGATGCGTCCGCCCCTTGCCTTGACGGCATTCAGCTTCGCAGCGATCTCGGCGCTGACATAGCCGCTTTCGAGATGCATCTTGTGGTCGTCGGTATCGTCGGCCTTGACCGGCAGGAAGGTGCCGGCGCCAACGTGAAGCGTCACGAAATGCCGTTCGATGCCAGCCTTGTCGAGCGCCTCGAACAGATCAGGTGTGAAATGCAGGCCGGCGGTCGGGGCGGCGACAGCTCCTTCCTCCCGCGCATAGATCGTCTGGTAGTCGGCACGGTCGCGCTCATCCTCCGGCCGCTTGGCGGCGATATAGGGCGGCAGCGGAATATGGCCGACGCTGGCAATCGCCTCGTCCAATGCGGGTCCGGAGAGACCGAAGGCAAGCGTTACCTCACCCGCCTCACCCTTTTCTTCGACGGTCGCATCGAGTGAGCCGATCATGCAGCTTTCGCCGCCATGGCCGAAGGCGATACGGTCGCCCTCCTTGATGCGTTTTCCGGGCTTGGCGAAGGCCTTCCATTTGTTGGCGCCGATCCGCATGTGGAGTGTGGCCGAAACCTGCTGGCCGCCGGCGCCCTCGCGATGGCGAATGCCTTCGAGTTGGGCCGGAATGACCTTGGTATCGTTGAAGACCAGCGCATCGCCTGCCTGCAGGAAAGAGGGCAGATCCGAGACGCGGTGATCGGAAAGCACTGTCCGCGCATTCGGATCGACGACGAGCAGCCGCGCGCTGTCGCGCGGCTCGGCGGGCCGCAGCGCAATGCGTTCATCCGGCAGGTCGAAATCGAAGAGGTCTACGCGCATCGAGGCACTTTCAGGCAAAGCGAAACCCGCCCCGCGCTCGCGCGCAAGGGCGGGTTCCAGCAGAAATCACAATCAGACGTCGGCGGCAACCCGCATGGAGACGATCGAATCCGGATCGGAAACGGGTTCGCCCTTCTTGATCTTGTCAATATTGTCCATGCCTTCGATGACCTGGCCCCAGACGGAATACTGCTTGTTCAGCCACGGAGCATCGGTGAAGCAGATGAAGAACTGGGAGTTGGCCGAGTTGGGGCTCTGCGAACGAGCCATCGAGCAGGTGCCGCGGACATGCGGCGTTGCAGAGAATTCAGCCTTTAGATCATCCTTCGAAGAGCCGCCCATGCCGGCGCGACCTGGGTTGAAGTTCTCTCCGCCCTTCTTGCCGAACTGCACGTCACCCGTCTGCGCCATGAAATCGGCGATGACGCGGTGGAAAACGACACCGTCATAAGCCTTCTCGCGGGCGAGTTCCTTGATGCGCTTGACATGCTCGGGGGCCACCTGCGGCAGAAGCTGGATGACAACCTTGCCCTTGGTGGTTTCCAGAATGATGGTGTTTTCCGGATCCTTGATCTCGGCCATTGTCGTTCTCCTTGTTATCTTGAACTTACTTCTTGCCCAGCGTGACCTTGATCATGCGATCGGGATTGCTGACTTCGCCGTTCTGGCCTTCGCCCTTCTTGATTTTGTCGACGTTTTCCATGCCGGAGACAACCTTGCCGACAACCGTGTACTGGCCGTTCAGGAAGGAGCCGTCAGCGAACATGATGAAGAACTGCGAGTTGGCGGAATTCGGATCCTGGGCGCGCGCCATGCCGACCGTGCCACGGACGAAGGGTGTCTTGGAAAATTCTGCCGGAAGGTCAGGCAGATCGGAGCCGCCGGTGCCAGCCTGGCTCGCATCGAAGTTCTTTTCCATGTTGCCGTATTTCACGTCGCCGGTCTGGGCCATAAAGCCGGGGATGACACGGTGGAAGGCGACATTATCGTATTCACCCTTCTTCACCAGCGCTTCGATCTGCGCAACGTGCTTTGGCGCGACGTCAGGCAGGAGCTGGATCACGACCGGGCCGCTCTTCAGCTGAATGGTGACGTAGTGATCGGCAGCCTGCGCAAAGGCGTCCCCCGCGAAAGAAGCGAAATACAGCACGCCGGCAAATGCAAGATAGAAGAGTTTCATGTGGGCTCCATTGAGGCGGTTTCCGCCTAGTCTTTGCGCTTGGATTTCAGGGCTTTCAACACGGCCGCCGGTACGAAGGCGCTGACATCTCCGCCCATGGCCGCGATCTGGCGCACCAATGTGGCGGTAATGGGCCGCGAGGCTGTGCCTGCCGGCAAAAAGATGGTCTGGATATCGGGCGCCATCTGCCGATTCATCCCAGCCATCTGCATTTCATAATCGAGATCGGTGCCGTCACGCAGGCCGCGGATAAGCAGGCTTGCGCCATGCGCGCGCGCAGCATCGACGACGAGATTGTCGAAGGAGACGACATCGATAAGCGCGCTCTTTTCCGGCAGCACTTCGGCGAGCGACGCGCGGATCAGTTCGGCCTTTTCGTTGAAGGAAAAGAGCGCTGTCTTACCGGGGTGGATACCGATTGCGACAATCACCTTTTCGGCGACGTTGAGCGCCTGCACCAGCACGTCAACGTGTCCGTTGGTGATCGGGTCGAAGGACCCCGGATAGAAAGCTGTGGTCATTTGGTCCGGCCGTTCGTTTGACGCCTTTTGTCATGGAAGCCGTTTTCCCGCAAGTCAATTAGCCATGCCGTCAGAGACGGCTGAACGATGAATGAACGGCACGTTCAAGGCCCGCTCAGACGCGATCTGCTTTACTCAGATCATCGACACAGAAGCTACCGGTCCCGGTAGCGTCATCCCCGGAAAGACCCTGATCATGCTGATCATCCTCATTGCAATAGCCGTTATTTTTTCGGTATTTGCAGAGCTTTTCTATGGTTACTTCGCAGATCGGCATCAGCTTGGCTGGGTGCGCCCGGAAGTCAATGAACATGCAGCCATCATGCGCCAGCTTGGACGCATGCGTTCTAATCGATTTGAATTCTGAACGGCAGATGAACACGACATTCAAGGTCGCTTCAGAACACCATTGGTAAACCCCCGTCAACATCCGGCGGGAACCTTTTAAAGACGGATGCGTTCACATGATCGACACATACGAGAAGCGGCAACGCGGCAGGAAGGGAATTAAGATGCCTGGCAAGATCACCATGATCAACATGCTCTGGATGGTAATGATTACGGGCATGCTGACTGCCACAATCGCTCTCTATGACAACCAGAAGGTTGATGCTTCCAAAGTCTATGGCCCGTTCGCTTCGGCACGCACCGTAAGCGTACTCGGTCAGTACTAAGGGGCGTTAACGCAACTCCCTATAGAAAGGAACGGCCATGTTCACGATCCTGACAGTTCTCACAGCACTCATCAGTATCATGTTCATAGTGTCCGTTACTTCGACGATTTCCGCGCTACGCCGTGAAAGCGAGGAAGTGAAATCGCTCAACAAGAAGCATAGCGCTTTCTAAAGCCGCTCCTGCAGCGCAAAGCATGAATGCAAGCCGGATGTTCTGCATCCGGCTTTTCTCATCGCGAAGATGCAGGCCGTAGCGCCAGACAGCCGCTCTTACGCAGCGGCAGAACAAGAAGCGCCCCCTTGCCATAGAGCGCACGCACATAGTCGCTGCGTTCGCTTGTGACGACGGCAAAGCTCCTGCCCCACCGCAGGATGGAGGCACCTTCGGGCAATGAGCCGGGTTCAATGCTGCCGGCGGGAAAGACCATGGCAGCTGGCGCCTCGCCCGTTGCCGCAAAGACCACAGCAAACAGCACGAAGACTGCAGCGACGACCGCAATCGAAGTGCCTGTCCTGCGTGCCAAGCGTGTGATCAAAGAGCGACCTGTCCGATGGTTCAGAAATCGAATATATGCTCGAGGCCGGGATCGGCAATCGGCCGGTCTTTGAGCAGCGGCGCCAGATCAGCTATCCTGACTGACAGAAGCAGGCGGTCGCTGTCAAAACCGGTGCGAGGCAGGCGGGCGATCACCTCGCCGGCCAGATTGCCTTGCTCCATCCCTGAAGGCATGGTTAGCGACACCATGATTTCGTCGTTGCCGGCAATCTCGCGGATTGTGCCGCCGGCCTTCGCGATCTCCGCAAGGATACGTGTGAAGCGGTCGTAGCGCGGCGTTTCGATCAGTACACCATCAGCACTTTCCGAAATGACCGATACATCGGGAATTGTCGAAAGCGTGTTCGCCGGCAGCCCTGATACGACCGATCGGATCGTTAGCTTCGCCTCGCCCGTTGCCGCAACAGCGCTGGCAATCATGCCGGCATAGCCAATTTTGGCACGCCACTCGCCGCCGAGTGCCAGACGGCGCTCCCAGCCACGCAGCGGCTCTTCCACAGGTGCGGCCCAAAGCCTGTCGATCCAGGGTTGAAAGGGATATTTGTACCATGGGGTCTGACGCAGGAAGGCGGCATAATCGATTGCCATCTCGCGGGCAACGATATCCTGCGGCGTCTTTTCGCTGCCGCGCCAGAGCGCAAAAAGCCGGCCGACCGTTTCCTCATAGGTCGCCTTCAGGCCCATTTCGAGGGTGAAGCTGACACCGATGGTGGCGATCATCATTCGCGTCTCGCTGTCAGCGCCGCCGTGGCGATCGGCAATACGGGTCAGCGCACAGTCTGCGACCCAGAAATCCCTCACGCTGGAGACATAGCCGAAGCCATGTTCGTCGCCCGTCTTCAGGGTTTCGGCGAGGCCGTCATAGGCATAGACGATATGCCACTCCGGATAGGTGAGATAGGTATTGGCCTCCTGCCGGTGGGATTCGGGATCCGATATCAGCGGCTTATAGCTGTCAGGCTCAGGGTCGGCATGGCAGAAGGTTTCGACATAGGCAACGGGGCTGAGCAGCAGCAGGACGGCGACGACGAGAACCGCGAGGAGCCAGCCGATGATCTTCAGAAGGCGCCGCATCACGGGGCCTCCCGGCGGAAGATATAGCTGGATGCGAGCCCCACACCGCCAAGAAAGAGATGCGGCAGGTTGGCGAGGACCTTGAACGTAAAGGGAAGATCCTGAATGCCGTAGTTGACGATGCCGAGATCAAGATAGCCCGACCCGGTGACCAGTCCAAGCAGGCCATCGCTAAAATAGAGCAGGCCGAAATAGAAAAGGAAGGCTCGGGATGCACGGGCAGACAGGAAGGCTGCGATGCCGGCCCAGGCGGCCGAGGCCAGATGCAGGCTGTCGTCATAGATATCGAGCGCGAAAATCCCGAAAGCGCGCCCCTCCGCATCCGTCAGTCCCGGAATGTAATTCAACGCTGCTGCAAAGAGCAGAGCCGCCGTATAAAGCGCGGCAATCAGCCGAAGCCTGGACATCATGATCTCCCTAGAGGCTTCCGAGATAGCGATCCCAGAAATGATTGCGGAAGGTAAGGCCGGGATCTAGGCGGCGCTTGGCCGCTGCAAATTCTCCGGCACGGGGATAGGCGCGGGTAAACTGATCCAATCGGGCATGCGGCCGATACGGCAGATAGTAGCTGCCGCCGATTGAGAGCACGCGCTCGATCAGCGCTTCCGTCATGCGCTGCATGTCGGCCTCGCCTCTGACAGTCTTTTCCTGCGAGAAGAGCATGACCGCGGCAATGCGGGGTTCCGTGGCGTAAGCCAGCACACTGTCGCGATCGGTATCGACATAGCGCAGCGTGATGTTCAGGAGCTGCTGATAGGAGGCCGGAATGATATCCTGGCAGGCTGCGACGAAATCAGCGAAGCGAGACGGCGAGACGAAATATTCGTGCAGGATATCCGTGCGGGACGGATCGCGGTCGTCGAGCGTGACGACAGGTTCGTTCATCAGGCTGTTGCGCGTCGCCTGCTCCGCAAGCGATGGGTTAATGACAGCCTCGGTCCACCAGCGAAGATGTTTGGCCGTATCCGAACCGAGCTGCGCCCGGAAGATTTCGCGGGATATGTGGCTGATAAAACCGGAGCCGGAGGCCGGAGGTATCTTCGTCTGGTCCGAAGCGGCGCGATAGGTGATCAGCAGCGCCTCTTCAAAAAAACGATCGACCGAAATATCCATACGGCCATAGGCCATGTTGATCGCGCTATCGCTCGCCAGAACTTCGGCAAAGCGCCATCCGAGATCCTCACCCGCCAAATGCTCGAAGGTAGGCTGCAGAAGCACGTTCGGCACCATGTCGAGCTCAAGTTCGGTGATGATACCAAAAAGGCCGTATCCGCCCATGGCATGGTTGAAGAGCTCCGCGTTTTCCGTGCGTGAGCAGGTCAGCAGATTGCCGTCCACCGTCATCAACCTGATAGAACGGACGGTACTGCCGCAGGCGCTGAAAGGAACCGGCCAGCCGTGCGCATTGACCGAAAAGGTACTGGCGACGCCGAAATCATTGTTGGACTGCATGACGGCGGGCGAAAAGCCGATGGTATCGAGCTTGGAAATGATCGTCGACCAGCGCGTACCGGCGGCGACGCGGTAGGTCTTGGCGGCCGTATCCGCCTCCAGCCAATCCTGATCTAGCGTTAGCGCCGTACCGTTTTCGGCAAGGCTCTGGCCACCCATCGAATGGCGTGCGGCGCTGGCGATGAAGGGCCGGTTTGCCTTGACCGCATCGGCCAGTGCTGCGCGTAACTGCCCGATCATGGCATCCTGCGGCGGCTCCTTGACGGTCAGATGGGCCACGACCCGGGTCGGCGTCAGCTCTCCCGCGTCATTGAGAACGATCGTGCCGTCTTCAACGGGAAGCTCTGTCGGAAAGGCTGGTCCGGGATCACTTTGCGGCTGAAGCAAAAAACGCCCTGCCGCCACACCGGCTGCGGCCGAAATACCGGCCAGCACCCCTCGCCTTGTCCACCTGCCCACAACATTCCCCCTCCGGATGAATCGGCAAGCTCTTCATAGCGCAATAAAAAACCAGGCGGCAGAGGCCGCCCGGTCTGCAATGAGAAAGTGGTGAATTATTCAGCCGATGGGGTTTCGTCAGCTTCGCCCACTGCAGGAACTTCGCCTTCGGAAACCACGGCTTCTTCACCGTTCTCTGCCGCCTCTTCTTCCGGCTCGCTGATGCGCTCGACCGATACGACCTTCTCATCCTTGGCAGTGGAGAAGATTGTCACGCCCTTGGTCGCGCGGCTGGCGATACGGATGCCGCCGACCGGAACGCGGATCAGCTGACCGCCATCCGAAACAAGCATGATCTGATCGCCATCGTCGATCGGGAAGGCGGCGACCAGTTCGCCGATTTCGCCTGTCTTCGACGTATCGGTGGCGCGGATACCCTTACCGCCGCGACCGGAGATGCGGAAATCGTAGGAAGACGAGCGCTTGCCGAAGCCCTTTTCAGAAACCGTCAGCACGAATTGCTCGCGTGCCTTCAGCTCTTCATAACGCTCGTCGGAGAGCTGTCCCTCTTCGGTGACTTCTTCACCGACCAGAGCGATATCCTCTTCGTCCACGCCCGTCGCACGACGTTCGGCGGCGGAGCGCTTGAGATAAGCAGCGCGCTCCCACGGCTCGGCATCGACATGACCGACAATCGTCATCGAAATGATGCGGTCACCATCTCCGAGATTGATGCCGCGCACGCCGATGGAATTGCGGCCGGCGAAGACGCGGACATCATCGACCGGGAAGCGGATGCACTGGCCGAGCGCCGTCGTCAGCAGAACGTCGTCCCGATCCGTGCAGGTCTCGACGGAGAGGATTTCATCGCCCTCCTCGTCCAGCTTCATGGCGATCTTGCCGTTGCGGTTCACCTGGACGAAATCCGACAGCTTGTTGCGGCGGACCGTGCCACGCGTGGTCGAGAACATGACGTCGAGATTATCCCAGCTGTCCTCATCCTCAGGCAACGGCAGGATGGTGGTGATGCGTTCACCTGACGCCAGCGGCAGCATGTTAATCAGCGCCTTGCCGCGCGAGGTTGGGGTGCCGATCGGCAAGCGCCAGACCTTTTCCTTGTAAACGATGCCGCGCGAGGAGAAGAACAGAACCGGTGTGTGGGTATTTACCACGAATAGCCGGCTAACAAAATCCTCGTCACGAGTGGTCATACCCGAACGGCCCTTGCCGCCGCGGCGCTGCGCACGATAGGTCGTCAGCGGCACACGCTTGATGTAGCCGAGATGGGAGACGGTCACGACCATATCTTCGCGGGCGATGAGGTCCTCATCGTCCATTTCGAGACCGCCATCGACAATCTCGGTGCGGCGCGGCGTGCCGAACTCGTCGCGGATTGCAGCGAGCTCGTCTTTGACGATCGTCTGGATACGGACACGCGACGACAGGATATCAAGATAATCCTTGATTTCCTCGCCTATCTTATTGAGTTCATCGCCAATTTCGTCACGGCCGAGAGCCGTCAGACGAGCAAGACGCAGCTCGAGGATGGCGCGGGCCTGCTCTTCGGAGAGGTTATAGGTCAGGTCTTCGTTGATGCGATGGCGGGGATCATCGATGAGACGGATCAGGCTTTCGACATCTTCCGCCGGCCAGCGGCGGGTCATCAGTTCTTCGCGGGCCGACTGCGGGTCCGGCGCCTGGCGGATGACGCGAATGACTTCGTCGATGTTGGCAACGGCAATCGCCAGACCGACCAAGACGTGGGCGCGTTCGCGCGCCTTGCGGAGCAGAAATTTCGTTCTCCGGCTAACGACTTCCTCGCGGAAGGAGACGAAGGCGCGAAGCATGTCGAGCAGCGTCAGCTGTTCCGGCTTGCCGCCGTTCAGCGCCACCATATTGCAGCCGAAGGAGGTCTGCAGCGGTGTGTAACGATAAAGCTGGTTCAGGATGACGTCGGCATTGGCGTCGCGCTTCAATTCGACGACAACGCGATAGCCCTGGCGGTCGGATTCATCGCGCAGGTCGGAGATGCCTTCGATGCGCTTCTCGCGCACCAGTTCGGCCATCTTCTCGATCATCGTCGCCTTGTTCACCTGATAGGGGATCTCGGTGATGATGATCTGCTCGCGGTCGCCGCGCATCGGCTCGATGGTGGCAACGCCGCGCATGACGACGGAACCGCGGCCGGTTTCGTAGGCCGAGCGGATCCCGGAGCGGCCGAGAATCTTGGCTCCGGTCGGGAAGTCGGGGCCAGGAATGATCTGCATCAGTTCCGGCAATTCAATCGCGGGATCGTTGATCAGCGCAATACAGCCGTCGATGACCTCAGAAAGGTTATGCGGCGGAATGTTGGTCGCCATGCCGACGGCGATGCCGCCCGCGCCATTGACCAGCAGGTTCGGGAACTTGGCGGGAACAACGACGGGTTCAGACAGCGTGCCGTCATAGTTGTCGCGGAAGTCGACAGTTTCCTTGTCGAGGTCATCGAGCAGCGAATGGGCGGCCTTCTGCAGGCGGCATTCGGTGTAACGTTCTGCCGCCGGCGGGTCACCGTCGACAGAACCGAAATTGCCCTGGCCGTCGATGAGCGGCAGACGGAGCGACCAATCCTGCGCCATGCGGGCGAGCGCATCGTAAATCGCGGCGTTGCCGTGCGGATGGTATTTACCCATCACATCCCCGGTAACGCGGGCGCATTTGACGTATTTCTTGTTCCAGTCGATGCCGAGCTCGGACATGCCGTAAAGGATGCGCCGATGCACGGGCTTCAGGCCATCGCGCACGTCGGGCAGCGCACGCGACACGATCACGCTCATGGCGTAATCGAGATAGGACCGCTGCATTTCCTCCATAATGGAGATGGGCTCGATGCCTGGCGGGAGCTTCCCGCCGCCGGGGGGTGTTTGCTCAGTCAAAACGGTTCACGTTCTCTTCTAGAATCACTCGAAGATTTATAGCGGAAAGCCTGTTCCCACGCCAATTTGGCCAAGGGTTTTGAACAGGCTTTTGCGGTCGAAAGAGGGCAAACCACGGTATTTGCCCGTAGTAGGAAGACAATCAGCAATCATGCATTTGCCAAATCGGAATCGGTACAGCACAATCATGAAAAACAAGCATCTATATGGGGTTTTGGAGAAGCGATGGCAAGCGCCGACCAACTGATCAACGCGTTCACGACGCTGCTCGTCACCATCGATCCGCCAGGGCTTGCCCCGCTCTTTCTCGGCCTCACTGTGGGTATGAGCCGCCCGGAGCGAAAGCAGGTGGCGCTGCGCGGCATCACGATCGCCTTCATCATCCTTGCCGTTTTCGCGCTGTTCGGCTCCGGCGTGCTCGGCGTTCTCGGCATTTCCATCGGCGCATTCCGGCTGGCGGGCGGACTGCTGCTTTTTTGGATAGCCTTCGAAATGGTCTTCGAGCGTCGGCAGGACCGCAAGGAAAAGACCACGGAAGTGGCGATCATCAAGGATCATATCGAGAATATCGCCGTCTTCCCGCTTGCCCTGCCGCTGATCGCCGGACCGGGGGCCATTTCGGCGACGATCCTGCTCGGAGGCACCCTGCCCTCCACCGTCGAGCGTGCGCAGCTAATCGGCGTCATTGCCGGCTGCCTGCTGATCACGCTGGTGGCGCTATTCCTCGCCGACCGGCTTGACCGCTTCCTCGGCGTCACCGGCCGCGCGATCCTGACCCGTCTTCTCGGCGTCATCCTGGCGGCTCTTGCCGCCCAGTTCGTCGTGGACGGTGCGAAATCCGCCCTCAACCTGATCAGCGCGACGCCGACCTGAAAACGGCGCTTACACATCGGCCCGAAAATCGGAATCGATTTTCGGGCCGATGTGTGGATTCAAAAAGTTAGAGCGCGATCCTCAAATCTTCGGTTAGGATCGATCAAAACGGGATGTCGTCGTCGAGGTCGCGCGAGAAGTTGCCGCCACCGCTGTTGTTGCTGCCGCCACGGGCGCTGCTGCGGCCACCCCCCGACGACGGACCCGCGCCGTAGTCGTCGCCCCCGAAATCATCGCCGCCGCGACCGCCGCCGAAGCCGGAGCTCGCGCCGCCGCCTTCGCCACGACCGTCGAGCATCGTCAGCGTCGAATTGAAGCCCTGCAGCACGATTTCCGTCGAGTAGCGGTCGTTGCCGTTCTGATCCTGCCATTTGCGGGTCTGCAGAGCGCCCTCGATATAGAGCTTGGCGCCCTTCTTCACATATTGTTCGACGACCTTGCAGAGGCCTTCGTTGAAGACGACGACGGTGTGCCATTCAGTCTTCTCGCGGCGCTCGCCGGAGTTGCGGTCGCGCCAGGTTTCTGAGGTCGCGATGCGGAGATTGGCGATCGGCCGGCCATCCTGCGTGCGCCGGATTTCGGGGTCGGCACCCACGTTTCCGATAAGAATTACCTTGTTCACACTGCCAGCCATATCGCTCACCTTACTGCCGCCCTGACCGGCGGCGTTCAAAAATCATCGGCGCACCTTAAACCATAGAGGACAAGCGATGCGCATCCAGGCCCTCTTAATCCACAAGGAATTTTGTTCTTTATTTGTTCTAATTATTCGCTATGATCCTGTCAACAGAATCGAAAACCTTTGTTGTTCCGGACATTCAGCCTCGACTCGCCCGCTGGCATCACTAAATAAGGGCTGTGATCCCCAAACCACTTGAAGCAGAGACGATGAGCGAACTGAAGACGATCTCCATCCGTGGCGCGCGCGAGCATAATCTGAAGGGCATCGACCTCGATCTGCCGCGCAACAAGCTGATCGTCATGACCGGCCTTTCCGGCTCCGGCAAATCCTCGCTCGCCTTCGATACGATCTATGCCGAGGGCCAGCGCCGCTATGTCGAAAGCCTTTCCGCTTACGCGCGACAGTTCCTGGAAATGATGCAGAAGCCTGATGTCGATCAGATCGACGGCCTGTCGCCGGCAATCTCGATCGAGCAGAAGACGACCTCGCGCAATCCGCGCTCGACCGTCGGCACCGTCACCGAAATCTACGACTATATGCGCCTGTTGTTTGCACGTGTCGGCGTTCCCTATTCGCCGGTCACCGGCCTACCGATCGAGAGCCAGACAGTGAGTCAGATGGTGGACCGTGTGCTCGCCTTCGAGGAAGGTACACGTCTTTATATATTGGCGCCGATGATCCGGGGCCGTAAGGGCGAGTACAAGAAGGAACTGGCGGAGCTCATGAAAAAGGGCTTCCAGCGCGTCAAGGTTGACGGGCAGTTCTACGAGATCGCCGATGCGCCAACGCTCGACAAGAAATACAAACACGATATCGATGTCGTCATCGACCGTATCGTCGTGCGGCCCGACATGGCTTCGCGCCTGGCCGACAGTTTCGAAACGGCGCTGAAGCTTGCCGACGGCCTCGCCGTTGCCGAATTCGCCGACAAGCCGCTGCCGCCTGAGGAAACCTCGGCCGGTGGCTCGGCCAACAAGTCGCTCAATGAAACGCATGAGCGCGTGCTGTTTTCGGAAAAGTTTGCCTGCCCGGTCTCCGGCTTCACCATTCCGGAAATTGAACCACGGCTCTTCTCTTTCAACAATCCTTTCGGCGCGTGTCCGACCTGCGACGGTCTCGGTTCACAGCAGAAGATCGACCCGGATCTGATCGTGCCCGAGCCGGAGCGTACACTGCGCGACGGTGCGATCGCGCCCTGGGCCAAGTCCACTTCGCCCTATTACAACCAGACGCTGGAAGCGCTCGGCAAGCATTTCGGCTTCAAGCTCGGCAGCCGCTGGAACGACCTTCCCGAAAAAGCCAAGGATGTCATCCTGAACGGCACCGAGGAGAGGATCGAATTCCACTATGCCGATGGCGCGCGTTCCTACACCACCTCGAAGAATTTCGAAGGCATCGTACCCAATCTCGAGCGGCGCTGGAAAGAAACGGATTCGGCCTGGGCGCGCGAGGATATCGAGCGCTTTATGTCGGCAGCACCCTGCCCGTCCTGCAACGGCTTTCGCCTGAAGCCGGAAGCGCTGGCGGTCAAGATCAACAGGCTGCATATCGGCGAAGTCACGCAAATGTCGATCCGCATCGCCCGCGACTGGTTCGAGGAACTGCCGGCGACATTCAACGCCAAGCAGAACGAGATTGCCGTGCGCATTCTCAAGGAAATCCGCGACCGATTGCGTTTCCTCAATGATGTGGGTCTCGAATATCTCAGCCTGTCGCGCAATTCCGGCACGCTGTCGGGCGGCGAGAGCCAGCGTATCCGACTTGCCTCGCAAATCGGATCGGGCCTGACCGGGGTTCTCTACGTGCTCGACGAACCGTCGATCGGCCTGCATCAGCGCGACAACGCCCGCCTGCTCGACACGCTGAAGCACCTTCGCGACATCGGCAACACAGTCATCGTGGTCGAGCATGACGAAGATGCGATCCTGACGGCAGATGACGTGGTCGATATCGGCCCGGCGGCGGGCGTCCATGGCGGCCAGGTGGTGGCGCATGGCACGCCGCAGGAGATCATAGCCAATCCGAAATCGCTGACCGGCAAATATCTGTCGGGCGAACTTGGCGTGGCCCTGCCTGACGAACGGCGCAAGCCGAAGAAGGGCAAGGAGATCAAGGTTATTGGTGCACGCGGCAACAATCTGAAGAACGTCACAGCGGCGATCCCGCTCGGGGTCTTCACGGCGGTGACAGGCGTGTCAGGTGGTGGCAAGTCCACCTTCCTTATCGAGACGCTCTACAAGTCGGCGGCACGACGCGTCATGGGCGCACGCGAAATCCCTGCCGATCACGACCGCATCGATGGTTTCGAGCATATCGACAAGGTGATCGACATCGACCAGTCGCCGATCGGCCGCACACCGCGTTCGAACCCGGCCACTTATACAGGCGCCTTCACTCCGATCCGGGACTGGTTTGCCGGCCTGCCGGAGGCAAAGGCACGCGGCTATCAGCCGGGCCGCTTCTCTTTCAACGTCAAGGGCGGCCGGTGCGAGGCCTGCCAGGGCGATGGCGTTATCAAGATCGAGATGCACTTCCTGCCTGACGTCTATGTCACCTGCGACGTCTGTCACGGCAAACGTTATAACCGCGAAACGCTTGATGTCACCTTCAAGGGCAAGTCGATCTCCGACGTGCTGGACATGACGGTGGAAGAAGGCGTCGAGTTCTTCGCAGCGGTTCCGGCCGTACGCGACAAGCTGCAGTCTCTGTTCGATGTCGGTCTTGGCTATATCAAGGTCGGCCAGCAGGCCAATACGCTTTCGGGTGGCGAGGCGCAGCGCGTCAAGCTCGCCAAGGAACTATCGAAGCGCTCGACGGGCCGCACGCTCTATATCCTCGACGAGCCGACGACCGGCCTGCATTTCCATGACGTCTCCAAGCTTCTGGAAATGCTGCACGAACTGGTCAATCAGGGCAATTCGGTTGTTGTCATCGAGCACAATCTCGAAGTCATCAAGACGGCCGACTGGATCCTCGATTTCGGACCTGAAGGTGGCGACGGCGGCGGCGAGATCGTGGCCGTCGGCACGCCGGAGACCATCGTCCAGGAGAAGCGTTCCTATACCGGTCAGTTCTTGAAGGAATTGCTGGAGCGGCGGCCGGTCAAGAAGGCGGTCGTAGCAGCGGAATGACGATGCGGCTCGCCACGATTGCGGAACTGCCTGCGGTCATGACGCTGACATCGGCTGCCTATCAGCCCTATACCGATCTTTTCGGCTATCCGCCGATCCCGGTGACGGAAAATTACGAGCCGCGGATCGAGCGCGGCGAAGTCTGCTACGGGAGGCTGATGGTACCGTGGCGGGGCTCGCGGTCGTCGAGCGCCATGCCAACCACGTGATGCTTTTCAGCATTGTGGTATCGCCAGACTTCCAGGGAGCGGGACATGGCGTGGCCATGCTGCGCTGGCTGGAGGACAAGGCGCGGGAGTGGGGAAAGCCAGAGATGCGGCTCTATACCAATGCGCGGATGGAGCGAAACATCGCGCTTTATTCCGCCTTCGGTTTTCAGGAAACGGGTCGCCGGCCCAATCCCTATCGGCCAGGATGGACCATCGTCGACATGACAAAGAAGGTCGATGGGGCAAAGAAGGTTGGCGCGATCTGAGGGATCGCAAGAGGAGGAGCAGATGAGCAAATCGGGCACGATCCGCGTAGGTATCGGCGGCTGGACATTCGAGCCGTGGCGCGGCCATTTCTTTCCCGCCGATCTCAAGCAGAAAGACGAGCTGAACTATGCCAGCCGCCAGCTGAAGGTCATCGAAGTCAACGGCACCTACTACAGCACGCAGAAGCCAGCGGTCTTTGCCAAATGGGCCGCTGATGTGCCCGATGGCTTCGTTTTTTCGCTAAAGGCAACGCGTTACACGACGAACCGCCGTGTGCTTGCAGAGGCATGGGAATCGATGGAGAAATTCCTTTCATCCGGCATCAGCGAACTTGGCGATCATCTCGGCCCTCTGCTCTGGCAGTTTGCGCCGACGAAAAGGTTCGAACCCGATGATTTCGAGGCGTTCCTGAAGCTGCTGCCGGAGAAGCAGGACGGACTGAAGCTGCGCCATGTCGTGGAAGTCAGGCACGATTCCTTCAAGGTGCCGGAATTCGTCGCACTGCTTGAGAAATATGGTGTGGCGCCTGTCTGCGCAGAGCATTTCGACTATCCGATGATTGCCGATGTGACGGCGGATTTCGTCTATACGCGGCTTCAGAAGGGATCGGATGACATTCCGACCTGCTATCCGGAACCGGAGTTGAAGGACTGGGCCAAACGACTTGAGACCTGGGCCGAAGGAAAAGTGCCTGACGACCTGCCGTTGATCGACAAGGACAGGAAGGTCAAGGTCGAGCCGCGCGACGTCTTTGCTTTCATGATCCATGAGGGCAAAGTTAATGCGCCGCATGGGGCGATCGCCCTGCAGAAGCGGATCGACAAATAATCGCTCAGTAGGGCAGTACGTGCGCGGCGAGATCTTCGGCCGTCAACCCTTTCCCGGCGCGGTGGCCTGCCTCTCCATGCAGCCAGACAGCAACAGCTGCTGCCTCGAATGCCGGCAGGCCCTGAGCGAGCAAGCCGCCGATAATGCCTGCCAGCACATCGCCGGAACCGGCGGTCGCGAGCCAGACCGGTGCGTTGGTGTTGATCAGCGCCCGTCCGTCCGGAGAGGCGATGACGGTATCGGCACCCTTGTAGATGATGATTGCATTAGAGCGGCCGGCGGCGGCCAGTGCCTTGTCCACCTTTCCTGCCCTCTTATCTGCGGCGATATCAGGAAAGAGGCGCGCAAACTCGCCATCATGTGGCGTTAGAACGAGGCGCGGCTCTCCCCTGAACAGATCGAACAGCGCTTGCGGGTCATCCTTGAACGAGCTGATGCCGTCGGCATCGAGAACGAGATGACGGTCGCGCAGTAGGGATACGAATTTGCGGGCCTTCTTTCCGATGCCGAAGCCAGGGCCGAGAACGAAGGTCTGAAGACGTGCATCTTCAAGCCAGCCCTTCAATGCCGCCGCGTCGTCAATCGCGTGCAGCATAATGGCGGTCAGATGGGCGCTGTTGGCGGAAAGTGCTTCGCTCGGCGCGGCGATGGTGACAAGCCCGGCCCCGGCCTTCAGCCCCGCCATGGCCGACATGCGGGCGGCGCCTGTCTTGCTCGCATCACCTGAAAATACAACAAGGTGGCCACGCTTATATTTGTGTGTCTCCATCTGCTCGGTCGGAATGACAGCACGCCACGCGGCAGGTGTGTTCTCATCGACACGACCATCCGTCTGCGCGCTGATGATTCGGCTCGGAATACCGATATCGAAGACCTCAAGGCTGCCGCAAAGCTCCCTGCCCGGCATCAGCAGATGGCCGGGCTTGCGGGTCATGAAGGTCACGGTATGCGCCGCGCGGAAGGCGGCTCCGAGTACTGCGCCAGTGCGGCCGTCGAGGCCGGATGGCAGATCGACGGCGATGACCGCAATGCGCGCCTTCTCCACCTTTTGGATCAGTTCGGCCACGTCCGACGGGACAGAGCGCGTAAGGCCCGCACCAAAGAGACCGTCGATGACGATATCGCCCTGCTGCGGATCATAGTTGCCTATATCCAATCCCTTCAGTGCACAGGCTGCCCTCGCCCGTGCGGCGTCTCCCTTCAGCTTCTCCGGATCACCAAGATGAAAGATCTCCACGTTTGCGCCGCTCTCCTGCAGGAGCCGGGCAACCACATAGCCGTCGCCGCCATTGTTGCCCGGACCGCAGAGGACGGCAAAGCGTACAGCGCCCGGATAAAGCCGCAGCGCAGTGGCGGCGACCGCAGCACCTGCCTTCTCCATCAGGCCGTAAGAGTCGATTCCGGATTCAGCAGCAGCCCTATCGGCCGCGGCCATTTCTGCGGGTGTCAGGAGGAGATCGGAAAGGCGTTGGCTCATGGACCTATTCAATTCAAAAAACGCCTAAAAAACAACCGTATGATCAAGAAAACCAGAGGTCATATTTTATGCATCTGATTAATTTTTCATCGAATCGCAAGACGCCCGGGGAAGTCGAAATTGGAATGTCTTTTTTCAGATTTTGTGCCATTTTCGATAAAAACACGACCCTCTTCACCTTTTTTTTCATCAAAGCGACATGGAAACGCGGGCAAACAGCGCTGCGCGGATAAAATTCCGTGATTTTTTGCGTGGGACGGATTTCAAACTGGCACGATATCTGCATCATATCCGGCGAGCGGGAAAATTCCTGCTGTAACGGGAGAAGCGGAGAGACATTTTCTCATGAAAAAGATCGAAGCGATCATTAAGCCTTTCAAGCTGGACGAGGTGAAGGAAGCCCTTCAGGAAGTCGGTCTGCAGGGTATCACTGTCACGGAAGCGAAGGGCTTCGGTCGCCAGAAGGGCCATACCGAACTCTACCGCGGTGCTGAATATGTCGTCGATTTCCTGCCGAAGGTGAAGGTCGAGGTCGTGCTCGCAGATGAAAACGCGGAGGCCGTCATCGACGCGATCCGCAAGGCCGCGCAGACGGGGCGCATCGGCGACGGAAAGATTTTCGTTTCCAATGTCGAAGAGGTCATCCGCATCCGCACCGGTGAAACCGGTATCGATGCCATCTGACCGGCTTTGCCTTTCGGCGAAGCTCACTCATCCTCATCGTACATAACCTAACGTCATCACAAAATAGAGGAAGCATCTTATGGCGAGTGCAAGCGAAATCCTGAAGCAGATCAAGGAAAACGACGTCAAGTTCGTCGATCTGCGCTTCACCGACCCCAAGGGCAAGCTGCAGCACGTAACGATGGACGTAACCTGCGTCGATGAAGACATGTTCGCCGACGGCGTCATGTTCGACGGTTCCTCGATCGGCGGCTGGAAGGCGATCAACGAGTCAGACATGGTGCTGATGCCCGACACCGAAACGGTGCACATGGACCCGTTCTTCGCTCAGTCGACCATGGTCATCGTCTGCGACATCCTCGATCCGGTTTCCGGTGAAGCTTATAACCGCGATCCGCGCGGCACCGCCAAGAAGGCCGAAGCCTATCTGAAGGCATCCGGCATCGGCGACACGATCTTCGTCGGCCCGGAAGCCGAATTCTTCGTCTTCGATGACGTCAAGTACAAGGCCGATCCGTATAATACCGGCTTTAAGCTCGACTCCACAGAGCTGCCATCGAACGACGACACGGATTACGAGACCGGCAACCTCGGCCACCGTCCGCGCGTCAAAGGCGGCTATTTCCCGGTTCCGCCCGTCGACAGCGCCCAGGACATGCGTTCGGAAATGTTGACGGTTCTCTCCGAAATGGGCGTCGTCGTCGAAAAGCACCACCACGAAGTGGCTGCCGCCCAGCACGAACTCGGCATCAAGTTCGACACGCTCGTTCGCAACGCCGACAAGATGCAGATCTACAAATATGTCGTTCATCAGGTCGCCAATGCCTACGGCAAGACCGCAACCTTCATGCCGAAGCCCATCTTCGGCGACAACGGCTCGGGCATGCACGTGCATCAGTCGATCTGGAAGGGCGGCAAGCCGACGTTCGCCGGCGACGAATATGCAGGCCTTTCCGAAACCTGCCTCTACTATATCGGCGGGATCATCAAGCATGCCAAGGCCATCAACGCCTTCACCAACCCGTCGACGAACTCCTACAAGCGTCTTGTCCCGGGTTATGAAGCGCCGGTACTGCTGGCCTATTCCGCCCGCAACCGCTCGGCCTCCTGCCGCATTCCGTTCGGCTCCAATCCGAAGGCAAAGCGCGTCGAAGTCCGCTTCCCGGATCCGACCGCAAACCCCTACCTCGCCTTTGCCGCCATGCTGATGGCCGGCCTCGACGGCATCAAGAACAAGATCCATCCCGGCAAAGCCATGGACAAGGACCTCTACGACCTGCCGCCGAAGGAACTGAAGAAGATCCCGACCGTCTGCGGTTCGCTCCGCGAAGCGCTCGAAAGCCTCGACAAGGACCGCAAGTTCCTGACGGCGGGCGGCGTCTTCGATGACGATCAGATCGATGCGTTCATCGAACTGAAGATGGCCGAAGTGATGCGCTTCGAAATGACGCCGCATCCGGTCGAATACGACATGTACTACTCGGCATAAGACAAGAGTTGAAAGCCCTGGTTCGCCGGGGCTTTTTTCGATCCTGAGGCCATAAGGGCCAATGGGCAGAGATGACAGTCATGTGACGAAATCCCGCAAAAATCTTGATTTGCGGGGGACCGATCACCAAATTGGGTGAGAAAGGAAGTCGTACCATGAAAGAAAGAGTTGCAAAGTTCAGTATAGGCGAAGTGGTCCGGCACAAGGTTTTTCCGTTTCGCGGAGTCATCTTCGACGTTGATCCGGAGTTCGCGAATACGGAAGAATGGTGGAATTCCATTCCCGCGGAAGTCCGCCCCAGCAAAGACCAGCCGTTTTACCATCTGCTTGCCGAAAATGACGATAGCGAGTATGTCGCCTACGTCTCCGAGCAGAACCTGATAAGCGACGAAAGCGATATGCCGCTTCGCAATCCGCAGGTCGAGCAGATCTTCGACCGCAGCCCGACAGGCCAGTTCAAACCCAAGATGAGCTTCGCCCATTAAGTCGGATCACATAACCCGCATGGCAAGGCCCCGCATGTCGGGGCCTTTCTTTTAGCGACAAAAAACCCGGCCTGAAGCCGGGTCTTCCGTCAATTCATGAAAGTCCCGATTACTGGGCCTTTGCTGCCTTCTGGGCGTCTTCCAGCTTCTTGCGGGCTTCTTCGGCCTTCTTCTGCATGCTGTCCTGCAGGCTGCGCTGGCTTTCGGCGAGCTTCGATTCGGAAACCGGTTCGCCGTCATAAGCGCCGGTGAAGCCTTCGAGCGAAACCTTGATCGGGTTGGCAGCACGGCGGAAGTTGATCGAGGTGAAGACCACGTCGCTGCCCTTCTTGAGGCTTGCGATCATGGCGTCGGTCAGCGGAATTTCCGCCGTGCACTTGTCCGGCAGGCAGACGGCGTAATCGAGCTTCTGGCCCTTGCCGCCATCGATCTGCATGCTGATGCCCGGAGGAATCAGGCGTGCGGCCGGAACCGAAACCTGAAGGATCTTGCGGTTGATCTTGCCGGAAACCGAGATGAGGCCAACAGCCGTCACCAGTTGGCCGCCATTGGCGAGAACCAGGTTCTGAACAACGCAGATGTCGTTGTCTTCCTGCTTGCTGCAGGTCTTGTACCAGCCGAGGCGCGGTGCGCCGGCGGCCTGTGCGGGAGCGTCGGCCGACGCTGCCGGAGCCTGGGCGGCTGCGTCCTGTGCGAAGGACGAGACCGGAGCCGAAGCACCGAAGACCACTGCCATAACGGACAGCGCTGCCCGCATTTTCTTTTCAGACTTGAACATCATAACGAATTCCGTCTCCTGATATCCGTTGCGGGGCTACGTTCGGCCGCCCCAACCACCGGGTCGTTCGGCACTCCACCTCTTAAAAAATTAAGGCAAATGCATGACCCCAAAACTTCGGGTCACGTGTTACATCGCGCTGTTGAAGATATCCAGCATTTCTTTGGCAATTTCTCCGGCATTTTGGCACATAGGTAAAGAAAACGGCGGGTCCGGTTGGAATTGGACGCTCGCATGTTACCCTGCCGCCGAATCGTGCCCGTCGCCACGCATCGAGGAATTTCAGAATGCTTCGGATCGCCCTTCTCGCCGCTTTCACGCTGATCAGTGGCGCCGCCGCTGCTGAGCCCGTACATGGTATTGCCATGCACGGTGCGCCGGCGCTGCCTGCCGATTACAAGCACTTCCCTTACGTTAATCCCGACGTGAAGAAGGGCGGAAAAATCACCTATGGCGTGGTCGGCACTTTCGACAGCCTGAACCCTTTTATCCTGAAAAGCATGCGTACAACGGCGCGCGGCATGTGGGATCCGCAATTCGGCAACCTCGTCTACGAATCCATGCTGCAGCGTTCGAGCGACGAGCCTTTCACGCTCTACGGCCTGCTGGCGGAAACGGTGGAATGGGATGAAGACCGTACCTTCATCCAGTTCAACCTCAACCCGAAAGCCAAATGGTCGGACGGGCAGCCGGTTACGCCCGAAGATGTGATCTTTTCCTTCGAGCTGCTGCGCGACAAGGGACGCGTGCCCTTCTCCAGCCGCCTCAATCTCGTTTCGAAGATGGAGAAGGTCGGCGACCACAGCGTACGCTTCACCTTCAACGACAAGGCAGATCGCGAGACGCCGATGATCTTCGGCCTGTTTCCGATCCTGCCGAAACATGCGATCGACCTCGATAGTTTCGACCGCAGCACGCTCACGCCGCCCATCGGCTCCGGCCCCTACAAGATCAAGAGCCTGAAGCCGGGCGAGAGCATCACCTACGAGCGCGACCCGAACTATTGGGGCAAGGATATTCCGGCCAAGGTCGGCATGGACAATTACGACCAGCTTACCGTGCAGTATTTCCTGCAGGACACGACGCTTTTCGAGGCCTTCAAGAAAGGCGACGTTGATATCTATCTGGAAGGCAATCCGGGGCATTGGGCGAACGCGTATGATTTTCCGGCGGCAATGTCGGGCATGGTCGTGAAGGATGTGTTCAAGCCGAAACTGCCGAGCGGCATGCTCGGGTTCGTCTTCAATACGCGGCGGCCGATCTTTAGCGATATCAAGGTGCGCGAAGGTTTGTCGCTGGTCTTCGATTTCGAATGGGCCAACAAGAACCTCTACTCCGGTGCTTACAAGCGCACGCAAAGCTTCTGGCAGAATTCCGATCTCTCGAGCTTTGGCGTACCGGCGGATGCGCGTGAGCTGGCGCTGCTCGGGCCGATCAAGGACCAGATCGACCCCGCGATCCTTGATGGCAGCTATAAGCTGCCTGTGACCGACGGTTCTGGACGCGACCGCAAGGTGCTGAAGCAGGCTGTCGACCTCCTGAAACAGGGGGGCTACACAATCCAGGGTGGCAAGATGGCGGATGCGAGCGGGAAGCAGCTTGCCTTCGAGATCATGACGCAAAATCCCGATCAGGAAAAACTCGCCGTCGCCTATCAGCGTTCGCTACAGACGATCGGCGTCGCGGCATCGATCCGCACCGTCGACGATTCGCAATATCAGAGCCGGACGAACAGTTTCGACTACGACATGATCATGAAGGCCTATACTTCATCGCTGTCGCCCGGGAACGAGCAGCTGGGCCGCTGGTCGTCGGCCGCACGCACGCGCGAGGGTACGGACAGCTTTGCCGGGGCCAACGACCCCAATCTTGATACGCTGATCGATCATCTGCTGCGGGCGCGCTCGACAGAGGATTTCACGGCTGCCGTGCGCTCCTATGATCGGCTGCTGATTTCCAGTCACTATGTGTTACCCCTATACCACATCGATCAGCAGTGGGTTGCACGCAACAAGCGCATCGGTCATCCGGATGCTGTGCCGCTCTATGGCTATCAGTTGCAGACATGGTGGGATACGAGCGCGCAATAATCACATCATCAGGCGCGTTATTCTATTTCCTTTCTCTTGCCTCGACCTTCCTCTAAAGATCGTCGAAAACATCTTCTGTGCGATCGAGCCAACCGTCACTGAGGGATGGCAGAATAGGAATTACAATGGAACGCATCACCATCGACGTTGTCTCTGATGTCGTCTGTCCCTGGTGCTATCTCGGCAAGGCGCGGCTGGAGCTGGCGATCGCTGAGGTGCAGGATGAAATCGGCGTCGATATCAACTGGCGCCCCTATCGCCTCAACCCGGATTATCCGCCCGAAGGCGTCGACCAGAAAAAGATGCTGGAGCAGAAACTCGGTGGCGCCGAACGTGTGGCTGAGGCGCACAAGATGCTGACTGGCTATGGCCGCGACGTCGGCATCAAGTTCAATTTCGATGCCATCAAGATCGGACCGAACACGCTGGATGCGCACCGCCTGATCCACTGGGCTGGTGTCGAGGACCGGCAGAAGCAGGAGGCCGTCGTCTCGGCGCTGTTCAAGGCCAATTTCGAAGAAGGCCGCAACGTCGGCGATCACGACGTGTTGCTCGATATTGCCGACAAGGCCGGCCTGCAGCGTCCTGTCATTGCCGCGCTGCTCGCTTCGGACGCCGACAGCAGCGTCATTCTCTCGGAAATCGACGCAGCGCAGCGCATGGGCGTCAACGGCGTGCCGTTCTTCATTTTCGATCAGCAATATGCCGTCAGCGGCGCGCAAACACCGGATGTGCTGGCAAGCGCCCTCAGGGAAATTGCCGCAGCAAAGGCCGAAGCACGCGCCGGGATGAATTGACAAGCGTCAGCATCTGCAAACTGAAAAACGCAGTCGAGGGCAGTTCGATTTTCGCCGGGCTGCCCTTAGCTTTTCGCGAGCTCCGCAAGCTGCGTCATGATCACGGCTGCACCCTGCAGACGCTTTTCCGGCGTCGGCAGATCGCGGGTCAGGAACAGGCTGTGGTCGGAGCGGATTTTGGCCATCGCGCCCTGCTTGCCGATATAACCGACGAGATTGGCCGGGTTCGGGAATTCCTTGTTGCGGAACTGCACGACGACACCCTTCGGTCCTGCATCGAGCTTTTCGACATTGGCCGTGCGGCAGAGCGACTTGATGTAGACGATCTTCAGCAGGTGCTGGACTTCGACCGGCATCGGGCCGAAGCGGTCGATCATCTCCGCACCGAAGCCGTCGATCTCCTTGAGATCGGTGAGTTCGCCGAGGCGACGGTAGAGTGCCATGCGCAGGTGCAGGTCGGGCACATAACCTTCCGGGATCATCACGGTCGTGCCGACGGATATCTGCGGCGACCAACCGCTATCCTTAATCTCGTCGACACCCTTCACCTCGGCGACCGCCTCCTCCAGCATCTGCTGGTAAAGCTCGAAGCCGACTTCCTTGATATGGCCGGACTGCTCCTCGCCGAGCAGGTTGCCGGCACCACGGATATCCAGATCGTGGCTTGCCAGCTGGAATCCGGCGCCGAGCGTATCCAGCGACTGCAGCACCTTGAGGCGGCGCTCGGCAGTTGCGGTCAGCACCTTGTTGACCGGCAGCGTGAATAGCGCGAAGGCGCGCACCTTCGAACGGCCGACACGACCGCGCAGCTGGTAGAGCTGGGCGAGGCCGAACATATCTGCGCGGTGCACGATCAGCGTGTTGGCTGTCGGCACGTCGAGGCCGGATTCGACGATGGTGGTGGAGAGCAGCACATCGTAGCGGCCTTCGTAGAAGGCATTCATGATGTCTTCCAGCTCGCCGGCTGGCATCTGGCCGTGGGCGACGGCAACCTTCAACTCCGGCACGTCGGACTGCAGGAAGGCGTGAACGTCTTCGAGATCGGCAAGGCGCGGACAGACATAGAAGCTCTGGCCGCCGCGATAGTGCTCGCGCATCAGCGTCTCGCGGATGACGAGGCTGTCGAAGGGCGAAATGAAGGTGCGCACCGCCATGCGGTCGACTGGCGGCGTGGTGATGAGCGAGAGTTCGCGCACCCCGGTCATGGCAAGCTGCAGGGTGCGCGGGATCGGCGTTGCCGAAAGCGTCAGCACATGCACGTCGCTCTTCAATTCCTTCAGGCGCTCCTTGTGCTTGACGCCGAAATGCTGCTCCTCGTCGATGATCAGCAGGCCGAGATTGGCGAAGCTGATGCCGGCGCCGAGCAGCGCATGGGTGCCGACAACGATGTCAGTCTTGCCGTCGGCCACTTCCTTCTTGGTGAGCGCCAGCTCCTTGGAGCCGACGAGGCGCGAGGCCTGCTGGATTCGGATTGGCAAACCTCGGAAGCGCTCGGAGAAAGTCTTGAAATGTTGGCGGGAGAGCAGCGTCGTCGGCACGACGACGGCGACCTGCACACCATTCATGGCCGCAACGAAGGCGGCTCGCAGTGCCACTTCCGTCTTGCCGAAGCCGACGTCGCCACAGACGAGGCGGTCCATCGGCCGGCCGGCACCGAGATCTCCGCGCACGGCCTCGATGGCGTTTTCCTGATCTTCCGTTTCGTCGTAGGGGAAACGGGCAGCGAACTCATCATAGAGCCCTTCCGGCGTCGTCAGGACGGGCGCGTGGCGCGTCAGGCGCTCGGCCGCGATGCGGATCAGTGCATCGGCCATATCCAGCAGGCGCTTCTTGAGCTTGGCCTTGCGCATCTGCCATGCGCCGCCGCCGAGCTTGTCGAGTTGCACTTCCGTGCCCTCGCCGCCGAAGCGTGACAGGAGATCGATGTTTTCGACCGGCAGGAAGAGCTTTGCCTCATCGGCATATTGCAGTTCGAGACAGGCATGCGGCGCACCGGCTGCCTCGATGGTGCGCAGGCCGACGAAACGGCCGATACCGTGTTCGGCATGGACGACGATAGATCCCTCGTCCAGACCAGCGACTTCCGAGATGAAATCGGCGGCGCGCTTACGGCGACGCGAGCGGCGCACCATGCGGTCGCCGAGAATATCCTGTTCGCCGATGACGATGAGATCGCCGGTCTCGAAGCCAGATTCGAGGCTGAGCACGGCCGCGGCCGCCTCACCCTTCGAAAGACCGGAGACATCCTTCAGCGCCGTAATCTGCTTGACGCGTTCGAGGCCGTGTTCGTTCAGCACCTGCAGCAAACGCTCGAGCGACCCTTCGGTCCAGGCGGTGATGATGATCTTCGCACCGCCGGCGCGCTTGTCTGCGATGTGCTTGACGACGACGTCGAAGACATTGACGCGCTCGGCATCACCGCCGCCTTCGGCATTTGATCGCGCCCAGCGCTGCCCCTGGCGCGCATCGAGATTGACGACGCGGCGCGCCTCGCCTTCGTGCTCGTTGAAAGGCGACATGCGGATCGCGTTGATCGCATCGAGCGTGCGCGCAAAGGTCTTGCTGTCGAGATAGAGCTGACCGGGCGAGACCGGCTTGTAGGGCGTGCCCTGCGCCATCTGGCCCTTGCCCTGCTGGCCGGAATTCAGACGCGCGTCGTAATAGTCGTAGACGAGCTTGGAGCGTTCTTCAGCCGCCTCACGCACGGTGTGATCGGTGACGATGCGGAAGCCGGAGAGGTAATCGAACACCGTATCCAGCTTCTCGTAGAATAACGGGAGCCAGTGCTCCATGCCGGGATAGCGGCGACCTTCCGATACGGCGAGGTAAAGCGCATCGTCACGCGTGGCGGCGCCAAAGGTGGAGAGGTAGTTCTTGCGGAAACGGCTGATCGTATCCGGCGTCAGCGTCACTTCGCTCATCGGATTGAGATCGAGGGAACGCACCTGGCCGATCGTGCGCTGGCTGGCCGGATCGAAGCTGCGGATGCTCTCCAGTGTGTCGCCGAAGAAATCCAGGCGAACCGGTTCTTCCGAACCGGGCACGAAGACATCGAGGATGCCGCCGCGCACCGCATATTCTCCGACCTCGCGCACGGTCGCCACACGCTCGAAGCCGTTGCGCTCCAGCCGTCCGGCAATATCGTCCATCCGGACCTGATTGCCGGGACGCGCGGAAAAGGTCAGGCTTTCGATGATATCCTGCGGCGCCACCTTCTGCAGCATGGCATTGGCTGTCACCAGCACGATTGCCGCATGCGGCTTTTTGCGATGGGCGATCAGACCCGAGAGCGCGGCGAGCCGCCGCGCCGAAGTATCGGCGCTCGGCGAAACGCGGTCATAGGGAAGACAGTCCCAGGCGGGCAGCGTCAGGACCGGAATATCAGGGGCAACGAAGCCCAGCATCTGCTCCAGATCGGCCATGCGTTGACCATCCGACAGCACATAGGCGACCGGCTCGCCATTGCGGGCGAGCTCGGCTAGCAGCAGCGGCTCCATGCCTGCAGGCACATTGCCGATCGTCAGCGGCTCGGCGGCGGCTGCGAGCTTCTTGGCATCAAAACCAGGGATCATTCCGGCGTCCTGGGGGTCTCGAAGTCGGGTTTGTAGGCGGCAATGCGGGCAAACATGGGCGTCTGTAAATGCTCGGGCGTCGGCCAGGTTCCCATGATCCAGCGCACCAGGTCATTATCCTCTTCCGCCATGATCGTCTCGAATTCATCGAGCTCGACTTCGCTCATCGTGGGAAGTTCATTTTCAGCAAACTGGCCGAAGACAAGGTCCATCTCTCTGATGCCGCGATGCCAACAGCGGAAAAGAATCCGGCGGCGTCGCGGGTCAAGACCGGCGCTCGTGAGCGTTACACCTGTCATGGCATTCACCTTCTTTGTTGATGCGCCTCTATAGACTCTCAAAAGCGGCTTGTCAGCCTTGCCAAGGCCCTATTGTTCATCGCATTTTGGCGCCTATGCGCCCCGCCATTCTCGATCCGCTATTTTCCCCCGTTTCGGGCCTTCCGGGCGTCGGCCCAAAGATCTCGGAGCTCTTCGTCAAGCTGCTCGGACGTGAGACGCCAGAAGATTGCCGCGTCATCGATCTCCTGTTCCATGCGCCCTCCTCGCTGATCGACCGGCGCAACCAGCCGGGGATCGCCCGTGCGCCGCAAGGCGCCATCGTGACGATTACAGCGCGCGTGGACCGGCATCAGGCACCGCCGCGCGGAAATCGCAACGTTCCCTACCGGGTCTTCCTGCATGACGAGACGGGTGAGCTGACCCTCGTCTTCTTCCGCGGACAGGCAGCATGGCTGGAAAAACAGTTGCCGATCGATGAGGAAGTGACCGTCAGCGGCAAGGTCGACTGGTTCAATGGCCGCGCCTCAATGGTCCATCCGGATTATATCGTCAAGGCGAGCGAGGGCGAGAACCTGCCGCTGGTGGAGCCGATCTATCCGCTGACGGCAGGGCTTTCGCCGAAGACGCTGCGCAAGATCATCGAGGCTGCGCTGCCGCGCATGCCGGAGCTGCCGGAATGGATCGACCTTTCACTGGTGCAGAAACAGGGCCTGCCGTCGATCCGCGACAGCTTCCACATGCTGCACGAGCCGCGGGATACGTCTGACATAGATCCGCAGACCGCGGCCCGCCGCAGGCTCGCCTATGACGAATTTCTGGCGGGTCAGCTGTCGCTTTCGCTGGTGCGCCAGCGGCTGCGCAAGGTGGCCGGGCAACCCGTACATTCCACTGGAGAAGTCAGCGGCAAGATATTGCGAAGCCTTCCTTTTTCACCGACTCGCAGCCAGACTGAGGCTGTTGCCGACGTCCTGAAGGATATGGCTGGCGACGAGCGCATGCTGCGACTGCTGCAGGGCGATGTCGGCTCGGGCAAGACGCTCGTCGCGCTGCTGTCGATGGCCGCCGTCATCGAGAGTGGCGGACAGGCGGTGCTGATGGCGCCGACGGAAATTCTTGCCCGCCAGCATCATGCAACGATCTCAAAATTCGCTGATGCCGCGGGCCTTGGCGTCGAGGTGCTGACGGGCCGCACCAAAGGCCGCGAGCGGGAAGATATTCTCGAACGTATCGCGTCGGGCGACGCGCAAATCATCATCGGTACCCACGCTCTCTTCCAGGATAGTGTCAACTATAAGAACCTGATGCTGGCCGTTGTCGACGAGCAGCATCGTTTCGGCGTACACCAGCGCCTGCGGCTGACAGCAAAGGGCATCTCACCGCATATGCTGGTCATGACGGCAACGCCGATCCCGCGCACGCTGGTGCTGGCAGCCTTCGGCGATATGGATGTCTCGAAGCTGACCGAAAAACCCGCCGGACGAAAGCCGATCACCACCATCACCATTCCGACCGAGCGGACCGGGGAGATCGTCGGCCGGCTGAAAAGTGCGCTCTCGGAAGGCAAGAAGGCCTACTGGATCTGCCCGCTGGTCGAAGAATCCGAAGAAGTCGATCTGATGTCGGTGGAAGAGCGACATGCGACGCTCGTCTCGGCGCTCGGCCCCGGCATCGGTCTTATTCACGGACGGATGAGCGGGCCGGAAAAGGATGCGGTGATGCTCGCCTTCAAGAACGGCGAATTGCGGCTGCTGGTAGCGACGACCGTCGTGGAAGTCGGAGTCGACGTGCCTGACGCGACGATCATGGTGATCGAACATGCCGAGCGTTTCGGGTTGGCGCAACTACACCAGCTTCGCGGGCGTGTCGGACGTGGCGACGAGGCCTCGACCTGTATCCTACTCTACAAGGGACCGCTCGGCGAGACGGGTCATGCCCGGCTGTCAATCATGCGCGAGACGGAAGACGGTTTCCGGATCGCGGAAGAGGATCTGAAGTTGCGCGGCGAGGGCGAACTTCTGGGCACGCGGCAATCGGGCACGCCGGGTTTCCGTATCGCAAGCCTCGAGGCGCATGCCGATCTCTTGGAAATCGCTCGCAGGGACGCGGCCTATCTAATCGAGCGCGATCCGGAACTGACGAGCGAGCGCGGCGAGGCAGTGCGCACCCTGCTCTATCTCTTCCGTCGAGACGAAGCGATCCGGTTCCTCAGAGCCGGTTAATCGACTTTGGATATGGCCTTCGGTTTGGGGCGCACAACCGGCAAATGTTCCGGGGCGACGAGGCCGCCTGAGATCAGGAATTTGGCGGCATCTTCCGGGTTCATGTCGAGCATGACGATCTTCTCGCGCGGAACGAAGATGAGAAAGCCCGCCGTCGGCACCGGCGTCGGCGGCAGGAAAACGGCAACCATATCCTGCCCCATCGCATTGAATTTCGAAGCGACCTCACCCTTGGCATCGGTAGCGATGAAGACGAGCGCCCAAAGACCCGGCCCCGGATATTCGATGAGGCCGACCTTCTTGAAGGAATTCGACTGTTCCTTCAGCACCGTTTCGAAGATCTGCTTCACGCTTCTATAAATGGTGCGCACCAGCGGCATGCGCTGAACGATAGATTCGCCGAAGCGGACGATGCTTTGACCGATGAGGTTCTTGCCGAGGAAGCCAACGATTGTGATGATAATCACCGCGGTCAACAGACCGAAGCCGGGAATGGCGAAATTTATGTAGCTTTCCGGATTCCAGCGCGCCGGGATATAGGGCCGCACCCAGCTGTCCGACCAGTGGATGAACGTCCAGGTCAGCCAGATGGTGATCGCGATCGGCGCGCAGATGATAAGGCCGGCGAGAAAATTATTCCTCAGCCGCATTGCGACCGGCACACGGGGAGCCTTCTCGGTCATCTTTTCTGATGAACTCCGTTTCAGTCTTTAGACAGGCCGGTTCACCCAGCCCTCCCCCTGTGTCCGCAGGCACAAAACTGCCAGAATTCGGCTTATCATACAATATATTTCAGCCCGTCGGGACTTACTCCACAGTTACCGATTTTGCGAGATTGCGCGGCTGGTCGACGTCCGTGCCCATGAAGACCGCCGTATGGTAGGCGAGCAGTTGGATCGGTAGCGAAAAGACCATCGGCGAGATGATTTCATCGACATTCGGAAGCGTGATCGTCGCCATCGTCGGCAGTTTCGAAGCAGCCGCACCGTTCTCATCGGTGATGAAGATGATCCGGCCGCCGCGGGCTGCGACTTCCTGCATATTAGAGACGGTCTTTTCGAAGAAACGGTCATAGGGTGCGATGACGATAACGGGCATGTTTTCGTCGATCAACGCGATCGGCCCATGCTTCAGCTCGCCGGCGGCATAACCTTCCGCATGGATGTAGGAGATTTCCTTGAGCTTCAGTGCACCTTCCATGGCGAGCGGGAAGCTGGTGCCGCGGCCGAGATAGAGCACGTCCTTGCACTTGGAGAGTTCGCGGGACAAGCCTTCCATCTGCGGCTGGATGAGATTGAGCACGCGGCTCATGATGCGTGGCATTTCCGCCAGATGGCGCACCAACTCCTTCTCGTCGTCGGCGCTGATCGTACCGCGAGCACGACCGGCACCGATCGCCAGCGAAGCAAGAACGGCAAGCTGGCAGGTAAAAGCCTTGGTGGAGGCGACGCCGATTTCCGGGCCGGCCATGATCGGGAAAACGGCATCGGATTCGCGGGCAATGGTCGATTCCCGCACGTTGACGACCGCGCCGATCTTCAGGCCATTTTCCTTACAATAGCGCAGCGAGGCCAGCGTATCGGCGGTTTCTCCCGACTGAGAGATGAAGAGAGCTGCCTGTGAGGGCTGCAGCGGCATTTCGCGGTAACGGAATTCCGAGGCGACATCGATTTCGACCGGCAGGCGCGCATAGCGCTCGAACCAGTACTTGCCGATCAAGCCGGCGAGATAAGCGGTGCCGCAAGCCGAGATCGCAAGGCCGGTCGCCGCCTTGAAATCGATGGCGGATGCATTCGGGCTGATCGTGTTGGCCGCGAAATCCACGTAATGGCTGAGCGCGTGGGAGATGACTTCCGGTTGCTCGTAGATTTCCTTTTCCATGAAGTGACGGTGATTGCCCTTGTCGACCACATAGGCCGTCGCCTGGGAAATCTGCCGCGGACGCTTAACCACCTTGCCGGAAAAATCGAGCACGGTCGCGCCTTCGCGGGTGATTATGGCCCAATCGCCGTCGACGAGATAGGTGATCTCGTTCGTGAAGGGCGACAGCGCGATGGCATCAGATCCCAGGAACATCTCGCCCCTGCCATAACCAATGGCAAGCGGCGGGCCGGAGCGGGCGGCCATGATCGTGTCGGGGTCGCTCTTCAGCATGACGGCGAGCGCATAGGCGCCGGTGACGCGGTTCAGCATCTTCAGCATCGCCTCGCGCGGCGACAGGCCTTCGCGCAGATATTTCGCCATGAGGTGGGCGACAACTTCCGTATCGGTCTGGCTTTGAAAGGCAGCGCCTTCGTGGCTCAGTTCATCGCGCAGTTCGGAGAAATTTTCGATGATGCCGTTATGGACGACGGCGACGCCTTCGACGAAATGCGGATGGGCGTTGGTCTCGTTCGGCACGCCATGGGTTGCCCACCGCGTGTGGGCAATGCCGGTCGTTCCCCGAAGCGGCTCGCTGTCGAGGCGCTTCTCCAGATTGAAGAGCTTGCCCTCGGCACGGCGGCGATCCATGATGCCCTCATGGATCGTGGCGACGCCGGCGGAATCGTAACCGCGATACTCCAGCCGCTTCAGCGCATCGACAAGACGGCCCGCAACCGGCGCATTTCCGACGATCCCCACAATTCCGCACATGCAAACATCCCCTAAGGCATCAATATCGACGCCAGTCCTAGCGATTCCCGCTTATTTCTCAATTGGTACGGCGGTCACTTTCGATTTCCGCGCGTTACGGAAGAAGGCTCAGCCCTTGGCTTTCTTCGCCGCCTTGACGGCAAGCGCCCGCTCATGCAGCAGCTTTGCCCGCTCAGGCTTTATCTCCTGTCTGGCACGGCCAAAGGCAAGCGCTTCTGCGGGCACATCGGCCGTGATGACGCTGCCCGAAGCGATATAGGCGCTGTCGCCGATCGTCAGGGGTGCAACCAGCGAGGAGTTCGAACCGATGAAGGCATCCTTGCCTATGACCGTCTCGAACTTGTTCACCCCGTCATAATTGCAGGTGATAGTGCCCGCGCCGATATTGGTGCCCGAGCCGATGACGGCATCGCCGATATAGGTCAGATGGTTGACCTTGGCGCCTTCGCCGATTTTCCCGTTCTTGACCTCACAGAAATTGCCGACCTTGGAGCCGAGGGCGAGATCCGCACCCGGCCGCAGGCGCGCAAAAGGACCGACGGTCGCGCCTTCGCTCACATGTGCGCCTTCGATATGCGAGAAGGCATGGATGACAGCACCACTGTCGATGACGGCTCCGGGGCCGAAGACGACGTTCGGCTCGATCAGCGCATCCTGGCCGATGACGGTGTCATAGGAGAGGAAGACCGTTTCCGGGGCGATCATCGTCACGCCGGAAAGCATCAGCTCCTGGCGGCGGCGTTCCTGCCAGAGGCGCTCGATGACGGCAAGTTCGGCACGGTTGTTGCAGCCGGTCATCTCGACCTCAGGCGCATCGACGGCAGTCACGCGGCCGCCGAGTGAGCGGGCGATCTCAACGAGATCGGTCAGATAATATTCGCCCTTGGCATTGCCGTTACCGATACGTGACAGTAGGTCGAGCGCCTTGCGTCCGTTGATGGCCATCAGGCCGCTGTTGCACCAGGTGACGGTGCGCTCGGCATCCGTCGCATCCTTCTCCTCGCGGATGGCCATCAGCTCACCATCCTTGACGAGCAGGCGGCCATAGCCGGTCGGGCGGTCAGTGTGGAAACCGATGACGACGATGTCGCTGCCCTCGGCCAGCGCCTTACGGGCTTCAAGCAACGGGCCGGCCGTCTGCAGCGGCACATCGCCATAAGTGACGAGGATATCGTCATAGCCCTCGGCAATCGCCTCACGGGCGGCGAGAACGGCGTGGCCGGTGCCGAGGCGCTGTTCCTGCAGATAAGATCTGATCTTCACGCCGCCGATATCGCCAGCCTTCGCCACTTTCTCGGCATCGCGACCGACGACAAGGGCGACGGAGGAAATGTCGGTTGCGGCCACTGCACCGACGACATGAGCGATCATCGGCCGGCCAGCGACCTCATGCAGCACCTTCGACTTTGCGGACTTCATTCGCGTGCTGTCGCCGGCGGCGAGAATGACGGCAAGGCAGGTGCGTTCCATGGCAGACTCCGAGAATCCATTGCAAATCGGCTGTTCTGCCGCTCATAGCAGCAAGGTGAGGCTTCAAAAAGTCGAAATCGGCAAGGAAATGGTGGTTTCGGCGAGCGCGGAGAAGGCTTCGTGAACGTGTTCTCTGCCGTCGACGATGACATCTTCCATTGCCTTGCGCGCCGCTGCGCTATTGCCCGCGGCGATGGCATCGACGATGCGCATGTGCGTTTCGGCTATGTTGGCAAAACCGTTCTGCGAGGGGGGCGTACTCATGCGAAACATGCCGACGAGTGCCGCTTCGATGAGCCCGCCGAGCGTGCGCATGAAGGGGTTGTGAGATGCCTCCGAAACGGCGAGATGGAACCGCAGATCGGCAAGTGCCAGGCTGTCGGCGGTATGGTCGCTGGCGGCCATGTCGAGCGCCAGGCCACGCAACAATTCGATCTCCTCCGGGCTCGCGCGTTCCGCCACGAGGCCTGCGGCAAAAGGTTCGAAAGCTAGCCGGATATCGTAAAGCTGCAGGAGAAACTCTTCACTGACACCGTTGGCGAAATGCCAGGAGATGATCTCGGTGTCGAACATGTTCCAGAAATTCTTTTCCGTCACACGCGTGCCGACACGCGCCTTTGCAACGACCATGCCTTTGGCGGCGAGCGTCTTCATCGTTTCACGCAGTACCGTGCGCGATACTTTGAAGCGCTGCGCCAATTCTCCGTCTCCGGGCAGGATCGTACCGACGGGATAGGTGCCGGAAACGATTGCCCGGCCGAGCTCATCGACGACATGCGCGTGACTTGTTTGGGTTCTTCGCCCTGCCTTACCGGTTTCAAGCGTTTTGTTGCGCAATCCGTCGCTCCTCCTACCCATATCTCCTGTTCAGACTGGAAAGGAAAAGGATGGCTTTCTGCATTACCATGAATGCAAAAAGCAGCAGGCCAATCAGGATTTTCGTCCACCAGCTCGACAGCGTACCGTCGAAGGTAATGTAAGTCTGAATGAGCCCCTGGATCAGCAGACCGATGAAGGTCCCTGCCACGAATCCCGCTCCTCCTGTCAGCAGTGTCCCTCCGATGACGACTGCCGCGATGGCGTCCAGTTCGACGCCCACCGCTGCTAGAGAATATCCGGCAGATGTGTACAGGGAAAAAACGATTCCGGATAGGCCAGCCAGGAAACCCGACAGCGCGTAGATCTGGATCGTCGTGCGCGCCACGGGAACGCCCATCAATTGTGCCGTCTGCACGCCACCGCCCAGCGCATAGACATTGGTTCCAAATCGGGTGCGATGGGCGATGAAGATGCCGGCGGCGAAAACGATCAGCATGATGGCGCCGATCAGCGTCAGGCGCCCGCCGCCCGGCAGACGATAGTAGAGGCTGGTCAGCGTCGAATAATATTCATGATTGATCGGAATGCTGTCGATCGACAGAACGTAGGCCATGCCGCGAGCAAGGAACATCCCGGCAAGTGTCACGATGAAGGGCGGCATCTGCAGGAAATGGATGATCACGCCCATGACCGCGCCGAAGGCCGTAGTGATGATGAGCACGATCGCGAAAGCAGCCAGCGGGTGAATGCTGGTGTTCTGCAGGATAACGGCCAGAAAAACACCGGTAAAGGCGATGATGGACCCGATCGACAGATCGATGCCGCCGGAGATAATGACGAAGGTCATACCGACGGCAGCAATGCCGAGGAACGCGTTGTCGGTTAGCAGGTTGCCGATGACACGGGTCGACAAGATGTTCGGATATTGCAGCGTGCAGACCGCATAAGCGAGCACGAAGATGACAACCGTCGCAAGGAGCGGCAAGTATTTGGAATTCATTTGCGCCCCCCTGCGTTCGTCTGGCGTGTCAGGAAGCTGGTCAGCGATTGCATGGCTGGCGACTGGATCACCAGAATGACGAGGATAATGACGGCTTTGATGATGAGGTTGAACTCCGGCGGAAAGCCGGACAGCAGGATGCCTGTATTGACCGCCTGGATGATCATCGCACCGATCAGTGACCCGATAATACTGAATCGGCCGCCGAGCAGCGAATTGCCGCCGACGACCACGGCCAGGATGGCGTCAAGCTCCAGCCATAGTCCGGCATTGTTGGCATCTGCCCCCTTGATGTCGGCGGCGACGATGATGCCGGCGATGGAAGCGCAGAGGCCGCTCAGCATATAGACCGCCATCAGCAGCACCGGCGTCTGTACGCCAGACAGTGTGCTGGCCCGCCTGTTGATGCCAACAGCCTCAATCAGCATGCCGAGCGCTGTGCGGCGGACCAGCAGGATGACCAGCAAGCCGACGATCAGCCAGATGACGACTGGCATGGGCAGGAAGGCGAAGGAGCCGCTGCCGAGAAAGATCAGCCCGTCATTGTTGAAGGTCATAATGACCCCTTCGGTGATGAGCTGCGCGATCCCGCGACCGGCGACCATCAGAACGAGGGTCGCGATGATCGGCTGGATATTGAGGACGGCCACGAGGAAGCCGTTCCAGAAGCCACAGAGCAGACCGATGACAACGGTGAGCGCCAGCGTATAGGCAAGCGAATTGCCTTCGACGATCGACGAGGCTGCGACGGCGCCGCAAATCGCAATGACCGCACCGACCGAAAGGTCGATGCCCTTGGTGGCGATCACGAGCGTCATGCCGATGGCGAGCAACGCCACGGGCGCGCCACGATTGAGCACGTCGATGAGGCTCCCATAGAGCCGGCCATTTTGAACAATCATATCAAGAAATTGCGGGAAGAAGCTGAAATTCAAAAGAAGAACAACCAAAAGCGCAATCAATTGCGGCGCAAGACGAAAGCCCAGCGCCTTCAGCGAGGCAGTCATGCATCCTCCGTTCGTTTGTCGCCCGCAGCGATGGCGTCGACGATGCCGGCAGCGGTTATGCGCTCACCGGTCAATTCAGCGATATGTTCGCGGTCGCGCAGCACGATGACGCGAGAACTGTAGGCAACCAGCTCCTCCAGTTCCGAAGAAATGACGATCAGCGACATGCCCCTGGCGCACAGTTGCTCGATCAGCTTGATGATCTCGGCATGGGCACCGACATCGATGCCGCGGGTCGGTTCGTCCAGGATCAGGAAATCGGGATTGGTGGCGAGCCAGCGAGCAAGGATCGCCTTTTGCTGATTGCCGCCCGACAGAAGCCGAATAGGCTTTTCACGGTCGGTCGTGCGGATATCGAGCGCCTTGATGTATTCGTCGGCGATCGCATTCTGTTCGGCGCGCGAAAGCGGCCGCGCCCAGCCTCGGCGCGCCTGCAAGGCAAGCGCTATGTTTTCGCGGATCGACAGGTCGCCGATGATGCCATCCGTCTTGCGATCTTCCGGGCAGAAGCCGAAGCCCCTGGCGATTGCGGCACGTGGGCTCGACAGCGTCACCGGCGCGCCATCGATCCTGGCGACGCCGCTGTCGGCGCTTTCGATGCCGAACATGAGTTCTGCTGTTTCCGTGCGCCCGGAGCCGAGAAGTCCGGCAATGCCGACAACTTCGCCGACGCGGACTTCGAGATCGAAGGGTTTCACCTTGCCGCGTTTTCCAAAGCCCTCGAAAGCATATTTGACCTCGCCGGCGGCAATCATGCGTTCCTTGGCGGCATGTTCCGTCTGGGCGAGTTCGCGCCCGAGCATCATGGCGATCAGGTTCTGCCGCGACAGTTCGGCTGCCTCGTGCGTACCCACAAGCCGGCCGTTGCGCAGCACGGTGATGCGGTCACTGACGGCATAGACCTGTTCGAGAAAATGAGTAATGAAGACAATACCCAATCCGCGCTTCTTCAAGTCATTTATGATGCGGAAAAGCATCTCGACTTCATGGGTATCGAGGCTGGCGGTGGGCTCGTCGAGAATGAGCACCTTGCCCGACAGATCGACGGCGCGAGCGATCGCGACGATCTGCTGGACGGCGACCGAGAAGCGGTCGAGCTGTGCGGTTACATCAATGTCGAGGCCGTAGCCTGCCAGAAGCTCACGGGCATTCCGGTTCATGGTACGGGCATCGATCATACCGAACCGCTTCGGCTGGCGTCCGAGGAAGAGGTTTTCCGCGACACTGAGATTGGAGAGGAGGTTGACCTCCTGGTAGACGGTGCCGATGCCGAGCTTCTGGGCGGCCAGCGTATCGGCCGGATCAATCTCGTGATCTTCCAGTGTCAGGCTTCCGCCGTCGCGACGATAGGCGCCGGTAATGCATTTGATGAGCGTCGACTTGCCGGCGCCGTTTTCGCCGAGCAACGCGTGAACCTCGCCGCGGCGCAGCGTGAAATCCACCTTATCCAGGGCGATAGCGCCGGGGAAGAATTTCGCTATGGCCGAGGCTGCGAGAATATTCTCGAAATTGTGAACCATGAGGGCTGCTGTTTCCTGATATTGCGCCTTACGCCTGTGCCAAAACCAGGCATGACGCCCGGTCCGACACTGGCAGTTCCGCACCAGTCCAAGATGGACCGGTGCGGTTCCAGGTTCAAATCAGTAGCCCTGACCCTTCTTCTCTTCGTAGACCTTCATCGGGTCGTCAGCCGGCGTATAGAGCTTGGACTCGGTCTGGATCCACTTCGGCGGAGCCTTCTTGTCTTTCAGGTAGGCATCGAGCGCATCGAAGGCCGGACCTGCCATGTTCGGCGTCAGCTCGACCGTGGCGTTGGATTCGCCTTCAGACATGGCCTTGAAGATATCGGGCACGGCGTCGATGGAGACGACGAGGATATCCTTGCCCGGCTTCAGGCCGGCTTCCTTGATGGCCTGGATGGCGCCGACGGCCATGTCGTCGTTATGGGCGTAGAGCGCGCAGATATTCTTGCCGCCATTCTCGGCCTTCAGGAAGCTTTCCATGACTTCCTTGCCCTTGGTGCGGGTGAAGTCACCGGTCTGGCTGCGAACGATCTTGAGGTTGTCGTGGCCGGCAAGAGCCTCTTCGAAACCCTTCTTGCGGGCGATGGCCGGCGACGAACCGGTCGTGCCCTGCAGCTCGACGACATTGCACTTCTTGTCGCCGACGGTCTTGACCAGGAAGTCGCCTGCGACCTTGCCTTCATGGACCAGGTCGGAGGTAACCGCCGTCAGATAGAGATCGTCAGGAGCCTTGATGGTACGGTCGAGAAGGATGACCGGAATCTTGGCTTCCTTAGCTTCCTTCAGAACGTCGTCCCAGCCGGTTTCGACAACAGGAGCAATGAGAATGGCATCGACGCCCTGAGCAATGAAGGAGCGCAAAGCCTTGATCTGGTTTTCCTGCTTCTGCTGCGCATCGGCAAACTTCAGATCGATGCCGCGCTTCTTGGCCTGTTCCTTGGTCACTGTCGTTTCAGCCGCGCGCCAGCCCGATTCCGAACCGATCTGCGAGAAGCCGACAGTCAAGCCGGCGGCCGAAGCCGAACCGAACATGCAGGCAGCCAGAATCGTGGCACTCAAAAGTGCAGTCTTCAATTTCATGATTTCCTCTCCCAATGCCGCTCCTTCGCGGCGCAGGGTCAAAAAATCATATAGTATTACTTTTGTAAATGCGCATTTTGGTATGCACCGCAGCAAAAAAGGCGCTCTTTTCAGAACGCCTTTTCGCAACTGCGAGTTACAAATCTGCTTATTGTGCCGGTAGCTTGTCATCCACGCCTTCGACGTAGAAGTTCATGCCGAGCAACGTGCCGTCATCGGCCTTTTCGCCGGCCTTCAGCCAAGGCGTGCCGTCCTGCTTGTTGATCGGACCGGTGAACGGATGCAGTTCGCCGGACTTGATCTTGGCTTCGGTTTCCTCAGCCATTTTCTTCACGTCGTCAGGCATATTCGTGTAGGGCGCCATCTTGAGGATGCCGTCCTTCAGGCCGTCCCAGCTCTGCTCGGACTTCCAGGTGCCGTCGAGAAGGGCATGCACGCGCTTGGAGTAGTAGTTGCCCCAGGTATCGACGATCGCCGTCAGCTGAGCCTTCGGACCGGCTGCGATCATGTCGGATGCCTGACCAAACGCGTGGATGCCGCGTTCTTCGGCAACCTGCATCGGCGCGGTGGTGTCGGTGTGCTGGGTCAGCACGTCGACGCCCTGGTCGATCATGGCCTTGGCAGCGTCTGCTTCCTTGCCCGGGTCGAACCAGGTGTTGACCCAGATAACCTTGAGCTTGAAGCTCGGATCGATTGACTTTGCACCCTGCTCGAAGGAGTTGATGCCCATGACCACTTCCGGGATCGGGAAGGAGGCGATGTAGGCAGCGCCGTGATTCTTCGAGGTCTTGGCGGCGATCTGGCCGAGGATGTAACGGCCTTCATAGAAGCGGGAATTGTAGGTCGCGAGGTTCGGGCCGGACTTGTAGCCGGTTCCGTGCTCGAACTTGACCTTCGGGAACTTGGCGGCAACCTTGACTGTCGCGTCCATGAAGCCGAAGGACGTCGTGAAAATCAGCTGGCAGCCGGAGCGGGCAAGGCGCTCGATGGCGCGCTCGGCATCCGGGCCTTCCGGCACGTTTTCGAGATAGGGTGTTTCAATCTTGTCGCCGAACTCGGCCTGCACCTGCTGGCGGCCGACATCGTGCGCTTGCGAATAACCGCCGTCGTTGTGGGCGCCGACATAGACGAAGCAGACCTTCGTCTTGTCCGCTGCCGCGGCGGCGGAGGATATGCCGATCACGGCTGCGGCCGATGCGGCAAGTGTGAGTGCGAACTTCTTCATAGTGACCCCTGTTGGTTTGAAGTTATTCCGAAAACCCGTCTCGATGTTCTTGTTCTATCGCTCCGGTACGAAGGCTTTTCCAAGCGACGCGGGCGTATTGATCAACGTCGTGCGTCGATTATGAGAAATGATGATGAGAACCACAATAGTCGCGACATAGGGCAGCATCGAGAGGAACTGCGCGGGGATGCCGAGACCAAAGGCCTGCGCATGAAGCTGCAGGATCGTGACCGCTCCGAAGAGATAACCACCGGCAAAGACCCGCCACGGGCGCCAGGAGGCGAAGACCACTAACGCAAGCGTGATCCAGCCGCGTCCCGCCGACATGTTCTCCACCCATTGCGGTGTATAGACCAGCGAAAGCTGCGCGCCGGCAAGACCCGCGCAGGCACCGCCGAACATCACCGCCAGATAGCGCGTTCGGATGACATGAATGCCGAGTGCGTGGGCAGAACCGTGGCTGTCGCCGATCGCCCTGAGTTTCAGGCCGGAGCGGCTTCTGAACAGGAACCAGCTCACTCCAAGGAGCAAGGCGATCGATAGGTAGAAGATCAGGTCCTGCTTGAAGAGAACCGGACCGATAAAGGGAATATCGGACAGGAGCGGGATGACGATCTCTTTCAGTTGAATGCCGGGGACGCTGACATAGGGTTCGCCGAGCTGGCCGGAGACACCAAGGCCGAGAAGGGTCAGCGCCAGGCCGGTCGCCACCTGGTTTGCCACCAGCGTCAGTGTCAGGAAGGCGAAGAGCAGTGAAAAAAGCGCGCCGGCGGCAATGCCGCAGATGATGCCGATATAAGGTGAGCCCGAGATCTGCGCGCCGGCAAAGGCGGCGACAGCACCCATGATCATCATGCCCTCGACGCCGAGATTGAGGACGCCCGAGCGCTCTGTCACGAGTTCGCCGAGCGCTGCGATGACGAGCGGCGTGGAGGCGGTGATGACAGTCAGAAGAATGGCTTCGAAGATGCTCATGCCACGCTGCCCCTCACCCGCGACCAGACGATGCGGATTTTGTAATAGATCAGCGTATCGCAGGAGAGCACGAAGAAAAGGATGAGCCCCTGGAAGACGCGGGTGACCTTGTCCGAAACACCGATCGAAAGCTGCGCCGCCTCACCGCCCAGATAGGTCAGCGCCAGCACCAGACCAGAAGCAATGATACCGAGCGGATTGAGACGACCGAGGAAGGCGACGATGATGGCGGTGAAGCCGTAGCCAGGCGAAATCGCCGGCTGCAGGTGGCCGATCGAGCCCGAAACCTCGCAAATACCGGCAAGGCCCGCCAGCGCGCCGGAAAAGAGGAAACTGAACCAGATCATCTTCTTCGACGAGAAGCCTGCGAAGCGCCCTGCCCGTTCCGACTGGCCGAGCACGACGACTTCGAAGCCCTTCAGAGTGAAGCGCATCATGAACCAGACGAGAACAGCTGCGACGATCGCGAAAATGAAGGCCCAATGGGCGCGGCCGGACTCCTCCCAGATTGCCGGCACGATCGCCTCCGGCGCAAAGTCCCGCGAGACCGGGAAGTTGAAGCCCTTCGGATCACGCCATGCGCCGCGGATCAGCCAGTCGAGAAAGAGCTGGGCAATATAGACCAGCATCAGCGATGTCAGGATCTCATTGGTGTTGAAATGCGCCTTCAGCAACGCCGGAATGGCGGCAAACAGCGCGCCGCCGAGTGCACCCAGAATCAGCATCAGCGGCAGCACGAGCGGGGAATGCCAGTCGTAGAAGATGACCGGGATATAGGAGCCGGTGATCGCGCCGATGGTGAACTGACCTTCGGCGCCGATATTCCAGTTGTTGGAGCGATAGCAGACGGCGAGACCGACGGCGATCAGGATCAGCGGTGCTGCCTTGACCGCCAATTCGTGCAGCGACCAGACTTCCAGAAGCGGCTCGAGAAAGAAGGCATCCAGTGCCTCGACCGGATCCTTGCCTAGCATTGCGAACATGATCGCGCCTGCGATCAGCGTCAGGACGAGAGCGAGGAGCGGTGAAACGAAGGCGTAGAGCTTCGAGACCTGCGGGCGCTTTTCAAGCTCAATGCGCATCAGCGGCCTCCGCGGCATGCTTGCCTTCATGCAGTCCGCCCATCAGCAGGCCAATCTTCTCGCGCGTGAGTTCACCTGCCGCATAGGGCTTTGAAAGGCGTCCTTCGGAAATGACAGCAATATCTGTCGCCACCTCGAAGATTTCGTCGAGATCCTGGCTGATGAGGACGACGGCGGAGCCCGCTTTTGCCAGATCCACAAGCGCTTGGCGGATGCGGCTTGCAGCACCGGCATCAACACCCCAAGTCGGCTGATTTACGACAAGAACGGCCGGCTGGCGATCAAGCTCTCGGCCGACGATGAATTTCTGCAGATTGCCGCCTGAGAGCGAACCCGCGGCGGGATCATCGCCACTCTTGCGCACGTCCATCGCCTCTGAGATGCGCCGTGCAGCGGATTTCACCGCGCCCTGCCTGATGATGCCGAGAACGCCGAGAAAGGCCTTGCGGTCCGACTGGCTGCGCGCCAGCACGAGATTGTCGGAAAGTTTCATGGTGGAAATGGCCGCATGACCATGCCGCTCCTCCGGCACGAAGCCGGCACCAAGCAGGCGGCGGGCCGTGATTCCCTGCGTTCCGACAGGCTTCTTGCGGATCACGATCGCTTCGGCCGACGACACCGGATATTCGCCCGACAGCGCATCGAAGAGTTCACTCTGGCCATTACCCGCAACACCGGCAATGGCAAGGATTTCTCCGGAGCGCACGCTCATCGAAACATCGCGCAGCGGCATGGCAAAGGGCGTCCCTGCAGCAACGGAGAGGTTCGAAACGGCGAGTTGCACGTCGCCCTTATCGCTACGCTCGGGATGGGTGACTGCCGCCACCTCACTGCCGACCATCATGCGGGCGAGAGAGGCGGGGGTTTCCTGCTTCGGATCGCAGGCGCCGGTCACACGGCCGTGGCGGAGCACGGTGGCGCGATCGCAAATGCGCTGCACCTCTTCCAGGCGGTGGCTGATATAGAGGACGGAGCGCCCCTCGGCACGCAGCTTGAAGAGGGTTTCGAAGAGCTTGTCGGCCTCCTGCGGCGTCAGCACCGATGTCGGTTCGTCGAGGATGATGAGCTTCGGGTTCTGCAAGAGCGCGCGGACGATCTCGATGCGCTGGCGCTCGCCAACCGAGAGATCGGCGACATGCGCATGCGGATCGAGCGGCAGACCATAGGCCGCAGACAGTGCCCTCGCCTCCTCGGCGATCCTGCCGGTCGGAATCCTGTCATCAAGCGAAAGCGCGATATTTTCGGCAACAGTCAGTGCCTCAAACAGCGAAAAATGCTGAAAGACCATGCCGATGCCGAGCCTGCGGGCCTCGCCCGGCGAGCTGATCGTGACTGGCCTGCCTTCCCAGAGGATATGGCCGCCCGTCGGCTCCAGAACGCCAAACAGCATCTTGACCAGCGTGGATTTGCCTGCGCCATTTTCGCCGAGGAGCGCATGAATTTCGCCCGGCGCTATATCGAGATCGATTTCATTGCAGGCGGCAAAGCTACCGAAGAATTTCGTCAGCTTCTGCACCGATAACAACGCGCCGGAAGCCGGCACATTCAATGGCGACACGTTCCCCTCATTTCTTCTGCCGACCGGTCCTTTTGGATCTCATGGAATCAGCAGCGTCGTTCCGGTTGTTTTTCTTGTTTCCAGATCCGCGTGCGCCCGCCCAACCTCACGCAGCGGATAGGTTTGGTTGATATTGATACGCACTTTGTTGCTCTGCACAACATCAAATAGATTGTTTGCACAATCGGTCAGTTCCTGACGCGAGGCAATATAAGTGAAGAGCGTCGGGCGCGTGGCATAGAGAGAGCCCCTCTGAGCGAGGTGCGCCATCGTGAAATTCTCGATCGCGCCCGAAGATTGACCAAAGGACGCGAAGAGGCCGCGTGGCTTCAGGCAATCCAGCGATTGTGGGAAAGTGTCTCGGCCGATCGAGTCATAAACCACGTCGACGCCCTTGCCCCCGGTGATCTCCCGCACGCGCTCGGCGAAATTCTCAGTTTTGTAATTGATGACATGGTCATAGCCATGATCGAGCGCCAGTTGGACCTTGTCGGCCGAACCCGCCGTGCCGATGACGGTTGCGCCGAGCGCCTTTGCCCACTGGCCGGCGATGAGACCGACGCCGCCGGCTGCGGCATGGAACAGCAATACTGTCTCAGGGCCGACCTTGAAGGTGCGGTTCAGCAGATACTCGGCCGTCATGCCCTTCAGGGTCATGGCGGCTGCGGTTTCCAGGCTGACGCTGTCGGGCACCTTCACCAGATGTTTCGTCTCGATATTGCGCTCCACGCTATAGGCGCCATCGGCACTGGCATAGGCGACACGGTCGCCCACGGCAAAATCGGTCACACCGGGACCAATTGACGTGACGACACCGGCGCCTTCCTTGCCGGTCACGAAAGGCAGATGCGGGGCCTTGTAGGTACCGTCACGGAAATAGACGTCGATGAAGTTCAGCCCGACCGCTTGTTGGCGGATCTGCACCTGACCCGCTGATGGCGGCGGCAGATCGATATCGACATATTCGAAAACCTCGGGACCACCGTTTCTGGAGAAAGAAACCGCCTTCGTCTTTGTCATCTCAGTCTACCTCATTTACGTCCAAGCGCCGGGAAGAATTGGAGCACCGCACCGATGACGTAAAGGTAGATGCCGCTCACGATGAAGAGAACGACGGCCCATTGCGGCATGTCGAAATGCATCAACAGCGAATAGGCACCAAGTGCTGACCACAGCAGAAAGATACCGAGATTCAGCGGGCGCAGGCGCTGGACCCGCACGGGATGCAGGAAGTTGATCGGCAAAAAGGTCAGGATCACGGAGACGGTGACGACGATAAAGGCCGTCATCTCGCTCGCATGCATGACGAAGAGCGTGAAGACCACCATGTTCCAGACGACGGGGAAACCGGAAAAGAAATACTCCTCCGTCTTCATGCCCATATCGGCATAGTAGATGGCGCTCGACACGACGATCATGCCGGCGGCGGCGAAGGACCAGGGTTCGCCGATCATACCGCTCTGATAGAGAGCAAAGGCCGGGAGCAGCACATAGGTCACGTAATCGATGATGTTGTCGAGCGTATCGCCAGACCAGTTGGGCAGCACTTCCTTGACGCGCACCTTGCGGGCAATCGGCCCATCGATACCGTCGACCAGAAGTGCCAGGCCCAGCCACCAGAACATGTCGATGAAGCGGTGCTCGGCGGCGGCTACCACGCCGAGAAACGCGAGAAAGGAACCGGATGCCGTCAGAATATGGACGGAAAATGCGCGCATTTCCGCGTATGGAACGCGCTTGTAATTGAAAATCTTCATGTTCCCCCGTGCTACCTGTCGCGCCCGCGTCGCGGCGGGCGTCGTTTTTTGCCTAATATGCATCCTTTGAATAGCTTAGCCAGCGCAAAAGCGACAGTTCGCCACAGGCCAGTGAATCCTGACCGTGACATGCATATTTCGCTCCCCAGGCATGCGATGGAATGGATTGCCTTTAATTTAGCGGGGTTTTGTAATATCTGCCTCGCATGCCCTGATTATCCTGCGAACGACGAGCCCGATATCGAAATGAACGCACCCGCAAAGACCGAAGAATTCGCATCCGCCATTCCCGCCGGCGTTTACGCCGAGACGGTGCTGAGCGTGACGCATTACACTGACCGGCTCTTCCGTTTCACGATGACCCGGCCAGATGGCTTCCGTTTCCGTTCGGGCGAGTTTGCGATGATCGGCCTCATGGTTGAAGGCAAGCCGGTCTTCCGCGCCTATTCGATCGCAAGCCCGGCCTGGGCTGAAGAACTGGAATTCTTCTCCATCAAGGTCCCGAATGGCCCGCTGACCTCGCACCTACAGCTCATCAAGCCGGGCGACCAGGTGCTGATGCGCAAGAAGCCGACAGGCACGCTTGTTCTCGATGCGCTGACGCCCGGCAAGCGTCTCTACATGTTCTCGACCGGCACCGGCATCGCGCCCTTCGCGAGCCTGATCCGCGATCCGGAGACCTACGAGAAGTTCGATGAGGTCATCCTCACCCATACGACACGCGAGATATCTGAGCTGAAATACGGCTTCGATCTCATCCACGAGATCCAGAACGACGAACTCCTCCAGGAAGTCGTCGGCGACAAGCTGCGCCACTATGCGACGGTCACCCGCGAAGATTTCGAATATCGCGGCCGTATCACCGACCTGATTTCCTCGGGCAAGCTCTTCACCGATCTCGGCGTGCCGCCGATCGATCCGGCTGTCGACCGCGGCATGATCTGCGGTTCTTCCGCCATGCTGAAGGACACCAAGGAGCTTCTGGAAAAGGCCGGCCTCAACGAGGGCGCCAACAGCAAGCCCGCTGAATTCGTGATTGAGCGCGCCTTCGTCGGCTGAGGCTGTAAACCCGATCCACAGGCAACGGCTCCGGAAACGGGGCCGTTTCTATTTTTGGCTCAGATAATCGATGAGGTCGGCCATGGCCTCGCGCGCCTGCTCGGCCTCGCCCTGATGAATGGCTTTAATGACAGTAACATGCAGGGAGATGGAGCGATCCATCCGTTCCGGATTGGCGGTCGAATACCAAAGACGGCGGGAATGGGTCTGGACCGGCCCCAATGCAGCGATCATGAAGCTGTTCGGACAAGCGTCCTCCAGGATCTCGTCAAAGGCCTTGTCGGCGGCGAAGAAGCCCGCGAGATCGCCGCGGACAGCGCATTCCTCCATCGCGCGCGCGCAGGCGGCAAGCCGTCCCCTCTGCTCCTCGTTGGCCGTATCTGCCACCAGAGCCGCAGCAATCGGCTCCAACTTGCGGCGCACCTGCATGACATTGGCGTGGTCTTCAGCGTGAATTTCTGCGATCTGCAGACCGACACGCGGCCTGACCAGGATTAGCCCCTGCCAAGCAAGTTTCTGGATTGCCTCCCGCACCGGCGTGCGGCCGTGGCCAGCAAGATCGATAAGCTGCTTTTCCGTTACCAACGCGCCCGGCGCCAAAGCCAGGGTCACGATGGCGTGCTCTAGTGCCAGATAGGCGAGATGGCTTAGCGATTCCTGCATGCGGGCGAATCCGAGGCTGATATATCAATACTGGCACGGTTGAATGCCGAAGACAAGTTATCCTGATATATCAAAGCCATGCCGCGCACGAGCGCATTTTCCCTACTCGTGGCGCAACGCCTCGATGGGATTGAGCTGTGCCGCCCGTCTGGCCGGAAAGAAGCCGAAGATCATGCCGATCGCCGCTGAGAAGATGAAGGCGATGAAGATGATGAGCGGACTGACCACGAAAGGTACATTGAGGAAGTTGACCGTACCGTAGGCCAGCGTCAGGCCGAGCATGATGCCGGCTATGCCGCCGAAGAGCGACAGGGCGACGGCCTCGACCAGGAATTGCGTCAACACCTGATTTTCAAGTGCGCCGATCGCAAGACGGATACCGATCTCGCGCGTGCGCTCCGTCACCGATACCAGCATGATGTTCATGATGCCAATGCCGCCGACGAGCAGGCTGACGGCAGCGACCGCTCCAAGCAGGCCAGTCAGCAGCGTGGTCGTGCCGGTCATGGCCTCGGCGATCTGCGTCATGTCATTGACGTTGAAATCGTCCTGGCGACCGGGGATGATCTTACGGCGTTCACGCAGCAGGTTCTCGACATCGGCCTGTACCTTTGAGGTCGAGACGCCGTCTCGCGCCGAGATGAGGATCGTCGGCACATTGGAGGTGCCGCTGATGCGGCGCTGGAAGACCTTGACCGGCATGATGACGGCATCGTCCTGGTCGTTGCCCATGCCGGACTGGCCGCGCTTTGCCAGGACGCCGATAACCGGACAGGAAACCTTGCCGACACGGATCACCTGCCCGGTCGGATCCGCAGCCCCGAAGAGCTGCTCGCGCACGGTCTCGCCGATGATGCAGCGCGACTGGCCACGCTCTTCTGCCTGCGTGAAATTGCGGCCAAGCGCCAGATCCCAGTCCTGGGCGATGAAATAGTCGTTGGTCGTGCCATAGACCGTGGTTGAATGGTTCTGGCCGCCGAAAATTACGGTTGCCGTCGACTGGTTGGAGGGCGCAACCGCCCGGAGACCGGGAACCTGATCGCGAATCGCCTCGACATCCTTCAGCGTGAAGCGCCGTGCCTCGGAACTGGCGCGGCCGGGACCGAATTGGCCGGGGCGCACGAAGAGCATGTTGGTGCCGAGACGTGACAGCTCCGTCGAAACCTGCGCCGTCGTGCCGTTGCCGATCGTGACGAGCGCGATGACCGCGGCAACGCCGATGACGACACCGAGTACGGTCAGGAAGGAGCGCAGCAGATTGCGGCTGATCGCGCGCAGAGCGAGCTTCAGCGTTTCAAAGAACATGTTCCGCCCTCCGCTGATGCTCTACTTCGGTTTCCAGCTTGCCGTCCACGAAACGCAGCAGGCGACCTGCATAGGCAGCAATATCAGGCTCATGCGTGACCATGACGATGGTAATGCCCTGTTCGCGGTTCAGCCGCGTCATCAGGTCCATGATCTCGATGCTGGTCTTGGTATCGAGGTTGCCGGTCGGCTCGTCGGCGAGCAGCAAGGCCGGTTCGGTGACGATGGCGCGGGCGATTGCCACACGCTGCTGCTGGCCGCCTGAGAGTTCCTGCGTCTTGTGATGTTCCCTGCCCGACAGGCCGACGAGGCCGAGCGCCTCCCTCGCCCGCTTGCGCCGCTCGCCGACCGCCAGGCCGCGATAGATCAGCGGCAGTTCGACATTCTCCACGGCAGAGGTACGCGACAGCAGATTGAAGCCCTGGAAGACGAAACCCAGCATATGCCGGCGCAGCAGCGTCAGCTGGCCGCGATCAAAGCCACTGGTCGAAATACCCTGGAAAACATAGTCGCCTGAGGTTGGCACATCGAGGCAGCCGAGTATGTTCATGGCCGTCGACTTGCCGGAACCGGACGGCCCCATGATCGCGACAAATTCATGCGTGCGGATCGAAAGATCCACGTGGTCGAGCGCGCGGATTGCCGCAGCACCCTCGCCGTAGATCTTCGAAACCTGCCTGAATTCCAGAAGCGGCGGGCGTTCCATCATCGGCTCCCGTCAATTGGTGCGCGTCGCAGCATCGGTGATAACAGCATCCTTTTCAGTAAGCTCGCCCGAGGTGACCTGGGTGAACTGGCCATCCGAGGAGCCGATCTGGATCACGACGGGTGCAGGGTGGCCGTTGCGCAGCACCCAGACCCGGCGCTGCGTGCCGGTCAGTTTGGCATCACCGCCACCACCGCTGCGGAACGGACGCGGCGGGCGCAACAGGCTGAAGATACTACGGCCGCGGCCTTCCGCCTGCGGCGGAGCGTAACGCAGGGCCGCATTTGGCACCATCAACGTATCTTTGACGGCTTCAACGGTGATATCGGCGGTCGCCGTCATGCCGGGGCGCAGCAGCAGGTCCGCATTGTTGACCGAGAGAACCGCCTTATAGGTGACGACATTGTTGACGACTTCGGAGGCAAAGCGGATCTGCTCGATCACGGCAGGGAAGGCGCGGCCTGGATAAGCGTCGACCGTGAAGGTCGCCTTCTGGCCGACCGCGATCTGGCCGACATCGGCTTCATCGACATCTACCTGAAGCTCCATCTTCTTGAGATCGCCGGCGATGGTGAACAGCACCGGCGCCGAAAGCGAGGCAGCAACGGTCGCACCCGGATCGACCGAGCGGGTCAGAATTACGCCATCGATCGGCGAAACGATCTTCGCCTTGCCGAGATTGACTTCGGCAAGCTGCAAGTCTGCCTCTGAGGCCAGGACTTCCGCCTCGTTGATATCCTTCGCGGCGACTGCCGAGTCATATTTGTAGGTTGCGTCGTCAAGGCTCTGCTGGGTGGAGACGTTACTTTTCACGAGGCTCTTCAGGCGGTCGAGCGAGGTCGCAGCCGATTCCAAATCAGCGTTCGCCTTGACCACATTGGCCTTTGCCGAGTTGAGCTTGGCACGCGAACTCTTCACATCGGCTTCCAGCTTGTTAGTATCGAGGACAGCCAGAACATCGCCTGCCCTGACGGTGCTGTTATAGTCGACATTGACGTCGCGCATCGTGCCCGACAATTCGCTCGATATATCAACCTGTTCGGTCGGCTGGACGGAGCCCGTGGCGGTGACGAGCACTGTGAGGTCGCCGCGCTTGACCGGCTGGGTCGTGTAGGTGACCTCGGCCTGGCCTCGGCCGATGGAGAAATAGGCAGCGGCGGCGGCCGCGAGGATCAAGAGCACCAAAACGATGAGGCGTCCGCGCCAGCGACGCCCCCTGCTCTGCCGGCTGGCGACCAGCACGGCAGCCAGGTCGGCATTTGCGCCTGTTACGGAACCGGTCTCTTTGCCAGCCTCCAAATTGTCCATCAAATCCTCGATATATGCTTCGCCGTATCAGCCCTGCGTGACGAGATAATCATGCCGAAGATGAACCCAACATTACCGATGCCCTGACGATGGCACGGAAATGCGGCCGAAAAACATGAAATATTCGCAATGAAACAGCTGGATAGCGCGGTCGGTGCGGGGTGTTCGGCAAGAAAACCCCACGGTCGAAGCAAATATTCAGGGTTGTATCGCGGGCATTTCGGTGCCGCCTCTGAAGCGGTCGGCGGCTCGGGAAAGGCGGCGGCATCGTTTAGCTCACAGTTAGCGCAAGGTCGCGCTGGCGACGGGTGCCAACAGCGTGGTGATGACGACGCGACCATAGCCATTAAGGCCACAGCAGGCGGCAACCACCTCACGCCGAAGAGCGGAACGCCGTTGGCCATGTTGACGGCAAGCTGCCGGCGGAAACGCGATGTCGGATGGCGGGCAACAAGAAATTCGCCCGATACAATCGATAAGAAGTTTTTTTGGTTGACCGCGATAGGTCGCCTGCATATGTTCCGCGCACTTCCAGCCGGGGTGCTTCGCGCTCGCGGAAAGGGAGAGCGTAGCTCAGCCGGTAGAGCAACTGACTTTTAATCAGTAGGTCTCGGGTTCGAACCCCGACGCTCTCACCATAATCTTTTTCTAGCTGTACGGCGCGTGACGGTGCTGGAGGTCGGATGCCGAAAACACCTAAAGAACCGAAGCTTGAGCACTCTGATTTTTCCGGCGAATTCGAAGACAGCGGAGTAACCGTGCTCGTCGATATATTTCGGCCGGCCGACACCAATGGCGATTGGACCCTCGAGGTCATCTCACAGACCGAAGTCGTAACCGTCTGGGAAGACAAATTCGCCACAGATCTGGAAGCTTGGGAAGAATTCCTGGCCACCGCTGAACGCGATGGCGTGCAAAGCTTTCTCGATGAGGATGAGCCGCAACTGCATTGACGGGTTACCGCCAGGCAGGTTGATGTCTCGACCTTCTCGCTTCAATAGCTGCAGGAGCGGCCATCATTCGGTCTGAAGCCGTCTCGGCAGGCACGGTTCATCGAATCTCCCGGCACGTAACCCGAGGCGGAGCCATACGAATTCGGGGGAGTCGCACATGCCGTCAGCACGGAAATGCCAATCAGTGCTCCGACTGCCACGAGTGCCCGAAATCTGCTCATCAATATTCTCCTCACGGATTCTCTCGCGGCAATTTATCACGCGGTCACCACAACGGAATGAGATTTTAGCGGAAAAGGCTTGCAGCCATTTCCGCAGCGCTGACCGCTAACGCATCGTGCGCAACATATAGATCCCATTCCACCGCCAGCAAGCCGGAGAGCACGCGGGAGGTCCGGCGTCGGCCTCGTACTTCGCCGACCGGACCTCCCGGCATTTGCAGTGGGGTGCCTGCAAATGCCGGGCAATACCACCGGTTAAGCCCGAGTCGATCCATTCACAGAACCAACGATGGTATACGCGCGGTTAATATCCACATCCGCTGTCTCATGTTGGGATGGAGAAAATCATGCCGGGGCCTGCGGCAATTTGGAGATCCGGGCGGCTGCGTCAGCGCAAAAAGGTGATTGGCAACCACCCCGTTGCGGCGTTAGGAACATCGCTCCGATTGGTGCCGGAGAGAATGCGTGTCGATTGCCGATATTTCCCTTTGGAGTGCGCTGCTGGCCGGGGCGCTTTCGTTCCTGTCGCCCTGCGTACTTCCGCTCGTCCCGCCCTATCTCTGTTATATGGCAGGCATTTCCGTCGAGCAGTTTCGCGGCGGCGGAACGGTGGCCGCAGCACCGGATGTGCGGCGCGGCGTGCTTTTCTCGGCGCTTTTTTTCACGCTCGGCTTTGCGACCGTCTTCGTGTCGCTCGGCGCCGGTGCCTCGACGATCGGCATGCTGCTGCGCCAGCATCTCGATCTTCTCGCCAAGATCGGCGGCCTGATCATCATCATCATGGGGCTGAATTTCCTCGGGCTTTTTCGCATTGGCGTCCTGGCACGCGAAGCTCGCTTCCAGGGCAACGGCAAGCCGGCGACGCTGACGGGCGCTTACGTCATGGGGCTGGCCTTCGCATTCGGCTGGACGCCCTGCATCGGGCCGGTGCTCGGAGCAATCCTCGGCGTTGCCGCATCGCGTGAAACGGTGGGCTCCGGTGCCGGGCTGCTCGCTGTCTATTCGCTGGGGCTTGCCGTGCCCTTCTGGATTGCCGCCGGCTTTTCGGGGAGCTTCATGCGCTTCCTGTCGCGGTTTCGCAGGCACCTCGGGACGGTGGAGAAGATCATGGGCGTCTTTCTCGTGCTGACAGGCCTTGCCTTCCTGCTCGGTTGGGTCAGCAATGTCGCAATCTGGTTCCAGCAGACCTTCCCAATCCTCATGCAAATCGGCTGAGCGCCAGGCTCAGCCGATATATTGCGATAATCAGGCTTTCTTCCGCTTCAGCCGCTCCTTGATCGCGCCAGGAATATCGCGGAGGCCGCGCCCCGGTTCGATGCCTTCGCGCATGACGATATTGCGCAGCGGTGGAATGGCGGAGAGGACATGCAGGCCTGCGGCGCGCAGAACCTGTACTGGCAAGAAATCGGAGAGCAGCGAACGGTTCAAAAGATCCACGCTTGCCGTGCGCGTCATGATATCGGCGCGGCGCTTGCGGTCGAAGCTTGTGCCGGCATCAGCGGCGACAGGCAATTCCGCGCGCGCGCAGAGAAGATCGGTCAGCGCCATGATATCGCGAAGGCTGAGATTGAGGCCCTGAGCTCCGATTGGCGGGAATACGTGTGCGGCCTCGCCGATCAGTGCGATCCGGCCCTTGCCAAAGCGATGCGCCATCATGCCAGACAACGGCCAGATCTGCACACCCTCCTCCACACTGACCTTACCAAGCAGGGATTGCATTCGCTCTTCGACGACATTGCTGAGCTCGGCAAGCGACAGTTCGACACGAGCTGCGGCGTCCGAGGGATTCTGCACCCAGACGAGGCTTGAACGATTGCCGGGCAGCGGTACCTGCGTAAAGGGGCCGTGCTCCGTGTGGAACTCCGTGGAAATGTTCTGGTGCGGCAGCGTATGCGCAAAATTCAGCACCATGGCCGATTGCGGGTAGGACCAGGTGCGCACGTCGATGCCTGCGGTCTCCCGCAGCTTCGATTTGCGGCCATCAGCACCAATGGCGAAATCGACGGTGATCTCTTCGCCGCCTGCAAGCGTGATCGTTACAGATTCCGAAGCGATCCCGATCGTTTCAGCCATGTCGGTGAAACGGGTGATATTGCCCTCAGCGGCTACGGCGGCTTCGAGCACATCCATCAATGCTCTGTTCGGAAAATTATAGCCGAAGGCGTCCAGCCCAACTTCGGCGGATCGGAAGGTCGTCGTCGGCGCACGCAGCAGACGGCTGGTGCCGTCGATGATGCGCATGCTGGTGAGCGGGGCAGCGGCCGGACGGAGCCTTTCCCAGAGTGTCAGCCGATCCAGGAAACGAATCGATTGGTCCATCAGGGCCGTGGTGCGGCGATCTTCCTTGGGGGATGGAGGGGCGACCAGCGCCACGTTGCGACCGCCGCGTGCCAAGGCGACTGCGGCGATCATGCCGGCGAGACCGCCGCCGATCACCGCCACTTCGAATTTGCTCATGCTATCGTTCCGTCATCAAAAAGACGGCAACCCGGCGGCCTCAGGCGGCCGGCTTTGCCTGACGGCGCCAACTATAGCCCTTGCCGGCTTCGGCGTCACGCACCGCCGGCTGATAATGATGCGGAATGGACGGCAGGCGCTTTTCCGACAGACGGCGGATCGCCGTCTCGTTGGTGACGGCGAAACTGTCGATGCCGACACGCAGCATCAGCGGCACCTGGTCGATCAATACGTCGCCGACGGCACGCAGCTCGTTGGTGTAACCAAGGCGCTGACGCAGCAGCGACGCATGGCTGAAAGCACGGCCATCATTGAAGGCCGGGAACGCAACCGCCACGATCTCCAGGCGATAGAGATAGGGTTCGAGTTTCAGGACATCGTCGGCGGGCTTGATCAAGACGCCGAAGCCGACATCGTTGCTCTCATCGGCCTTGGCGATCAATTCGTCGAGTGTCAGAAGCGGCTTCTGATCCCCCGTCGCCTTCACCTCGTCGGTCTCGATCATCCAGGGATCGTTTTCGACAAAACCGGTTTCTCTCCAGATCTTCGTCATCATCCCCTCCTTATGCCGCTTCCGCAGCCGATCCGTAGAGCGCATCCTTGAAGGGCTGCGGGCCAACACGGCGATAAGTGGCAAGAAATATCTCTGATGGATCGAGGCGCAGGCCCAGATAGGTATCGACGATCGTCTCGATCGCATCCGTCACCTTGTCCGGCTCGAAGCCGCGGCCGATGATTTCGCCGATCGAGGTATGTTCGTCACCGGAACCGCCGAGCGTGATTTGATAGAGTTCAGCGCCCTTCTTTTCGACGCCCAGAAGGCCGATATGGCCGACATGGTGATGGCCGCAGGCATTGATGCAGCCGGAAATCTTGATCTTCAGTTCGCCTATTTCTGCTTGGCGAACTGGATCGCCGAAACGACGCGAGATTTCCTGCGCGACCGGAATGGAGCGCGCATTGGCAAGCGCGCAATAGTCCAGCCCGGGACAGGCGATGATATCGGTGATGAGACCGGCATTGGCTTCGGCGAGATCGATGGCAACCAGGCCGCGGTAGACGGCCTCGAGATCGGCGAGCGCCACATGCGGCAGGATCAGGTTCTGCTCATGGCTGACGCGAATCTCGTCGAAAGCATATTCCTCCGCAAGATCGGCGATCGCATCCATCTGCGAATCGGACGCATCGCCCGGGATACCGCCGATCGGCTTCAATGAGATCGTCACCATACCGTAGTCGGGGTTCTTATGCGGCTGCACGTTCTGCTGGACCCAGCGCGCGAAAGCCGGATCGGCCTTCTTCCAGCGAGCCAGATTTTCCCAACCTTCGGCACGCTCCGGCAGAACCGGCGGCGCGAAATATGCTGCAATCGCCTGCACGTCCTGTTCGGGCAGCTTCAGCTCCGAATCCTTAAGCTGTGCGAACTCAGCCTCGACCTGGCGGGTGAGTTCTTCGGCCCCGGTTTCGTGGACGAGAATCTTGATGCGGGCCTTGTACTTGTTGTCGCGGCGGCCATGCAGATTGTACACGCGCACGATGGCGGTCGTGTAGGAGAGCAGGTCCTCTTCGGGCAGGAAGTCCCGGATCAGTTTGGCGATCATCGGCGTGCGGCCCTGACCACCGCCGACATAGACGGCAAAGCCGATCTCACCCTTGTCGTTCTTCTTCAGATGCAGACCGATATCGTGAACCTGAATGGCGGCGCGGTCGCGCTCGGCACCGGTCACGGCAATCTTGAACTTGCGCGGCAGGAACGAAAATTCCGGGTGAACGGAAGACCATTGACGCAGAATTTCGGCGTAAGGGCGCGGATCGGCAACCTCGTCGGCGGCGGCGCCGGCGAAGTGATCGGCTGTCACGTTTCTGATGCAGTTGCCCGAGGTCTGGAGGGCGTGCATCTCGACGGTCGCAAGGTCGGCAAGCGCATCGGGTATCTCAGATAGCTTCGGCCAGTTGAATTGCAGGTTCTGGCGCGTGGTGAAGTGGCCATAGCCGCGGTCATACGTGCGGGCGATATGAGCGAGCATGCGCACCTGGCGCGAGCTCAGCGTGCCATAGGGAATAGCAATGCGCAGCATGTAAGCATGAAGCTGCAGATAGACGCCGTTCATCAGGCGCAGCGGCTTGAATGCGTCCTCGGCCAGCTCGCCGGAAAGGCGGCGTTGGACCTGGTCGCGAAACTGCTCGACGCGCTCGGCGACAAAGGCGTGGTCAAATTCGTCGTAACGGTACATCGTCTTCCTCAGACTGCAATGAATTCGGGATCAGCCGGCTTGTAGCCCGGCGCATATTCCATGGTCGGCCCCTGGGCGCGAATGCGCTCGCGCAGACGCAGCGGCCAGAGTTGGCCATTGGTTTCCTGAACCTCGACAACGGCGACGTCGACGACCAGGTTGTCAGCATAGGATTTCTTGCCGATCTCCTCGAGTGCCGCGACGGCTTCGGCATGGCGAGCGACGAGCGCTTCCTGCAACGAGGTCACCCACTCGCCATTGGCGTTCAGCCAGACGGCAACGCCGTCCGTCAGGCGGTTAGCGGTTAGAACCTTGTCAACCATGTCAGCTCCTTGCAAGTTCATCGCACCGGATGCGCTCACGCACCAACGGTTCGGACAGTTCGAAGTTGGCGCCTGCGACCGCATCGCCGATAATGACCATGACCGGCCCGGTCAACTCGTCACGATGCTGCAGGTCGGGAAGATCACGTAAGGTTCCGTGCAGCAGGCGACGATCTGCGCGGCTGGCATTCTCGACGACGGCAACGGTGGTTTCGGCGGGAATGCCGGCCTGCATCAGCCGCTCGGCGACAGAAGCCGCGACCGTGCGGCCCATATAGACGGCGATGGTGGCACCGGACACGGCTAGGCTCGCCCAATCCGGCAAAACGTCTCCGGTCAGATCATGTCCGGTCGTGAAGACCAGCGACGAGGCGACGCCGCGCAAAGTCAGCGGCAGTTCGAAATCAGCAGCCGCGGCAAAGGCCGAAGTGATGCCGGGGACGATCTCATAGGAGATACCGGCGGCGCGTAGCGCTGCCATTTCTTCCCCTGCCCGCCCATAGACCAGCGGATCGCCGCTCTTCAGGCGCACCACGCGTTTTCCTTGGCGGCCTAGATCAACCAAGAGATCATTGATCTCCTCCTGGGACTTCGAATGGCAGCCCTTGCGCTTGCCGACCGAAAGACGCTCGGCATCGCGGCGGCCCATATCGACGATCGCCTGCGGCACTAGCGCATCATACACAATGACATCGGCTTCCATCATCACGCGTTGGGCGCGCAAGGTCAGAAGATCCTCAGCGCCGGGGCCGGCACCGACAAGCCAGACATGGCCTTCAACGCGATCCAGCGAGCGCAGGAGGCCATTGGCAGAACGGCGGGCCTGCGGAAGATTGCCGTTGGCAACGGCATCAGCGACCGGGCCGGAGAAGAAACGTCGCCAGAAGATGCGGCGGGAAATACCGCGGGGAACGAGGTGCTCAACGGCCTCGCGATAGCTGGTCGCCAGCGCCGCCAAGCGGCCGAGCGAGGGCGACAGGAGCTGATCGATCTGGGCGCGGATCATCTGTGCGAGCACCGGCCCTGCGCCTTCGGTGCCGATCGCCACGGCAACAGGCGCACGATTGACGAGAGCAGGCGTGAAGAAATCGCAATAATCGGGCTGATCGACGGCGTTGGCCGGAATCTTAGCCGCACGGGCGGCATCGACGATACGGCGATCCCGCTCTGCATCACCGGTTGCCGCAAACACAAGGACAGCGCCCTCGACCTGTTCAGGCGCAAAGGCTTCGCGGACAGTGTCGATGCGGTTGGCAATCAGAAAAGCGTGGTAATCGGCTTCCGGGCGATCGGCATGCGCAATGACGCGCACCTGCGTGTTCAACAACAGGCGAACCTTGGCGAAGGCTTCATCGCCATTGCCGAAAACGGCCGCAGTCCGACCTTCCACCCGAAAGAAGGCGGGAAATATCGAAAGCTGTTCAGTCCTGGGAGGCATTCTCAATCCACTTCGAAGTCGCTCGAATATGCATTCTCCGGACAGCCGAATGAAGAAACAGAATTCCAAAGGCCGGCTAGCGGCGTATTCTTTTACCCGGTAGATCAATGATTTGAGAAAACTCACCCGTGCGGCGCGAAAAGCACATATCTTGGGCGCCGGTTTTCTGGCGGAAGCTGGAAACGAGGCCCATAAAGCCTGTGGCAAAGTGCCAAGCATCGGACTTATGCATTCCGCTTCATTCCGTAGGGCGCTAGGATAGGCAAAACGGGAGAATTTCATGCCGGAAAAGACAATCGCTAACCGCCTTCTGCAGGTCATGGAAGACAATATCCTGCCGATAACGGAAGTCGGCGTCGCCTCCGGCAACAAGGTGTTCGGCGCGGCTATCCTGCGTAAATCCGATCTTGCGCTCATCGTCGCCGAAACCAACAACGAACTCGAAAACCCGCTCTGGCACGGCGAAGTTCACACGCTTAAACGCTTCTACGAACTCACCGATAAGCCGGCGACGAAAGACCTGATCTTTCTCTCCACGCATGAACCCTGCACCATGTGCATGTCGGCGATCACCTGGGCCGGCTTCGACAATTTCTACTATTTCTTCAACCATGAAGATTCCCGCGACAGATTTGCCATCCCGCATGATCTGAAAATCCTGAAGGAAGTCTTCGGGCTCGAGCCAGGCGGTTACAGGCGGCAGAACGCCTTCTGGAAGAGCTTTGCGATCGCCGATCTCGTCGAGACCGAGGATGCTGCGCTGAAGGCCGAACTCAAGGCGCAGACAGCGCGGATCAAATCGCGCTACGCCGCCCTCTCCGACGCCTATCAGGCGACCAAGAGCACCAACGACATTCCGCTGAGCTGAGAGACCATGGAACCTTCGAAAGACATTTCGCGCCTCATCGAGATCATGGCTGCGCTTCGCGATCCCGAGACCGGCTGCCCGTGGGACATCGAGCAGAATTTCGCGACCATCAAGCCTTATACTATCGAGGAAGCCTACGAGGTTGCCGACGCGATCGAGCGCGAGGATATGGACGATCTCTGCGACGAACTCGGCGACCTGCTGCTGCAGGTGGTCTTTCATGCACGCATGGCCGAAGAAGCCGGGGAGTTCTCGTTCGGCGATGTGGTGGAAGCCATTACCCGCAAGATGATCCGCCGCCACCCACATGTCTTTGCCCGTTCGGATGCGGATACGCCCGATGCCGTGAAGAAGCAGTGGGACGAGATCAAGCAGGCGGAAAAGCGCGAGCGCACGGAGCGCCGGGCGCGGCGCGGTATTACTGAAGATTTCAAGGCGGGCTTCCTCGGCTCGGTGCAACGCAGTTTTCCGGCGCTGACGGAAGCGTTGAAGCTCCAGGAACGCGCCGCCAAGGTCGGATTCGACTGGTCGGCACCCGAACCGATTCTCGACAAGATCGAGGAGGAGATCGACGAGCTGCGTGTTGCGCTTCGTGGGGGCGATAAATCAAAGGTCAGCGACGAACTCGGCGACCTGATCTTCGCCGTCGTTAACATCGGCCGGCATGTAAAGGCCGATCCGGAACAGGCACTGCGCGGAACAAATACAAAGTTCCGACGTCGATTCAATCACATAGAACAGGTTCTTGATGTGGAAGGCGAGAGTCTGGAGGCGGCCAGCCTAGAGCGGATGGAAGAGATCTGGCAGGCAGCCAAGGCAATCGAGCGGGCTGGGGCGGAGTGAAGCACCGAACCTTCGGCGCTTTACCGGTCCCAGTCTTCCTTTGCGGGCTTCGGACCATTGCCGACGCGACGTTCAAGCTCCGCAGCTTCCGTCTCGGACAGCCGCAGTTCCAGCGTTACCGAGCCGTCTTCGTTATTCTCGCGGCTGTCGACGACGGCATGGTCGTAGAGCCAGGGCAATAACGCCAGCTTGTCAACGGGCAGTGTGATGGTCGTTTCCGTCATGACGCCGGACAAACGGCGGCTGATTTCCTCCATCAGCGTGTCCACGCCCTCGCCGCTGATGGCGGAAACGGCAATGACATTCTTCATGCCGGAGGACTTCTGCACCATGGCGTCATGGGCTTCGGGCTCGAGCCGGTCGATCTTGTTCCACACTTCGAGAATGCGGCGCTCGCCTTCGGCCTCGTCGATGCCGAGATCGTTGAGAATACGCAGCACGTCGGCGCTCTGGGCCTGATTGTCCACATCGGACATATCGCGCACATGCAGGACAAGATCGGCTTCCAGTACCTCTTCCAAGGTCGCGCGGAAGGCGGCGACCAGATGGGTCGGCAGATCGGAGATGAAGCCGACGGTATCGGACAGGATGACAGTGCGGCCATGTGGCAGCTTCATGCGGCGCAGTGTCGGGTCGAGCGTGGCGAAGAGCATGTCTTCAGCGAGAACCCCTGCCCCGGTGATGCGGTTGAACAGCGTCGACTTGCCGGCGTTGGTGTAACCGACGAGCGCCACGATCGGATGCGGCACCTTCCGGCGCTTGGCGCGGTGCAGCTGGCGGGTGCGCACCACCTGCTCCAACTCGCGTTCGAGCTTGATGATGCGATCCTGCAGCAGACGCCGGTCGGCTTCGATCTGGGTTTCACCCGGACCGCCCATGAACCCGCCACCGCCGCGCTGGCGTTCAAGGTGGGTCCAGCTTCGGACCAGCCGGCCCTTCTGGTAGTTCAGATGAGCAAGATCGACCTGCAGCGTGCCTTCCTTGGTGGAAGCGCGGCGGCCGAAAATTTCGAGGATCAGGCCCGTCCGGTCGATGACCTTGGCGTTCCATTCCTTTTCGAGATTACGCTGCTGAACCGGCGTTAGCGGGTGATCGACAATGACCAGCCCTGAATCACGCTCATCGAGTTGGCTCTTGATCTCTTCGATCTTGCCCGTGCCGAGCAGCGTTGCCGGGCGCGGATCGTTGACAGAGACGATGGAAGCGTTGACGACATCGAGATCGATCGCCTGAGCCAAACCGGTCGCTTCGTCGAGACGGCTTTCGGGCGTGCGGGTCGAAGCCGACTCGGTCTGTCCGCCGCGCGAGCGCGACTTCAGCACTGGCACGACGACGGTCGCGCGCATGTCATCCCTGTGCTTATCTGCCTCAGGGATGATGGAATCGTTCTTTGTATCGCGTGTCGAAATAACGGCTGGCCTTGGTTACGAAGCTGCTTCTTCGCTCTCGAACATCTGCATTGGCTGACCAGGCATGATGGTCGAGATCGCATGCTTATACACGAGCTGCGAATGGCCGTCACGGCGAAGCAAAACACAGAAATTGTCGAAAGACGTGACAACACCCGTGAGCTTTACGCCGTTAATCAGAAAGATTGTCAGGGAAATCTTTTGCTTGCGTACAGTATTGAGAAATAAGTCCTGCAGATTCTGAGAACGTTCCGCCATCGCGCCGCTTCTTTCTTTATTGCCGGCCTGATCAAGCCGGTAGAATATCAATCAACCTCACCAGCAAGGCAGGTGGCACCCTCATTCCACCTGTCCAGCAAATCTTGGTATCAAATCGTAATCTTTTCCGCAACGTCGAAAAAGGCTTCCCGAATATTCTGCGAGAGGCTTCCGGGATGACCATTCGCAATCGCCTGTCCATCAATGGAAACCACTGGAAAACAAATGCTTGTGGCTGCGGTAATGAAGACCTCCCGAGCTGCCATCATCTCCGAAACGGAGAACTTTCGTTCGACGATTTCAACCCCCAATTTGGCTGCAACATCGATGAGAGTCGTACGCGTGATACCCCGCAGGATGCCATGGTCGGCAGGCCGCGTTACCACCGTACCGTCGGCATCGACGATCCAGACATTGGTTGCAGCCCCTTCCTTCACCATGCCCTCGGCATCGATATAGATCGCTTCCTGGGCACCTGCTTCCTTGGCCTGCTGGCGCGCAAGGGCGTTCGACAATAGCCCGACCGACTTGATGTCGACTCGGTCCCAGCGGTTGTCCGGAACGGTGATCGCCTTGATGCCAGTGGCATTCTTCCTGGCGATGATGGATGGATCCGTGCTCTTGGCCGTCACTACGACGGACGGCGGCGTGCCTTCAACAGGGAAGACATGGTCGCGGCGTGCGACGCCGCGCGTCACCTGCAGATAGAACAGGCCGTTGCGGACGTGGTTGCGGCGCAGTGTTTCCCGAATCACTTGCGTCAGTGCTGCCCGGCTCATCGGCCAGGCAATGCGCAACTCGCCGAGGGAGCGATCGAGACGGTTCAGATGTCGAGTCAAGTCGACGATCATGCCGTGGCGGACCTCGCAGACTTCATAGACCCCATCAGCAAACTGATAGCCGCGATCCTCTACATGCACCATGGCGTTGGAGTGCGGCACATAACGTCCATTCACATAGGCAATTCTTGGCATTGAAACCCTGCTTCAGGCAAAAGGAAAGTATCGGCGCGACCCAAGCCGCGCCGCAGAAGCATCAGACGCCAAGCGACTTCAGCTTGCGATGCAGCGCCGAGCGTTCCATGCCGACGAATTCCGCCGTACGGGAAATGTTGCCACCGAAGCGATTGATCTGAGCAATCAGATAATCCTTTTCGAACATCTCGCGGGCTTCGCGTAGCGGCAAGGTCATGATGTGGTAGTCGTTCTTGGCTGAAACCTTCGGCAGCATGTCACCGAGATCGGTCGGGAGCATGTCCGCGGTGATCGGCGCATCGGGACCATCGGTGCGGGCAAGGATCATCAGCCGCTCGATATTGTTGCGGAGCTGGCGGATATTGCCGGGCCAGTCATGGGCCTGCAGCACGGCCATAGCGTCATCGCCGATGCGGCGGGGACGGATGCCCGCCTGTTCGGAAATCTGGCGCATGAGCTGATCGACCAGGAACGGAATATCCTCCCGACGCTCGGAAAGCTGCGGCACACGCACCGGCACGACAGCCAGGCGATGATAGAGATCCTCGCGGAACCAGCCCTCCGCGATGCGGCTTTCCAGATTGTAGGCGGTCGAGGAGATGATGCGCACATCGACCTTGACGCGTTTGGAGCCGCCGACGCGTTCGAACTGCTGGTCGACCAGCACGCGCAGGATCTTGTTCTGCGTCTCGCGCGGCATTTCTCCGACTTCATCGAGATAGAGGATGCCGCGATGGGCTTCTTCGAGCGCGCCGATCTTGCGCGCCTGCCCCGGTGCACCCTCGGTGCCGAACAGCGCCACTTCCATGCGGTCGGGCGTGATGTTGGCCGCGTTCAGCGCGACGAAGGGACCGTTGGCGCGCGTCGACTTCTTGTGGATCATGCGCGCCACAAGTTCCTTGCCGGAGCCGGATGCACCGAAAATCATGATGCGGCTATTGGTGGGGGCGACCTTTTCGATCGTCTGGCGCAACTGCGAGACGGCGACCGAGGTGCCGATCAGCTCCAGCGCATCGCCGGCGCGGCGCTTCAGCTCGATGTTTTCACGCTTCAGCTTGGAATTTTCCAATGCCCTCTCGGCGATCAGGATCAGGCGGTCGGCCTTGAACGGCTTTTCGATAAAGTCGAAGGCGCCGCGCTTGATGGCGGAGACAGCCGTCTCGATATTGCCGTGGCCTGATATCATCACCACGGGAAGCTCGGGATGGCGCGTCCTGATTTCGTCCAGCAGCGTGAGGCCGTCGAGCTTGCTGCCCTGCATCCAGATATCGAGAAAGACAAGGCGCGGCACACGGTCGGAAATTGCCGCCAGCGCGCTGTCGCTGTCATGCGCCATACGCGTCTCGTGACCCTCATCGGACAGGATACCGGCAACGATCTCGCGAATGTCATGTTCATCGTCGACGACGAGAATATCAGAGGCCATAAACGCTTTCCTTGTCACTGGCTGCCGAGGCTGTGGCCACGTCGCGGCGTGGCAGATGCACGCGGATCATGGCTCCTCTTCCCTGGTCAAAATCTGCGGGTGCATCATGCAGTTCGAGCTGCCCGCCATGTTCCTCGATGATCTTCTTGACGATGGCGAGGCCAAGGCCGGTGCCTTTCTCACGCATCGTCATATAGGGTTCCAGAATGCTGTGGCGGTTCTCTACAGGCAGGCCGCGGCCATTATCGATAATATCGACAGTGAAGCGGTCGCGCGCTTCGTCCAGAGAGGCGCGGACGAGGATCTTGCGCGATTCGCGTTCCTCGCTCGGCACGGCTTCGATTGCTTCCACGGCGTTCTTGATGAGATTGCCGAAGGCTTGACCCAGCATGCGGCTGTCGAAGGCGCCTTCCAGCCGTTCCTCGCCAAGCTCCTGCAGGAAGGAGATGTGATTGTTGCCCATCTCGCGCAGAAAGATCGCATCGTGAAGGATGGCACGCAGGTCGCTCAGCTCCTTCGTCGGCTTCGGCATGCGGGCAAAGGCCGAGAATTCGTCGACCATGCGGCCGATATCGCCAACCTGGCGGATGATCGTGTCTGTACACTGGTCGAAGACGGCGCGGTCGTTTTCGTCAATCTGCTTACCGTAGCGGCGGCGGATACGTTCGGCCGAGAGCTGGATCGGCGTCAGCGGATTTTTGATCTCGTGAGCGATGCGGCGCGCAACATCGCCCCAGGCGGTAGAGCGCTGGGCAATCACGAGATCCGTGATGTCATCGAGCGTAATGACGTAGGATTCGCTGAGATCTCGCACTTCTTCGCGGGTCACCTGGACGCTGAGCGTGCGCACCGTGCCGCCGCGCACCAGCGCGATCTGCTTGCGGAAATCGCCACGGTAACGTGCGGCGGCCTCCGTCAGCACCTGATCCACTTCGGGCGCGACTTCCGACAATTGCTTGCCGAGCAATTCATCGGCCCGCAACGCCATTAGGGTCTCGGCAGAACTGTTGACGATGGTAATGCGCCGGTCCTGCTCGACGCCGATGACGGCAGCCGTCACACCCGAGAGCACGGCCTCGATGAAGCGGCGGCGATCATCTACCTCGTCCTTCGCCTCCAGGATCTCGTCACGCTGTGTGCGGATTTCCGAGATCATCTTGTTGAAGGTGCGCGACAGGCTGGCAACGTCGCCATCGACCGCATGAACCGGTACGACGATATCCATGTTGCCGGATGCGACGCTATCGGCAGCGGTAATCAGCAGGCGGATCGGCCGCACGATGCGATCGGCCACCGCAATCGCAGTCCAGATCGCCGCCAGCAGCACGATCAGCGCGAAGCCGATATAGAGAACCGCAAAGGCGATCTGCAGCGAGACGCGGCCGGCTTCCATCGAACGATATTCGGTGGCGTTCTCCTCCATCATGCGCATAGCATTCATGACCTTGGGGTCGACGGCGCGCACCGTATAGAGGAAGGTTCCGGGGATAGACTCGAGTCTGATAATGGCGCCGACAAGGTTGGTCACACCGGGCGGGATCAGCGTCGGCTGGCCGGCAGCAGCCTTTTCCAGCGCATCCTGGGGGATGGCTGGCAACGGCTTTTCCGTAGCGATGTCGGCCTGGACGATAACTGAGCCGTCACGCTCGACAAGGAAGGCGCCGAGAAGACCGCGGCCCCTTGCCTGGCGGGTCATCAATTCCCCGAAGCCGGTCTTGTCCAGGCTGTAAAGCGCGCGATTGCGCTCAAGGTCGTTTGCCATCGACACCGTCTGGCCCTGCAGATAGCTGGCGTTTTCCAGCATGTAAGCTTGGCCGATATTGCGGGAGGAGCTGACGATCGCCTGAGTCCTAAGCGCAAACCAGCGGTCGAGGCCGGCATTCAGCGTGATACTGGCAAAGATCGCAACAAGGATCGCCGGCGTGATCGCGACAATCGAGAAGAGCACCACGATACGGATATGCAGGCGGGCAGCCGCGCGTCCGCGCGTGCGGGCCTTGAAAAGCCGCGCAAATTCACGACCGATCAGCGCGATCAGGCCAAGGACGAAAAAGGAATTGATGACGACCGAGCCGATAACGACGTGCGAGGTCGGGGCAATCGGCGTTACGCCGAGCAGCACGAAGAGTGTGACGGTTGCGCACACCAAGGCGCCGCCGGCAAGCACCAGACCGGGTACGGCAAACAGGGCACGACGATCGGTCACCGTTGTCACCGACTCGTTCGCCGTTCCCGGCGATACCCCTTCTTCGTCCATTCAGCCTCTCTTCGAACAGCAGTGCCGTCGCGCCCAACGAGAAGCCCGACCAACGCCGGTTTGCGAAAACCGGCGTTCAAACGGCTCGATCGTGGGCGAATGTCCAACCCTATGCGTGACCTTTAAGCAACGCATTGTGGCGAAAATGCAACGCACTTTGCCACAATGTCAAGGTCGAAGGTCAGGCGGTACGGGAGCTTCTGTAGACGGAAACGCCGAGTTCGCGGATCTTTTTGCGCAGCGTATTGCGGTTCAGGCCCAGCAAATCGGCGGCTTTGATCTGGTTGCCGCGGGTGGCCGTTAATGCCGCAAGTATTAACGGATATTCCATCTCGGTTAATATGCGATCGTAAAGGCCCGGCGGCGGCAGGTTTTCGCCGAAACTGGCGAAATAGGTACGCATGTTCTCTTCGACCGCCTGGGCAATCGTCATCGTGCCGCTGCGGATCGGGCCCTTGTCGATCGGGCTATCGGGGACATCAGAGCGAAGCTCGGCGTCGATGATTTCGCGGGTGATGACATCCTGTGGATAAAGAGCCATCAGGCGGCGGATAAGGTTCTCCAGTTCGCGCACGTTGCCGGGCCAGGCATAGGCCTTCATCAGCTCCAGCGCCTCCTGATCGAAACGTTTGGAGCCGAGGCCCTCCTTTTCGGCCTGCTGGACGAAATGGCGGACGAGGTCCGGGATATCTTCCGCACGATCGCGCAGCGGCGGCAGGCGCAGCGGCACGACATTGAGTCGGTAATAGAGGTCTTCGCGGAACAGGCCCTGATTGATTGCCTGCTTCAGATCCTTGTTGGTTGCCGCCACGATCCGCACGTCGGTGCGGATCGGCGTGCGGCCGCCGACGGTCGTATATTCGCCCTGCTGCAGCACGCGCAGAAGACGCGTCTGGGCATCCATCGGCATATCGCCGATTTCATCGAGGAACAGCGTGCCGCCTTCAGCCTGTTCGAAACGACCGGTGGAGCGGGTCTGCGCACCGGTGAAGGCGCCCTTCTCGTGGCCGAAGAGTTCAGATTCAATGAGGTCGCGCGGGATGGCGGCCATGTTGATGGCGACGAAGGGGCCGTTGCGGCGCTTGCCGTAATCGTGCAGCGCACGCGCCACAAGCTCCTTGCCAGTACCGGACTCGCCGGTGATCATCAGCGTCAGGTCCGTCAGCATGAGACGGGCGAGAACGCGGTAGATTTCCTGCATCGCCGCCGAGCGGCCGACAAGCGGCATGCCGTCCTGCGTGTCGTCATCAAGCTTGGCCGGTTTTCTCTTCGGTTCGGCGAGCGCCCGGCCGATGATACCGATCAGCTCCGTGAGGTCGAAGGGCTTGGGCAGGTAATCATAGGCGCCCTTTTCCGACGCCTTGATCGCCGTCATGAAGGTGTTCTGCGCGCTCATGACGAGAACGGGCAGGTCCGGCCGCGCCTTCTTGATGCGGGGCAGAAGGTCGAAGGCGTTCTCATCCGGCATGACGACGTCGGTCACGACGAGATCGCCCTCGCCGGCCGAAACCCAGCGCCACAGCGTCGCGGCATTGGAAGTGATGCGCACATCATAACCGGCGCGGCTCAGGGCCTGATTGAGCACCGTGCGGATGGCCGCATCGTCATCTGCAACGAGGATCGTGGCTGTCATCTATTGGGTCCTGTCGAGCTTGCAATACCGGCGTCATCAAGCGAGGCATCCTTGGAGGCCGGCATGAGGACGCGAAAAATCGTGCGGTTGTTCTGGCTGTCACATTCGATGATGCCGCCGTGATCGCCGATGATCTTGGCAACGAGGGCGAGACCGAGACCGCTGCCATTGGTCTTGGTGGTGATGAAGGGGTCGAAAAGATGCGGCAGCAGGTCCGTCGGCACGCCGGGACCGTTGTCGATGACGCAGAATTCCAGCGGCAGCGAGATTTTCTCACGCGTGCCGGCGACCGAAAGACGGATGCCGGGACGATAGGCCGTCGTCAGGATGATCTCACCATCCGGCCGGTCACCAACGGCTTCGGCAGCGTTCTTCACCAGATTGAGGAAAACCTGCACGAGCTGGTCGCGATTGGCGTAGACGGCCGGTAGCGACGGGTCGTAATTCTCGGTGACGCGGATATTGCGGGCGAAGCCTGCCTTGGCAACGGCCTTCACGTGATCGAGCACCGAATGGATATTGACCGGCACACGGTCGACTGGGCGCTCGTCGGAAAAGACTTCCATGCGATCGACCAGCGAGACGATGCGATCCGTCTCGTCGCAGATCAGCCGCGTCAGGGCGCGGTCGTCGTCGATGACGGACTGTTCGAGAAGCTGGGCGGCGCCCCGGATACCGGAAAGCGGGTTCTTGATCTCATGCGCGAGCATGGAAGCGAGACCCGTGACCGAGCGGGCGGCTGCGCGATGCGTCAGCTGCCGGTCGATCTTGTCTGCCATCGACCGTTCCTGGAAGACGACGACGACCGAGCCCGGCTCGGCGATGACAGGCGCGACATAGAGATCGACGAGCTTGTCCTGGCCGAGGCGCGGTGAGCTCAGATCGACGCGGTATTCGTTGACGGGTGCCTTGCGTTCGCGCACCTGATCGATCAGCGCGAGAAGCGGGCTGCCGAAGGGGATGAAGGTCGAGATGCGGTAGCGGGAGAGATGCGCAGCGCTGGCGCCGAAGAAGGCTTCGGCTTCCCAGTTCGCAAAGGCGATGAAACCGCCCTCATCCACCATGACGACGGGATTCTGGATGGCGTTCAGCACCGCCATTGCCATCGTGTTGACTGCGTTCTCGGAAGAAGCTGTGCCGTCCGTGCTCATGCAGCCTCCCGCCGCTCTACCGCACCTGCCGCTATCGCATCGCTGAAGCGAGCAATCACATCAATAGGATCGCGCGATGTCATGATCGCAGCCTTTTGCTCGCCCGGAAGATCCGGCGCGAAACGCTCCAGATACCAGCCGAGATGTTTGCGGGCGTGCCTGACGGCAACAGCCTCGCCATAGAATTCCAGCATCATGCGATAGTGCTCGACGGCAATGGCAGCGATCTCCTCGCGCTCGGGTTCACGGGCACCTGCCAGCACACCGGCATGCCACGGCCTGCCCTGGCTGCCGCGGCCGATCATGACAGCATCGGCGCCCGATCGGCGCAGGATCTCCTGCGCATCCTCAGCCGTCTCAACATCGCCATTGGCGATCAGCGGCACGGAAATGACATCGCGTACGAGGCGAATGGCATCCCAATCCGCCCTGCCCGTATAAAACTGCATGCGGGTGCGGCCATGGATGGTGATGAGTTTGACACCCGCCTCTTCGGCCCGCATGGCTATATGGGGCGCGTTAATGGAATTTTCGTCCCAGCCGAGACGCATCTTCAGCGTCACGGGGATATCGACAGCCTTGACGGTAGCCTCGACAAGCTCGAGCGCATGATCCGGGTCGCGCATCAGTGCCGAACCGGAATAGCCACCGATGACCTTTTTGGCCGGGCAGCCCATATTGATGTCGATGATATCGGCGCCATGATCGGCCGCGATCTTGGCGGCTTCGGCCATCCAATATGCCTCGCGACCGGCGAGCTGCACCATGTGAGGACGAAAGCCGGCAGCCCGCAGGCGCGACCAGGATTCGACAGTGTCATTCACCAGTTCCCGGCTTGCCACCATTTCGGTCACGACGAGGCCTGCGCCATGGCGCCAGGCAAGCTGACGGAACGGCATGTCCGTGACACCCGACATAGGCGCAAGCACAACGCGGTTCCGCACGGACACGGGTCCGATTCGAAAAGGCGTTGCGAGATCTTTGGAAATCAAATGACTATCTTTCAGGCACACCATGTAGCTGCATTATTTTTAGCCATAGTTCTACGGCTTGCCAAGAGGGTCGAGCCCGAATTGATATTTTTTGGGCAAATGCTGGAAAAGGTCCGAGCAAGACGATAGAGCAACTGACATCTATTCCGCATATTTCAGGGATTTATGCTGCAAATGCATAGTAAGCAACCGATATCGGCTGGAATTGTCGTCGTTGCGGCGGGCCGCGGTGAACGCGCCGGATCGCACGAGGAAGGCCCCAAGCAGTACCGGATGATAGGCGGCAAGCCGGTTATCGTCCACACGCTTGAAAATTTCATGACATGGGAAGCGGCAACGCACATCGTCGTCGTCATTCACCCGGATGACGAAGCACTCTTCGCAAGAGCGTCCCGGCACATCATCTCCGCCACACCGATTGACACGGTTCACGGCGGCGCGACCCGGCAGCAATCGGTGCTGGCCGGTCTTCGGCACCTCAGGGATAAGGGCGTCAGCCATGTGCTAATCCATGACGCGGTGCGGCCCTTCTTCGATCACCAGCTTCTCGACCGGATCGCGGATAGGCTTTCGGCCGGCGCGACGGCAGTGCTGCCTGCCGTGCCGATCGCCGATACGCTGAAGCGAGCCGGCAGCGACGGAACCGTAGCCAAGACTATTCCGCGCGACCAGCTCTATGCGGCGCAGACACCGCAATCCTTCGATTTTGCCGCCATTCTTGAAGCGCATGAGAAGGCGGCGGCGAGTGGCAGGACGGATTTCACAGACGATGCCTCGATTGCCGAGTGGCTCGGTATTCCTGTAACTATCGTCGAGGGTGCACCGGCCAACGTCAAGCTGACAGTCAGAAGCGATATAACCATGGCCGACGACAAGCTCTCAAACGCTCGTATCCCGGATGTGCGCACCGGCAACGGCTATGACGTGCATCAGCTTGAGCCCGGCGACGGCGTTACGCTCTGCGGCGTCTTCATTCCGCACGACCAGAAGCTCAAGGGCCATTCGGATGCGGATGTGGCGCTGCATGCGCTGACGGACGCGCTGCTTGCCACCTGCGGCGCCGGAGATATCGGCGATCATTTCCCGCCATCCGATCCGCAATGGAAGGGGGCGGCCTCCCGTATCTTTATCGAACATGCCGCAAAAATCGTGCGCGATCATGGCGGCACCATCACCAATGCGGACGTCTCGTTGATTGCGGAAGCGCCAAGGGTCGGGCCGCATCGCGAAGCCATGCGCGCCAATCTTTCGGAATTCCTCGGCATCGACATCGAGCGCTGCTCGGTGAAAGCCACCACCAACGAGAAGATCGGTTTCGTCGGCCGTCGCGAGGGAATTGCCGCGATCGCAACGGCAACCGTCGTCTATGGAGGCAACAAGCGATGAGCCTGTTTCCCGCAGATATCACTTCGGTGGCGGAAAACATCATCCACAATTTCACGGCTGCGGGCCTGATGGTGTCGACGGCAGAGTCCTGCACCGGCGGACTGATTGCCGGCGCGCTCACGGAGATTTCAGGATCGTCCGCTGTCGTCGACCGTGGCTTCGTGACCTATACCAACACCGCCAAGATGCAGATGCTCGGCGTGCAGGAAGAGACGCTCATCCGTTTCGGCGCGGTTTCAGAGGAGACGGCCCGGCAGATGGTGCATGGCGCCCTCTTCCGCTCACGCGCCCATCTGGCGGTCGCTGTGACGGGTATTGCGGGTCCCGGCGGCGGATCGCCGGAAAAGCCGGTCGGGCTAGTGCATCTTGCGGCGAAATCGCGTTCGGGTAAGCTTGTCCATCGTAAGATGCTCTACGGAGACATTGGCCGCACGGACGTCCGGATCGAAACGATCCGCACGGCACTTCAAATGCTTATCGAAATTGTGTGATTTTGAGTGACGGAACAAAAGGCGGAAATTTCAGTTTCTGCCGCGTCCAGGCAAGAGCCGGTTTTGAGGAACCAGTCAAATGAGATATTTCGCATGCATCGGTGTCGTCTTGAGCCTCGCCTGCGTTTCTGCGGCTGAAGCACCATCCAACTATCAGGTTTATGGCGGCGTGCGGGTGGATTCCGATCCGGTTCTGCTGCGCAAATATGATCATGCGCTCGGTCGCTGCGAGCCGGAAGCGCTGGGCTATCGCGGATCGCCTGATACCACCAGCCTGCTCTACAACGCGGCACTCAGAGGCTGCCTCTATCGCTACAGCTTCACCGATCGCGGTGCGTACGCCTATCCCGCGACACAGATCTTCGACCATTTCTTCGATCGCTGACTATCAGCCGTAGATCGTTGCCGCCCGTTTTTCGAAGGCTTCCGTGAACATGCGGAAAGCCCTGTCGAACATTGATCCCATGAGCGCGCCGAGAATGCGGCTCTTGAACTCATAGTCGATGAAGAAATCGACTGTGCAGCCGTGGCCTTCTGCCTCAACGAACCGCCAGCGATTGTCGAGGTAGCGGAACGGGCCGTCGATATATTTGACATCGATGACGCGCTCGGCCCTGTTGAGCAGAACCTGGGTGGTGAAGGTTTCGCGGATTGCCTTGTAGCCGACCGTCATGTCGGCGATCAGCAACTCCTTGCCGTCGCGCTCCTTGCGGTTCTTCACCGACAGGGCTTCGCAGAGCGGCAGGAATTGCGGATACCGCTCGACATCTGCGACGAGGTCGAACATCTGGTCGGGCGTGTGCGGGACGGAGCGATGCGTTTCGAATTGCGGCATGAAGCGCAGTTAAGCTGGCACACGGAGAAGATCAAGAAGCGCGCGCATCTGGCGGCGGGATTTCACCTGCAAAACCGGTACATGCGGCCCATGGGCGGCGATCGCGGCTTTGACTCTCGGCGTAAATTTTTCTTCGAAAGTCCAGATGAACTCCAGAAACTGCCAATCGACCTTTTCGATGCAACCGGGCGCCATTTCCGGACGCGTGCGGCCGAGATGCTTCAACCAGCGCGTCATCACACCCCAGACGCAGAGCAGGCGCGGCATGCGCACCCAGATGACGATATCGGTGCGCGGCAGGCGGATATCGAAAGTGGAGGTATTGGTGCCGTCCATGATCCAGCGCTCGCCGGCGATCCTTTCGACGATCCGCTCGCGCTGCTCTTCCTTGCTGCGCTCGACCCAGCCGGGCAGCCAAAGAATATCGCGGTCGATCGAGAGATAGGTCAGTTCGAACCGGCGCGCCAGCTTCTGCGCAAGCGTCGACTTGCCGCCGCCCGAGCAGCCGATGACCATGATGCGCCTTGCGTCACGGATCCGGCCGGCAGCAAAGACGTCATCGACATAGTTGATCGTTTGGTCGGCCTGCCCTTGCATACTTCCAGTCCTCCTAGCCGTTTGCCGACGGCAACCGGGAAAGCGGCGTGCTGGCTAGCTGCTTCACATGACCCGAAGATGACAACGAAGCGCACAAAGAAAGACCGCGGCAAAAAATCGCCGCGGTCCCATCAAACCAAGAGGTAAGGTCTTATTCCGCAGCCAGCAGCAGCTTCTTCTCGCGTGCCGCCCTCAGGCGGGCGAAGTCGTCGCCGGCATGGTGCGAGGAGCGCGTCAACGGGCTGGAAGCGACCATCAGGAAGCCCTTGGTGTAGGCGACCGTCTCGTAGGACTTGAACTCTTCCGGCGTGACGAAGCTTTCGACCTTGTGGTGCTTGCGGGTCGGCTGCAGGTACTGGCCGATCGTCAGGAAATCGACATCGGCGGTGCGCAGGTCATCCATGAGCTGAAGAACTTCGTTCCGTTCTTCACCGAGGCCGACCATGATGCCCGACTTGGTGAACATGGTGGGGTCGAGTTCCTTCACGCGCTGCAGCAGGCGGATGGAATGGAAATAGCGTGCGCCAGGACGAACCGTCAGGTAGTTGCCGGCGACCGTTTCCATATTGTGGTTGAAGACATCGGGCTTGGCGGCGACAACGCGTTCCAAAGCGCCGGGCTTCTTCAGGAAGTCGGGCGTCAGGATTTCGATCGTCGTCAGCGGCGATGCGGCACGGATTGCCCAGATCACCTTTTCGAAATGCTCGGCGCCGCCGTCTTCCAGATCGTCACGATCGACAGAGGTGATGACGACGTGGCTGAGGCCCATCTGCTTGACGGCCTTTGCGACGTTTTCGGGCTCTGCCATGTCGAGCGCGTTCGGCTTGCCGGTCGCGACGTTGCAGAAGGCGCAAGCGCGCGTACAGATCTCGCCCATGATCATGAAGGTGGCATGCTTCTTGTCCCAGCACTCGCCGATATTCGGGCAGCCCGCTTCTTCGCAGACGGTGACGAGCTTGTGCTCCTTCACGATCGAACGGGTTTCGGCGTATCCTTTCGAGGTCGGCGCCTTCACACGAATCCAGTCCGGCTTGCGCAGGACTTCCGTATCCGGGCGATGCGCCTTTTCCGGATGCCGCACGCGCTTTGCGTCTGAATTGATCGTGTCGAGAATGGTGACCATGTCAGTTCAACTTTCCGCCGCCCCATGCGGCTCGGATTGTCATATTGCGCATCGTTCGTTTATTCAAATCTTTCGATCTGAAAAGATGCGCCCTGTCTTCGCACTTATCTTCGAACCAGCCGCGCGAAGAATATCAGTAGGCAGGCGCCGACGAAGCCCGTCACGAAATAGCCGAATCTTCCGCCAGCAACCTCGATATGGAACTGCGCCAGGATGGCGGTGGCCACGACCGAGCCGACAATGCCGAGCACGATGTTCAGCAATATGCCGTAACGCGCTTCCATCAGCTTGCCCGCAAGCCAGCCTGCAAGTCCGCCGATGATGATTGCCGAAATCCAGCCGACGCCTTCCATCTATCCCTTGCCCTATGCTATCGCCCTTGCAATCAGCACCACGACAATGGCGCCGACTGTTGCGTGGATGATCTGAACCACCAATGCATTTTCAATGCCCAGCGAGATCCCCAGCGCATTGAACAGAAACCCGCCCACGAACGCGCCGATGATGCCGCTCAGGAGGCATCGTATCAACCCACCTCCGCCGACGACCAGGCTTGCGAGAAAGCCCGCGACCAGGCCGATCAGCAGAAAGATGAGAAGCGACTGCGTGCCCATAGACATGATGATTTCCTTTCGTTTTTTCCAGCCTATCCGGGGATGGATTTTCCATCCTGTGGATGGCTTTTTGCCACCACGGGATAAAGAGCGGCCAAGGAAATTATCAAGCGTTCAGAACGCGGCTGTAAGCATCGAGCACGCTTTCCTTCATCGTCTCCGAAATGGTCGGATGCGGGAAGATTGTGTGCATCAGTTCTTCTTCGGTCGTTTCCAGGTTCATGGCGACAACGAAGCCCTGAATGAGTTCGGTGACTTCGGCGCCGACCATGTGGGCGCCAAGCAATTCGCCGGTCTTCTTGTCGAAGATGGTCTTGACCAGACCCTGGTCCTCGCCGAGCGCGACAGCCTTGCCGTTGGCGCTGAAGGGAAAGCGGCCGACGCGGATATCGCGACCCAGTTCCTTGGCCTTGGCTTCGGTCAGGCCGACGGAGGCGACCTGCGGGTTGCAATAGGTGCAGCCGGGGATCTTCTGCCTGTCCATCGGATGAACATTCGGCAAGCCCGCGATCTTTTCGACGCAGATGACGCCCTCATGCTCGGCCTTGTGGGCGAGAAGCGGCGCGCCGGCGACATCACCGATTGCGTAAATGCCAGGCACGTTGGTCTTGCCGTAGCCGTCGATGGCGATGAAGCCGCGATCGGTCTTCACGCCGACGGCCTCAAGGCCGATGCCTTCGATATTGGCCTGCACGCCGACGGCCGAGATCATGCGGTCAGCGGTGATGGTCTCGGTCGTGCCATCCTTCTTCTCGATGGTGGCGGTGATCGAGTTGGCGCCCTTCTCCACCTTGGCGACCTTGGCCTCCAGGTGGATCTTCATGCCCTGGCGTTCGAACTGCTTCTTGGCGAGCGCGGAGATTTCCGCATCCTCGACAGGCATGACCTGGCTCATGATTTCGACGACAGTGACGTCGACGCCCATGGTACGATAGAAGCTTGCGAATTCGATGCCGATAGCGCCCGAGCCCATGACGAGCAGGGACTTCGGCAGTTCGTCGGCCTTCATCGCTTCGAAATAGGTCCAGATCAGCGTGCCGTCCGGCTCGATGCCCGGCAGGGCGCGCGGACGGGCGCCGGTCGCAACGATGATGTGCTTGGCGGTGTAAGTACCCTCGCCCAGCGCATTCTTCGGCACCGGCCCCATCGGCTCCATCGGTTTCTTCGTCGTCTTTGAAACGACAATCTCGCCGGGTTTGGTGATCTTGGCTTCGCCCCAGATAACATCGACCTTGTTCTTCTTGAACAGGAAACCGACGCCGTTGTTCATGCGATGTGCGATGCCGCGTGAACGGGTGACGATCGCCTTTATGTCGGGCTTGATCGTGCCTTCCAGCACGAGGCCGTAGTCCTTGCCATGCTGGGCGGTATGAAGGACGTCTGCCGAGCGCAGCAGCGCCTTGGTTGGGATGCAGCCCCAGTTTGAGCAGATGCCAGCGAGATGTTCGCGCTCGACGCAGGCGACCTTGAGGCCGAGCTGCGCTGCGCGGATGGCGGCGATATAACCGCCGGGACCGGAGCCGATGACGATGACGTCGTAGGATTGAGCCATTGCTTTCCTGCCTTTGTTACGCTCCCGCGCGGGTCATCAAAACCCATGCGTGCTTCTTGCTGTTGTCGAAGAGCGGCACGGCATCCATGCGCGCCGCTTCCGAAAATCCGTTTCTTCCGTAAAGCGACAGTGCCGCTTCGTTACCATCCGACGTGATCAGGCTAACCGGCAATCCATCCGCCTTTTCTATCTGGTCTTCGAGCAGCCTTTTGCCGATACCGATGCCGCGCATATGGCGATAGACCGCGAGGCTGCCGATAAACCAGTTCCCGATCACCGATCTCTGCATCGCCAGCATCGGCTCTATGGCCGGATGCCGCGCTTCGAGATCGCGTATGCCTTCATCCACTTCATAGCCGATCGCCATTCCAGCGATCTCGTCATAGGCCTCGCCGATGACGGCATTCTTCCAGCCGCCGAGCGCCTCGTCGCCCATCTTCAGCCGGCCTCGCTCCAGCGGCGTGTCGCTCATGCCGCTTGCAACATCGGCAAACCAGAGCCACGAAGCAAAGCCGTGCGACGCGATATCCGCCAGAATCGCCAGTTCCGAAGCATCCCTACGAGAGGCTTTCCGGAGGGCAAGGAAGGCGGCCACCTTCAAAGGCCCAGCATCATCCGCACGATCGGCTCAAGACCACGCCCGAGCGCACGCGTATTCTCCGCATCAAGGTGAATGCCGTCGAGCGGCGTGGTCCTTGCGACGGAATTGCCGTCGAAGAAGCCACAGCCGAGTTCATCGGCAAGGTCACGGTAAAGCGTGGGAAGCTTTGCCGATTCCTCGATTCCGCCGGGGAAAGATGCTGCGAAGGGCACATTGCCCGTCTCGCAGATCGCCGGCGGCGCCACGATCAGGATATCCGGTCCATCGAATTCGAAGGGCCAGGCATGATTGCGGATCAGCCGCACCAGACGGCCGATACCCTGACATGCGGCAAAAGCCGAGCCTGCGACAACCGGCTTCATGTCGTTGGTGCCAAGCAGCAGAATGACGAGATCGAGCGGCGCATGCGTCTGCAGGATGGTCGGCAGAATGCGTGCGCCATTGCGATCGCAATCGGCAAGATGGTCGTCAAAGGCGGTGGTGCGGCCGTTCAGGCCTTCCGCGATGACGCGAGCCTCGCTTCCGAGCGTTGCCTGAAGCACGCTCGGCCAGCGGTTCTCGTAGGCATGACGGCCGATCGTGTCGGCGTCATACCCCCAGGTCAGCGAGTCACCATAGCAAAGAACAGTCTTCGTCATGTCCGCCCTCCCGCGTCCTGCTTAGACCAGCATGCCCATCGGATTTTCGATGTAGCCCTTGAAGGCCTGCAGCAGCTCGGCACCGAGAGCGCCGTCAACGCAACGATGATCGGTCGACAGCGTCACGGTCATGACCGTCGCAATCGCCATTTCGCCGTTCTTGACGATGACGCGCTGCTCACCCGCGCCGACTGCGAGGATCGTCGCATGCGGCGGATTGATGACGGCTGCGAAATTCTTCACGCCCATCATGCCCATATTGGAGACCGACGTCGTGCCGCCCTGATATTCCTCGGGCTTCAGCTTGCGGTCCTTCGCACGCTTGCCGAGATCACGCATCTCGTTTGAGATGACGGAGAGCGTCTTCTCCTCGGCCTTGCGGACGATCGGAGTGATCAAGCCGCCGGGGATGGAGACGGCCACGCCGACATCGGCGTGCTTGTGCTTGACCATGGCGCTTTCAGTCCACGAGACGTTGGCGTCAGGCACATCGCGCAAGGCCAAAGCCATGGCCTTGATGACCATGTCGTTGACAGAGAGCTTGTATGCCGGAGCGCCGTCCTTGCGGGGAGCGGCATCGTTCAGCTGGGCACGCAGCGCCATCAGCGCGTCGAGTTCACAATCGACCGAAACGTAGAAATGCGGAACGGTCTGCTTGGATTCGACAAGGCGGCGGGCGATCGTCTTGCGCATGCCGTCATGCGGCACGAGCTCGTAGGAGCCCTGCTCGAAGAGCTTGAGCACGGCTTCGTCCGAAGCGCCCTTCGGAGCGGCAGCGGCTGGGGCCGGTGCAGCAGCCTGCGGGGCAGCCGCAGCAGCAGCCGGGGCAGCTTTGGCGCCACCACCTGCTGCGACAGCCTCGATATCGCTCTTGACGACGCGGCCATGCGGGCCGGTGCCGGCAACGGCGGAAATATCGATACCGGCTTCCTTGGCAAGGCGGCGGGCAAGCGGAGAGGAGAACGTGCGCGCGCCGTTCGCAGAGACTGCAGCCGGCGCAGGAACAGCGGCCGGAGCCGACGGTGCCGGAGCAGGTGCGACCTCAGCCTTTGTTTCGGCCTGAGCCGGAGCAGGGGCAGCCTTCGGTGCCGGAGCGGCAGAGCCGGCGCCGCTTGCAGCAGCGGCGACATCTTCGCCATCGGCGGCGAGAACGGCGATCAGGGCATTGACCTTCACGCCTTCGGTACCGGCCGGAACGACGATCTTGGCAACAGTGCCTTCGTCGACAGCTTCGACTTCCATCGTCGCCTTGTCGGTTTCAATCTCGGCGATCACATCGCCGGACTTGACCTTATCGCCTTCCTTGACCAGCCACTTGGCCAGATTGCCTTCTTCCATGGTCGGAGAGAGGGCGGGCATCGTGATATTGATCGGCATGGAAAGGCCCTCCCCTTATTTGTAGCAAACGGCTTTCACCGCATCGACCACTTCGCCGACATTCGGAAGCGCGAGCTTCTCGAGATTGGCGGCGTAAGGCATCGGAACGTCCTTGCCTGCAATCGTCAGGATCGGCGCATCGAGGTAGTCGAAGGCCTGCTGCATGACGCGGGTGGCGACTTCGGTGCCGACGGAATTCTGCGGATAGCCTTCCTCGACGGTGACCAGGCGGCCGGTTTTCTTGACCGATTCGATCACGGTCGGAAGATCCATCGGACGAAGCGTGCGCAGATCGATCAGTTCGACATCGATGCCGAGCTTTTCAAGCTCGGCGACTGCCTTCGTCGCATAGGTCATGCCGATGCCGAAGGAGACGACGGTGGCATCCTTGCCCGGACGATGGATGCGGGCCTTGCCTATCGGCAGAACGAAATTATCAAGCTTCGGCACATCGAAATGCTGGCCGTAGAGAATTTCGTTTTCGAGGAAGACGACCGGGTTCGGATCCCGGATCGCAGCCTTCAGCAGACCCTTGGCGTCGGATGCCGTGTAGGGCATGACGACCTTCAGACCTGGGATCGCGCTGTACCAGGCCGCGTAGTCCTGGCTGTGCTGGGCGCCGACGCGGGCAGCAGCGCCATTCGGGCCGCGGAAGACGATCGGAGCGCCCATCTGGCCGCCAGACATGTAGAGCGTCTTCGCAGCGGAGTTGATGATCTGGTCGATCGCCTGCATGGCGAAGTTGAAGGTCATGAACTCGACGATCGGCTTCAGGCCGGCCATGGCAGCACCGACGCCGACGCCGGCAAAACCGTGTTCGGTGATCGGCGTGTCGATAACGCGGCGAGCGCCGAACTCCTGCAGAAGACCCTGGGTCACCTTGTAGGCGCCCTGATATTCGGCGACCTCTTCGCCCATGACGAAGACGTTGTCATCGGCGCGCATTTCTTCAGCCATGGCATCGCGAAGCGCTTCACGCACCGTCATCGACACCATCTCGGTACCATTAGGGATTTCCGGATCATTCGGCACGAAAGTCTTGGGTTCGGCCGGAACTGGAGCGGCAGCCGAACCAGTATTCGTCGGCTTCTCTTCCTGCGCGACCTGCGGGGCGGCAACTGGAGCCGGCTGAGCGGCAGCCGGGGCGGCAGAAATCGCGTCGGCGGATTCGCCGTCCTGCAGCAGGATAGCGATCTTGGCATTCACCTTGACACCTTCGGTGCCGGCCGGAACCAGCAGCTTGCCGATGACGCCTTCATCGACGGCTTCGACTTCCATCGTCGCCTTGTCGGTTTCAATTTCGGCAATCACGTCACCGGACGTGACCTTGTCGCCTTCATTCTTGAGCCACTTGGACAGCGTGCCTTCTTCCATCGTCGGAGAAAGGGCGGGCATGATGATATCGATAGGCATGGGTTCCCTCCCCGATTAGAGCAGAATGTCGGTATAGAGCTCGGATACATCCGGCTCCGGATCGGCTTGGGCGAAATCGGCGCTGTCGGCGACGATGTCGCGGACTTCCTTGTCGATCGCCTTCAGATCCTCTTCGGTCGCCCAGCCCTTTTCCATCACGCGCAGGCGCACCTGCTCGATCGGGTCCTGCTCGGAGCGCATCTTCTGCACTTCTTCCTTGGTGCGGTACTTTGCCGGGTCTGACATGGAGTGACCACGATAACGATAAGTCAGCATTTCCAGAATGATTGGCCCCTTGCCGGAGCGGCAATGTTCGAGCGCCTCGTCGGCAGCCGCCTTGACGGCGCGCACATCCATGCCGTCGACCTGGACACCGGGAATGCCGAAACCGGAACCGCGCAGCGAATAATTCGACTGCGCCGTGGCGCGGGCCGTCGAGGTGCCCATGGCGTAGCGGTTGTTTTCGACGATGTAGATGATCGGCAGTTTCCAGAGTGCTGCCATGTTGAAGCTTTCGTAGACCTGGCCCTGGTTGGCCGCACCGTCACCGAAATAGGCGACAGCAACCGAGTCGTTGCCGCGATACTTGTTGGCGAAGGCGAGACCGGTGCCGAGCGACACCTGCGCACCGACGATGCCGTGGCCGCCGTAGAAATGCTTCTCCTTGGAGAACATGTGCATGGAGCCGCCCTTGCCGCGCGAATAACCGCTGCGGCGGCCGGTCAGTTCGGCCATGACGCCGCGGGCTTCCATGCCGGTGGCCAGCATATGACCGTGGTCGCGATAGGCGGTGATGACCTGATCGCCTTCCTTCTGCGCCATCTGCATGCCGACGACGACAGCTTCCTGGCCGATATAAAGGTGACAGAAACCACCGATGAAACCCATGCCGTATAACTGGCCTGCCTTCTCCTCGAAACGGCGGATGAGCAGCATCTCGCGATAAGCCTTCAGCTCTTCCTCGCGATCGAAATCGGCGATGGGACCGCCATTCGATGCCTTGGCTGCAGATTTCGCACTGGTTTTGCGGCTGGAAACGGTCGCGGTTTTGCGCAACGCCATTCAACCCTCCCTATGGGTTTATCGGTTCTCAGGTGGCGCGTACCATAGGGAAGAAAAATGACCACAGCAATGCCATATTTGCATGGCTCATATTCGACATTAAATTATTGATAAACAATGGGAATTTTAAATTAACCTAAATTCGGTTAATTTCGGTAATGGTTGTAAATCACAATCTCGTCCGCGCGCGACATGTTGAGCTGATATCGCGCTTTTTCGTCGAGCATGTCCTTGTCCAGCGAGCCGTCACTGAGAAGCGCCACCTGCGCTTCCAAATGCTCGCGCTTGGCCTTGAGCACCGCCAATTCCTTTTCGCGCGCGACACGCTGGCGTTCGAATGCCTCCGTCGCACGCAGACCATAGTCACCATGAATGCAATGATAACCGAAATAGGAGAGAAAGGCGACCGTCATGGCCGGAATGACGAAGCGACCGGTTTTTCTCTTCTTATGATGCTTTGTCCACATACACTCATGCTCTGACGCATTACCAATCATTTCAACTTAACGCGCAGAGTTTAACCGTTCGTTGACTCTGAGCGTTTCCGGAAAAGACTCAATAAAAAACCCGCGCCGGAGCGCGGGTTCCAAATGCCTGATTTCCAAGATCGTACTAGCCGCGGATGATGGAGCGGCCGGCATACTGAGCCTGGGGGCCGAGACCTTCTTCTATGCGGATCAGCTGGTTGTACTTAGCAAGGCGATCCGAGCGCGACAGCGAGCCGGTCTTGATCTGGCCGCAGTTGGTGGCAACCGCGAGATCGGCGATCGTGGAGTCTTCCGTTTCGCCCGAACGGTGCGACATGACGGCAGTGTAGGCTGCCTTGTGCGCGGTGTTGACGGCGTCGAGGGTTTCCGTCAGCGAGCCGATCTGATTGACCTTGACGAGGATCGAATTGGCAACGCCCATGCGGATACCGTCGCGCAGACGAGCCGAGTTAGTAACGAAAAGGTCATCGCCGACGAGCTGGCACTTCTTACCGACAAGATCGGTCAGCGTCTTCCAACCTTCCCAATCGTCTTCCGCCATGCCGTCTTCGACGGAAATGATCGGGTACTTGCCGACGAGTTCGGCGAGGTATTCGGCCATTGCACCCGGTTCGAGCGTGCGACCTTCGCCTTCCATTACATACTTGCCGTCCTTGAAGAATTCCGTAGAGGCGCAATCGAGACCGAGATAGATGTCCTCACCCGGCTTGTAGCCGGCCTTCTCAACCGATTTCATGATGAAGTCGAGGGCTTCCGGAGCGCTCTTCAGGCCCGGCGCGAAACCGCCTTCGTCGCCGACGTTGGTGTTGTGTCCCTGGGCAGCGAGTTCCTTACGCAGCGTATGGAACACTTCCGAACCCATGCGGACGGCTTCACGGATCGAATCTGCACCAACCGGCAGGATCATGAATTCCTGGAAATCGATCGGGTTATCGGCGTGGGCGCCGCCGTTGATAATGTTCATCATCGGAACCGGCAGCAGACTTGCGGAAGCGCCGCCGACGTATCGGTAAAGCGGCAGGCCGGAGGCCTGCGCGGCGGCCTTGGCAACGGCGAGCGAAACGCCGAGGATGGCATTGGCGCCGAGGCGCGACTTGTTCGGCGTGCCATCAAGCTCGATCATGATCTTGTCGATCTGGATCTGATTTTCAGCGTCGATGCCGCCGATCGCGTCGAAGATCTCGGTATTTGCGGCTTCGACAGCCTTTTCGACACCCTTGCCGAGATAGCGCTTGCCGCCGTCGCGCAGTTCGACGGCTTCATGCGCGCCAGTCGAAGCTCCCGAGGGAACAGCCGCACGGCCCATGCTGCCGTCTTCGAGATAGACATCGACTTCGACGGTGGGGTTGCCACGGCTATCGAGAATCTCGCGGGCGATGATATCGGTAATTGCAGTCATGATTTTTTCCTGCTCGGTGGATGGATAAATCGTTTGAAACCGTCTTAATCAAAGGTGCGCAAATTACAATGGCACTTTGCGGCGCCTCCGAAGTGCATGTCCCATCGTCGCTATAGCACGATCATGTCAGGCTGTTGACTGTCAGCCCTTGGCGACCGCGTCGAAGGCGAGAAGCTTTTCCAAAAGCCGTGGCATCTCCTTGAGATAGACCATGTTCGGGCCATCGGAAGGAGCGTTGTCCGGATCCTCATGGGTTTCGATGAAAATACCCGCGACACCGGCGGCGACTGCCGCGCGCGCCAGCGTTTCGACGAATTCGCGCTGGCCACCGGAGGAATCGCCCTGCCCACCCGGCTGAGCAACGGAATGGGTGGCATCAAAGATCACAGGAGCGCCCATCCCCGCCATGATCGGCAGGGAGCGCATATCGGACACCAGAGTATTGTAGCCGAAGGAAACGCCTCGCTCGCAGAGCAATACATTCGGATTGCCGCTAGCATTCAGCTTGCCCAGCACGTTCTTCATGTCCCAGGGGGCGAGGAACTGGCCCTTCTTGACATTGACGGCACGACCCGTCTTGGCCGCGGCAACCAGAAGATCCGTCTGGCGGCAGAGGAAGGCTGGAATCTGTAGTACATCGACGGTTTCGGCGACAACAGCGCATTGTTCTGCCGTGTGAACGTCCGTCAGGACGGGAAAGCCGAACTCCTTCTTGAGATCGGCAAAAACTTCCATTGCCTTTTCCAAGCCGATACCGCGCTTGGCGGAAATAGAGGTACGGTTCGCCTTGTCATAGGAGGTCTTGTAGACGAGGCCGATGTCGAGCTTGGCGCACAACTCCTTCAGCGTGCCACCAACCATGAAAGCATGCTCGCGGCTTTCCATCTGGCACGGGCCTGCGATGAGCGAAAGCTTGGCGGAATTGGAAAACAGAACCTGGCCAGCGCCTTCGCCGATCCGGACCTCTGCATTGGTAGTGGAGCTCATGATGTTTCCTCGAAGGCGAAGAGCACGCCCTGTCCGGGCGTGGGCTTCACCAGAATACGGTTGCCCTTGCGTGTATAGGTCACCCCGTTAGCAGCCAAATGCGCTTCTGTCACGGCCAGATCGCCGACGGCAAAGAGGACGGCCCGGCCGCGCAGGCCGCGATCGGTATCCGGTATCACCAGATCGTAGTAGGCCTCCAGCCCCTCAGGGGTCATCAGGCTGATTTTCGCTTTTCCGGTAGGGACGTCCAGCCCGAAACTCGTTTCCTCCGCAGAGGCAGCTTTTGCGGCCGTGCGAACGAACTCGCTGAAGGCTGCCGGCTCCTGCGCGGTGAGAACAATCTCGGCAATGTTTGTCACGCCGTTGGCATGAGTCTCCAGCGCGCTGCGGTCGGCAGGAAGCGGGTTGACGCGCTCGACAGCGAAGAGAAAGAAATCCGGCGCCCGGAGATCGCCGGCAAAAGCGAGCCGAAAGCCGGCAACGCTTTCGGTACCATCAGGCATTTTCACAGGACGTTCGAACTGCAGCACAGAACCTGCACTTATGCCGTCCCTCGCGAACCGAGCATGTTCATGCCTCGCATCCGCTGTCGCGAAGGCGATGGCGGACAGTCCCTCGCCGCCGCAGCGGAAGCGGAAAGCCTGGTTGCGGGCAGTAAAAACATTCCCCTCACGCGCCGTCTCCTCGCTTTCCTCCACACTCGCCACACCCAACGGCTCGATATAGGTTTTATCGGCGAAGAAAACGCAGGCATTTTCCGTGCCAAAGGGATGTCGGGCATCGGGCGCGACGGTAAAGCCAAGCTTGCCCAGCCTTTCGCGCGCAAGATCAATATCGGTAACCGGCAAAACGAGATGATCGATCGGAAGCGTTTCTTGGCTCATCAGTTCCCTCCAGCAACTACAAGGAGATGTGCTTCAGCAAGCGCCATGAGACAAGGCCGGGAAGGCTTGGGGGCCAAGAAAAATAAAATTCTCGACAGAATGAACAGAAGTTTTACGAAAATTTAGCTACTTGCAGAACACATATGGAACATATAGTGTCCGTTCTGGATTTGTTTCAAGATGGGGTTAGACGCCATGCTTACGCGCAAACAACAGGAACTCCTTCTTTTCATTCACGAAAGGATGAAGGAGTCAGGCGTTCCGCCGTCTTTCGACGAAATGAAGGACGCTCTGGATCTGGCCTCAAAATCCGGTATCCATCGGCTGATCACGGCGCTCGAGGAACGCGGTTTCATTCGCCGGCTTCCGAACCGGGCTCGTGCGCTCGAAGTCATCAAATTGCCGGAAGCCTATAACCCAAGCCTGCAGCAGCGGCGCGGCTTTTCGCCGAGCGTCATCGAGGGCAGTCTTGGCAAACCCCAGCCGGTGGCACCTCCTGCCTCGGCAAAGCCCGCACCCGCGGCCGATAACAGCAATGCGGTCTCCGTTCCCGTCATGGGCCGCATCGCTGCCGGTGTTCCGATCTCGGCAATCCAGAACAATACGCATGACATCACCGTTCCCGCCGATATGCTGGGTTCAGGCGAGCATTATGCCCTCGAAGTTCGCGGCGACTCGATGATCGAAGCCGGGATTTTCGATGGCGACACGGTTATTATCCGCAATGGCAGCACCGCCAATCCGGGCGATATCGTCGTCGCGCTGGTCGATGACGAGGAAGCCACGCTCAAGCGCTTCCGCCGCAAGGGCGCATCGATTGCGCTCGAGGCAGCAAACCCTGCTTACGAGACCCGCATTTTTCCACCGGACCGTGTCAAGGTCCAGGGCAAGCTCGTCGGCCTCATTCGCCGCTATCACTGACCGGCGACAGGCTGGCGTCTGCGAATGTGTTGCTGCGCCAGTCATAGGCGCGGTGGCGCATCCAAGGGCGCCGCAATGTGTCGAATGCGATTGCGACCTCCGCTCCTTTATCGGTGAATCGAAGTTCAACAGAACCCGTCTTGCGCAGCGTTTCGCCGGTAAAGAGCAGCGCGCCGGAACGGCAACGGTCGAAGCGCAATCGAACAGCGGTCACGACAATATCAGCCGTATCACAGGCGGGCCCGAGATAGGCAGCATTGTCGATGACGGTCAGTTTCTTTCCATTGCCGAGCAAGGCGGTGCACCAGGCGCTCTTCAGGCAGGAGAAGCGTGAAGGGCGACCGGTGGCAACTGACTGTTTCATCGCCTCTCTCGCTTCATCCTGTTGTTCTGGCGAGAGCTGCAGCCTTTTGCCGTCTGGCGCAGTGGGTGGCGCCTTGGCAACTTGGAGCATAACCGGCTTCTGATGCTCTTCGATCGCAAGTGCCCTCTGCCATTGTTCGAAGATGAAGGCGGGCGGCTTTTCACGGTTCGAAGCCATCGCCTGTCCGTCGATTATAGCGACTAGGCCGCCATCTTCGGAAATGGCGATGTCGGGCATCGCTTGTGACGGAAGCAGCACTACAGCAAGCGTTGAGACCGCCACAATTGCGGTTCCCATGTGCTGCAGACGGGTTCTGAGCAGGGTCAGCAGCAGAAAGCCGAAGACGGCTGCCGGGAAGTACCAACCGGGCAAGCGGCCCACATCAATATTGCCACCCCAGCCCGATACCGTCGTTGCGATTTTTATCACCAGATCAAGCCCGAAGCCTGCAACCTGCCATACCGGACCATCAAGGCCAAAAGGCATCAGCAGCATCGCCAGCATCCCGGCCGGCATGACGATGAAGGAAATAACCGGCATAGCCGCGAGATTTGCCGGCAGGCCATAGGCAGTCAGGCGGTGGAAATGCTCGATCGAAAACAGTGCCGTCGAGAAACCACCGATCAACGACGTCAGGAAGACGCCCCCGAAGAATCCGCCGACGACGAAGAAGGGTTTCATGATCGGCAGCTTGGCAAAGGCATTCTCCCGCATCGGGCGCCCCTTCCAGAGATCGTAGCCGGCAACCAGGGCAAGCGTCGCGGCGAAAGACATCTGGAAGCTTGGTCCGAGCACTTCCGATGGCGAGACGGCGAGGATCACGAGAGCGGAAAGCGCCACGTTTCTGAGACTGATCGACGGACGGTCGAAGAAGACGGCTACCAGCATGATCGCCATCATGATGAAGGCGCGTTCGGCGGAGACGGCAAAACCCGAGATCAGATAGTAGGCCGTCACCGCAGCGAGCGCGCCGGCCGCCGCGATCTTCTTGGTCGGCCATGCCTGGGCAATGCCGGGAAACAGGCTGAGAATGACGCGGAGGCCGACAAAGAAGATGCCGGCGGAGAGCGCCATGTTGAGACCGGAGATCGCGATGATATGCGCAAGGCCGGATTGCCGCAGCGCTTCCGTCGTTTCATCCGAGATCGCCCGTCTCTCGTCGGTGACAAGTGAAGCGGCAAAGGCCCCGGTGTCGCCAGGCAGCGTAGAGCGAATCCGATCGCCGATGCCGGTTCTCAGGCTGTAGAGCCGTTCCAGAACGATCCCGGCGACCGAACCCGCTTGCTCCGGCTGTTCCGCAACCTTCTTCGGCGCGCCATAGAAGAAGCCGTTCGCACCAATGCCATCGAAATAGGCGCTGAAGGCGAAATCGTTGAGATGTGGGAGCGCCGGTCCGGCCGGAGGCGTGATGCGCGCCCTGCCCTCGATAACGTCGCCGAGTTCGAACGGCTGGGTGGCGCCGCGGACCAGCACGGAGATGCGTTCGGGCGGACGCTTGAGCTCGGGAGCATCCGTACCGGTGACGTCGAGAATATAACGCCAGCGCCCTTGGCCGTAGCCTTCTCGGCGTTCGACCCGGCCGGTTACCGTTGTCGTTACGGCTGAATCGAGGATCAGGGTCTTTGCCCGCCATGTTTCGATCTGCGCCGAGAGCATTCCGCCGACAAAGAGAAGCAGTGCGAGGAGCGTCGCCCGCAATTTGGTGCGGGCATGGCCGCAAAGCGCAACAGCGAGAACAAGCGCAAGCAGGCAGAGACCGAGGGAGACGGCCGGAAAATCCGAAGCTGCCAGAAACCAGGTCGCGGCACCCGCACCAAGGAAGACCGGCGAGATGAGGATGAGGCGACCGTGATCGGTCTCTTCGGCGGCCATCCGCATGGACGACCCGACGTATCGTTTCGCAACAGTCGCCAATCTCGATCGAAATGGGATCGCAACCTGCGTCCGAGCCGATTGCGTCACAATGGCGCGCGGAGCAATGCCTGCAAAATCCATTTTCTCACCAATGGATTGCGTCTGTCGTTCTCTTGTCTCTAACCCCGTCATATTCGCCTGGAGCTGCCCTTAATCCCAGCAGAATGCAACCTGAGATCAAAACGAGCAAACAATAATCGATTGAAATAAGAGGAAAATTCACAGGAACGAAAATCCAGTCAAATCATGGTGTTCTGATATGCATTTAGCTGATCGCTGCAGTGCCTAAAAGATAATGCCGCGATGCACAAAATGGCATCACGGTAACTTGGCATTAGCTTCCCGATCATATAGCTATCGCTGAGGACGCTTAACTCTTATGGCGCTTTTGCGGCGCCACCGCCACTCCGGAGGATCAGCATGACGGATCAAAGCGCTACAATCAAAATCGGTGAAAAATCAGTCGACCTGCCCGTGCGAAAAGGCACGGTTGGACCTGATGTCATCGATATCGGTGCACTCTACAAGAACACGGCTTCCTTCACCTACGATCCCGGGTTTACGTCGACCGCATCCTGTGAATCGAAGATCACCTATATCGACGGTGACGAGGGTGTGCTGCTGCATCGCGGCTATCCGATCGAGCAACTGGCCGAGCACGGCGACTTCCTCGAAGCCTGCTACCTGCTGCTTTACGGCGAACTGCCGACCGCAGCTCAGAAGAAGGACTTCGACTATCGCGTCACGCACCACACGATGGTGCACGAGCAGATGAGCCGCTTCTTCACCGGTTTCCGTCGCGACGCCCACCCGATGGCCGTCATGTGCGGCTGCGTTGGCGCGCTTTCGGCCTTCTATCACGACTCCACCGACATCACTGATCCGCATCAGCGCATGGTTGCCAGCCTGCGCATGATCGCCAAGATGCCGACGCTTGCCGCCATGGCCTATAAGTACCATATCGGCCAGCCCTTCGTTTACCCGAAGAACGACCTGGATTACGCATCCAACTTCCTGCGCATGTGCTTTGCCGTTCCCTGCGAGGAATATGTCGTCAATCCGGTGCTCGCACGCGCAATGGATCGCATTTTCATCCTGCATGCCGATCACGAGCAGAACGCCTCGACTTCGACGGTCCGTCTCGCCGGTTCGTCGGGTGCAAATCCGTTCGCCTGCATTGCCGCCGGCATCGCCTGCCTCTGGGGTCCCGCTCATGGCGGCGCCAATGAAGCAGCCCTCAACATGCTGACGGAAATCGGCACTGTCGATCGCATTCCGGAATATATCGCTCGCGCCAAGGACAAGAATGACCCGTTCCGCCTGATGGGCTTCGGTCATCGCGTCTACAAGAACTACGATCCGCGTGCCAAGATCATGCAGAAGACCACGCATGAAGTTCTGGGCGAACTCGGCATCAAGGACGATCCGCTTCTCGAAGTCGCCATGGAGCTGGAGCGCATCGCACTGACTGACTCCTACTTCATCGAGAAGAAGCTCTATCCGAACATCGACTTCTACTCCGGCATCACGCTGAAGGCCCTGGGCTTCCCCACGACCATGTTCACCGTGCTCTTCGCTCTGGCCCGCACCGTCGGCTGGATCGCGCAGTGGAACGAAATGATCGAAGATCCTGAACAGCGGATCGGCCGTCCGCGCCAGCTCTACATCGGCGAGCCAAAGCGCGATTACGTACCGGTCTCCAAACGCTAACCGCTGACTTCAAGACAAAAGAAAACCCGGTCAGAAACGGCCGGGTTTTTTGTTGGCGAGAACGTCGAGCAGGATCTGCGCCGCGTATTCCCCGGGCGGCTTCTCGGTCTGCATACGCTGCCAGATGAGATCATAGCCTTCCTTCATCGCCTTGAGCTGGTAGGTCTCGGCAGAGAGCCTTTCCATCCAGCGCGCGAGGCTTGCGCCGCGAACGATGTCATTCAGATATTCCGGTACGACCGCGTAGTCGGCAATCAGGTTGGGCAACGCGCCAGTCCAGGTCTTGATGCCCGAGGTCAACATGCGCATGATCCAATCGACCTTGTAGGCAGAGACGACGGGAACATTCGCAAGCGCCAGTTCCAGGATCACGGTTCCTGACGCCGCCATTGCAGCATCGGCTTCGGCGAAAGCTCTCCACTTCGCCTCAGCGCCGACGACTATCTCCGGTTTGACCGTCCACCCGGCCGTTATTTCGCGCACGAGCGCTTCCTTATGCGACACGGTCGGCAGGATGAAGCGCTTTGCGCTGTTGCGCGCGACGAGTTCACTCGTTGCGACCCCGAAATAGGGCAGGAGTTTTTTGATTTCGGACGATCGGGAACCGGGAAGAAGCAGAATGGGGCCGTTGCCCGGCTGTCTGCCGGCGCGAAGGCGCCGCGTTTCGAGCAGCGCAGGATCTGCGACCAGCCGATGACCGACGTAGGTTGTCTGCGGCCCGTTGAGGCGCTGCATCGCCTCCGGTTCGAACGGGAGCACAGCCAGCACATGATCGACATAGGCGAGCATGCGCTGAGCGCGATACTCCTTCCAGGCCCAGACACTCGGACAGACATAGTCGACAACAGGCAGGTCAGGCAAGGCCGTGCGCACGCGCTTGGCGACACGATGGGTGAAATCCGGGCTGTCGATGATGAGCAGGATATCGGGCTTTGCCGCGATGATCGCCGCCGTCGCCTGTCGGATAAGGGACCAGAGCTTCGGCAGTTTCCCCAGCACCTGCGTGATGCCCATGATGGAAAGTTCGGAAAAATCAAAGAGCGATTTCAGCCCCTCGGCCTGCAACCCCTCACCGCCGACGCCAACAAGTTCGATCGGTCCGGAATGGATTTTCCTAAGCTCGGCAATGAGATCAGCGCCCAAAAGATCGCCGGAGACTTCGCCGGCTATGACGGCAATCTTCAGCGGACCTTCACTCATTGAAGCCCCCATCCCGGCAAGCCCTTGTCAATACCACAGACAAAAAGACCATTCTCATCCGCGACCTTGATCAGCGTGTCGCGATCAAGCACAAGCGACCGGCCGGCTTCGATGGCGACGCCGGCAAGACCAGCGGCCTTAGCGTTGAGAATCGTGGAGACGCCGATCGCCGGCAAGTCGGCGCGGATATCCTGCTGCGGCTTGCAAAGCTTGACCAGCACGCCGCGGCGGCGCTGCGAAATACGGCCCGCGGCTCTCAGAACCGTGACACGTTCGAGCATACCATCCGTGCCTTCCACGCCTTCCACGGCGACGACACGTCCACCGATCGAGACGGCGCCCTGGCCGATATCCAGGCCACCCAGCACCCCGGCCGCCTCGGCTGCGCGCTCGATATCACGGTGGTCCTCTTTGTTGGGCGAAACAGCGCCGAGGGGACCCGCGGTCGTCAGCAGATCGGGCGCAATCTCATGGGCGCCGACGACGCGTAGCCCCCTACCCTCTATCAGCTTGATGACCATCTGCAGCACGGTATCGTCACCGCCGGACAGAAGAGTACGGATGGCGGCGGGAACCTTGGTCAGGATACGCAGCGTTGGCCGAACTTCGCGCCAGTCCGGCCGTCGACGGACACTGCCCGACATGACAACGCGGCCGATGCCGTATCTCTTGAAAAGCCGATCGAGCGAAGCGAAATCGCCAATGCCGATCATTGCATGATCGAAGCCGTCCCAGCGACGGTCGCTTTCATCCTTCAGGATAACGATGACAGGGTCTTCGCCGGCCAAACGCGCAGCCTCGGCAACATAGGACGGCAGAAGGCCGCCGCCAGCTATAATCGCCAGCCGGCCTTCAGCGGTTTCGGCAGCGGAAGCCACAGATCAGCCCTTCTGCCCCCGGCTTGGCGAAGACAATGCGCGGTCACTTTCAGCTGCGATGAAATCGAGGATCTCGATTACTTGTTCGCAATCGCTATATACGTCGCGAATCTTGGCAGCATTCTCGCGAATCGAACCGGCGCCCTCGAAGATCGCCTTATAAGCGCGGCGAACCGTATGGATGACCGCGCGATCAACGCCGGCGCGAGTCATGCCTACGACGTTGAGACCGCTCAGGACGCCCGGATTGCCGTTCAGCATGCCGTAGGGGATGACATCGTAGCTGACGGCGGAAAGACCGCCGACGAAGGCGTATTTGCCAACGCGGGTGAACTGGTGCACGGCTGCGCCGCCGCTGATGATCGCGTGATCGCCTATGGATACATGGCCAGCCAGCATGACGTTATTTGACATAATGACATTGTTGCCCACGCGGCAATCATGGGCGACATGCGAATAGGCGAGGAAAAGGCTGTTGTCACCGATAACAGTCGAACCGCCATGTTCGACGGTTCCGGTGTTCATCGTGACGCCTTCTCTAATCGTGCAATTGCGCCCGATGATCAGCGTCGTGTCCACAGCACTATGGCGAGCGCTCTGAGAATCGCCGCCAATGACGGCAGAAGGAAATATGCGCGTACCGGCGCCGACAGTTGTGCGACCTAGCACAACGACGTGGCTGATCAGTTCGACATTATCGTGGAGCGTTACATTGGAGCCGACGTGACAGAACGGGCCGACTACCACGCCTTCACCAACCACGGCACCGTCCTCGACCACGGCCATAGGGTGGATTCTGGCGCTTGCGGCGATCATGCTCATGCGTTGTCCTTGCGTACGATCATCGCGCCGATATCGGCCTCGGCGACGAGCGCGCCATCGACCTTTGCGTCGCAATGGAATTTCCAGATATTGCCGCGCTGCTTGATTTTCTGCACGTGATATTCAACGCGGTCGCCTGGGACGACGGGCTTGCGGAAGCGGGCATTGTCGATCGTCATGAAGTAAACGAGGTTGCCGGTCTGGCCTTCCTTCTTGGCGCAGATAGCGCCTGCAGTCTGAGCCATGCCTTCGACAAGCAGCACACCCGGCATGATCGGCGCTTCAGGGAAATGGCCGGTAAAATGCGGTTCATTGACGGTCACGTTCTTGATGCCGACAGCGGCGTTATCACCATCGATATCGACGATCTTGTCGACCATCAGAAAGGGATAACGATGCGGCAGGAGCTTCATGATCTCCAGGATATCAGCCGAAGAAAGCGTGCTGGCTGCTTCCTCAATCATTCTTGTCTCCCTTTTTTCCGCGCGCTCCGGATTTTGCCATGAGCTGGGCTACATCTTTCAGATATTCATTTAGAGGACGTGCAGGTATTCCGCCATAGCGACCGCCCGCAGCAAGATCGGTCATAACCCCGCTTTTTGCGGCGATCTGTACGCCATCACCTATGGTGATATGTCCCTTGAGACCGACCTGTCCACCTATCTGCACGCCATCGCCGACGATTGTGCTGCCGGCAAGACCGACCTGTGAAACGATGGCACAATGGCGCCCGATGCGGACGTTGTGGCCGACTTGAACCTGGTTGTCGATCTTGGTTCCCTCGCCGATGACCGTATCGTCCATGGCGCCGCGATCGATCGTCGTATTGGCGCCGATCTCGACATTGTCCTGGATAATTACCCGGCCGATCTGCACGATCTTGATCATGCCACGTGGGCCTGGTGCATAACCGAATCCATCCTGACCGATACGGACGCCGTTGTGGATGATGACGCCATTGCCGATCAGCGCGCAAAGAATGCTCACCCCCGTTGCGATCGAACCGTTGCGGCCGATCTTGACGTTGGGACCGATGATCGACTGGGCGCCGATGCGTGTGCCTTCGCCGATCTCTGCGCCGGGACCGATGATCGCCATCGGCTCGACGATCACGCCCTTCTCCAGGCGCGCGGTCGGATCGACGATAGCGCTCGGCGCGATCTCGGTCTCGCCGGACGAAAACGTCACCGGCTTCAGAGCAGCGGGATAGAGATACCCACCCGCCATCGCAAAGGCGGCATGCGGATTGGAAGAGATCACCACGGGAATATGCGGCGGCACCAGCTCGGCAAGCGCCTTGTCGCAGATCACGGCCGAAGCCTCGCAGCTCAGCAGTTCATCGCGATTGCGGCGAGAGAGGATATAACAGATATCCCCTTCCCGCGCCCTGGCTATCGGAGAGACCGAGCGGATGATGACATCGGCATGTGCGGAATTGCCAAGCTCTGCCCCAAGAAATTGCGCCAGCTCTACAAGCTTCACGCCTTCATGGGGCAGAAAAAAACTATTTTGCTCCATCGGCAAAACTCCAGAACGGAATTGAAATTTACAGTTCCGGACTGCCGATATCAGAATTGGTTGTTAATGCCAAACTTGAAGCGCTGGGTCTTGTCGAAGTCTTCCTTCAGGACCGGGATCGCATAATCGACGCGAAGCGCGCCGAAGGGCGACTGCCAGATCAGACCGAGACCAACCGAAGCACGCAGGGAGGAACCGTCACCTTCTTCGGTGTCTGCCCCAAGAAGCTCGACATCGTTGCCGAACAGCGTGCCGGCATCCGCAAAGACTGCGCCGCGCAGGTTGAAGTCACGCGGGAAGCCCGGCATCGGGAACGTCGCTTCGGCGGAAGCGGTGAAGTAAGTCGTACCACCAAGCGGATCGTCCGGGTTGGTGATGCGCGGGCCGATACCCTTGTTCTCGAAGCCGCGAATATCGGAATTGGTCAGCGTGAACTGATCGAAGACGTTCAGGTGATCGCCGAAGCCGACAACATAACCTGCCGATGCCGAGAGCGAGCCGATGATGTCGGCGTCGTCAGCGAGCAGATGGTAGTAACGGGCCTTACCATAGATCTTGTAGTACTGAGAATCGCCGCCGAGGCCAGCAATTTCCTGCGTCGCAGTGGCGTAGATACCTTCACGCGGCAGGACAGTGTCATCCAGCGTATTGTAGGTCAGCGTCTGGGAGACGGAAGAGCGCGTCCACGGGCTTTCATCGACCAGGTTCGCATAGGTCGCAGACAGATCGGCCGTATTGCCGTCGTACTTCATCTGCTTGTAGTTGTAGCGGAACGTCGTCGCCAGATCTTCCGTGATCGGCGCCGTTACGCGCAGGACCACGCTGGTTTCTTCGTAGTCGTAGTTGTCGTTGCTCGATGTCTCGCTGTGATTGACGTCGAAACCGGCGGCAAGACGATAGCCGAGGAAGTAGGGTTCGGTGAAGTTAAGACCGTAAGCGCGCGAGCCTTCCTGGCCGCCACCGGCCGAAATGCGGATATACTGGCCGCGGCCGAGGAAGTTCTTTTCTTCGATCGAAGCCTCAAGCAACAGGCCGTCGCCGCCAGCCGCATAACCGGCGCCGATACCGAACGAACCGGTCGACTGATCTTGCACGTCAACAACGATGACCACGCGATCGGGCGAACTGCCCGGCTGGGTCGAAATGTTAACCGCGGAGAAATAGCCGAGCGCTTCAAGACGACGCTTTGCGCGAGTGATCATCTGCTGATTGAAGGCATCGCCTTCGCTGAGATCGAACTCGCGGCGGATAACGTAATCGCGCGTGCGGCTGTTGCCGCGGATTTCGATACGCTCGACATAGGCACGCTCGCCCTGGTCGACGAGGTATTCGACGCCGATTGTATTGTTGTTCAGGTCGCGGTTGCCGCGCGGCGTGACCCGCGCGAAAGGATAACCAGCCGAAGCAACCTGATCAGAAATCGCCTCGATGGACTTCTGGACTTCCTTGGCGCTGTAGACCTGGCCTTCGTGGGTCCTGACGAGAGACTGGAGCTGTTGCGCATCGACGCCTTCAACAGTCGACTGGACGCTGACCGGGCCGAAATCATAACGCGGACCTTCTTCGATGTTGAATGTCAGCGTGTACTTGTTCGTCGCCTCGTCGAAAGCGGCATCGGAAGAAACGATGCGCATGTCGGCGTAACCGCGGTTGTAATAGAACTGGCGCAGTGCGTCTTCATCAGCGTGCAGCTTGTCTTCGTTGTAGACGTCCTTGCGGGTCAGGAACGAAAGAAAGTTCGAACGCTTTGTCTGAATGACCGCGGCGAGACGGCCGGCGCTGTAGGCTTGATTGCCGACGAAATTGATAGCGGCGATCTTGGTGCGGTCGCCTTCATTGATGACGAAAGCGAGGTTGACGCGGCCCTCACCGAGCGGCACGACCTGCGTCGTCACCTCGACTTCGCTGCGGCCGGTCGCGGCATAGGCTTCCTTGATCGCCGCGATGTCGGCCTGGATCTGCGCATCGCTATAGGGACCTGCGGCATGCGTCTTGACGACGGCTGCCAGCTTGTCATCCTTGACTTTGCGGTTGCCGTTGAAGACCACCTGGTTGACGAGCTGCGCTTCCTGAACGTTGACGACGAGGGTGCTGCCGGAAACCGAAATCTTGACATCGGAGAAGTAACCGGTGCCGTAAAGCTGCTTTACGGAGTCATCGATGTCGGTGTTGGAGAAGCTCTTGCCGGGGGCAATGGTGAGGTTCGACCGGACGGCCTCAGCACCGACGCGGCTTGCACCGCGCACGTCGATCCGCTGAATGACGGCAGCTTCCGCAGCCGTAGCCGAAACGAAAGTCAAAGCACCTGCGCCAGAAGCAACAACACCAGCAGACAGCGCAATCGCCGATACTGCGTTCAAAAATCTTGAACCAGCCTTCATTTCACCCATTACCTTTTTTCCCTCGTCTCCGGCCCCGGGAAAGCCCCGATTCCGGCCACGTGTGTCGTTTTACCCGCTTTTGACATACAAGCAAGGGAGCTCGTTAATTTCTGTTTACTTCATTTCGAAGCGTGACCCATTCGCCACTACAGCTTTGAAACATCGTAAATAAACAGTAATTTTCCCTCATTCATACGCGCTAGCCGATGAGCGCGCTAATGTCATTCCAGGTAGCAAAAACCATTAATGTAAGCACCATGGCCAGACCAATGCGAAACGCAATTTCCTGAGCCGAAGAACCCAGCGGCCTTCCCCTAACCGCTTCCACCGCATAGAACATCAGGTGGCCGCCATCAAGTACCGGAACCGGCATCAAATTCAGCAATCCAATCGAAACTGACAAAACCGCAGCGAGCTGCAGCAACGCACCCATTCCAAGCGTAGCCATCTGGCCCGAAGCTTGCGCCACGCGGATCGGACCGCCCAATTGGTCGGGTTTCATCGATCCATCGAGCAGGTTGCCGATGTATTTGAAGGTGCCGGTGACGATATGCCAGGTCTGGATCACACCTTCACGCAGCGCTTCCAGCGGCGTGAAAGTCTGAAGACGGAAGTGGCCGACCTCTTCATTCGTGACGATCCCGATCAGCCCGACCTCGATCTTGTTGCCGAACTGGTCCGTGATGTCGGTGCGCTGAGGCACCATCGGCAGGTCCATCTTTTCGCCGTTACGCTCGACGGTCACGACAATGTTCTGGTTTGGACGAATGCTGACATAGCGGCGCACGTCGTCGAAGGTCTGGACCTTGGTGCCGTCGATAGAGAAGAGCAGATCGCCCGGCAGTACACCGGCTGCTGCGGCGGCACTGTCCGGTTTCACCTCCGCAACGACGGGATCGGACACCGTGCGGCCATAGATCGCGAAAAGAAGTGTGAAGATGGCAATGGCCAGGATGAAATTGGCGATCGGGCCGGCTGCGACGGTTGCGGCACGCTTCCACAGCTTTGCGCCAGCGAAGGAACGTTCGCGCTCTTCGTCCGTCATCGCGGCGAGCCGGTCAGCATCCGGCTTGCTGGACGCATCCTCATCGCCGAAAAATCGCACATAGCCGCCGAGCGGGATCGCCGATATCTTCCAGCGCGTTCCGTGGCGATCGGTAAAGCCAGCAATCTCCGGGCCGAAGCCGACGGAAAAGGCAAGGATGCGGATTCCGCTCCAGCGCCCGACCAGATAATGGCCCATCTCATGCACGAAGACGAGCAGCGACAGCACGATGACGAAGGGGACGATATAGCCCGTCAAAAAACCGAATATGCCGGTCACCGCTTCCATGAGTTCCTTCTTCTATCTGGCCGCAACGATCAAAGGCCGAGCAATGCCGCACCAAGCGACGTCGTTCCGCCGCCCTTTATCAGCGAAAAAAGGCCAGCAAGCAAGAACGCTGAAAAACAGGCGAAAATCAGTCCGTCGACTCGGTCCATGACCCCACCATGTCCCGGAATGAGACGGCTGGAGTCCTTCACGCCGAATTTTCGCTTGATGAAGCTTTCGAAAAGATCGCCCGACTGGCTGAAAACGGACAGGACGAGCGCGATCACCGCAGCGCGGTCCTGGGCTTCCGGAATAAGAAAGTGGACAATGACGGCTCCGGCAATCACGGCCGAAATGGCGCCGCCGACAGCTCCCGACCAGGTTTTGCCGGGCGATATGCGCGGAGCAAGCTTTGGACCACCAATCGCACGCCCCACGAAATAGGCGAGAATATCGGTCGCCCAGACCACGGCGAAGATGAAGAGCATCGCATAGAGGCCGAATGTTTCATCGCCGCGGATTGCAGCAAGCGCCAATCCAGTACCGCCGGCATATAAAAGCCCCGGCGCAAACCAGCGGCTGGCCCGGTGCAGAAAGATCATGGCGATGCCGAGAGCGGTCAAGACGATCAGCATTCCGAGCGCGTAGTCGAACGCGCCTGCCAACACGAGCAGGGCAACCAGAACCTCCCCCACCCAGCCGAGCACATTCGTGACCGTGTCGCGTGCGATACCCGTGATCGTCGACCATTCGTAATAGATGAGAAGCGCGATAGCTGCCGCCAAAATGCGGAAGATAAAGCCGCCATACCAGGTGGCGGCAAGAACGATGATCGCGAGAATCAGGCCTGAAACGATGCGGAGCTTCAGTTCCTGCTTCATCAGGTGTTCACTGCTGCGGCCTGCGCGGAAAGACCGCCGAAGCGGCGATCGCGCGAGGCAAATTTTTCAAGTGCCGAAAGGAAAAGCTCACGGCTGAAATCCGGCCAGTATTCAGGCAGGAAGACGAATTCCGAATAGGCAGCCTGCCATAGCAGGAAGTTGGACAGCCGCTCTTCGCCGCTGGTACGGATGATGAGATCAGGGTCGGGGATGCCGGCGGTATCGAGCCGGGCGTCGATCAACGCGGGCGTGATATCCTTCGCTCTGAGGCGCCCCTCCTCCACGTCCTTGGCAAGACTCATCATGGCGCGTGCAATCTCATCGCGAGAGCCGTAGTTGAAGGCAATGACGAGTGTCAGTGCCGTATTGGCCCTCGTCGTCTCCTCGGCTTCCAGCAGAAGTTTGAGGATATCGCTGCGCAGGTTGACGCGGTCGCCGATCACCCTGATGCGCACATTCTGCCGGTGAAGCTCGGCCAGATCGCTGCGAATGAAAGCCTTCAGCAGGCCAAGTAGATCACTGACCTCGGCCTCCGGACGGCGCCAGTTCTCCGAGGAAAAGGCGAAGAGCGTCAGGTATTTGATGCCAAGATCGCCGGCAGTACGCACGGTCTGGCGAACGGTCTCGACCGCCCTGCGGTGTCCCATCGTCCGCGGCAGGCCGCGCTGCTTTGCCCACCGGCCGTTGCCATCCATAATGATCGCAACATGTTCTGGCGCAGTCAAAAATGAGGTTTCCAACATTTTCCGTCCGGTCTTTCTTGGCGAGGACGCAAGTATACTAGACTTGCATGATTTCCTTTTCTTTCTCGCCAAGCAAGCGGTCGATTTCCAAAATCGTCTCATCCGTCATTTTCTGAACGCGCTCCGACTGTGCCCGGCTTTCGTCCTGGCCGATTACGCCATCCTTTTCGGCTTTCTTAAGGCCGTCCATGCCGTCGCGGCGAACATGGCGAATCGCAACCTTGCTCTTTTCGGCATAGTCGTGGGCGACCTTGACGAGAGATTTGCGGCGCTCTTCGTTGAGTTCCGGCAACGGGATGCGGAGGTTCTGGCCGTCGACGATCGGATTGAGGCCGAGATTCGATTCGCGAATGGAACGATCTACGGCACCGACCATGCTCTTGTCCCAGACGGATACCGTCAGCATGCGCGGCTCCGGCACGGTGATGTTGGCAACCTGGTTCAGCGGCATGCGCGAACCATAGGCTTCTACCGTCACCGGATCGAGAATGTTGGCCGAAGCGCGGCCCGTACGCAGCGATGCAATGTCGCTCTTGAACGCGGAAATGGCACCATCCATGCGGCGCTTCAATTCCTTGATGTCGATACCTTCACTCATGTCTATGCTCCCGTCTCAGAAGATTTGCGCCGGCAACGGCGCAGCTCCCTATCAGTTGTCGGATACGATGGTCTTGAGACCACCACCCGTCAAGATTTCAGCGAAACGTCCCTTCTCGTGAATCGAGAAAACGACGATCGGAATGGAATTCTCGCGCGCGAGTGCAACAGCGGCCACATCCATGACCGCAAGGCCCCGGTCGAGAACCTCCTTGTGCGTCAGATGGTCGAAACGCGTCGCTTCCGGATCCTTCTTCGGATCGGCGGTGTAAATACCGTCGACCTGCGTGCCCTTGAAGATTGCCTCGGCGCCCATTTCAGCGGCGCGCAGTGCTGCAGCAGAATCAGTGGTGAAGAAAGGATTGCCCGTGCCGCCGGCGAAAATCACCACCCTGCCTAGCGACAGGTGATACAACGTGGCGCGCTGCGAGAAGCTTTCGCAGATTTCCGGCATGGAGATTGCCGACAGAACCACAGTGTCGATGTTCAGCTTGCGCAGCGAGGTTGCGAGCGCCAGCGCGTTGATGACCGTGCCGAGCATGCCCATGTGGTCGCCGGTAACGCGGTCGCCGCCTTTGGACGCAACCGCCACGCCGCGGAAGATGTTACCGCCGCCGATGACGACGCCGACTTCAACGCCCATCTGCCGTGCATCGGCAATGTCGGACGCGATGCGGTCTGCCACCGCAACGTCGATCCCGAAGCCCTGGGCACCCATCATGGCTTCCCCGGAAGCCTTGAGTAGAACACGTTTGTAGATTGGTTCCGACGTCATGTTGGCTCCTCGTATATTGCCGCAATTGCCCGATACACGAAGGGCACCGCGTTGTCACGCGATGCCCTTCGGTTTTCCCAAATATGGCTGAAAGATCAGCCCTTGGCGACAGCAGCAACTTCGGCTGCGAAGTCGGTCTCTTCCTTCTCGACGCCTTCGCCGAGGAGCAGACGGGCCATGCCCACGACTTCGATCGCAGCGCCGGCTTCTTTTTCGGCTGCCTTGACCGCAGCACCGACCGTCAGGTCCGGATTGATGACGAAAGACTGCGAGAGAAGGGCGACTTCTTCGAAGAATTTGCGCATGCGGCCTTCGACCATCTTTTCGATGATGGCTTCCGGCTTGCCGGATTCGCGGGACTGCTCGATGAAGACGTTGCGTTCGCGTTCGGCGACTGCGGCATCGACTTCTTCGGCACGGATCGCCAGCGGATTGGTCGCAGCAATGTGCATGGCAACCTGGCGGCCAATCGAAGACAGAACGGCCTTGTCGCCGACCGACTTCAGCGCGACGAGAACGCCGAGCTTGCCGATGCCGTCGCCGGCAGCGTTGTGGATGTAGGTCGCGACGACGCCGTGCTCGACTTCCAGCTTGGCTGCACGACGAAGCGTCATGTTTTCGCCGATGGTCGCGATCGCTTCCTTGACGGTGTCGGCAACCGGCTTGCCGGATGCCGGATAGGTCGCAGCCGAAATGGCTTCGACGGTGCCGTCGGTGGAGAGCGCAACTTCGGCGATGCCGCGTGCGAGATCCTGGAAGGCATCGTTACGTGCAACGAAGTCGGTTTCGGAATTGAGCTCGATGACGACAGCCTTGTGACCGGCGCCGGCGATAGCGACCAGGCCTTCAGCAGCGGCGCGGCCGGACTTCTTGTCGGCCTTGGAGATGCCCTTGGCGCGCAGCCAGTCGATCGCGGCTTCGATATCGCCGTTGGTCTCGGTCAGCGCCTTCTTGCAGTCCATCATCCCTGCGCCGGACTTTTCGCGCAGTTCCTTCACCAGTGCAGCCGTAATCTCGGTCATAAGCTTCCTCTTGTCGGTTTATACGGTGGCCCGCGGAACGCGGCGCGGCACCGGATTGAGGCACGAAATGTACCTGTATGTATGACAGCGTTATGAAGACGCGTCATAACAGAATTCATGGAGGCACAAGCTGTGACAGCTTCCGCCTGAAACAGGCAAGGCCGCCGAACTTCTGAGAGTCGCGAGCGGCCTTTCCCAATCTTTGCAAGCTTCGGCGGAGTCGTATTCCGCCTGCTTTATCAGGCTTCGGCTGCCTCATCGAGCGCCGGCTCGAACGGAACTTCCGTCGATGCGCCGAGGTCGCGGCCAGATCCGCTCTGCTGACGGGCGATACCATCGATCGCAGCGCGGGCGATCAGATCGCAGTAGAGAGCGATGGCGCGCGAGGCGTCGTCGTTGCCCGGGATCGGATAGTCGATCAGGTCCGGATCGCAGTTCGAGTCGATGATGGCGACGACCGGGATGCCGAGGCGCTTGGCTTCGTCGATCGCGATCTTTTCCTTGTTGGTGTCGATGATGAACATCAGGTCCGGCGTGCCGCCCATGTCCTTGATACCGCCGAGGGCCTTATCGAGCTTTTCGCGCTCGCGCTCGAGGTTCAGGCGCTCCTTCTTAGAGTAGCCGGACTGCTCGGAAGACAGAATTTCGTCGAGCTTGCGCAGGCGCTGGATCGAGTTGGAGATCGTCTTCCAGTTCGTCATCATGCCGCCGAGCCAACGCGAGTTGACGTAGTACTGGGCAGAACGCTTGGCCGAGTCAGCGATCAGCTCGGAAGCCTGACGCTTCGTGCCGACGAAGAGAACGCGGCCGCCACGAGCAACGGTGTCGGACACGACCTGCAGGGCGCGCGACAGCATCGGAACGGTCTGAGCCAGGTCGATGATATGGATGTTGTTACGATCGCCGAAAATGTAGGGCTTCATCTTCGGGTTCCAGCGGTGCGTCTGGTGACCGAAGTGGACGCCTGCTTCGAGCAGCTGGCGCATAGAAAAATCAGGCAATGCCATGCCTTGTTACTCCTTTTCCGGTTGAACCTCCGCAAGGCGAACAGCATCCTCTTCGAAGATGCCACCGGGCGGAAAAGCCGGATTTCTCCCCGACGATCCCATGCCTTACGTGTGGAATGGGCGTGGCCTTACATTCGATTTGCCGCAAAAGCAAGGCTCGTGCCAAAAAAACTGCCGAGAACGGACGAATGAGCGCGCCGCCGATACATACGCATCGCCGGCTCAGCTTGCCAGCATGTTCAGCAGCGAGAGCATGACGCCAGCATCCGGGATCGGCAACACGGCATCGATCTCCGCCGGCAGCAGACCGACGATCGGACTTTTGGTATCGCCGGTTGCGGTGCCGAGCGGCCCGCGAAAACCGTGTTTGGCCCAGGCCAGCTCCTGCAACTTTGCGCTCGTCAGCACCTCGATCAGACGTTCGGCCGTTTCATCCACCACAATCAACGGATGGGCCGAATAGACGGTCGGGCGGGGATAGAGGACGACGGGCTTGGCGCCCTGCCCCGACTTGATGCGGCTCCATCGTTCGGCATCGGCAAGCGCCCATTCGACGAGTTGATTCTCGTAACCGACAATCATCGGTTCGCCGCCGAGACCACCTGCCAGATACTGATCGAACAACTTGCCTGACGATGGCGACTTGAAACCCATATTGCGGAAGATCGATTGCACCTTGCCGCCATATTGGGCGAGATCATCTGATGTCGCGACATTGCCGCTGAAGAGGCTGAGCGCCAGGCCCGAGAACATGAAGCCCGAATTCGAGCGGTTCGGATCGGTCGAGACGATGCGCGCCCGGCCGTAGAGCGCATTGACGCCGAGCTTCGACCAGTCCGTCCCAGCAAGGATGGCGTCGAGCAAGGCCTTCAGGTCGAGGTGGTGATGGCCGTCTATTACTGTCACGAGGCCCGATTTGAACAGCCCGTCCGCAACCGGCTGCCAAGTGTAGACGACAACAGGCGTGTTGAGCATGACCCTGTCATCGCGGATCTTCACGCCGCTTTGACGGGCGATATCCACCATAATGGAGGAGGACGGCCAGAGGAATTGCGGGTTCTGCGAGAGCAGGGTCTGCTCGCGCACCATCTCAACCGAGCCGGCGACGCGACTGTCGATCGAGAGGCCATAGCGCTTGATGGCGTCGACGACATCAGGATCTGCGAGGAAAGCCTCTTTCTCGCCGCCGATGAAGCCGAACAGGTTTGTGCGCGTACCCAGCAGGCCCCGCAGTTCCGGCCGGTCGCGGACGGCGAAATAGCCGCCGGTGCCGGCAATGCCGGTGGCGAGAAGTCCAACTCCAAAGGCGCGGCGGGAAAGGGCCATCAGCGTCCAATATCCTCTTTGAGAGATGCCTGGATTAGGCGCAGGTCGGTATCAAGCGTGCCGAGTTCAGCATCGACAAGGCTGTCGGCATAGTGAACGAAGGCATCCTCGAGCTTCACCAGTACGGCGCGGACATCCTCCAACTGCTTGACGTCAGGCGCGCGTTTCGCCTCGATTACCGCAAAGCCCTCGGCGACTTCGGCCGCACGCGGCAGATAATAACTGAGAAAGCGGCGTACAGAGTTGGCACTTTCCGGCCTCGCCTCCACCTTGCGGAAGACATCGGCGGCGATTTCCGCCAGGTGGCGGACGCGCGCTGCCATCTGTTTGTCAGCGATATCGTCCGCGGTCGTTTCCAGCCTTTGTGCGGCGGGCACAGCCCCTTCCAGCAATTCTCTCGCAAAGGCAACGCGACCGCGGCCGATTACCTTGATATCGAGACCTTCGAAAAACCTGCGTGGCGCCAGCAAGAAAACCAGGCCCGCAAAAACCACGAGGCCGATGACGGCGGCAATCCAGAACGGCATGCCGGCAGCAAAGGCCAGGACGGGGACGAGAACGGCTGTCACCACTCCCGCCACGATCCAGTTGCCGTCATTGCCGAGCCAGTTACCCATGCCGGTCCTAGTTATAACCGCGGGCGGTGCGGAACGCTGCCGCAAGGTCCGAGCGACCGTCGAAGACGCGTGCCGCCGTCGCCGCCGCCAGACTGTCCAGCTGGGTCTTGTCGGCATCGCCGAAGGTAATGCCGAAGATCGGCACGCGTGGCTCCATAGTGTTCCAATCGCTCATGAAGGCCGCACTTTGGTCATCGGATCTGCCGTCGGTCATGATGATGATCGCCGGCAGATAATTGGACAGATCAGCCGTTTTCGCCATTTGCTGGAGCGCCCTTTCGGCGCAGGCATACATATTGGTGCCGCCGCCGGCATGCTGGCCGGCAACTGCGTTGAGAAGCCCCTGCTGTTCCATCGTGTCGCCCGAGGCCGAAAAGATATCGCGGACATTGGCATCGAAGGGAATGACGAAGATGCGGTCGGCCGGCGACCATTGCACCAGCACCTTACTTGCCTCCTCGGGCGTGAAGAGGAAGCGCATCGCCTGCTGCAGACTGTTCTCGCCATCCCCCTGCATGGAGCCCGAGAAATCGAGGCAGAGTGCCGTCAGTGACGGTTTGCGCAGTGCCGCCTGATAAAGCGTGAGTGCCTGGCGTATCACTGTCGGTTCCGGCATGCGGATCGCGGTCACCAGTTTGGCCGGGTCGAAATTCCAGCTCGGCTCAGGCTCGGCGGAAACACTGCCGAGCGGCAGGCGGCGACCGGTTTCGGCGATCTTCTTCTGAACATCGGGCGAGCGCAGATAGGCGAGCAGGTCCTTGAAGAAGGTCTGGATCTCGGGGCCGCGGCCATGATCGATGAAACCGATCGGCGAATCCGCCATCGCCACGCCATCGGCTGGATAGATGGCGTAGAGCGGCTCCTTGCCCATGCCGGCGAGCTTGTCGTTGGTTTCCTTGATCACCGCCTCATAATTCCACATGGCATCGTAGATCGTGCCTTTGTCAGCGGAATCCGTATAGAGATCGGCGAGCCAGCCCGAAGAGCCGGAGGAGCGCGCAACACCGGCAAGCAGGCTTCGAACGGTGTCCTGAACCGCCTTGATGTCGAGATCGCCGGGCTCGATCACCGGCTTGTTTCCGAGCGCACTGGAGAGCATGGCGAGATAGGCGCTGGCGCCGGAGTTCGATTGGGTGGCCGATGTCATCAGGAACTTCAGCGAACCGCTGTTCACCGCTGCCAGGATATCCTTCATGAAGACATCCTTGTCGATCCAGCCGAGCTGTTCGGCCTTCGACTTGCGCACCCCGAGGATGACGGGCGTCTGCGCCACCGAGGTGAGGTCCTTGACCCTGCGTTTGGTATCGAACATGTCGACCCAGACGCTGGAAGCAGGCCAGACGGCGTCCTGTTCCACGCCCTGATCGCTTTGCAGTGCAAGCCCGATGTCGAGCGTGCCTTCATATTTGAAAGAGCAGGTCGCGTGCTTCTCCTTGCAGAATTCCTCGACAATCGGCTGGAGGACGGTATTTTCCGAGCCGGAAACGATCGAGAAATTCGGGCCGCTGCTGAAAGCGTCGCAGCCTGCCAACGTCGCGAGACCAGATAGCGCCAATGCGCCGAAGAACGAGCGGATCATGGTTCTGCCGGTCACGCCTGCGTCATCGCCTTCTTGAGGTCGATCGTCAGCTGCTCCATCTGTTGCTCGGCCTGGGCACGTTTCTTGCGGCCCTCCTCCTGCACGCGCAGCACGCCGGTGACGGTGTCGATCAAATCCTGATTGGCCTTGGCAAGCGTCTCCATATCGACGATGCCGCGCTGCGACTGTTGCTCGATGGCGATTGCCTGATCCTTCATCATTTCAGAAGCCTGGCGGATCATGTCATTGGTGGCGTCCGTCACGGTCTTCTGCAGGTCGAGGGCCGATTTCTGCTGCGTGAGCCCCAGAAGGATGACCATCTTCTGCTTCCAGGCTGGAACCGTCAGTGCCGAGGTCGCCTGCAGGTTCTCGATCAGCGTCTCATCGCCGGACTGGACGATGCGGATCTGCGGAAGCTGCTGGATGCCGAGCTGGCGGGCCTGCTGCAGATAGAAGATGCGCTTCTCCAGCCGGTCGAGCGCCTGGAGGCTATCCTGATAGGTCTGCGCTTCGAGCATGCCACCGCCAGGGCCTGACGTTGCGGCGTCAGCGGCGCTCTTCAGCCTCGGCAATTCGACCGAGCGGAAATGTTCGACAAAATTCTTGCCGGCCTGCACGTAGGCATCGAGCCGCATGATCGACTGTTTCGTTTCCTCATGCAGGTCGTCGAGGAGGGCGATGTCGCGGCGCAGCATATCCTTGTGGCGGTCGAGCTCCAGGCCGATCCGATCGATCTGGCCGGCGACATCCTCGAACTCCTCCTTGAAACGCTCCAGTCGCGCCTTGGCAGAGAGGAACATGCGGCTAAGGAAACCCTTCTCCTTCAGAGAGGCGGGATCGAGGCTCTTCGATTTCAGGATGATGTCGGTCAGGAGCTTGCCGACCTCACCGAGATCCTTGTTGCGGACCTCGCGCAGGATCTTGTCGGCATAGTCGCTGACGGCCTGTTGTGCACGGTCACCGTAAACGGAGATCCCGGCGCGGTCCGTGAGATTGATGGTGTCGGTGATACGGGCGACTTCCGAGGGATCGGCAGCAATTGCCGGCAGGGAAGCATTCTGGACAGTCGCGAGATCGGTATCGGCCATTCGGGTCGTCTTTCTCGGCTTGTGGTGCCATTATCCGGGCAAATGGGCCTTTCACTAAGCAGGACCGGAAAAGGCAGATTTCCACAAAGACCGGCCCGCGAAGACTCATCTGCGGGACGACAGTTTAGCTGAACTAGAAATACTGTTTTATGACAGGTGCTTAAGCTTGTCGCAGAAGCCGCCTTACTGGCAGGTCGGCGCGGGCTTTTTGTCGAGGAGCTCAAGTTTCGAGAGCTTGCCGGTCAGGACAAAATCGCCGTAGTCCATCGTCAGATCCCGCGTAATGCCATTCTCATAGAGCTTGAACGACATGCGGTAGACGGGCAGCGTATCCGATTTGGCATTCTCGTTGAAATAGGAGATCGTCACCGGCCAGAATGCCGTCTTGGAGAACTGGCCAGCATTGCCGGCATCGGCCTCATCCGTAACCGGGGTTTCCTGCTTGCCGACAATGGTCGTGGTGACCAGGGATTTGTCGCCATCGTCGGAGCCGTCAAAAACGCGGGCCTCGAAGAAGCGCTTGCCGTTCTTCGCATTTTGGATGACGTCGAGCATGTGCTCGGTCGGGAATCGGCTTTCGGCGAGCTGCAGCTCGCGGCTTGCCGGCTGCGTGAGGTCGACTTTTACACCTTCTGGCTTGTCCTCAGCCGCACCGTTGACTTCCTTGTCGAGTTGGTCGTCGGTGAAGGACTTGGTGTCGAACGTGAACTTGCCGTCCTTCAGGCTTTCGAAGGTCTTCGTCTGCTGGTCGCTGACGCGCACGTTGTCGCCGGTATCGATCTGGGTGACGAAGCGAAAATTCGTGGTGAATCCCTCGCAGTAATTGCCGTCGAATTCATAGACCATGCGGCCATACATGGAAGAGATGCCGGAGCGTTCGGAAGCGTCCTTCAGTTCCAGATCGTAAACGGCGCGGTGCGCGACGAGCCCGGTTGCGATCGCAGCGCTCGCCGCCGGCGCAGCCGCCGAAGCACTGGCGGAGACGCTTGCGAGGACAAGAGCGGCAAGTGACGATCGGAACATTCATTAACTCCTGTTGGACTCGTCCGCGATGTTATAAGAACCGTTTCGGCCAAATCGAGGCGGCCAAGTCGAGGCTCGAAACTGTCACATTAAAGATTCTAGTCTTGATGCATAATTTTTGAAGCATTGACAACAAAAGCGGAGACGAAAATGTCCGATCAAATCGCAACGCGTCTGTCGGAAATGGGAATAACCCTGCCCGAAGCTGCCGCACCTGCCGCCAATTATGTCCCCTACGTCATCAGCGGCAATCTACTCACTATCTCCGGCCAGCTGCCGCTCGAAGGCGGCAAGGTCGCCGTCTCCGGCCATCTCGGCAAGACTGTCGATGTTGCCGCCGGCCAGCGCGCGGCAGAGCTTTGCGCCATCAACATTCTCTCGCAAGCAAAGGCAGCGCTTGGCGATCTCAGCCGCATCCGCCGCGTCATCAAGCTCAACGGCTTCGTTGCCTCCGCGCCTGATTTTGTCGAGCAGCACCTCGTCATCAATGGCGCCTCGAACCTGATCGCCGGCGTGCTCGGCGAAGCCGGCAAACATGCCCGCGCTGCCGTCGGCATGGCAGCACTGCCGCTCAATGCTGCAGTCGAAATCGATGCTATCATGGAAATTGCAGAATGACGAATGCCGCTTGGATCAAAGAGCTGCCGGTTGCCCACCGCGGCTACCATGACCTCAACAATGCCATTTGGGAAAACACGCTCTCGGCATTTTCGCGTGCCGTCGAAGCAGGCTTTGCCATCGAATGCGACCTCCATTACGCCTCCGATGGCGTGCCGGTCATCTTCCATGATGAAGATCTGGAACGTCTCTGCAACCTGAAGGGCGACGTGCGTGAACGGACCTCCAAGGAGCTGGGGCTGATCGCCGTCGGCGGCACCAAGGATAAAGTGCCGACGCTGAAGCAGCTTCTCGACCTCGTGCAGGGCAAGGTGCCGCTGGTGCTGGAACTCAAGGGCCGTGAGGCCGACGACGAAGGCTTTGCCGAAAGCGTTCTCGAAGTCCTCGAGGGCTATGAAGGCAAGATCGCGCTGATGAGCTTCGACCATTGGCTGCTGAAGGACCTGAAGGACTTTGGCGCCCCCTTCCCGGTCGGACTGACGGCCAACGGCAATACGGCCGAAGAATATGCCACCCATGAGAAGGCGATGGAGCTCGGCCTCGATTTCATCTCCTATCATCATGCGGACCTGCCGAACTCTTTCATCTCCCACCAGCGTGATAAGGGCATTCCTGTCATAACCTGGACAGTTCGGGACGAAGATGCCCGCAAGCGCACCTTCGAGAATGCCGACCAAATGACTTTCGAGGGCTTCGATCCGCGCGCGGCGGTTTGACGCTCGCTTTTTCGACAAGATCGTGCGCAGACTGGGAGGGAGCCCGCTCCCTCCTCCCAACGGCTTCGCATTTGCTTCATGACAGACGAATCGTCAGACGAACTTTCCATTCGCATCGAGCGATCATTCACCGCGATTTCCCCCGAGCGCTGGTCAAGGCTTTCGGGAGCGTCGAAGGCGTGCGACACCATTGCCTACAATCCCTTCGTCTCGCATGCCTTCCTCTCGTCGCTGGAAGAATCCGGCTCGGCCACCGCCCAGACCGGCTGGCTCGGCCATCACATGCTTCTGGAGACGGCCAAGGGTGAACTGGTCGGCGCCCTGCCCGGTTATCTGAAAAACCACAGCCAGGGCGAATATGTGTTCGATCATGGCTGGGCCGATGCCTTCGAACGGGCCGGCGGCAGCTATTATCCGAAGCTGCAGTGCTCCATCCCTTTCACGCCCGCGACCGGCCCGCGCCTGCTCGTGGCCGAAGGATTTGCAAGACCGCCAATTCAGAATGCCATGGCCGAAAGCCTCAAAGAGGTCGTCCGCCGCCTCGATATTTCCTCGGCTCATATCACCTTCGTGCCAGAGGACGAGATGCCGATCTTCGAGACCGACGGCTACCTGCACCGCACCGACAAACAGTTCCATTTCATCAATGATGGCTATGCCAATCACGACGCATTCCTGGAAACGCTCGCCTCCCGCAAGCGCAAGGCGCTGCGCAAGGAGCGTCGGACGGCGGTTGAGAACGGCATTACCATCGACTGGCTAACCGGAAAGGACCTGACCGAAAAAATCTGGGACCAGTTCTTTACCTTCTACATGGATACCGGAGGCCGCAAATGGGGCCGTCCCTATCTGACGCGCAAATTCTATTCGCTGATCGGCGAGCGCATGGCCGACGACATTCTGCTGGTCATGGCAAAACGTGACGGCCGTTATATAGCAGGTGCCATCAATTTCATCGGCGGTGATACGCTCTACGGACGGCACTGGGGCTGCATCGAGGAGCACCCCTTCCTGCATTTCGAGGTCTGCTACCATCAGGCCATCGATTTTGCGTTGGAAAAGGGCCTTAAGAAGGTGGAGGCTGGCGCCCAGGGCGAACATAAGCTTGCCCGCGGCTACCTGCCGGTGACAACCCACTCCGCCCACTATATCGCCCACGCGGGATTGCGGCGCGCGGTTGCCGACTATCTCGAGCGCGAGCGGGAGGATGTCGAATATATGAATGAGATGCTTGCCGAACACACTCCCTTCCGCAAAGGCGAACGGCTGCAGGAGGATTGACGCGCTTGGCTCCGCCGCGCTACGCGATGGGAAACACGAGGAGATTTCGCCATGACTAGCGCTGCCTATGACGACAACAATATCTTCGCCAAGATCCTGCGCGGCGAGATCCCGTCGCATCGCGTCTACGAGGACGACAAGACCGTTGTTTTCATGGATGTGATGCCGCAAGCGCCGGGCCATGTTCTGGTCCTGCCGAAGGCACCTTCGCGTAATATCTTCGATGCCGACCCCGCTTCCCTCTCGCATACGATCACGGTCGTCCAGAAAATCGCGAATGCGGTGAAGGAAGCCTTCGACGCTGACGGCGTGTTCATCGCCCAATTCAACGAGCCGGCAGCAGGTCAGACCGTCTTCCACCTGCATTTCCATGTAATCCCGCGGCATGAGGGCGTGGCGCTGAAGCCGCATTCCGGCAAGATGGAGGACGGTGCGGTCCTCGCAGCCAACGCGGAGAAGATCAAGGCGGAACTTGCGTAACTACCCAAAACCCTGACATATACCGCAAGCAAAAAGGCCGCTTCGCAGCGGCCTTTTCACGTATTTCACCCGAAGGTTATTTCTTCCGAGGAACTTTCGGAACGGTCGAGCCCTTCTTGGGGGCGTCACGGACCTCAGGCTCGGGCTGTGGCACGGTCTTGGCCTTCGTCTTCTTGACCGGCTTGGTCTTCAGCTCGCCATCTTCCTCACCAACCGCTTCCGGATGAACCAGTTCGGCTTCCGGCTTCGGCTTGATGGGCGCCGTTTCCGGAATGGCTTCGAGAATGAGGCCTGGCTTGCCGTCTTCCTTCGGGCCGACGGTAACGTTGACGACGCCGCCCTTCTTCAGCTTGCCGAAGAGGATTTCGTTCGCCAACGGCTTCTTGATGTTTTCCTGGATCACGCGGGACAGCGGGCGGGCGCCCATCTTCTCGTCGTAACCCTTTTCTGACAGCCAGGCGATCGCATCCTCGTGCAGGTCGAAGGTGACGTTGCGTTCGGACAGCTGAGCTTCCAGCTGCATGATGAACTTCTGCACGACCTTGTGAATGACGGCCGTCGGCAGCGCCGCGAACGGGATGATCGCGTCGAGACGGTTGCGGAATTCCGGCGTGAACAGGCGGGTCAGAGCCTCTTCGTCTTCGCCGGTGCGCTTGGACGAACCGAAGCCGATCGCGGCCTTGGCCATTTCTGAAGCGCCCGCGTTGGTCGTCATGATCAGGATGACATTGCGGAAGTCGATCTTCTTGCCGTTATGGTCGGTCAGCGTACCATGATCCATGACCTGCAGCAGGATATTATAGATATCCGGATGCGCCTTCTCGATTTCGTCGAGCAGAACCACGCAATGCGGATGCTGGTCGACGCCATCGGTCAGAAGGCCGCCCTGGTCGAAGCCGACATAGCCGGGAGGTGCGCCGAGCAGACGGGAAACCGTATGCCGCTCCATGTATTCCGACATGTCGAAGCGCAGAATCTCGACACCCAGCGAGGCGGCAAGCTGCTTGGCGACCTCCGTCTTGCCGACGCCGGTGGGGCCAGAGAAGACATAGGCGCCGATCGGCTTGTTCGGTTCGCGCAGACCAGCACGGGCCAGCTTGATCGAGGTGGACAGGGCTTCGATTGCTACATCCTGGCCGTAGACCACCGAGCGCAGCTCTTTCTCGAGGTTGGCAAGAACGGCTTCGTCGTCCTTCGAAACGGTCTTTGCCGGGATGCGAGCCATCGTCGCTATCGTCGCTTCGATCTCCTTTTCGGTGATCAGCTTACGGCGCCTGGACGGCGGCAGCAGCATCTGGGCCGCACCGGTCTCATCGATGACGTCGATCGCCTTATCGGGCAGCTTGCGGTCCGAGATGTAACGGGCCGAGAGCTCGACGGCGGTCTTGATCGCCTCGTTCGAGTAACGCAGGTGGTGGTATTCTTCGAAATAGGGCTTCAGGCCCTTCATGATCTCAATCGCATCATCGATCGACGGCTCGTTGACGTCGATCTTCTGGAAGCGGCGGACCAGAGCCCGATCCTTCTCGAAGAACTGGCGGTATTCCTTGTAGGTGGTCGAACCGATGCAGCGGATCGCGCCTGACGACAGGGCCGGCTTCAAGAGGTTCGAGGCATCCATGGCACCGCCTGACGTTGCGCCAGCACCGATGACGGTGTGGATTTCGTCGATGAAGAGCACGGCGCCCGGATATTCTTCCAGTTCCTTGACGACCTGCTTCAGGCGCTCTTCGAAGTCACCGCGATACCGCGTGCCGGCCAGCAGCGTGCCCATGTCGAGCGAAAAGATCGTGGCGTCTGCCAGAGCTTCCGGAACCTTACCCTCGACGATGCGCTTAGCGAGGCCTTCAGCAATAGCGGTCTTGCCGACGCCGGGATCACCGACATAGAGCGGATTGTTCTTGGAACGGCGGCACAGGATCTGAATGGTGCGATTCACCTCCGCGTGACGGCCGATCAGCGGATCAATCTTGCCGCCCTTGGCCTTCTCGTTGAGGTTGACGCAGTAAGCCTTCAGCGCATCCTGCTGCTTCTTAGGCCCGCCCTCTTCCTCGCTGCCACGTGCGGTAGGCTTGGCTTCAGACTCCTCTTCCGCACCGCGCGGCGGACGGCTTTCGGAGGCGCCAGGGCGCTTGCCGATGCCGTGAGAGATGTAGTTGACGGCGTCGTAGCGGGTCATTTCCTGCTCCTGCAGGAAATAGGCTGCATGGCTTTCGCGTTCAGCGAAGATCGCGACGAGCACATTAGCGCCGGTCACTTCCTCCCGGCCCGAAGACTGGACATGGATCACCGCACGCTGGATGACGCGCTGGAAGCCGGAAGTCGGCTTGGAATCTTCGTCATAACCGGTGACCAGGTTGGAGAGTTCGTTATCGACATATTCCAAGAGCGTTTTACGGAGGGCGTCGAGGTCCACATTGCAAGCACCCATGACCGAAGCCGCATCGGCATCGTCGATCAGGGCGAGCAGCAGATGCTCGAGCGTCGCATATTCATGGTGCCGCTCGTTGGCAAAGGTCAGTGCCTGATGGAGCGCCTTCTCAAGACTAGGCGAAAATGTTGGCACGTTCAGTTCCTCACTTCTTTTCCATGACGCATTGCAACGGATGCTGATGCTGCCTGGCAAAATCCATCACCTGGCTCACCTTGGTCTCCGCTACCTCGTATGTGAATATTCCGCATTCGCCGACGCCGTGGTTATGGACATGCAGCATGATACGGGTGGCACTTTCCCGGTCCTTCTGAAAAAAACGCTCCAGGATGTGGATGACGAATTCCATTGGCGTGTAGTCGTCATTCAAAAGCAGTACGCGATAGAGATTGGGCTTCTTGGTCTTCGGCTTGGTGCGTGTGATGACCGAGGTTCCGCGATTTCCGTTGTCCCCGTTCCTTTCGCCGTCGTTCTGCATCCGGATCGGTTTAGCGATCATTTTCAATCATTCCTCAATCAATCCGGCAGGCAGCATGGGAGGGGTGCTTTCCCGTCGAATATCTGAAACACTAAGGTAGTTCATAATAGAGCGATTTTAAGCCCCTTGTTTCCGACTGCAATCACAATTCCGCAGGACTTGACGCAAAGGCCAAAAAAGTCTGCGTAAAAACCAGGGCGTGCTTCGGGAAATAAAAAAGACCGGCCGCAAATGCGGTGCCGGTCTTTGATTTTCAATAGGCGGCGCTCAACGCACCGTCAAATTTATGCAGCTGCCGGAGAGACCGGAGCGGTTTTCACCACCTTGGCGGCTGCGGCAGCCGTCGGCGCTTCGTAAGGCTTATAGGCTTTTTTGGCGAGGTCGGCATACATTTCACCGAGTTTGGTCGCCTCAGCAACAAAAGCCTCATAAGAAGACTTCGCATAATTGGTCTGCAATTCGAAGGCCGCTTCGAAGCTCTTTACGCCCGACAGCGTCTCGAAATGAGTGACCGCATCCTGGAAGGACTTCTTGGAATATTCGGCCGCCTCGGAGGCGATTGCCTGAAAACCCTGGGCTGCATCGGAATAGCTTCTGAGCATCGAATCCACGGCTTCCTTGCTCTTGCGGTTTGCATCGTCGAAATTGAACATGACCATCCTCCAGTTGGCTATGAAAGAGAGATTAGCTGCAATGCACAAAGAGTCAAGTAGTCTTGTGCATCGCAAAACATCCAGTGGTTGCGTCCACTGGTTGCGCTAAGCACCGGATTTTTGGGCACGTTCGTCTTTTATTGATTTTGCTAAAATATATCAGGCCCCTGCAACCGCAGGGTTATAAGAAATTTTCGCGAACCGGCGTATTTGGCAATAGCCGCCAACAAAAAAGCCATGCATCGGCTGGCGATGCACGGCTTTTGATCGATGTGACGGCCGATCAGAGATCGACGTCGAGAATCGCCATCGAGAAATTGTAGGAACGGTCGCCGTCCTCGTCATCAATGTAGATGACACCCAGAAATTCTTCGCCGATGTAAACTTCCGCGGAGTCGTTCTTGCGCGGGCGCGCCTTCACCACGATCTGCGGGTTCAGCGTGCGTTTGAAATAGGCGTCGAGCTTCTTGATTTCTTCAGGCTTCACTCTTTCAACTCCGTAAGCGATCTCGGTTGGCCGCTTCTTGCACAGGTAAAGCGGCGCTGTAAAGGTCGCGAGATCGTGTTAACAATGACCATCCCTGCCGGGATCTAGGCGCTTTTCCGCATTTTTCCAATGAGAGCTCAGATATCGGCGCCGATGACCTGATCCATAATGCGTGCCGGCTCGGAGCAGCCGGCTTCACCGACGACCTTGGCGGGCACGCCAGCCACCGTCGTCTTCGGCGGTACCGGCTTCAGCACGACGGAGCCGGCGGCAACGCGCGAACAGAAGCCGATCTCGATATTGCCTAGGATTTTGGCACCTGCACCGATCAGCACACCCGTGCCGATCTTCGGGTGACGGTCGGCGCCTTCTTTGCCTGTGCCGCCGAGGGTGACGCCATGCAGGATGGAAACGTTGTCGCCGATGACGGCCGTTTCACCGACCACGAGGCCGGTCGCGTGGTCGAGGAAGATGCCCTTACCGATGCGGGCGGCCGGGTTGATATCCGTCTGGAAGACGCTGGACGAGCGGCTCTGCAAATAAAGCGCGAAGTCGCGCCGTCCGCGGTTCAGCAGCCAATGCGCCAGCCGGTGCGTCTGCAGCGCGTGGAAGCCTTTGAAGTAGAGAACAGCTTCCATGAAGCGCAGGCAAGCGGGATCGCGATCATAGACTGCTTGGATATCCACGCGCAGGATCGCGCCCCATTCCGGCCAGTCGTCGAGCATCTCCTCGAAGGTCTGGCGCAGCAGGTTCGCCTGCATGTCCGGATGGTCGAGGCGCTCGCAGATGCGATGGATGACGCATTCTTCGAGCGAGCGATGGTTGATCACCGTCGAATAGAGGAAGGCTGCCAGCACCGGATCGCTTTCCGCAGCGAGGCGCGCTTCTTCTCGCAGACTGTCCCAGATAGGGTCCATCACCTTCAGAGGATTGGCTGAGTCCAGCGTGCGGATATCCATCTTAGCGACCATTTCGGTCTCCTCATTTCCCGTTGGAATGCGATTATATAGAGGAAAACGCCGACAACATAAATGGGTGCGTGCGGCGCACCGAGTCGGCGCGTTTTTCTTGGAAATCGCGCCGATGTCACCTGTCGGCGACATCAGTCGGCGGCGACCTTTTCGTAGAATTCCACGACGGCCTTTTTAAACACCCGGTCACCTACGGCGAGCATGTGGTCGCGGCCGGGGATATCCAGCGCTTTGGCGTCAGGCATCAGCGCCGCAAGCTCTTGGGGAGAACCGGCAATGTCGTCTTTCGTTCCAACCCCGATCAGGGTTGGCGCATCGATTTTGCCCATATCGGCGCGGGCAACGAGATCGCGCGAGCCCTTGATGCAGGCGGCGAGCGCCTCGCGGTCACTCTTCGTCTGCTCGGCAAAGGCGCGAAACATCTGGCCGCGCGGATGAGTGACATCGGCCAGCGACGGCGCTAGCAGAGCATCGGCGATCGGATCCCAATCCCCCACCCCATCGGTCATGCCGATACCGAGGCCGCCGAGCACCAGCGAGCGGACGCGGTGCGGATGGGCAAGTGCCGCAAAGACGGAAATGCGAGCGCCCATGGAATATCCCATTAAATTGGCTTCGGGGATACCGAGATGATCAAGCAACGCAATCGCATCGCCCGCCATGAACCACGGCCTGTAAGCTTCGGCATCGCGTGGCTTGTCGCTCGCGCCATGGCCCCTGTTGTCAATGGCAATGACACGGTAGCCGGCGTCACCCAGCGTCTTCAGCCAGCCGGGATGAACCCAATTGACGTTGGCTGACGAGGCGAAACCATGAATTAGCAGCACCGGCGGGCCGGAGGGATCACCCTCATCGAAGAAAGCGAGTTTCAATCCTTCATGCGTGAAGCTTGAAAATGCAGGTGTATTCAGGTTCATCGAGCCGCCCTTGTTTTGGCGCGACCATAGTCGAGCGACCCCGAAGCGTGAAGCCAAAAACTCGCAAGGGAGCCATGCTTTGGCACTACACTTTTCTTTCGAAGGCCTATAAGGTCCGCGCAGAATTCAAAGCATTCGGAGACAGACATGGCCGGCCATAGCATTCCCCACTTCCAGAACGACGGCGGTCACCGCGTTATCGAAGTCGGCGTCAAGGAATTCATGTGCACCGGCGCCTCGGTTCCCTTCGATCATCCACATATCTTCATCGACATGGGCGACGATAACGAGAAGGTCTGCTCCTACTGCTCGACGCTCTATCGCTACAACGCGTCGCTGAAGTCCAACCAAACCAATCCGCCCGGCTGCGTCTTCCACATCAAGGCGGCGTAATTTCCCTCTTCTTAGATCGGATATCCTATGCCGGTCGAACATGCCGCCATTATCGGCGCCGGAATTGCGGGCCTGACGGCCGCGCTGGCGCTTGCAGGGCGCGGTATCAGTTCGGATATTTTCGAACAGGCGCCGGAGCTTGCCGAAGTTGGCGCCGGCTTGCAGATTTCGCCCAACGCATCGCGTGTGCTTGCCGAGCTCGGCGTGCTCGACAGGCTGACCAGCCTCTGGCTCGAACCGCAATCCATCAGGCTGATCTCAGGCAGTTCGTTGCGCGAGCTTGCAGCAGTTCCAGCCGGGAGTTTTGCCAGGTACCGCTGGGGAGCACCCTACGGCGTCCTGCATCGCAAGACGCTCCAGAAAACTCTGCTGGATGCGGTCATCACTAATCCGCTCTGTGCATTGCATCTCGGGATCAGGCTCGAATCGGATCTGCCGCAGGGCCGTCGTCCGGCCGACGTCGTGATCGGCGCCGATGGCGTCTGGTCCAAACTCAGGCAAGCAATACCAGGCGCCCCTGCCCCGCAATTCTCGGGAAATGTCGCCTTCCGTTTTACCATCGCAGAAAGAGAGGCTCCGGGCTTTCTCGACCGCAGCAGCGTCTCGGCCCTGCTCGGCTCCTCGGCGCATATGGTCTGCTATCCGCTGAAGGAGACCGGCGGCTTCAATATGGTGGCGATTACCGCCGGCAATGTTGCGCCGCAGGCCTGGCAGGGCAAGCCGACACAGGCTCAGCAAGAGCTTCTGCAGTCACGCTTCCGCCGCTGGCACCCTGCTATTGCCGGCTTGCTCGGACAGCACAGCGACATCACCTTCTGGCCGCTTTTTGAGGCAACGCCTGGCAAATGGCAGGACGGCAACAAGACCGTACTGATCGGCGATGCGGCACATGCCATGATGCCCTTTGCCGCCCAGGGGGCCGCGATGGCGATCGAGGACGCGTTCGAGCTGGCGGCGTTTCTTGCCACCCGCCCGGTGTCCGAAGCTATCTCGCTCTTCGAACGGCATCGAACGCCGCGTATCGCCAGACTCCGCCAGCGCGGAGCCTTCAACCGCTTTGCCTATCACGCAAGCGGTCCGATCCGTCTGGGCCGGGATATCGTGCTGTCACTCAAACCGCCGCAAAGCCTCGCAGCCGACCTCGACTGGATCTACGGCTACCACCCAGTTGGCTGATCAGACAGCGTTTGCCGCGGCAAAGCCGCGCTCAATATCCGCCTTCAAGTCAACGATATCTTCGAGACCGATCTGCAGGCGAATGACCGGGCCTTCAGCCGGCGCCTTGGCGATCTTGCGGTCAGACAGGTTGACCAGCACGGCAAGGCTTTCATAGCCACCCCAGGAATAGCCGAGGCCAAAATAGGAGAGCGCATCGAGGAAAGCATGCGCCTTCGGCTTCACCTTCTGCGGATCATCGGCCTTCAGCACGAAGGAGAAGATGCCGCTGGCGCCCTTGAAATCACGCTTCCAGATATGGTGCGACGGGAAGCTCGGCAGGGCCGGATGAAGGACGCGGGCAACCTCTTCGCGGCTTTCGAGCCACGTGGCTATCGCCAGCGCGCTTTCGTAGTGGCGCTCCAGCCGGATACCCATGGTGCGGAGGCCGCGCAGGATCTGGTAGGAGTCGTCAGGCGCGCCGCAAAGGCCGAGCGTGCCATGCGTCTCGATCAGCCTCGGCCAGTGCTCGGCATTGGCGGAAATGGTTCCCATCAGAATGTCGGAATGCCCCGATGGATATTTGGTCGAAGCATGGATGGACACGTCGACGCCAAAGTCCAGCGGCCGGAAATAAAGAGGTGTAGCCCAGGTGTTATCCATCAATACGACGGCACCGTGCCTGTGCGCCACGGCCGCGATGGCCGGGACATCCTGCATCTCGAAGGTGTTGGAGCCAGGGGCTTCAGTCAGCACAAGCGTGGTGTTCGGCTTGAAGAGTGTCTCGATGGCCGCTTCGATCGCCGGATCGAAGTAGTCGACTTCGATACCCATACGCTTCAGGATCGTGTCACAGAAATGGCGCGTCGGACCGTAGACGGAATCAACGATCAGAACGTGATCGCCCGCTGCCACATAGGCGAGGATCGCGACGGTGACGGCGGCAAGGCCGGAAGGTACCAGCACGGTGCCGGCCGAGCCTTCAAGCGCGTTGATCGCTTCGGCGAGCGCATCGGTCGTCGGCGTGCCGCGAGTGCCGTAAGTGTATTTCTTGTCGCGCGTCTCCATGGACTTGGCATCGGGAAAGAGAACAGTGGACGCACGCACGACAGGCGGGTTGACGAAGCCGTGATAATCGCTGGGATCGTAGCCGATATGGGAAAGACGGGTGTTGATGCCGGCGCCCGGCAGGAGACTGTCTAGATCTTTCATTTGGAAAATGGCCTTCTGGCGAGGGTATGCAAAGCCGGAACTCTTGAACTCCGCCGCTCTCAGCGTCAACCCCTTCAACGTGGCGTCATCGTCATGTCTCGCGCAGCCACCGGCGTTTGACGTCGTGATTTAGCGCTATTTTTTCCCACCTTGGCGCTCAATTTCTAGTCAGATGCCCATGCGTACAGCGCAATCTACCAAAATGCTGAAATTTGCCGCAATTATTGACCGCGACACTTGACCATGGTGACATTTACGACTGTGATAGACCAACCCGCGCCGGGAGGGTTGCGGGAAACGGGGAGGCAAACGGGCAATTTCAATCCGGCCGCTCCCCGACAAGGATAAAGATAAGACAACGGAAAAAAGGTTGGGAAAAATGAAGTACAAGCTCCTGTCCGCGGCTGTCGGCGCAGCAGTTTTCGCTCTTGGCGCTTCGGCCGCTTCGGCCACAACTCTCGGAGACGTAAAAGCAAAAGGTTTTGTCCAGTGCGGCGTCAATACCGGCCTTGCCGGCTTTGCTGCCCCTGACGCGTCCGGCAACTGGTCGGGCTTCGATGTCGATTTCTGCCGCGCGGTTTCCGCTGCGGTGTTCGGCGATCCCAACAAGGTGAAGTTCACCCCTCTCAGCGCCGCCAATCGCTTCCCCGCCCTGCAGTCCGGTGAAATCGATGTTCTGGCCCGCAACACGACCTGGTCAATCAACCGCGATACGGCTCTCGGCCTGAACTTCCGCTACGTCAATTATTATGACGGCCAGGGCTTCATGGTTCGCAAGAGTCTGAACGTCAAATCGGCGCTCGAGCTTTCCGGCGCATCGGTTTGCGTTCAGTCAGGCACCACGACGGAGCTCAACCTCGCAGACTACTTCAAGGCCAACAACCTGCAGTACAATCCAGTGGTCTTCGAGAAGCTTGACGAAGTCAACGCCGCCTACGACTCTGGCCGTTGCGACGTTTATACGACAGACCAGTCGGGCCTCTATTCGCTGCGTCTGACGCTGAAGAACCCCGACGAGCACATGATCCTGCCGGAAATCATCTCCAAGGAGCCGCTCGCCCCGGCTGTCCGCCAGGGTGACGACCAGTGGTTCGATATCGTCAGCTGGGTCGGCTACGCGATGATCAATGCCGAAGAATTCGGCATCACGCAGGCCAATGTCGACGAGATGAAGAACTCGCCTAACCCGGATATCAAGCGCTTCCTCGGCGTTGAAGCCGACACGAAGATCGGTACCGACCTCGGCCTGACCAACGACTGGGCCTACAACATCGTCAAGAACGTCGGCAACTATGGCGAAGTGTTCGAAAAGAACATCGGCCAGGGTAGCCAGCTGAAGATCGCGCGCGGCCTGAACGCTCTCTGGAACAAGGGCGGCATCCAGTACGCTCCGCCGGTTCGCTGATCAGACATGAAAAGCCGGAAAGGCGGATAACCGCCTTTCCTCCTCCTATAAAAAAGCTCCGAAAAGGAGCGCATAACGTGGGGAATTGGCCAGGTATGACGCATCAGGTTGCGGGTTCGACACCTATAGCCAGGAGCGGCTGGAGCTTCCAGTCTGCCCTTTACGACCCGAAAATTCGGGGCATTTTTTTCCAAGCCCTTACCATTGTCTTGCTGGTCGCGCTGATCTGGTCGATTGCTCACAATACGGCAGTCAATCTGGCGCGCGCCAACATTGCATCGGGTTTCGGCTTTCTGCACGGCCGCGCCGGCTTCGAAGTCGGCCAGTCGCTAATCCAGTATTCGAGTGATTCGACCTATGGCCGTGCGCTACTCGTCGGCCTTCTGAACACGATCCTGATCGCTGTTACCGGCATCGTCACCGCGACGATCATCGGCTTCATCATCGGTATTGGGCGCCTGTCGCGGAACTGGCTTATTGCGAAGCTCTGCACGGTCTATGTAGAAGTCTTCCGCAACATTCCGCCGTTGCTCGTGATCTTCTTCTGGTATTCGGGCGTTCTGGCTATTCTGCCCAATGCCCGTGAGTCACTGCATCTGCCACTCGGATCGTATCTGAACAATCGTGGCCTCGCCTTCCCCAAGCCGATCTTCGGCGACAGTTTCTGGCTGGTCGGTATTGCTTTCGTGGTCGCGATCATCGCCACTGTCGTCACTGCCCGGTGGGCGCATCGGCGGCAGGCGGCGACAGGTCAGCCGTTCCATACGATTTGGGTTTCGATAGGTCTCATCATCGGCCTGCCGCTCATTGCCTTCTTCGTCGTAGGTGCACCGCTTACCTTCGACTTCCCGGTTGCCGGCAAGTTCAATTTGACCGGCGGCTCGGTGGTCGGCCCGGAATTCATGTCGCTTTTCCTGGCGCTTTCCTTCTATACGGCTGCATTTATCGCAGAAATCGTGCGCTCCGGCATCCGCGGTGTGCCGAAAGGGCAGACAGAGGCCGCAGCAGCACTCGGCCTGCATCCCTCGGCGATCACACGGCTGGTCGTCATTCCACAGGCTTTTCGCATCATCATTCCGCCGCTGAGCAGCCAATATCTGAACCTCACCAAGAACTCGTCGCTGGCGATCGCCATCGGCTTCGCCGATCTCGTCGCCGTCGGCAGCACGACACTCAACCAGACCGGTCAGTCCGTCGAGGTGATCCTGATCTGGATGGTCATCTACCTCGCCATCAGCATCGTGACCTCCCTGCTAATGAACTGGTTCAACGCCAAGATGGCCCTGGTGGAGAGATAAGATGAGCGATAGTTTCGTCAGGACCGCTATGCTGGCGCAGGAACCGCCACCGCCGGGAGAAAAGGGCGCTGCCGCCTGGATACGCCGCAACCTGCTTGCGACGCCCAAGGATATTGTCCTCACCCTACTGGCAGTGGCCTTCCTCGCCTGGGCTCTGCCGCATGCCATCAACTGGCTGTTCGTGCAGGCGGTCTGGACCGGCCCGGACCGCACCTTCTGCGCCACAACGGTTCAAGGCGGCATCCAGCCTGACGGCTGGAGCGGCGCCTGCTGGGCCTTCGTCAACGCCAAGTTCGACCAGATCATCTATGGGGGTTACCCTATCGACGAGCGGTGGCGGCCGACGCTGGTCGGCATTCTCTTCGTACTCTTCCTGGTACCGATGCTCATCCCTTCGGTGCCGCGCAAAGGCCTGAATGCGATCCTGCTCTTCATCGTGTTACCGATCGTCTCCTTCTTTCTGCTCTACGGCGGCTTCGGGCTCGAAATCGTCGAGACTCCCCGCTGGGGCGGACTGATGGTGACGTTGGTGCTGTCCTTCGTCGGCATCGCGGCCTCTTTCCCGCTCGGCATTCTCCTGGCACTCGGCAGACGCTCGCATATGCCGGTCATCCGCATGGTGAGTGTCATCTTCATCGAGGTCGTACGTGGAGTGCCGCTGATCACGGTGCTCTTCATGGCCAGCGTCGTGCTGCCGCTCTTCCTGCCGGCAGGCTGGACCGTCGATAAACTGCTGCGCGCGATCGTGGGTGTATCGATATTTGCCTCCGCCTATATGGCTGAAGTCATCCGAGGCGGCCTGCAAGCAATTCCGAAAGGTCAGTTCGAAGGCGCCGATTCGCTCGGCCTCGGCTACTGGCAGAAGATGCGGCTGATCATCTTGCCGCAGGCGATCAAGCTGGTCATCCCCGGCATCGTCAACACCTTCATCGGCATGTTCAAGGATACCTCGCTGGTGTCGATCATCAGCATGTACGACCTGCTCGGCATCGTTCGCTTTCTCTTCATCGATCCGAACTGGGCAACGGCGGTAACGCCGTTAACCGGGCTGATTTTCGCCGGCTTCGTCTTCTGGCTTTTCTGCTTCGGCATGTCACGTTATTCAGCGTTCATGGAACGCCATCTCGACACCGGCCACAAACGATAAAAAGAGGAACATACAATGGCAGAAGCCCTTAATAAGAAACTGACCGTGTCGGCGACCGACGTTGCCGTCGAGATCGTCAACATGAACAAGTGGTACGGTGACTTCCACGTTCTTCGCGACATCAACTTGAAGGTCATGCGCGGCGAACGCATCGTCATCGCCGGCCCATCGGGCTCCGGCAAGTCGACGATGATCCGCTGCATCAACCGTCTGGAAGAACACCAGAAGGGCCAGATCATCGTTGACGGCACGGAACTGACCAACGATCTCAAGAAAATCGATGAAGTGCGCCGCGAAGTCGGCATGGTATTCCAGCACTTCAACCTCTTCCCGCATCTGACGATCCTGGAAAACTGCACGCTGGCGCCGATCTGGGTGCGCAAGATGCCGAAAAAGCAGGCCGAAGAAGTGGCCATGCACTTCCTGAAGCGCGTCAAGATCCCCGAACAGGCCAACAAATATCCGGGGCAGCTATCGGGCGGCCAGCAGCAGCGTGTGGCGATTGCCCGCTCGCTCTGCATGAACCCGAAGATCATGCTGTTCGACGAGCCGACCTCGGCGCTCGATCCGGAAATGATCAAGGAAGTGCTGGATACGATGGTGGGCCTTGCAGAAGAAGGCATGACCATGCTCTGCGTCACCCACGAAATGGGCTTTGCCCGCCAGGTCGCTAACCGCGTTATCTTCATGGACCAGGGCCAGATCGTCGAACAGAATTCGCCGGCCGAGTTCTTCGACAATCCCCAGCACGAGCGCACCAAGCTGTTCCTCAGCCAGATCCTGCACTGATCAGGCAGATATAATATTCAAAAACCGCCGGCTGACTGCCGGCGGTTTTTTCCTGCGTCTAGCGGGGAGCCGTAGAGCGCAGCAATTCTCACAGCCCCGCGAGGCTAGAACGTCACCGCTGGGGATAGATACCGGCAGCGAATAAGCATCTTCTTCCGCTCATTGACGACATTTTCCGGCATCGCTGGACCACCACTGCGGGCGTGGGGCGGCTGGACGCTGCCCCACCAGCCGCAAATGCCCGTTGCAATCGTTCTCGCATCAATTACTGCCGTCGTTCGGGCGAGACTTTCGCGCCTCGGTCGTGCTGGAAGAGGCTGTTTTGCCATCCGGTTGCTGGCCGAAATAGGTTCCGCCGAGATGTCCGCCGGCGCTGGTGTTTTCTACCTGCCGCTCTGTTTTCTTGCGAATGTCGTCTGCATTAGTCTTGCTCATTTTGATCTCCATTGTCTGAAAAACGGACATCTGGACAACCGATGCAGGCCGATAGGGTTCCACAAAAGATAACCGCGGCAGCTTGGCGCAGGCCTCTCTGGGAACCAAAATGACGGCAAAGACTTTCCTGCCTTGGTTATGACAAAGCCGACGTTATATCCTTCCAGCGATATTCACAGGAGACGAAAATGAAAAAGATACTCGCGACCACAATCGCCGCAGCCTCGTTGCTCCAGACCTTTGCCATGAGCGCCAGCGCGGCAGACCTGGTACGGACGGAGCCGCCGGTCGCTCCTGATGTAAGCGGGGGCGTGAAGATCGGTTATCTCGATTGCGAAATCGGCGGCGGCGTCGGCTATGTGCTCGGTTCTTCCAAGCAGATCGATTGCGTCTTCCAGCCTACGAGCCGGGGCGAATCGCCTGAACATTACAGCGGTGCTTTGCGCAAGTTCGGCGTGGATCTCGGTTTCACCACGCGTGGTCGCCTGCTTTGGGCAGTCTTCGCGCCGACAGCCGGTTATCATCGCGGTTCGTTGGCTGGCCTCTACCAGGGCGCGACCGCTGAAGCAACGCTCGTCGGCGGCCTCGGCACCAACGTGCTATTCGGCGGCACGTCCGGCTCGATCCATCTGCAGACGATCAGCGTGACCGGTCAGCTCGGCCTCAACGTTGCCGCAACGGGCACGTCCATGACGCTGACACCCGAAGGCTAAGTCGGCAAAATCGGAGAAATTGGGCTGGCCGCGCATTCAATGCCGGCCGGCCCTTATTCTGTTACTGAAATCATCGTCCACGGCGAGCAGAAGTCCGCGGTTCAGTTCAGGAAAACCCAAATCTTTGAATACAATTGCACCCCGACGTATACGTTCGGAGTCAAATCCTGTGTATCCGGTTAGATTCTTCAAATTCGGTTGCCTAAAATGAGTCGGCTCTTGGCGTGACAGTCGAAGCCTCCGGACGCAAGAGCTGATAGTCATTTGCGCTCTGTATGCGAGAGTTATGGTAGGAATGTCGGCTCCCGCCACCGTAACCACCACCCTACCGAAATCGTCCCTCGCGAAATCTCGCAACCGCCCTGTTCCAAGGGATTGATACAGAAAGGCTTGAGCTTTGCCACCTGTATCGATCTTGAAACCGATTGGAATCGAACCTATCTTTTTCTCGCTCCCGGCAGGAGCACGCCGCCCGTCAGTTGCGAAGCTGTTGACAGCACTGCCTTGGTGAAAAGTCGAACCCGTTCATGTTCTTGATCGGGCTCAAGAAGTGGTTGACGGGTGACGCTTCAAAAAGAGTCCGGGAGAAAAGAACATGTCCATCAACGACATCAGGCCTACTACAATCGAGGGCATCAAGCGCCTTGCGAAAAGCATCTCCAAGCAGGACGACGTTGCCCATTCAGTGGGTCTTGATCGCGCATCGGTTCGAGCCGGTTTCTCAAACTACACCAACGCTCTGCGGGCGCTAAAAGCCTCAACGATCGTTCCGTCGTCGTCCATTTTCTCCACGTTCATCAGCGTTCATTGGCGGAACTCGAAGACAAAGGCGAGTGGCACCGAGATCATCGAGGTTTCGCTGCCGAAGCCCCTCGACGAGATCATCGCAGCTCGCCAATACAAGCAGGCTCGCGGACTAGGATACTTTAATCGGTTGGCGTCCGACCTGATCCACTGCCAGAGGAATATAGAAAGTGCGGATTCAGCTCTTACCCTCGCGTGTAAAGCGGCGCGTACATTGCAGTTCATGGCTTCTACCGGACTTAGGCCGTCCTCAAAAAGCATGCCCATCAGGGGTGATTTTGGACGCAACCTCCCCGGAAGAGATCATGGCAGCAGCTGGTACGATCCTATCGAAAAGCGTTACCTCTTCGTCGACGAACCCTACGCGGCAGCGGTAAAGGATCGGCAGCAGGAGCGCAGTGCATGGTCTCTCCGCAATCGCTGGGAAATTGCCAAGCCGCTCTGGGCTGGCATGTACTATCCGGAAGGCGGCAGTGAGCTTTATCTGATTTCGGATGGGCAGCAAGGCGTGCCACTGGGACCTGTCCTTTTGGCGCTGTCACGCATGCCCGCCCCTGTTGTACCCGAAAATTGCAAACGGGTGACCATGACTGATGGCGAGTTGTTTCGGTCCCCCGGAGAGCTACGCGACGCAGAAGAAAAAGCTCAGAAGGCGAAACAGAAGCGCGGTCCCCGGACGACGGGCAATACTGTGCCGTACCGGATGGTGATGGCCTCTGGCCGGCGGCCGAAAGCAAAAATGGCTATCGCCACGCATCAGCGTGTCGGCCAATTGTTGAAGGATGTTATAAGTGCGACCCGGCAACGAGCCGGGATCGTCAACAGGCTCGCCTCCGTTCGTTCGGAACTGGATGATTGGGTCCAGCTTGAGTATGACGGTAACGCTCTGCCGGACGATGTATTCTTCGAACTCTACTATCATGAGCGCAACATTGTGCCCGATGATGAGGATGGTATCGCCGGCCGCAGCCTTCACATCGAACGCTTGCAGGAAGCGATGGCGCTGATCGCCTCCTCTTATCCCGATTGCAAGCCAGTTCGCGGGCTGCTTCGAAAGCTCAATCTTGCGCTTCAGTCTCTGACGAGTTGGAAGTGAACTTCAGCGCGCCTCGGGGCATGACCTTGAGGCGCGCTCGGCACCAGATTGCCACCCATGTCTTAGGTACGTTCTGTTACCTATGTCTTCGGTATGGACAAAGATAAAGATGGCGACCCCTGCAGGACTCGAACCTGCGACCTGCTGCTTAGAAGGCAGCTGCTCTATCCAGTTGAGCTAAGGGGCCGTTTCCATGTCGCGATCTCGCGGCATCAGGCATTTCCGTATCGAGCCGAAGACGGATCAGTGCGTCCAGGGCTGGGTACGGGTATAGCGGAAATTGTCCGGGTAAGCGACAACCTGGCGTGCAGGTTCCTTGGGCGCGATCACGCGGTATTCGATGCCGTTGCGCTTGGCATAGGCTTCGGCAAGTTCCTGAGTTTCGAAGGTCAGCTTCAGCTGCTGGCGCATATCGCCTGAAGACGTGTAGCCCATGATCGGATCGATCTTGCGCGGCTGCTCCTGATCGAACTCAAGCACCCAGAGATGAGTCTTGGCCTTGCCGGACTGCATTGCGGTCTTGGCCGGACGATAGATCTTAGCAGACATGACTGCGGCGCCTCCGATATGCGGGCAACGCCCGCCTTTCATAACCCAGCCTGGGATCAGGCTTGCTTCCACACCGAACATTGCAGGAAGAAGTGAATTTTGCTTATCCGCGAATCCCCGTTTTTTCAAGGGAAAAGCGCCGCTGCCACAGTATCGGTGGATCGATGAAACCGATTGTCGAACAGGGCGTTTATTGCACAGAGCGCTTAAAGCGCACCTCGTAGCCGGGCGTGGATAAGCGGGCAATCCTGCCACACAATCCGAAATGTTTCGGATTGTTGCATGTTTTGATCGCTTTCTAATTGTTATGACCGGCATAGGCGACTACGATGTCTACTAACCGTTGTGATACGGGTGAGAGCTATGAGAACCTCTGCAGAATTCCATGCCATCATGATTGGAGCAAGCATCACTGCGTTTTTCTATGCAGTGATCAGCTATGCCCAGTATGTCGGCCTGCTTGCTCAGGGCTGAATCACAGACGCTTGAACAGGCGTGCTTTGCGACGTAAATAGCACGTCACCATCTTCTTGAGCGAGAAACGTCCCGAGCAAAATCGCCGCTATAGCGACAGAGCATGGATAAGCGGCGAAGCCCATCTCGAATTGCGGAAAATATTAGGAGAATAATGGTCGGAGTGGAGAGATTCGAACTCCCGACCCTCTGGTCCCAAACCAGATGCGCTACCAGACTGCGCTACACTCCGAGCCTTTGATGGGAGCGGGAATACACGCTTCCCCCTGCCCTAGCAACCCCATAAATCTGCCTGCCCCGGCAGTTTTCACAGGCTTACTTCGCCTTTTTCGTTGTCGTGGCGCTGACGATGCGATCACCGGGGCGGATATTGAGCTTGTGGGCTGTGCCGGCATTCACCTCGAGCACATAGCGAACGTCACCCATCGAATCGATGATATCGCGGGAATAGGGTGTCGCGTCTTCCTTGATATGGGTGATCACGCCCCTGTCGTCCGCAAAGAGCATGTCGAGAGGCAGGACGGTATTTTCCATCCACATGGTTACACGCCGCGATACGCCGAAATCAAAGATCATGCCGGCGTCTTCAGCCATTGCCTTGCGGAACATCAGACCGTAGGCGCGCTGGTCGCCGGTGGCAGCGATCTCTACGGTGAAGTGCAGCATTTTGCCGGCAGCCGTCTGGATGATCAACGGTTCTCTATCGAAGTGCATGTCCTCCTGCGCGAATGCCGGCAGGGCGGCCATGAAAAAAAGCGCCATAAAGGCGCTTCTCAACATCTCAGAAGAAAACAGGCTGCGCATCAGTGAGACCGGCCAACCGGACTCGGAACGTCAGGATGGATTTCGGCAGCCATCAGGCCCTTCTCGCCGTCGCCAAAGCGCACCAGCACCACCTGTCCGGGACGCAGTTCGGTGAGGCCGAAGCGCCTTAGCGTTTCCATATGCACGAAGATATCTTCCGTGCCCTCACCGCGGGTCAGGAAGCCGAAGCCCTTGGTACGGTTGAACCACTTTACCAGCGCGCGCTCGAGGCCACTCGTTGCCGTGACCTGCACATGGGTGCGAACCGGCGGCAGCTGCGAGGGATGGACCGCAGTCGACTGGTCCATGGAAAGGATCTTGAAAGCCTGGTAGCCACGCTCGCGGCGCTGAATGAGCGCGACGATGCGGGTGCCTTCAAGGATGGTCTGGTAGCCGTCGCGGCGCAGGCAGGTTACGTGCAGCAGTACATCCTGCATGCCATTGTCGGGTACGATAAAGCCAAAGCCCTTGGCCACGTCGAACCATTTCACCACGCCGGTGATTTCAACGAGGTCAACCGGTTCCGCCGACAACTCTTCAATGTCGGTGAAGCCATTCGATGAAATCCTGTCAGCCATGTCGCCAGCCCCTCAATACGCGTCACACTGTTACGGTTAACTGATTCTTGAAATCAAGATTAACATCTTGGTAACGGATAAGCGCAAGTCCTAGTTTTCGGTTATTCCCAACTGTACATTTTATCGAGATGACTTGCCCGAAGCTGGTGTCTGTTACTCCAGATGGGCTAGCCTAAATAGAGAGAGGAAACACAATGCGTTATCTCCACACCATGGTTCGCGTCAAAGACCTCGACGCTTCCCTCCATTTTTACACCACACTCTTCGGACTCGAGGAAATCCGCCGCCATGAGAACGAGAAGGGCCGCTTCACGCTCGTTTTCCTGGCCGCTCGCGATGATCTCGACCGCGCCCGCAGCGAAAAAGCCCCTTGTCTGGAGCTTACTTATAACTGGGACACGGAGGATTATACTGGAGGACGCAATTTCGGTCACCTCGCCTATGAGGTGGATGACATCTACGCGATCTGCCAGAAATTGATGGACAACGGCATTACGATTAATCGCCCGCCGCGCGACGGCAATATGGCCTTCGTTCGCTCGCCCGACGGCATCTCGATAGAGATCCTGCAAAAGGGCGAAAAACTGGCTCCGGCCGAACCCTGGTTATCCATGGGCAATACCGGCGCCTGGTAAGCCAAGCTGCAGGCAAGCTTCACGAGGCACTCTCCGGTTCCATCTTAACGGAAGCGCGCTTTCGGGCGCCTTCCGCATTCACCGGAGAATTCTTGGTTGACCAGAAATAACAAGCGGATTGCTCCTTCGCGCCGACGGGCTGTCGGTGCTTTGCTGATCGCCAGCTCCATCCTGGCGCTTTCCGGCTGCGTCTCCGACAAGAAGGCGCTTGATTCGGCCGCCGTCGCCACACCGGCCGCGGAGGGACAGCCGGCGCCGAGGCTTGCAGCGGCAATGCCCGCCGCATCGTCCACTGCTTCGAAACAGCTCTATCGCGATCCATTGCTGACCAATGTCTCCGGCGTCGATCCGCAGGTTGCGGCTCAGGATCCGAATGCGGCAACGGGTCCGACCGTCGGTCCTGCCATGCAACAGCAGCAGCCGGCCAATATCGGCGGTCTCGTCATGCAGTCGACGCGAATCAATGCGCAGGCGATGAGCATCTTTTCCGATCATCAGCCGCTGCCGCAGAACAACTCGACCTCAACGGTCATTCAGCCGCAGGGCGTAAACGCCTACGCACCTGAGAACGCCGGCCCAAGGTCGAGCGTGTTCAGCGCCCCGCCCGAGCCCCAGCAAGGCGGGATGCTGCCGCAGCAATCATCGCAGAATACCAGCACGAAGCTTGCACCTGATCAGACCGCCTCGCTTGTCGGCGGAAATATTCCGGGATCGACGATGAACGCGCTCTACAGTGCGCCGAAGCAGAACCTGCTCAGCAGCCTCTCCGGGCTTATTCAGAAGGCATCGCTGCCCGGCATGACGCGCATCGCGCCAAATGGCCTGCATGTGCAGAACGACAGCGTCCAGGTCGGCTGCTTCAAGCCGGACCTCATGCGGGTCATCAAGACAGTCGAAACTCATTTCGGCAAGCCAGTTGTCGTCACGTCAGGCTACCGCGATCCGCAGCACAACCGTGAAGTCGGAGGTGCAGAGGAATCGATGCACAAGAGCTGCGAAGCAGCCGATATCCAGATCAATGGTGTCAGCAAATGGGATATCGCCGAATATATCCGATCGCTCCCGAACCGCGGCGGCGTCGGCACCTATTGCCACACGGATTCGGTCCATCTGGACACGGGCAATGCTCGCGACTGGAATTGGGGCTGTGGCCGCAAGAACGCGCCGGTTGCTTCGGCAAGGGCGATCTGACCTTCACTCCTCTGAAAGCATAACGTAGGGGAAATGGCCGGCAGGGGATTTTCGTCCGCCGCTGCAGCTCTTTGATTCCGCTGCAATAATCTTCATTTTCCACAAGCGGAAATGGCCTGTCATTTTTTTGAAAAATTTCGAATTTGCCGCTTGCGGGATCGGAAGTGCCTGACTATAAGGGCGCCACCACAGCACGCGCCCTTCGTCTATCGGTTAGGACGACAGATTTTCATTCTGTAAAGAGGGGTTCGACTCCCCTAGGGCGTGCCACTTCTTCTTCCAAGTCGATACTATACTTACCGCTTGCGGAGCGCGTTGCGCTTTCCTATTTGAGTTGCAGGCCTGCGCCCTTCGTCTATCGGTTAGGACGACAGATTCTCATTCTGTAAAGAGGGGTTCGACTCCCCTAGGGCGTACCAAAAAGAGCCGTCGACGGAAGTTTCACAAAGAACGAAATCGTCCCTGCACCTGGTGACCGACGGCTGCAGGCCAACAATTCAGGCAGTGATAGATCCGGCGAAGACAATCATTCCCCTCCCTTCTCCACTTTTCCACAAGCCCAGCAAAAATCTGCATAATCCGGCGAAAAATTCTCATTTTGCCGCTTGCGGTACAGAAAGGTGCTGACTATAAGGGCGCCACCACAGCACGCGCCCTTCGTCTATCGGTTAGGACGACAGATTTTCATTCTGTAAAGAGGGGTTCGACTCCCCTAGGGCGTGCCACTTTCCTCAATTATTTCCTTTTATTTTTATAGAGTTATTTCGGCACGCTCGCTGCCGCGATGGGCGGATTGAGGGTGGCATGCTGCTTGTTATGCCCGTCACTCTTCCTCGCGGAAAGCAACCCTTTTCCGGCCGCAGCCGACCCGCCCTCTTGGCCGATTGCCTTTCGGCCGGTCACTTGGCCGGCGCACCATCACTGATGCGCAGCTGGATTCTGCGCGAGCCCTGATAATGTTCGGCACCGAGAGAGCCTGCGACATGCAGGTTGGCGCCGCGAGAGTTGAGAAGCAGATTGCCGAGGGGCGTTTCCGCAGCCCTGAAGGCGATGCCGTCGAGGCGAGCACCGTCCATGGCTTCCAGCGTCACCTTCACATGCCGCTCGCCGACTAGGCGGGAATCGCGCACACGATGCGCCGGCACGGCAAAAATTGGTTGCGAATGTCCAGAGCCATAAGGGCCTGCCGTTTCCAGACGGTCGATGAGCTCGATCGTTGCACCACTTGCAGCGATGGCGCCATCGATCTTCAGCGTTTCATTGGCGGCCAGGGCCGACACCGTCTTCTGTGCCTTCTCTGTAAAGAAGGCTCTCAGGAGGCCAAGCTTGCCGCGCTCAACGGTAAGACCGGCCGCCATGGCGTGACCACCGCCCTTGACGAGCAGTCCCTCATCGACCGCAGCACGAACCATCCTGCCCATGTCGAACCCGCTGATCGAACGGCCAGAGCCCGTACCTTTGCCTGATGGATCGAATGCGATGGCGAAGGCGGGTCGCTTGAACCTCTCCTTCAGGCGCGCGGCAATGAGGCCGACAATACCGGGGTGCCATTTCTCATGCGCGGTGACGATGACGGAAGCTCCCTCGCCGTCTCCATACTCGGCCATCGCTTCGGCCTCGGCCTCCTGCAGCATGACCGCTTCCATGGCTTGTCGTTCGCGGTTGAGCTCATCCAGCCGCTGGGCGATGGCTTCCGCTTCCATGGCATCGTCGAGCGTCAGCAGGCGGCTTCCCAGCGCTGCATCGCCGATTCGCCCGCCCGCATTGATGCGCGGCCCGATCAGGAAGCCAAAATGATAGGGCGTAACAGGCCCAGCCAAGCCCGCCTTGCGGAATAGTGCCGCAAGACCGGCATTGCTCTGGTGGCGCGCGGCGACCAACCCCTTGACGACATAAGCGCGGTTGAGGCCCTTGAGGGGCACGACATCGCAGACGGTCGCGAGTGCCACGATATCCAGCCATTGCAGGAGATCGATCGCGAGAATGCGCTTGTCTCCGGACTCACGCAGCAGGCGCAGCGTTGCCACCAGCACCATGAAGACGACGCCGGCCGCGCAAAGATGCCCTAGCCCGGAAAGATCGTCTTCGCGATTTGGATTGACGAGGGAGTGGCAGGGCGGCAGCTCGTGTGTCACCTGGTGATGATCTATGACAACGACATCGATGTTACGGTTCGCGGCAGCCGCCAGCGCCTCATGACTGGTGGAACCGCAGTCGACCGTGACGATCAGGCTAGCACCGTTGTCGATCAACTGATTGATGGCCGTCGGGTTGGGGCCGTAACCTTCGAAGATGCGATCAGGAATGTAGATATGCGCCTTGACGCCGAAATGGGTCAGGAAGCGATACATGAGCGCGGAGGACGCAGCGCCGTCGACATCGTAATCACCGAAGATCGCCACGGGCTCACTACTTTGGATCGCAGCGGCAAGACGCTTGGCTGCCTTCTCGCAGTCCGTCAGCTTGTAAGGGTCGGGCATGAGGCTGCGGATGGTGGGATCGAGAAATTCGAGGGCCTCGTCCACGGTCACGCCACGGCCGGCAAGCACACGTGCGATCAGATCCGGCAGGCCGTGCATCTGCGACATGGCGAGCGCGCGGTTCTGCCCCGCCTGATCGAGACGTGAAACCCAGCGATTGTCGAGAACCGATTTTTCGACGCCCAGGAAGGCACGCGGTACCGGATCGACCTGATCTGCCATGCCAAACTCCGCTTTCATCATCTGCCCTTTTTACAGATGCAGGGAAGATAGCAAAGCGGTGATTTCAAGCCTGTGGATTACCAGAAAATTGCCCGGATAACCAGGCCGATAGCAAGCAACTGGACGAAGAGGATCGAAAGCAGGATCAGGAACGTGGCCCAATTCCGCCCTCGCGGCCCCTCGCATTCAAGGGCCGCTGCCGGCTTCGTCGGATCATATCTCTGTAATTCCCCCCGAGGACTCTCAAGCTCGGTGTGAGCATGATCATCCGTATGCTCAATATTCCTCAACCCACGACTCCAACAGTTCAGGGATCGATTATATCGACATCTGCATATCTGTTAATATAGACTTTGGTGAAATGCTGTAATTGCCACAGAAAATCCGTCCGAGCGGCCCGGACGGCTCAGTCGTTCCAATTGGCACAAAGTGTCAGGATTCTTCCTTGGGACGTTCGATGCGGATCACCTGTGGTTCGCCGACGAGATAGCCCTCTTCCTTGATCGCCGCGACCGCCTTGCGCACCGAATCCTCCATCGTTGCATGGGTGACGAGGATGATCGTCTGATGATGCGAGGGCGCCAGATGCTGCTTGGAACGCTGGACGATCGATTCCAGCGAAATCTGGTTTTCTGCCATGCGGGTGGCGACGCTCGCAAAAACGCCGGTGCGGTCGAGAACGGTCAGGCGGATGAAATAACCACCCTCGTGGCTCTGGATCTGCGCCTTGCGGTAAGTCTCCAGCGACTTGGCGGGATGGCCGAGAACGGGAACGCGCTGGGCGCCCGGCTGACTTTTGGCGATGTCGGCGATATCGCCGAGCACAGAAGAGGCCGTGGCACTGCCGCCGGCACCTGGGCCGACCATCAGCAGTTCGCCGAGAATATCGGATTCGATTGCGACCGCGTTGGTGACACCATCGACCTGGGCGATGACTGAATCGACTGGCACCATGGTCGGATGCACCCGCTGTTCGATGCCGGTGTCCGTGCGCTGGGCGACGCCAAGCAGCTTGATGCGGTAGCCGAGATCGGCTGCGGCGCGGATATCCTCGATCGAGATATTGGTGATGCCTTCGAGATAGATGTCGTCAGCAGCGATCCTGTTGCCGAAGGCAAGCGTCGTCAGGATCGAGAGCTTGTGAGCGGTGTCGTTGCCTTCGATGTCAAAGGCCGGATCGGCCTCGGCATAACCGAGGCGCTGGGCTTCCTTCAGGCAATCGGCAAAGGACAGGCCCTCTTTCTCCATCTTTGTGAGGATGTAGTTGCAGGTGCCGTTCATGATGCCGTAGATGCGCGAGATCGTGTTGCCCGTCAGCGATTCACGCAGCGCCTTGATGACAGGGATGCCGCCGGCAACGGCCGCTTCGAAATTCAAGAGCGAGCCCTTTTCTTCCGAGATCGTCGCGAGCTCCACGCCGTGATAGGCAAGCAGCGCCTTGTTGGCAGTCACCACATGGAGACCACGAGCGAGAGCCGTACGAACAGCGATGTTAGCAACACCTTCTGCACCACCGATCAGCTCGACGAAAACATCGATGTCGGCCTTTTCAGCCAGTTCTTCCGGGCGCTCGTACCAGGTGATGCCGGTCAGATCGATGCCACGGTCTTTCGCGCGGTCGCGAGCGGAAACTGCCGTAATCGCAATCGGGCGGCCGCAGGTGACTGCAAGTTCGTTGCTCTTCTGCTTGATGATGCGAACAAGCGAGGCGCCAACGGTGCCCAAGCCCGCAATGCCGATTTTAAGGGCATCTGCCATGGATCGATCCTGAAATGTCTGGTGAGAGACAGCCGCAATTTTGCGGCTGTCTTCGAGGTTGGAATTAACGGTGGGCGTTGAGCGAGATGACGTTATGCATCGTCTCGTCGGCCGTCGACATGAACTTCTTGATATTGCGCGCAGCCTGGCGAATTCGATGCTCGTTCTCGACGAGGGCCAGACGCACGTAGTCGTCGCCCATCTCACCGAAGCCGATGCCCGGGGCAACGGCGACGTCGGCCTTCTCCACCAGGAGCTTGGAGAATTCCAGCGAGCCAAGATGCCGGAACTTTTCCGGGATCCTTGCCCAGGCAAACATGGTGGCGGCCGGCGGCGGCACTTCGAAACCGGCCTTGCCGAAGCTTTCGACCATGACATCGCGGCGACGCTTGTAAACGTTGCGGACTTCCGCGATGTCGGAACCGTCGCCGTTCAGCGCATGGGTCGCCGCAACCTGGATCGGCGTGAAAGCGCCGTAATCCAGATAGGACTTCACCCGCGTCAGCGCCGCGATCAGTCGTTCGTTGCCGACGGCAAAGCCCATGCGCCAGCCGGGCATGGAGAAGGTCTTGGACATGGAGGTGAATTCAACCGTCACATCCATAGCGCCCGGAACCTGCAGAACCGACGGTGGGGGCTCGCCATCGAAGTAGATTTCCGAATACGCGAGGTCCGAGAGCACGATGATGTCGTGCTTCTTCGCGAAGGCGACGACATCCTTGTAGAAGTCAAGACTGGCAACAAAAGCCGTCGGGTTCGACGGATAGTTCAGGATCAGGGCCAGCGGCTTCGGGATCGAGTGGCGGACGGCGCGTTCGAGCGGCGGAAAGAAGCTTTCATCCGGCTCGACCGACATGGAACGGATCACCCCGCCTGCCATCAGGAAGCCGAAAGCATGGATCGGGTAGGTCGGGTTCGGGCAGAGAATGACGTCGCCCGGGGCGGTGATGGCCTGCGCCATATTGGCGAAGCCTTCCTTGGAGCCGAGGGTGGCGACCACCTGCGTGTCCGGGTTCAGCTTCACGCCGAATCGGCGTGCATAGTAGGCAGCCTGGGCGCGGCGCAGACCGGGAATGCCCTTGGAGGACGAATAGCGGTGGGTGCGCGGGTCCTGAACGACTTCGCAGAGCTTGTCGACGATCGCCTGGGGGGTCGGAAGGTCAGGGTTTCCCATGCCGAGATCGATGATGTCAGCCCCGCCCGCTCGCGCGCTCGCTTTCAAACGGTTGACCTGTTCGAAAACGTAAGGCGGCAAACGCCGGACTTTGTGAAACTCTTCCATCTCTTTCCCCATGGAAATGCGGCCAACTTGACCGCTGTCGAAGCTCGTTCCGTCTCCCGGCATCTGCGATACGAGCTTCAGACTCGCAGCGCCGTATTCCTCTTCAGCTTAACTGCGCGGCAAATCTTTGACGGAGAAGCCGCGCACGACGCGCATTATCGGGAAAATTGCATCTTCCGATCCATCCGGAAGGCCTTGCGTCCAAATCGCCCTAAAGGCAAGGCTTATTTGGTGATTTCGGAGAGGGTTTCGGCGCCGTGCCGGGCCGCCAGTTCCCGCATCTCGGTTACGCGGCGCTGATACTCGGCTTCCGAGATCGCACCCGACTGGCGCTTGGCGCTGAGGGCCGTCAGCTGATGCTGAAGCTCGGCCGCCTGTTCGTCGCTCATCTGCACGTTGGCGGCCGTCAGTGGCGCACCGAACGACGGGTAGCCGTCCCGGCTTTTGGTCAGGCCGCCTTCAACGGGTTCGCCCTTGGAGGCCGGCATCACGACAGCCGTCGGCGCTGCCATGCGCTGGGCGAAGGCCTTCTTCTCCTCGGCTGTCTTGTTGCATCCGGCAAGCGCAAAGGCCATGGCCGCCGCGCAGATTGCTGCGGTGCGGGTGAAGGTCGCGATATGCCCAATGCCTGTCGTCGTCATGCCTAATGATCCAATCCTGCCTGCTTCGACTGTTAAATTCGTCGCAGCGACAAAGCAATAGCATGAGAGCGGGCGGGCGGAACTTGTTTTCTTCGATACAGCAGATGTACAACGAACAAACAGTGGATGCTGCCGCCGGAGGAAGTGCGTGACCGACAGCAAGCGGGAGAATGGTGCCAAGGTGGATTTCGACGCCAAGGATCTCGATCCCTATCTCCTGAAGGATCCCGAGGCCATGGCGATGAACCTCGCCCGTGCGCTCGAAAATCTCGGCAAGGCAGCTTCGGCATGGCTTGGCCCGCGCGAGCGCGGCGAAATCTCCGACACAGTTGCCGAACCCGTCACCGATATAGTGAAGACGCTCTCCAAGGTGACAGAATACTGGATTTCAGATCCGCGCCGAACCTTCGAAGCGCAAACGCAGCTGATGGGCTCGTTCTTCGGCATCTGGATGAACTCCATGCAGAGGATGCAGGGCAGCCCGGTGGCAGCGGAACCGGTCGCTCGCGTCGATAAACGTTTCGCCGACGAAGACTGGCAGAAGAATCCCTTCTTCGAATTTTTAAAGCAGGTCTATTTCGTGACTGCCGACTGGGCCGAAAAGCTGGTGGCCGAGACTGAAGGACTCGACGAGCACACGAAACACAAAGCCGGCTTTTATGTGAAGCAGATCACCGCGGCACTCTCACCCACCAATTTCGCGCTCACCAATCCGCAGGTCTATCGGGAAACGATTGCGACCAGTGGCGAAAACCTCGTGCGCGGCATGAAGATGCTGGCCGAGGATATCATTGCCGGTCGCGGCGAACTGCGGCTTCGCCAGACCGACATGACCAAATTCGCCGTCGGCCGCGACATGGCGCTGACGCCCGGCAAGGTGATCGCCCAGAACGAGATCTGCCAGATCATCCAGTACGAGCCTTCGACGGAAACCGTGCTCAAACGGCCGCTGCTGATTTGCCCGCCATGGATCAACAAATTCTACATCCTCGATCTCAACCCGCAGAAATCGTTCATCAAATGGTGCGTAGACCAGGGACATACCGTCTTCGTCATCTCCTGGGTCAATCCGGATAGCCGCCATGCGCTGAAAGATTGGACGGCTTACGCAAGGGAAGGCATCGATTATGCACTGGAAACGGTCGAGAAGGCGACCGGAGAGAAGGAAGTCAACGCCATCGGCTATTGCGTCGGCGGCACGCTCCTTGCTGCTACGCTGGCGCTGCACGCCAAGGAGAAGAACAAACGCATCAAGAGCGCGACGCTTTTCACCACGCAGGTCGATTTCACCCATGCCGGCGACCTGAAGGTCTTCGTCGACGAGGAGCAGTTGCAGGCGCTGGAAGCGCATATGCAGGAGCTCGGCTATCTCGACGGTTCACGCATGTCGACGGCCTTCAACATGCTCAGGGCAAGCGAACTCATCTGGCCCTACTTCGTCAACAACTACCTGAAGGGCCAGGAGCCCCTGCCCTTCGACCTCTTGTTCTGGAATGCCGATTCGACTCGCATGGCTGCTGCCAATCATGCCTTCTACCTGCGCAACTGCTATCTCAGGAATGCGCTGACCAAGGATGAGATGGTCCTCGACGGCAAGACCTTGTCGCTGAAGGACATCAAGATTCCCATCTACAATCTCGCGACCCGCGAGGATCATATCGCGCCAGCGAATTCCGTCTTCCTCGGCAGCCAGTTCTTCGGCGGCAAGGTGAAGTTCGTCGTCGCGGGTTCCGGCCATATTGCCGGCGTCGTCAACCCGCCGGACAAGCATAAGTACCAGTTCTGGACCGGCGGACCGGCCAAGGGCGACTATGATGCATGGCTCGCCAAGGCAAAGGAAACGAGGGGTTCCTGGTGGCCGCACTGGCATGCATGGATCGAGTCGCAGGCCGGCGAGCGTGTGGCTGCCCGCAAGGTGGGCGGAGCAGCACTCAATGCGATCGAGGAAGCTCCGGGCAGCTATGTGATGGCGCGCAGCTGATGGCAGAAAATTTTCTGGCCATCGGAGCAACAATCACCGAGTGACGACACGCGATGGAGAGCAAGCCTTTGAAAAATAGGTTTCTCTAAAATATTACGTATCTTTTCGCGACAATCGAAACAGAGTGCTTCGCCTGTAAACCAATTGGAAACCATAGTTCGTCATCATTAAGAAACGGTCGCATGTCGCGGATAGGCCAAAATTCGGCCTTTTTGGGCAGTTAGCGCCTCCGGCAAAGATCAGTCAGTCAGGCTGCCGGCCTGCGTAGCGCGTTTTGGAAGACGAGTTGAGTATGGCGTTTGCGGTAGGGACGTTCAATGACGTCGCCCCTTTTGGCGGATCCCCTGTTCGTTCAGGCAGGTCTCGCGGTTTACTCACCGGCATCGCAATCGCCGGACTTTTGACCTCCACATGGCTTATCGGCACTGTTGCAACAATGCAATCCGTGCCGATGCCGTTCTCTTCGCAGAAGGAGATTTCCCCGGCTGCTGTCGCGTCAAGGGCGACACCTGCTGCCGTTATGCATGAGCGGCTCATCCGCGTGAACAAGGCGTCACGCCTTGTTGCATTCGATGCCAAGCCGGTAGTGCCTTTGACGGCACAGCTGATCCAGTCATATGCGGAAAGCACATCTGCTGCCTCGAATGCAAAGCTGGCTCTCTCCAAGACCAATCGCCTCGCCGTTGCAGTCGCGCAACTTCAGCCGGTCGCCCTCTCCGACAATCCGCGCTTCAGCAAGGAAGATACCATCAAGACCTCTGGGCCGGCCGTCGATACCGCTGCCGCCGCGCCCGCCGAAGATGACGCCGACCGGATCATCATTCCGTCGAAGGAAGCAATCGCCGAGGCTGAAATGCCGGCTATGCTCGCGCTTGCCGAAGCCGGGCCGCGCGTAACGCCCGTTCCGATCGAGCCACTGCCGACCAACCGCGCTGCCGCTCCTGCCGCCGATAGCCGGGCAGAGATCGAAGTCGCCGAAGCGGAGGATGGCGCGCCGCCCTTCGATCTGGTTCTTGCGCCCAACGAGGACTCCGTACCGCTGCCGATGGCGCGGCCCGACGGCCTCGTCGGCAAGCCGGCGCCGGCCACCAAGGGATCGCAGCGAACTGCCGAGCCTGTGCTTGCCTATGCCAAGCCGAATTCACCGATCGAAGATAACGACGACGATGCGGTGCCGCGCTACGACAAACCGGTCTTTACACCGCGCCTGCGCGCCGGTGTCGCGATCTACGATATCGAAAACGCGACGGTTTACCTGCCGAACGGCGAGCGGCTGGAGGCTCATTCCGGTCTCGGAAAGATGCGCGACAACCCGCGTTACATTGATCAGAAGATGCGCGGACCGACGCCGCCGCACACCTATAACCTGACGATGCGCGAAGCCCTGTTCCATGGCGTGGCGGCCATTCGCCTGACGCCGATACAAGGTTCCGACGCGATCTTCAACCGGGTCGGTCTGCTGGCGCATACCTACATGCTTGGCAAGAACGGCGATTCCAACGGCTGCATTTCCTTCAAGGATTACAAGCGCTTCCTCGCCGCCTACAAACGCGGTGAAATCCGCCAGCTCGTCGTCGTGCCGCGGATGAGCAACAAGCCGACCTCGACGCTCGCTTCGCTGTTCTCCTCACGGACCTAAAGATTCGCCACGAGGAAATCGGCGAGCGAGTGGCTTTCCGCCGACAGGCGCAACCGTCCTTTGACGAGGGCGAGTTCCGATGCCGGCTGCGGATCGAAGCCGTCGACACTTCCAAGCTTCCTGTGCTCCGGCAGAACCGCGTCCGACGGCAGCAGGCTGATGCCGAGGCCGCATGCGACTGCCGCCTGTACGCCCATCAAGCCCTGGCTCGTATAGGCTATGCGCCAGCGCCGTCCGCTGCGCTCGATGAAGCGGATCGCCCTTTCACGGTAGATACACCCAATCGGAAAGACGGCGAGCGGCACCGTTTCGTCCCTCGCCGAAGGCCTCATGCTCTCCACCCAGACCAATTCTTCTTTCCAACTTGCCAGAGAGGCACCGTCTCCGGGTTCGCGCTTGATCAGCGCAAGATCGATCTCGCCGACTTCCAGAAGGCGACGAAGCTCGACGCTCCAGCCGCTCACCGTATCGAGCCTTATATGCGGAGAGGCGGCGGAAAAACCCGACAGGAGATCAATCAGTCTGCGGCCGGCAAAATCCTCGGGCACACCGAGCCTGACGGTCTTGGGAGCAGCAGGCTGGCGCATCACATCCATTGCCTCTTCTGCTGTCGCCAGGAGACGCCGCGCATAACTCAGGAGTACCTCGCCCTCCTCCGTCGTCTGGATGCCACCTGTCGACTTGTCGCGCAGAAGCAGGGTGTGGCCGATGTTGGCCTCGAGCTTCTTGATCTGCTGGCTAACGGTGGACTGGGTAAGGTGAACACGCTCAGCCGCCCGCGTGAAGCCGCCGGCATCGACGACCGCTGCGAAGGTCCGGAGGAGATCGAGGTCGAAGGCGAGGCTCATTCGATTTTCCACTATCTGTAATTATCACATTTAATTTCTCAATGGCGGTGTTCTTTGTCAACATGAGGCAAATCATGGAGATGAGAGATGACCCTTTCCGGAAACCAACCAACCTGGCTGACCTTCGATTGCTACGGGACGCTGATCCAATGGGATGAGGGCCTGCTTGCCGCCATGGATGCGATATTGTCGGCCAAGGGCAAAGATATCGACCAGACGAGCTTCATTGCCGTCTATGACCGCCATGAGCACGAACTGGAACAGCAGAAGCCGTACCGATCTTTCAAACAGGTCACGGCTCTCGCATTGCAATTGGCGATGCAGGAGTTCGGCCTGCCATTTGACATTGCCGATGCCGATCTGCTGACCTCGTCGATCGGCCGGATGCCGCCCTTCCCCGAAGTGGTCGAGACGCTCGGCAAGCTGAAGGCTGCCGGTTTCCGGCTCGCCATCATCTCCAATACGGACGACGCGATCATCGCGGGCAATGTCGCGCAGCTCGGCGGTTTCGTCGACCGGGTTATTACCGCGGAACAGGCGGAAGCCTATAAGCCGTCGCCGGAGATCTTCCGGCACGCCTGGAAAAGACTCGGCATCGGGAGGGATGATCTCCTGCATATCTGCGCCAGCCCGCATCTTGACCTTGCCGCCGCACGCGAACTCGGTTTTCGTACGATCTGGGTCGATCGCGGCACGGGAAGGACACCGCTCAGCGACTACCGCCCCGACGAGACCGTGCCGACGCTCGACAAGGTGTCCGCTCTTTTTGCCGCAAACGGCTGGATGTAATTGACGCGATTGGAGACGAAAAATGGCTCATGAACTGAACCTGGCGAAGGGACAGTCGGCGATACTGCGCAACCTGCCCCTCGATACGGACGAGATCTGGCAGGCGCGTGTCGATCTAGCGGCGTGCCTCAGGATGGCTGCACGGCTCGGGCTCGAGGAGGGCATCTGCAACCATTTCTCGGCAGTCGTGCCCGGCCATCCCGATCTCTTTCTCGTCAACAGGCTTGGCTGGGCCTTCCAGGAAGCGACCGCCTCCTCACTACTGATCTGCGATTTTGAAGGCAATGTCGTTGCCGGCGACGGCGTGCCCGAGGCAACCGCCTTCTTCATCCATGCCCGGCTGCACAAGATGTCGGCGCGCGTCGGCGCGGCCTTCCACACGCATATGCCGAATGCGACGGCGCTCAGCATGGTCGAAGGCGATCCCTTCATCTGGGCCGGACAGACCGCACTGAAATTCTATGGCCGCGTCGCCGTCGACGAGAACTATAACGGACTGGCCCTCGATGAACGGGAGGGCGACCGGATCGCCGCCGTACTCGGCAATAAGGATATCCTGTTCATGAAGAACCATGGCGTCATGGTTTGTGCGCCAAACATCGCCGAAGCCTGGGACGATCTCTACTATCTGGAACGTGCGGCAGAGGTTCAGCTCAAGGCGATGAGTACCGGGCGTTCGCTGATCCCGGTTCCCACAGATATCGCTGAACAGGCGGCAAAGCAGATGCGCGAAGGCGATCCGGAAAGTGCGCGCCTGCATCTCGAAAGCGTCAAGCGCGTTCTCGACCGGCAGGTGCCGGAATACCGAACGTAAGCCTCGCTTATTTCAGCCACATACCGATGCGCTCTGCCGCCTCGGCGATCTCGGCCTCGGAACCGGCATAGGACATGCGCAAGGTGCGCGGTCCTTCCACCGGATCGAAATCAAGGCCAGGTGTGGCGGCGACATTAATCTCCGCCAGCATGCGCCGCGCGAAGTCCATGCTGTCATTGGTGAAGCGCGACACATCGACATAGGCGTAGAAGGCGCCGTCCATCGGCGACGCCGGCGCAAGCCCGATCTTCGGCAGCCGGTCGAGCAGCAATTCGCGATTGGCGGCATAGCTTGCCTTGACGCGATCCAGCTCCTCGCTGGCGCCGAGCGCTGCGGTGGCGGCGATCTGCGAAAGTTCCGGCGGCGAGATGTAGAGGCTCTGGGCGACGCGTTCGATCGGGCGCACCAGCCGGTCCGGCAGTACCATCCAGCCAATGCGCCAGCCGGTCATGCAATAATATTTGGAGAAGGAATTGATGACGATTGCTTCGCCCTTCAGCTCCAGTGCAGTCGTCTCTTCGCCTGCGAAGGTGAGGCCGTGATAAATCTCGTCGGAGATGAAGGCGATGTCATTGGCATCGCAATAAGCGGCAAGCGCCTTCAGGCCTTCGCGGCCGGTGACTGTGCCAGTTGGATTAGCAGGACTTGCCAGCAGCACGCCCTTCAGCTTCACGCCCTTTTCCTGCTGGATCGCTTCGAGGCTTTCGGGCGTCAGCGTGAAATGCGTGTCCGCCGTGACAGGCACTTCGACCACATGGAGGCCAAGAGCACCAAGGATGTTGCGGTAGGCCGGGTAGCCTGGCCGGGCGATGGCGACCGCGTCGCCGGCATCAAAAAGTGACAGGAAAGCGAGATTGAAGGCGGCCGATGAGCCTGTCGTGACGGCGATGCGGGCTGGATCGATCTCGAGGCCATGGCGATCGCGATAATGCCAGGCGAGCGCATGTTTCAGCCGTGCTGTGCCAAGCGCGTCCGTATAGCCGATGCGTCCTTCGGCGAGCGCCGTGCGGGCTGCGTCAAGGGCTGCCCGGGGTGCGGGATGCGAGGGCTGGCCGACAGCCATGGAAATCACGGGATGACCGCCTGCACGTCTCTTCGTCGCTTCGGCCAGAACATCCATGGCGTGGAATGGTTCGACTTCGCTGCGTTTCGATATGGAAAACACCATCACTTCCTGCCTGGCTTCACATAAAGGCCAGACAATTGCCGCAATAATCGGCTCATCACAATCCCGCGAGGGCTTGGATCGGAGGAAAATTCCTGTTTGATGGCGGCCCGACGCGCCGTAATTTGATGCGGACGCATCCAAGCCCATTAACCCGGCGATGATATTTTTCGCTTCGAAAATCCATCAGCCGACGACGAGGATACCATGGCCTTCTTCTCCAAAACGCTCACCGCGCTGGCGCTTGCAGCCTCTATCGCACTTCCGGCTCAGGCATTTGCATTCGATGACCAGCAGAAGAAGGAACTGGGTGAATTCATCAAGCAGTATCTGATCGAGAATCCGGAGATCATGCTCGAGGTGCAGGACGCGCTGCAAAAAAAGCAGCAGATGGCCCAGCAGGTGAAGGCCACCATGGCGATCGAGAACAATACGGACGGGATCTTCGATTCAAAAAATGACGTGACGCTCGGCAACCCGAAAGGCGATGTCACCGTCGTTGAGTTCTTCGACTATAATTGCACTTACTGCCGCCACGCCCTGCCCGACATGCAGGCGCTCCTGAAGAAGGACAAGAATGTCCGCTTTGTGCTGAAGGAGTTTCCGATTCTCGGGCCGGATTCGGTCGCGGCACATCGCGTGGCGGATGCCTTCCGCCGGCTTGCGCCGGAAAAGTACGGCGATTTCCACGTGGCGCTGCTCGGCAGCGACGGCCGCGCTTCCGAGGACACCGCAATCCAGGTCGCCTCTTCCCTCGGCGTCGGTGAAGACAAGATCCGCGCCGAGATGAAAAAGAGCCCGAACGATGACATCGTGCAGGCGACCTATCAGCTCGCCGCCAATCTCGGCATCAGCGGTACCCCATCTTATGTTATCGGAAACGAAATGGTGCCCGGCGCCGTCGGCATCGACGATCTCGAAGCCAAGGTAAAGAACATGCGGGCCTGCGGCAAGACGAGCTGCTGAGCCTGCGCCCATCAAATCGCCTAAATCGAAGCGTTTCAGCCATGTGGACAAACATGGCGCGACGTTCCCTGCCGATTCTGTAAGGGCTTTCAATAAGCCCGCGTGGAGTCTATAGGTGGCGCTCGCGCATTCCCGTGCCCTTGCTGCCAACAGCTGGGCATCTGACGCGATGAATACATTGAACCGCGTAGCGGTCGCTTGATTCCAAGAGAATCAAGAGCCACTGCGCCAGACGGAACATTCGATGACGCAAACGATCTTTGTCCTGAACGGGCCAAACCTGAATATGCTGGGCAAGCGAGAACCTGGCATCTATGGCGGCAAGACGCTCAAGGACATTGAGGCGGACTGCAAGGTTGCGGGCCGCGAACTCGGTTTCGACATCGACTTCCGCCAAAGCAATCACGAAGGCACGCTGGTGGACTGGTTTCACGAGGCGGACGAAAAGGCCGCCGGCGTTGCCATCAATGCAGGCGCCTATACGCATACGTCGGTCGCGCTGCACGATGCGATCCGTGCCATTTCCATTCCCGTCATCGAGCTCCACATATCCAACGTGCATGCACGGGAAGAATTCCGCCACAAGTCGATGATCGCACCCGCATGCAAGGGCGTGATCTGCGGCTTCGGGCCTCACAGCTACATCCTGGCGCTGCACGCGCTGAAGAACATCACGGCATAAGAAGAAGACAGGGCAACACTCATGGCTGACAAGAAATCCGGTATCGATCAGGCACTGATCCGCGATCTCGCCAATATCCTCAAGGACACGGATCTGACCGAGATCGAAGTCGAACAGGAAGATCTGCGGATCCGCGTTTCGCGCGCAGGCACGACCCAGTATATCCAGGCGCCGATCGCCGCCCCTGCCTATGCGGCACCTGCCGCTGCCGCCGCAGCAGCCCCCGTCGCGGCAGCAGCTGCCCCGGCTGCCGTTGCAGGCCGCAACCCAGCAAATACGGTCAACGCGCCGATGGTCGGCACGGCCTACATGGCGCCGGCTCCGGGCGCGCGCGCCTTCATCGAAATCGGTACGACGGTCAAGGAAGGCCAGACGCTCCTCATCATCGAAGCGATGAAGACGATGAACCAGATTCCTTCGCCGAAGTCCGGCAAGGTCACGGAAATCCTTGTCGAAGACGGTTCGCCCGTCGAATACGGTCAGGCGCTCGTCGTCATCGAATAAGGCGTTGCCAATGATCTCCAAGATCCTCATAGCCAATCGCGGCGAGATTGCCCTTCGCGTGCTGCGCGCCTGCAAGGAACTCGGCATCGCAAGCGTTGCCGTGCATTCGACGGCGGATGCCGACGCCATGCATGTGCGCCTCGCTGATGAGAGTGTGTGCATCGGCCCGCCGCCGTCGCGCGAAAGCTATCTTAACATCCACCAGATCGTCGCTGCCTGCGAGATCACAGGGGCTGATGCCGTGCATCCGGGCTATGGCTTCCTGTCGGAAAACGCCAAGTTCGCCGATATTCTCGAAGCGCACGGCATTACCTTCATCGGCCCGACGGCGGAACATATCCGCATCATGGGCGACAAGATCACCGCCAAGACGACGGCGCAGGAACTTGGCATTCCCGTCGTTCCCGGCTCCGACGGCGAAGTGAAGACCGAAGAGGATGCGCTGAAGACGGCTGCCTATATCGGGTATCCGGTGCTGATCAAGGCAACGGCCGGCGGCGGCGGACGCGGCATGAAGGTCGCCAAGACCGAGGCCGACCTGATCGAAGCCTGGTCGACGGCCCGCACCGAGGCCGCCGCCGCCTTCGGCAACGACGCCGTCTACATGGAAAAATACCTCGAAAAGCCGCGCCACATCGAAATACAGGTCTTCGGTGATGGCGAGGGGAACGCGATCCATCTCGGCGAACGCGACTGCTCGCTTCAGCGTCGCCACCAGAAGGTCTGGGAAGAAGCCAATTCTCCGGCGCTCAACGTCGAACAGCGCATGAAGATCGGCCAGATCTGCGCCGACGCGATGAAGAAGCTGAAATATCGCGGCGCCGGAACGATTGAGTTCCTCTACGAAAATGGCGAGTTCTATTTCATCGAAATGAATACTCGCCTGCAGGTGGAGCATCCGGTCACCGAAGCCATCACCGGCATAGACCTCGTGCACGAACAGATCCGCGTTGCCTCCGGCGGCGGTCTGTCGGTCACGCAGGATGAAGTGCACTTCCAGGGTCATGCCATCGAATGCCGCATCAATGCCGAGGACGCACGCACCTTCGTGCCGTCACCCGGCACGATCACGCATTTCCATGCACCGGGCGGTCTTGGCGTACGCATCGATTCCGGCGCCTATCAGGGCTACAGGATCCCGCCTTATTACGACAGCCTCATCGGCAAGCTGATTGTCCATGGCCGTACGCGCGTCGAATGCATGATGCGCCTGCGCCGTGCGCTCGATGAATTTGTCGTTGACGGCATCAAGACAACGCTGCCACTGTTCCAGGATCTCGTTTCCAACCAGGATATCGCCAACGGCGACTATGATATCCATTGGCTGGAAAAGTATCTCGCCAACAGCAAGCCGGCAGCATAGGACAGAATGGCAGGAGCGCGCAGGAAATCACCAGGTATTACCCCGGAGATCCTCCTGCGCGCCTATTCAATCGGTCTCTTCCCCATGGCCGAATCCGCCGACGATCCGGAAATCTTCTGGGTCGAACCCGATGTCCGCGGCGTACTGCCGCTCGACGATCGTTTCCACGTTTCCAAAAGTCTTCGAAAGACGATTCGGCAAAAGCCCTTCGAGATCCGCTTCAACAGCGCCTTCGATGCCGTCATGACCGCTTGCGCGCAGGAGACGGCCGATCGTCCCAGTACCTGGATCAACGAGACGATCCGAACGCTCTACTCAGCCCTGCACCGCATGGGCCATGCCCACTCTGTCGAGGCCTGGGATGGCGATGAACTCGTTGGCGGCCTCTATGGTGTTTCTCTCGGCTCCGCCTTCTTTGGAGAAAGTATGTTCTCGCGCCGCACCGACGCTTCGAAAATCTGTCTCGTCCATCTCGTCGAGCACCTGAGGCGGCAGCACTTCACCCTGCTCGACACGCAATTCACGACAGAGCATCTCAAAACATTCGGGGCGCTCGACGTGCCGAAAGCGGACTACGCGCTGATGCTCGCCGCGGCGATGGAATCGCCGCACCTAAAGTTTTAAGGTTGGATTCTTCATCCTTGCGTTGATTTTCTGGCCGCCCTGATTAAGGTCAGAACGCAACGGAGGGTGAAATCTTGAATCGATATTTTATGGCAGCGATCCTGCTCGCCATGGCTGCCGGAGCAGCCGATGCCCGCCCCTATCAGGACATGTTTCCGAACAGAACGGATTTCTCAGATCAAGAGAAACCGCTTCTGGAGAAGCTCGACTTCCAACAGGGAGCGATCAAGCTGCCGGCTGCGAAGGCGACGCTGAACGTACCGGATGGGTTCTATTATCTCAGCCCTGAAGATACGAAGACCGTGCTCGTCGATATCTGGGGAAACCCGCCGGGGTCGGCGGCTGATGCGCTGGGTATGCTATTTCCTGCGCAATATTCGCCGACTGATGTCGGATCATGGGGTTCGGTCGTCGAATTCAGCGCGGATGGATATGTATCGGATGCCGACGCAGCGACGATCGACTACGATGAATTGCTGCAGAACATCAAGGAGTCGATTGCGGAAAGCAATACCGAACGACAGAAGCAGGGCTTTCCGACGGTGACACTCGTCGGCTGGGCTTCTGCCCCGCATTACGACCAATCCGCACACGCCCTGCACTGGGCACGCGATTTGGTGTTCAACGAGAATGGAAACACGCAGCATACACTGAACTATTCCGTGCGCACGCTGGGCCGTGAGGGAGTATTTCAGTTCGACTTCGTTGCCGGTCTCGAACAGTTGAAGGAAATCGAGACCGCCGTCCCGACCGTGACCAAGCTCGTCCAGTTCGACAAGGGAATGGCCTATAGCGATCACGTGGATGGCGACAAGATCGCTGCCTACGGGATGGCAGGCATGATCGCTGCAGGCGCTGGCGCAAAGGTTGCCGCGAAGATCGGGCTGCTAGCAATCGCCGCTGCCTTCCTCAAGAAGGCCTGGATCCTCGTCTTTGTGGTATTTGGCGGGGCGGTCGGCTTCGTGAAGAAGCTTTTCACCGGCAACAAAACGCCCAACGCATAGCGACCAGCATCAGCAGGCGTGTCGCATCGAACGGATTTTATGCGGCACGCACACGGCGCCGCCATCACCTTGCTATAGATAGTTATTAGCAGCTAAAAGCCCGGTCGATCGGGCGCGTATCATTACTTGGCGCCGGCGCTGTCCGGAGGCGGGACGTCTGAGTTCTGCTTGCAGTCCTTCAGCCAGACGTCATAGATTGGATGCTCGACGGCGTTGAGGCCGGGACTGTCGGCGAACATCCAGCCAGTGAAGATGCGGCGGATCTTGCGGTCCAGCGTGATCTCGTCGACTTCGACGAAACCATCGATCTTCTGGGCTTCTGACTGGTCGCGCGAATAGCAGGCCTTCGGCGTCACCTGCAGGGCGCCGAACTGGACCGTTTCGTTGACATACACGTCGAAAGTGGTGATGCGGCCGGTGATCTTGTCGAGGCCAGAGAAGACGGCGACCGGATTGTCAATGCGGGCAGCCTGTGCCTGATTGGAAAGAAGCCCGGCGGACAGCGCCAATAGCGATACAGCTCCCGCAGCCGGCAGGACCGTGTTTCGCAGGGAAAGCTTCATATCTACCCGTCTCCAGCACATATCAGGTTCATGGCCACAGCAATTGCGGCCAACCTGCGGGTAAAGGTCAATTGTGGCCAAAGCGCGGGGCAGGACCCGCCGTCAGATGCTCGACTCTCAGTTGCCCGGCGTCCATGCGTCGTAGTCGCCGGTCACGCGGGGACGTTCGCCGGCAGCCGAGAGCGAACCCGGCGGACGGTAGGCCTGCGGCGAGCCCGTGGGGTTGGCGCGGTGCGGCTTCTGCCATTCCTTGGCGACGTAGTTTTCCTTGGATGGCGGAACGTCGGTCCGGTGGTGCATCCACCCGTGCCAGCCTGGAGGAATGGCGGATGCTTCGGCGTAACCCTTGTAGATCACCCAGCGCTTCGGCAGGCCGTAGGAGGAAAGACCGCCTTCGTAATAGACATTGCCCAACTCGTCTTCACCAACACGCTTGAAGCCGCGAAGGGCGAACAGCGTGCCGAAAGTGTAATTGTTCCACCAGGTGAAGGTGTGCAACAGGAACTTGATCATGTCTTTTCCTCGTGTCCGCAGGACGCGGACGAAAGCAGATAGGCTTTTTCGCTTATGCCGCCGCCAAGCCGAATTGTCCAGTGATTCCCGCCGAAACTGCGGTCATTTGAGCGCCATCTTGAAACCGAGATGCGACGGCTTGAAACCCAGTCTTTCATAAAAACGATGGGCATCCTTGCGTGCCGCATTCGATGTCAGTTGGACGAGCCGTACGCCGCGACCTTTCGCCTCGGCGATGGCAAATTCGATCATCCGCGCGCCGATGCCCTGCCCGCGCATATCGGCACGCGTCTGCACCGCCTCGATGATCATGGCGGATGAGCCGCGTGCATTGAGCGAGGTGGTGATCATCGTCTGGAAGGTGCCGACTACGTCACCGTCCCGCTCTGCAACGTGAAGCGTCTGGTTGGAAGACGCCGTGATCGTCGCGAAAGCGCCGGCATAATCCAGATAGGCCTCGGGATCGGTGGTATCACCATGACCGCCGAGAGGATCGGCGGCAAACATCGCAATCAAGGCGGGCAGATCGCTTTCACGCGCTTCACGAATGATGATGTCACCAGATCGCATATCAGTGGAACTCAAGCGCCTTTTCGAAGACCAGCGTTGGAATGCCGGACTGGTCGGGGCTATTGTTCTCGTTACGGCCGGCCTCAACGAAATCAAGTCGTTCATAAAAATGGACAGCTTCTTGGTTCTGAACCTCGACTTCCAGCCGCATGATTTCCGCGTCCGGGAAGCAGGTTTCGAGTTCGGCGAATATATCGCGGCCGATGCCCTGGCGTTGCAGATCTGGTTTCACGTAGAGAAGATGCAGCGTGACGGTCTTTGTCATCTCGGATGACATCGCCGCGTAACCGACGCCACCGATATCCCGGCCGTCATCGGCGACCAGGAATTCGGCATTTTTCTTCGCCAGGCGCGCCTTCAGCGCAGCCGGCGAAAAGAGATGGGCAACGAGTTCGTTGACCTTTGCAACGCCGTGGCTCGCGTCATAGGCCGCGTGGAAGCTCTCGACCAGCAACGCACGGACCTTCTCAAGATCGCGCTCGCTGGCCGTACGGACGAAATAAACCAAGACCTTCTCCTCGCGGCATCGGTATTCCGAAAACCGCTTCACACCCCTCGGCCAAGGCCGTTGGCTTATTCTTCCACAATACCGAGTTTGGCCTTGACGAGAGCCTGCACGGCCTGCGGGTTGGCCTTTCCGCCGGTCGCCTTCATCACCTGACCGACGAACCAGCCTGCAAGCGTCGGCTTTGCCTTGACCTTGGCAACCTGATCCGGGTTGGCGGCGATGATTTCATCGACGGCCTTTTCGATTGCGCCGGTATCCGTCACCTGCTTCAGGCCGCGGCTTTCGACGATCTCGGCGGGGTCGCCGCCTTCGTTGAGGATGATTTCGAAAACATCCTTGGCGATCTTGCCGGAAATGGTCTCTGCCTTGATGAGGTCGATGATGCCGCCGAGCTGCGCCGGAGAGACCGGCGTTTCCTCGATATCCTTGCCGGTGCGGTTCAAGGCACCGAGCAAGTCGTTGATGACCCAGTTGGCGGCAGCCTTGCCGTCACGGCCTTCGGCAACGGCTTCAAAGTAATCTGCAATCGCCTTTTCGGAAACGAGGACCGAGGCGTCGTAGATCGACAGGCCGAGTTCGCGCACGAAGCGCTCCTTCTTGTCGTCCGGCAGCTCCGGCAGGTGATCAGCCAGCTCCTTGACGAAAGCATCGTCAAATTCCAGCGGCAGCAGATCCGGATCGGGGAAATAGCGATAGTCATGCGCGTCTTCCTTGGTGCGCATTGACCGCGTCTCGCCCTTGTTCGGATCGAACAGACGGGTTTCCTGATCGATGGTGCCACCATCCTCCAGGATACCGATCTGGCGGCGAGCTTCGTATTCGATCGCCTGACCGATGAAGCGGATGGAGTTGACATTCTTGATTTCGCAGCGCGTGCCGAAGGGCTCTCCCGGGCGGCGCACGGAGACGTTGACGTCGGCGCGCATGGAGCCTTCGTCCATGTTGCCGTCGCAAGTGCCGAGGTAGCGCACGATCGAGCGCAGCTTCGTCATGTAGGCCTTGGCCTCATCGGAGGTGCGCATATCCGGCTTGGAGACGATTTCCATCAGCGCCACGCCGGAACGGTTCAGGTCCACATAGGACATGGTCGGATGCTGGTCGTGCATCGACTTGCCGGCGTCCTGTTCCAGGTGCAGGCGCTCGATGCCGATCTCGATATCCTCGAACTGGCCCTGACGGTCCGGGCCGAGGGAGATGACAATCTTGCCTTCGCCGACGATCGGATCCTTGTACTGCGAGATCTGATAGCCCTGCGGAAGGTCCGGATAGAAATAGTTCTTGCGATCGAAGACCGAGCGCTTGTTGATCGCGGCCTTCAGGCCGAGGCCGGTGCGTACCGCCTGCTTGACGCATTCCTCGTTGATGACGGGCAGCATGCCGGGCATGGCCGCATCGACGAGCGAGACGTTCGAATTCTGCGGCTTGCCGAATTCCGTCGAGGCGCCGGAGAAAAGCTTGGAATTGGAAAGCACCTGGGCATGGACTTCCAAGCCGATGATGACTTCCCAATCGCCGGTGGCGCCGGGGATATAACGTTTCGGATCAGGCGTGCGAACGTCGACAATGGTCATGAGATGCTCTTCGAAGGCTGTTCTTTTCAACAGGTGAGGTAAAGGAAATGGCCTGCCGGTGCAAGGCTTTCGGCAGCCTAGAAACCCGGGCCGTAGCCTTCCGGCTCTTGCGGGCCAAGATGCTTGCTGAGACCGACTGATGGCACGTCGCGGTCTAGCTTCGGATTATAGGCGACCGAAAGCCAATGGATCGCGTAGCCGTGCTTCTGGAAAAAGGAGATCGCCTCTGTATTTCCAGAATGGGTCTGCATCGCAGCCTGCTCAAAACCCTGCTCAAAGATATCGGCCTCGATACGCTCCAGCAGTGCAGTACCAAGCCCCTGACGGTTGAAACTCGGATCGATCCAGAAGTCGGAAATGGTCTCGTCCAGCCCTTCGCGCGCGGCCCAGCCGGCGACCTGCCCGTTCTGTTCGACGACCGTGATTGTGAGCCAGTTATCATCCACGAACGTTCGGAAGGCGGTGCGGGCTCCATCCGTCATGGCGTCCGATTCGCCGATCAATGCCATCGCTCTTTGCCAGGCTCGCAAGCCGATTTCGCTCAAGAGTTGCGTGTCGCCTTCGCGGGCATTGCGAATGTGGATCAATGGCACCTCCGCGTTACTACAGAGAGTAGACCATTGAGTCGGGGAATTTTCCAGCCCCTGCAATGAGATGAAGAAGCGAAAGCAATATTATGGGCGGCTTTTTTGTTCCGCTGCGCCTGCTTGACCGGATTGTGGTTGCTGATAAAAAGCCCGTCAGAGGTGTTTTATGTCTAACCTGCCTGAGACCCGGTAAAGGCCCTGCCCGCAAGCACAGCTTCGCGCGCATGGGCCCGAAAAACGAAGCCGCGGCGTATCGGCTAAGCCCGATCGCCAAATCGTTTTCGTGCGCCTTCATGAAGGCGCGTTTCCGGATCAACAGCAATGGACATTTCGCGCGCAGAACAGCGCATCCTGCACCTTATGGCCCAGGGCGGCCGTATCGAAATTACCCGCGATGACAATAAAAAGATCGAAACGGTGAGTTGTTTCACCCGCGACGGCTGGGTCTATCCCGGCTTCGGCATGGAGCTTTTCCGCAAGCTGAAACGGCTGAAGGCAATCAAATCTTCCGCCGGTCAGCCCTATCGGATCACCGAAAGAGGACTGCAGCTCGTCAGGTCGCAGCTCGATAATAGATAGGTCTGACAAGCGCCTGGCCGTGCGGCGACGTCGTCGTGCGGCCAGGAGAATTTCAGAGCTTTTCAGAAAGCTCTGTGCGCATCGCCGTCCACTCCTCGGCAATCGTGCCTTCTCCCATCGTCTTGCCTGCACGGCGATACCAGTAGCCTGCGTTCCAATCATCGCCTTCGACGCGATGGCAAAGGGCATGGCCCCAGTCGAAAACCTGTTCGCCCTCGTGGTTCTGGCAGATTTCGTGAACCGCCTCCCACTCTGCGCCCAATTTAAAGCCATTGGCAGCGAGGCGATCAAAGGCCTCGATCAACCGCCCAAGATCATTGCCTGCCATAACTCCTCCTCCGGCTCAGGCCGTCAATCGGCCAGCCTTTTCTCCAGATGTACCTTTTCGAGAGGAACGCCCATGCTCTTGGAAAATTCGATGCCGTGCCAGATGACCTTGAAACCGCAGCGCTCGTAAAGACGGATTGCACCGCTGTTCTTCGCATGCGTGTCGAGCCGCGCCGTTTCCAAGCCCTCGCCTTTCATCAGCTCGCAGAGATGATGCAGCAGCGCTTTGCCGATGCCTTTGCCCTGATGATCGGGATGCACCCAAAGGTCTGAAGTATAGTTTGGCGTATTCTCCCGTGCGCCCCAGCCGACGATTCCTCCATCAAGCTCAGCAACGAAGATCTCGCCCGTCGTCTCATCCGGAAAAATCGCAAATTCCTGCTTCACCCGGTCGACGACAGCAGGATCCCGATAGCTGGCTTCAAAGGCGTTGCTTGCCGCCCATGCGGCGAAACCAACAACGCCGACCATTTTGTGGTCGGCGTCTGCAATCTTTCGTATCGTTAGATCGGTTACCACCACTTGGCCGGCGTAAACTTGCCGGCTGCCTGTTCGATGACATGGGCGGTCTTGAAGAGGGTTTCCTCGTCGAAGGCCTTGCCGATGAGCTGCAGGCCAAGCGGCAGGCCCTTATGGTCGAGACCGGCGGGAACGGCGATGCCCGGCAGGCCGGCCATGTTGACCGTGACTGTGAAAATGTCGTTGAGGTACATCTTGACCGGATCGGCGGCGAGGTTCTCGTCGGCAACGCCGAAGGCAGACGATGGAGTGGCTGGCGTCAGGATAGCGTCGACGCCGGCATCGAAAGCGAGTTCGAAGTCGCGCTTGATGAGCGTGCGAACCTTCTGGGCGCGCAGATAGTAGGCATCGTAGTAACCGGCCGACAGCACGTAAGTGCCGATCATGATGCGGCGCTTGACCTCCTGGCCGAAGCCGGCGGCACGCGTTTTCTCGTACATGTCGACGATATCCTTGCCGTCGACACGCAGGCCGTAGCGCACGCCATCGTAACGGGCGAGATTCGAAGAGGCTTCAGCGGGTGCAACGATGTAATAGGCCGGCAGGGCGTATTTGGTATGGGGCAGCGAGATGTTGACGATCTCGGCACCGGCATCCTTCAGCCAGGCGATGCCCTGCTGCCAGATGGATTCGATCTCGTCAGGCATGCCATCGACGCGATATTCGTTCGGAATGCCGATCTTCATGCCCTTCAGCGACTGACCGATGGCAGCTTCGTAATCCGGGACCGGCAGGTCGACGGAAGTGGTGTCCTTGGCGTCGACGCTCGCCATGGACTTCAGCAAGATCGCGGCATCGCGCACGTCGCGGGCGATCGGGCCGGCCTGATCGAGAGAAGATGCGAAGGCGACCGTTCCCCAGCGTGAGCAGCGCCCATAGGTCGGCTTGATGCCGACCGTGCCGGTGAAGGCAGCCGGCTGGCGGATGGAACCGCCTGTGTCGGTTGCAGTAGCACCTGCGCAGAGATGGGCGGCAACGGCTGCAGCCGAGCCACCGGAAGAGCCGCCCGGAACGAGCTGCTGGTTAGAGCCTGCGGCACGCCAGGGGTTGATGACCGCACCATAGTGCGAGGTCTCATTGGAAGAGCCCATCGCGAACTCATCCATGTTCAGCTTGCCGAGCATGACGGCGCCGTCGTCCCAGAGGTTCTGGGTGACCGTCGATTCATACCGCGGCTCGAAACCGTCGAGAATGTGGCTGCAAGCCTGGGTATGCACGCCAACCGTGGCGAACAGATCCTTGATGCCGAGCGGGATGCCTTCGAGATCGCCTGCCTTGCCGGCAGCGATACGCTCGTCGGAATTCTTCGCCATGAGGCGGGCGAGATCAGGCGTGACCTTGATATAAGCGTTGAGATGGCCATTGGCCGCATCGATCGCCGAGATGTAAGACTCGGTCAGCTCGGTCGCGGTGATTTCCTTGGCGCGCAGCTTCTGGCGGGCTTCGGCAATGGTCAGGCTGGTGAGTTCGCTCATCGTGTTTTCGCTTCAGGTCTGAAAATGGCAACAAGGTCGGAAAGAGGCGGGCAAAGCCTTATTCGACGACTTTCGGCACCAGGAAGAAATTGTGGTCGGTGATCGGCGCATTGGCAACGACATCGGCGGCCTTGTTGCCGTCATTGACGACATCGGCGCGCTTCTTCATGTCCATCGGCGTCACGGATGTCATGGCCTCGACGCCACTAACGTCAACTTCGGAAAGCTGTTCGACGAAGCCGAGGATACCATTCAATTCGCCGACCATGCGATTTGCCTCTTCTTCCGAAACGGCAATACGGGCAAGGCGCGCTACGCGCTTAACGGTGGCGAGATCGACGGACATGGCATTCTCCGGATAGGAATTTTCCTATCGCTATAAAGACCATGTCCGTCCTGTGCAACGGGTTTGCCTTTTCGGCAATGCAGAATTCCTGCCCTCAAATCCACCGAGATTTGCAGGCAAACGCATCAGAGAGACAGGCTTTCGCCGGGCTTCGGCGCCTTTACTTGGCTCTTCGAGCCTTCCATGCCGGCGATGAATTTTTCCGGCGTCTGGTCGATGATCGGGAAGGTGCCGTAGTGGCAGGGAATGGCCGTCTTGAAGTTGAAGTAGCGCTGGCAGGCAAGAGCCGCCACCGCGCCGCCCATGGTGAAGCGGTCGCCGATCGGCACGATACCGATATCGGGCTGATGCAATTCGTTGATAAGCGCCATATCGGAGAAGATATCGGTGTCGCCCATATGGAAGAGGCTCGGCTCGTCGTCGAAATGCAGCATCAGGCCGTTCGCATTGCCGAGCGAGTGGGAAACCCCGTCTTCCGTCGTCTGAGCGGAGGAATGCAGCGCATTGGTGAAGGTCGCGGTGAAGCTGCCGAGCGCGACCGTGCCGCCGGTATTGCCCATTTCCAGCTTTTCGACGCCCTTCGTGCTAAGCCAGGAGGCAAGATCGGCATTGGCGAGAACGACGGCACCGGTTTCCTTTGCGATCGCTACGGTATCGCCGACATGGTCGCCATGGCCGTGGGTTAGCAGGATATGGGTGATGCCGTTGGTCACTTCCTTTATGCCCTGGCCGGCGAAAGACGAGTTATAGGTCAGGAAAGGGTCGATCAGGATTTTGGCGGCTTTCGTTTCGATACGGAAAGCAGAATGGCCGAGCCAGGTGATCTTCATGAAAAGTCTCCTTAATTACGTGATGCAAAAGGCGATTTCGGGGGCCAGAAAGGCTTAGGACAATTCTGGCCGGAAACCGTTTCGCACTTTTCCTGGAATTGCTCTAAGGACATAGCCGATATGGCCGCAAAGAAAAGCGGCGGGAACTTCAATTTCTTTTGACAGGATGACACGGCAATGACGGTGCTGACGATCGAGGAACTAGCCGAAACGCTCGGTCCCGGACAGGCAATCGCAGGCCTCGATCTCGGCACCAAGACGATCGGCCTTGCCATGTCCGATCTCGGACGCCGCTTTGCGACGCCACGCCCGGTGCTCAAGCGCGAGAAATTCACCATCGATGCCGAGACGCTGCTGGGTTTCGCCGCAAAAGAGAAGGTTGCGGCCTTCGTTATCGGCCTGCCGATGAATATGGACGGATCGGTCGGTCCGCGCGTGCAGGCGACACGGGCTTTCGTGCGCAACATGGAGCAGAAGACTGCCATTCCCTTCGTTTATTGGGATGAGCGGCTATCGACGGTGGCTGCCGAACGCGCCTTACTGGAAATGGACGTGTCGCGGGCAAAACGTGCCGAGCGGATCGATTCGGCTGCGGCGAGCTTTATCCTTCAAGGAGCGCTCGACAGACTTTCTTTGCTGGCGAGATCGGCGGACGACACGGAGGCATGACGCGCCCTCCACCAGGCCGCGATCTGGCGGCGTTTGCGGAGGCCCATAATGGCGAAGACGACGAGACTATCGACGGCTATCGCGCGGGCGACGAGCGGCGGGATTTCCTGCGGCGGCAGGCCGAGGGCCTTGCCATAGATCTCGAAAGTCAGGTCATGGACCTGCCGCGTCAGCATGAAGATGCCGAAGTTCAGGTCGTAATAGGAAAGCCAGTACCATCCCGCTAGGAAGACGATAGGACCGGCCCAGAAGATCAGAAACCACTTCATGCGGCCTCTCCTTCGTGCTTGCGCAGGACCGGCATATCAAGGGAAGCGAGCCAGACCGACGATGCCATGATGCAGAGTACGAGCGTGGGCACGGCGATATCCAGCGCCAGCACGGCGAAAAACATCATCGCCGCGACAAGCAACGCGGTTCTGGCGATTTTGGTTTCCATGGCCGAACTCGGGTCCACACTCGTTACATTTCTAATGTGGATCACACTGGCGGGTTAACCAGCGTCACGCAACGTAAACCAACTGTTAAGGTTAACTGCCGAGTAGAGGCTGTGGATTGTTTAGCCGTAGACACCGCGCACCAGCCGCTTTAGCGCGGTGGCAGCCTTCTCCCAGTCCTTGCCGTTCTTCAAAAGCAGCCCTGCGCACTGCCCACCAGCCGCGGCAGCAAGCACGAGATGCTGAATGGAGGCAAAGATGAGCGCATTGACGGCGGCAACATCGACGCCCTTCGGCGGCGTCAGCGAACCGCGCATGCGATCGAGCCACTGGCCAAGCGCCTTCGAGCGCGCTTCCGAAAGGCGCTTCACCTGCTCGGTATTTTCGGACACCTCCCAGGCGACGATGCGGCGCATCAAGGGATCCTCGCGCAGTGCCTCAAGAAAAAGCAAGGACAAGCGCTCCATCAGGTCGCCGTAGGTCAGCAAGAACATGCCGCCAGTATCTTCGGGGATGCGGTCCTTGACCCAGTTGCCGAGATCGGCACCGATCGCCTCGACAAGACCGTCGAGACCGCCATAATACCGGTAGATGAGTTGCTTGTCGCAGCCGGCGCGGCGCGCGACAGCGTTGATGCCGAAATTCTGGAAACCCTCTTCCGCCAGCAGGTTCTTGGCGGCTTTCAGGATAGTGCGTTCCGTAGCGCCTCTGTCGCGGATACGCTTTTCAGGCTCAGCGGCACCCGTCTGTTCGAGCACGGCCACGGCAGTTTCATTCAGCATTTGGTCAACCCCGGTCTGTCACCAATCGGTGAGTAACAGTGGAATTTTCCATCTACAATCCTATCTAATTGAGAAGACTGTGGATATTGATGGTCCGCAGCTCTGCTGACGCTGGTGGGCGGCCCAGCGGCTTTTTTCACCCGGTACAACGCGCCCGAGAAATCTTTCCCATGCGGTTGATCGCGATGGACGAAGCCGGCATTGCTGCATTATGAAAAGAGACGACAATTTCTGCTAAGGCCTTGCAATGGTGAATTATATCGAAGCCTCCTCCGCGCCGCCGAAAAATACCGGCGCCATCAGGCTTTATGGCCCTGAAGCATTCGAGGGAATGCGCAACGCGTGCCAGCTGACCGCGCGCTGCCTCGATGCGCTTGCCGATATCGTCAAGCCGGGTCTCGCCACCAATGAAATCGACCGCTTCGTTTTCGAGTTCGGCATGGATAACGGCGCCTATCCGGCGACGCTGAACTATCGCGGCTATACGAAGTCCACCTGCACTTCGATCAATCATGTAGTCTGTCACGGTATTCCCGATGACAAGCCGCTGCGCGAAGGCGATATCGTCAATATCGACGTGACCTTCGTCGTCGACGGCTGGCATGGGGATTCGAGCCGCATGTACCCGGTAGGCCAGATCAAGCGCGCCGCCGAACGCCTGCTGGAAGTGACCTATGAATCGCTGATGCGCGGCATTGCCGCCGTTCATCCCGGCGCACGCACCGGCGCGATCGGCGAAGCGATCCAGACCTATGCCGAAGCCGAGCGTTGCTCCGTCGTGCGCGATTTCTGCGGCCACGGTGTCGGCCGTCTCTTCCACGATTCGCCGAACATCCTGCATTACGGCCGCGCCAATGAAGGACCGGAATTGCGCGAGGGCATGATCTTCACCATCGAACCGATGATCAATCTCGGACGCCCGCACGTGAAGGTGCTGGCGGACGGCTGGACTGCCGTGACGCGCGATCGTTCGCTGTCGGCGCAGTACGAACATACGGTCGGCGTGACCGCCAATGGCTGCGAAATCTTCACGCTGTCGCCTGCCGGCCTCGACCGGCCGGGCCTGCCGCCGCTGAACGGGTGACATCATCCATGGCGAAAGGTCCCGTTCCGCAGGCCAGCAATGACGAATTGCCTTTCGACATGGACGAAGATGTCGCAGTCGATGAGCGGGCGTTTTTCGCGCAGCCGGCAAAGGCGGCTGCTTCTACCAAAAAGGCCGCCCTGCCCGCCAAGGAAGAACATTATCACGGCCATCGCGAAAGGCTGCGCAGCCGTTTTCGAGAGCACGGCGATACGGCGCTCGTCGATTATGAAATCCTCGAACTCCTGCTTTTTCGGCTGATCCCACGCCGCGATACGAAACCGATCGCCAAGGCATTGATCGACCGCTTCGGGTCGCTTGCGGGCGTCTTCGGCGCACCGGCAGCACTGCTGCAGGAGGTCAAAGGCGTCGGAGAAGCGGTGGCGCTAGATCTGAAGCTGATATCCGCCATTAGCCATCGCGCACTGAAGAGCGAGCTCAAGGGCAAGCAGGTGCTTTCCTCGTGGTCGTCAGTCATTCAGTATTGCCATGCTGCCATGGCACATGAGGCGCGCGAGCAGTTCCGCATTCTCTTCCTCGACAAGCGCAATGCACTGATTGCCGACGAGGTGCAGGGGCGTGGGACTGTGGACCACACACCAGTCTATCCGCGTGAGGTGGTGAGGCGGGCGCTCGAGCTTTCGGCAACGGCGCTTATTCTCGTCCACAATCATCCCTCGGGCGACCCGACACCATCGCGTGCCGATATCGACATGACGAAGATGATCATCGATGCTGCAAAACCGCTCGGTATTGCCATCCACGATCACATCATCATCGGCAAAGACGGACAAGCAAGCCTCAAAGGGCTGCGCTTGATATAAGACCTCGGCTAAGGCATGAAAAAGCCATTATGGCGTTCTCCAAGCTGAATGACTGACAACAGGATGGGAAATATGGGCATTTCTCCTAGTCGTTTATACGCGCCGCCGAGCCTTCGATCGCTGATACGCCTGACGCTTCTGCTGCTCGTCGTGACCGGTGTCTATCTCGGCTACCTGCAGCTTTCGACGAATGTGCATGCGGTCGTCGATGGTCAGGTCTATCGCTCTGCCCAGCCCTCCCCCGCAAAGCTTGGCGAACTCGTCAAGGAGTACGGCATCAAATCCGTACTGAACCTGCGCGGCGACAGCAGCGGCGAGGCCTGGTACGATAACGAGGTCGCCGCAGCAAAGGGACTGAATGTCCAGCATATCGACTTCCGCATGTCGGCGACGAAGGAACTTTCCATCGAAGAAGGACGCCAGTTGATGGCGATCATGGCCGCCGCACCCAAGCCGATGCTCATTCACTGCAAGGCCGGCGCCGACCGGACGGGATTGGCTTCAGCCATCTACGTCGCCGGCGTTGCCAAGGAAGGAGAGATGGCGGCGGAATCGCAGATATCACTGACATACGGCCATCTGTCGCTTTTCTTCATCGGCGCCTATGCGATGGATCGCACATTCGAGCGGCTTGAGCCGATGTTCGGCTTTTTGAATTCCTAAACGGTATTGAAATACAAACTGTAACATTGACCGGCTACCGGTGAACGCGCGACATTTCGCGTCGCAATATGATTCCAATTCCAGTTTGGGGCTAAAGATGTTCCAGTACGATCTCGTGGTAGTGGGCAGCGGTCCGGCAGGGCGCCGCGGCGCAATCCAGGCTGCAAAACTCGGCAAGAAAGTGCTGGTCATCGAGCAGGGAAAACGTGTCGGCGGCGTGTCCGTCCATACCGGTACTATCCCTTCCAAGACGTTGCGCGAAACCGCACTCAACCTTTCCGGCTGGCGTGAACGCGGCTTTTACGGCCGCAGCTACCGCGTCAAGCAGGAGATCAGCGCTGAAGATCTGCGCCGCCGCCTGCTAATCACGCTCAATCATGAAGTGGAAGTGCTCGAACATCAGTTCGCCCGCAACCGCGTCCAACATATCCGCGGCAAGGCCAGCTTCGTCGACGCCAATACCCTGCAGGTCATCAAGGACGATGGCGACACGATGATGGTGACCGGCGCCAGTATTCTTCTTGCGGTCGGCACCAAGCCGTTTCGGCCTGATTACATGCCCTTCGACAACAAGACCGTGCTCGACAGTGACGAGCTGCTCGATATCGAGGAACTGCCACGCAGCATGGTCGTCATCGGCGCCGGCGTCATCGGCATCGAATATGCAACGATCTTTTCGGCGCTGGATACCGCCGTGACCGTCATCGATCCAAAGTCGACCATGCTCGACTTCATCGACAAGGAGATCATTGAGGATTTCACTTACCAGCTGCGCGACCGCAATATGAAACTGCTGCTCGGCACTAAGGCCGAGAAGGTCGAGCGGCTCGATGCGGGCAAGGTGCAACTGACCCTCGACAGCGGTCGGCATCTCGTGACCGACATGGTGCTTTTCGCTGCCGGGCGTATGGGCGCCACCGACACACTCAACCTGGAGGCCATCGGTCTCGAGGCGGACAGCCGCGGGCGCCTGAAGGTCAATCCCGAGACGTTCCAGACGTCCGTGCCCAATATTTATGCCGCCGGCGATGTTGTCGGCTTTCCGAGTCTTGCCTCGACCTCGATGGAACAGGGCCGTATTGCTGCGCGCGTCGCAATCGGTGCGGTCGCCAAGGAGCCGCAGAAATATTTTCCCTATGGCATCTATGCCGTGCCGGAAATCTCCACCTGTGGTCTGACCGAAGAGGAAATGAAGGAGCGTGGCATTCCCTATGAGTGCGGTATTGCCCGTTTCCGGGAGACATCGCGCGGCCACATCATGGGTCTCGATACCGGCCTGCTGAAGCTGATCTTCTCGTTAAAGACACGCCGTCTGCTCGGCGTGCACATCGTCGGTGAAGGTGCTACCGAACTCGTGCATATCGGTCAGGCCGTGCTGAACCTGAAGGGCACTGTGGAATATTTTGTCGAGAATACCTTCAACTACCCGACGCTTGCCGAAGCCTACAAGATCGCCGGTCTCGATGCGTGGAACCGCATGGGCGACATAAAATCCGAACTATGAGAAAGCGAGGGAACGTCCTCGCCGTTTCAACAGCACTTAAGCCACGATCCCTAAATCTCATGGCATGGTAGGCGCCTCATTATACCCTATTGATGGCTACTCTCGTTCTGTGCCAACTGACTATATCCCATGCCAAAAGATATTGGTAAGGTCAGCCTGTTCGCGCCTTGCATTGTTCTATTGCGTTCTGCTTATCGCCTTCCCAAATACGAGGCACGGCTTTCGACAGCCTGAAACCACGTCTTAGACCGGCCTGCGGCGCCACCAAATCCAGCTGCGCAGCCCCCAACGAGAGATAGATATTTTGCCCGATAATTCAGAGGCTGCTCGCAGACGGTTTCAGCTTATCCTGATAAAGCCGTCGCACTATGACGATGACGGCTACGTGATCCGATGGTGGCGGGCAATGATCCCCTCCAACTCGCTGGCGGCGATCTATGGGATTGCCGGTGAATGTGCGGAGCGGCAGGTACTTGGGGCCGACACCGCCATCGATATCACCGTCATCGATGAGACCAATACGCGGATCGATTTTGCGGCGCTGATTTCCCAGTTCAAACGTAACAATAATTTCGGGATGGTCGCGCTTATCGGCGTGCAATCCAATCAGTACCCCCGCGCACTCGATATTGCCCGCCCCTTCCGCGATGCCGGACTGCCGGTCTCGATGGGCGGCTTTCATATCTCGGGCTGCCTGTCGATGCTCGACGGCGACGCGATCGGCCTCGAGGAATGTCGCAAGATGGGTGTTTCGATGTTTGCAGGCGAGGCCGAAGGGCGGCTGGAGATGGTGCTGCGCGACGCAGCCGCCGGCGAGCTGAAGCCGCTCTACAATTTCATGAACGACCTTCCAGGCATCGGTGGCACGCCGGTGCCTTTTCTGCCGAAAGACAATATTCAGCGCACGCTTGGCCTCAGCACCAGTTTCGATGCGGGCCGCGGCTGCCCATATCAATGTTCCTTCTGCACGATCATCAACGTGCAGGGCCGCAAATCCCGCTTCCGCTCGGCGGACGATGTCGAGAAGCTGGTGCGTATGAACTGGGCGCAGGGCATCCATAAATTCTTCATCACCGATGACAATTTCGCCCGCAACAAGGATTGGGAAGCGATCTTCGACCGGCTGATCGAGCTCAGGGAAAAGGACGGCATTCCGCTCGGCCTGATGATCCAGGTGGATACGCTCTGCCACAAGATCCCGAACTTCATCGAAAAATCGAAACGCGCCGGCGTCACCCGTGTCTTCATCGGCCTTGAAAACGTCAATCCGGACAATCTGACCGCCGCCAAGAAAAACCAGAACAAGATCACCGAATATCGCAAGATGCTGCTGGCCTGGAAGGCACAGGGCATCATGACGCTTGCCGGCTATATTCTGGGCTTCCCGGCCGACACGCCCGACTCGATCCGCCGCGACATCAAGATCATTCAGGAAGAGTTGCCGCTCGACGTCATCGAATTCTTCGTTCTGACACCGCTGCCAGGCTCAGAGGACCATCAGGTTCTCTGGAAGAAGGGCGTCGAGATGGATGCCGATCTCAACATCTACGATGTCGAGCACGTCTGCACAGCCCATCCAAAGATGAGCAAGAAGGAGTGGGAAGATATCTATCAAGAGGCCTGGTCGCTCTACTACTCGCCTGAGCATATGAAGACCCTGCTGCGCCGTGGCGCGGCAACCGGCATCAAGCTCTCCAGCCTTGTCAAGGTGCTGGTCTCGTTTGCGACCACCGTGCCACTCGAAAACGTTCATCCCCTGCAGAGCGGCCTTTTGCGCCTGAAACATCCTTCGGAGCGCCGTCCGAGCCTTAAGCGCGAGCACCCGCTGCTCTTCTGGCCACGCTTCGCCTTCGATACCGCCCGCAAACATCTCTCGCTTGCCGGCACGATCATCAAGCTCAGTGTTTCGGCTTTCCTGATTGCACGCCAGGCCGATGCGAAGAGCTATATGGACAAGGCATTGACGCCGGTTGCCGATGATGACGAAGACGTTCTCGATCTTTTCACCAAGACTGCTGGTGGTACTGCCGCCGTCAGCCACATCAAAAAGGTCGCGGAACTGACCCACGCCCGAAAGGGCGTCTGACAGCCGAACGCAAGATCCGCCGATTTCGAAGGTTCAACAAAAAAGCCCTGCCGCAAGCGGCAGGGCTTTTGATTTCACTGCGGAAAAGCCGATTATTCGGCGCTATCCTCGGAAGTCTTCTTCTTCGGTGCAGCCTTTTTCTTCGGTGCAGCTTCTTCGCCTTCAGCAGCGTCTGCAGAAGCTTCAGCCTTGGCGGCAGCCTTCTTCTTCGGCGCAGCCTTCTTGGTTTCGGCCTTTTCAGAAGCTTCGCCTTCTTCGTCGGCAAGCAGCTCTTCCTTGGTCACCTTCTTGTCGGTGACGGCGATTTCGGTCAGCAGATGGTCGATGACCTTTTCTTCGAAGATCGGAGCGCGGATCGAAGCGGCGGCACCCGGCTGGCTGCGGAAGAACTCGAGAATCTGCTTTTCCTGGCCCGGATACTGGCGCAGCTGTTCGTAGATTGCGCGCTGCATTTCGTCTTCACTGACTTCGACGCCGGCCTTTTCGCCGATTTCGGAGAGAACGAGGCCGAGGCGGACGCGGCGCTCGGCGAGCTTCTGGTATTCTTCGCGTGCCTGTTCTTCGGTCGTGTCTTCGTCTTCGAAGGTCTTGCCGGACTGGGCGAGGTCGTTGCTGACCTGGTTCCAGATACCGTTATATTCGGCTTCGACGAGCTTGGACGGGGTTTCGAACTTGTACATCTCGTCGAGCTGGTCGAGGATCTGGCGCTTCAGCTTCTGGCGCGTCAGCGAACCGTACTGGGATTCGATCTGGCCGCGGACGATTTCCTTCAGACGATCGGCAGATTCGAGGCCGAGCTTCTTGGCAAGTTCGTCGTTGATCTCGACATCAGCCGGAGCAGCGACTTCCTTGACGGTAACGTCGAAGGTGGCTTCCTTGCCAGCGAGGTTCTTTGCCGGATAGTCGGCCGGGAAAGTCACGGTGATGGTCTTCTCGTCGCCAGCCTTGACACCGACGAGCTGGTCTTCGAAGCCCGGGATGAAACGGCCGGAACCGAGAACCAGTTCAGCATCCTGATCGGTGCCGCCGTCGAAGGCAACACCGTCGACCTTGCCGACATAGTCCATCTTGACGCGGTCGCCGTTGGCAGCCTTGCCCTTCTTTTCGGCATAGTCGCGGGCGCTTTCAGCGACCTTGAGAACCTGCTCGTTGACTTCATCGTCCGAGATATCGACAACTTCGCGCGTGACCTTGATGCCCTTGTTGGACTTCAGTTCGATCGGCGGAAGAACTTCATAGGACAGGGTGAATTCGAAGTCCTGCTGGGCAGCGAGGATCTTTTCCGCCTCGTCCTTGTCTTCCGTCATGTTGATTTCCGGCTGGGTAGCCGACTTTTCGCCACGGCTGGACAGGATCTGGGTCGGCTGGTCGCGAACGATCTCGTTGACGAGATCGGCCATGATGGACTTGCCATAGACCTTCTTAAGGTGAGCGGGCGGAACCTTGCCCGGACGGAAACCGTTGATGCGAACCTTGTCCTTTACGTCGGCAAGGCGCTCGTTCAGCCTGCTTTCCATGTCCTTGGCCGGGATAACGACCTTGATTTCGCGCTTCAGCCCTTCAGCGAGCGTTTCGATAACCTGCATGTCTTCCTACCTTCATTTCCGTGGCGCCGTGCCCAGACGCCGTTCGTTTCTGTGAGCACGACGCCGGCCAACTGCCGTGCGTGGCTTTTCTCAATTCCTGTTCGTTCCGCCCGAAGCAGAACAGCACTCGCTTTTGGGGTATCCGGACAACGAAGTTCCAGTCCTCCCGCCCTGCAAGGCAGCTTGGTGCGGGTAGAGAGACTTGAACTCCCACGCCTTGCGGCACCAGAACCTAAATCTGGCGTGTCTACCAATTTCACCATACCCGCGTTCACGAAACCGCATGCATATGCCTGCGCATGAGGCCTTCCGGAGCGCGGCGTCTCTATATCACCCGATTTAGAACAGGCAAAGGAAAAATGAACGGCAAATGACAGGGATTTGCGGGCAAAAGCGTACCGTTCCCGTCAGCCACCCCGACTCTCAATAGAGAGGCTCTTCATAGGCCGGCTTGCCGTCCACAACGAGGCTGCGGATCTGTGCGGCACCCGACGATGAAACGCTGGCAGCAATCGATACGACGCCCTCGTTACGGGCCTCCTCCAGCGGCTTTCCTTCGCCTTCCGGCACGTAATAGCGCTCTATCCCGTATTCGACCCGGATGGTTTCACCATCGTTGGGACCATAGCTATAGAAAGGCAGGCTGCGCAGGACGACTGTATCCAACGCAGCCGGCAGTTCCCTAAAGGACGATTCGACAATGCCCCAGAACCCATCCGGCTGACGCTTGAGGCGCACCCACAGGGTCTGTTCGCCGGCTTCTGCCGGAATGCCGCCGGTAACCGTCGAGACCGGGATCGACGATATATCGTAGTTCAGTACGACGTAGTCGCCACGCAGGAAATCGCGCGGATCAACCGGAGCCGTCTTCAGCAATATTTCGGTGCCGCTTGCCAGGATGGAAGCGCGGCTCTGGATGATGTAACCGAGGATCAGTGTCTGCAGGCCAGCGACGAGGAGCGCGGCAACAATATAGAAGCGACCAGTTAACGGTCTTGCGACGGCGAGCCTCATGCTCGTTCCTCCTTCGCTTCGGCTATTCCCGGTCCGGCCGCGAAGCGTCTTTCGAGACGGATGACGACCCAGGCAACGGCTGCGACCACCAGGCCCGAGAACAGGAAGAGGCTCGACGTGCCCAAGATCGTGCCGACCGTCACCGAGGCCAGATAGAGCATCTCGGCGGCGAAGGCGCCATAGGCCAGATAACGTACCGCTCCATTGTCCCGGCCATGCAGCGCGATCGCCGCAACGGCGGCAGCCAGCGTCAGCAGGCCAATCACCACCATACGTCCGCCTTCATCCATTTCGATATGGAGCAGGAACAATCCCATGAGGGCGACGAGGAAACTATAGAAGGCCGGAGCCGCACCCGCGGTTCTGACGAGCGTAGAAATCGGACGGATGGGCAAGGCTGTCAGCAGGAAAGCCACCATGCCGAGAACGGCGAAGGCGATCGCCACGGATATCTCCTCAGTCAGCACATAGAGCCAAGCGAGCCAGCCGACCACCAGCAGATAGGCGAGATGACGCGCCCGCTCGGCGCCGGTAAAGCGCACGAGCCCTATGACGACAGCCGCCATGACAAGCGGCGCATAGGGGCCGGAGCCGAACCAGCGCGTATCGAAATTCTCGAGGTAGACGGCAAAGGAGGCCCAGGAGAGGAAGCCTGCGACAACGGTCACTGCAGCCGAGCGGAAAAGGATTGCTGAAACGGTTGCGACGGCAAACCAGAGATACATGACCGTCTGTTCGTCGCCCGAGAGGTGATACATCTGGCCGATGAGCGAGATGGCACCGCCGAAGCTCAACGCACCGATGATGAGCAGACCGCCGGCTGTGGCGACCGCACCACGCATAAGAAGAAGTGCAGCGCCGATGTGAACCGCCCAGATGAGCGCCAGCATCAGGCCGACGCGAACGAGGCGGGGCATATACTCCCAGTTCGAAGCGACGAGAAGCAGAAAGGCTGCCCCGAGCAGCACGGCCGCCAATCCCATCAGCACGCGGCCGACGCTGAAACTGGCCGGACGCGTGTCGTATTCGGCAAGCAGCGTCTTTGCCGTCACTTCCTCAAGAAGTCCCTTCTCCACCCAGAGCGAGAGATCCCGCCTCAATCTGCCGCGATACATGCCCCACCCCGTATTAATCCGCCATTTTTGGCTTCTGCATTTATAGCGCAAGATCGGCGTGCGGAAATGCCGACATTTGAAATACGCAAATTCCTCATTGGACTTAATTGGGTCAACCATTAACCAAGCGCTAACCTCATCATTGCTAATATAACCATGACGCCCAAGGCATGCATTTACCGCATAGCCACCATGATTATATTGCACTGCAAAACAATCAAAAGTCATACTATTTACCTGCATATCGAAGCGCGGGGATGGCGCCCCGGCCCGGTTTTCTGGATGCCCGCGGACATATGTCCGTGACGAGATTCGCAGATGCGCACTCCTCCTCCCAGCGCCCTGCGATAGGCTGGCAACACTCCTCCTCCCAGTTGCCAGTCACCATCATGACGCCCACCGGACCCTCCCCCGGTGGGCGTTTTTCTTAACAGGTGATTAAACGATTAGCATCCTACCTTTTCGGGCTTTCGCCTGAATCAGGGTAAAGCAATCGTTAAGCCGCGTCGGGCAGTCAGCAGAGCGCTTCAGCGCGCGGAGGCCCGTCATTTTCCCGGAGATGCATTCGGAAATGCGGCTACAAAAAAGACCGCTCGCGGGCGCGGCTGCGGGCCGGATATCCCTTCTGAGAAAACGGCAGCCTAGGAAAAAATCACTCAGCCTGTTTCATTGATCAAAAAATGATCAAAGCGGGTAAACCACAATCGAAGCCTTGCGAATCACGCATAGGTGATTTGAAATCTTGGCTCTTTTAGTTCTTTGCAGCGCAACATACATTCTGCTCATCAAATAGAGGTCAGCGCCGAAGACGGGCTGCTGGCAGGATCAAGCCCTCGGAAAGGGGATTAACATGAACTTCTCTCGCTCTTTCAATAACTGGCGCAAGTATCGTCAGACCGTTACCGAACTCGGCCGCATGACCAACCGCGAATTACATGACCTCGGCATCGACCGTTCGGACATCCAGCGCGTTGCTCGCGAAGCTGCCGCCCGCTAAGTACAGGTAATCGCTGCTCCTCCCAAGCAGATTGCCTTCCCAAAACGCCTGCTGCCTCCGCAGCGGGCGTTTTCTTTTGCCTGCCGGTCAGATCGCCGTAAAGTTACGGAAGTGTTAATTCCCGGCCCGCTCAAAAATCGCGCTCTGCATAATTAGCGGGCACCAGAGTGCACAATTGCATAGCAGACGCCCTTTATTTGCACTGCACAATAGCGAAGACCTCGATTATATAAATGTCAACCGCAGAGACAGCGATCCCGCTGCCTGCATAAGACATCTGAGGAAGAGACCATGAACCCGATCCGCATTGCAAAGAGCTGGATTAGCTACCGCCGTACGCTCAACGAACTTGGCAACCTGTCCAACCAGACGCTCGCCGATATCGGCGTCAGCCGCTACGACATCCGCGGCATTGCGTCCCGCTCGTTCCGCTAATAGTAAGCGGACCATTCTCCAAAACGGCGCCATCAGGCGCCGTTTTCGTTTTTGAGCTTTACTCGTTGTTTATCGGAACCCGACAGCCTTCCGTCAGTTCTCCTTCACGAAAGGAGACCACCCCATGTCAAACCAACTCAATGCCGGGTTTACCGGACAGCCGGTGAACAAGCCCGAAGGCATCAGAAAGACTGCGTCGAACACCGCCTCTGCGGTCAAACGCGAGGTGCAGGCCGTCGCAACGGGTGCGGCCGATCATCCCCATACCGCCAGCTCTGTCGTTGTCGGCATTGGCGTTCTCGCTTTCAGCATCGGCTATCTGCTGGGCCGCCAGTCCGTCGAGACGAACCGTTTCTGGAGGTAACATCATGGCGAGAACCATTTTCGAAAAAGCAACTGACGATGCACGGGCGGAAGATAGTCCGGCTGCCGATGCGCGTCGGCGCGAAATTGTGGACGAAACCTCACGGGCGCTGAATGCCCGACGTAAGGACGCTCCGTCCACAAAAGGTGAAATAGACACGTTCAACGAACATACGGAAGAAACGACTCCCGACGATCTTCCGAACCTTGCTGCACAACGCGAAGCAGCACGCGAACATCGGGATGCCTACATTGTCGATGCCGATCTCGAAGATGTCGACCAGCGCGAAGCATCGCCCGGAACGCGAGAGCAGAGCTGATCACGTTGCGGCGCCAGCAGGCGCCGTTTTTGATTCTATTGTTGGATCGCATGTGCTGGCGTGATATCAGCCGCTAATGACCGATAATTCCTCCTACTCCCCTATTCATGTCATCGGCGGCGGACTCGCCGGCTCCGAAGCTGCGTGGCAAATCGCCAATGCCGGCGTTCCCGTAATCTTGCATGAAATGCGCGGCGTGCGCGGTACGGATGCGCACAAGACCGATGGCCTTGCCGAGCTCGTCTGCTCCAACTCCTTTCGCTCGGATGATGCTACCAGCAATGCCGTGGGCGTCATCCATGCGGAAATGCGCATGGCTGGCTCATTGATCATGGCGTCGGCCGACAAACATCAGGTGCCGGCAGGCGGCGCACTGGCCGTCGACCGCGATGGCTTTTCTGATGCCGTGACCGAGGCGATCCACGAGCATCCGCTGATCACGGTCGTGCGCGAGGAGATTTCCGGCCTGCCGCCGAAGGACTGGGATTTGGCCATTATCGCCACCGGTCCCCTGACCGCGCCGTCGCTGGCAGGCGCCATCCAGGCGGAAACGGGTGAGGATTCTCTTGCCTTTTTCGATGCCATCGCGCCGATCGTTTATCGTGACAGCATCGACATGGACATCTGCTGGTATCAGTCCCGCTACGACAAGGTCGGTCCCGGTGGCACGGGCAAGGACTATATCAACTGCCCGATGACGGAAGAGCAATACAATGCCTTCGTTGACGCGCTGATCGCCGGCGATACAGTCGGTTTCAAGGAGTGGGAAGGCACGCCCTATTTCGACGGGTGCCTGCCAATCGAAGTGATGGCCGAGCGCGGGCGCGAGACGCTGCGCCACGGTCCGATGAAGCCGATGGGCCTCACCAACGCGCATAACCCGACCGTGAAAGCCTATGCCGTCGTGCAGCTTCGCCAGGACAATGCGCTCGGCACCCTCTACAACATGGTCGGCTTCCAGACGAAGCTCAAATATGGCGCCCAGGCCGATATCTTCCGCATGATCCCAGGGCTTGAGAATGCCGAATTTGCCAGGCTCGGCGGTCTGCACCGCAACACCTACATAAATTCGCCCACCCTGCTCGATCCGTCGCTAACTTTGAAATCGCGGCCGGGCCTGCGCTTTGCCGGCCAGATCACCGGCTGCGAAGGTTATGTCGAAAGCGCAAGCGTGGGTCTGCTGGCCGGCCGCTTTGCCGCCGCGGAACGCAAGGGAGAACCAGTTTCGCTTCCCCCCGCAACAACGGCGCTCGGATCGCTTCTTGGCCATATCACCGGCGGCCATCTGGTCACTGACGAGGAGCCGGGTAAACGCTCCTTCCAGCCAATGAATATCAATTTCGGGTTGTTTCCGGAGCTTCAGCCAGGCTCCATCGTCAAGCCTGAAGGCGTCAAGCGCTTTCGGGGCAAGGATAAGACGATCATGAAGCGTCAGCTGATCGCCAAGCGGGCGCTTTCAGATTGCGCCGCCTGGCTCGGGCAGGATGTCGAACGCGCCGAAAGCGCCTGAGTTTAATGGCCGTTCACCGCCGAGGTATTCGGCACAGGCAGTTCCTTGTCCTGCTCGGCAACATAGTTGCCGAGCAGCCAGAGCGAGACTTCTGACGCTTCCTTGGCAGAAGCGAACTCGTAGGTGCCGTTGTGATGGGGGGCGTTGGCAAATTCGATGCTCAGCCCCTTGCCCGTTTCAGACGCCAGAACGCGCACCGTGCCCGGCTCGATCAGATGGCAAGCGAAATGGCGCGACATGTTACGCATGAAGCCCGCCTTGTTGTCATGCAGACGCACGAAGACAGCCTTGCCATCGACTGTCGCCTGAAGCTGACGGATCGCCTCATTGGGGAATGCGCGGCCGAATTCGATGATGGCAAGGCCCGTGTCGTGCAGGCCATCTTCCTTGTTCTGAGCAGCCATGCGCGTCGCCACATAGGCGATGAAGATGACGATGGCGAAAAGAACGCACCAGACGATAATGCCCATGCGGATTCTCCGTTTAGAATGGGTTATGCCTGACATAACGCGCGAGACTTGCGCGAGTTTGACCGTCGTCAGATTTTCTTGCGCATACCGGCAAAAGCCATGCGCATCTGACGGCGCCATTGCGGCTCCTGCAGCGATACTTCCAGAACGGCTGCACCGCGCTTCTGCGCCTTCACCAGCACCGGTTCCGCGAGCGCAACCGGCAGGAAGGCGGGCAGCACCGATGGCGGCAGCGCAGACGCTCTCGCCTTGGCAAGGTGATCGCGACCGAGCCCGGCGAAAGCTTCGATGGCCGCAGAGATGCGCGGCCTATCCGCGCCAGCCAGGAAGCTTTCCCGGTCAAGGCCTGTCGCCGAGAGAATTTCGAGCGGGATATAGACCTGTCCGCGACGTTGATGGAGCGGCATCAGCAGTAACATCCCAGATATAGCCTGCGCCACGCCGGCATGACCGGCGGCATCCGCGGATTTCATCGCCTCTTGCGGGGAAAGGATGAGGCCGGCAAGCTGGATGAGTGCAGAGGCTGTTTCGCCCGCATAGCCTTCCAGCGCGGTTCGGCTTTCCATCGGGTCGTCGTAGAGATCGAAGATCCGCGCCTCGATCATGTTGACGAGCGTCTGGCGTGGAAGCCGATGCGTCTCGACCGCCGAAAGAAGGGCTGCCGCGAGTGGATTGGCATCAGTCGAGCCGTGCGCATTGCCTTCCAGGAGGTCGCGCCAGTACTGCATACGAATTTCGCCGGGCAACGGTTCGTGAACGAGATCGCGGATGCGGGCAAGCTCGGCATTGAAGGCATAAAGGGCGGCGAGCGCACCACGCTTGTCATCAGGTGATAGCAGGCAGGCGAGGTAGCGATCGCGATCGGTGTCGCGCAGCATTGCCAGGCTGATGTCCTGGTTCGTCGTTGGATCGGCCATAATCAGACCGCGATCAGGGCGGCGGCGACGGCACGCTGTTCGGAGAGCATGATGTTGAAGGTGCGCACGGCGGCACCCGTGCTCATTGGATCGGAGGAGATACCGCGCGCTTTGAGGGCGGCACGCAATTCTGCAGGGAGGCGGCGAAGTTCCGTGCCTGTGCCAACGAGCAGGACTTCGATATCGGCGGCTTCTTCGAGCACACGGCGAAAATTTTCCACCGACAACGGCTTCGTCATGTCCATCTCCCAGCCGTGGATGCCCGAGGGCAGGCAGAGGATGGAGCCGCGATGCGACATATCCGCAAACCGGAATCCTCCATTGCCATAGGTGTCTATGGGGGCGCGGCCCGGGAAATGGGCGTCGCGGATTTCAATGCCTTTTGCCATGTATCTACACCACCGGCTTGCCGGATTTCATGCTGATGTCGCCCTCGTCCTTGCCATCGGTCTCGCGGCGCAGCCGGAAAATGATGAGAACAGGCGCTGCTATATAGATGGAGGAGAATGTCCCAAGCGCAACGCCGAAGAGCATGGTGAAAGTAAAGGAGCGGATGACGGCGCCGCCGAAGATGTAAAGCGCAAGCAGCGCAAGCAAGGTCGTGGCGGCCGTCAGGATGGTACGCGAGAGCGTCTGGTTGATCGCTGCATCGATCAGGATCGGCAGCGGCATTTTCCTGTAGCGTTTCAGGTTTTCGCGCATGCGGTCATAGACGACGACGGTATCGTTCAGCGAATAGCCGACGGCGGTCAAAAGGGCCGCGACGCTCGTCAGATTGAATTCCATACCGGTCAGCACGAAGAGACCGAGCATGATGATGACGTCGTGCAATGTCGCGACGATCGCACCGACCGCAAACTGCCATTCGAAGCGTATCCAGATATAGACCAGGATGGCGAACAGGGAGGCAAGGATACCGACCGTTGCCAGCATCGTCAGCTCGCTGGAGACAGCTGCTCCGACGACCTCGACGCGGCGGAAATCGTAGTCCTCGGCCAGTTCGCCGCGAATGAATGTTGCGACCGACTGCTCGGCATTTTCGCCGCCGTCCTGCGAGCCGACACGGATCAGGGCGTTGGCGGCATCGCCGATGCGATCGACACGCACCGGCCCGAGGTTCAGTTCGTTGAGACGGGCGCTCAGATCGGCAATATCGGCATTGCCCTGCTTCGCCTTGACCTCGATCAGCGAGCCGCCGGTAAAGTCGATGCCGAGCTGCAGACCGACCGTTGCGAAGGCGAGCATCGCGGCGATGCAAAGTGCTGCCGACGCCGTGAAGACGTAGCGGCGGATGCCCATGAAACGGATATTGGTGTGCTCGAACAGCCCGGTCAGCGCGCTCTTCGGCAGGTGGCGCGGATGTCGTCTTGCAAGCCAGGCAGTCACCAGCCCGCGCGTCAGCGTAAAAGCCGTCAGAATGGTCGTGAGGATGCCAACAGCCAAAGTCACGGCAAAGCCGCGAATGGATTCACTGCCGACGAAAAACAGAATGACGGCAGCAATGAAGATGGTAACGTTAGCATCGACGATGGTGGCGAAGGCACGCGAGAAGCCGCGCTCCACCGCCTGGGCGAAGGTGGTATGCGGCACCCTCTCCTCTTCGCGGATGCGCTCATAGATCAGCACATTGGAATCCACGGCCATGCCGACGATCAGCACGAGGCCGGCAATGCCTGGGAGCGTCAGGGTCGCACCGGCAACGCTTAGGAATGCAACAATCAGCACCAGATTGAAGCCCAGCGAGACGACGGCGATAATGCCGAGCATGCGATAGAGCGCGGTCATCAGCGCCGCGACCAGCACGACCGCGACAATGCCGGCGACAAGACCGGAGAAGACGGATTCGGAGCCGAAGACCGGGCTGACAGTTCGCTCTTCCACCGATGTGAGTGTTGCAGGCAGCGCGCCGGCCCGTAGCATGACGGCCAGATCCTGAACGCCTTCTTCGGAGAAATTGGCTGATATCTCGCCGCTGCCGTCCGATATCGGCGCTTCGATGACCGGATCAGCCATGACCTGATCATCAAAGACGATGGCAAGGTGTTTTCCGACATTGGCGCTCGTCGCCTGCGCCAGACGCTTCGCCGCCTCGGCATTCAACCGATAGACAATGGCGCTGTCCTGCGTTTGCGGATCGGTCTTGGTATCGACTTCGGCAAAATCGGCGCCTGTCGCAATTACAGTGCGATCAACGAGATAGGGAACCGGCGGATCATCCAGCGAATAAAGCACCTGCGATGTCGCGGGCCAGCGGCCCGCAAGCGCCTGCTGGCCGGTCATGCTTTCGTCAATGAGGTGTAAGGAGAGTGCGGCGGGTTCGTTCAGCAGGTTCTTCAGCCGTTCGGCGTCGACGGAGCCCAGCACCTGCACGGCAATCCGATCGTTGCCGTCAGGACGAACGGTGAAATTCTCTTTGCCGAAACCAGCGATACGGCGGGCTACAATATCGAGCGAGCGGGTCTGCGCAGCAACCGTGTCCGCATCGATCGCCTTGTCGGAGATCTGCAGCGTCAGCTGGCCGTCGTTGCTCTGCTGCAGCGAGATATGGGTTGATGTCAGCGATTTCAGGAGATCGACTGCGGTCTGCAGCTGGGCCATGTCGGTGACCTTGACCGTCACCGTCTGCGCGGTTCCGGCGAGCCCCGTATAACGGATGCCGGCTCCACGAAGCTTTTCACGAACGCTGGCAACCGTTGCTTCCAGCCGGTCCCGGATAATGTCGGAGCGTTCGAGGCGGAGTACGATATGAGAGCCGCCCTGAAGATCGAGACCGAGGGTGACGCGGTCCTGCCGGATCCAACTGGGCAGGGAGGAAAGCTGCGCCTGGCTCAGGAGATTGAGCGCAGCGATGACGATAGCGGCAATCGCAACCAACCAGATCAGAAGTGTTTTCAAGCGGGAAAAATGGTGCATTCTCTCGACTATCTTCCGATCCGGCGGGTGTTGCTATCGCATATTACGCAGCGTCGGCCTTAACCGGCTCGCCCTTCACGCGGACTTCGGAAATGCCGGTGCGGACGATGCGCACGCGCACGCCTTCGGCGATTTCGACTTCGACTTCCTTCTCGTCGACTACCTTCGTGACTTTGCCGACGAGGCCGCCGCCGGTCACGATCTGATCGCCGCGACGGATCGCCTTCAGGGTTTCCTCACGCTTCTTGGCTTGCGCGCGCTGCGGGCGGATGAGCAGGAAATACCAGACCACCATCAGCGGCACGAACAGGATGATCATTTCGAGGCCTGAGCCGCCGAAAGCGCTCGTGGCGTCGGTTGCGCTCTGGGCAAATGCCGGGGTGATAAACATGCTAAGCTCCTCAGGCTGTGGGCGGCGGAACCCCGCCTCTCTTTTCAAGTCGCCGGACTATAGTTGCAGCCTTGATGAATGCAACAAAAACAGCCGGAAAGCGTACCGATTCCGCTGCCTCATAACCTTTCCGCTGTGGAAAGGCCATGGTAGCCCGGCATCAAAAGCGAAAGCGGATGATCGCTGCAATCTATGAAGGAGGCACCCGATGGCCGAAGAAATCAATAGCGTTCTGCTGCAGGAGCTGAAGAGGCTTGCAGATGCAGTCGAACGACTGGCCGGCGCCCCACCTGCTGCCAATGATTGGAACGCCGCCGACTGTTTCGTCTGGTCCCCTGCCCGCCAGTATCTGCAGCCCGTCAAGCGCCCCAATCGCGTGGCGCTGAAGCTCATCCGCGGCGTCGATCATGTGCGCGACATCCTGCACGAAAACACCGTACGTTTTGCCGAGGGCTATGCGGCCAACAACGTGCTGCTCTGGGGCGCGCGTGGCATGGGCAAGTCGTCGCTGGTCAAGGCCGTGCATGAAGATGTGCGCCGCGAGAGCGCCGTATCGCTGAAGCTGGTCGAAGTGCATCGAGAAGACATTGCCAGCCTACCAACGCTACTCGACCTCCTCAAGGACACGCCGCACCGTGTCATCGTCTTCTGTGACGACCTCTCGTTCGACCACGACGACACCGCGTATAAGTCGCTCAAGGCGGCGCTCGATGGTGGCGTAGAAGGGCGTCCGGATAATGTGCTGTTCTATGCCACGTCCAACCGGCGCCACCTGCTGCCGCGCCACATGATGGAAAACGAACAGTCGACCGCGATCAATCCGTCGGAAGCCGTCGAGGAGAAGGTCTCACTCTCCGACCGCTTCGGCCTGTGGCTCGGCTTCCACAAATGCAGCCAGGAAGACTACCTGACGATGATCGATGGCTACGCCGATCATTTCAAGCTCGGTCTCGACCGTGAGAAGATGCATGCCGAGGCGCTGGAATGGGCAACGACCCGCGGCGCCCGCTCCGGCCGCGTCGCCTGGCAATATATCCAGGATCTGGCCGGCCGAATGCGCATCCATCTCGACCACGCTTAAGCACTTCCGGCGCGCGCCGTTATCGAAACCCGCTGCAGAGTTTGCGCCACACGCTTTAAACGACAAAAGCCCGACTGCTGGCCGGGCTTTTGCACTTTCCTGAAACGCTCTACCTGCTCAGGAAATGTCCTCTATTCAAGGAATGTCATCGGGTTGACCGGGGACGCATCCTTGCGAACCTCGAAGTGCACCTGCGGCTGCTTGACGTTGCCGCTCATGCCCGACATGGCGACCGTCTGGCCACGCTGGATCTTCTGGCCGCGGGTGACGCTCAGCGTGTCGGCGTTGCCGTAGACGGTGACGGTCCCGTCGTCGTGACGAACAAGTACCGTGTTGCCGAGTTCCTTCAGGCCATTACCGGCATAGATGACCACGCCGTTTTCAGCAGCCTTGATCGCCGTGCCCTGCGGAACCGAGATATCGATGCCATCATTGCGGCTGCCGTTGACGTTGGCGCCATAAGCAGCGATCACCTGGCCGCGAACCGGCCAGCGATATTTGCCGATGCCGGTTGCTTCCGGAGCGGCAGCGCTGACATCGGACTTCTTCTCGACATCATCGACCGTCTGTGTCGCGGCAGGAGCCTTGTAAGGCGCCGGCTGCGCGGAGGCAGTCTGCACCGGGGCGGCGGCCGGCTGAGCGGGCTTGACCTGCTCGACCTTCTGCGCCGGGATGGAGGCCGTCTTGATCGTGTCGGCGGAAACTCCGCCGTTCGGGATCTTCAGTTCCTGGCCAATGCGGATCGAGCTTGCCGACAGATTGTTGGCTGCCTTGATATCGTCGATGTTGGCGCCCGTCGCCTTGGCGATCTTGGCAAGCGAGTCTCCCTGCTTGACTGTATAGGTGCCCGCAGCGCCATTCGGATTCTTGCCGCCTGCCGGAGGCGCCTTGCCTGTCGGGTCTGCGTTAGCGACGGTCTTGTCGCGAGCCGAATTGGCACCGGGAATGACAGCAACCTTCTGCTCCTGGCCCTTCGTCGGCTGCGGCAGGTTGCCGGGCTTGGAAAGATCAGCGGACTGGGCTGCGGCCTTGGCGGCATTGTTGCCGCCGTTAAAGGTCGGGATGAGGATCGCTTGGCCGGGTTGCGCCGCGGAAGCCGTCTTCAGATTGTTGACGCGCAGGATTTCCTTTTCCGGAACGCCATAGCGGCGGGAAAGGACAGCGATGTTTTCACCCGGACGCAGCGTGACCGACGGCGCATTGGTCCCCGACCAGCCCGAAACCTTCGGCGTCGTGCCCGTCGTCAGCGTATCGGGAGCAACTCTCGGCGCATTCACGCCTGCCGGAGCGATGCGATCGGGTTTCGGAGCAGCCGGAAACGGCTGGGCAAGAGCGACGTCTCTTTCCCGCTGACGGGGAGAAACGGACCCTGCGCTCGGCGGCGCGAGTTCGGTGCGCTGAACGGAAACCGGTGCGGATGCCATCCGTGCGGGGGAGCCCGAGGAGGCGACCGGATCATAGCTCGGGCGGCCCGGATAGGGCTGGTTCATCGCCCCATTCTGAGCGTAGGACGGCTGCATGGCCGAACCACCGAGATCGGCACGCGGCACCGGGTCGCCCTGCGGCCCGTTGAAACTCCTGCGCGGGATCGAATTTGTCGTCATCTGATCCTGCCCGGAAGAGGAAAACAGACTGCCGAAACGTGTTACATCTGAGCTGCAGCCCGTTGCTGCACTCGCCAGCAAGGCGACGACCAGAAGATTGCCGGCCGATTTCCCGAACTTCGGCGAAAGACTGAAACGCATGACTCGACCCACTTAGAACGCAACCATTTGTGAATCTATTAAAGCGCGTTAGTGTTACCATGCGGTTAAGGCGCTGGAATCAGTGCTATATTTTTGAGAACTTGATAACCATAAGTTTGCGGGCGAAAAATCATTGCCCGCCGGGCTTCGCGGGCGGTCGGTCTAACGCGTGTCGCGACCTTCAAATTCGCTTGCCACGCTTCAGATCTTTGTTTCACGCATGTCGTTATCGCAAAACCGCTGCACACTTTTGCGCGACATGCTTTAAAGCTGTGAAGCAAGCCGTGGAACAATCGGCAGATAGGGAGCGTCGAAAAGCTCTTCCCGCTCGAAACGGCTGCCCGTTTTCGTCAGCCGCACCATGCGGCATTCATTCTCGGAGATCATCAGCGGCGCAATCATGGAACCGCCGGACACCAACTGATCGGCATAGAAGCGCGGCATGGAATTGAAGGCAGCAGTGACCAGGATGCGGTCGAAAGTGCCCTCGCCCTGCATGCCGTTGCTGCCGTCGGCCTGACGGATGATGACATTGCGCAGACTGAGCGTTTCCATGCGGCGCTGGGCCGAAAGCGTCAGCGTCTTGTAGCGATCGACCGTCAGGACGCGTTCTGCAATGCGGCCGATGACCGCCGCGGTGAAACCGCTGCCTGTACCAATTTCGAGCACGCGCTGACCGGGGCGGACCTTAAGATGATGCAAAAGGCGGACGACGAAATCGACGCCCTCCAGAAAGGAGCCGCATTCGATCGGGATCGTGCGGCTGGAATAGGCGTTCTCGGTAAATTGCGGTGGTACGAAAAGCGAGCGCGGCGTCTGCTCGACCGCCGTCAGCAGATCGATGTCGGAAATGCCTTCCGCGCGCAATCTCAAGACCAGCGCTGCGAAGCCTTCCTTCTCGGCCAGTTTTGCCGTCAACCCTTTGCTCCGTGTCCGAGGGCCCGCGCCACGCGGTCCGTCACGGAATAATCGGTCAGATCAAGTTTCAAAGGTGTTACTGAAATCCTATTATGCTTGAGAGCGTGAATATCGCTTCCCTCCGTAAAGGCGCCGGCGCGTTCGCCGAATTTCAGCCAGTAATAGGGAAAGCCGCGACCATCCGTGCGCGCATCGACCTGCAGGTTGAAGGCAAGCTTGCCTTGCGCGGTCACGTCAACGCCCTCGACTTCATCCGGACGACAGTTCGGGAAATTGAGGTTCAGGAAGGTGCCCTCGGGCAGATCGACCGTCATCAGCTTTTCGAGCAGCGCCGGAGCATGCGCTTCGCACACCTCCCAAGGCAGGATGCGGGCACCGTCATCATAGATATAGGCCTGGCTAAGCGCGAAGGAGCGCACGCCCTGCATCGTTCCTTCGATGGCGCCGGCAATCGTGCCGGAATAGGTCACGTCGTCGGCGACGTTGGAGCCGGAGTTAACGCCGGACAAGACGAGGTCCGGCTTGATATCCAGCACCTGCTTGATGCCCATGATGACGCAATCGGTCGGCGTGCCGCGCAGCGCATAGTGCTTGTCGGAAATCTTCCGGAGCCTTAGCGGCTCCGAAAGGCTAAGCGAATGGGCGAGGCCGCTCTGGTCGGTTTCGGGCGCGACGATCCAGACATCGTCGGAAAGCGCCCTCGCGATCCGTTCCAGCGCACCCAAGCCTTCGGCATGAATACCGTCGTCATTCGTCAGCAGGATGCGCATTGTTTCAAGCTGCCCGTTCGATCTTCGTCAGACCGCCCATATAGGGCAGCAAAGCGTCCGGAATCGTGACGGAACCATCCTCGTTCAGATAATTTTCCAAGACCGCGATCAGGCAACGACCGACAGCGGTCCCGGAGCCGTTCAGCGTGTGAACGAACTTCGCCGCCTTGTCGTCCTTGCCGCGATAACGGGCGTTCATGCGGCGTGCCTGGAAATCGCCGCAGACCGAGCAGGACGAGATCTCGCGAAAGGCGTTCTGTCCCGGCAGCCAGACTTCGAGATCATAGGTCTTGCGCGAACCGAAGCCCATGTCGCCGGTGCAGAGCGTCATAGTGCGGAAATGCAGGCCGAGACGCTTCAGTACTTCCTCTGCGCAAGCCGTCATGCGCTCGTGTTCGGCAATCGAGCTTTCTGAATCGGTGATCGAGACCAGCTCGCACTTCCAGAACTGATGCTGGCGCAGCATGCCGCGGGTATCGCGACCGGCAGAGCCAGCCTCCGAACGGAAGGACGGAGTGAGAGCGGTGAATCGCAGCGGTAGTTTCTCCTGATCGAGGATCTCCTCGCGCACCAGATTGGTCAGTGTCACTTCTGCCGTCGGGATCAGATAACGGCCGTCCGTCGTCTTGAAGAGGTCCTCTTCGAACTTCGGCAGGCTGCCGGTGCCGAACACCGCCTCGCTCCGCACCATCAACGGCGAAGACACTTCGGTATAGCCGTGCTCGGTCGTGTGAAGATCGATCATGAACTGACCGAGCGCACGTTCAAGCTTTGCCAATTGGCTGGTCAGGACCGTGAAGCGCGAGCCAGAGAGCTTGGCGGCCCGCTCGAAATCCATGTAGCCAAGGGCTTCGCCGATTTCGAAATGCTCCTTCGGTGTATGGTTCCAGCGCGGCTTTTCGCCAATGATGCGGGTCACGACATTATCGTGCTCGTCCTTGCCGACTGGTACTTCATCAAGCGGCACATTTGGAATGCGCGACAGCTGGTCGTTGAGTTCCGCGGAAAGCGCGCGCTCTTCCTCTTCGGCAGCGGGCAGCGTCTCCTTGATCTCGGCGACCTCCGCCTTCAGCTTGTCGGCAAGCTCGGTGTTCTTCTGCCCCATGGCGGCGCCGATCTCCTTGGAGGCGGCGTTGCGGCGGGAGAGCAGGTCCTGCGCCTTCTGCACGGCGGAGCGGCGCTTTTCGTCAAGGGCGATGAGAGATTGCGACAGAGGCTCCGCACCGCGCTTGGCAAGGGCAGCATCGAGAGCCTCGGGATTCTCACGGATCCATTTGATATCGAGCATCGTCGTTCCAGATCGTTTCAACATAAATGAACCGGTCGAGGGAAACCCCGACCGGATGGGAAACGGCAGAACTCAGTGAAATGTCCTGATGCGCTCAGACGCTGTCCGTCTTGGCGACGTCAGAGGATTCGCTGGCCTCTTCAAGCGCCTGTTTGGAACGCTGACGCTCCACGAGTCGTGCCGCGTAGATGGAAATCTCGTAGAGAAGGATCGTCGGCAGCGCAAGACCGATCTGGGACATGGGATCGGGCGGCGTCAGCACCGCAGCGACCACGAAGGCAAGCACGATCGCGAACTTGCGCTTTTCGGCGAGCCATTGCGATGTCAGAAGGCCGACGCGGGCCAGAAGCGTGGTGATGACCGGCAGCTGGAAGACAAGACCGAAGGAGAAGACGAGCGTCATGATGAGGCTCAGATATTCCGAAACCTTCGGCAGGAGCGAGATCGCGACTTCGTCATGGCCCGGCGCCTGCTGCATCGACAGGAAGAACCACATGACCATCGGCGTGAAAAAGAAATAGACCAGCGCGCCGCCCATGAGGAACAGGATGGGCGATGCGATCAGGAACGGCAGGAAAGCCTGTCGTTCGTTCTTGTAGAGGCCAGGAGCGACGAACTTGTAGATCTGTGCTGCGATGATCGGGAAGGCGATCACAAGCCCGCCGAACATGGCGACCTTGACCTGCGTGAAGAAGAACTCCTGCGGCGCCGTATAGATCAGCTGCGCTTTCTCGACATCGAGATTGGCCCAGCTGACGGCAAGCTTGTAGGGGTAGACGAGGTAATTGAAGATGTGCTTGGCGAAGATGAAGCACACGATGAAGGCGATGAAGAAGGCAGCGATCGACCAGATCAGCCGCGTGCGCAGCTCCATCAGGTGCTCGATCAAGGGCTGCGGCTTGTCTTGTATATCACCGCTCATGCCTCGTCCTTCTTCTTTTTAGCGGCCGGCTTTGCAACAGTGGTCGGCTTCTTTGTTGCAGCAGCGCGCTTCGGCTTCTCGACCGGTGATGCGACCAACGCGACCGCGTCAGCTTTGGCTGCAGCCTTCACACGCGGCTTACGCACCGCCTTCGGCTTTTCGGCCACGGCGACCGGAGCAACGGGGGCGGCAGCGACCGGCTGCGGCGCAGGAACGACCGGCGGCGTTTCCGGCAGGCTCATGGACGGCGCCGGCACGGAAACTTCCGCAGGCGGCACTTCCGTCGCAGTCTCGGCGCCATGCTCTAGCGGGCGCTGCTCTGCCGGCTTCTCGACCTTGGTCGAATTCTGCAGGTCGGCCTTGATCTCGTTGCCCATCTGGCGCAGCGGGTTCATCGCCTCGCGCAGGCTATTGACCGGGTTGAGCTTCTGAGCGTCGCTGATCGTGCTCCGCACGTCATCAAGTTCGGCTTCGCGCAGCGCTTCGTCGAACTGGGCACGAAACTCGCCCGCGACCTTGCGGGCACGTGCCGTCATCTTGCCGAAAGCGCGCAGCATCGGCGGCAAATCCTTGGGACCGACAACCACGATCAGAACGACCGCGATAACCAAGAGTTCGGTCCAGCCAATATCGAACATGCAAGGCTCCTGAACGGGCGGCGCGGGGGCTGCGCCCTTTCCCGTACGTAATTACTTCGTTTCGTCGGCCTTGTGATCGACGGTCTTTGCGGTTTCCGGCGCGTCTTCGTCCGTCATGCCCTTCTTGAAGCTCTTGATGCCTTTGGCAACGTCGCCCATCAGTTCGGGGATCTTGCCGCGGCCGAACAACAAAAGCACGATGGCCAGAACGATAAGCCAGTGCCACATGCTAAAAGAACCCATTACCATACTCCCTGTTGCGGTGTTCCCTCGATGTAAGAATTTCCGATCTGGTTTCCAACATCAATCCTTCTGGATTGAGCTTAATGTCACGGTATCGGCCTTTGTGACAAGCCATTCATCTATCGAAAAGTCGTGATTGACATTGTTTTGCGCGGGCGTGGCAAAAGCAAGACCAGCCGTCGCTATTCCTCAGAAGCGCCGCCGGGCGCCAGCAGCCCGAGTTCCTCGAGATCCATCTGAGTGATCGGATCCTCGTCCTCGGTCAGTTCGTCGTTCATGAGGGGCGAAGGAATGTTGAAATTGGCGGGGATGCGACCAGAGAGAAGGCCGGCACCCTTCAGCTCTTCGAGACCCGGCAGGTCGCGCAGTTCCTCGAGGCCGAAATGGTCGAGAAAATCTCGCGTCGTGCCGAGCGTCACCGGCCGGCCCGGCGTGCGGCGGCGGCCACGGAACCGCACCCAGCCCGCTTCCATCAGCACGTCGAGCGTGCCGCGCGAGGTCTGTACGCCCCTGATATCCTCGATCTCGGCGCGCGTCACCGGCTGGTGATAAGCGATGATCGCCAGCACTTCCAGCGCTGCGCGGGAGAGCTTGCGGACCTCATTCTCATCGCGACGGATGAAGAAGGAGAGGTCAGCGGCAGTGCGGAAGGCCCAGGCATCATCGACCTGCACGAGATTGACGCCCCGCGGCGCGTAGTGGTCCTTCAGGCGCAGCATGATCTCGCGCGCATTAAAGCCCTTCGGCAGACGCTCGGTGATGAAGCCTTCGGATACCGGCTGGGCGGAGGCGAAGACCAGCGCTTCGGCTATACGCTCCGCTTCGATCTCCGCCTGCAGATTGCGGAAAGCGTCTTTGCCTTCCCCATCTTCACCTTCAAAGTCCTCGTCCTGCGCGCCGATCAATCCGACTGCTCCTGTTCGACCACCTGCAGGGTGGCATGTTTCGGGCCGCGGCGCATATAGATCGGCTGGAAGGCGCCATCCTGGCGGATTTCCAGCTTGCCCTCGCGCACCAGCTCCAGCGAGGCGGCGAAGGCGCTGGCGACAGCGGTAACACGCTCGGCAGGGCTTGCGAGGTAACGCAGCAGATATTGCTCGAGCGCCGTCCAGTCGACGATATCGCCGATCATCTGGGTCAGCAGTTCGCGGGCATCAGTCAGCGACCAGACGTTGCGGCGCTCGATCGTCACCTGTGTGATCGCGTGACGCTGCCGCAACGACGCATAAGCGCTCAGCAGATCGTAGAGATTGGCATCATAATCGGACTGATGGCGAGCGGGAATATGCTCTGGCGCGCCGCGGGCGAAGATATCCCGGCCGAGCCGGTTGCGATTGACGAGACCGTCGGCCACCTGGCGCATCGCTTCCAATCGCTTGAGACGGAAGGCGAGCGTTGCAGCCATCTCCTCACCCGAGGGGCCGTCGTCCTTGACCTGCTGCGGGATCAGCAGCCGCGACTTCAGGTAAGCGAGCCAGGCCGCCATGACGAGATAATCGGCAGCCAGCTCGATACGAATACGGCGCGCGGTTTCGATGAACTGCAGATATTGTTCCGCAAGGGCGAGAACGGAAATCCGCGACAGATCGACCTTCTGGTTGCGGGCCAGGTAAAGCAGCAGGTCGAGCGGGCCTTCGAAGCCCGCGACATCGATCACAAGGGCCGGCTCATGCGTAGCGCGCTCAGCGCCATTCTCCTGCCACAGCTTGTCCATCGGCGTCGATGCCACCTGGGACCGCTCTGTACCCTTGATCGTGTTCACCCTACCCTGCCTTTCCGGTCGTCCCTCATGCTATTGCGAAGATGGCGTCGAATTCCGCCCTTATCACCGCCTCTTCCGCAGAATCCGGCGTGGGGAAGCCATCCTCGACGGCCTTCGCCCGTCCACGCGCAGGGCCTGTCAGCGGCGGTACATTTGCCACGACCTGACGCATCTCGTCCATATGACCGTTGCAGTGCAGCACGATATCGCAGCCGCCTGCAATGATATTCGCCGCTCGTTCACCGATCGTGCCGGCGAGCGCGTTCATCGAGGTATCGTCCGACAGCAACAGTCCCTTGAAGCCGATCTCTGTGCGGATCACCTCATCGATCACCTTGCGGGAGGTGGTCGCCGGATTATCGGGGTCGATGGCCGTGAAGACGACATGGCAGGTCATTGCCATCAACTCGTCCTTCATGGCGATGAAGGGCGGGAAGTCGTGCGCTTCCAGCTCCTCGCGCGACACCGTTACAACGGGCAGCTCCAGATGTGAATCCGCAAAACCGCGCCCATGCCCCGGCATGTGCTTCATGACGGGCAGCAGGCCGCCCGCTTTCAGCCCTTCGGCAGCAGCCCGGCCCATTTCCGTAACAGTGACGGGATCGCCGCCATAGGCCCTGTTGCCGATGACATTGCTGCTGCCTTCGACCGGCACGTCCAGCACCGGCAGGCAATCGACATTGATGCCGAACCTCTGGAGATCGAAGGCGTGCAGGCGCGACATCAGCCAAGCGGCGCGCAGCCCAAGCGCTCGATCGCGGCGATAAAGGTCGCCAAGCGCCTGCCCCGGCGGATAGTGCTGCAGGATTGGCGGGCGGATGCGCTGAACGCGACCGCCTTCCTGGTCGATCAGCACGGGCGCATGCCAGCCGACGCAGTCGCGCAGCTCGGCAATGAGATCGCTGATCTGCTGGGCTTCGGAAATGTTACGTCCGAAGAGGATGAAGCCCCACGGTCGTTCTGCCCTATAGAAGGCCTTCTCTTCGTCGGTCAGCTTGAGGCCGCTGCAGCCAAGGATCGTTGCTTTTGATTCGGTCATGCTCGAATCATAAGGACCGCCACGCGAATTGCGAGCAAGGTCAAGCGCCATCCCACAAAAAAGAACGGCGGGACAAGCCCGCCGTTGCGATAAAGAAAGCCAGAAAGCTTACTTGGAGATCAGGCAGCTTCCGCCGGCGGAGCGATACTGCTCGCAAAGGACGGCAGCTTCATCCTTGGAGCCGGCCGGGATGCGAACGCGGTAGAAGGTACCCTTTCCGGCAATATCAGCCTTGCGAATTTCGTAGGCGCGGCCACCGAGCACGCCGGCGAACTTCTTCGACAGGCTGGCGTAGGACTTCTTTGCCTCATCCTCAGACGGCAGCGATGCAATCTGGATACCGTAGCCACCGCTGGCGGCAGCCGGAGCCTGCTGTGCCGGCGGGGCAGCGGCTGCTGCAGATGCCGAAGCGGCCTGCGTCGGCTTCTGCTGAGCCGTTGGGCGGACATTGCCGTTTTCGGTTACCGTGCCGACGACATTGACCGGCTGTTCGACCGGCCGGGCCGTCGGGACGGGTGCCGTATCCGTCGTCGCAGCCGATGCTGCATCGGTGACCGATGTCGTCTTGACCGCGCGAACCGGCGGGTCGACCTTATCGGCGTTGGCGGCGCTTACCTCAGCCACTTTCGCCGTCTGAGAGGGCTGGGCTGCAGGCGCTGCTCCGACGGGCGGAAGAGCGGCGGACGCAACCTGATTGCCGTTCTGATTCCCGGTGCTAGCCGGGAAGCTCGCGGCGGACGGTGTCGCGGCCGGCTGGGCTGCAGGCGTTGCCGATGCAACTTCTTTTGCCGGCGCGGACTGCTCGGCAGGTGCCGGCTCTTCGCGGGCAACGAGCGTGCCGTCCGGCTTGACGATCATCGTGCGGACCTTGCGTGGCGAGACGGAAGGCGTTGCATCATCATTGGCCGTGGAGGCATCCGCAGTCGCGTTGTGGTCCGGCAGCAGCCGCGGATCCTGCGTCTCGCCGACGGCAGTCGGCAGCACCGAATCGCCGTTGCCTTCATCGTCATCAGGCGAGACTTCAGGCGTCAGCGTACGCTGAACGACATCGACCGGCTGTTCGTCGGAGGAGACCAGAGCCTTCTGTTTCGGCTCTTCGGCAGCGCCCGCGACACGATCATAGACGGCCTTGTCCTGGTTTGGCACGGTCTTGCCACCCGGATTTTCGGGAGCGACCTTTACCGGATCCTTATCGGCAGTGATGACGCGCGGTTCGCCGGAACCGGCGATGCCGAGGCCGGAACCGTTGGACACCCAACTGTAGACGCCATATGCGCCCCCAGCAAAAACGACCAGCATGGCGGCTGCAGCCAGCAGGCGGCGCATGGAGCGGGCGCGGTTGAAATCCGCGGTCTGGCTTGCGGATTCGATATGGACTTCGGAAACGTTCTCGCGGCGTTCGACCGGCTCGCGCACGCTGCGGCGGAAGTCCTCTTCCAGCGCGCGTTCGAAATCATCAAGACCGTCAACAAAGGCGGTGCTTGCCGGCCTGGCCGCAGTGGCGGCCGTTGCAGCAGCAGTCGGAGGCGCCCAGGCAGGGGCGATCGGCGCCTTTTCGTGGCGTTTGGCGGGCTCGAAGAAGCTTGCGATCTCGGCATCGAGATCGAAATCGAAGTCGGCGGTCTTGGCGATCGGTTCCGGATGCTCGACAGGCGGCAGCGTCGGAACATGCATGTCCTCAACCGTCTCGGGACGATCTTCCGGATCGGAGATCATCGAGGGATCGAAGGGCAGATCCTCGGTGGATTCACTTGCCGGCACCGGCTTGGCGTAGCTCACGGGTGCTGGCTGCGGCTCCGGCACGAAAACCGGCGCGGCTTGTGGCTGCGAACGTGGCGTAGGCTGAGCTGCGACCAAGGGCGCTGCACGCACGGGCTCGGGTTTGGGCTGCGGAGCCGGCGGCTCGGAGAAATCGAGATCGGCGAGTTCCAGCTCGATGCCGGCGAGATCCAGCTCGAAATCGTGGCCGGCAAAGGGATCTTCGGCTTCCATTTCCGGCTGACGTACGACCGGCGCGGGCGCGATAGGCTGCGAGACCGGCTCTGCTGGCTCCCGAACCGCCGGCTTCGGCGCTTCGGGCTGGCGAAGAACGGGAGTCGCACGGCTCATCGGCACGGGCGCGATCACCGTCGGCTGCGCAGGTGCGCGAGCAACGGGCGCTTCGAAGACAGGAGCCTCAAAGACGGGAACCTCGAAAACAGGCGCGGCAGTTGCCTCTACCGGCTGCGGCGCCACAACAAGTTCGGGTGTCGCGCGCTGGGGCACCGGATAACGGGAGACATCCGCCAAGAGATCGTCGAGATCGAAGGTACCCGAATCGGAGGCTGGCTTCGGCAGCGCTTCCGTCAGGCCAGCATCGGCGTGAACGTCGCCTTCGGCTGTAGCGGCAATCAGATCGAACCCGGCATTGTCGGGTTCGCCAGGCTCTTCGAAGGCAGCGACATCTTCGGCCGTTGCGACAGGCTGGTCAGGAAGGGCGACTTCCTCGTGGCGATCGATCTCGGCCGGAAAACCAAAGGATGCCGCAACCGGCTCGAAATCCGCGGCTTCACCCCCCGCGACCGGTAGAGTCTCGTCGGCTACCTTAGGCGCACCCACTTCGGATTCGACCGTCAATTCCGGCTCGGCCGCAAATTCAGGTTCGACAGCGAGGGCATCAACCGAAGCCTGAGCCGGCTCAAGAACGGGTGAATCGACGATAGGAGCCTCGACGACGGGCTCGGAAAGAACCGGCTCTTCGCGACGCGGTGCGTGAAAATTAGCGAGTGGCAGACGAATGCTGGCAGCCGACCACTGCGGCGCCTTCGCCGGTGGCTGAACGGCCGGAGCGACGGAGCTGCCGATCGAAAGCTCAAGCTCTTCGATCAGATCGCGGGCGCCACCATAGGCCGTGAAGGTAACAGGAGGTTCTTCGGGAACAGCGACCGGCTTCGACGGAGTGGGAGCCCAATCGGTGGCGACAGGCGCTTCCCATTCGGCTGCGACGGGTTCAGGCGCAGCTACTTCGGGCGCTGCGGAAGCTTCCTCAAAAAATTCCGGCTCGACGACAGGTGCCTCGAAATCGGACACAACCGATGGGACAAGTTCTTCGCCGATGGAGGGCACGTCCTCGTGGACAGGCTCGACATAGTCGTAGGTTTCGACTTCCTGAGCGATTGGCTCGGCCGGATGATCGAGAGCAGCCAAAGGACGCGGCGCGTCATAGCGCTCGAACTCACGGAGAAGCTCGTCCTCGAGATTGAGAGCCGGCTCCTGCCGTGCGGGTTCGCTTACGGTATTGGCCGCGACGCGAGGTTCAAAGCCAACAATACGAGCGAGTTCTGCCAACGGATCGTCGTCGGCAAACATATCGTCTTTACCACGCGTGTCATACGCAAGTCGTTTATCAGCCATGCCCATCCCACTCAGAAACGCAAACACTCAAATGCCAGCGCATTGTGGGGAAATGGTGACGTTATCGCATTTCGTCCGGTGCGGCAGTGCCTGTAATGGCAAGTCCCGACTTCAAAACCGACGCGACGGCGTACACCAGCCCAAGTCTGGCAATACTTGATTCTCGGTTCTTATCGTTAACAAATCGTAATTCCGTCTGATCTTTACCTTTGTTCCAGTGGGCGTGGAAGGCGCTGGCAAGATCATAGAGGTAAAAAGCGATGCGATGCGGCTCCTGAGACTGGGCTGCACTTTCGACGATACGCGGGAATTCTGCAGCCTTGGCAATCAGCTGCAATTCGGCGGAATCCGTAATGCCTGCAACGGATTGCGCCAAAAGCTCGGGCGTCGGGGCGAGATCGGCGAAGGCTTCCTTCGCCTGCCGGAAGACGGACATGCAGCGGGCATGCGCATACTGCACGTAAAAGACCGGATTATCTTTGGATTGTTCCGTTACTTTGGCAAAATCGAAGTCCAACGGCTCCGAGTTCTTGCGGTAAAGCATCATGAAGCGGACCGAATCACGCCCGACTTCGTCGACGACATCGCGCAATGTGACAAAATCGCCCGAACGCTTCGACATCTTAACCGGCTCACCATCGCGGTAGAGCTTGACGAGCTGGCAGAGCAACACCGTCAGCTTCGCCTTACCGTCGGAGACGCCACGTGCAACTGCCTCGAGGCGCTTGACGTAGCCGCCGTGGTCGGCGCCGAGCACATAGATCATTTCGTTGAAGCCACGGTCGAACTTGTTCTTGAAGTAGGCGACGTCCGCAGCGAAATAGGTATAGGAGCCGTCCGACTTGATGAGCGCACGGTCGATATCATCACCGACCTCGGTCGAGCGGAAGAGAGTCTGTTCGCGGTCTTCCCAATCCTCAGGCAACTGGCCCTTCGGCGGCGGCAGCGTGCCCTTGTAGACATAGCCTTTGAAGGTCAGGTCGTTGATGGCGGTGCGGATCGCGGCCGCACCATTGGCATGCAGCGTACGCTCCGAGAAGAAGATGTCGTGATGGACGTTGAGGGCGGCCAGATCCTCGCGGATCATCACCATCATCATTTCGATGGCGCGATCCTTGACGATCGGCATCCACTGCTCTTCCGGCATGTTGTGCAGGCGCACGCCATATTCGGCAGCGAGCGATTCTCCGACCGGAACGAGATAGTCGCCGGGATAGAGACCGGATGGAATCTCGCCGATCTTCTCACCGAGCGCCTCGCGGTAACGCAGGAAGACGGAGCGCGCGAGCACATCGATCTGCGAGCCAGCGTCGTTGATGTAATATTCCTTGACGACATCGTAACCGGCAAAGGCGAGCAGGTTTGCCAGCGCATCGCCGACGACAGCGCCGCGGCAATGGCCGACATGCATGGGGCCGGTCGGATTTGCCGAGACATATTCGACGTTGACCTTCTTGCCCTGCCCCAGTGCCGAGCGGCCGTAGCCGGTGCCCGATTGGATCATCGAGGCAAGCAGGCGCTGCCAGTAGCCGACGGAGAGCCGGATATTGATGAAACCCGGGCCGGCGACCGAAACCTCGGCGACGTCGGTGTCTTCCTGCAGCTTGGCAATGATGATTTCGGCAAGCGCACGCGGATTGGTGCCGAGCGGCTTGGCAAGCACCATGGCAGCGTTGGTCGCCACATCGCCATGGCTCGCATCACGCGGCGGCTCTACGGCAATGCGACCGAAATCGAGCTCGGATCGCTTTTCCTTGACCAGATCGAGCTGTTCAAGGGCGTTTTTAATCCTGGCTTCGAAATCGGTAAAAAGGTTCATCGCACTCTTCCATGCACAGGCTGTGCCAACAGGTTTGCCGGCGGCTGCCGGGCGCCCGCTGCCTATCGCAAATCCGGAGTGTGGTCAAACAATCGCCTGTGGGCACTGATGGCATAGGTATCTGTCATGCCGGCCAGATAGTCCCCAACATGGCGGGCTTTCGGCGCGTCGGAAAGACCGGCGATATGGTCGATCCAATAATGGCTCTGCATCTCCTTGGGATTGGCCATATAGGCACCGAAGAGATCCTTGACGATCTGAGCGGCACCGGCACGGATGCGCATGATATCGGCATTCCGGTAGATGCGCTTGAAGAGCATCGCCTTGATCTGCCTGTCGGTCTCGGCCATCTCGTCCGAAAAAGTTGCCATTACGTGATCCGCATTGCGGATATCGTCGGCGCTTTGCGGGTTCAGCTCTGCCAGGCGCTTCTGCGCTACGCCGATAACATCCTCCACCATGCGCGTGATCTGACGGCGCATGATTTCATGCGTGAAGCGGCTCGGCTCCAGATGCGGATAGCGCTCCCTCACCTCAGCCATCAGCCTGGCAAGGAACGGGATTTCCTCCAGCATCTCGAAATTGAGATAGCCCGAGCGCAGCCCGTCATCGATATCATGCGTATTGTAGGCAATATCGTCGGCGATCGCTGCAACCTGGGCTTCAAGGCTCGCGTAGGTCGCCAATTCCAGGTCGTGCAGTTCGCAATAGTCGAGTATCGGCTGCGGCACCGGCCCTCGCGTGCCGACACCATCGGCCGTCAGCAGCGGACCGTTGTGCTTGACGAGACCCTCCAGGCTTTCCCATGTCAGGTTGATGCCGTCGAAATCGGCATAGCGTCGCTCGAGTTTCGTCACGATGCGCAAAGACTGGGCATTGTGATCGAAGCCGCCATAGGGCAGCAATTCCTCGTGCAGCGCATCTTCTCCGGTATGACCGAAGGGCGTGTGGCCGAAGTCATGGACGAGCGCCACGCCCTCCGCGAGATCCTCGTCGACCTTGAGAGCGCGGGCAAGCGCTCGGGCGATCTGAGCCACCTCGATCGTATGCGTGAGGCGTGTTCGGTAGTGATCGCCATCCTGGGCGATGAAGACCTGCGTCTTGTGCTTCAGGCGGCGGAAGGCCGTCGTATGGACGATGCGATCACGGTCACGCTGGAAATCGGACCGTGTCGGGCTGCCGCTCTCCGGATAGAGACGCCCGCGCGAATTCCATGGATCTGCCGCATAGACCGCCCGTTCGCCATAACCGAAACCCAATGCATGCCTGTCGAAGCTCATTCTTCACCGTCACTAACGCGTTGCGACCTTGCCCATTGACGCCGCTTTCCGCTCTTCATACCTATAGCTTACAGAAACGGCAAAGAGGCGCTTTGTCGACCGCTTCGCCAGATCCTGTCCTTTATGGAAGGATCATGATAAGTTTCTTTGATATCATGCGTTTGAATATCAAACGTCCAAATTAGATTCTCTCCGGATCTTGACCCCGGCAGGAGGAAAAATGACTGAAGCGAATGTAACCCTTTCCGACGCCGCGGCAAAGCGTATCGCCGCTATCGTCGGCAGCGATCCCGGCAAGAGCGCGCTGCGCGTCTCCGTCGAAGGTGGTGGCTGCTCCGGCTTTTCCTACAAATTCGACCTTGTGGATGGCCCAGCCGACGACGATATCGTCGTGGAGAAGAATGATGCCAAGGTACTGATCGACAGTCTATCGCTGGTCTATATGGCGGGTTCCGAGATCGATTTCGTTGACAACCTGCTCGGCCAGTCCTTCCAGATCAACAATCCGAATGCAGTGGCAAGCTGCGGCTGCGGCACCAGCTTCGCGATCTGATCCAAGAACTATTTTCCATTGATAACCGGCCGAAGATTTTCTTCCGGCCGGTTTCTTGTCTTGTCCGCAAACGCCGGAGCACGATAGAAGAGCGCTCAGGACAGAGAGCAGGATAAAGCCATGAAGATCGCGACATGGAACATCAATGGCGTCAAGGCGCGTATCGACAATCTCACGCAATGGCTGAAGGATTCCAGTCCTGATATCGTCTGCCTGCAGGAAATCAAGACGATCGACGAAGGCTTCCCGCGGCTGGAAATCGAGGCGCTCGGCTACCATGTGGAAACGCATGGTCAGAAGGGCTTCAACGGCGTTGCCATTCTCTCCAAGGATTCGCCTTCCGAAGTCAATCGCGGCCTGCCGGGTGATCCGCTCGATGAGCAGGCACGATTCCTCGAAGCCGTCTTCTCCCTGCCTGGCAACAAGGTGGCGCGCGTTTGCTGCCTCTACCTGCCGAACGGCAACCCGCCGGAAACGGAAAAATACCCCTACAAGCTCGCCTGGATGGAGCGCCTGCGCAAATTCGCGGCCGAGCGCCTCGAATACGAGGAAATTTTCATTCTGGCCGGCGATTACAATGTCATCCCCGAGCCGCATGATTGCTTCGACCCGAAGGTCTGGGAAAGCGATGCACTCTTTCTGCCGCAGACACGCGAAGCCTTCCGCCGGCTGAAAAATCTCGGTCTCGTTGATGCGGTGCGTTCTGCAACCGATGCGACAGCACTCTATTCCTTCTGGGATTATCAGGCCGGCGCCTGGCCGAAGAACAACGGCATCCGTATCGACCATTTGATGCTGTCGCCGGAAGCAGCCGACTGCATGACGTCAACAGCCATCGAAAAGCATGTGCGTGCCTGGGAAAAGCCCTCCGATCACGTGCCCGTCGTTGCTTACTTCGATTTCGCTGCCTGAGATTTAAAGCATTTTCGTTTTACGCGATTCCGGACGCAAAATCGCTGCGCACTTTTGCCGGAATTGCTCGAAAGCTTAGTTGTCCGAGCCGCTCGCAATCGTATGCGATAGGGATATGGCCGTACGCCGATCGGTTTCACTAGCGACCGAGAATGCATCCTCCTGAAGCGATTGCATCCAACTGCAATCCTTCGGCTTACAGCGGTCGAGAGCGGCCGTCATAAGCGCCAAACCGCGGGCAGACTGGCCTTCATCGAAGAGGATGTTGCCGAAGACGGCCATGGCACCGGGATGGCCGCTCTTGCGGGCCTGATTGAGCCATTTCTTGGCCTGGTTGATATTGGCGCTTCCGCCCTCACCCGCGAGCATCATCTGCGCAAGCTGGAACTGAGCCTCGGGAACACCGAAGGTGGAAGCGACCTGGAAATAGAGCTGCCGGGCCTGGTTGAGATCGATCTTCACCGGGCTGCCAGAAATGCCGTGCCTGTAATAATTGGCAAGCGACAGCAGCGCATTGATGAAGAAGCCGGTATCCTCCGAGCCGGGCTCTACGCCCTGCTGTGCAATCTCGCTGTAGATCTTGAAGGCTTCGAAATCATCCTGCGCCACGCCATCGCCATCGGCATACATGTTGGCGAGCGCCCAGCGAGAACCGGTATGTCCCTTCTCAGCGGCGTATTTATAGGCTTCTACCGCCTCTTCCTTCTGACCGTTTTTGTAAGCTTTGAAACCAAACTTGAAGAGATCGAAGGGTCCTGATTCCTTCGTCACGCCCGTCTTGATGTCGAATGCCAGGACCGGACAGGCCAAGGCCAGGGAAACGGCCATCGACATGCTGAGCAGCATGAATTTGAACAATCTGAACTCGGACGTTACCATCTTTACCGGTTTCTTTCGTTCATCCCAGACGCCTGGCGGCGGCTTTCTTCGCCGTTCTGCCCGCGTGGATGCATTCCTTCCAGGCGAGCGATCCCGCGGCGGGCTCCAAGGCCCCTTTATCCGCGTCGCTTCCAGCCCCATGCCCCTCTGTCAAAACCAGCACATCCTTGTGAACCATCCGGCTTCCGGCACGGCTCGCATGTGATGCCTGCGGTATTTCCTTTGCGATCCAGGACCCTGCCCGTCCGCCTCTGTGGTCTTCGTAAACAGCAAATGTGACCAAACCGGTATCGCTACCGTGCCCAGAGAACGAAGCTTCATGCCGGGGGAATGAAAATGATCGGAACGAGCAAATCTGCAACACTATCGAAAGGGGGGATTTTCGGCCGGAAATGCCTTTGGCGAAAAGCAAAACGGCCGTTACCGCTGGCTTCTCGCCGCTGCTATCGCGATGTCTGGCGTTACCCGAAAAAATTCGACCCATGCTACTGCTTACGCACACCTACGCTTGTCATCTCCTCGCCCGCTAATAGCGCTGCGCCCTCTTTGTGGCGGGAAATGGACAAATTCGCCCCGCCGACATCATACGCGAACGGTCGTAAAAAAGTGTTGCTGAATCGTCACAAAACGAGACGAGAAGACGGGATGATTAATGACGGCAAATGAAGAAGAGCCCGGCACCGCCAGGCTCCTCAATTCTTCAAATCAGGGAATTAAAACTTGACCTTTAGGCTGGTCGATAGTGCGGCAACCAAGTCGTTGCCAAAGGAATAGGAGACATCATCTCCAAACGTGACGCCGTTCTGAGTGACGACGCCCGATGAACCGCTCGTTAGAATACCAACGGCACCAGCAACGCGCCACTCGATATGCTCGGTAGGCGTGAATGCAGCGCCGACACCGACTGTCCAGCTATCGGTCTGAGCGCCATAGCCCTGGCTGGTGCCACGGTCCCAGGTCAGGCTGACCGCGCCTGCCCATTGGTCGTTGAACTTGTGACCCACACCGCCCGTTATGGTCCAGCCGTCGCGATAGAGAAGATCGAGCGAGGTCAGTTCCGTCGCGCCGCCGGAGGTGCAGGCAACCACGCCCTTTGTCGATGTCGGGCAGAAAGGTACGGACTGCAGCACACTCCAGTTCGTCCATTTAACCGAACCGAAGGCCAGCCAATCCGGGGCGATACCGCTCTGCAGCTTAAGCTCCAGCGAATCCGGGGCTTCGGCGGAACCGAAGACGGGCGTGACCCTTCCATAGGGAGCGCCATTCAGCGGCGCAATGGGTCCAGTAACCTGAGTGAGATCCACCGTACCCGTCAGGTTGTCGTACTTTACGCGGCTATTGTAGACGAGGCTCGCGCGCATTGCATATTCCGGGATCTCATAGGCCAGACCGGCGCGCCAACCCCAGCCATTGTCTTCGAGATCGAGGCGGCCGATGCCATTGCCCGTACCGAAGGCAATCGGGGCCGTCGAAACCAGACGCTCCTTGAAACCTTCGACTTCCTGATAGAACGCGCCGCCGATGAAGCGAAGCTGTCCCGGACCGACATCGAAGCGATAGGAGCAGGTGCCGCCATAATTACGGGTCTTGATCTCCGTCTCGATGTTGTTGTTGGCACCGGCCCAGTCCAAGCCGGGATTGGAATGGCCGCCGAACGGCTCCGAATAGTCGACAAGGCAGTCAATCGCATCGGCAAAGCCAGCCTTAAAGCCAAAATAAGGGATTGTATAATTGGTAGTCTCGTCGGCGGTGCTCGAACGGTTGTTCAGGTTGCCGCCACCGGTCAATGCCGAGGGTTGCGTGTCACGAGCGTCCTTAAGCTTGCGCTGCGGTGACACGTAAAGGATGCCCGACTGAAACGAGAAGGACGACGTATCGAACAACTGATCGATATTGTAGCCGCCACGCTCCAGACCACCTGCAAAGGACGGTGAAGCCAGTGCCGAAAATACGATGAGCGATGTTACGCTCCTGGAAAACATACGCGCTGCCATTGTGTCTCCCCCACTCAAGCAATTGATGTAATCACACTGTGCTAGTGAACTTAACAAATCGCAACGAGGCGCTCCGCTGCTACGCGAAGTTGCGTTATGACTAATTTACGTAACTGATTGACGGGCACGTCAAAAAATCAGATATATAAAATTCTATTCTTCTATCTGTCAGTTTTTAGGGTTCTATTAGATATTCATTCCACCAAGCGCGGTGGCTGTAACAAACTGACAACAGTGCTGGTTTTCGCGCGCAATATCCCTCAAACGGGTTATATCCACAGGCAGAATCGGCAAAAGCGCCCAATTCCTTACGAATCGTCAGGCTCTTTAACGCAAGAGGCGCGCTCCAATGGAACGCGCCTTGAGAAAAATTATACTCGTTAGCCGCGATTATCCCGCTTCGCTAACTCGCGCGAGAGCAGTCTTCAGGCTTTCGAGCTGGCTCGTCAGTTCTGCATGACGTTCGCGTTCGGCCTCCACCACTTCCGGGTTGGCATTGGCGACGAACTTCTCATTCGAGAGCTTGCCATCAATGCGCGCGACTTCGCTCTCGGCCTTCGCAATCGCCTTTTCGAGGCGGTTCTTTTCCGCCGAAAGATCGATCAGATTGCCGAGCGGCAGGCAGGCGGTCGCTTCTGCGACGATGATCTGAGCGGCACCCTTCGGTGCAGATTCCGCCAGCGAAATACCCTCGACACGCGCCAGGCGCTTGATGGCCGCGTCATGACGGAACAGCCGTTCACGCGTCAGGCTGTTGGCCCCGACGACGACGAGTGGGGCTGTGGCCGATGGCGGCACGTTCATTTCCGAGCGCACCGAGCGGATGCCGGAAACAAGGTCGATCAGCCAGTTGATCTCATCGGCCGCTGCATTGTCGACATAAGACGGCGACGGCCATTCGGCGTGGCAGAGCAATCCGTCACGTTCCTGGCCCTCACCCGCCGTATGTGCCCACAGTTCTTCGGTCATGAAGGGCATGAAGGGATGCAGCAGCTTGTAGATCTCTTCCAGAACATAAGCGCTGCAGGCTTGAGCTTCGGCTTTCGCGCCCTCGTCTTCACCGCCGAAGACCGGCTTCAGAAGTTCGAGATACCAATCGCAGAACTGGTTCCAGACGAAGCGATAGAGCGCGCCGGCGGCATCGTTGAAACGGTAAGCTTCAAGAGCTTCCGTAACGTCACGTTCCGCACGGGCAAGCTCCGTCAGGATCCAGCGGTTGACGGTGAGTTCAGCCGCTTCCGGTACGAAATGCGGATCGCTCTTGGCGCCGTTCATTTCGGCAAAGCGCGTGGCGTTCCAGAGCTTGGTGCCGAAATTGCGGTAACCGGCGATGCGGGCCGGGTCGAGTTTCACGTCACGGCCCTGTGCAGCCATGATCGCCAGCGTGAAACGCAGCGCATCTGCACCATATTCGTCGATCAGTTCGAGCGGGTCGATGACGTTGCCTTTGGACTTCGACATCTTCTGCCCGTTCTTGTCGCGGACCAGGGCGTGAATATAGACGGTATGGAACGGCTCAACCGGGTTATCGTCCTCGTCCTTCATGAAATGCAGGCCCATCTGCATCATGCGGACAACCCAGAACGGTATGATATCGAAACCGGTGACAAGAACACTGGTCGGATAATAACGCTCCAGCTCGGGCGTCTTGTCCGGCCAGCCAAGCGTCGAGAACGGCCAGAGTGCCGAGGAGAACCATGTGTCGAGCACGTCTTCGTCACGCGTCAAAATCTCGCCCGGCCTGAAATTCTCAAGCAGGTCCTCGACATAGGCCTTCATCGGCCCTTCATGCGACAAATAGTGCTGGATGGCGGCCTGCAGCGCCTCTTCTTCGGTCTTTTCGACGAAAACCTGACCATCCGGGCCGTACCAGGCCGGAATCTGGTGCCCCCACCACAGCTGACGGGAGATGCACCACGGCTGGATATTCTCCATCCACTGGAAATAGGTGTTTTCCCAGTTCTTCGGCACGAACTTTGTCCGGCCTTCGCGAACGGAGGCAATGGCAGGCTTGGCAAGGGTTTTGTTATCGACCCACCATTGCTCGGTCAGACGCGGCTCGATCGGCACGCCACCGCGGTCGCCGTGCGGAACCATGTGCTTATGCGGCTCGATCTTGTCGAGCAGGCCGGCCTCTTCGAAGATCTCGACGATGATCTTGCGCGCATAGAAACGATCCTGACCTTCGAGGCGATCCCAGGCGCCGTGCAGGGCGGCCGGATGATCAAGCCCTTCGAGGAAATCCTCGTTGTCCTTGATCGTGATCGTGCCGTCGATGTTCATGATGTTGATCGCACGCAGGCCAGCCCGCTTGCCGACTTCAAAGTCGTTGAAATCGTGTGCGGGTGTGATCTTGACCGCGCCCGTTCCGGCTGTCGGATCGGCATAGTCGTCGGCCACGATCGGAATGCGACGGCCAACGATCGGCAGGATGACGTGTTTGCCGACGATCGACTTGTAGCGCTCGTCCTTGGGATTGACCGCAACGCCGGTATCGCCAAGCATCGTCTCCGGCCGCGTCGTCGCAACCACGAGGTAGTCGCGCGTTTCGAATTCGGTGGGCTTGCCCTCCTCATCAAAAGCGATTGGGTACTGATAGGTGACGCCGTCTTCCAGCGGATAGCGCAGATGCCACAGATTGCCTTTGAGCTCGATCTGCTCGACTTCCATGTCGGAAATCGCCGTCAGCAATTTCGGATCCCAGTTGACGAGGCGCTTATCCTTGTAAATCAGGCCTTCCTTGTAGAGCGTGACGAAGACTTCGAGAACAGCCTGCGACAGGCCCTCGTCCATGGTGAAGCGCTCACGCGACCAGTCGCAGGAAGCGCCGAGGCGCTTCAGCTGATTAAAGATCAGGCCACCCGATTCACTCTTCCATTCCCAGACCTTTTCGATGAAGGCATCGCGGCCCATCTCGCGGCGGCCGGGAAGCTGCTGCTCCATCAGCTTGCGCTCGACAACCATCTGCGTGGCGATACCGGCATGGTCCATGCCCGGCTGCCAAAGCACATCCTTACCGCGCATGCGCTCGAACCGCACCATGACGTCCTGCAGCGTATTGTTCAGCGCATGGCCCATGTGCAGCGAGCCGGTAACGTTCGGCGGCGGGATGACGATGGTGAAGCTCTCCGCACCCGGCTTTGCGTTGGCGCCGGCGCGGAAGGCATCCGCCTCATCCCATTTCGCGGCGATTTTCGGTTCTACGGCGGCGGAATCGTAGGTCTTTTCGAGCATTTTCTGACCAATTCGAGGTTCGAGGATGGGCGTTTTGTAAATAGGATGGCTACGGCCAAGTCAATAAAAAAGCCGCCCCGGAGACCGGAGCGGCTATTGTCTGGAAAAGCGGTCCGATCAGCGGCGAGGGCCGCGCGCCACGCGTTCGATTTCTTCGCGCACGAGACGTTCGACGAGCGTCGGCAGGTTATCATCCAGCCACTCGCGCAGCATCGGCCGTAGCATGTCTTCGGCGATCTCATCCAGCGAGCGGCGCTCGGCGGCGCCATCGATGGCAGCGGCAAGCTCTTCGAAGGAACGGGCAACCTGCAGGCCCGTGTTCTGCGACAGAAGTGACGGCTGACCGTCTTCCGCTACGCGCTCGGACGCAACTTCGGCCGGCTGGAAGGCTAGCGGCTCGACGCGCTGCTCCACAGCGGGAAACACGGGCGCCTCTTCGTCGAGCGCAGGCTGCGGGACATCGGGCAGGCGCTGCTCGGCAAAGACCGGCGCAGGTTCGGGTGCATAATCGGCAACGCGGGGAGCCGGAGCCGGCTCGATCGGGCGCGGAGCAGCAGCTGCGCGCGGCGCGTCATAAGCTTGCTGCGACTGCAGTTCACGGAATTGTTGGGGCATATCACGGAGCGTTTGAGCGGGCTGAACAACGCTACGCTCGGAAGCGGCACGGACGCGGGCTGCGACATCGGCAAGCGACATGGCGCGGGCTGGCATTTCCGGTTCAGACGCCGTGCCGGCAGAATTTGCAGCGACGAAACGCGGATCGGGACGCAGCGCAGCCGGCTCGGGGAACTCGACACCGGCATAGGTATCGTCGACCGTCAGATGAATTTCGGAGTCGTTTTCTTCTTCCGCCCCGTAAACGGGAGGAAGCGAGGTGGAAATCGCCTTTCCGGCGCCTGGCTCATTGCTTTCTATAATCTGTCGAATGGAGGCCAGGATCTCTTCCATGGACGGTTCACGCACTACACCTGGCTGAGCCATATCTATCCCCGTTATCCCTTAACAACGACCGGATGGCGTGGAGCATGCACCCGAATCACCATGACCTTAGAATACCCCAAAGGGGAAAAAAATCAGCGCGAATCAAACAAATGCAGCCATGCACAGTTTTGTTACCCAAGTGTAAGCGAAGTCTGTGAAGGCTTTTAAGACAGCCGAAAACTAAAACGGGCGCCCATGGCGCCCGCTCAAAAAACAGCACTGAAACCGCCTTAGAACACGAATTCGCGAGCCTTGGCGAAACCAGGCAGAGGCTTGACCGAAGCATTGAAGAAGACGTTTTCGGAAACAGCGCCGCGCTCGCTGACGAAGACCTTCGCGCGGGCAGCATTGCCATAACCCTGAACGGCAACGAGACGACCGCCATCCCGCAGCTGGACGAGAAGTGCCGCAGGAACCTCTTCCACCGAACCGTTGATGAAGATCAGATCATAGGGAGCGCCGGCGGCATTGCCCTTCTCAAGCGGGCCGGTCGCCACCTGCACATTTGCGTACCCGGCGAGATTTGCCTTGGCTTCTGCAGCAAGGGTTTCGTCCGATTCGAGCGCCACGACGGAGCCGCCAATCAGCGATAGCAGCGCGGAGGCATACCCCGTGCCGGCGCCGACTTCGAGAACGGCATCATCCTTGGTGACTGCAGCAAGCTGCAGCAACTTGGCGAGCGGCGACGCTTCCATGAGGAAACGGGCCGGATTGCCAGCGGTTGCCGGAGCAATTTCGATATCACTGTCGATATAAGCCAGAACCTTCGCCCTCTCCGGCACGAATACTTCGCGCGGGACGGTGAGGAAGGCCGTCAGCACGGAATGCGAGGTAACGTCCGTGGTGCGGATCTGGTTGTCGACCATCTTTGCGCGTGCTGCTTCGAAATCCATCATATCCTCTCGCCGATGAAAGCGGTTCTGTCTTCCGTCTCTTAATCTCCGGCACGGATGCTTTCAAGGCTTGCCGGAGACCCGTTTGAAGAATCCCGGAAACCCCTCCCCGCATGCAACAGGTGAAAACGATAGCTGCAACTTCCGCGTGGAGCGAATTGCGATTTCGTGATACTGTGCCAACCGGAGGAAATGAGGAGGAGCAGGCCATGTCTGCCATTCTGGAATATTTTACGCTGTTCGACTTTTTCATCGGCGCAGCACTCGTCGGCATATTCTGCTGCGGGCTGCTGGACCGCGAAACGAACTGAACAGATCGTACTCTCCCAGTAAAAGTTTTCTGGCGACTTACTCGGCGCGCCGGAGAAATAGATTTCCGCGTCCAGTTGGATCAAGCCGGTACAGTCGATTGCGCCATTAACTCTATATCAACCATACTGTGCACCAGCCGCGGCTTCCGCTAGTTTGGCCGCATGCAAACATTCGCCATCCAATCGCCAGACATAGAAACGCTTCATTACAATCCGGAAGCGCGGTTACTGCTTGTGAAATTCAAGAACGGCACCATCTGCAATTTCACACGCATCTCGGCGCAGGCGCTGCAGCGGCTGCTCGGCGCCGATGCGAGGATAGAGAACGAAATGGCTGTTGATGGTGTCGACTATCTGGCGGGGCTGCGCAACGGCGGATTGCGGGCGCTTTATTCCCTGACCGGCATCAAGCCGGCGCAGTTCGATTTCAGCTCGGTTTCCCGCATCTGGTGATGCGACACGCGGAATCGATGCCGCTCATTTATGAGGCGGATCGGATTTCCATGTCGGTGAGAAATTTGGAGGCCTCGCCCGGAATTGAACCGGGGTACAAGGATTTGCAGTCCTCTGCGTCACCACTCCGCCACGAGGCCTCACGGGCTGTCATGCTAGCCGTGGCGAGCGTTTAGAATGATCGTAAGGAAATCGCAAGAGGGCTTTCCAAAAACATTTCCTGCAATTTCAAACTCTGGCCACATCTGGTTCGTACAGAACAAGCGTCGATCCGGCTGCGGAAGGCGGCGAGACATCCGCCCTCGCGCCTGAAGATAAAAAGCTCGCTCCGCTAAGAAAGCGAGCCCTACTTGAATAACAATTAGGCTAACAGCTGCCCAAGCGGGCCTCCACGCGCTCCAAATCGCGCAATAGGGGAACTCAGCCGGCCTTTAGCCTGTCACCTATACTTATCCGATAGGACTCATCTATAACGGCGGCGGCTCCTCGACTTTTATTATATTAGATAATACGGAAATTAGACGAGAATAATATTAAAAAAATCTTAACTTGACTTCCAGCGTCGGCGTTCCATCCTCTGTCCGGGAGGGAGAGATAGGAGCAGAAATGAATTGGGTGCCTTTGAATTCGAAGCAGATCCGCGCTGTATCCTACGATCCGGAGACCCAGGTTCTTCATGCCAAATTCGCCGGCGGTCGTGCAGTCCGGCATGCCGGGGTACTGCCGCATATTTACGACAACCTCATCGAAACCAGCGATCCGGAATTTTACTATAAATATTATCTGGAGCCTTCACGTATCCAGGCCGGCTGGTGGCAGAAAGCCAGCTTCAGCTCTCATACGGTGAAGCTGCTGATATTTTTCATCGGCGCACTCGTGATTACGGCAACGGCCCTTGAGGAAAATGGCGAGCTGCCAATTCACCTGTCGGAAATCGCCAAGTCGGGAACGATTGCTCCAGCCTCTGGCGAAAAGCCTGCCGTTTCGCCTCAATAGAGGTGCTACGCTAGCGTACCAAGCGTAATTGCGAAGAAGACGGCAAAAAATCCGAGTTTATAACTTCGCCTGAGTTAGCCGAACCGGGCGCATATCGTGTTAGCCCGCTGATCTCGTCCAGCTTCGCGTCTATAGCGCGCTTGCCCTCTTTCTGGTTCGGGAATGGCCTGCGGCATCTTGTGGGTGGCGGCCCACATTGAGAACGTCGATTTGGCAATGCCAGTATGGTGGTGTGCGGTTTGGTAGGCCGCAGTTGGAAGCTATTAAGACAAGTTGGTACGGTCAACTGCTGTTCAGCGTCATAAATATGCACCAAAAGCCAAGAGAAGTACGCCTACCGCGATAATGGTAAGAGCTTGCCAGTTTTGGCATACTCCGAGAAACCTGATGCCTTGGTGCCGTGGTTCCAGCGTGCTGCCGCCTTGGGGCATTTGATGCGGATCACTCGATCTTCGACGAAGCGCTGATGAGAAGAAAAAAAGCAGTCCGCCAATTATAAGAGCGGCACCCATCAAGATAGCCCACATCGTAGCCTCCGCTAGAGACGAGTGTCTGACGTAACCAGCTTCGGACTTATTAGTTCCGCCTTAGCTGAGGGCAGGTGTCGCGACTAATGCTGATAGCGCAGCTTCACTACGCCATCACCGCGCGTCTTCAAAGAATTCGACGCCGGCCGATTCCAGTGCGGATCGAATGGCGGCGAGCGTGCGTTGCGGATGAAGGAGGCGAGCAGAACCTACGGCAGATCCATCGACTTGCCCCGCCTCGGTGCCCGGCTTCCTCAAGTGCGAAAGAGGCGTGAGAACATGTCCGCCGACTATTTCGGGAAAGTGCCATGAATTGGAATTGCATCCTGCCGCGTAGACACGGCAGGCCAGTGGGCAGCGCGTAGACCGTTGCCCGCGGCCGGTGCGCGTTGCTTCACAACGGCGCACGCCGGGCGCGTCCATCGAGCTATCTACTCGGGGGCAAATCGTTTCGCCAGTATGGTTATTCACCGGAGTCGAACCGCAGAAAACGCGTTTCAAAAGTGGAGAAGAAAGCGCCTGCTTCGGAATTCTCAACGAAAACAGGCGCTTCTCTAAAACTGGCTCCCCGGGCCGGATTCGAACCGGCGACCTGTCGATTAACAGTCGAATGCTCTACCGCTGAGCTACCAGGGATCACCGCTTGGCCGCGGCGTGAGCGGGGTAATACAAATGCTTTCCCGATTTGCCAAGCGGTTTTTTCAAAAAAATGAAATCAGCTTGTATTTGCGTCGCTTGCGCCCATCTCTTGTGGATGACTGAAAAGAAAAATAGACCGAATAAGGCCGGAGAAAAGCGTTTCGGTATTGATCACAAAGACGGCAAGCTGGTTCTTGGCTCGTTGCGGATCCCAATGCCGCGCTCTCGCATCGCAAGAATGACAACCGGCGCATTGCTTATCTTCGGTGGCATTCTCGGCTTTCTGCCAATTCTCGGCTTCTGGATGCTGCCGCTCGGCTTCCTTGTCCTTTCTCACGATCTTCCGGTCGCGCGCAGATGGCGCCGCCGCGTTGCAGTTTGGTGGCATCGCCGAAAGCGACCTGCGTAAATTCGACGTGTTCAGCAAGCTAGAAAAGAAAGACGCCCCCGAGACCGGAGCGTCTTTTGAAACGATCACCAAGCCGGCAGATCAGGCAGACGGCTGCTTGGTCTTTCTCAGATAAGGCAGAACCGTGTCGAAGGAGCCGAAGCGGGCGATCGCGTCTTCATTGGAGACGGCCGCGGTGATGATGACGTCGTCGCCCTGGTTCCAGTTGGCCGGCGTCGCGACCTGGTGCTTGGCGGTGAGCTGGATGGAATCGATGGCGCGCAGGATCTCGTTGAAATTGCGGCCCGTCGTCATCGGGTAGGTGAGGATCAGCTTGATCTTCTTGTCCGGGCCGATGACGAAGACCGAGCGCACGGTGGCGTTGTCTGCGGGCGTGCGGCCTTCGGAACTTTCACCGGCAGCGGCCGGCAGCATGTCATACAGCTTGGCGACTTTGAGGTCCTTGTCGCCGATCAGCGGATATTCGACGTCAAAGCCGGTTGCCGTCTTGATGTCGTTCTTCCACTTGCCGTGGCTTTCGACCGGATCGACGGAAATGCCGATGATCTTGACGCCGCGCTTCTTGAACTCCCCTTCGAGGCCAGCCATGGTGCCGAGCTCGGTCGTGCAGACCGGTGTGAAATTCTTCGGATGGGAGAAGAGAACCGCCCAGCCGTTGCCGATCCAGTCATGGAACTGAACCGGCCCCTGGGTGGTGTCGGCGGTGAAATCGGGAGCAATATCGTTGATACGTAGACTCATGGTCGGCCCTCCAATTGCGGATCGTTAAATCTGGACACTCGCAGGCGTTTCTGCGTGCTGATGACTATCTACAGACCTGAGCCAAGCGCGGTCAAACCAAAGCCTTCCCCGAAAGAGGCAACGGCGGAATATTTATTTCCAGTGCGCAAAGATGGCCTGACATCGGACTAAGATATTATGCGCGCAAAAAGGCAGCGGCACGCGCGCAAATCGATGCTTTTCGCATGTCGCGTTATTCCCTACTCACTATCGAAGAATGACAAAGAGGGAAGCAGCAATGGCAACACCATTCTACTGGAATGAACTGAACACTTATGATTTTGCCGCTCTCTCTGCCGACACGACCATTGCTATCCTGCCGATCGCTTCGACAGAGCAACACGGACCGCATCTGCCCATAGCAACCGATGTGGCGATCGCCAACGGCATGCTGGCGGAACTGCGCCGGCAACGGCCCGACGACCTCGATATCCTCGTCCTGCCGACCCAGGAAATCGGCAAGGCGAATGAGCACGTCTACGGTCCAGGCACGCTTTCCCTCGGCGCCGAGCTGCTGATCCTCGTCTGGACGGCGATCGGCGCGAAGGTGGCGGAGGCTGGTGTGCGCAAGCTCGTTATCGTCAATTCGCATGGCGGCAATGTCGATATCATGAGCATCGTCGCCCGCGAGCTGCGCGTGCGTTACCAGATGGCCGTGATTTCCACCCAATGGGGACGGTTCGGCAATCCTGACGGTATGATCAGCGAGCACGAGACACGTTACGGCATTCATGGCGGCGAGGTGGAGACATCGCTGATGCTGCATTTCCGGCCGGAACTGGTGCGGATGGAGAAGGCTGAGAATTTCGTTTCGAAGGCCGAATGGATGCGCGAGCAATCGCAGTATATCCAGCCGCTGCCACCGCATTCGCTGGCCTGGATCGCCCACGATCTCAATCCGAACGGCGTTGTCGGCGACGCCTCAAAGGGTACGGCCGAAAAGGGCGAGGCAATCTGCCGCCATCAGGTGAAGGGTTTTATCGAGCTACTTCATGACCTGAAGCGCTATCCGCTCTCCAATCTTTATTCGCAATAGTCAGGCGACGACAGGCCGCTCAAGCGGGATGTGTCCCTTGGCTTGCAGTTCCTGCACGAGGCCGGCAAGCTCGGCTAGCAAGTATTCGACGAAGAGGCTGGTGGCTGAATCGAGCGGCGCACGGGCGCGGGCGAAGAGTTTCATCGGCTGATGGCGGCTGTGCGGCTCGGCAATCGGGCGAAAAACCAGCTCGCCCTGGCGGCATTCGGTGATGACATCGAGCGGGTTCAGCATCGAGAGCCCTGCCCCGCATTTGACCAGTTTCTTCAGCATTTCCGAAGCGTTTGTCTCCAGGACCGGCTCGACAGGAATATCGAGCCTCGCCATTGCGAGGTTGATGACCTCACGCAGGCTGGTACCTTGCTGCGCAAGCACCAGCCGCTCCTGTACGACATCGGCCAGGCTGATCGGTCCGGGTCCGATCAGGGGATGGCCAGGCGGCAGGATGACGCCGATCGGTATATCGAAATTGCCGAGTGTGCGGATGCCGGGCGTGGCTGGGATATTGAAGCCGAGGCCGATATCCACCTCACCTGACAGCACCGGATTGACCGTCATCGTGCCGGCATCGTTGCGCAGGTGGATGAAAACGCGTGGATGCTCCGACTGGAAGCGAGCGATGATTTCCGGCAACGGCCCAGCGGCGAGGCCGACCGTCGTTACCAGCCGCACCTTGCCGGCCTGCTGCATTTTCAGGCTCCTGATGCGCCCCTCCAACCGGTCGTAATTCTTCAGAACCTCGCGAATATGCTCGATGCAGAGTTCGCCCGCGGCCGTCAGACGGAGGCCGCGCGGCAGGCGCTCGAAGAGCGGTGCGCCCATTTCCTCTTCGAGTGCCAGTATCTGCCGGTTGATCGCCGAAGAAGCGACGTTGAGACGCGCGGCAGCCTTCCGGATCGAGCCGGTGCGGGCGATCTCGTTGATGTACAGAAGCTTTCTGGAGTGCAGCATCGAGACCTCATTGCATCGTTTTTAAGCACAGCGCCCAAATTAGGCACATACATCAGGTGAGATGCCAAAAAGGCATCATTGCGCACGAATTTTGATGCTTTTCAAAGAGCGAAGCAATCGCTCAAATGAAGAAAATCGGAGGCCGAAAACGAGCTTCCAAGGCACCAGAAGGGGAACGCCGTCATGCCCAACAGATTGAAAAAATTAGTACTTTCTGCAGTTCTGGGGCTTGGCAGCATGCTTGCCGCCACTGCGCCCGGCTATGCGCTCGACAAGGTCAGCTACGGCACCAACTGGCTCGCACAGGCCGAGCATGGCGGCTTCTATCAGGCGGTCGCCGACGGAACCTATGCAAAATATGGCCTTGACGTTTCCATCGTGCAAGGCGGGCCGAATGCCGCCAACAACGCGCTGCTGATCTCCGGCAAGATCGATTTCTATATGGGCGGACCGCAGGGCGAGATCTCCGCCGTCGAGCAGGGTATCCCACTCGTCGATGTCGCCGCGATCTTTCAGAAAGACCCGCAGATCCTGATCGCTCATCCTGACGTCGGCGTCGACAAGTTCGGGGATCTTGCGAAGCTGAAGACCCTTTTCCTCAGCAAGGATGGCTACCTCACCTATTTCGAGTGGATGAAGGCAAATTTTCCAGGCTTCAAGGACGAGCAGTACAAGCCCTACAATTTCAATCCGGGCCCGTTTCTTGCCGACAAACAATCCGCCCAGCAGGGCTACCTGACTTCGGAACCTTACGAGATCCAGAAGCAGACCGGCTGGGAGCCGAAGGTCTTCCTGCTCGCCGACAACGGCTATTCGCCCTATTCGACGATGATCACCACGACCCAGCAGATGATCGATGCCAAGCCTGACGTCGTGCAGCGTTTCGTCGATGCCTCGATCGAGGGATGGTACAACTATCTCTACGGCGACAACAGCAAGGCCAATGCGCTGATCAAGAGGGACAATCCGGAAATGACGGATGGCCAGATCGCTTATTCGATCGCCAAGATGAAGGAATACGGCATCATCGAATCCGGTGACGGCCTGGACAAGGGCATCGGCTGCATTACCGACGCTCACTACAAGAAGTTCTTCGATGAGATGGTGGCGATCAAGGTCTTCAAGCCTGAAACCGACTACACCAAGGCCTTTACGACGAAGTTCGTCTGCAAGGGTACCGGCATGTCTCTGAAGAAATAAGCCTCCCAGGCAGACCCGCCGCCTTTCGGCGGCGGGCCGCATCCCCTTCGATAAAAGAGCGAGAGAATGTCCCTAGCCGAAACCAAGGCGGCACCTTCGAAGGAAACACGCAAGCGGCCGCTGGTCGTCATGCAGTCGGTCTCGAAGGTCTTTTCCAGCGGCACGGTCGCGCTGTCGGGCATGTCGCTGACGGTCGAAAGCGGCGAATTCATCAGCCTTCTCGGCCCCTCCGGCTGCGGTAAATCAACGGCGTTACGCATCATCGCCGGTCTTGGCGACGCCACGTCGGGCAAGATCGACTGGCCGAGTTCGCGCATCAATTCGAAGGGCCTGCCGGAAGGCGATATCGGCTTCGTCTTCCAGGAGCCGACGCTGATGCCCTGGAAGACGGTTTTCGGCAATGTCTACCTGCCGCTGAAGCTGCGCGGCGTGTCCCAGGCGGAAGCAAGCAGTCGGATCACGGAAGCGCTCGCAACCGTCGGGCTGCAGGACTTCGCCAATGCCTATCCGCGTGAGCTCTCGGGCGGCATGAAGATGCGTGTGTCGATCGCCCGCGCCTTGGTGACCAAACCGAAACTGCTGCTGATGGATGAGCCCTTTGCAGCGCTCGACGAAATCACGCGCCAGAAGCTCAATGACGACGTCCTGCGGCTGTGGAAAGCGACGGGCATTACGGTGATCTTCGTGACGCACTCCGTCTTCGAGTCCGCCTATCTTTCCAACCGCATCGTGGTGATGAAGGCGCGGCCGGGCCGCGTCCATGCGGACTTTCCGCTGACGACCAGCCTGGAGCGGGATTCGCATTACCGAACTTCGGAAGAATACCGGCAAGCCTGTGAAACAACGTCACGTTCGCTGATCGAGGCCATTGGCGGGGCGGAGGAACACTGATGAGCGTCGACAGTATCGAAGCGACCGAAGTTGCGCCCCTGCCCCTTCCCAATCCGGTCAATGCCAACAGGCGCGATCTGGCGCTACGCATTGTCGTGCCCTTCCTGGTCATCGGTGTGCTCATCGTCATCTGGGAGCTCTACGTCGTGCTCTCGGGCGTTCCGCCTTATATCCTGCCCGGTCCCGGCGCTGTCGCGGCGGCCTTCATCAATGACTGGGGCACACTTGCCCCTGCCCTGTGGGTAACCACGCAGATCACCTTCATATCGCTAGTCCTGGCGCTGATCGGCGGCGTGGGATTTGCGATCTTCCTGGTGCAATCGCGCTGGATCGAGATCGCCTTCTATCCGCTTGCTGTCATCCTGCAGGTGACACCGATCGTGGCCATCTCGCCGCTGATCCTGATCTATGCGCCATCCACGCAGGTGGCGCTCTTGATCTGCGCCTTCCTCGTCGCCTTCTTTCCGATCCTGTCGAACATGGTGCAGGGCCTGAAGAGCGTCGATCATAACCTCATCAACCTCTTCGAACTATACGGCGCCTCGCGCTGGCAGACGCTGATCTACCTGAAGATCCCGGCCGCCCAGCCTTATTTCATGACAGGGCTTCGCATCGGCGGCGGCCTTGCGCTGATTGCCGCCGTGGTTGCCGAATTCGCCGCAGGTTCGGCGGGTGCCGGTTCCGGCCTCGCGTTCCGTCTGCTGGAATCGCAATATCGCATGAACATTCCCCGCCTTTTTGCCGCGCTCTTCATGCTCTCGATGCTCGGCGTCGCGATCTTCGCCATTACCTCCTTCATTTCATGGCTCAGCCTGCATCGCTGGCATGAGAGCAGCCTGAAGCGGGAAAATTGATGACCTATTCCTTCATGTCTCCCCCGAATGCGGGCCGTTTCGTGCTTGCCAATGCGACGCTTCCGGCTGCCGCCACCGCCAGCTACGTGGCTGCGGCAACAGAAGGGCTCGTCAAAGCCGATATCGTGATTGCCGACGGTCTGATCGCGGCAATCCTGCCGCCGGGTACGGCGCCGGCGGAATTCGCCAAGTCCGATATGAAAGATGGCATGGTCTGGCCCTGCTTTGCCGACATCCATACGCATCTGGACAAGGGGCACATCTGGCCGCGCAAGCGCAATCCGAACGGAACTTTTATGGGTGCGCTGGAGGCCGTCGGCAGGGACCGCGAGGCAAACTGGTCGGCTGCAGATGTGCGCAAGCGCATGGAATTTTCGCTGCGCTCAGCCTATGCGCATGGCACCGGCCTCATCCGCACACACCTGGATTCGCTTGCGCCCCAGCATCGCATTTCCTTCGAGGTCTTTGCTGAAATACGCGAGGAATGGAAGGACAAGATCGCCCTGCAGGCGGTCGCTCTTTTCCCGCTCGACAATATGGCGGACGATGCTTTCTTTGCCGATCTCGTCGGCGTCGTGAAGGACAAGGGCGGTCTGCTCGGCGGCGTCACCAAGATGGGACCTTCGCTCGACTGGCAGCTCGATACGCTTTTGCGAGCGGCAGCGGAGAACGGTCTCGATATCGATCTGCATGTCGATGAGACGGATGATCCGGGCGCGGAGACATTGAAGGCGATCGCAGAAGCCGCTTTACGCAACCGGTTCGAAGGCAAGGTAACGGCGGGTCATTGCTGCTCGCTCGCTCGGCAGGATGATGACACGGCGCAGCGGACAGTGGAGCTGGTTTACAAGGCTGGAATTTCAATCATCTCCCTTCCGATGTGCAACATGTACCTGCAGGATCGTTATCCCGATCGTACGCCACGCTGGCGTGGCGTGACCCTGTTCAAGGAGCTGGCGGCTGCCGGTGTCGAGACGGCTGTCTCCTCCGACAATACACGCGATCCCTTCTACGCCTATGGCGATCTCGATCCGGTCGAAGTGTTTCGTGAGGCAGTGCGCATCCTGCATCTCGATCATCCGCTCGACACCGCGGCACGCGTCGTCACGACGTCACCGGCCAAGATTGCCGGCAGGCCGCAGATGAGCCGCATTGCCGTCGGCAGCCCCGCCGATCTCGTGCTCTTCAGCGCAAGGCGCTGGAGCGAATTCCTTTCCCGTCCGCAGTCTGACCGCGTCGTGCTTCGCCGCGGCAAGGTGATCGACCGCAGCCTGCCGGATTACCGTGAACTCGATAGCGTCGTTGGAGCCTGACATGGCCGATTATCAGAAGATCAAAAAAGAACTCGAAGGCATCGCGATCGAGGACAATCCGGCGCTCGTTCGCCAGAAGAGCCGGGACTTCTATTGGTATTCGCCGATCCTGAAGGCGCAGCTCGATAATGTGACGGCCGATATCGTCGTCACGCCGAAGAATGAAGCTGAAGTCATCCAGACGCTGAAGGTCGCTTTCGGCCATGGCGTGCCCGTCACCCCGCGCGGTGCCGGCACCGGCAATTACGGCCAGGCCATGCCTCTGTCAGGCGGCATCGTGCTCAATCTGGCGGCCATGGACAAGATCAAGGAAATCCATCCGGGCCGTGTCATCTGCGAACCCGGCATCGTGATCGCCCAGCTCGACAAGCAGACCAAGGCGCATTCCGGCCAGGAACTGCGCTTCCATCCCTCGACCGCCCAAACTGCGACTGTCGGCGGTTTTATCGCGGGCGGTTCCGGCGGTGTCGGTTCGATCACCTGGGGAGGACTGCGCGACCTCGGCAATATCCTGCGCCTGCGTGTCGTGACCATGGAGGCGGAGCCGCGCGTGCTCGACCTGACCGGCTGGGATCTGCAGAAGGTCAGCCATGCCTACGGCACCAACGGCATCATCACGGAAATCGAGATGCCGCTCGCACCCGCTTATGACTGGGTGGATGTGCTGGTCGGCTACGATGACTTCATGGATGCGGTGCGCTTTTCCGATGCGCTGGCGAAGTGCAATGGCATTCTCGTCAAGGAAATCGCCCCGATCGCCGCACCCATCCCGCGTGAATATTTCACCCGTCACAAGCCCTATATCCGCCAGGGCCAGTCGATCGTCGTGCTGATGATCGCGCCGCATTCCATGGATGCTTTCCTTGCCTTCACGACGGCGCAGAAAGGCGAGATCATGTTCCGCTCCGACAAGGTCGAGAGCATGCGCGGCATTCCGCATGCCTACGAGCTTGCGTGGAACCATACGACGCTGCGGGCGCTCAAGGTCGATCCGAATTTCACCTATCTTCAGGTGCAGTATCCTGGGCCGGACCATGTCGCCAAGGTGAAGAAGATGGTGGAGATTTTCGGGGACGAGGTGCCGGGTCATCTCGAATTCATCAAGTTCGACGGACAGATCCAGTGCTCGGGCCTGCCGCTGGTACGCTATACGACAGAGGAGCGGCTGGAAGAGATCATCAAGATCCATCAGGATCATGGCTGCCCGATCTTCAACCCGCACCGCTATACGCTCGAAGAGGGCGGCATGAAGCGTACCGACAAGGTGCAGCTCGCCTTCAAACATGAGACCGACCCGAAGGGGCTGCTCAATCCTGGCAAGATGATCGCCTGGGAGAATCCCAATTTCGATTTCGATGCCGGCAAGAACTACCTTTTCCCGGGCCTTGCCGCCGTCATGGAGGCGTCATGAGGGTTCTCGTCCTCCACTCGCACCCGGTCGAGGAAAGCTATGGCAAAGCGCTCTATAGGCAGACCGTGGAGAGCCTCGCCAAGGCTGGGCACGAGGTGGATGCGTGCGATCTCTATGCGGAGAATTTCGACCCCGTCCTGTCGAAACATGACCGGCTCGTCTACCATGACTATCCTGGCAATACCTCGCTGGTGAAACCCTATGTCGACAGGCTGAAGCGGGCCGAGGCCCTGGTCATCTGCACACCGGTCTGGAATTTCGGCTTCCCGGCGATCCTGAAAGGTTATTTCGACCGGGTCTGGCTTCCCGGCGTTTCCTTCGCGCTCGTGAACGGCAAGGTCGAATCCCGCCTGCGCCATATCAGGAAGCTCGGTGCAGTGCTGACCTATGGCGCGACACCTTTCCGCGCCTTCGTTGCCGGCAATCCGCCGAAGAAAATCGTCAAACGGGTTCTGCGGGCGCAGATCGACCCGTTCAAGCCGGTTACCTTTCTCGCCCATTACGACATGAACAACTGCACCCCGGAGACACGGGCAGCGTTCCTGGCGAAAGTGAAGGACGCGATGGAGCGATTCTAAGGGCGGCTTGCATCGGTACACTTAAGGGGCGCACCCGCATGGTCGTCGATCTCTTCGACGCCGATACTGGCCAGCATGCGCGCACCGCCCAATACGTTGCCGCCACGCCGTTAAGCCGCCCCGTCGTCATCGCCGCGGAGCTTGCGATCAAATCTCAGAAAACCTTCGCCGCCGTTACTTCCACTTCCACCAGGAATTCCGGCCGGGTAAAGCCGTTGATGATAATGAGCGTCGAAACGGGTTTCGGATCGAGCGTGAAGCGGTCGCGCACCGCCATATAGGCGGGGAAATCCTCCCGCTTCGTCACGAAGCCGGAAATGCGGATGGCATCGGCAAAGCTCATCTCGGCTTCGGCGAGGATCGCCTTGATCGCTTCGAAGCAGAGCTCGGCCTGGGCCGTCACATCCTCGGGGACCTTTTCATCGAGGCCGATGCCGAGCTGACCTGACGTGACTAGCAGGGACGCACCCGGCGGCACGAGAAGGCCGTGATTGTAATTTCCGAAGGGGCGGCGGACGGATGGCGGGTTGAAAATCTTCTTCATGAAAAACCTCGCTACAGACAGAGATTTATAGCGAGGGTTTTAGGCACATTCCAACCACTTGCTCGCGATTCGTCCTCAAAAATCGAGAGACTGCTGGGCAGGTGGCGGCGGGCCGACATGAACGCCCTCGAGTTCCAGCATGCGAAGCTTGGAGGTCGAACCGCCGGGCGCCGAAAAGCCGCCGATCTTTCCACCTGCCGCCAGCACGCGATGGCAGGGAATGATGAGCGCGACGGGGTTTTTCGCCATGGCCTGGCCGACGTCGCGCGCTGCCTCCGGCCCTGCGCCAAGCTCCTTCGCCAGCGTGCCGTAGGTCGTCGTGCGACCCCAACTGACGCGGCGCGCGGCAGCATAGATATCGCGGAAGAACGCATCCTGGCCATCAAGGTCAACGGCGATGCTGGAGAAGTCGACTTCCTCCCCGTCGAAATAGCGCTTCACCGCAGCGACGGCGTCCATAATCTGCGGCGTCGGCTTGCCCGGTTCGGCAGCCGGCAAACGGCGCAGCAACAAGCGTTCTGTCGAATCGGCGCTCTTCGTCGGTAACTGGAACCGCGTCACGCCGGCATCGCTCCAGGCAATGCCGCAAAAACCGCCGGCGGTTTCGAAGATCAGGTATTGATGCACTTTCTGAGCCATCGTGAAGCCTCGCATTCCGTTGGCTATTAGAATCGTACCGCGGAAGCTTAAGTTCAACCCGTTTCTTGCGCATGCCCGATAAAGCGTCACGCCGATGCGGTGGTCGCGGCAAGCGTGGATATTTGCGGTCTCTTTGCCTTCGCCTTGCCTTTGACCACATCAAACAGCGCATAGCCGCCGGTCCAACGGCCGAAACCGCTGGCGATATTGATATGGCCCGCGAGGCCTATGTTGCGAACCTCGGTTTTCCAGAGACGAGTGTAGAAGCTCAAACGGTCGAGCGACATATATTTGTCGTCGAGGCTGCCGACGGTGAGGCTCGGAAAGGGAAGCGGGTTTGTCGGCATGGGGCCGAAAGCGAGCGAACCGGGATGCAGCCTTTCCGTGGCCGGCAAATCGCAAGGGGCGATCAGAAGCGCTCCCTTGACCCGCCGGGCCATTGGCCGGTCAGCGAGCCTCGCCGTCAGAATGCAGCCGTGGCTATGGGCAACGATATAGGCTTCCCCCGCCTCCAGCAGCGCCTGTTCCAGCCGCTCCATCCAGCGGTCCAGACGAGCGTGGTTCCAGTCGTCCTGGCAGACCATCTGACTCTGTGGCACATCATCAAGCCAATAGTGCTGCCAATGCCCCTCGTCGGAACCGAACAGACCCGGCACGATCAGGATTTTTGTCATTGCTATCTCCTGGCGTGTGCGCAGCAAACTGGTGCGACGCATCTTCGTCAGAATTATCCATAAAATTTATGGACTAAAGAAACGAAGCTCCAAAACTTCCTAGAAAGCAGGAAAAATCCATCGCCGGCATCAGAAACTGCTGCTCAGGGATAGTGGGGAGCTGGCAGGATATGCGTAACCGTGCGTGATTGTCTCAACCACCCCGCTTAAATTCTGAAGCCTAATTTGGAACCAGGAGTTTTCTCGGGGGTTAGGAAAGGGTCACCGAAGATGAAAATCGAAGGAGGATAGCTCCCATGCGTAAATCCCTTATCGCCGCTTCGTTGCTTGCCATCGGCATGGCTTCGTCGGCATTTGCTCAGTCCAATCCCGATAGCATCGGCCCCACCAATGGCGGCTCTACGGACCCGGGCTCGGGTAACTATTCGTCAGACTATACGAATGACGATAATGGCATTCATCCGGTTCCCGTTGGCCCGGTAGATCCGATGACGACGCAGAGCATCGGCGGTCAGGCCATCGATTGCCCCGGAATGCCGCAGCAGAACACGGGTGTTGATACACGCGGCGGCCAAAGCGGCGCTTCGATCAGCGAAGCCTGCCGGGAATACGACAACTGACCGGCAAAGATGATTGAGAGAGGCCGGCTCGACCGGCCTTTTTCATGTGTATTTTATGAAACCGATGATTGCCCCGTACCTGCATAACAGACCCTCAGGCAAGACAATGGGCAGCCATTGGCAGGGTAACTCTATCTGTTCTATTACGAGGCAGGCTTCCGCGCCTACAACATCGATGTGCGGCAGGTGGTCTTTTCGCACCGCTGACTACTCGGCCGGATGCGGTGTCGCCGATCGGTGACTGTCATCAACGGGCCGCTCACGCCAACCGGTGACGCGGTTCACGAGCGCGAAATAGAGACCGTAGGGCAAGATCCGGAGGAACTTCAGCATATAGGTGAAGCGCTTCGGGAAGGTAATCTCGAAAGCCTGCGACTTGAGGCCCGCCGCAATACGCTCTGCCGCCGCCTCGGGCGAAACCAGTGCCTGCACGGGAAAAGTATCTTTGCGTGCCGGCGTATCGACGAAGCCCGGATTGATGAGCTGGATGCGGATGCCAATCTTGTCGAGATCGAATTTCAGGCTTTCGGCCATGTTGATCAGGGCAGCCTTGGTCGCGCCGTAAGCGGCGCTGGTCGGCAATCCCGTGTAGCCCGTCACTGAGGAAACGACGGCAATCTGCCCCTGCCCCTTCGCCTTCATGTGGCGGATCGCCGGCAGCAGGCAGTTGACGACGCCTGACAGGTTGACGGCAAAAGTCTTCTCGAAATCGGCCCGGTTCAAATCCTCGCCGTGGACGGGCTGATAGACGCTTGCACACAGGATCGCCATGGCGAGCGCACCATGCTCATATTCGATCGAGGCCATGATATGTTCCATGTCTTCGGCATCGGTCACATCGCCATCGAGCACGATAATGCTGCCAGACAATCCAGCCGCCTCGACCTGCAATTCCACCAGCTTATCGTGATTGCGGGCAGTGACGGCGACCTTGTATCCCTCGCCTGCGAGTTTCAGCGCAAGCGCCCGGCCTGTTCCGGAACTCGCACCGGAAATCCAGACAACACCATGTTCCGGGCGGGCAATGAAATTACGCATGACACTTCCTCCGGTCTGCCGATTTAATGCGAATGCAGGCCCGGAAGCTCCTCGTCTCTCCCGGGATAATGGCTCTATCACAGCATTGTGGCTGCTTTCAGCCGATGAGGTTACCCACGACCTGCCCGGAAGGAGCCGGTCAGCGCGATAGGCCCGCCCGAAGCAGCATAGGCGATGCAGGATATCCGCCACCGCTTTGAAGCATGGAAGGCGCCGGCGCCACCGCAACTGAGCGAAACGCCGGAAACGGAAGACTAATTTTGTCGTCGGCTTAAAAGGCATGGAATAGGATTTCTTGCCAATGCCGCCTTGTGAAGGGAAAAGACCGTTCCTAAACTATGCTGAAACGAGGCAGATTCCATGACCTTCCACCCCTCCGTCATCGAGGCTATCGGCCACACGCCCCTCATCAAGCTCAAGGGTGTTTCCGAGGCGACCGGCTGCACCATTCTCGGCAAGGCCGAATTCCTCAATCCCGGGCAATCGGTGAAGGACCGAGCGGCGCTCTACATCATCCGCGATGCCGAGAAGAAGGGGCTGCTGAAGCCCGGCGGCGTCATTGTCGAGGGCACGGCGGGTAATACCGGCATTGGCCTGACGCTCGTCGCCAAGGCGCTCGGTTACCGCACCGTCATCGTCATTCCGGAAACGCAGAGCCAGGAAAAGAAGGATGCGCTGCGCCTGCTCGGCGCCGAGCTCGTCGAAGTTCCGGCCGTCCCATACAAGAACCCAAACAATTATGTGAAGGTTTCCGGCCGCCTTGCCGAGCAGCTTGCCAAGAGCGAGCCGAACGGGGCGATCTGGGCGAACCAGTTCGACAATGTCGCGAACCGCCAGGCGCATATCGAAACGACCGCGCCCGAGATCTGGAAGGATACCGACGGCAAGATCGACGGCTTCATCTGCTCGGTCGGCTCCGGCGGCACGCTTGCTGGCGTTGCGGCAGGTCTCCGAGGCTTCAACAAGGACATCAAGATTGGCATAGCCGACCCTGAAGGTGCCGCACTCTACGAATTCTACGCGAACGGCACGTTGAAGTCCGAGGGCTCATCGATCACGGAAGGTATCGGCCAGGGGCGCATTACTGCCAATCTCGAAGGCTTCACGCCTGATTTCTCTTATTACATCACCGATGTCGAGGCGCTTCCCTACCTCTTCGATCTGGTCGAGCATGAGGGACTTTGCTTGGGCGGCTCCACGGCAATCAATATTGCCGGTGCGGTTCGCCTCGCCAGGAATCTCGGCCCTGGCCACACGGTCGTGACAATCCTCTGCGACTATGGCAACCGCTATCAGTCCAAACTCTTCAACCCGGATTTCCTGTCATCCAAGGGCCTTCCCATTCCCGCCTGGATGGTTGGCTCGACGGATATCAAAATACCCTACGAACCCGCAGCGTGAAAACAATGCCAGTCAATGCCCTCTACCGTGACGATTTCTATCTTTCTACATGCGAAGCAGTCGTCACGGCCGTTCATGAAGACGGGGGCATTGAACTGGACCAAACCTGCTTCTACGCGACATCAGGCGGGCAACCGGGCGACACCGGCTTCTTCGAACGTATCGATGGCTCCAGGATAGAACTTGGCCAGGCAAAGCATGGCGCCACCAAGGACATTGTCATTCATGTGCCGCTGGAAGGCCAGCCGCGACCGGAGACCGGCGAAAAGCTGGTGTTGCACATCGACTGGCCGCGCCGCTACAGGTTGATGCGCATGCATACAGCTTGCCATCTCCTCTCCGTCGTCTGCTCCTATCCGATCACCGGCGCTGCCGTTGGCGAGGATGAAAGCCGCGTCGATTTCGACATGACTGACACGATTGACAAGGACGAAGTGACGGCGAAGTTGATGGACCTCGTCAACCAGAACCATCCGGTCTATGTTCAGTGGATTACGGATGAGGAGCTTGCTGCCAATCCCGGCATCGTCAAATCGAAAAACGTGCGCCCGCCTATCGGCCTCGGCCGTGTCAGCCTCGTCTGCATCGGTGAGAATTCTGCTGTCGACAGTCAGCCCTGCGGCGGCACGCATGTTTCGGAAACACAGGAAGTCGGCCAGATTCACATTGCCAAGATCGAGAAGAAAGGCAAAGAAAACCGGCGCTTCCGTATTCGCTTCGGCACACCCGGCGAACAAGCGTGATATCTGGGGAGATCATTATGAGCGAGACCAAGAGCCGTTTCGTCGTCGCGGCCGACTGGCTGCAAGCTGAACTCGGCAAGCCCGATCTGCGCGTGCTCGACGCATCCTTCTATCTTCCGGCCCAGAAGCGTGACGCCGATGCGGAATATGCCGCCGGCCATATTCCGGGCGCCATCCGTTTCGATCAAGACAAGATCGCCGACCACTCGACGAACCTGCCGCACACGATCCCCTCGCCCGATTATTTCGCCGCGGAAGTCGGCAAGCTCGGTATCGGCGAGAACGACCGGATCGTGGTCTATGACGGTATCGGCATGTTCGCCTCGCCGCGCGTCTGGTGGCTGTTCCGGGTGATGGGCGCCAAGAACGTCTTCGTGCTCGATGGCGGGTTGGACGGCTGGAAGGCTGAGGGACGGCCGCTCGAAACGGAAGTGCCGCACTATGCTCCAGCCGCCTTCAAGACGAATTATGATGCGAGCCGCGTCGTCCATCTCGAGCAAATGCGCGATATCGTTTCCAGCCCTGCGCTGCAGATCGCCGATGCTCGCAGCGCGGGCCGTTTCGCAGCAACCGAGCCAGAACCGCGTGCCGGCATGCGCTCCGGCCATATGCCCGGCGCCCGCAGTCTGCCATCAGGCGTCTTTGCCAATCAAGGCCGCTTCAAATCGCTGCCGGAACTGAAACAGACGATCGAGGATGCAGGTATCGACCTCTCCAAGCCAGTCGTCACCTCCTGTGGATCGGGCATTACCGCTGCCATCATCACGCTGGCGCTGGAATCGCTAGGGCATACCGACAACAAGCTCTATGACGGCTCCTGGAGCGAATGGGGCAGCCGCGAGGATACGCCCGTCGTCACCGGCCCGCCGGAACCAGTCAAAGCTTGATGCCCATGGGAAAGACGCCCGCCTCGCTCAAGGCCCATATCACGCGGCTTGAAATGGTTGCGCCGCCGAAGGCAAGCCTGCCAGTGCCCGTCAATATCCAGACGGCAATCATGCGCGCGCCTGGTATTCCCTTGGCCTTCTATCGCTATCTCTACCGTCAGGTCGGCGCGCGCTGGCAGTGGGTCGATCGGTTGAGGATGAGTGACGAGGAGCTTACGGCAGCGCTGCATGACAAGCGCAACAATATCAGCGTACTCTACGTCAACGGTGCGCCGGCCGGCTTCTACGAATATCTTTGCCAGGACGAAGATACGATCGAGCTTTCCCATTTCGGGCTCATCGAGCACGCGCTCGGGCTTGGCATCGGCAAATGGTTCCTGCTTCAGGCTCTCTACGCTATCTGGACGCTGAACCCGAAGAAGGTCACGACGACGACCAATAATCTCGACCATCCGCGGGCATTACAGCTCTATCAGATGTTCGGCTTCTCACCCGTCTCTACCGGAACCGGGATCGTTCGTCCGCTGAGCGACAAGGAATTGCTGGAGCTAGCCAGAAGAGGCTGATCGCGCTGGTCCCGAGCTCCGTCGGTTCAGGCAAGAATCGGGTGGTTTAGACGGCTTGAAGCGCAGACACTATGGCAAAGCTCACGAGGAGATTTGCCATGAACAGCATTCAATTTTCCGCCATGCCCTCAGCAGAAGCGGAAGCACTCTGGAATGGCGGACGCGACGCCTATGATCGTTTGCCGGAAACGCTTGTTTCCGATGGCGAGGGTTATCCCTGCCGGCATTGCCTGAGGAATATCGACAACGGCGAAGAGCTTTTCGTCTTCGCCTATCGGCCTTTTCCGGAGCTGCAGCCTTATGCGGAAACCGGCCCGATCTTTCTGCACAAACAGCCCTGCCAACGCTATTCCGCTGACGAAATCCTACCCCCCGTCCTGACCACGAGCCGCGACTTCATTGTGCGAGGTTATAGTGAGAACGACAGGATTGTTTATGGCACTGGCGCGGTGACGGCGATCAACAAGATTCCGGCCTATGCGGAGGAACTGCTCGCTCGGTCCGATATCGCTTATGTGCATGTGCGCTCGGCGCGTAACAATTGCTACCAGTGTCGGATCGACAAAGTAAAAGCGCCGGCCCTCGCGGACGGCGCCTTCATCTGACCTTGAGTCAGCTGGTTTACGCTACGTTCAACGCACTTTCCGGCGCCACAGCTTCATACCCAAGCGCGTCAGCGACCGGCTTGTTGGTGATGCGACCCCTGTGGACGTTGAGGCCGTTGCGCAGGTGCTTGTCTTCGGCAATGGCGCGCAAGCCTCGATCGGCAAGCCCCAGACCATGGACGAGCGTTGCGTTGTTCAGCGCGTGAGCTGACGTGACGGGAACGGCGCCCGGCATGTTGGCGACGCAATAATGCACGACGCCGTCGACGACATAGGTCGGCTCGGAATGGGTCGTTGCATGCGAGGTCTCGAAGCAGCCGCCCTGGTCGATCGCGACGTCGACGATCACGGAGCCCTTCTTCATGCCAGAGAGCATTTCGCGGGTGACGAGCTTCGGTGCGGCAGCACCCGGAATCAGCACCGCGCCGATGACGAGATCGGCAGAGAAGACTTCTTCCTCCAGTGCCTGAATGCTGGAATAGCGCGTGTGGATACGGCCGTTAAAAATGTCGTCGAGCTGGCGCAGGCGCGGCAGCGACTTGTCGAGGATGCTGACATCGGCGCCGAGACCGGCAGCCATCTTGGCCGCGTGCAGGCCGACTACGCCGCCGCCGATGATCGCGACCTTTGCCGGGAGAACGCCGGGCACGCCACCGAGCAGGATGCCGAGGCCGCCATTGGCCTTCTGCAACGCGGTTGCGCCGGCCTGGATCGACAGACGGCCGGCGACTTCGGACATCGGTGCAAGGAGCGGCAGGCCGCCGCGATCGTCCGTTACCGTCTCATAGGCGATCGCCGTAACGCCGGAGGCGAGCAGACCCTTGGTCTGTTCCGGATCGGGCGCAAGATGCAGATAGGTGTAAAGGAGCTGACCGTCGCGAAGCTGCGCCCATTCCGGGGGCTGCGGCTCCTTGACCTTGACGATCATGTCGCACTTTTCGAAAATATCCTTGGCAGAGGCGGCGATCTTCGCGCCAGCAGCCACGTAGGCGGCATCATCGGCACCAATGCCGGCGCCCGCCTTTGTTTCCACCCAGACTTCATGGCCGCGGGCGACATATTCTCTGACCGAAGCCGGCGTCAAACCGACGCGATATTCATGGTTCTTGATTTCCTTCGGGCAACCGACACGCATTCGCGTTCCTCTCATTTTATGTCCGCATTCCGCGGAGCGTTTTCTCGCCCCAAATCCAACCACCAAGGCCGCGAAATGTCCTTGCAAAGAGGATTTGCGTTTCAGCAAAGTTCCGGCGATTATTGCGCTAACCGTCCATTTTTCGAATGTTCTTCGAATGTCTGACCTCGATAGTATCGATCTTGCGATTCTGAGGGCGCTGCAAATTAACGCCCGCATCACCAATGCAGAGCTCGCCGACAAGGTGGGACTATCGCCTTCTGCCTGTTCGCGACGGCTCGATATTCTCGAAAAGAGCGGTGTCATCGGCGGCTATCATGCGCGGCTTTCGCACAAGGCGCTCGATTACAAGATGATCGCGATCGTGCACATCTCGCTGTCCGGCCAGTTCGCCAAGACGCTGTCGGAATTCGAGGCGGCAGTGAAACGTTGCCCGAACGTGCTCGTCTGCTACCTGATGTCCGGTGAGTACGACTATATCCTGCGGGTCGCCGCCCGAGATCTGGAAGATTATGAGCGCATCCACCGCGACTGGCTTTCGGCGCTGCCGCATGTGGTGAAGATCAACTCGAGCTTTGCGCTGCGCGAAATTATCGACAGGCCGAATGTCGGCCTCTGAGCCCTTGCAAAGCCCTTGGAAACCTGCCCTAGCTTGGCGCAGCGGGTATCTCCCGCTTTAACGGCTAGACATGAAATCCAAAACCCACGGCTATATCTTCCTGCTCCTGGCACTGACGATCTTTTCGTTGCAGGACGCGATCTCAAAACATCTTGGTTCAGCCTATTCGCCTATCTTCGTGACGATGGTGCGCTATTGGGCCTTCGGCCTGTTCACCGTCGTTCTGGCCGCGAAAATGCGCGGTGGCATCGCCGCCACCGCCCGCACGAAACATCCTTTTCTGCAGATCTCACGCGGTGTTCTGCTTGCGGCGCAAGTGGTGCTGGCAATCACCTGTTTTGCGCTGATCGGGCTGGCGCATTCGCAGGCAATCTTTGCCGCCACCCCCATCATCGTCGCATTGCTTGCCATTCCACTGCTTGGCGAAAGGGTTGGCTGGCGCCGCTGGACGGCAATCGGTGTCGGACTTTGCGGCGTCTTGCTGATCCTCAAGCCGGAGGGCGGGTTCTTCGACGTGAACCTGCTTCTTGCCGTCGTCTCCTGCATCAACTTCGCGCTTTACGTGATCGCCACCCGCTACGTGAGCCGGCAGGATTCGGCGATGACGAGTTTTTTCTATACGGGGGTCGTCGGGGCTCTCGTCATGACGCTTGCAGGCCCTTTTTACTGGACGCCGGTTCAGGGCTGGGACTGGATGTGGATGCTGGCCGTCTGCCTGACCGGCACCTCGAGCCACTATTTCCTGATCCGCGCCTATGACAGTCTCGATGCCGCCGCTGTGCAGCCGCTCACCTATATCCAACTCGTCTACGCTTCGATCCTCGGGGTGCTGATCTACGGGGAGACGCTGACGCTGAACATGATCGCCGGTTCGATCATCGTAGTTGCGGCGGGCATCTTTACCGTTTGGCGCGAACATGTTGTGGCGCGGAGGGCCGTCGTCCCGAATTGAGACTTTCGCGCTAATTTTAAATAAGCGCCTAAAGGCATTTCAATCTTCGCTGCATATGCTCCTCCCGAATTCGTCACGGGGTAAGCATGATACGCAATCTCAAGATCACGGCCCGCAAGGCCGACCGCAGGAGTTGCCGCGTTTTTGGCAAGATCCGTTATCTGAACAACCAGGTAGATGCCCGCATCCTTGATATTTCCGCTACGGGTGCTGCACTCGAAGTCAAGGCGCCGCTTTATGCGGCTTCGGGCAGCAAGGTTCGCATCGAAGCTGAAAATCTCGGCCTACTCGAAGGCGTCATCCGTTGGACACATAATGGTCGCGTCGGCATCCAGTTCGACGCCAATTCCAATGCACGCGCGCTCATTGCCTCCTATTTCCGCTTCTTCCATCGCGAAGTGCCACGCGTTCGGTAAAGCTCTCCAGCATGGTGCCGCTTTGGCGGCATCGTCTTTGCCATTCTGTCATTTTCGCGATGTACTCCTTTGCCAATCATCCTAAGTTCATCGAACCGTTGATGCATGATGTCAAAAGGAGTGTTTCCATGCCTTCCATTTTCGATGTGCCTGCAATGAGCCGTCGTTCCCTGCTCGGCGGTCTTGCCGCCACTTCCGCTCTGGTGCTGCTGCACCCATTCAGTGCGCGAGCTGCGGCCAACCAGGCGCATCTGCGGCTGATGGAAACGACCGACATTCATGTCAACGTCTTCCCCTACGACTATTATGCCGACAAACCGAACGACACGATGGGCCTGTCGCGCACCGCAACGATCATCGACACGATCCGCGCGGAAGCCGTCAACTCGCTGCTGATCGATAATGGCGACGTGCTGCAGGGCAATCCCATGGGCGATTACGTGGCCTATCAGCATGGGATGAAGGATGGCGACGTGCATCCGGTCATCAAGGCGATGAACACGCTCGGCTATACGGTCGGCACGCTCGGGAACCACGAATTCAACTACGGCCTGGACTTCATGTTCAAGGTGCTGAACGGCGCGAACTTCCCGTTCGTCTGCGCCAACCTGACCAAGGGCCAGCTCGCCTCCGATCCGAAGCAGGATGATCTGTTCTTCAAGCCCTACATCATCGTCGAAAAGCGGATCAAGGACGGCGCCGGCAATGAAAGCCCTGTTAAAATCGGCTTCATTGGTTTCGTGCCGCCGCAGATCATGCTGTGGGACATCAAGAACCTCGAAGGCAAGGCGCAGACGCGCGATATCGTTCAGGCCGCCAAGGCCTGGGTGCCGGTCATGAAGGAAGCCGGCGCCGATATTGTCATTGCGCTTTCCCACTCCGGCATCGATGGCTCAGGCCCGTCTGAGAAAATGGAAAACGCCTCGCTCCATCTGGCAGCCGTCGAGGGTATCGACGCGATCTTCACCGGTCACCAGCATCTGGTCTTCCCCGGCCCGAAAACCTGGGATGGGATTGCCAATGCCGATCCGGTCAAGGGCACGCTGCACGGTAAGCCCGCCGTCATGGCCGGCTTCTGGGGTTCGCATCTCGGTCTGATCGACCTGCTGCTGGAGAAGGACGGCAACAGCTGGAAAATCGTCGCCTTCACCTCCGAAGCACGGCCGATCTACCATCGGGACGACAAGAAGAAGGTGGTTGCCGACGTCCCTGACAAGAAGGAAGTGGTCGAGGCCGCCAAGGCAGAGCATGAGGCAACGCTTGCTTATGTCCGCACGCCTGTCGGCAAGACCTCCGCGCCGCTCTATTCCTACTTTGCGCTGGTCGCCGACGATCCCTCCGTACAGATCGTTTCGCAGGCTCAGACCTGGTATATCAAGCAGATGCTCGCCGATACGCAGTTCAAGGATTTGCCGGTTCTCTCCGCTGCAGCCCCCTTCAAGGCCGGCGGCCGCGGCGGTGCGGACTATTATACGGATGTTCCGGCCGGCGATATCGCCATCAAGAATGTCGCCGACCTCTACCTTTATCCGAATACGGTTCAGGCCGTCGCCATCACCGGTGCGCAGGTGAAGAACTGGCTGGAAATGTCCGCCGGCATGTTCAATCACATCGAGCCCGGCGCGAAGGACGCAGTCCTTCTCAACAACGACTTCCCGTCCTACAATTTCGATGTCATCGATGGCGTGACCTATCAGATCGACTTGTCGCAGCCGCCGAAATATGATTCGTCGGGCAAGGCCGTCAATCCGGACTCCAACCGAATCCAGAACTTGGCCTTCGAGGGCAAACCGATCGATCCGGCGCAGAAGTTCGTTGTCGTTTCCAACAATTATCGTGCTGGCGGCGGTGGCAGTTTCCCTGACATCGCCTCCGACAAGGTGATCTTCCAGGCGCCAGATACCAACCGCGATGTCATCGTCCGCTATATCCATGATCAGGGCACGATCAACCCGTCCGCCGACGGCAACTGGACCTTCAAGCCCCTGCCCGGCACGACCGTCGTGTTCGAAAGCGGCCCGAAAGCCAAACAGTACCTTGCCGACGTCAAGAGCGTGAAGATCGAGGATGCCGGCGAAGGTGCCGAGGGCTTCGCGAAGTTCAGGCTGGTTCTCTAAAACCGCAGGGGCGCGGTTCCTTCAACCGCGCCCTTTTTTGCTCACGCAATTTCTGCCTCGGCTTCGATGCGACGAAGAAGCAGCCCGAGTTCACCCGGCGGCTTCTTTTCGATCCGGCGATATTGCCTGCCATCGCGGGTGCGGTGGACAAGCCCGAAGTCGAAAAGCTCGCGGCGCAGCAGTGCGGCATCGCCGAAGAGATGCAGGCGACTTATCAAGTCGCTGATTTCACGCTCAGTCAGTTCCGCATCCGCTGGTATTTTCGACCACAAGAACCATAGGCAAAGCTCCTGCAGCCCCCTTCTGCCCGGCCAGCGGATCAGTCGACCGTTGCCGTCGAAATGGCGCGATGCCTTCTGCACACGCTCTTCGTCCGGCAAAGGCTGGGTATCCAGCTTCAGGCTCCAGTCCTTCAGGACTTCTGCGGAGTGCGCCACGCTGCGGAAATGCTGGTAGTTGCGATAACCCGCCGCGCGGGTCAGCAGATTGAGCATCTCGACATGGCTCGGCTTGTCAGCGAGCGCTTCGATCTGCTTGCGGAGAGATTTGGCAAAAGCCGAAAGATCGGCGATTTCCATTGGAAAGATAGATCTGGTCACGTCTTATCCTCAACGCGCCGTTCCCTGAAAAAGGTGTCGGTGGTCGCCGGCTTTCGACTTCGGCACAGGACAAGTGCTGATGATCTTCTGGAGCAGGTTTAGCTTCCCTTGCGGGACGGCGACGCCTCGGTGAACTGCAGACCGTGGCGCCGTTATAGCAAAGGCCGGAAACCCGTCAAGCTTGTGGCTACTCTGCAGCCTCCGGCATCGCATGCAGTTCGTCGATGCCGAGCATACTGACCATTTCTCCGTGGCTCGGGCACATGGCGAGCCGCCTGCGAAAAGCCTCGACCAGCCACCTGCCGGCGGGGCCCGGCGGGCTGGCGGCCTTGTGCATAGCGTAGACCGGATACTCGCCCTGCTCGTAGGCCTCCAGCTTGATGGCGACAAGATTGCCCTTCATGATGTCGTTACCAACCAGAGAGACCGGCAAGCCACCCCAACCGAGACCACCCTTGATGAGCTGGTGCTTGGTCGCAATGTCGCTGACGCGCCATGTCCTATAGGACAGAACATTGAAATCCCGCCCCTTGGTAAGCCCGGAGGCATCGGAGACCACGAGCTGGATCTCTTCGCGCACATCGGCCAGCGTCAAGGGCCTTTCGATACGCGCCAGCGGATGATCCGGCGCGACGACAGGAACCATGAAAGAATAGCCGATCTTTTCGGCTATCAGTGAATCTTCCTGCCTGACAAGCGCGCCGCCGACGCCGATATCAGCCTTGTCGTTCATCACCATGTCCATGACCATGCCGAGCTCACCGACGTTGAGGTTCAGCGCAACACCGGTGAATTTTTCGCGAAATTCGCGTAGCACCATCATGACGGCATCAGCAGGCACCATGACGCTGATCGCCAGAGAAAGCTCGGCCTCCAGCCCCTGCTTAATGCTTTTCACGCGGGCGCGCATCACCTCGAGGTCGGCCAGCATGCGACGGGCATCTTCCAGCATCGCCTTGCCGGCATCCGTCAGCTTCGGCTGGCGGGCGCCTGAACGCTCGAAGAGCGGTATTTCAAGCTGGGCTTCCAGATTGGCGATCGTGTAGCTGATGACCGACTGTGCCCGGTTCAGCACGCGCGAAGCGGCCGAGAAGCTGCCGGTTTCGGCGACCGTCAGGAAAACCTGCAATTGATCCAGAGTCGGGTTGGGAAGCATCTTCCATCCAATCCATCGATAATTTTGATCGACATTATCCCAGTTTTTTCGATATTAGACCAGCCTTATTTCTCTCTCGAACACAGCGATTTGCCGCTCCCAATCGGTCGCTGAAACCAATTCGAGAGGAAATTCAACCATGTCTTCCATTCTTCTTCTGACGTCCAGCCCGCGTTCCGAGTCGCTTTCCACGTCGATCGCTGTCGAGCTTGCCGACAAGCTCAAGGCTCAGGCCCCGGGTAGCGTCGTCGTTCGCCGCGACCTTGCCGCAAATCCGCTTCCGCACATCGACGATCTATTTACGGCCGCTATTCGCAAGCCGCCGGAAGCCCGTACCGCCCAGGAAGCTGCTGCCGTCAAGACTTCCGACGAACTGGTCAATGAACTGCTCGCAGCCGACAGCATCGTCATCGGCACCGGCCTCATCAACTTCAATATCTATTCTTCGCTGAAGACCTGGATCGATAACGTGGCCCGCGCCGGCCTCACCTTCAAGTATACCGAAAGCGGCCCGGTCGGCCTCGCCACCGGCAAGAAGGTCTATGTCGTCCTTGCTTCGGGCGGCGTCTATTCCCAGGGTCCGGCCGCCGGCATGAACCATGCCGTGCCTTACCTGAAATCGGTTCTCGGCTTCCTCGGCATAACCGATATTGAAACCATCTATGTCGAAGGCCTCGCCTTTGGCCCGGAAGCTGCCGAAAAGGCCATCGGCGCTGCCAAGTCGCGCGTCGAAGAGCTTGCTCTTGCTGCCTAAGCTTTAAACTCAGAAAAGTTCTACTCGGGGTCGGCGCAAGCCGGCCCTTTCATTTTGCAGAAAAATCATTGACGAAGGAGCGGGCCGTTTCCAAAATTTCGTCGGAGAGTTTTTCATCGTCCGCGATGCGCGCAAGGCCGAGCGCGCCAGTCATCAGGCACGAGACGATGATTGCCTTGCGGCGCGCCTCAGCCTCGTCGGCGGCGCTCATACAGTCTGTCATGTTTCCGAGATTCGTCTTCAGCTGCTCGGTCGCAAGCGACCGGCATTTCTCGCCGCTGCGGGCAAGATCGGCGGTCAGCGCAGCAAAAGGGCAGCCGCCGCTTACGTCATCGCGATGGGCCTCGCTCAGGTAATTGGCGGAATATTCCGCGATCGGAATATCTGCCGGCGCCCTGCCCTCTGACCGCACTTTCGCTTCCCAGGACCCGAAAGCCAGCTTCATGGCTTCCGCCACCATCTCATCGCGTGATGCAAAATGCTTGTAGAAGCCGCCGACCGTGAGCCCGGCCTCCTTCATCAGGTCGGCGACGCCGATCCCCTCGAGTCCCTTTTCCCGCAGACGCCGAGAGGCGATCTCAACGATCCTGTCGTGCGTTTTCTGCTTTTCCAGCTGCGAATGACCCATTGAAAATCTCTCGACATACGGACTTGACTTATCTGGATTACGATAGTAATCCTTGTAGATATCGATTATAATCCAGATCGAGACATTTTCCAATAGGAGCCATTCCCATGCGTCTCAAGAACAAGGTCGCACTCATTACCGGCGGCAACAGCGGCATCGGGCTTGCCACCGCCAAGGTCTTCGTTGCCGAAGGCGCGAAGGTCATCATTACCGGCCGTAACCCGGAAACGCTCGCAGCGGCCAAGAAAGCGCTTGGCGGCGATGTGCTGGCGCTGAAGATCGACCTCACCGATGTTGCGGCCGCGGAGAAGGTCTTCGCCGAAGCTGCTTCCGATGTCGGCAAATTCGATATCGTCTTTGCCAATGCCGGCATCGGCGGCGCAACGCCGCTCGGCCAGACCTCGCTGGAACAGTTCGAGAAGATCATCAGCACCAACCTGACCTCGGTCTTCTTCACGGTTCAGTCCGCACTGCCGCATCTGAATGATGGCGCCTCGGTCATTCTCAATGGTTCCGTTCACGCCGTTCTCGGTGCGCCGGGCTGGTCTGCCTACGCCGCCACGAAGGGTGCTGTACGCTCCATGACCCGCAACCTCGCCTCTGAACTTGCACCGCGCGGCATCCGCGTCAACCAGGTAACGCCTGGCGGTACGCGCACGCCGATCTGGTCGCCCTACGCGCAGACGGAGGATGCAATGACGGCACTCGAAGAAAAGCTCGGGAATATGAGCGCGCTCGGCCGCATGAGCGAGGCAGACGAGATCGCAAAGGCTGCGCTTTATCTCGCCTCGGATGATTCCAGCAATGTCACGGGGATTGAGATCACTGTCGATGGCGGCATGACGAGCGCTCCCTCCGGCGCCAAGATCTTCCGAACCGCCTGAGCGAGACGGATTTGCGCTCTAGCTGATCTTGACCACTCCGGAGCGGCCGACGACACAATTGCGGCCGCTCTTCTTTGCATCGTAAAGGCGGCTATCTGCCGCAGACAGCACGGTCGTGAAGCTGATGCCATCTTCGTCGGCGGTCGCAACCCCTATGCTCACCGATACCGACGCCTCATCCGGCGTCTTCACACTGGTCTCGATCGTCCAGCGCAGGCGCTCCGCCAACAGCAAGCCTTCCTCATGGCCTGTGCCGGGGCAGACGGCGACGAACTCTTCACCGCCGAAGCGGAAGATGCGATCGCTGGAGCGGAGCGTCGTTCCGAGCCTCGAAGCAATGGCCTTCAGAACCTCATCGCCCTGAAGATGGCCGAAGCCGTCATTGACGTCCTTGAAATGGTCGGCATCGATGATGAGAACGGTCGCATACTGGCCCTGCCGAAGCGCCTCGCGTACCATCAGCGGCGCCTCCAGCTCCATGCGGCTGCGGTCATAGACGCCGGTCAAGATGTCGCGGCCGGTGCGCTCCAGAAGATCGTTGTAGCGCTCGCGAAATGTTAGATCGCCGAAGAGGTCGCTGATCGAGCGGGCCGAGGCGGCAACGCCGTCCCGGCGGACATAGTATTCGTAGACGGCAAACATCAGGGAATAGAGGCAGACAGCCAGCATTTTGGCTTCCCATCCCGCCCAGAAGGCAGCCGTCGGAACGCCCACGAAATAATGAAGACCGCTGAAGAAACAGATCTGGTCAAAGGTCAAAAGCACGAGCCCGGAGATCATGAAGCGCAGCACCACGCGCCGGCGCATGAAATCGCCAAGTTTCTCGTAAAGCAGGATGATTCCGAGCGAGTCGAGATAGAGGATTGCCGTGCCCCAGACCATCAGCCAGCCCATCTCCTTGAGGAAGTCAACGTCAGCGGGATGACCGGGCGACAGCTCCAGCGGCTGATGAAGCTGCAGCACCCAGGCAATGGCGACGGTCAGAAGATTGCCGAGAAACAGACCATAGATCGGCTGGCGAACGGTCGCCGCGTCCTCCTGCAGGTAGAGCATAAGGATCATCATCAGCTTGCCGGAAAAGAATACTGAAGAACCCGGCGAGACGTTCCCAAACGGCAGGGAAACATAGAAAACTGCTGCGAGATACGTCTCCATGAAATGCATGACGCCGAGCGCCGTCAGGAAGACGCCCAATCCGAGGCGATGGCGAAAATGCAGGAGGCTGACCATCAGCACGAAATAGCCGATGGCTTCGAAGATGAAGAGCGCGGAGTTGAAAAGCTCCATCACAGTCCTCCACCCACAACAGGAGTGCAAGCCGCAGCCGCCGCGGCGGATCTTCTGTTCAATCGTCCGGAAAGCTCAAACACAAGCGGTGCCCTGCAAAACCTGCAGGCGCCACCTTCACCATAATCCTTTAAGATTAGGTGAGCAAAGCAGCAGTTTCCGTCACGGAAATGCTGTCATAGTTTTGAAAAACAACGGGAAATGTCAGTTCGGACTAAGCTTGCCGTTAGACCTGACGAAGCTTCTCGCCATCGCTGAAAAGCGAAGGCCCGTGCTGATCGATAATCTGTTGCGCCTTGCGCACCGTGCATTCAATCGCATCATCCGACGAGGAAAAGAGATCAGCGCGGATGAACTTGCGGACGAGAACGTCCTCACCGACCTTCTTTTCGATGCGGCCGGCCAGACGATATTGGCCACCTTCCTTCTGCGGCTCGGCATAGATGGTGCAATCGCCATAGAGCTGAGGCTCACCCGAAGGACCCGCAGCTGCCTCGCTCGAGGATTTGCCACCGCCGGAGAAGACCGAAAGAATGTTTGAAAGGAACGAAGCCATAATCCGCCTTTAGCACGCAGTGCAGTTGACGCAAAGTCAAATGATCAGGTTTGCGAGGATCTCGTTTTCGGTAATATCCTCAAAGCCCATGCCCGCGCTTTCGAAATTGGCAACCAGCGTTACGAAATTCTCCGGGGCCGTCGTCTCGATACCGATCAGGATCGAACCGAAATTGCGCGCCGATTTCTTGAGGTATTCGAAGCGGGCGATATCATCATGCGGCCCGAGAAGATTGAGGAAATCGCGCAGTGCGCCGGGGCGCTGGGCAAGGCGCAGGATGAAATATTTCTTCAGGCCGGCATAGCGCATCGCCCTTTCCTTGACATCGGGCAGCCGCTCGAAATCGAAATTGCCACCGGAGACGACGGCGACGATCGTCTTGCCCTTGATGGCCTCGCGATCCATGGCGGCGATCGCCGTCAGCGACAGGGCGCCAGCCGGCTCCAGCACGACACCTTCGACGTTCAGCATCTCCTGGATGGTAACGCAGATGGCGTTTTCCGGCATCAGCCTGACCTGTTCGACCGAAAAGTCCTTCAGGGCCGCGAAATTCAGGTCACCGATGCGGGCGACGGCCGCGCCGTCGACGAAATTGTCGACCTTGGGAAGCGTCACCACCTGCCCGGCTTCGAGGCTGCGGCGCAAGCTCGGGGCGCCGGCAGGTTCGGTAAAGATAAAATCGGATTTCGCAACGATGCCGTCGAGATAACCGGTGATGCCGGCGGCAAGGCCACCGCCGCCGACCGGCAGGACGACCATGTCGGGCACCGTGCCTTCGGGAAGCTGCTGCATGATTTCTGCAGCAACGGTCGCCTGGCCCTCGATGATATCGACATGATCGAAAGGCGGCACCATGACGCCGCCGATCGCTTCGACGTGATCGCGGGCCGCCTGATAGCACTGGTCGAAGAAATCCCCGATGAGCTCGATGGTGATGAAGCCGGCGCCGAACATGCGGGTCTTGTCGATCTTCTGCTGCGGCGTGGTGACCGGCATGAAAACGACGCCCGGCACGCCGAAGTGGCGGCAGACGAAGGCGAAGCCCTGCGCGTGATTGCCGGCAGAAGCACAAACGAAAGTCTTGCCGCCCGCACCTTCGGCAATCGCCTTGCGGAAGAAATTGAACGCGCCGCGGATCTTGTAGGAGCGAACAGGCGAAAGATCCTCGCGCTTCAGCCAGATATCCGCGCCATAGCGGGCGGAGAGGTGGTCATTGAGCTGCAGCGGCGTAGCAGGGAAAAGGCTGCGCATTGCCTCTTCTGCGCCTTCGACATCGTGTCTTGTCACGGGCGTTCGTCCATTTTCAAAAATCCAGACGTCGCTATGACACAGGCAACCGACAGAAAGAAGCCCGTTTGCGCCATTTGCGGTTCGCTTGATGAAAGGCTTCCTTAAGCGCGTCTTCTAATTGCGCCCAATATCCGGGTCAGGTGGACGGCTTTTAACTTGATGTCGCGCAGCAATTACTAATATGACAGCAAGATGACACCCAAGATCACAAAGCTGCTGGCATGGCTTCTTTTCGCCTTCATCCTATTCGTCACAGTTTCGCCGATCGAATTGCGACCCCACACGATCGAAACACCTGACATCGACCGTGCCGCGGCTTACCTGACAGCAGGGCTGACTTTTGCTCTCGCCTATCCGAAACAATGGAAGGCGGTTGCCGTGCTGCTGATCTTCGGTGCGTTCGCGATCGAATATCTGCAGTACCTGTCGCCGACGCGGCATGCGCGCCTTCACGATGCAGGCATCAAGGCAGCAGGCGCAGCACTCGGCCTAATCGTCGGCTGGGTCTTCAACAAATGGCGTGAAACGAAAACCGGGGCGAACGCCCCCGCGTAATTTGCCGGGACGCTGACACGCGTCCGGCACGTCAAAGCCCGCGCAGTTGCAATGTCCAAAAGAACAGCGGCACCACCGCCATCGTCGTTCCCAACAATAGAAAGGCGCTCATCTTGAAGAGCCTGATGCGCCGCGTTCTTGCTCCATCCCAGTCGTAAACCATCGTCTTACTCCCACTAAGACAACACTTACTCAACCGCACAGTGCCCACATTTTTTGCACCGTTAAGGCCATAGACAAGCGCTGCCTATGGTTTATTCACATTATACAAGCATATTCGAACGGATTTATAAAGGTAACGCGAGCGACGGGATCGAGCCCGTATAGGCTAAGGCCGATGGGTGTGCGTTGACGGAATCCGCTGCTTAATTACCGGAGTCAGCGCTCAGCATAAAGCTGCTGGCGCGTTTCGACGGCGCCGCCCTCAGTCGAGGATAACCCACTGTCGAGAGATCTGGAATTCAGCCAAGGTTCTTGCGTTTTTCTACGTCGCTGGCCGTTGAGACGAACTCGCCGGCACCGGCCTTGATCAGCCCGTCGCGGATATGCTGCGTATCGGATTCTTGGGTGTAGTGCAGCGTAGCGAGGAACGGCTCGATGCCGAATTCGGGCGCAAGCGCGTTGACCTGCCTCATATGTGCGGATGCCGCAATATCATCGCCGAGCCATCCATAGCAGGCCGCGACGAAAGCGTGCTGGACGTGGTCCATGGCGGAAAGATGCATGAAGGCCTCGATCGCCTCGCCATATTGCCGGGCGGTGAAATGGGCCTTTCCCAGGTGACTCCAAAAACGTGCCGGATGATGCGGGTTGAGCCGCATGGCCTTGCGGATCCACTCGACTCCTTCTTCCGGCCGGCCGAGCCAAGTCAGCAACTCGCCCTGCTGAACCACCACCAGGTCGTAATTGGGGTTGAGCGAGAGGGCGCGCTCCTGATGATAGCGTGCTGTCGTCAGCTGGTTGTTGTTGACATTGACCGCGGCGAGAATGCGATGCACGTCGGCGTCGTTATCGTCGAGCGCAAGCGCCCGCTCCAACTCGGAATTGACCTGCGCCCAAGCGGCATCCTTGTCACTGCACCAGCCGTTCACCCAGGCCTGCCCGAGGATGCAAGCGCGCCAGGCATGGGCATGCGCATAGCCTGGGTCGAGTTCGATGGCCCTGTCGATCAACGCCTGGGCTTGCGCATTGTCCGAGGGGCTGCTTCTGTGGTGCAGCACCTTGGCCGCGAGCGCGCATTCGTAGGCGGCCATGTTTGCCGGCTTCGTGCGGGCGAGTTGGTCTCGCTGGGCCGCCTCGACGCGCCCGGGAAGCGTGGCGGCGATCGCGGCCGTCACCTCGTCCTGGATGGCAAATATGTCGTCGAGTTTGCGGTCGTATTTGTCCGCCCAGACATGGGCATCGTTGACCGCGTCGATCAACTGGACCGTGACGCGCACCCTGTCGCCGATTTTCCGGACGCTGCCTTCGACCAGGTACTGGGCGCCGAGCTTCTCGGCCACCTCGCGCACATTGACGGGCTGGTTCTTATAGACGAAGCTGGAGTTGCGCGAGATGACGAACAGCTCGTGACGGCGCGACAACTCGGTGAGGATATCCTCGGTCAGACCGTCTGCGAAGAACTCCTGCTCGGGATCGCCGCTCATGTTGTTGAAGGGCAGAACGACGATCGTGGGTTTGGAAGCGGACCGCTTGGCGTCCGCGGCATCCGCTGTGGGCGCCAGGACGGCGGCGTCGACACCGACCCGGTAAAGGTGAACCGGACGGCTGATATTCTTTAGTGCCTTCTCGCCAAGGTCCTCGATGGCCACTTCTAGCCGGTCGGCAATCTGCGTCGCCACCGCGGCCGTGATGCAGATGCCTCCGACATCGGCTAGTTGTTCGACGCGCGCGGCAATGTTCACACCATCGCCGAAAATGTCATCGTCGTCGAAAATGATATCGCCGACATTGATGCCGATCCGGAATTCGATCCGTCGATCCTGCGGCACGTCGGAATTGCGCCGCTTCATGCGCTGCTGGATTTCCATGGCGCATCTCACAGCGTCGGTCACGCTTTGGAATTCGACCAGCATGCCGTCGCCCGTCGTCTTGATGATGCGGCCCTCGTTCTTGGCGATGGCAGGGTCGATCAACTCTATCCGATGCGTTCTGAGGCGGGCGAGCGTGCCTGCTTCGTCCGCCTCCATCAGCCGGCTATAACCTGCCATGTCGGCCGCCAGGACTGCTGCTAGTCTTTGTTTCATCGATTTGCCAACAACGGATTCGCGATGGCCAGACCGGAATTGGCGGCCTCTGCCCATTCTACCGCAGGCCGTTGCGAACGCCTATCTAAATTAGCGCCCACTGATAATGCGAGGCAGGCAAAGCAGCCAGCGCTTCGACATCCGTGAACATAGATGAGGCCCATACTTTCTTTGCAAAATCGACCATATCTGCAAGTCGACAAGCAGTCCGAGAGTTTGCTGGAAATCCATCCAACAACGTTATGGCCTGTTTGGCCCAGTCTCCGCGTCCGCGCCGCGGCTGCCCCTCCCCCAGGAAATGTCGGGATTTCTGTTCGAGGGAGGATAAGCTGCTTTTCAAACGATAATTCAATGTGGTGCGAGCGACGGGGATCGAACCCGTACAGCCTAAGGCCGAGGGATTTTAAGTCCCTTGCGTCTACCAATTTCGCCACGCTCGCGCGCCGTCCAGATCAACGACTTAGGCGGATTCGTCAAGTTTTGTTTGCAGGACAACCCCCACGTTTTGCGAAACCTGCCGATAACTTTGTGCCAAAAATAAAACGGCGGCCCAAGGGACCGCCGTCTCAAAACTGATTTTGGCGAAGCTCAAGCCAGTTTCGCAGCAATCTTGGCGACGTGCGCGCCCTGGTACTTGGCGGCTTCGAGTTCGATTGCCGAGGGCTGGCGGGAGCCGTCGCCGTTGGTGATGGTGGATGCGCCGTATGGCGAGCCGCCCTTTACTTCTTCCGTGCCCATCTGACCCTGGAAGGCATAAGGAAGGCCGACGTAGGCCATGCCCTGATGGAGGAAGGTCGGGACGAAGCCGAGGATCGTCGATTCCTGGCCACCATGCTGGGTCGCGGACGAGGTGAACATCGAGCCGACCTTGCCGACAAGCTTGCCGGTGAACCACAGGCCGCCCGTCTGGTCCCAGAAGTTGCGCATCTGCGATGCCACCGTGCCGAAGCGCGTGCCGGCACCGACGATGATCGCATCGTAATCGGCCAGTTCGTCGACTGTGGCGATCGGGGCTGCCTGATCGAGCTTGTAGTGGGAAGCCTTGGCGACTTCTTCGGAAACCAGTTCCGGAACGCGCTTGACGACGACGTCAGCGCCGGCGGACTTCGCGCCTTCGGCTACGGCATAAGCCATGGTTTCGATGTGGCCATAAGCCGAATAGTAGAGGACGAGAATCTTCGCCATAGTTATCTCCAACGAGGACTGGTTGAATTTCGTGACCGCGACCGTTCTACCAGCGCATCCGGTTCAACATAGTCCTGCGCGCAAGAACTCACTGTTCACCGCCTGTAGACGAGATTTCACTTGCCGTTTCGTTTCGACACTTGAGCCGCGTCGCTTTGCCGTTTGCAAAGCGGCCAAACGACGCTACCTATTTCCAAGCTTCACCCCACGGAAATATCCCTATGAGCAATGAGACTGTCGTTACCGCCGCCATGCTAGCCATCGGCGACGAGCTTCTTTCCGGCCGGACCAAGGACAAGAATATCGGCCACCTCGCCGACATGCTGACCATTTCGGGGATCGACCTGAAAGAGGTTCGGATCGTCGCCGACGAGGAAGATGCGATCGTCGAAGCGTTGAATGCGCTTCGCGGCAAATACGACTACGTCTTCACGTCGGGCGGCATCGGGCCGACGCATGACGATATCACCGCGGATGCCGTAGCGAAGGCCTTTGGCGTTCCCTGCGAGCATGACGCTGCGGCGATGGTGCTGCTTGCCGAGATGTACAAGCGCCGGGAGATGGAATTCACCGAGGCTCGCCAGCGTATGGCCCGCATGCCGCGCGGGGCTGCCCATATCGCCAATCCGGTGTCGACCGCGCCCGGCTTCATCATCGGCAACGTCTATGTGATGGCAGGTGTTCCGCAGGTCTTCCAGGCCATGGTCGACAATGTGCTGCCGACGCTGAGGACCGGCACGCCCGTCCTCTCGCTCGCTATCGCCTGCCCCTATGGCGAAGGCGAGATCGGCACGCCGCTGACGGCGATCCAGAAGGCCCATCCGGAAACCAGCATCGGTTCCTATCCGCGTTATGTGGGGCACAAATTTTCAACCGAGATCGTGGTGCGCGGCCGCTCGCAGGACGTGATCGAGGCTGCAGGTGCGCAGGTGCAAGCCATGATCGAGGACATCAGACGCGGGAAGGATCTTGCCGAAAACCATTCCGCGGAAGCGTGAGGACGGGATACGGTCTTGACCGTGGTCAAGGAACTGCACCGCATTCCGGCGCATTCCTTTCCTGGCGGACCATCATTTCAGCCGCAAAGGAGAATTGATATGTCTTATAAAACCATTCTCGCCATTCTGGATACAACAGACAATAGCGCCGCCGTCGCCGATTTCGCCTTTGCCATTGCCGCAGAAAGCGGCGCCCATGTGATCGGCCTGCACGCCGAAACGATCGCCGCCGTGCCGCTGGTCGCGCCGATGGAAATTCCCGATCCGGTCGCCGTGCAGGCGCTTCAGGACATGGCCCATTCAGAGACCATCGAGGTCGAGCGGATTTTCCGTGCCCGTGCGGAGGCGGCCGGCGCTTCCTTTGAATGGCGTGCCTTTGCGACGTCGACGGGATACGGCTCAGCGCCGCTGATCGAAAGCGCGCGCAGCGCCGACCTGCTGATCGCCTCGCAAGCAGATCCCGCAAGACCCTCCGACAGTCACGTGGATGTCGATGAATTCCTGTTCGAAAGCGGTCGCCCGGTACTGATGATCCCCTACATCATCCGCCAGCCGAAGCCGATCAAGCGCGTGCTGATTGCCTGGAACGGTTCAAAGGAAGCAACGCGCGCCACATTCGATGCGCTGCCGATCCTGAAGGCTGCCGAAGCCGTGGAAATCTTCTCCGTCGATCCGGCAGAAACCGCAACCCAATCGGCGACGACTGCAGGCGCCGAGATCGCTGCAACGCTTGCCCGCCACGGCGTGAATGTGACGCTTGCCACGGCCGAAAGCGGTGACAAGAACGCGTCGCACATTATCGAGAACCGGCTTTCGGACGATAGCATCGACCTTCTGGTCATGGGTGCCTACACACATTCCTGGCTCTGGCAGGCGATATTCGGTGGGACGACGAAGACGCTTCTGCAGTCCATGACCGCGCTGACATTGCTCTCGCGTTGAGGCTGCTCTTGCCTTTTGCCTCCAAATCCCGCTAATTGCGGCGACCGATGATATCAGGCTTCGGCATCCATCGCGCAGTTCCGGCTGCGCGATTTGCGTTTTGCCAGCCGATGTCCGCCCGGTCGCCGGCCAACGGCGTGTCGTTTCTTCATGCCGCGGAGCAGCCCGATGTCCCTTCCCGATAAAGCCTTTCCCGTTTCCTGGGATCAGTTCCACCGCGATGCGCGAGCGCTTGCCTGGCGGCTCGCCGGTCTCGGCCAGGAGTTCAAGGCGATCGTCTGTATCACTCGTGGCGGCCTCGTTCCGGCGGCAATCATTTCGCGCGAGTTGAACATCCGTCTCATCGAAACCGTCTGCATCGCCTCCTATCACGATTACGTCAACCAAGGCGACATGGTACTGCTGAAGGGCATAGCACCCGAGCTCGCAGAAAACGACGGTGAAGGCGTGCTCGTCGTCGACGACCTCACTGATACCGGAAAGACCGCGGCCCAGGTGCGCGGCATGCTGCCAAAGGCGCATTTCGCCTGCGTCTACGCCAAACCGAAGGGCGTACCAACGGTCGATACCTTCGTCACCGAAGTCAGCCAGGACACCTGGATCTACTTCCCCTGGGACATGGGCTTCACCTATCAGGAACCGATCGCCAAAGGTCCACGCGACTAGGCATAATTTGGACGCGCATTCGAAAGAGCAATTTCCAATTTACAATTCGAAATTGTTCCAAATTTCGTCTTCCCGACAGCTATTTTCTGCCCCCAGCCGGTAACATCCATTTTATTTTATTAGCATAAGGTCAAGCAACTACCGGCCGCAGAAAGATCGGGCATCAAAATGCGGCTGAGTGGGTTGGGGAAGCTGATGGCACGCTTGGGCAGATTTCAAATGGCAACCGCCTCCGGGTTGGTCGGCTGCCTGTTTCTTTATACTCCTGCGGGGGCTGAGCCGGCTTATGTCGGCATCGTACGCGAATATGTCGAAAAACTCGTCCGGCCGACGGTCGAAATGCCGCTCGTCGTGAAAGCGATCGAAGAGCAGAATAGCAAATTCGGCGATGTCAGCGAAATGGATATGCGGGTGCTGGACGAGACCTACCGGGCGGAGGTCGCGCGGGGCGACCTGCAGATGGTCAAGGCACTGATGGCGAAGTCCGTCTCGCAATACCTCAAGTCGAAGCAGGACGATTCGCAGGGAACGATCCTCGAATTCTTCGTCACCGACTGCCACGGGCTCAATGTCGGCCAGAGCGGCATCACCACGGATTATTGGCAGGGTGACGAGGACAAGTTTTTGAAAACCTTCTCGCTCGCTTCGCAGGATATCTATATTGGCCGGGCGGAACGCGATGAATCAACGCAGCTTCTGGAGACTCAGGCAAGCTTCGTCGTCACCGACGAGAAGGGCATTCCGATCGGCACCGCAACCGTCACGATCGCCATCGACGCCCTCTAAACCGGGCTGACCTCCGTTGCCGAATCGGCATGCGCATTTACGCCGCAAAAGCCATCCTAACTTTTGCCTTAGTCGATTTTTCTAACAATTCGCCCGTTCCTTCACTAAATCGTCCTCGCAAGCCTTTGTATTTTCAGGTTTACCAGGATTTTCCCCAGTCTCCACAAGGACATCCACAAGATGTTGTGGTTAGCAAACGGTTACGTTCCACCCCTTGACGGAATCAGCTGTTTCAAACTTAATGTGTCAGATGTTGCGGCGGCGACTGAACCGGAAGTAACGAGCCCGGTTCTCCCAGGAAAATTGAACGCAAAGTCAGGGTGTTGTGCCGTCAAAGGCGGTAACGCCCGAGGAGAGTTTTGCGCCTTTTTCCAGCCTCAAAAAACGACATCGGGGACTGGTAAAAATAAGCTGTTAACACTATATTTAGCGTTTGCAGCCAGCCTCACCACAAGATACAGGAAAATCATCTCCGAATGACAATCCTGTCACAAGACGGAACGAGCACCGGCTGCACGACGGGACACCGTGTAGCCCGACGGGAATTTTGCGCCCTTTGGGTGCCAACAAGAGGTTAAGGACATGCGCATCGAACGTCGGTTTACGAAGGCTGGTCAAGGCGCCTATGCGGATATCGAATTCCGCAAGGCGACGAGCGAGATCAAGAACCCTGATGGCTCCATCGTCTTCCGCCTCGAAAACATCGACGTCCCCGCGCAGTTCTCGCAGGTCGCCACCGACGTTCTGGCCCAGAAATATTTCCGCAAGGCCGGCGTTCCTGCCCGCCTGAAGAAGGTCGAAGAGAACGATGTCCCCTCCTTCCTCTGGCGCTCCGTTGCCGACGACGCAGCGCTGAAGACCCTGCCGAAGGACGAACAGACCGGCTCTGAAATCGATGCGCGCCAAGTCTTCGACCGTCTCGCCGGCACCTGGACCTATTGGGGCTGGAAGGGCGGTTACTTTTCTTCGGAAGAAGATGCAGCCGCCTTCAAGGACGAGCTTGCCTATATGCTCGCCACGCAGCGCGTCGCCCCGAACTCCCCGCAGTGGTTCAACACCGGCCTGCACTGGGCCTATGGCATCGACGGTCCGGGCCAGGGCCACTTCTATGTCGATCCCTTCACCGGCAAGATCACCAAGTCCAAATCGGCCTACGAACATCCGCAGCCGCATGCCTGCTTCATTCAGTCCGTTGAGGACGACCTCGTCAACGAAGGCGGCATCATGGACCTCTGGGTGCGGGAAGCGCGCCTCTTCAAATATGGCTCCGGTACCGGCTCCAACTTCTCCATGCTGCGCGGCGAAGGCGAGAAGCTCTCCGGCGGCGGCCGGTCTTCCGGCCTGATGAGCTTCCTGAAGATCGGCGACCGCGCTGCCGGGGCCATCAAGTCTGGCGGGACGACGCGGCGTGCGGCCAAGATGGTGGTCGTCGACATCGACCATCCCGATATCGAGGAATATATCAACTGGAAGGTCAAGGAAGAGCAGAAGGTTGCCGCTCTCGTGACCGGCTCTAAGGTCGTCGCTCAGCATTTGAAGGCGATCATGAAGGCCTGCGTCAATTGCGAAGGCGACAATGGCGATTGCTTCGATCCGGCCAAGAACCCGGCGCTGAAGCGCGAAATCCGCGCTGCCAAGAAGGACCAGGTTCCGGAAAACTATGTCCAGCGCGTAATCCAGTTTGCCCGCCAGGGCTACAAGGACATGGAGTTCAAGACCTACGACACGGACTGGGATTCGGAAGCCTATCTCACCGTCTCGGGCCAGAACTCCAACAACTCCGTCTCGATCAAGGACGACTTCCTGCGCGCCGTCGAGGAAGATGGCGACTGGAACCTGACCGCCCGCAAGGACGGCCGGGTCATGAAGACGCTGAAGGCCCGCGACCTCTGGGAAACGATCTCCTATGCCGCCTGGGCATCGGCCGATCCGGGCATCCACTTCAACACGACGATGAACGACTGGCACACCTCGCCGGCCGGCGGCCCGATCCGCGGCTCGAACCCGTGCTCGGAATACATGTTCCTCGACGACACGGCCTGCAATCTTGCTTCGCTGAACCTTCTGCAGTTCAAGGACAAGGCCACCAAGCGCATCAATATCGGCGACTACGAACATGCCGTTCGCCTGTGGACCGTCGTGCTCGAAATCTCGGTCATGATGGCGCAGTTCCCTTCCAAGCGCATCGCGGAACTCTCCTATGAATACCGCACGCTCGGCCTCGGCTACGCCAATATCGGCGGCCTGCTGATGTCGACGGGCATCCCCTATGACAGCGCCGAAGGCCGCGCCATTGCAGGCTCGCTGACGGCAATCATGACCGGTATCTGCTACGCAACTTCGGCCGAAATGGCTGCCGAACTCGGTCCGTTCCCGAACTACGAGCCGAACCGCGAACACATGCTACGCGTCATCCGCAACCACCGCCGCGCCGCTCACGGCGAGAATGCCGGCTACGAGGCTCTCTCGGTCAACCCGGTCGCGCTGATCCATCAGGAAAACCCGGACCAGGATCTTGCCGCCCATGCAATGGCTGCCTGGGACAAGGCGCTCGAACTCGGCGAAAAGCATGGCTACCGCAACGCGCAGGTCTCGGTCATCGCACCGACCGGCACGATCGGCCTCGTCATGGATTGCGACACGACCGGCATCGAGCCTGACTTCGCACTCGTGAAGTTCAAGAAGCTTGCCGGCGGCGGCTATTTCAAGATCATCAACCGCGCCGTTCCGGATGCGCTGCGCACGCTCGGCTATTCCGAAAGTCAGATCGCCGAGATCGAAGCTTATGCTGTCGGCCACGGCACCCTCAACCAGGCACCGACCATCAACCCCTCGACACTGAAGGCCAAGGGGTTCACCGACGAGAAGGTGGAAGCCGTCAATGCGGCTCTGAAGAGCGCCTTCGACATCAAGTTCGTCTTCAACCAGTGGACGCTCGGCGCCGACTTCCTGAAGACCACCCTGAAGGTCTCCGACGAACAGCTCAGCGACATGAGCTTCAGTCTGCTGGAGCATATCGGCTTCTCGAAGAAGGACATCGAGGCTGCCAATATCCACGTCTGCGGTGCGATGACGCTGGAAGGCGCGCCCTTCCTCAAGAAGGAACACCTGCCGGTCTTCGATTGCGCCAATCCGTGCGGCAAGATCGGCAAGCGCTACCTTTCAGTCGAAAGCCATATCCGCATGATGGCGGCAGCCCAGCCCTTCATCTCGGGTGCGATCTCGAAGACGATCAACATGCCGAACGAAGCGACCGTCGAAGATTGCAAAAACGCCTATATGCTCTCCTGGAAGCTCGGCCTGAAGGCGAATGCCCTCTACCGTGACGGCTCTAAGCTGTCGCAGCCGCTCAACGCTTCGCTGATCGAGGACGAGAGCGACGAGGATGCGCTTGAGGATCTGATCCAGCAGCCGCTCGCTGCCCAAGCCGTGACGGTCACCGAAAAGATCATCGAGAAGGTGATCGAGCGTGTGTCCCGCGAACGCGAGAAGCTGCCGAACCGCCGCCAGGGCTACACCCAGAAGGCTGCCGTCGGCGGTCACAAGGTTTATCTCCGCACCGGCGAATTCGGCGATGGCCGCCTCGGCGAAATCTTCATCGACATGCACAAGGAAGGGGCTGCCTTCCGCGCGATGATGAACAACTTCGCCATCGCCATCTCGCTCGGCCTGCAATACGGCGTGCCGCTGGAAGAATATGTGGAGGCCTTCACCTTCACCAAGTTCGAACCGGCCGGCATCGTCATCGGTAACGACGCGATCAAGAATGCCACGTCGATCCTCGACTACGTGTTCCGCGAACTTGCCGTTTCCTACCTCGGCCGTCACGATCTTGCCCATGTCGATACGTCGGACTTCTCCAACACCGCGCTTGGGAAGGGCATCCAGGAAGGCAAGACCAACCTACTCTCCACCGGCTGGACCCGCGGCTACAAGCCGACGCTCGTTTCCGGCACCGGCGGCGAACGCCAGACCGGCGAGCCCAAGGGAGCGGCAACGGCAGCCCCTGCCCGCGCCTCTTCGACCGGCTCGGTGACCTCATTTGCGGGTGCCGCCGCCCGCAAGCTGGAGCCGACAGTCGCTATCTCCACCTCCGAAATCGTCGCCTTCAAGCGTGACTATGAAGAGCGTGCCAAGGAATTGGCAGAAGAGATCGCCGAAGAAGTGCTCGAAGAAGCCGGCAGCGACGCAACCGCTCTCTTCTCCGACAAGGCCGCAGCCGACGCTGCAACCGCCAAGACGGAAGCCAAGAAGATGGAAGCCGAACGCCGCGCCCGCTCGATCATGCAGGGTTATACTGGCAACATGTGCTCCGAGTGCCAGAACTTCACGATGGTGCGCAACGGCACCTGCGAGAAGTGCGACACGTGTGGTGCGACGAGCGGCTGCAGCTGATTTTTTGGAAAATCTTGGCCGCCGTCACTCGTTTGAAGCGCGGCCGTTGAAGTGAGCTAGAAATTGAAGTGGCCGGACCGGATTGGTCCGGCCATTTTCATATCGGTGTCGCGCCCAATCATGCGGGCGATGGTTTTCCTTGAATAATCCGGAGAAATCATCTTCGCGCAAAGCAGACCGCGCCCGATGGATGTGCAATGCGCAAACGGATGATGCCCACAGGCTAGAGTCCGGCGACCGAATGGCGGGCAGTGAAGGGAGAATTCATCCTGCACTGGTCCGGCACTGCCAAACGATCAGACATGCGCTTCGCCATGGGGAAAATCACCGTCGTCCAACTTGCGGCGTAGGGTGCCGTAGAGAATGAGGGCATAGAAGACAACCACGGTCGTGATCACCGGCCAGCCGGGAATCGGTCCGAGTGCCGCGTTGTCGACAATATAGCTCCACGAATGTGCCAGCTCTTGCGGCGCACCTTCCGCTTGCAGCTTTGGCGTCGAGATCTTCAAGATCCATGCCATCAGCAGAATCGCATACATCCAGCAATAATTCCGCCGCAGCCGCCGCTGCATAGCCTCGAAATAGCCGAGGAGAAGCCGCGGTGCACGCAGGCTCTTGGCAATCGATAGAGCCCAATCGGGATTGAGCTCGGCTTCGGGCATCAAAATCTGCGCAAAGTAGCTGCGCTCCAGTTGCCGCACCCGCGCCCGATAAACATCGAAGAAGCGATAACGTCGCGCCTCGATCATCAGCAGCAATGTGATCAGCAACATGCCGAACAACAACACGCCATGATGGGACGTTGGCGTCGACAAGGACACGGAAAGCAGCGCCGCCACGACGGTGATCGCCCAGTTCGACGTCCGGTCGATGCGGTCCCGCCAACTGGTCATCCGTGCGAGCTCGCCGCGGTAATAATGGTTCAGCGTGTTGGTGATTTCCCCCGTCGTCGTGGGGAGCGGCGGCCGTTTAGGCGCCGTGGCGCTATCCAGAAGATGGGATGTCGTGAGCTCGGTGGCCATCGTTGTTTCCTCCTCGCATTTGCTCTTTCTCGCAACGGTCTTACGGCCCGCCGCTGCTGCGAAGGAACATTTTGCTCCTTCAACCCAGCCATCGCAAAAGCTATTCAAGGTTTAACAAGCAGCGCGGTCATCGAAGTGAGCTAGAAATAGAAATGGCCGGACCCGAAAGGTTCGGCCATTTTCATATCGGAATATTGATAGAAGCAATGAGGCTTGGGCCGGATAGGCTCCATCTGGTCCAGGAGGATCAGAAACGCCGCGGCGCTTCCGGCTTGTTGCCGACGATGCTGTCGATCCGCTCCATTACGTCAGCCGTCACCTTGCTCTTGTGCGAGAGAGCCGCGAGATTGTCCTGCAGCTGGCTTGCGCGCGATGCGCCGAGGATGACGGTCGAGACGTTCTTGTTGGCGAGGCACCAGAGAAGCGCGAGATGGGTTATCGAGAGGCCGATCTCGTCAGAGAGCTTTGCAAGCTGGCGAACCTGTTCGAGCTGGGTGCGGCCGGCGTCGGTGGACCATTTTTCCTTCAGCCATTCATAGCCGGGCAGGTTCATGCGGCTGTCGGCGGGTATGCCGTCATTGTATTTGCCGGTCAGGACGCCCGAGGCAAGCGGCGACCAAATCGTGGTACCGAGGCCGATGAGGTCGTAGAGCGGCAGGTAGTCGGCTTCGACCTTCTGGCGTTCGAAGATGTTGTATTGCGGCTGTTCCATGGTCGGTGGCGTGATGCGGAGATCGCGGGCGACGGCATAGGCTTCCGTCAATTGCTGCGCGGACCATTCCGACGTTCCCCAATAGAGCACCTTGCCCTGGGCAACGAGATCGTGCATTGCGCGGACCGTTTCCTCGATCGGCGTATCGATATCCGGACGGTGGCAGAAGTATAGGTCGAGATAGTCGACTTGGAGCCGCTTGAGCGCTGCGTGGCAGGCATCCGTCACATGCTTGCGCGACAGGCCGCGCTGTGTCGGCTTCTGGCCGCCCCAAAATACTTTGCTGGAAACGACATAGCTGTCGCGGCTCCAGGCAAGCGACTTCAGCGCCTCGCCCATGACGATTTCGGATTTGCCGCTTTCGTATCCTTCCGCATTATCGAAGAAGTTTATCCCATTGTCATAGGCGAGCTTCATGAGGTCGACGGCATCGCCGCCATTGACCTGCTTCCCGAACGTGACCCACGATCCGAAGGAGAACTCGCTCACCTTCAGACCCGACTTCCCCAGACGACGATATTCCATCATGCAGCTCCCATAGGTTATAAAAAATGTGCCGACCCCTAACAGGATCGGTTTTTCGCGGTCGAGCGATTAGCGATTTCGCTCAATCTAGGCATCGGCGACAATTTGCTAGGCTTCGCTTTCACCGGGAGCTACGTCCTTCATCACCTTGCCGGTCGTGAGCCGCTTTCAAATCCCGCATGAATGTTCGGCTTTTTTGCGTTTGTGCGGCTCAACCTCCCCAGCCTCTGCTAGTAACTGCAAGGGCGATCGTTGCCAAATCCGCCGAGGCACGCCGGTCGGAGCCCAAAGTCAGCGCTTTCGGCTCCATACCCTATCGAACCGGTTTGTATCGAACTATCCGAGCTGGTCGTGCAGGACGAAGCGATGATTGCCATGATGACAGCTGAGCCAATGATCAGCAGTTTTCGAAATTGAGACATTTGATCTACCCCCATACCGACAATCGGCGACACCAGAAAGCAGCGCATATCAGCGTCGGCTAGGAAATAGGCCGGACCAGAGTTCCGAGAACTGCGCTGTCGATCAAGATTTCGTCATTTGCGCAATCTGCTGAGATCGGCCGCTCAGCCTTGAGCTTCTGGCGACTGCAGGGAGGCGGCTGGCGTTTTTTGCAGCATCCAATACAACTTACGAAAAGTCAGCTCCTGAAACTCAATTGCGACCATCGATTTTCGCCGGGACTTTCATGCAAATTTTCAACGCATTGCGTACCCGCCGCCCGGACTGTGCTGCAGTCATCGGCTTGGTATTCGGCCCTGACGTCGTGATGGCCTATCTTGGCCGCGGCCTGACGGCGACCGCCTATTTCATCGCCGGCGCGTCGGTGTCCGCAGCACTGATCTGGCTGTTTATCAGGCTTTCAGTTCCAGGCGCCTACGCGTCTCTGGTCGTGCTTGCATGGCATTCGTTCGGCGCGGTCCTCGGCTATCGTGTCGCCGAGGCGCTTCCAAGCAGTACCGTATTTCCGTGGTATTCGCGCTGGTACAACATCATCCTGCTGTTTTCGGCCGCAATTTTTCCTCTGGCGATGCTTGCCGGACGTTTCGCCTTCTAGCGCATCAAACCGCTGCGATCGCCTTAAGCCAAACCGTAACCGCCACGGCCCCACCATCCGGATGGCCGATGGCGCGGTCGCCGAGATAGCTGGCGCGACCCAGTCTCGGGCGCATCGCCTTCGTGGCTTCCGCTCCCACAATTCCGGCAGTAATGGCCTCCTGCCATGCCTCGCGGGTTGGATTACCCTGGGCGAGGCTGGTGACGAAGGCATCTGCGGCCGGACGAAGAGCGTCGATCATCGTCCGGTCACCGGCCTTTGCGCCGCCGAGATCGGAGACGGCCTGGACGGCGGCGGAGAAGGCTCCGGCCATCTCGGCTGATGTCGGGGTCTCTATGCCTGCGAGCTGGCGTGAAGCGCGCAGCAGGGCAGTGGCATAGAACGGTCCGGAGCTGCCGGCGATGGCACGTCTGAGAGCATCGCCCATCGCCATCAGTCCGCTTGCGACATCCGCAAAGGCGGCGTCGGGAAGTGCCAGCACGGCTTCGGCACCGCGCTTCATGCTGGCGCCGAGATCGCCATCGCCGGTGATGCTGTCTAGTTCGGTCAGGTGGGCTTCTGCAGCGATCAATGCGATTGCTACAGCCTGCGCCGTCTTCTGAAGTCGCTCGCCGGAGGGGCTAATCGTTCGGGATTCGATTGGGCCTTCTGCTGATCCGAAGGATGGGAGCACGCGGCTGCGGTTGACCGCCCCGCCCCGTGGCCATGCATCCGCAGAGGTCGGTGCGTCGATCAGCTCGAGAGACCTGATATCGACATGCAGAATGGAGAGCGAGAAACCCGGCATATCCAGGGCTGACAGGAGGGTGCCGGCCCAAGCCCTTTCGACCGAGACACCTTTGCTTTCGAGTGCAGCGAGTGCGGAACGGGCGACGATCGACAGTTCCATCGGCGGGGTTGCGCCGAGACCATTCACCAACAGGACGACGCGATCGCCGCTCTTGAGCCTTCCGTCGGCCTCGATCGTTTCCAGGACGAGTGAGACGAGCTGGTCGACCGGTGCGATCGGAATGCGGCGAACGCCCTGTTCGCCATGGATGCCGAGACCGACCTCGATCTCCTGTTCACCGAGAGAGAAACCGGGTTTGCCGACTGCCGGCAGGGTGCAAGGCCCAAGCGAAATGCCCATGGATGAAAGCTGTTCGGATGCTGACCGGGCCACACGGGCGACTTCCTGCAACGGCAGGCCTTGCTCGGCGGCAGCACCGGCAAGCTTGTGGATCAGAACCGTTCCGGCTATGCCGCGGCGGCGATCGGCAGGAACGGTCTCCCGGAGCGCAACGTCGTCGGCGACAACGATGATCTCGACGGGAATTCCTTCCGCACGCGCCAGCTCCGCCGCAAGGCCGAAATTCAGACGATCGCCCGTATAGTTTTTGACAATGAGCAGCGCACCGGCCGGGCCGCTTGCGGCCCTGATGCCGGCAAGAACGGCGTCGGTGCTCGGCGAGGTGAAGACATCGCCTGCAACGGCCGCCGTCAGCATGCCCCTGCCGACATAGCCGGCATGTGCAGGCTCGTGACCGCTGCCGCCGCCGGAGAGAACGGCGACTTTACGCTTGGCAGGTTCGGGAAGATCGGACTGGATGACGACGTTTTCGTCGGCCAGCAATATGGTTGCCGGGCTGAGTGCAACGACCCCTTCCAGCATTTCCCGTACGACGATGGAAGGATCGTTGATCAGCTTTTTCACGGTTCTCTCCCAACAACCAGCCTAGCTTTAACGCAAGCGTCGTTCGATCAGTGACCTAGCACGATTTGCCCGAAGGTGAATACAGGATCAAATGCGAGCGGAAGTTCAGCGACGGATCGTCGCCAAGCCAGTCGACTCAGAAGCGGGTTGCCGCAGCAAAAATCTCCGCCAGGCGCTCGATGCCTGCCTGGTCATCGGCATCGAAACGGGCGGGAAGCGGGCTGTCGAGGTCGATGACGCCGACGATCTCGTTCCCGCTTCTGATGGGAACAACGAGCTCGGAGCGGGATGCGTCATCGCAGGCGATATGGCCGGGAAACGCATGGACATCTTCCACGAGAATGGAGGCGCGCTCCTTGATCGCGGTGCCGCAAACACCCCGGCCGACGGGGATGCGCACACAGGCCGGCTTGCCCTGGAACGGGCCGAGCACGAGCTCCTCGCCCTTGAGCAGGTAGAAGCCTGCCCAATTCAGATCGGGCATCATATGGTACATCAGAGCGGACATGTTGGCGGCGTTGGCGATCAAATCCGGTTCGCCTGCGAGCATGCCCTGCAGCTGCTGGGCAAGCTCTCGATAGAACTCAGCCTTGTTGGCGGCTTCGATCGATGACGCCTGGAACATTGTCACATCCACTTCCTGTTTCCGAGCCGTTGATATAGGTGGTGAAGCGGGTTTCGACAAATTGCCGATCCGACTACGGCAGTTGAATTGCTTCAGCGAATCCGGTCAGATTTGTGCATGATGAAAACGATCAGAATATCGGCCGCCCTCCTGTTGCGGGGCGACGGCCACACGCTTCTGGTGCGCAAGCACGGCACTACGGCCTTCATGCAGCCGGGCGGCAAGATCGAGCCGGGAGAGACGCCCGAGCAAGCCTTGATGCGGGAACTCTCTGAAGAAATCAGCGTCGTCGCGACGGCTGTCGAACTCGAATTCCTGGGGCAATTTCAGGCGCCGGCGGCCAATGAGCCGGATCATCTCGTTGTCGCCGAGGTCTTCCTGCTGCACGTGACGGATGCCGAGATCAAAGCAACGGCGGAGATCGAGGAGGTCCGCTGGATATCGCCGTCTGAACCAGGCGAGATCATCATGGCGCCGCTGACGGAACGCCATATCCTGCCGTTCTACCGCCAGCGGCAGAGCCGGGTGGGCGGCTGAAGCATCAGGCACCCGTTTTGTGGAAAGCGATCGGCGAGCAGATTGATGTCGCCGGATGCCGCTCTATTCTCCCAGAGGATCAAGGGAGGATCGTGCCATGGCTTTCATTCGTACCCCAGATGCTTCCGCCAGCGAGAAGACGGCTTCGATGTACGCCTCGGCCGAAGCGAGCTACGGCTATCTGCCGAATATGTACCGGGCCTTCGGCCACCGGCCCGAGGTGATGGAGCACTGGGGGACGCTGCTTGCCAGCATTCGCGGCCATATGAGCCAGCGGCGTTATGAATTGGTAACGCTGGCGGCGGCCAGGGAGCTCAAGTCTTCCTATTGCATGCTGGCCCATGGTTCCGTGCTGCTGCGCGACGGCTTCACCAATGACAGTCTTTCGGCCGTCGCCGACGGCAACGAAAAAGCGCCCATCGATGCCACCGAGCGGGCGATCATGGATTTTGCCGCCAAGGTGGCGCGTGACGCGACCTCGGTGACGCAGCAGGACATTGACGGCTTGAAGCGGCATGGGCTTGATGACGCGGAAATCTTCGATGTCACCGCAGCAGCGGCCGCGCGTTGTTTCTTCTCCAAGATGCTGGATGCGCTCGGCGCGGCCCCCGATCACGCTTATGCCGAACGGCTCGATCCCAAGCTTCGTCAGAATCTCGCCATCGGCCGACCGATCGAAGGGCTGAATTCGAACCACTCGTAGAAGCTCAGATCGCTCGGTTCTCGATTGACCTTACTGTGCCGGCGGGTCTGCAAAATGGGTAATCGCGAATTCGGCGATCCTCTGGCCGGCCTTGTCGGCATCATCGAGCACAGATGGGAAAAGCTGCCAGTGATGCGGCATTCCCGGCCAGACCTCGGCCGTCACGTCGACGCCGGCCTTTTGCGCCTTGTCGGCAAGCCGCAGCGTGTCGTCGAGCAGCAGTTCACCGGAACCGACCTGCAGCAGCAAGGGCGGAAAACCGGCGAGGTTGGCGTAAAGCGGAGAAATGTCGGGATCAGTCGGGGAATTGTTGCCGAGATAGGCCTTGCGCAGCGCATCCAGCGCATCCTTGTCCAGCACCGGATCGTTGGTGGCGTTCGCTGTGACCGATGCACCTGAGGCAGACAGATCGGTGATGGGGCTGAGCGCCACGACGGCAGCGGGCAGCGGCTGGCGGGAACGCATCTGCCGCAGCACGGCCTCGAGCGCGAGATTGCCGCCGGCGCCATCGCCCACCACCACGATATTTCCGTTGCTGTAGCCGCTGTCGAGCAGATAGCGATAGGCGGTCAGCGCGTCATTGACTTGTGCCGGATAGCCATATTCCGGCGCCAGCCGGTAATCGATGAGCAGCACATCGCTTGACGCGGCCTTGGCAAGCGAGCCGGCAAGCAGGCTGTGGCTACGGATGGAGCCACCGTAGAAGCCGCCGCCATGGATGAAAAGGATAACACGCCGTCCGATTGGATGATGAAGGCGCGCCGGCCAGATAAGTTCGGCATCAACCCCATCGGCATCGACATGCCGGATCTGGATGCGTGTCGGCTCCGGCAGCGATTCCATGAAAACGCGGAAAGCAGTACGGCGGTCGCGCAGACTTACGGCGCCCTTGAAATGTTCCTGCCAGCGAGAAAGCAGTTTTTCGACCTGCTCATGCGAGGCAGGCGTCTGCGCCGGCATGTCCCGTGCCGGCTTTTCCTGCGCGGCCGCTGGAAAGGCAATTAGAACTGCAGCCGCAAAGGCCGACAGCATTGTCCGACGACATTCCACTTTCCACCAATTGCCAGCGGAAAAAACCGGCTTTCTCATTCGCCCCTCCGGCGCTGCTCTTCCTTCGTGCGGCGCATCTTCACCACTTCGCCACCGAGAGTCAAAAGGGAGTTTTGAGTGATCGCATAGGTTCGTAGTCCGTATTTTTAGCTGTGCTAAAATACGTCGAGGAGGGGAAGATCTTGGACAGAGCCGCCCTGCTCGGGACGTGGCGCATGATCTCGTGGACGCGAACCGTCGTTGCGACGGGAGAAGTCAGCGACGCCATGGGTGCCGATCCCATTGGATATATCGCCTATCATGCCGATGGCCGGATGATGGCCTTCGTTACCAACCGACGCAGGCCGAGACCCAACGGCAAAGCCCCCAACGACAATGAAAAGGCCGCACTTTTCGATACGATGCTGGCTTATACGGCTGCCTATACTCTGGAGGGCGACAAAGTGATCCATCATGTCGAGGCCGCGTGGAATCCGACATGGGAACGCCCCCTGATCCGCCCGCTGCATATGGAGGGCGACATACTCGTCATCAGCGATGCACCCGGCACCGATCCCGTCACGGGAGAGGATGTCATCTATAGGCTGGAGTTTCGCAAGCTCTGAGGCTCAATCGCCTCTGATGGCTTCGATTACCGTCCGGAAGCCTGCCGAAATATGTCGCCGGCTGGGATAGTAGAGATAAAGCGGCTCCTCCGGCTGGCACCATTCGTCCAGTATCTGGACAAGCTGGCCGCTTGCGATCAGCGGGGCCACCCTGCCCTCCCAGACATAGGCGAGCGCCACACCGCTCAAGGCAGCCGCCGTCATCAATTCGTGGTCGTCGAGCGAGAGCGGACCGGTCGGGTGAAACGTGATGGCCTGCCCGTCCCTTTTAAAGTCCCAAGGGTAACGCGCGCCCGAGGGGAACATGTTCTGAATGCAGATATGGCGCTTCAGATCATGTGGGGTCTCGGGCTTCTGCCGTGTTTCGAAATAGGCGGGGGAGCCGACGACGACGAGGCGCATGCGCGGCTTGATGCGTACGGCGATCATGCCCTCCGTAACACGCTCGCCGAAGCGAATGCCGGCATCGAAGCCTTCCTCGACAATATCCACCAGCCGGTCAGTCGCCGCGATCTCGAGCTGCAGATTGGGATTCTTCATCAGGAGCGGCCCGATGACCTGGCCGACGACGAAGGGAGCAATGGAATTGCCGACATTGATACGAACGCGACCGAAAGGGGTATCGCGGAAACGGTTCAGCGCATCGAGCGCGGAATTGATCTCGCCGAAGGCCGGATCGAGATGGGAGCGAAGCAGTTCGCCGGCCTCCGTCAGCGAGACGCTGCGGGTCGTGCGGTTCAGCAACCGGATGCCGATGCGGTCCTCCAGGTTGAGGACAGCGTGGCTGATCGCAGAGGCGGTGACACCCCTCTCCTCTCCCGCCTTGCGGAAACTCTTGTGCCTGGCGACAGCGGCAAAGGCAGCCATTTCAGAGAGTTCGGTCGCTCGCATTAATGAACCTCATTCATCATAATCTATCAAATAACAAATCTTATACATGAGCCGGATTTGCGTCAAATTCCTCTCCGTCAGCAGCGCACTGCTGAAACAAACAGTCTCAAGGAAAGGAATTGTCATGAAAGTCTGGTTTATCACGGGTGCATCGCGTGGCTTTGGCGCGCTGATGACCAAGGACGCTCTTGCTGCCGGCGACGCTGTCGTTGCCACCGCCCGCAACCCTGGGAACATCACCGAACAGTTCGGCGATCATCCGAACCTGCTTGCCGTCGCTCTCGACGTCACCAATGAAGGTCAGGCAAAAGAGGCCGCCGCTGCCGCCGTTGCCCGCTTCGGCCGCATCGACATCCTCGCCAACAATGCCGGCTACGGCCTGCTCGGCGCCGTCGAGGAAGCAACGGCAGAGGAGATCGAGAAGATCTATGCCACCAACGTCTTCGGCCTCCTGAAGGTCACTCGCGCCGTGCTGCCCTATATGCGCCGCCAGCGCTCGGGCCATATCCTGAACTTCTCGTCGATCGGCGGCTATTACGGCTTTCCTGGCTGGGGCGTGTACGGCTCGACGAAGTTCGCCGTCGAAGGCCTGTCGGAATCGCTGGCGACCGAAGTCGAACCGTTCGGCATCAAGGTCACGATCATCGAGCCCGGCTTCTTCCGCACGGATTTCCTGCATGACAACTCGCTGGCGATCAGCCCGGCTTCCATCCCCGATTATGTTGGCACGCCGGCCGGCAACATGCGCGACTTTGCGGCGAGCGCCAACCACGCTCAACCGGGCGACCCGGCCAAGCTAACCGCCGGCATTATCGAAATGGTGAACGCAGCCAACCCGCCGCTGCGCATGCCTTTCGGCAGTGATACGGTCGCCAAGATTGAAGACGAACATGCCAACGTGGAGAAGGAACTGGCTCAGTGGCGTCAGCTCGCGGTCTCCACGGACTTCGAATGGACGGCCTAAGACGGTCTGACCTTTCACGACGACAACAACAAGCGCGCCGACTGCGCGCTTGTTTTCATTTCCACGTGAAGAGCGTTCGAAAAGTCGAGATTTTCATTCGTCCTGCCACTTCGATGGCCTATGTCTACCGCGTCATTAGCAATAGAAAGAGACAGGAATGGCGAGCACATCGATCTGTATTTACGGAGCAGGCGCTCTTGGAGGCGCGATTGCCGTCAAGCTTGCAAGCCGGCTCGGCGACAATGGCACCGTCTCCGTCGTCGCCCGTGGCGCGCACCTGGAAGCGATCCAGAAGAACGGCCTTTCCCTGCATGAAGCCGATGCGGACAAACCGATCAATGTGCGGATCACGGCAACCGACGATCCGACCACGCTGCCACCGCAGGATCTCATCATCACCGGCCTCAAGGGCCACCAGCTCGGACCGGCAGCTGAGGGCATGGCCACGCTCCTGAAGGGTAATACACGCGTTGTCATGGTGCTGAACGGAATTCCCTGGTGGTACTTTCATCGCGATACGCAAAGCGGCCATGCCGAGCTGCAGTTCGATGAACTGGATCCCGGCGGGAAACTGTGGCGCCTGATCGGCCCGGAACGGGTGATCGGCTGCGTGGCGATGCAAGGGGCGGAAGTCGTCAATCCAGGCGAAATCCGCCTTTCCAACAAAGGCCGCTTCGTGCTCGGCGAACCTTCCGGCGAGATGTCGACCGATCTCGAATCCATTGCCGGCCTTTTTGCCGAGGCCGACCTCAATGTCTCCACCACGCCGCGCATTCGCGACGAGATCTGGAACAAACTGACGGGTAATGCGGCCTTCAACCCGATCAGCGCGCTGACACGGGCCTTAATGACCGACATCATGGCCGATCCCGCGCTTTTTGACATGGTTGGGAAGATCATGAACGAAGTGCGCGCGGTCGGCAGTGCGCTTGGCGCAAACTTCGGTATCACCATCGAGGAGAGACTGCAGCAATCGCGTCACATCGGCCCGGTGCGCACTTCGATGCTGCAGGATCTGCTCGCCGGCAAGGCGCTGGAAATCGTGCCGCTCGTCGGTATGGTCGTGGCACTCGGGCGCACTGCCAACGTGCCGACACCTATCTCTGAAGTCGTACTGGCGCTGGTGACGCAGCTCGATAAGGAAAACCAGCGCGGCGGCTGACGTCGCATCTTTATGTGATTCCTATATCTTCGATTTCCACTCCGAATGGATTTCCTATCGGAGGCGGCAGTAGCCTTTGCCACAACAGCAAAGGTTACCGCCATGCGAGATGTCATGTCCCCTCAATATCTGCCGCTTCGCCCGCATCGCATCACACGCGGCAATCGGCAGATGCGCGAGAAGCGCACGGCGCAGACGCTGATGATCTTCGGCATCGTGCTCGCCGCAGCGGGCGTAGTGCTCGATTTTGCACCTCTTACGCGCGGTGCCGGCAATATCCACTAAATACTGCGCCGTTCCTGCCATTTTGAAACAGCAGGAACGGCCCCAGGCCCCGGATTTCCAACTTTTCCTTAACTGCCACCCTGATAGAGTCCCGCATGCAGAGACTATTTGTGCCGCGAGACCAATGCCGAAACCGAACTTCCGCTTCACCCATTACGATATCAAGGAACAGCGCGCCGGAACGATCGTCGAGGTGTCGCTGAGCGCTGTGAATAATGTGCGGCTGATGACGGCTCCGAACTTCCAGCGGTTCACGGAAGTGCTCGATTTCAAGTATATCGGCGGTGTTGCGCGTAAGTCTCCGGTCAGGCTCGCCATTCCCGAGAGCGGCCACTGGCATATCGTCGTCGATATGGAAGGCCATCACGGACTGGCGGATTCTTCCGTCAAGCTGATCACCGCTCCGGCCGCACAGAAGCGCGCCTGAGATCAGCGCTGCCCGATTTCAGCGAGGATTGCGCTCCTTGCGAAGTTTTGCCCACCAATCCAGCCGTTTGCGAATCTCGCGTTCGAAACCGCGTTCCGGTGGATCGTAAAAGGTCTGGCGACCCATCTTTTCGGGAAAATAATCCTGGCCCGAGAAGGCATCCGGCTCGTCGTGGTCGTAGCGGTAGCCTTCGCCATATCCCTCGCCCTTCATCAGCTTCGTAGGCGCGTTGAGGATATGCTTCGGCGGCAGGAGCGAGCCGTTCCGCTTGGCGGCAATCGTCGCTGCCTTGAAGGCGGTATAAACGGCATTGGATTTCGGGGCGGTCGCGAGATAGACGCAGGCCTCCGCGAGCGCCAGTTCGCCTTCTGGCGAACCGAGATAATCATAGGCATCCTTGGCAGCGTTGCAGATCACCAGCGCCTGCGGATCGGCAAGCCCGATATCCTCCACTGCCATGCGCACCAGTCGCCGGCCGAGATAGAGCGGATCCTCGCCGGCATCGAACATACGGGCAAGGTAATAGAGGGCGGCATCGGGATCGGAGCCGCGGACCGACTTGTGAAGCGCCGAGATCAGATTGTAGTGACCGTCCTGCGCCTTGTCGTAAACAGGCGCCCGGCGTTGGACGATGCGCGTCAGACCCTCGGTATCGAATGTTTCGCCCTCGCGGGCGGCGCGCCAGACTTCTTCAGCCAGCGTCAGCACCGCTCGGCCGTCGCCATCCGCCATACGGATCAGGCTGGCGCGCGCATCCTCGGTCAGCGGCAGCGGTCTGCTCTCGACCGTCACGGCGCGTTTCAGCAGCTCCTCGAGGCTGTCTTCATCATGCGACTTGAAGGTCAGCACGCGGGCGCGCGACAGAAGAGCGGCATTGAGCTCGAAGGACGGGTTTTCCGTCGTGGCGCCAACGAGGATGACGGTGCCATCCTCCATGACCGGCAGGAAACTGTCCTGCTGGGCGCGGTTGAAGCGATGGATTTCGTCGACGAAAAGGAGCGTCTGGCGACCGTCCATGCGCCGCATACGCGCGGCTTCAAAAACCTTCTTCAGATCGGCGACACCGGAGAAAATTGCCGAGATCTGTTCGAAGGCCAGGCCCGCCTCGCCGGACAGCAACCTCGCGACCGTCGTCTTGCCCGTACCGGGCGGCCCCCAGAAGATCATGGAGCCGAGAGAGCCGCTCTCGATCATGCGGCGCAGAACGCCATCCTCACCGGTCAGATGTTCCTGACCGGTGACTTCGCCAAGCGTCTTCGGCCGCAGACGATCGGCAAGCGGCCGCCGGCTGGCGACCTCTTCCGGAACACGCGGCGCGAAGAGGTCGTCACTCATCGGAAGAACTGCCTGATGCGCTGACCATCGCGTTCGATCTCGACCCGCCAGAGGCTGGGATCGGAATCGGCGATCTCCTGCAGGTCACGGCTGGTTTTCACTTCGGACCCGTTGATGGCGACGATTATGTCTTTCGGCTCGAAACCGAGCCGGGCAGCAGGAGAATCCGCGGCAACGTCGGAAATGACAACGCCCGTCGAATCAAGCGGCATCCGGAGCTCGTCAGCCACACGCGGCGAAAGGTTTTCCACGACCGCGCCGGTAAAGGGCGTACGCCCGCCGATGGTACGCTGGTCGCGCGGCTGGGTTTCCGGTGCGCGAGCAAGGGCGAGCGTTACCTGCTGCGCGCGCCCATTCTCCATGACCGTCAGATTGACGGATTTGCCCAGGCCGGCCGTTGTCAGGCGGTAGAGAAGCGCATCCGGATGTTCCACGGAGATACCATCGACGGCGGTGATGACCTCGCCCACCTTGAGGCCGGCCTTGGCAGCCGGGCTATCCGCGGTGACCTTGGCGATCAGCGCGCCGCGCGCCTTATCAAGGCCAAGAGCGTCGGCAACCTCCGACGTCACCGGATCGAAGCTTGCGCCGATATAAGGACGCTCAAAGGATTTGACGCCGGAATCGGCCGAGGCGAGGAAGACCTTGACTAGGTTGGCGGGAATGGCAAAGCCGATACCATTCGAACCGCCGCCCCGCGAGAAGATCGCCGTGTTGATGCCGATCAGCTCGCCTTTCATGTTCATTAGCGCGCCGCCGGAATTGCCGGGATTGATCGAAGCATCCGTCTGGATGAAGAAGCCGAACTCGTTCTTGACCACCTGATTGCGGGCAAGCGCTGACACAATCCCGCTGGTGACGGTCTGGCCGACACCGAAGGGATTGCCGATCGCCAGTACGAGGTCGCCGACTTCCACGGCATCGGAATTGCCGATCGGCAGCGCCGGAAAATCAGCCTTGCTGTCGATCTTCAACACCGCGAGATCGACGCGGTCGTCCCGCAGAATGACCTTGCAGGGAAATTCTCGACCGTCCGACAGTGCGACCTTGATATCGTCGGCGCCATCGATGACGTGGTTGTTGGTGACAACAGTACCGTTCGCCTCGACGATGACGCCGGAGCCGAGCGAAGATTGCTTTTCGGAACGGTTCGGCATCTGCTGACCGAAGAACTGCTCGAAGAAGGGATCGCCGGCAAAGGGCGACTGCCGCTGAATGGTCTTTTCAGCATAGACATTCACGACGGCGCCCGAGGTTTGCTTGACCAGGGGCGCGAAGGAAAGCTGCATCTGCATCTGGCTTTCCGGCACTGTCTTCGTCTGCGCCTGCGCGTAGGCGGGCAGCAGGAGCGTTAGTGCAAGAAGCGAAACGGAGGCGTGCTTGAACAGGCCTTGCATGGGAATCCTTTTGAAATGCTCTCACGAAAAATGTTGTAGCGCCCGACGCTAGAAAGGAAAGAGGGCGGAAGCATGGAAGATTGGGGCATCACGGATTTGGGAATTTGAATCAGCAAAATCAAGCAGGTTACTGATATCTAAGCTCAAATGCATGACGCAGTCACCGAGCAGGGACATTGGCTTGAAAGCGGCCGATGGGTTTGATCCTTGCCGTGAAACGGAGTTGCATCATCTTTGCCGTGAGGCCGAAAAGAGTGCCCTCACAATTGGAGAGATTATGAAGACCACCATCCCATCCGCCGTCATCTGCGCCACACTCCTCGCTCTTGCACCGGAAGGCGCACGGGCGGCAAGCTTCAACTGCGATGCGAAGGAGCTACAGCCGGATGAGAAGGTGATCTGCGAGGACCGGTCGCTCAATGATGCAGATGTGAAGATGGTGACGACTTTTGAGCTGCTGTCGGGTCTGCTGGCCATGGGCGCGCGCGGTACGCTGCAGGATGAGCAGACCGCATGGCTGAAGAAGCGGCAGGCCTGTGGCGCGGATGCCGCCTGCATTGGTGCTGCCTATCAGGATCGGATGAAGCAGCTCGGCGAGACCTACAAGAACATCAATCGTCCGCTCTGAGGATGTTCAGCCCTGATCTCTTCCGCTCTGGAAATCGGCGATCATCTCGTTGATGAGGCCGGCTGCTTGGTGAAGCCGGTCCTCGCCGTAGATGGCCCCATGTGCGTTTGCCCACACCGTCTGCCGCGCGGCGATATCAGCAAGAGCGCTCTTGCCCGCCTCCGTCAGTTCCATGAGCTTGGCGCGCTGGTGGACGGGATTGGCGCGGTAGACAATCAGCCCCTCGCCTTCCAGGAGATCGGCGATACGCTGCACACCCTGACGTGCGAGGCCAAGCGCACGCGCAGCATCGGCAACCGACATGGGCGCATGGTCGGCCGCGGCGAGCACCTGCCAGCGCGCGCTGGTCTGCCCTGCGGGCCTGGCAAGCGCATCGCCTTCCGTCTGCAGGTGGGCCGAGAGCCGGATCACGGCGATGGAAAGAGCGGCAAAGGCATCGCCTTCAGGCGTTCGTTTCTTGATCATATTGACAACATGCTGTCATTCATCGATAATGACAATATGTTGTCACATCACATAACAATACGCAAGGAGGAGCACATGAAGAAGACCTATCACGGAAGCTGCCACTGCGGCCGAATCCGCTATGAAGCCGATATCGACATTCAGGCAGGAACTGGAAAGTGCAATTGCTCGATCTGCTGGAAGCTCCGCTACTGGGGCACGAACATCAAGCCAGAGGATTTCCGCCTGTTGTGCGAGGAGACAGGCATCAGCGACTATCAGTTCGGAACCTTCTCGGGCCACCATCGCTTCTGCGCCAATTGCGGGGTACCTGCATATGGCGACGGTTACATCGAGGCAATGGGCGGCGCCTATGTCTCGATCAATCTCGCCTGCCTTGACGATCTTGATCCCGCCGAGCTTGTGGAGGCGCCGGTGCAATATTTCGACGGCAGGAACAACAGCTGGTGGACCGTACCGGCCGAAACGAGGCATCTCTGAAAATGAAAGAGCAGCCGACAGTTAATCAGCTGCTCCAACCAATCTGCGAAAAACCGGCTTATCGCGCGTTCAAATCGCGTACCGCGCCGCGATCGGCGCTGGTTGCGAAGGCTGCATAGGCCTTGAGCGCAGTAGAGACGTTGCGCTTGCGCGGCTCGGCCGGATGCCAGCCCTTCTGATCCTGCTCGGCGCGGCGGGCAGCAAGCTCCGCGTCGCTGACACGCAGACTGATCTTACGGTTCGGGATATCGATATCGATCATGTCACCCTGACGCACGAGGCCGATCGTGCCACCGTTTGCAGCTTCCGGCGAGGCATGGCCAATCGAGAGACCGGAGGTGCCGCCCGAGAAGCGGCCGTCGGTGATCAGCGCGCAAGCCTTGCCGAGGCCCTTCGACTTCAGATAGCTCGTCGGATAGAGCATTTCCTGCATGCCCGGGCCGCCCTTCGGACCTTCGTAGCGGATGACGACGACATCGCCGGCGACGACCTCATTGCCGAGGATGCCCTTGACGGCCGCGTCCTGGCTTTCGAAGACCTTGGCCGGGCCGGAGAACTTCAGGATCGATTCATCGACGCCGGCCGTCTTCACGATGCAGCCGTCAACCGCCAGATTGCCCTTGAGAACTGCCAAGCCACCATCCTTGGAGAAAGGATGCTCAACCGAACGAATGACGCCGCCGACGCGGTCGGTATCGAGCTCGTCCCAGCGGGCTTCCTGACTGAAGGCGACCTGGGTCGGGATGCCGCCGGGAGCCGCACGATAGAACTTGCGGACTGTTTCGCTGTTGGTGCGGGTGATGTCCCAGCGATCGATGGCGTCACCCAGCGTTTCGGCGTGAACGGTCGGGCAGTCGCGGTTGAGAAGGCCACCCTTATCGAGCTCACCGAGGATCGACATGATGCCGCCGGCGCGATGAACATCTTCCATGTGAACATCGGACTTGGCCGGCGCAACCTTGGAAAGGCAGGGAACACGGCGCGACAGCGCGTCGATGTCGGCCATGGTGAAATCTACCTCACCTTCATGCGCAGCCGCCAGGATGTGCAGAACGGTGTTGGTGGAGCCGCCCATGGCGATATCGAGCGCCATGGCATTCTCAAAAGCCTGCTTGGAGGCAATCACGCGCGGCAGGGTCGTCTCATCCTCCTGCTCGTAATAACGACGAGCGAGATCGACGATCAGGTGGCCGGCCTCGACGAAGAGGCGCTTGCGATCGGCGTGCGTTGCAAGCGTCGAGCCGTTGCCGGGCAGCGACAGGCCGAGGGCTTCGGTCAGGCAGTTCATGGAATTTGCGGTAAACATGCCGGAGCATGAACCGCAGGTCGGACAGGCCGAACGTTCGATGACCTTGACGTCTTCATCGGAAATCTTGTCGTCGGCGGCAGCAACCATGGCATCGACGAGATCGAGCGCATGCGTCTTGCCATGCAGGACGACCTTGCCGGCCTCCATCGGGCCGCCGGAGACGAAGACCGTGGGTATGTTGAGGCGGAGCGACGCCATCAGCATACCGGGGGTGATCTTGTCGCAGTTGGAGATGCAGACCATCGCGTCGGCACAATGGGCGTTGACCATGTATTCGACGCTGTCGGCGATCAGCTCACGCGAGGGCAGCGAATAGAGCATGCCGTCATGGCCCATGGCGATGCCGTCATCGACGGCAATTGTGTTAAACTCCTTGGCAACACCGCCGGCCGCTTCGATCTCACGGGCGACGAGCTGGCCGAGATCCTTGAGGTGCACGTGGCCGGGCACGAACTGGGTGAAGGAGTTGACCACGGCGATGATCGGCTTGCCGAAATCCGAATCCTTCATGCCCGTAGCGCGCCAAAGGCCGCGCGCGCCCGCCATGTTGCGGCCGTGGGTCGTGGTTCTGGAACGGTAAGCTGGCATCGGTGTCTTCCTCAAATATCCAGGAATTCTCTGGCGATGCGGGGCGGCAAGGGATTTGCGAAGGCCAGGCAGTCGCTGCTTTTTGGAATTGTCCTAATCCAATCGGCCTGAGCTGTCACTACCGGGAACGCCTAAAGCGGTACGGGCGGCACCATCAGGCATATACGGATGCCAGGACGCTTTTGTTACAGTCTATTCCATCACGGACGAACACAAAAAATTGGCTTTTCGTCCCTAAGATTCAAGGCATACACACAGATCAGAAACGCGCTATCTGCGTCTGAAGATTCACGGGTCGCCCCGCCCAGGAGGAATTCGATATGCCAGCCTATCGTCCGCCCAAAATCCCGTCCTCGGAGATCACGCCTCGCGAGGTTTACCTGAAGCGCCGGGAATTTCTCGGCGCTGCGACGTTCGGCGCGATGGCGCTCTACGGCGCCGGCAAGGCGAGTGCGGCAGCGCTTACGACCGTCAAGAGCAAGTACACGGTCGATGACAAGCTGACGCCGATCAAGGACGTCACCACCTACAACAACTTCTACGAATTCGGCCTCGACAAGGGTGATCCCGCAGCACTTTCCGGCAAGTTCAAGCCGCTGCCGTGGACTATCAAAGTCGACGGCATGGTCAACAAGGCCGGCACCTTCGATATCGAGGCGCTGATGAAGGAGTTCCCGATCGAGGAGCGCGTCTATCGCATGCGCTGCGTGGAAGCCTGGTCGATGGTCATTCCGTGGAACGGCTTTCCGCTCGCCTCGCTTCTCGACAAGGTGGAGCCGCAGGGCAGCGCCAAATATGTCGCCTTCGAGACTGTCGTGCGCCCCGAGGAGATGCCCGGCCAGGCCGGCCTCTTCCAGTCGCTGAACTGGCCCTATGTCGAGGGCCTGCGCATGGACGAAGCACGCCACCCCCTGACGCTGCTCGCCGTCGGGCTCTATGGTGAAACGCTGCCGAACCAGAATGGCGCGCCGGTGCGCCTCGTCGTACCGTGGAAGTATGGTTTCAAGGGCATCAAGTCGATCGTGCGCATCACGCTCACCGATCAGCAGCCGAAGAACACCTGGCAGGTCACCAACCCGCAGGAATACGGCTTCTATGCCAACGTCAATCCTGCGGTCGACCATCCGCGCTGGAGCCAGGCGACCGAGCGGCGCATCGGCGAAAGCGGCTTTTTCGGTGCAAGTCGCCACCCGACCCTGCCCTTCAACGGCTATGCAGATGAAGTTGCCAGCCTCTACGGCGGCATGGATTTGAGGGTGAATTTCTGATGACGGGGTTTTCGCTCGCCATTCCGAAACGCTGGCTGCCGGCGTCCGTCTGGCTGCTCTATGTCGTCGGGCTCGTGCCCGCCGCCTGGTATTTCTATCTCGGCGCGACGGATCAACTCGGTGCCGATCCAGTAAAGACATTCGAGCTTTTTCTCGGCATTTGGACGATCCGTTTCCTGATCCTCACGCTTGCCGTCACCCCTGTCCGCGATCTCCTCGGCTGGAATTATCTCCGTTATCGCCGTGCGCTCGGCCTTCTGACCTTCTACTACGCACTGATGCATTTCACCGTCTACATGATACTCGATCAGGCGCTGGATATCGCAGCTGTCATCGACGACGTCGTGAAGCGCCCCTTCATTATGTTCGGCATGGGGGCACTGGCGATGCTGGTGCCGCTCGCCATCACCTCCAACAATTTCTCGATCCGCAGGCTCGGCAAGAACTGGATCTGGCTGCATCGCCTCATCTACATCATCGCCGCCTCAGCCGCGCTACACTTCGCACTGTCCACGAAGATCCTCGGCCTCGAACAGTATATCTATGTCGGGTTGATCGTCACGCTGATCCTCTATCGCTCCTACAAACCGATCGGGCGGAGCCGGAAGAAGAGGCCAGGACAAGCTCGCGGCGGCCGTGCCGTGGCTTCATCGGCTTCGTAAAGCCGCGTTAAGGCTTCGAGGGCGATAATAGCCTGCACGCCGGGTCAAGCGCACAGGCGGCCGCTATTCCGAAAGCGTATGCGACAATATTCCAGAGCGAGAATATCCGTCCCAACAGCAAGGCGCCGGCGGTCGTCAATCTGAAGGCATCGAGCCAGGGGGTGTGGTAGAGCCGGAAGAGCTCAACGCATATGGCGATAGCGAACGCGATGATGGCAATTCCTGCAGGCCGAATTCTCGCGCTGAGGCCTCCAACAGCAAATGCCAGCAGGAAATACAGCATCGACCCCCAAAGCAGCGAACCACCATATTTGACGACGACGAAGGGCAGATCGATGGAGTAGCCGAAGCGCCTGAGTGTCAAACCGGAAACGATAGTGAGCAGGAAAGCTGTGAAGCGCTGGATCTGGATGTGTTCAGTAATTCTGTGCAAATTCAAAAGGCCACCACAATCCTAACCGATTTCAGCTGCCTAATTTCCAAACGTCAAGATATCAAGCTGTTACTGTCATCTTATAACTTGAGCTGATACCTCGCCCTGCCTCTAACAAAGATCGCTCACCATCATATGCCAAAAGTCGCCGCACTTCCGGAAATGCTGCCTCTCTTGGATAGGCATTTGATCGACCGGCCGACCGATCTGCAACGCAGAGGTTTCGAGCGCTTCGTTATCGAATTCCTCTATTTCGGTCTTAAAGAAGCTCGGGCCTGCCTCTTTGCGGGCCTGTTTTTTCTAGCGATATTCCTGGTCCCGCGTGCGGGCATTGTCGGTGTCCCGCGTTATGATCTGCTGCTGATCATAGCCCTTACTATTCAGGTCTGGATGATCTGGGCAAAGCTCGAAACCCTGGATGAATTGAAGGCGATTTCGATCTTCCATCTGGTCGGATTTGCACTGGAGGTCTTCAAGACCTCGGGCAACATCCAGTCATGGAGCTATCCGGATTTCGCCTACACGAAACTGTTCGGCGTCCCGCTCTTCTCCGGTTTCATGTACGCAGCCGTCGGCAGCTACATCATCCAAGCATGGCGTCTGTTTGATCTGCGGGTGAAACATCATCCGCCTTATTGGATGGCCGGTCTTATGGCATTGGCGATTTACGCCAATTTCTTCACCCACCATTATATAGGCGATTACCGCTGGTACATTGCCGCCTGTACACTCGGCCTCTACGCACGCGCAACCATCATCTTCAGGCCCTATGATCAGGACCGGAAGATGCCCTTGCTCGCCGCCTTCGTCCTGATCGGCTTCTTCATCTGGCTTGCGGAGAACATCAGCACATTCTTCGGCGTATGGCGATATCCCAATCAACTCGGAGCATGGTCAACCGTCCATATCGGCAAGTGGAGTTCATGGTGTCTGCTGGTGATTATGACCTTTACGATCGTCGCCAATCTCAAGCACATCAAACGGAGCATTCACGTGCCTGATTGAACGATCGGCGATGAACGCTGATCCCGTGCCTGTTCACCGGAACATTACAAACGAAAAAGCCGGGCGCAAGACCCGGCTTTTCTGCTTTTCGAAACCGGAAAATCTTATGCAGCGACAGACTGCTCTTCAGCAGCGACGCGGGCCTTGTCGGCTGCGCCCTTCGCATAGGTGTCACGATCAACGAACTCGATGACCGCGAGAGCGGCGTTGTCGCCCTGGCGGAAGCCGGCCTTCATGATACGCAGGTAGCCGCCGTTGCGGGTGGCGTAACGCGAAGCGATCGTGTCGAAGAGCTTCGAAACGACAGCGGCGTCCTTGATCTGCGAGATCGCCTGACGACGAGCGTGCAGGTCACCACGCTTGCCGAGGGTGACGAGTTTCTCCACGATCGGACGGATTTCCTTGGCCTTCGGCAGCGTCGTGACGATCTGCTCATGGGTGATGAGCGAAGCAGCCATGTTGGCAAACATCGCCTTGCGATGGCTTGCGGTTCTGTTCAGCTTGCGGCCGGCTTTTGCGTGGCGCATTGCTATTCTCCTTTAATGCAGTGCCCTTACTTTGCTACCGGGCCTGCCGTTTCCTGGCACATGCAGGCGATAGGCCTGCTGTTTGACGGGGAAAGGCAGCCGTGAAGAGCCTGCCTTTTTGGTTCTTAATATTGGTCTTCGTAGCGCTTCGCGAGATCTTCGATGTTCTCGGGCGGCCATGCCGGCACTTCCATGCCGAGGTGCAGGCCCATGGAAGCGAGAACTTCCTTGATTTCGTTCAGCGACTTGCGACCAAAGTTCGGGGTCCGGAGCATTTCTGCTTCGGTCTTCTGAATGAGGTCGCCGATGTAGACGATATTGTCGTTCTTCAGGCAGTTTGCCGAACGAACGGACAATTCGAGCTCGTCCACCTTCTTGAGGAGAGCCGGGTTGAAAGCGAGTTCGGTGACTGCTTCCTCTTCGGTTTCCTTCTGCGGTTCGTCGAAGTTGACGAAGACGCCAAGCTGGTCCTGCAGGATGCGTGCCGCGAAAGCGACGGCATCTTCGCCGGAAATAGAGCCATCGGTTTCAATGGACATGGTCAGCTTGTCGTAGTCGAGAACCTGTCCTTCGCGGGTATTTTCAACCTTGTAGGACACTTTCTTGACCGGCGAATAGAGGCTGTCCACCGGGATGAGGCCGATCGGAGCATCTTCCGCGCGATTGCGATCGGCCGGAACGTAGCCCTTGCCGTTGTTGACGGTGAACTCCATGCGGATCTCGGCACCCTCGTCAAGCGTGCAGATGACATGCTCGGGGTTGAGGATTTCGATATCGCCGACCGTCTGGATGTCGCCAGCCGTTACAACACCCGGACCCTGCTTGCGCACGACCATGCGCTTGGCATCGTCGCCATCCATCTTGATGGCGATTTCCTTGATGTTGAGCACGATGTCCGTAACGTCCTCGCGAACGCCCGGGATCGAGGAAAATTCATGCAGCACGCCGTCGATCTGCACGGCCGTAACAGCGGCACCGCGCAGAGAGGAGAGCAGCACGCGGCGCAGCGCGTTGCCGAGAGTGAGGCCGAAACCGCGCTCAAGTGGCTCTGCAACGAGAGTCGCCTTGGTGCGCGAGCTCGAAGAGAACTCCACCTTGTTCGGCTTGATCAATTCCTGCCAGTTCTTCTGAATCATAATTTTGCCTTCCGTTCGTTGCCACCATCCAATCGTGGCAACCGAGCTTGAAAACCACCGGGAGCGCCGAGGCGCTCACCAGTGACGATAGCGATGATCAGACGCGGCGCTTCTTGCGCGGACGGCAGCCATTGTGCGGGATCGGGGTCACGTCGCGGATGGACGTGATCATGAAACCGGCAGCCTGGAGCGCGCGCAGAGCCGATTCACGGCCGGAACCCGGGCCGCAGACTTCGACTTCCAGCGACTTCATGCCATGTTCCTGAGCCTTCTTGGCGCAGTCTTCGGCAGCGATCTGGGCAGCGAACGGGGTCGACTTGCGCGAGCCCTTGAAGCCCTTGGCGCCAGCAGACGACCAGGCAATCGCATTGCCCTGCGCGTCGGTGATGGTGATCATCGTGTTGTTGAAGGTCGAGTTGACGTGAGCGACACCCGACGAGATATTCTTACGCTCGCGACGGCGAACGCGGACGGCTTCCTTAGCCATGGTATTCCTTTCGTTGATCTCTTCACCGCCGTAATCCCAGCGGCTACACCGGAGCGGCGCCTATATGACTCCGCTCCAAACTCAAAAGAGGCCGGCGCAGACCGCCAGCCTCCTCACTCCGGTCTCCCGGAAATTACTTCTTCTTACCAGCGATCGCCTTTGCGGGACCCTTGCGGGTACGGGCATTGGTGTGCGTGCGCTGACCACGGACCGGAAGGCCACGACGGTGACGCAGGCCGCGGTAGCAGCCGAGGTCCATCAGACGCTTGATGTTCATCGCGGTTTCGCGACGAAGATCACCTTCGACCTGATAGTCACGGTCGATGGTTTCGCGGATCTGAAGGATCTCAGCATCCGTCAGCTGATGAACGCGGCGATCAGCCGGAATACCGACCTTCTCGACGATTTCCTGCGCGAATTTCGATCCAATCCCGTGAATGTAGGTCAGCGCGATGACGACGCGCTTTGCAGTCGGGATGTTGACGCCAGCGATACGTGCCACGCCTATTCTCCTTGCATTCCAGTTGCCATCCGGCAATAGAGCTTCGTTATGCAGCCAGAGGCCGCTCGATTAATTCGGGTTCGTAACATCACAAAACGATCGAACCCGGACTTCCTTCGGGAAATCCGCGCCGATCGCAGGGAATGTCGCGAGTTGGCGCGGTTTAGCGGAATCAGTGCAAAAAAGCAACCGCTCCCGCCAAGTTTATTTTCAAAGCTTTAAAGCTCGGAAAGAATGCGTTCGATCTCGGTCGTAACCTGATCGATTTCGGCCATACCATCCACGGACTTCAGTTTGCCCTTGGCATAATAATAGCCGATCAGCGGTGAGGTTTCCTTGTAGTAGACCTCGAGACGCTTTGTCATGGTCTCGGCATTATCGTCGGGACGACGCTTGAAGTGGGTCGAACCGCACTTATCACAGACGCCTTCCTTGGCCGGGATCTTGTCCGAGTCGTGATAGACGGTGCCGCACTCGGCGCAGGAGTAACGACCTGCCACGCGGCGGACCAGCTCTTTGTCGTCGACACGGAATTCGATGACAACAGAGAGATCGAGACCCTTGGCCTTCAGCATCGCCTCCGTTGCATCTGCCTGCACGAGCGTGCGCGGGAAGCCGTCGAGGATGAAACCGTTGGCGCAATCGGGCTGATCGATTCGTTCGGAGACGATGGCATTGACAATCTCGTCCGAGACCAGGTTTCCGGCGTCCATGACAGCCTTGGCCCGCTTGCCGACTTCAGTACCGGCCTGAACGGCGGCGCGCAGCATATCACCCGTGGAAAGCTGCGGAATGCCGTGCTTTTCCACGATCCGCTGGGCCTGGGTCCCCTTACCCGCGCCCGGCGGCCCCAAAAGTATAAGTCTCATCGCCCCCTCTTTCCTCCACGCAGCTTCGATTTCTTGATCAGGCCTTCGTACTGCTGTGCGATCAGGTGGCCCTGGATCTGTGCCACCGTATCAAGAGTTACGCTAACCACGATCAAAAGCGAAGTCCCACCAAGGGATAATGGGATGCCGGTTTGCGACACCAGAATCTCCGGCAGAATGCAGACGAAGACGAGATAGATAGCGCCGATCACTGTGATACGGGTCAGCACATAGTCGATATATTCAGCGGTACGGTCGCCCGGACGAATGCCGGGGATGAAGCCGCCGTGCTTCTTCAGATTGTCGGCAGTGTCCTTCGGATTGAAGACGATGGCCGTATAGAAGAAGGCGAAGAAAGCAATCAGAGCTGCATAAAGCACCATGTAGAGCGGCTGGCCATGGCCGAGCGCTGCAACGATGGAGGTCGCCCAGGCGGGCATCGCCGTCGTGCTGGCAAAGCCTGCGAGCGTCGCCGGCAGAAGCAGCAGCGACGATGCAAAGATAGCCGGGATGACGCCCGAGGTGTTCAGCTTCAGTGGCAGGTGCGAGGTATCGCCCTGGAACATGCGGTTGCCGACCTGGCGCTTCGGATACTGGATGAGCAGACGGCGCTGTGCACGTTCAACGAAGACGATGACGGCAATGACGGCGATTGCGACGACGATGACGGCCAGGATGAGCGTCGTCGACAGCGCGCCAGTACGGCCGAGTTCCAGAGTACCGGCAAGAGCGGTCGGAAGACCGGCGGCAATGCCTGCGAAGATGATTAGCGAAATGCCGTTGCCGATGCCGCGCGAGGTGATCTGCTCACCGAGCCACATCAGGAACATGGTACCGCCGAGTAGCGTCAGAACGGTCGAAATCTTGAAGAACCAGCCCGGATCGACGACAAGGCCATTGCCGCTCTCGAGACCGACGGCAATGCCGTAAGCCTGGAGCGCGCCGAGGATGACCGTGCCGTAACGGGTGTACTGGTTGATGATCTTGCGGCCCTGCTCACCTTCCTTCTTCAGGTTTTCGAGCGCCGGAACGACTGAGGTCATAAGCTGCACGATGATCGAAGCGGAGATGTAGGGCATGATGCCGAGGGCGAAGATCGCCATGCGCTGTACAGCGCCGCCCGAGAACATGTTGAAGAGGCCGAGAATGCCTCCTGCCTGGCCCTGGAAGGCCTGGGCGTATGCCTGCGGATTGAGGCCCGGAAGCGGAATATGGGTACCCAGCCGGTAGACAAGGAGAGCTGCCAGTGTGAACCACAGGCGCTTCTTAAGATCCTCGGCTTTGGCGAAGGTCGAAAAATTGAGGTTTGAAGCCAGTTGTTCCGCTGCAGAAGCCATGCGTTTCTCCGCGCTACCAATTCCGGGCGCTCTCGAGTCGGCCGGCACCGGAATCAGTATGAATTTCTTTTAAAAACCGGGCTTCGGACGGATCGCTGGCGCAACCCTATGCCTCACCCTCGTTTTCAGTCTTACTGTCTCGACGCGGATGCGTCCAAGCAGGTTTTTGTGAGGCTCACATATGGGAGCAAAATCGCCCGGTGTGAAGCACCCCGGGCGATATATCATGAGTTTATTATTCTGCCGCTGCGGCAGAAAGAAGCGTTACCTTGCCGCCGGCCTTTTCGATCTTCTCGATGGCTGACTTGGAAGCGCCTGCAACTTCGAGCGTGAGCTTGGCCTTGAGCTCGCCATCGGCGAGAACGCGAACGCCATCCTTGGCGCGGCGGATGACGCCAGCGGCCTTCAGAGCAGCTGCATCAACGGTTGACTTCGCGTCGAGCTTGCCGGCATCGACGGCAGCCTGGATGCGTGCCAGCGATACGACGACGTAGTCGGCCGCGAAGATGTTGGTGAAGCCGCGCTTCGGCAGGCGACGGTAGATGGGCATCTGACCGCCTTCGAAGCCGTTGATGGCGACGCCCGAACGGGACTTCTGACCCTTTACACCGCGACCACCGGTCTTGCCGGAGCCCGAGCCGATACCGCGGCCGAGGCGCTTGCGGCTGTGGGTAGAGCCTTCGTTGTCTTTGATTTCATTGAGTTTCATGAGCGTTACTCCGGGCTCACTTCTCGTCGACGACGCGAACGAGATGCTGGACTGCACGGATCATGCCACGAACGGCCGGAGTATCTTCCAGCGTGCGGCGACGGTGCATTTTATTCAGTCCGAGACCGATCAGCGTGCGCTGCTGGACGTCCGGACGGCGAATCGGGCTGCCGATCTGTTCGATCGTAACAGTCTTCGCTTCAGCCTTCTTGGTAGCCTTGGCCATTGGTCAGCTCCTCTTATTCTTCAGAGGCGTTGCCAGAAGCGGCACGGCGAGCCTGGAGCGTAGCATACTTAATGCCGCGCTGGGCTGCGATGTCCTTCGGGTGAACCTGGTGCTTCAGAGCGTCGAAGGTAGCGCGAACCATGTTGTAGGGGTTCGACGAACCAGTCGACTTGGCGACGACGTCGTGGACGCCGAGCGTTTCGAAAACGGCGCGCATCGGACCACCGGCGATGATACCGGTACCGACCTTGGCCGAACGCAGCAGAACCTTGCCGGCGCCATGACGGCCATGAACGTCATGATGCAGCGTACGGCCGTCACGCAGCGGTACGAAAATCATGTCGCGCTTTGCGCTTTCGGTTGCCTTGCGGATAGCTTCCGGCACTTCGCGCGCCTTGCCATGACCGAAACCTACACGACCCTTCTGGTCGCCAACGACGACGAGAGCGGCGAAGCCGAAGCGACGGCCACCCTTAACAACCTTAGCGACGCGGTTGATCGCGACCAGCTTGTCGACGAATTCGCTATCGCGCTCTTCGCGGCTCTGGCGGTCTTCCCGCTGCGGCCTTCTTTCCTGTGCCATTGTCCTCTTCCTTTTTCTTTTCCGGGTGCAATCGGCAAACAAAATGAGGACCGCACCAGCTTCCCAAAGGGAACGATTTGCGGTCCAGTGACATCCGGCCGAAGACCAGAAAGGCTTCGGCCGGAAACTATTAGAAGGTCAGACCGCCTTCGCGGGCTGCATCTGCCAGGGCCTTGATACGGCCGTGATAGATGAAGGCGCCACGGTCGAATACGACCTCGGTAACGCCTGCCTTCGATGCGCGCTCTGCAACGAGCTTGCCAACGAGGGCAGCTGCTGCTGTGTCGGCACCGGTCTTCAGAGAACCGCGCAGATCCTTGTCGAGGGTCGATGCAGCGGCAAGCGTCTTGCCGGCAACATCGTCGATGATCTGTGCGTAGATGTTCTTCGACGAGCGATGAACCGACAGGCGCGGACGGCCATTGGCCACCGACTTGAGATGACGGCGCACGCGGTTGGCACGACGTGCAAGTGCTTCTTTCCTGCTAGCCATTTCGCGTGATCCTTACTTCTTCTTGCCTTCTTTGCGGACAATCCGCTCTTCGGCATACTTGACGCCCTTGCCCTTGTAGGGCTCCGGACCGCGGTATTCGCGGATCTCGGCGGCGACCTGACCGACCTGCTGCTTGTTGATGCCGGTGACGACGATTTCCGTCGGCTTCGGCACAGCGATCGTGATGCCCTGCGGCGGTTCATAGACCACGTCGTGGCTGAAACCGAGAGCCAGCTGCAGGTTCTTGCCCTGCAGCGAAGCGCGGTAACCAACGCCGTTGATTTCAAGCTTGCGCTCGAAGCCGTCCTTGACGCCCTTGAAGATGTTTTCGATCATCGTGCGGGACATGCCCCACTTCGAACGAGCTTCCTTCGTCTGGCTGATCGGCGCTACGACGACCGCATTGTTTTCGAGCTTCACGCTGATTTCGTCGTTTGCGACGAAAAACAACTCGCCCTTCGGGCCCTTAGCAGTAACCTTCTGGCCATCGACCGTAGCCGTGATCCCAGCAGGCACCTGAACGGGCTTCTTACCGATACGAGACATGTTTCAATCCTGTCTGTTCGCTATGGAGACCCTGCGCAGTCTTAGAAGACCGAGCAGAGAACCTCGCCACCAACGTTCTGTTCGCGAGCCTGGTGATCGGCCATCACGCCCTTCGGGGTCGAAAGGATGGTGATGCCGAGGCCGTTCGCGACCTGCGGAATGGACTTGACCGAGACATAAACCCGGCGGCCCGGCTTGGACACACGGCCGATCTCGCGGATCACCGATGCGCCTTCATAGTACTTGAGTTCGATATTGAGCTCGGACTTGCCGTTGCCGAAATCGACGACGGAATAGCCACGGATGTAACCTTCAGCCTGGAGCACATCGAGAACACGCGCACGGAGCTTGGAAGCAGGCGTCGAAACCGACGACTTGCGACGCGAAGCGCCGTTGCGGATACGGGTGAGCATATCGCCCAACGGATCAGTCATTGTCATCTAACCTGCTCCTTACCAGCTCGACTTGACGATGCCCGGCACCTTGCCGAGATTGCCCAGTTCGCGCAGCGCGATACGCGACATACGCAGTTTACGGTAGTAAGCGCGCGGACGACCGGACACTTCGCAACGGTTGCGAATGCGGGTCTTCGATCCGTCGCGCGGCAGGGATGCCAGCTTGATCGAGGCCTTGAACCGCTCTTCGATCGGAAGAGCCTGGTTCATGATGATCGCCTTCAGAGCTGCGCGCTTGGCAGCCTGGTTTGCGACCGTATTACGGCGGCGCTTGTTCTTTTCAACTGCGCTTGTCTTCGCCATGTCAGGTTCCTTTTCTACGCTCGTCGTTACGGTTACTGACGGAACGGGAAGCTGAACTCCGTGAGGAGCGCGCGAGCTTCGTCGTCGGTCGTTGCCGTCGTGCAAACGATGATGTCCATGCCCCACATCTGATCAACCTTGTCGTAGTTGATTTCTGGGAACACAATGTGCTCCTTGATGCCCATGGCGAAGTTGCCACGGCCGTCAAAGCTCTTCGGGTTCAGGCCGCGGAAGTCGCGAACGCGCGGAAGCGCGATGTTGACCAGGCGATCCAGGAACTCGTACATGCGGGCGCCGCGCAGGGTGACCTTCGCGCCGATCGGCATGTTTTCGCGGACCTTGAAGCCAGCGATAGAGTTACGTGCGCGGGTGATGACCGGCTTCTGGCCAGCGATGGCAGCCAGGTCGGCAGCAGCAACGGTCGGCTTCTTAGAATCAGCCGTCGCTTCGCCCACACCCATGTTGATAACGATCTTGTCGAGCTTCGGGATCATCATCTCGTTGGCGTAGGAGAACTTCTCCTGCATCGCCTTACGGATCCGCTCGACATATTCCTTCTTGAGCCGCGGCTCGTACTTTGCCTCAGCCATCGATCACTTCTCCCGAACGCTTAGCCACGCGGACCTTCTTGCCGTCAACAACCTTGAAGCCAACGCGGGTCGGCTTGCCGTCCTTGTCGACGATGGCGACGTTGGACAGATGGACCGAAGCTTCCTTCGAAATGATGCCGGCTTCCTGCGTCTGCGTCTGGCGCTGATGGCGCTTTACAACGTTTACGCCGCGCACCACGGCGCGATCTTCCTTCGGCAGGACCTGGAGGACTTCGCCAGTGCGGCCCTTGTCCTTACCAGCGAGCATGACGACCTTGTCGCCCTTACGAATCTTCTGCATCGTTCTCGCTCCTTACAGTACTTCGGGAGCCAGCGAGATGATCTTCATGTGGTTCTTTGCGCGAAGTTCGCGCGGAACCGGTCCGAAGATACGGGTGCCGATCGGCTCTTTCTTGTTGTCGATGAGGACTGCTGCGTTGGTATCGAAGCGGATGACAGAGCCATCCGGACGACGGATGTCTTTGGCGGTACGAACGACAACCGCCTTCATCACGTCACCCTTCTTTACACGGCCGCGCGGAATAGCTTCCTTGATCGAAACGACGATGACGTCGCCGATCGAGGCATACTTGCGCTTCGAGCCGCCCAGCACCTTGATGCACATGACACGACGTGCGCCGGAATTATCCGCGACGTCGAGGTTTGTTTGCATCTGAATCATATCAGGTCGCCTTCTTGTTCTTACCGGAATGGTTGGGCAAAGCCCCCTCTTCCGGCTTATGAAAATTGTCTACCGGCCGCTCGTCACAAGGACAGCGAAAACGCGGCAATAGCTTGAATAGCGCGGGGGTAGATCGTTGCCAGGGTGGTTTCCCAGATGGGACCTTCCGTGCGCTTAAAGCAAAAGAACGCCCGGCATTCGAGCGTTCCGACGCTGCTTCATACAGAAATTTCCGCGAGACGCAAGGCCTCGCGCAAAATTCTTACTTGGCTTGGGCGGCAACGACCGTCCAGCGCTTGTCCTTGGAGATCGGTGCGCACTCCTCGATGGAGACGATATCACCGATCTTGTACTGATTGTTTTCGTCGTGGGCCTTGTACTTCTTGGAACGACGAACGGTCTTCTGGAGCAGCGGGTGAGCGAAACGACGCTCAACGCGAACTACGACAGTCTTCTCGTTCTTGTCGCCAACGACGACGCCCTGCAAAATGCGCTTCGGCATGTTCTTCTTCCTTTACGCCTTTGCTTCCGCCGCCTTCTGGCGGGCAATGGTTTTCACGCGGGCGATATCCTTGCGGACTTCGTTGATGCGCGAGGTCTTTTCAAGCTGGTTCGTCGCCTTCTGGAAGCGCAGATTGAACTGCTCCTTCTTCAGGTCGGCGAGCTTGTCCTTGAGCTGGTCGGCCGTGAGGCCGCGTACTTCTTCGGCTTTCATCGTGCCTTCTCCTTACTCTGCGATGCGCTGTACAAAGCGCGTCTTGACCGAGAGCTTGGCCGAGCCGAGACGAAGCGCTTCACGCGCGATTTCCTCGGAGACACCATCGATCTCGAACATCATACGACCAGGCTTGACCTTGCATGCCCAGTATTCCACGGAACCCTTACCCTTACCCATACGGACTTCGGTAGGCTTTGCGGTTACCGGAACGTCCGGGAACACGCGGATCCAAACACGGCCGGCGCGCTTCATGTAACGCGTGATCGCGCGGCGGGCCGCTTCAATCTCGCGAGCATTAACGCGGTTGGGCTCCTGAGCCTTCAGGCCGAATTCACCGAAGGCAAGGTCGGAACCGCCCTTGGCAACGCCCTTGATGCGGCCCTTGAACTGCTTGCGGTACTTAGTACGCTTTGGCTGCAACATTTTCTTACTTCTCCGAGCTTATCTTTCGCCAGCGCTAATTACGCGTTGTCGCGTTCGCGGCGACGATCGCCACGGTCGCGTTCGCGGCTTGCCGGGCCCTGTGCGTCGCCTTCCAGCGCGCGGCGTTCGGAAGCCATCGGATCGTGCTCAAGGATTTCGCCCTTGAAGATCCAGACCTTGATGCCGCAGATACCGAATGCGGTTTCGGCTTCAGCCGTACCGTAGTCGATGTCAGCGCGCAGGGTATGCAGCGGAACGCGGCCTTCGCGGTACCATTCCGTACGAGCGATTTCCGCACCGCCGAGACGGCCGGCGCAGGTGATCTTGATGCCTTCGGCGCCAAGACGCATCGCGGACTGAACGGCGCGCTTCATGGCGCGACGGAAAGCCACGCGGCGCTCGAGCTGCTGGGCGATCGACTGAGCAACGAGCGTTGCGTCGATTTCCGGCTTGCGCACTTCAACGATGTTGAGGTGCGTTTCGGAGTTCGTCATGTCCGACAGCTTCTTGCGGAGCTTGTCGATGTCGGCGCCCTTGCGGCCGATGATCAGGCCCGGGCGGGCCGAGTGGATCGTGACGCGGCACTTCTTGTGCGGACGCTCGATGACCACCTTGGAGATACCGGCCTGCTTCAGTTCGCTCATGACGAACTTACGCATCTTCAGGTCTTCGTGCAGGAGCTGGCCATACTCGGCATTGTCCGCAAACCAGCGGCTATCCCAGGTACGGTTGATGCCAAGACGGAAACCAATCGGATTGATTTTCTGACCCATTATGCGGCCTCCTCTTGTGCCTGCACTTCACGAACGACGATCGTCAGGTGAGCGAACGGACGTTCGATCCGCGATGCGCGGCCACGGCCGCGAGCGTGGAAGCGCTTCATGACGATCGACTTGCCGACATAGGCCTCGGCGACGACGAGAGCGTCGACGTCGAGGTCATGATTGTTCTCAGCGTTGGCGATCGCAGATTCGAGCGTCTTCTTGACGGCGCCAGCGATACGCTTGCGGGAGAATTCCAGCTCAGCGAGTGCACGCTCGACCTTCTTGCCGCGGATAGCCGCGGCAACCAGGTTGAGCTTCTGTGGGCTGACGCGGAGCGTACGGGCGACTGCTTGCGCCTCGTTGTCCTTCAGCCGGCGTTCGGCTTTAGCCTTACCCATCGTTACTTCCTCTTTGCCTTCTTGTCCGCGCCGTGACCGTAATAGGTACGCGTCGGAGAGAATTCACCGAATTTGTGACCGACCATGTCTTCATTGACACTGACCGGAACATGCTTGCTGCCGTTGTAGACGCCGAAGGTGAGACCAACGAACTGCGGCAGGATCGTGGAGCGACGGCTCCAGATCTTGATTACTTCTGCACGTCCGCCTTCACGAACCTTCTCAGCCTTCTTGAGAAGATAGCCGTCAACAAACGGACCTTTCCATACTGAACGAGCCATTGAGGACTTCCTCTCTTACTTCTTACGCTGATGACGCGAGCGCATGATCATCTTGTCGGTCGACTTGTTCGACCGGGTGCGCTTGCCCTTGGTCGGCTTGCCCCACGGCGAAACCGGATGACGGCCGCCCGAGGTTCGGCCTTCACCACCGCCATGCGGATGGTCGACCGGGTTCATGACGACGCCGCGGTTATGCGGACGCTTGCCGCGCCAAACAGTACGACCGGCCTTGCCGTCGTTGATGTTGGCATGGTCAGGGTTCGACACCGCACCGATCGAAGCAAGGCAGGTGCCGTGCACGAGGCGCTGTTCGCCCGAGTTCAGGCGAAGGATCGCCATGCCCTGGTCACGGCCGACGAGCTGCGCGTAGGAACCGGCAGAGCGGGCAATCTGGCCGCCCTTGCCCGGCTTCATTTCCACGTTGTGGATGATGGAGCCGACCGGGATGTACTGCAGCGGCATCGTATTGCCGGGCTTGACGTCGACAGCCTTGTCGGAAGCGATGACCTTGTCGCCGGCAGCAAGACGCTGCGGAGCGAGGATGTAGGCCTGTTCGCCGTCGGAGTAGCGGACGAGCGCGATGTAAGCCGTGCGGTTCGGATCGTATTCGATACGCTCAACCGTGCCTTCAACGTCGAATTTGCGACGCTTGAAGTCGATGATGCGATAGGTACGCTTGTGACCGCCGCCGATGAAGCGGGCCGTGATGCGGCCGAGGTTGTTACGACCGCCGCTCTTGGTCAGACCTTCCGTCAGCGCCTTGACCGGCTTGCCCTTGTAGAGGCCCGAACGGTCGACGATGACCAGCTGGCGCTGGCTCGGGGTCGTCGGATTGAAAGTTTTCAATGCCATCTTTTTATTCCTCAGAGACCGGTGGAGACGTCGATCGTCTGGCCTTCAGCCAACGTCACGACAGCCTTCTTCACGTCCTGCTGCTTGCCGACAAAACCGCGGAAACGACGGGTCTTGCCCTTGCGCAGCAGAGTGTTGACAGCCGTAACCTTGACGCCGAAGAGCGCCTCGACCGCAGCCTTGATTTCCGGCTTCGTCGCCTTCTTGGCGACATTGAAAACAACCTGGTTGTTTTCCGATACCAGCGTGGACTTTTCGGTGATCGCAGGAGAAACGATCACATCGTAGTGGCGGAGATCGGTCACTTGAATCGCTCCTCTAGCGCTTCAACGGCAGCCTTGGAAAGCACGAGCTTGCCGCGGCGGACGATGTCGTAAACGTTGATGCCCTGGATCGGCAGAACATCGATGTTGGGGATGTTCTGGGCAGCGAGCTTGAAGTTACCGTCGAGCTCGGCGCCGCCGATGAAGAGGGCGTTGGTGAGGCCCAGCGTTGCGAATACGCCGGCCAGAGCCTTGGTCTTTGCTTCGTTGGCGACCAGATCATCGATGATGATCAGTTCGTCTGCCTTGATCTTAGCGGACAGCGCATGACGCAGGCCAAGTGCACGAACCTTCTTGGGAAGGTCATGTTCGTGGCTGCGAGCAACCGGGCCGTGAGCCTTACCACCGCCGCGGAACTGCGGAGCACGAGCCGAATGGTGACGAGCGCGGCCCGTACCCTTCTGCTTGTACATCTTGGCGCCGGTGCGCCAGACGTCGGCGCGGCCCTTTGCCTGGTGCGTGCCCTGCTGCTTCTTGGCAAGCTGCCAGCGGATAACGCGGGCGAGAATATCTTCACGGGGCTCAAGGCCGAAAATCGCTTCCGAAAGGGAAACCTTCCCAGCGTCTTTTCCCTCGAGGGTCTTGACGTTCAATTCCATTGGTCTGGCTCCCTTACTTCGCGGCCGACTTGACGGCGTCGCGCACGATGATCCAGGCACCCTTGGAACCGGGTACTGCACCCTTAATCAGGATCAGACCGCGATCTTCATCGGTCGAAACCACTTCAAGGTTCTGCGTCGTCACGCGCGTCTGGCCCATGTGACCAGCCATCTTCTTATTCTTGAAAACCTTGCCCGGATCCTGGCGCGAACCCGTCGAACCATGCGAACGGTGCGAAACGGACACACCGTGCGTGGCGCGAAGACCGCCGAAACCATGGCGCTTCATAGCGCCGGCAAAACCCTTACCGATCGTCGTGCCGGTGACATCGACGAGCTGGCCCGCAGCAAAGTGGCCGGCCTTGAGTTCGGTACCAACATCAAGCAGATGGTCCTCCGAAACGCGGAATTCCTGAAGCTTGGCCTTGGGCTCAACATTAGCGACGGCAAAGTTGCCGCGCATGGCCTTAGACGTGTTCTTTACCTTGGCCTGGCCAGCACCGAGCTGAAGCGCGGTATAGCCATTCTTTTCTACGGTGCGCTGGGCCACAACCTGGCAGCCATCCAAACGCAGTACCGTTACAGGGACATGCTCGCCGGCGTCGTTGTAGACGCGGGTCATTCCCACCTTCTGTGCAATCACACCTGAACGCATCGGTTCAATCCTTCCAACTCAGCTCGAGCAAGCTCAGAGCTTGATCTCAACATCGACACCGGCGGCGAGATCGAGCTTCATCAGCGCGTCTACCGTCTGCGGGGTCGGGTCTACGATGTCGAGCAGGCGCTTATGCGTGCGCATCTCGAACTGTTCGCGGCTCTTCTTGTCGATGTGCGGGGACCGGTTAACCGTAAACTTCTCGATGCGGGTCGGAAGCGGAACGGGGCCCCGGACGCTTGCACCGGTGCGCTTCGCCGTCGACACGATCTCGCGCGTGGAAGCATCGAGAATCCGGTGATCGAACGCCTTCAGGCGAATGCGGATATTTTGGCCGTTCATTCGACGTTATCCTTGTGTTTGTTTTCCGCATGTCTTTGGACAAGACACGGGTTTTTCTTTCTTCCTAAGGCGGACCACCGGTTTCAAAGATCGAGAGCGACGCCGCATGCGGCATCCCTATCCATTCTTCAGGGCCTTTTAGCCCACCTTATTGTTTGTTTTAGTCGCCGCTTCGTTATCCAAAGCGGTACGCAAATCGCGCTCGCGCGCCATTTGCAACATTTCTGTGTAATAAGCAAGCGGCTTGCGCCGCTTGCATCATAATAATGTCATCGAATCGGCCACCCCGCCGGGGGCAGCCGAATGAATTACTCGATGATGGAAGCGACGATGCCTGCACCGACGGTGCGGCCGCCTTCGCGGATCGCGAAGCGAAGCTTTTCTTCCATCGCGATCGGAACGATCAGCTCGACGTCAACCGTGACGTTGTCGCCAGGCATGACCATTTCCGTGCCTTCCGGAAGCGTCACGATGCCGGTCACGTCCGTCGTGCGGAAGTAGAACTGCGGACGGTAGTTCGTGAAGAACGGCGTATGACGGCCGCCTTCTTCCTTCGTCAGGATGTAGGCTTCGGCCTTGAACTTCTTGTGCGGCTTGACAGAGCCCGGCTTGCAGAGAATCTGGCCACGCTCGACGCCGTCACGGTTCACGCCGCGAACCAGAGCGCCGATGTTGTCGCCAGCCTGGCCCTGGTCGAGCAGCTTGCGGAACATTTCAACGCCGGTCACCGTCGTCTTCGAGGTCGGACGGATGCCGACGATCTCGACTTCTTCGCCAACCTTGACGATACCGCGCTCGACGCGGCCGGTCACAACCGTACCGCGGCCCGAGATCGAGAACACGTCTTCGATCGGCATCAGGAACGGCTGGTCGATCGGACGCTCAGGCGTCGGGATGTAGGCGTCGACCTGAGCCATCAGCTCGCGGATCGCGTCTTCACCGATCTTCTTGTCAGAATCTTCAAGCGCAGCAAGCGCCGAACCCTTGACGACCGGGATGTCGTCGCCCGGGAAGTCGTAGGACGACAGAAGTTCGCGCACTTCCAGTTCGACAAGCTCGAGAAGCTCGGCGTCGTCAACCTGGTCGACCTTGTTCAGGAACACGACGATCGCCGGAACGCCAACCTGGCGGGCGAGCAGGATGTGCTCGCGCGTCTGCGGCATCGGGCCGTCAGCGGCAGAGCAGACCAGGATCGCGCCGTCCATCTGCGCGGCACCGGTGATCATGTTCTTGACATAGTCGGCGTGGCCGGGGCAGTCGACGTGCGCATAGTGGCGGTTCGGCGTCTCATACTCGACGTGAGCCGTCGAAATGGTGATGCCGCGCGCCTTTTCTTCCGGTGCAGCGTCGATCTGGTCATACGCCTTGAACTCACCGAAGTACTTCGTGATCGCTGCCGTCAGAGACGTCTTGCCATGGTCAACGTGGCCGATCGTGCCAATGTTGACGTGCGGCTTGTTGCGCTCAAACTTACTCTTTGCCATTTTCGGCTCTCCATTCTTTGGCCCTGAGGGGCGCTAATTCTTGTTATCGGACAATTGGTATTCCGGTCACTTCTGACCGGAATACTTTGCCTGGATTTCGGTTGCGACGTTCGACGGGACCGGCGCGTAATGATCGAAAGTCATCGTGTACTGAGCACGGCCCTGCGACATGGAGCGCAGGTTGTCGACGTACTTGAACATGTTGGCCAGCGGTACATTGGCGTTGATGACAACGGCCACACCGCGGCTTTCCTGACCCTGGATCTGACCACGGCGGGAGTTGAGGTCGCCGATAACGTCGCCGACGTAATCTTCCGGGGTAACGACTTCGACCTTCATCATCGGCTCGAGGAGCTGAGCTCCAGCCTTCTTTGCCGCTTCACGGAAGCAAGCGCGGGAAGCAATTTCGAATGCCAGGACCGAGGAGTCGACGTCGTGGAAGGCACCGTCGATGAGCGTCGCCTTGACGCCCAGCATCGGGAAGCCAGCCAGCGGACCGGAAGACAAAACGCTTTCAATACCCTTCTGAACGCCCGGGATGTATTCCTTCGGAACAGCACCGCCGACGATCTTGGATTCGAACTTGAAGTCGTCGCCATCCGGATTCGGTTCGAAGACGATCTTGACGCGCGCGAACTGGCCGGTACCGCCGGACTGCTTCTTGTGCGTGTAGTCTTCTTCGTGCTGGCGCGTAATGGTTTCGCGGTAAGCAACCTGCGGCGCGCCGACGTTTGCTTCAACCTTAAACTCACGGCGCATACGGTCGACAATGATGTCGAGATGCAGTTCGCCCATGCCGGCAATGATCGTCTGACCGGATTCCTGGTCCGTCTTCACGCGGAAGGACGGATCTTCTGCTGCCAGGCGGTTGAGCGCGAGGCCCATCTTTTCCTGGTCGCCCTTGGACTTCGGCTCGATAGCGATCTGGATGACCGGCTCCGGGAACTCCATGCGCTCGAGGATAACCGGCTTCAACGGATCGCAGAGCGTGTCACCCGTGGTGGTTTCCTTGAGACCTGCGAGAGCAACGATGTCACCGGCAAAGGCTTCTTCGATGTCTTCACGCGAGTTGGAGTGCATCTGCAGCATGCGGCCGACGCGCTCGCGCTTGTCCTTGACCGTGTTCATGACCGACGAGCCCTTTTCGAGCTTACCAGAGTAGATGCGGGCGAAGGTGAGCGAACCGACGAAGGGGTCGTTCATGATCTTGAATGCGAGCATGGAAAGCGGCTCGGCATCGTCTGCATGACGCTCGATTTCGGCCTCGGTCTTGAAGTCGATACCCTTGATCGCGGGAATGTCGAGCGGCGACGGCAGGTAATCGACAACAGCGTCGAGCAGCGGCTGAACGCCCTTGTTCTTGAATGCAGTGCCGCAGAACATCGGGTGGAACTTGACGTCGATCGTGCCGCGACGAACGAGTTCGCGGATCTTGTCGTTGTCAGGCATGTTGCCTTCGAGATAGGCTTCCATCGCGGCTTCATCAATCTCGACAACGGTCTCGATCAGCTTTTCGCGATATTCTTCAGCCTTGGCCTTCATGTCTTCCGGGATCTCGACGACGTCCCACTGGGCGCCGAGCGATTCGTCGCGCCAGATGAGAGCGTTCATCTCGACCAGGTCGATAACGCCCTTGAAGTCGCTTTCAGCGCCGATCGGCAGCTGCATGACGACAGCGATCGCACCCAGACGGGTCTTGATCATCTCGACCGAGCGATAGAAGTCCGCGCCGGTCTTGTCCATCTTGTTGCAGAAGATCATACGCGGAACATGATACTTCTCAGCCTGACGCCAGACGGTTTCGGTCTGCGGCTCAACACCAGCGTTGGCATCGAGCAGCGCGATGGCGCCGTCGAGAACGCGCAGCGAACGCTCGACTTCGATGGTGAAGTCGACGTGGCCGGGGGTGTCGATGATGTTGAAGCGGCGCATCTTGCCGTCACGGCCCTTCCAGAAGGTCGTGGTAGCAGCGGACGTGATCGTAATGCCGCGCTCCTGCTCCTGCTCCATCCAGTCCATCGTGGCTGCGCCATCGTGGACTTCACCGATCTTGTGCGACTTGCCGGTGTAGTAAAGAATACGCTCGGTGGTCGTGGTCTTGCCGGCGTCGATGTGCGCCATGATACCGAAATTGCGGTAGTCTTCGATCTTATATTCGCGAGCCATAATGGACTGCCTTTCGATATCGTTCGGGATTACCAGCGATAGTGCGAGAACGCGCGGTTGGCGTCAGCCATCTTGTGCGTGTCTTCGCGCTTCTTGACCGCGGAACCGCGGTTGTTGGAGGCATCGAGAAGTTCGCCCGAAAGACGATCGATCATGGTGGTCTCGTTGCGCTTGCGAGCAGCAGCGATCAGCCAGCGGATGGCGAGAGCCTGGCGGCGCTCCGGACGAACATCGACCGGAACCTGGTAGGTCGCACCACCGACGCGGCGCGAGCGGACTTCGACGTGCGGAGCAATGTTGTCGAGCGCGGAATGGAAGACCGTCAGCGGCTCCTGCTTCGACTTGTTCTGCACGGAGTCAAATGCGCCGTATACGATGCTTTCAGCGACGGACTTCTTGCCGTCCAGCATGATGGCATTCATGAACTTCGTAACTACGAGGTCACCGAACTTCGGGTCCGGATTGATCTCGCGCTTTTCTGCTTTATGACGTCGGGACATACTTCTCGTCTCTTTAACTGTTAAGGCGCTTCACCACGCGGAGGACCTCGCGCAGCGCCGGAAACTCACTTTCAAGCGTTCCGGGCGGTATCGCCCGGGGCGAAATTACTTCGGACGCTTCGCACCGTACTTGGAACGGCGCTGCTTGCGGTTCTTGACACCCTGGGTATCGAGAACGCCGCGGATAATGTGGTAACGGACACCCGGAAGGTCCTTGACGCGGCCGCCACGGATCATGACGACAGAGTGTTCCTGAAGGTTGTGACCTTCGCCGGGAATGTAACCAATGACTTCGAAGCCGTTGGTGAGGCGGATCTTTGCGACCTTACGCAGAGCCGAGTTCGGCTTCTTCGGCGTCGTGGTGTAGACGCGGGTGCAAACGCCGCGCTTCTGCGGGTTCTCCTGAAGAGCGGGAACCTTATTACGCTTTACGTTCGCCTGGCGAGGCTTGCGGATCAGCTGGTTTACGGTAGGCATTCAACCATCCCTTACGTTTGTCTCAGTACCCTTGCGGGCTCGAACTTCGCCGTTTCCGGCATTGCCACACATATTTCCCTCAATGCGCAAAATATGGCCCGATCCGCTTCCGCAGATGGACCACATAGAGCAGAGGACGCAAAAGAGATGCGTCATGCGTGCAGCATCATGACTTCAACGTGCGTATAGAACCTTGTTTGAGGCGATCTTCAGGGCGCGTCGCCCCAAACAGCCAAACCTCACATGGGATCTGATGGCGGGCGTACTACTGGTTTCCACCCTGTTCGTCAAGGCCGGTTAAGAAATAATCTCCGTCCCAACAACTTGAAAAGCCCTGTGCGCGCGCTGTTTACAGGCTCTTTAGGGCGATTAACGATACCCGGCAAGATAAACTTGGGCATCGCAGCAAAAACAGATAGGAATCGGTATTGCGGACATCAAGCCCTGATATGGGGTCTGCATATTGCGATTCTCATATAGCCGAAGGACAAAGGGATGATCGGGACACCGGACAACGACAACAATTTCGACGGACCGATGATCTTCATCATCATCGGCAAAGGCTACGAATCCGATACGAGCGAGGGCGTGGATCTGCATGTCATGCTGAAAGCCGCCGATGACGACAGCGCCGTACGCGAAGCCCTGAACGCACTTGCCGAAGAAGGCTTCATCGAGGCCGACCTCGACCAGATCGGCATGTTGACCGAAGTGCCCTCCGAAGAGCCGCATGCCTCTGCCTATCAAGGTGCGCTGGATGGCGAGGTTTCGATCATCCGCTTCAGCTGAGCCTATATACGAGAAATGGAGCCTGCACGCTGGTGGAGGCTTCGTCTTTCCCGCCGACACCCTTTCCGTTTTTGGCCGGCATTCAAACCGTCGTCGTCGCCATACTCCTCAACGGACCCTATATTTCTGACGATCTTGATAAGCAAAGCCGCCCGGATTTCTCCGGGCGGCTTTGAATGTCAAAGATGCATAACTGCCGATTACTCGGCAGCCGGAGCGCTTTCGTTCGCCAGGTCCTGTAGCATCGGCGTTGCGGCCCCTGCCCCGGAGCCCTTGCGGCGCTCTTCCAGGATCAGGTCGTCGCGAGCCGTCGCGATGCGGCGGATCTGGGTCATGGTGCCACCGGTACCGGCCGGGATCAGGCGGCCGACGATGACGTTTTCCTTCAGACCCTGCAGGCCGTCGGTCTTGCCGGCGATAGCAGCTTCCGTCAGCACCTTGGTCGTTTCCTGGAAGGAAGCGGCCGAGATGAAGGACGGAGTCTGCAGCGATGCCTTGGTGATACCGAGCAGAACCGGTTCGCCGCTGGCAGGCTTCTTGCCTTCCTCGATGAGCTGGTCGTTGACGTCCTCGAGCTCGATACGGTCGACGTTGTCGCCGACGATATAGGTCGAGTCGCCTGCATCGGTGATTTCCACCTTCTGCAGCATCTGGCGGACAATCACTTCGATGTGCTTGTCGTTGATGACAACGCCCTGCAGACGATAGACTTCCTGGATTTCGTTGACGAGGTAGGAAGCCAAGGCTTCCACGCCTTTGATCGCCAGAATGTCGTGCGGAGCCGGGTTACCGTCGAGGATGTAGTCACCCTTTTCGATATAGTCGCCTTCCTGAAGGTGGAAGGGCTTGCCCTTCGGGATCAGGTATTCGACAGGCTCGACACCGTCTTCCGCCGGCTCGATGATGACGCGACGCTTGTTCTTGTAGTCGCGGCCGAGGCGGATCGTACCATCGATCTCAGCGATGATGGCGTGGTCCTTCGGACGACGAGCTTCGAACAGTTCTGCGACGCGCGGCAGACCGCCGGTGATGTCCTTGGTCTTGGCGCTTTCCAGCGGCGAACGGGCAAGAACGTCACCCTGCGAGACCTTCTGGCCCGGCTCGACGGACAGGATCGCATCGACCGAGAGCAGGAAGCGAGCTTCGCCACCGCGCGACAGCTTCGCGACATTGCCGCTTGCGTCCTTGATAACGATGGCCGGCTTCAGGTCCGAACCGCGCGGGGTCGAACGCCAATCGATAACCTGACGCTTAGTGATACCCGTGGATTCGTCGGTCGCTTCCAGAACCGAGAGACCGTCGACGACATCTTCGAACTGAACGGTACCGGCCACTTCCGTCATCATCGGACGGGTGTAGGGGTCCCACTCTGCCAGACGCTGACCGCGCTTGACCTTGTCGCCTTCATCGACATGCAGCTTCGAACCGTAGGCGACACGCTGCGAGGAGCGCTCCACGCCACGCTCGTCCAGGATCTGGACGGTCATGTTACGGCCCATCGCAACAAGGTTGCCTTCCGAGTTGCGCAGCACGTTGCGGTTCTTGATCTGCACCGTACCTTCGTACGAGGCTTCCAGGAACGACTGGTCGACCACGGTTGCCGTACCACCAAGATGGAACGTACGCATGGTGAGCTGCGTGCCCGGTTCACCGATCGACTGAGCGGCAATGACGCCGACGGCTTCGCCCATGTTAACCGGCGTACCGCGAGCAAGGTCACGGCCATAGCAGACCGAGCAGACGCCCGTCTGGATTTCGCAGGTCAATGCCGAGCGAATGCGGATCGACTGGATGCCAGCCTTTTCGATTTCCGCGACATCGGGCTCGAGGATCATCTTGCCTGCATCGACGATACGCTCGCCGGTGACCGGATGATCAATGTTGTCGAGAGCCGTACGGCCGAGGATGCGGGCGCCGAGCGAAGCAACGACCTGACCGGCATCAACGATGGCGGTCATGGTAAGGCCGGTTTCGGTGCCGCAATCAACGTGCGTCACGATGCAATCCTGCGCGACGTCGACGAGACGGCGGGTCAGGTAACCGGAGTTTGCGGTCTTCAAGGCGGTGTCTGCCAGACCCTTACGGGCGCCGTGCGTCGAGTTGAAGTACTCGTTGACGGTCAGGCCTTCCTTGAAGTTCGAGATGATCGGCGTCTCGATGATTTCACCCGACGGCTTGGCCATAAGGCCGCGCATGCCGCCCAGCTGGCGCATCTGGTTTGGAGAACCACGAGCACCCGAGTGGGACATCATGTAGATCGAGTTCATCGGCTTCTGACGACCAGTAGCCGGATCGAACTCGACAGCCTTAATGCGGGCCATCATCTCTTCGGCGACCTTTTCGGTTGCCTTGCCCCAGGCGTCGACAACCTTGTTGTACTTTTCGCCCTGCGTGATGAGACCGTCGTTGTACTGCTGCTCGTATTCCTTCACCAGATTTTCGGTGTCGTTGACGATCTTGGCCTTGGTGTCCGGAATGACCATGTCGTCCTTGCCGAACGAAATGCCGGCGCGGCAGGCATGGCTGAAGCCAAGCTGCATGATGCGGTCACAGAAAATGACCGTGTCCTTCTGGCCGCAATGACGGTAGACCGCGTCGATCATCCTGGAGATGTTCTTCTTGGTCATTTCCTGGTTGCAGATATCGAAGGTCACCTTGCCGTTCTTCGGCAGGAGTTCGCCGATAAGCAGGCGGCCCGGCGTCGTTTCATAGATCTTCGAGTAGGGCTTGCCATCCTCGCCGATCGACTTGAAGCGACCGCGGATCTTGGTGTGCAGCGTCACGACCTTGGTTTCGAGGGCGTGGTGCAGCTCGCCGAGATCGGAGAAGGCCATGCCTTCGCCCGGCTCGTTCTGGTTCATGATCGACAGGTAATACAGGCCGAGAACCATGTCCTGCGACGGAACGATGATCGGTGCACCGTTTGCCGGATGCAGGATGTTGTTCGTCGACATCATCAGAACGCGGGCTTCGAGCTGGGCTTCGAGCGACAGCGGCACGTGAACGGCCATTTGGTCACCGTCGAAGTCGGCGTTGAAGGCCGTGCAGACGAGCGGGTGCAGCTGGATGGCCTTGCCTTCGACCAGGGTAGGTTCGAAGGCCTGGATGCCCAGGCGGTGCAGCGTCGGTGCACGGTTCAGGAGAACCGGATGCTCGCGGATAACCTCATCAAGGATATCCCAGACTTCCGGCTTTTCCTTCTCAACCAGCTTCTTGGCCTGCTTGACGGTCGAGGAATACCCCTTGGCGTCGAGACGGGCGTAAATGAACGGCTTGAAGAGCTCGAGCGCCATCTTCTTCGGAAGGCCGCACTGGTGCAGCTTCAGTTCCGGACCGGTCACGATGACCGAACGGCCGGAATAGTCGACGCGCTTGCCGAGCAGGTTCTGACGGAAGCGGCCCTGCTTGCCCTTGAGCATGTCGGACAGCGACTTCAGCGGACGCTTGTTGGCGCCGGTGATGACGCGGCCACGGCGGCCGTTATCGAAGAGCGCGTCGACAGATTCCTGCAGCATGCGCTTTTCGTTGCGGATGATGATGCCCGGAGCGCGCAGTTCGATCAGGCGCTTCAGGCGGTTGTTACGGTTGATGACGCGACGGTAGAGATCGTTCAGATCCGACGTTGCGAAACGGCCGCCATCGAGCGGAACCAGCGGGCGCAGGTCCGGCGGGATCACCGGGACGACCTTCATGATCATCCATTCCGGACGGTTGCCGGATTCCATGAAGTTCTCGACGATCTTCAGGCGCTTCATCAGCTTCTTCTGCTTGAGATCCGACGTGGTGTCGGCAAGCTCCGAGCGCAGATCGCCAGCGATCTTTTCGAGGTTCATCGATGCCAGCATCTCATAGATGGCTTCTGCACCGATCATGGCCGTGAACTGGTCTTCGCCATATTCGTCGACGGCGAGCATGTATTCTTCTTCCGTCAGGAGCTGGTGCTCCTTGAGCGCGGTCAGGCCCGGCTCGGTGACGATGTAGTTTTCGAAGTAGAGGACGCGCTCGACATCCTTCAGCGTCATGTCGAGCAGCGTGGAAATGCGGCTCGGCAGCGACTTCAGGAACCAGATGTGGGCAACAGGAGCTGCGAGCTCGATATGGCCCATGCGCTCACGGCGAACGCGCGACAGCGTGACTTCGACGCCGCACTTTTCGCAGATGATGCCCTTGTACTTCATGCGCTTGTACTTGCCGCACAGGCACTCGTAGTCCTTGATCGGCCCGAAGATGCGCGCGCAGAAGAGACCGTCGCGTTCCGGCTTGAACGTGCGGTAATTGATGGTTTCCGGCTTCTTGATCTCACCGTAGGACCAGGAAAGAATCTTCTCCGGAGAAGCGATCGAAATCCGGATGGAATCGAAGTTCTGTGCAGGCACCTGCGGATTGAAAAGATTCATGACCTCTTGGTTCATGCCTGTCTCCTTCATGGGCGAAAGCGCCCTTAGCTTGCGAGGTTGGCGGCGAATTCCCGGGAGCCGCACCAGCGCTTAAACGACAATAACCGCAGAATGCGGCGAAAGCGTCCCTGCCCGGCCAACACGTTTTGGGGCCACGGCGGGAACGGTGTGCGCCCTATTAAGGCGCACACCCTATCAAGTGGTTACTCGGCGGCATCCGGCAGCTGGCTTGCAGCCTGCAGGTCCTCAACCTTGGAATTTTCGAGCTCCACCGAGAGACCCAGCGAGCGCATTTCCTTGACGAGAACGTTGAAGCTTTCCGGAATACCAGCCTCGAAGGTATCGTCGCCACGGACGATCGCTTCGTAGACCTTGGTACGGCCGGCAACGTCGTCCGACTTCACCGTCAGCATTTCCTGCAGCGTATAAGCTGCACCGTAAGCTTCGAGGGCCCAGACTTCCATTTCGCCGAAGCGCTGGCCGCCAAACTGCGCCTTACCGCCCAGCGGCTGCTGGGTGACGAGCGAGTACGGACCGATCGAACGAGCATGGATCTTGTCGTCGACCAGGTGGTTGAGCTTCAGCATATAGATGTAGCCAACCGTGACCTGGCGGTCGAACTGCTCGCCGGTGCGGCCGTCGTACAGCGTCGACTGACCCGTGTCTTTGAGACCTGCCAGACGCAGCATCTCATTGACGTTCTCTTCGTTCGCACCGTCGAAGACCGGGGTTGCGATGGACACGCCACGCTTCCACTGGTCGGCCAGACGCAGAACCGATTCATCGTCGAAATCCTTGACCTGCTCGGCCTTCGGACCGTCACCGACAACGTCACCGATCGTCTTGCGGAGCGGCTCAATGTTGCCGCCGGCCTTGTAGGCCTCCAGCATCTCGCCGATCTGACGACCCATGCCGGCGCAAGCCCAACCAAGGTGCGTCTCGAGAATCTGGCCGACGTTCATGCGCGAGGGCACGCCGAGCGGATTCAGAACGACGTCGACATGCGTGCCGTCTTCGAGGAACGGCATGTCTTCGACAGGCACGATGCGCGAAACGACACCCTTGTTGCCGTGACGGCCAGCCATCTTGTCGCCCGGCTGGATCTTGCGCTTAACAGCGACGAAGACCTTGACCATCTTCATGACGCCCGGAGGCATTTCGTCGCCGCGCTGGACCTTTTCGACCTTGTCCATGAAGCGCTGTTCGAGGCGCGACTTGGATTCGTCGTACTGGCCGCGGAGTGCTTCCAGCTCGCTCTGGACCTTTTCGTCTTCGACAGCGAACATCCACCACTGCGAGCGAGGATACTCGGAGATGACGGCGTTCGACAGCTCGGTGCCCTTCTTGAAGCCCTTGGGACCAGCAATGGAGGATTGGCCACGCAGCATGTCGATCAGACGGCCGTAGACGTTACGGTCGAGGATCGCCTGCTCGTCGTCGCGGTCCTTTGCCAGACGCTCGATCTCTTCGCGCTCGATTGCCATTGCGCGTTCGTCTTTTTCAACGCCGTGGCGATTGAAGACGCGCACTTCGACGATCGTGCCGTAGGTGCCGGGCGGCATGCGCATGGACGTGTCGCGCACGTCGGATGCCTTTTCACCGAAGATGGCGCGCAGGAGCTTTTCCTCCGGCGTCATCGGGCTTTCGCCCTTCGGCGTGATCTTGCCGACCAGGATATCACCCGGCTGAACTTCGGCACCGATATAGACGATACCGGCTTCGTCGAGGTTCTTCAGCGCTTCTTCCGAAACGTTCGGGATATCGCGCGTGATTTCTTCCGGACCAAGCTTGGTGTCACGCGCCATCACTTCGAATTCTTCGATGTGGATGGAGGTGAACACGTCGTCGGCAACGATACGCTCGGAGAGCAGGATCGAGTCTTCGTAGTTGTAGCCGTTCCAGGGCATGAACGCGACGAGCGCGTTGCGGCCGAGAGCCAGATCACCCAGATCCGTGGACGGGCCATCGGCGAGAATGTCGCCGCGGTTGACCACGTCACCGACTGTAACCAGCGGACGCTGGTTGACGCAGGTGTTCTGGTTCGAACGCTGGAACTTCTGCAGGCGGTAGATATCGACGCCGGACTTGCCGGCTTCGAGGTCTTCCGTGGCGCGGATAACGATACGCGTCGCGTCCACCTGGTCGACCACGCCGCCGCGGCGTGCGCCGATGGCAGCACCGGAGTCGCGGGCGACGACCGGTTCCATGCCTGTGCCGACAAACGGCGCTTCAGCGCGCAGGAGCGGAACCGCCTGACGCTGCATGTTCGAGCCCATGAGAGCGCGGTTGGCGTCGTCGTTTTCCAGGAACGGGATGAGAGCGGCTGCAACCGAAACGACCTGCTTCGGCGAAACGTCCATCAGGTTCATGCTGTCGCGCGGGGCGAGCATAACTTCGCCGGCGTGACGGCAGACGACGAATTCATCGACGAAGGAACCGTCCGACGTCAGTTCGGCGTTGGCCTGGGCAACGTAGTACTTCGCCTCTTCCATGGCGGAGAGGTAAAGCACGTCATTGGTCACCTTGCCATCGACGATGCGGCGGTACGGGCTTTCGATGAAGCCGTACTTGTTGACGCGTGCGAAGGTTGCCAGCGAGTTGATGAGACCGATGTTCGGGCCTTCCGGCGTTTCGATCGGGCAAATACGGCCGTAGTGCGTCGGATGAACGTCGCGGACTTCGAAGCCGGCGCGCTCGCGGGTCAGACCACCCGGGCCAAGAGCCGAGAGACGGCGCTTGTGGGTGATTTCCGAAAGCGGGTTGACCTGGTCCATGAACTGCGAGAGCTGCGAGGAACCGAAGAATTCGCGGACGGCTGCGGCAGCCGGCTTGGCGTTGATCAGGTCCTGCGGCATGACCGTGTCGATTTCGATCGAGGACATACGTTCCTTGATCGCGCGCTCCATGCGAAGCAGGCCGAGACGGTACTGGTTCTCCATCAGCTCGCCGACCGAGCGGACGCGGCGGTTGCCGAGGTTATCGATGTCGTCGATCTCGCCCTTGCCGTCACGCAGTTCGACAAGCATCTTGACCACGGCCAGGATGTCGTCCTTGCGCAGAATGCGGACAGTATCTTCGACGCTCAAGTCGAGGCGCATGTTCATCTTCACGCGGCCAACGGCGGAGAGGTCGTAACGCTCCGCATCGAAGAACAGCGAGTTGAACATGGCTTCGGCCGATTCCATGGTCGGCGGTTCACCCGGACGCATGACGCGGTAGATGTCGAACAGAGCGTCCTGACGGTTCTCGTTCTTGTCCGCGGTCAGCGTATTCCGGATGTAGGCGCCGACATTGATGTGGTCGATGCCGAGAACCGGAATCTCGTCGAAATGGTTGGCGAGGATGACGCCGAGCGTCTTCTCGTCGATTTCGTCGCCGGCTTCGAGATAGATCTCACCCGTCGAGTAGTTGACGATGTCTTCGGCAAGATAGTTACCGTACAGATCGTCGTCAGTCGCCTTCAGAGCCTTCAGGCCCTTGTCGGAGAGCTGGCGGAGCAGACGCGGGGTCAGCTTCTTGCCAGCTTCGACGACGACTTCGCCGGTATCGGCGTCGACCATCTCGGTGATCGCCTTTGCACCCTTCAGCGTTTCCGGCTTGAAGGGAATGCGCCAGCCTTCGCCGTCGCGCTTGTAGAGCGACTTCGTGTAGAAAGTGTCGAGAATTTCCTCGCCGTCCATGCCGAGGGCCATCAGTAGCGACGTCACCGGAATCTTGCGGCGACGGTCGATACGGGCATAGACGATGTCCTTGGCGTCGAATTCGATATCGAGCCAGGAACCGCGATACGGGATCACGCGGGCAGCAAAGAGCAGCTTGCCGGAAGAATGGCTCTTGCCCTTGTCGTGGTCGAAGAAGACGCCCGGCGAGCGGTGCATCTGGGACACGATCACGCGTTCGGTGCCGTTCACGATGAACGTACCGTTGTTCGTCATGAGCGGCATGTCGCCCATGTAGACGGACTGCTCCTTGATGTCCTTGATCGACTTCGCGCCCGTATCCTCATCGATGTCGAACACGATAAGACGGAGAGTAACCTTCAGCGGCGCAGCATAGGTCAGGTCGCGCTGGCGGCATTCGTCGACGTCGAACTTCGGCGGCTCGAATTCATAGGACACGAACTCCAGCATGGAAGCGCCGGAGAAATCGGTGATCGGGAAAACGGACTTGAAGACAGCCTGGAGGCCTTCGTCGGGACGACCGCCTTTGGGCTCTTCAACCATCAGAAACTGGTCGTAGGACGCCTTCTGAACCTCGATGAGGTTCGGCATTTCTGCGACTTCGGGGATTTTACCAAAAAACTTGCGTACGCGCCTGCGACCATTGAACGAAAGGGTCTGAGCCATCGTCGCTCCTTCAAAAATTGCATCCGGGCCTGCAACGGACGGGAACCGATGGCCAGTCGATCCCGTCAACCAATGAGTAGTTCAACCTCGTCCCACCTCCCGAAACAGCCAGGCCGGATTGCCTTGGCGCCTCGGTTCGAGACCATGCTCTTGAAGAACCCATTACCCAAAAGCCGTTTTCACGCGGCTTTTGGGTAATTCGTTCATAAAAACGGCAAATGGGAGACGGCAAGCACCGCCTCCCAAAAGCAGTTCAAGATTACTTGACGTCAGCCTTTGCGCCAGCGTCTTCAAGCTTCTTCTTGATGTCAGCAGCTTCAGCCTTGGAAACGCCTTCCTTGACAGCCTTCGGAGCGCCTTCGACGAGGTCCTTGGCTTCCTTGAGGCCGAGGCCGGTGATGGCGCGGACTTCCTTGATGACGTTGATCTTGTTGGCGCCGGCATCCGTGAGGATGACGTCGAACTCAGTCTTTTCTTCTTCAGCCGGAGCAGCTGCACCGCCTGCACCACCAGCAACGGCAGCAACAGCTACCGGAGCAGCGGCGGAAACGCCCCACTTTTCTTCGAGCAGCTTGGAAAGCTCAGCGGCTTCCAGGACGGTCAGCGAGGAGAGGTCTTCAACGATCTTTGCGAGATCAGCCATTTTCTAGTTCCTTTTGTTCGGTTCGAACTGTTGAGTATGTACAGCGAAAAACCGCCTTAAGCGGCTTCGTCCTTCTTGGCGTAGGCCGAGAACACGCGAGCAAGCTGACTTGCCGGTGCTGCAACAACGCCTGCAATGCGGGTAGCCGGAGTCTGGATCATGCCCAGCAGCTTCGCACGCAGTTCGTCCAGCGAAGGCAGGGTCGCAAGCGACTTGACACCTTCGGCGTTCAGCGTTGTCGTGCCCATGGCGCCGCCGAGAACCACGATCTTGTCGTTGGTCTTGGCGAAATCCATGACGACCTTCGGAGCGGTGATCGGATCATTGCTGTAAGCAATGAGGGTCTGACCCTTGAAGAGATTGGAAATCCCTTCCGCTTCCGTACCCTGAAGGGCAATTTTGGCCAGGCGGTTCTTCGCGACTTTGACGGTGCCGCCAGCAGCGCGCATCTTCGAACGAAAATCGTTCATCTGTGCGACTGTAGCACCAGCATAGTGGGCCACGACAACCGAGCCCGATGCCTTGAAGACATCGTTCAGTTCCGTGACGAATTCGCGCTTTTCCGCTCTTTCCACTGCCTATCTCCAGTTGGCGGGACCGCTTGAACGGACCCACCGGGTTGCCTTTGCCTCCCGGGATCAAAAGAGATCCCAAGCGACGCTTGAGGATCCTGTCCCCTCGCGCTCCGCGCCATTTAAGGCAAGGAAGGCACAAGGCATCCAAGGCTCGAACCGATTTCCTAGAAGCAGAACTTCATGCAATTCGGGTCTTACCCGTCTCATGCAGGCAACAGTGATTAAGGGAAAACCACCTGCAATCTCGGACAGGATTCCGGATTTCTCCGGAATATCCCGGCCCCTTGCGAGGCCGGAATTCTTGCTATCGGACCAGAGCCCGATGAAACTTAAGCAGCCGGGGCTGCGGTGACCGAGGCCACTTCGATCTTGACGCCCGGACCCATGGTCGAGGAGAGCGCTACGCGCTTGACGTAGTTGCCCTTGGCGCCAGCCGGCTTTGCCTTGATGACGGCGTCAGCGAAGGCGCGGATGTTTTCTTCCAGAGCCTTGGCATCGAAAGATGCCTTGCCGATGCCGGCGTGAACGATACCAGCCTTTTCGACGCGGAACTCGACAGCGCCGCCCTTGGAAGCCTTGACGGCACCAGCGACATCCATCGTAACCGTGCCGACCTTCGGGTTCGGCATCATGCCACGCGGGCCGAGAACCTTACCGAGGCGGCCGACGAGCGGCATCATGTCCGGGGTTGCGATGCAACGATCGAAATCGATCTTGCCGCCCTGGACGATTTCAACAAGCTCTTCTGCGCCAACGACGTCTGCGCCGGCGGCCTTGGCTTCGTCAGCCTTGACGCCACGGGCGAAAACAGCAACGCGAACCGTACGGCCGGTGCCATTCGGCAGGTTGACGACGCCGCGGACCATCTGGTCTGCGTGACGCGGGTCAACGCCGAGGTTCATCGAAATCTCAACGGTTTCGTCGAACTTGGCGACGGCACGTTCCTTGACCATGCCGATGGCGGTCGTCAGAGCGTAGAGCTTGGTCGGATCAACACCTTCGTTGATCTTCTGAGTGCGCTTGCCTGCCATGGTCTTAACCCACCACTTCCAGGCCCATGGCGCGGGCAGAGCCCTCGATCATCGCCATTGCACCTTCGATATCTGCTGCGTTCAGGTCCTTCATCTTGGCTTCGGCGATCGTCTTGATCTGAGCCTTGGTGAGCGAACCAGCCTTTGCGCCCTTGCCCGGGGTCTTGGAACCGGACTGGATCTTGGCTTCCTTCTTCAGGAAGTAGCTGACCGGCGGCTGCTTCATGACGAAGGTGAAGGACTTGTCCTGGTAATAGGTGATGACGACCGGGATCGGCATACCCTTTTCCATTTCCTGCGTAGCCGCATTGAACGACTTGCAGAATTCCATGATGTTAATACCACGCTGACCAAGCGCCGGGCCGATTGGCGGGGACGGGTTTGCCGATCCTGCCTTGACCTGCAGCTTGAGCTGGCCTGCAACTTTCTTAGCCATATCTCTCTGCCTTTCACTGATGGCCGGTCACCCGGCCCTGATGCCGGATCGCTCCGGCGGCTGCGGTTGCGTGGTTCGGATTCTTGAGGCCCGGCTAAGACCCCTCACCTTCCACGCGATGCGGCATTTGCCGCGCGAGGATCAGCCACAAACGACTGAGCCTCGATCTCAAAAATCAGACCTTCTCGACCTGAGCGTATTCCAGCTCGACCGGGGTCGCGCGACCGAAGATCGACACTTCCACCTTCAGGCGCGAACGCTCTTCGTCCACATCCTGAACCGTACCGTTGAACGAGGCGAACGGACCATCGGAAACACGAACCTGCTCGCCGATTTCGAAGGTAACAGAAGCCTTCGGCCGCTCGACACCTTCCTGAACCTGACCGAGGATGCGCTCGGCCTCAGAATCCGGAATCGGAACCGGCTTATTGTCCGAACCAAGGAAGCCCGTGACCTTCGGCGTATTCTTGATCAGGTGATAGGCCTCGTCCGTCAGGTTGGCACGAACCATGACATAGCCCGGGAAGAACTTGCGCTCGGAATCGACCTTGCGGCCGCGACGCACTTCCACCACCTTTTCGGTCGGCACGAGGATCTTCTCGAACAGATGCTCAAGCCCCTTCTGGCGAGCCTTGTTCTCGATGTCCTCAGCCACCTTCTTTTCAAAATTGGAATATGCGTGGACGATGTACCAACGTGCCGCCATTTTCATCTCCACCCGTATCAGTTGCCGGCATTGAGCACGAAGCTCAGCACCCAGCCAATGAGCTGGTCAGCGGCAAAGAAAAACAACGCGGCAAAAACAACCATAAACAGCACCATGACCGTCGAGATCATCGTCTCACGGCGCGACGGCCAGGTAACTTTAGACGTCTCCGTGCGAACCTGCTGCAGAAACGAAAACGGATTGGATTTGGATGCCATCGACTGCCCACGCAATTACGGCGCGTAAAGCTGAAACTATCAGCCCCACGCACCGCGTGTCTGTTGAACCCTAAATAAACATCGATTTCCGAATACACAAGAGGCAAAGCGATGTTTAACGAAATTTGTCGCCATGTGTTCAATCCTCGCCGAAAGCTGCGATACAGCGCGCTGTCCGTTCAAGGAAAATGGCAGGGGCAGAGGGGCTCGAACCCCCGACCTGCGGTTTTGGAGACCGCCGCTCTACCAGCTGAGCTATACCCCTTTACACTTTGCATTCAGCCTGTTGACCTTGCGGTCTTGAGCCGGGTGAAAAGCATGGCGCTCCCTTTAAGACGGCGGCTCGGGATATGCAAGAGCGATTTTCGATTTTCAGACCATTCCTCCGCAGGCAACCGGGAGAAGTGGTCGACAGCATCGCATCTGACGGCCGGACACGAAATTGAATGCGCCCGACCGCAAGATTTTCCAACCGGAATCTCAGACTTTCACGTATTTGCGCCAGTCGTGTTCTTCCTTGAAGCCGAGTACCTCGCGAATCTTCCGGTTGGAAAGCAGGCCCTCATATTCGCCGATCTCACGGGTGAACGGCACATTCGGGTAGAATCGCTTGGCGAGTTCTCGCGACGGCGTATTGGCCGAAACGGTGTCATTGGCAGCATTGAAGACCTGAAAACCCAACCCGTCCTTCTCAATGCAGCGGTGGACGATCTGGCCGAGATCGCGCGCGTCGATATAACTCCAGGCGATGCGCTTGCGCATTTCCGGATTGGCGAAATAGGTCGGAAACTTCTCGTATTCATGCGGCTCAATGACGTTGCCGATGCGCAATGCGTAAATATCGAAACCGGACCGCTCAGCAAAAGCCCGGGCCGTCTTCTCGTTCAGGACCTTGGAGAGGCCGTAGGAATCCATCGGATTGACATCGTAGTCCTCATCCAGCGGGAACTGGTGAAAATCGCGATGGCCTTCGGCGAAGCAGACGCCATAGGTCGTTTCGCTCGACGCGACGATGATCTTCCTGACGCCGAGCTTCACCGCCGCCTCGATGACATTGTAGGTGCCCATCGTGTTGATGCGGAAGGTCTCGTTATCAGGCTTGATCAGGATACGTGGCACTGCAGCGAAATGCACGACGGCGTCGAAAGGCTGCACGCCTTTGCCTGCATCCAGATCCGGAAAGTCCCGATGCATGGAGAGCGCATTGAACATCTGGCCGCTGTCGGTGATATCCGCAATCAGATTGGTGACACCAGGACTTTCGAGGGGCACGAGGTCGACATTATGGACCTCATAGCCAGCGTTGACGAGCCATGGCACAGCATGGCGTCCCGCTTTGCCCGACCCGCCGGTGAAGAGAATGCGCTTTTTCATGGAAAATCCTCCGCGTCATGAAATCGGAGGCATAGATAAACTCTTCCGCGCGAAGAGCAAGCGAGCGTCTCGTCAGCAGGTTCAAACCTACTCCGGCCAGGGGCTTCCAACTGGAAGCGCCTGCCCTGCCATTTTCAATCACCGCCGAACGCTCCGGCGGCTTGTTACGCAATTATTTGACGACGCTTAGTTCGTCGATCTGCACGCCAGCTGCCTGAACAACTTCTTGCGGAATTGCAGCGATGAAAAACATCGTGAAAACATACATCGCGAAAATCGTCGCAACGAATGTAGCCTTGTGAATCATCCTACTCTCCTTTCTACAGAGGAGAGTCTGAACCAAAAAGTCCGGATCGCAAAACGCTTTCTGAACGTGAGATGAATAAAATACTGAATGAGCCAATCTTAACGATATTTTTACAACATCTCATGAACGGCCGGAAGGCTATTAAAAACGAAAAAACCCCGCCGTTTCCAGCGGGGTCCTTCCTAAAATCGGGGATAAATCCGATTACTCGATGATGGAAGCGACGATGCCTGCACCGACGGTGCGGCCGCCTTCGCGGATCGCGAAGCGAAGCTTTTCTTCCATTGCGATCGGAACGATCAGCTCGACGTCAACCGTGACGTTGTCGCCAGGCATGACCATTTCCGTGCCTTCCGGAAGCGTCACGATGCCGGTCACGTCCGTCGTGCGGAAGTAGAACTGCGGACGGTAGTTCGTGAAGAACGGCGTATGACGGCCGCCTTCTTCCTTCGTCAGGATGTAGGCTTCGGCCTTGAACTTCTTGTGCGGCTTGACAGAGCCCGGCTTGCAGAGAATCTGGCCACGCTCGACGCCGTCACGGTTCACGCCGCGAACCAGAGCGCCGATGTTGTCGCCAGCCTGGCCCTGGTCGAGCAGCTTGCGGAACATTTCAACGCCGGTCACCGTCGTCTTCGAGGTCGGACGGATGCCGACGATCTCGACTTCTTCGCCAACCTTGACGATACCGCGCTCGACGCGGCCGGTCACAACCGTACCGCGGCCCGAGATCGAGAACACGTCTTCGATCGGCATCAGGAACGGCTGGTCGATCGGACGCTCAGGCGTCGGGATGTAGGCGTCGACCTGAGCCATCAGCTCGCGGATCGCGTCTTCACCGATCTTCTTGTCAGAATCTTCAAGCGCAGCAAGCGCCGAACCCTTGACGACCGGGATGTCGTCGCCCGGGAAGTCGTAGGACGACAGAAGTTCGCGCACTTCCAGTTCGACAAGCTCGAGAAGCTCGGCGTCGTCAACCTGGTCGACCTTGTTCAGGAACACGACGATCGCCGGAACGCCAACCTGGCGGGCGAGCAGGATGTGCTCGCGCGTCTGCGGCATCGGGCCGTCAGCGGCAGAGCAGACCAGGATCGCGCCGTCCATCTGCGCGGCACCGGTGATCATGTTCTTGACATAGTCGGCGTGGCCGGGGCAGTCGACGTGCGCATAGTGGCGGTTCGGCGTCTCATACTCGACGTGAGCCGTCGAAATGGTGATGCCGCGCGCCTTTTCTTCCGGTGCAGCGTCGATCTGGTCATACGCCTTGAACTCACCGAAGTACTTCGTGATCGCTGCCGTCAGAGACGTCTTGCCATGGTCAACGTGGCCGATCGTGCCAATGTTGACGTGCGGCTTGTTGCGCTCAAACTTACTCTTTGCCATTTGAATGCTTCCTGTGGACGTAAATGGGTGACCCCGGCGAACCGGTTTAGTGCCGCCGTTTAAGGCTTTCGGCGAAATTGCGCAAGACCTAATTGCAGACGCCATTCTTGGCGTGTCACGACATATGGTGGAGGATTCGCCACTCGCAAGGTGATTCGCTCTTTCCCTCCCCAAAACATTTGAAATCTAAGTCAAAATCGGAAGAGGGCCGGCAATTGTCAAACGGCGAACCGGTGGCGGCAGCAATTTTTGCGGTTATCCGCAGATCGCCGCATCATGGTATCGGCGCAAAACCTTCCGATCGGATTACATTACATTTTACTAATTGATTTCACGGATGAGGAAAGTTTGCATGATAGATATCTAATATAGGGAGGAACACTCGATGCAATCAGATTACAACAACTACTATTCGGTTTTTGCAGAAGACCACCGCACATTCGGCTATCGCAGCGATGATGAGGCGGATGAGAGCGCCGGCAAGATCAAAGGCAGATCTTCGCTGTTCATCGCAGGCATAGCCGTCGGTGTGCTCGGCTATTGGCTGATCGGCAATATCATGAGCTTCGTTTCCGTGCTCTGAAACTGCCGTATATTGTCGATGGCGAAAGAGAGATGGAGCGGGTAGCGGGAATCGAACCCGCGTATTCAGCTTGGAAGGCTGCTGCTCTACCATTGAGCTATACCCGCGGGATTGGTCCGATCCAATGACGAATGGTGGAGAGAGTTGGATTTGAACCAACGTAGGCTGAGCCAACGGATTTACAGTCCGTCCCCTTTAACCACTCGGGCATCTCTCCAGTTTTCGTCCGGATCGTAAAGACCAAGTTCGTCAGACTTTGAAGCGTTGTCGCCCCGTCGTCTGCGCCGCGTATATGACCGGACGATTTCAGTCTGTCAACACGATGACAATGGAAAAGACAGGAAAAATTTCATCGCCTGTTGAAAGCCGGCACATGAAAGAAAGCCTATGCGGCAACTGGCGCCATCGTTATAAAGCCGCATGAGCAAAGATAAGAAATCCGGCGGCACGCCCGTTACCGACAAGTCCGCAAAGGACACGCATTACGCAACGTTGAGACGCGCGCACCGCGACGCCAAGCGCGAACGCGGTGAAATCCCGACACCCGCGCCACAGAAACGCAAGCGTGGCGGAGACGACTGGAAGCCGCCGGCACTCGCCCCCGACCAGGTTTTCCTCTACGGCCTTCATACCGTTCGTGCCGCGCTTGAAAACCCTGAACGCAAAAACATCAGACTATCGGTGACGCAGAACGCGCTTGCACGATTGGAGATCGATGCTGATACGATCGGCATTCCCGTCGACATGGTTTCGCCGCAGGATATCGACAAGGTGCTCGGCCCCGAAGCGATCCATCAGGGCGTGATGCTGGAAACGCGGCCCCTGCCCGTCCGGCGGCTGGAAGCACTGAAGGACAGTCCCTTGCTTCTCGTGCTCGATCAGGTCACCGATCCGCACAATGTCGGCGCCATCATGCGCTCGGCTGTCGCCTTCAATGCAGGCGCCGTCATCACCACGCAGAGACACAGCCCGACCGAATCGGGCGTACTCGCTAAATCGGCTTCCGGCGCGTTGGAACTCATACCTTACATACAGATCACAAATCTCTCGGATGCGCTCGGCGAATTGCACAGGCTCGGCTTCTTCACAATCGGACTCGATTCGGAAGGACCGGCAGCGCTCGAAGGCACATTCTCGGGCAGCAGAATTGCTCTGGTGCTCGGCTCTGAAGGCAAAGGCCTGCGGCAGAAGACGCGCGAGACCGTCAGTGCGCTCGCTCGGCTCGATATGCCCGGCGCCATCAAGTCGTTGAACGTATCGAATGCAGCGGCGATTGCCCTTTATGCGGCAAGGCTGCACCTGAAGGCATAGGCCATAGTCGGCAGATTACTCTTGATATGTCGTGTGGAACAGAAGGATGATCGCAATCGCGGTTGAACACCTTCTCCCATGGCCCATATTCCGCCATGGAAAGAGCTTGGCGGTCACTATCGTCGGCAACGCATCCATCCCTGGGGCGGCGACAAAAAGGAAATCCGCATTATGGCATTTCGACCGCTGATCTTCGGCGTTCTCTTTATCGCGGTCCTCGTCATGATCATTTTGAGCATCACTTGGGTGGACAAGTCTCACCCGATCCGCCAGCCGGATCCCCTGGCACCGTCGACGACGCCATCCAATCCACCTCCATCCGTGCAATAGCCGACCGAGCTTGACCGAACCCGCACGGAAGTGAGTGCAAATCGCTTCACCGGACGAGGCGCAGAACACTTTCTTCGATATTGCGAAGCAGTTCTGTTCGCTTGGCACTATCGTCGCCGATAGCATTCCGATTTACGACACCGTGCAGAGCGTTGAACAGGAATATGGCGGTGAATGCGGGCTCCTGCAGTGACCAGGCTCGCTCACGGCTTCCTGCTGCAAGCAATTGCTGGAGATTATCGATCAGGATGTTGTTCGTCAGCCCCTCGCGGCTGGGAGGCGGAGCAGCAGCAAAGACGAGATTGTGCAAGCGCGCTGCGTTCAGATAACCCATGGCGCAGGCTTTTGCCCAAGCCGTCAACTTGCCGTTCCAGTCATCAGTTTGCTGTTTACCTAGTTCTTCCACGATGCCGTTCAGAAGCTTCTGAACGAAGCGGGTCCGCAATGCTTCGATGACATCCGCTTTCGAAGAGAAGTGAAGGTAAAAGGCTCCCTTTGAGACGCCAGCACCTTGGGTGATCTCCTCGATCGTCGTATGGTCAACCCCTTTCTCGAGAAAGAGGCGTTCGGCCACGAGCATGAGATCTTCCCGCCTTTCCTCGGCTGGTTTGGTCCTTGGCCTGCCGGGCGTGCGTGATGTCATCGGAAAGTCCGTCAATGCCAACGACGTCGAGGTTCGGCCCGGTGCAGGTAGCCTGCGAATACGTCGCGCATAGCAGTGTTTTCAATGTCAGGCAAAAGACGACCGACTTCGCCACGGTGATAACCGCTGTGGGTAATGACATGGGCCAGCATTTCCTCCGGCGACATGCGGCCCTGCCCGCCATCGGTGAACGTGAAGTCGATCGTCTCTTCGAGTTCCTCGGGCGTTACCTGCACCATATAGTCCAGATACCACCTGTCGGTTTTCCTGATCGCGGAAGCGAGATCGCCAAAAGCTGGCGGCTCGCTCGTCCAACTCTCCGTATAGCCATGTGGCTTCTTCTGCAGGTTGGCGGCGAAGATCCGGTCGACGAGTTGAGCGTGATTGAGAACACGAAAAGCGGACTGGAGGTCTTCCAATGGGTCGTTTTCGGGAAAAGCAGCAAGCGCGGCCAGAAGCTCCTCGTCGACGCTGGCCTTATATTGAAAGAGAGAGGTCAGGAGTGTTTTTGCAGACATGTCGAACTCCATCGCGGCAATTGACGATGTATATCTTAATTTATTGACTGATAGTCAGTCAATAAAAGTGAATGCCGATCAAATAAAGATCCCGCCGCAAACTCGAAGGTTGCGACGGGTTTTTATTAGGAGTTGGAAAATAGCTTGCCCCGGTCAGGGATCAGCTCCGGTAGAGCCAATAGGGTCCGTCATGGTGGCGACGCCAATAATGGCGCTCGCGCCAACGCTCTTCCCGCCACGGGCTCCAGCGGCGTTCATAGCCCCAGGCCGGACGCCAGTAGCGACGTTCGCGCCACTCGCGACGCTCGCGCCAGTCACGGCGATCACCCCAATCGCGGTCGCCCCAATCCCGATCACCACCGCGGACCTGGATCACATCGCTCTGCTGCGAGGCTGCCGGACGGTCGAGAGGGATGGCCGCAGCCGGAGCAACGGCGGAAAACAAAGTACCGGCCGAAAGGGCGGCTGCTAGGAGAAGGCTGGAGATCCTCATGGCTCATTTCCTCGTTTCTGATGAAGCGAGGATGACCTGGTGCTCCTGAATCGCCGCTGAAGCGACCCTTCAGTCTCTGTTCATCTGATGGAACTACTGAGAAAATCTGGTGCCCCCGGCAGGGTTCGAACCCGCGACCCCCTGATTACAAATCAGGTGCTCTACCAACTGAGCTACAAGGGCAATGGCTGCGAAGTAGCAGATTCTGATCTTTTGTAAAGAAAATTTGCCTTTTCCGGCAGCCCGGGGAAGCTATCCACAGCGGGTTGTCGATCAACGCCGTGGTTGGGAAAGCCCGCTGGACTCCATGTGGACGTGTTCATTATCGAAATCACCGGCCGATCTGTCTGGGCGATAAGACCATCGAACTTGACCCGCAATGCAAAACGTCTTGTCGTACGAGCCCTTTATCCTTTAGCTAGAGCAGCATAACAAAGGGCATTGTATGGGCCGTTCATTTCAGACGCTTTCTTTCATCGCCTCGCCGACCACGGAAGCACTCGCCGCGCGAGACGAATTGATTCGCCTTTACGGCGACGTGCCCGCAAACCAGGCCGATGTCATCGTCGCACTCGGCGGCGACGGCTTCATGCTTCAGACACTGCACAGCACGATGAACAGCGGCAAGCTCGTCTACGGCATGAATTGCGGCTCGGTCGGCTTTCTGATGAACGATTACAAGACCACAGACCTGCATGACCGCATCTGCGCCGCTGTCGAGAATGCCTTTCATCCGCTGAAAATGACAACATCCAATGCCGACGGCAGCAAGTCGTCCGCGCTTGCAATCAACGAAGTCTATCTTTTCCGCCAGTCCTATCAGGCAGCCAAACTCAGGGTGGAGATCGACGGCCACGTACGGCTGGAGGAACTGATCTGCGACGGCCTCATGGTGGCAACGCCTGCAGGCTCGACCGCCTACAATCTTTCGGCCCACGGTCCGATCCTGCCGCTTGACGCCCCCCTGCTCGCCATGACGCCGGTCAGCGCCTTCCGCCCCCGGCGCTGGCGCGGAGCGCTGCTTCCCAACCGGGTCACGGTGGACATCCATATATTGGAAGCAGAGAAACGGCCGGTGAATGCGGTCGCCGACAATACGGAGATCAAATCGATACTGCATGTCCGCATCGCCCAGTCCGAGGACATGACCGCACGCATCCTTTCCGATCCTGACCGCTCCTGGTCAGACAGGATTCTGGCAGAACAATTCGAGGATTGAAATGATGGCGATGCGGCAAGCATTTATGACGGCCCTCCTTATTTCGGGGTTGGCGATCACCGCCGAAGCCCAGACCGTGCATGAGGATATTCTGCCGGCTTCGATCCTCTTCGCGACCAGCACCGGCTATTGGGAAGACGATGGCAATTCGCTGCCGGTCGAGCGTGCCCCGACAACCACGCAGAGCGTCGGCACCCCAAACGTAAGCAAGGAGAATGCCAAGCAAGAGCAGCGGCACGGCTATTACAAGCTTTTCGCTGTCCGCCAGCCGGACAAGACCTCCAAGGTCTTTCTGCAGCAGATCGCGCAGAGTGATGCCGGTCCTGCCATCATCTCGACGGTCGAACTCCAGGAAATCAGCGATCTCAAACCCTATGTCACCGACATCAGACCCGAAAATTCGAGCGGACTCATCAAGGAACCGGGCCTTTTTGCCACGGTCTATCTGAAGCCCGATCCAGCTGCCGAACCCGATGGTTGGACAGTGCTGATCGACGAATTCGGGGACATTACCGTGGAGAAGGCGACCAACTGAGCGTCGCAGGTCCATTCATTGGGGCTAAGCCATGAAACTCGGCTTTCGCGAAGGCGTTCTCCACGACGAGACACGGCCGGACTGGAACGAGACCGGCCCAAGACCTGTCCGCTGGTCCGTCTGGTATCCGGCAGCCGAGGGATCGATCGAAACCGAAATCCCGGGACGAAGCTGGTTCCGAAGGCCCGCGGTCGCCCGCGATGCGCCCGTTCAGCCGGCGACGAAGCTCTACTCGCTGGTCCTGCTGTCGCACGGCACCGGCGGCTCAGCTGCAGGGCTGGAATGGCTCGCCCGCCGCCTGGTCGATCGTGGATTTATCGCGCTCGGCGTCGACCACCACGGCAATACCGGCGGCGAAGCCTATCGCGCCGAGGGCTTTGCCTGCCTTTGGGAGCGCGCGCCCGATCTCAGCCTCATGCTCGATCGCCAAAAAGACTGGCAAGGTGATCTTGCCGGGCATATCGATACCAGGAGCGTATTCGCCGCCGGCTTTTCAGCAGGAGCCTATACGGTGATGCTGCTTCTCGGCGCGGTCGCGCAATTCTCGCAGTTCGAACAATCCAGATTGAAGCCTGGGGGGCCGCGCGGCCCGAGGGAATTTCCTGACCTCGCCGATCATATTCCGTCGCTGCTTCGCACGAGCACGGCATTTCGCGATTCATGGTCACGGATGTCGCAATCCTATCGTGACGACAGGATCAAGGCGGCGCTGGTCTGCGCGCCGGGAAGATCGGTGCGTGGTTTCAGCGAAGAGAGCCTGAGAGCCATCGATAAGCCTGCGCTCATCCTAGTTGGCGACGCCGACGACACGGCCCCGGTCGAAGAGTGTTCAAAATGGCTGCATGCGCGGCTTGATCGAAGCACCTTTAAGATACTCCAGGGCGGTCTTGGGCATTATATCTTCCTGCCCGAGGGCACGGCATTGGGGCTTTCCTTCGCAGAGCAGCTCTTCACCGACGCTGCAGGCGTAGACCGTGCTGATGTCCACCAGGAGATCGCCGAACTATCGGATGTGTTCTTTCGCGGAATAGACGCTCCGGTGGACACCTAAAAAAGAAAAGCCCCGTTTCCGGGGCTTTCTATCTCAGGTCCGCCTTTACCGCTCAGTCGACGTCATCGACGACAGCGTCGGCCGCACCGCTGATGCGGTGAGCAAGTGCTGCTTCCATGAACTCGTTCAGGTCGCCGTCGAGCACTTCGTCAGGAGCCGTGCTCGCAACTCCGGTTCGCAGGTCCTTGACGAGCTGGTAGGGTTGCAGAACGTAGGAGCGGATCTGGTGTCCCCAGCCGATATCCGTCTTGGAAGCGGCTTCGGCGTTGGCGGCATCCTCGCGCTTCTTCAGCTCCGCTTCGTACATGCGGGCGCGCAGCATGTCCCAAGCCTTGGCGCGGTTCTTGTGCTGCGAACGCTCCTGTTGGCACTGCACGACGATTCCGGTCGGGATATGCGTAATGCGCACGGCCGAGTCCGTTGTATTGACGTGTTGGCCGCCGGCACCCGACGAACGGTAGGTGTCGATACGGCAGTCGCTTTCGTTGATTTCGATCTGGATCGAGTCATCAACGACAGGATAGACCCAAATCGACGAGAAGGACGTGTGGCGGCGCGCATTACTGTCGTAGGGCGAGATACGCACCAAGCGGTGCACGCCCGATTCGGTCTTCAGCCAGCCATAGGCGTTGTGGCCCTTGACCAGCAGCGTTGCGGACTTGATGCCGGCTTCTTCGCCGTCATGGACTTCCAGAAGCTCGACCTTGAAGCGCTGGCGCTCGGCCCAGCGAGTGTACATGCGCAGAAGCATGTTCGCCCAGTCCTGGCTTTCCGTGCCGCCTGCGCCGGAATGGACTTCCAGATAGGTATCGTTGCCATCGGCCTCGCCTGATAGCATGGCTTCGACCTGTCGACGGGCTGCCTCGGCCTGCAGGCTTTTCAGCGCGGCCTCAGCTTCCTTGACGATGCTTTCGTCGCCTTCTTCTTCCCCGAGATCGATGAGTTCGACATTGTCGGAAAGCTGCTGTTCCAGCGCCTTGACGCCATTGATGCCGTCATCAAGCTGCTGGCGCTCGCGCATCAGCTTCTGGGCTTCCTGCGCATCGTTCCAGAGGTTGGGGTCCTCTGCCTTGTTGTTCAACCAGTCCAGTCGTCTTACCGCCTGGTCCCAGTCAAAGATGCCTCCTCAGCAGGGTGATAGCCTGCTTGGTTTCATCGACTACGTTCTGGATTTCCGCTCGCATTTTCCTGCTTCTTTGCTTCGGTATTCTGTGAGTGCCGGGGTATTCTGCAAGGCTCGTGACATAGAGACGCCCGCCGCGGATGTAAAGAGCCGCGGCGGGCGCAGAGGAAATCGGTCTCGATCAGAACAACCCGGGCGTGTTGGTCTGGACCGCCTGGTTTGCCTGTGGCGACGTGCGCAGGATTTCTTCCGGCGCCATCGTGCCGTCCATGCCGATGACAGAGAAGCTGTCAGCCGGCCCGGTGCCTGGCTTGAAGGCTTCGATGATGGTGCCCGGCTCGCCATCGACAGCAGCCATGCCGGTCTTGCGGTTGATCGCGATCATGTTCATGCCGGCCGGGACCACGAATTTGGATTCCGGCATGTCCTTGACGGCGGCCTGCATGAATTCATTGAAGATCGGCGCGGAGAGAACGCCACCCGTGCCGCCGCGGCCGAGCGGGGCCGGCGTATCGAAGCCCAAGTAGAGGCCTGCAACCAGATCCGGCGTGAAGCCGACGAACCAGGCGTCCTTCTCATCGTTGGTCGTACCGGTCTTGCCGGCAACATCGCGGCCAGAGAGATCGACCTTACCGGCAGCCGTACCGCGCTGGATGACGCCCTGCATCATAGAGGTGATCTGGTAGGAGGTCATCGGATCGAGAACCTGTTCGCGGTTATCGACGATGTTGGGCTCTTCCTGGTTCTGCCAGTCGCCGGCGTTGCAGCCTTCGCAGAGACGCTCTTCATGCCTGAAGATTGTCTTGCCGTAACGGTCCTGGATACGGTCGATCAGCGTCGGCTTGATCTGCTTGCCGCCATTGGCGATGACCGAGTAAGCCGAAACCATACGCAGCACCGTTGTTTCGCCCGAGCCGAGCGACATGGCGAGCAGCGGCGGCATCTTGTCATAAATGCCGAAGCGTTCGGCATATTCGGCAACGATATTCATGCCGAGGTCATTGGCGAGGCGCACCGTCATCAGGTTGCGCGAATTTTCGATACCGGAGCGCAGCGTCGAGGGGCCGCCGACTTCGCCGCCGTAGTTTTCCGGCTTCCAGACCTGACCGCCCGAAACGATCTCGATCGGCGCGTCCATGATGACCGAGGCCGGCGTATAGCCGTTGTCCATCGCGGCGGCGTAAACGAAGGGCTTGAAGGAGGAGCCCGGCTGGCGCATCGCCTGCGTGGCGCGGTTGAATTCCGACTGGGCATAGGAGAAGCCCCCGACCATAGCGAGAACGCGGCCGGTCTTCGGGTCCATGGCGACGAGACCACCCTGTACCTTCGGCGGCTGGCGCAGACGATAGGAGGTCGAATTGTCGCCGCCGAGGCGCTCGACGTAGACGACATCTCCGGCCGAGACGGCGCCGACCGGTGACTTCGTCGTTTTGCGGTCGCCGGCGGCGGAGCGGAATGCCCACTGCATATCCTTGGCTGCAATCGAACCACGCTCACGTTCGGCTGCGACTTTGCCGCCTCCATCCTTGGGTGGCTGAAGGCCGATATCGACGCTGTCATTGGAAACGGCGAGCACGACCGCCAGTCGCCATTCCGGCACGTCCGAGAGAGCGGGTACTTCGGCGAGCGCCGGACCCCAGTCGCCAGACGTGCTGATCTGCTTAATAGGTCCGTGGAAACCACGGCGCTCGTCGTAATTGATCAGGCCATCCTGCAGCGCCTTGCGCGCAAAGAGCTGCATCTGCGGATCGAGCGAGGTGCGCACCGAAAGGCCGCCTTCATAAAGTGACTTCTCACCATACTGATCAATCAGCTGGCGACGGACAGCCTCGGCGAAATAATCAGACGCGAAAAGAGACGGTCCGCTGGTGCGGGCGGTGACGCCGAGCGGCTGCTTTTTGGCATCCTCGCCGTCGCTCTGGCTCACATAACCGTTCTCGACCATGCGGTCGATAACCCAATTGCGGCGCTCGAGCGCAGCCTCCGGATGACGGAAGGGATGGTAGTTGGCCGGGCCTTTCGGCAGCGATGCGAGATAGGCGGATTCGGCGACCGTCAGCTCGGTGACCGACTTGTTGAAATAAGTGAGCGAGGCACTGCCGATACCGTAGGAGTTCAGGCCGAAAAAGATCTCATTGAGGTAAAGCTCGAGGATCTTGTCCTTGCTGTAGGCCTGCTCGATACGGAAGGACAGGATTGCTTCCTTGATCTTGCGGTCAATCGTCTGGTCGGAGGTCAGAAGAAAATTCTTCGCCACCTGCTGGGTAATCGTCGATGCACCGACCGGCCGGCGTCCGGAGCCGAAATTCTGAAGATTGACGAGAATGGCGCGGCCAAGACCAGTCAGATCGACGCCGGGATGGTTGTAGAAATTCTTGTCTTCGGCCGAAAGGAAGGCAGCCTTCACGCGGTCCGGGATGGCCTGGATCGGCAGGAAGAGGCGCTTTTCCTTGGCGTATTCGGCCATGAGCGCACCGTTACCGGCGTGAACGCGGGTGGTAACCGGCGGCGCATAGCTGTTAAGCACCGCATAGTCAGGAAGATCCTTCGCGACATTAGCAAGATAGACGGCAATAACAGCCGCAGCGCCCAGGAACAGGACGCAGGCTATCCCGAAGAAATATCCAAGAAGTCTAACCATATTTTTTCAGCTACCGGTATTTCTAATCATTAGATCGGCGCAGCCGCACAATCGCACAGATCATGTCTCTTTGCACGCTGCGCGGCTTACTCCATGCGCGTGGGCGCTACAAGCCGATTTCGTCTCACTTACGCGAAACTTATTGAGCGGAGTAACGGCGCGAATGTGAGGAAAATAGGGCCTGGTCTGCTACTTTCCCCTCCCTTTCGGCAAGGACGCGGGTTTCGGCCGAGGTGTCACTTCCGGGCAACGCCCTGGAGACGCAGAGCTAGCCGCCGTTCGCCATCACACTCGCGCGATAACGCTTCACCGCATCGGTCAAGAGATCAGCCATCTTCAACCGCCAAGCATCATCAAGCAGACGCTTTTCGTCCTCGACATTGGAGAGGAACCCGAGTTCGAGCAGGATCGACGGAACGTCCGGCGCCTGCAATACGCGAAAACCGGCGTGGCGATGCGGATTATTGATCGTGCCGATCTGATCTTTGAAGGATGCGAGTACGCTTTCGGCAAGCGAGATGGAGAACGCCTGCGTCTCACGCCGTGTCAGGTCGAGAAGGATATCCGCGACTTCAGGCGGCTCGGTTACCGTCTCCTTGCCGGCAATCTGGTCCGAAAGGTTCTCGCGTTCTGCGAGATCGGCGGCGAGCTTGTCCGAGGCCTTGTCGGAAATCGTATAGACCGTTGCGCCGCGAATATCTTTCTGCTTCAGCGTATCTGCGTGCAGGGAAATCAAGAGCCCAGCATGGTTCTGCCGGGCGATCAGCACACGCTGCGACAGCGACAGGAATTCGTCATCGTCGCGCGTCAGGAAGGCCTTGATGCCCGGCTCCTTGTTCAAGCGATCGGCCAGCGCCTTGGCGAAGGCGAGCGTCACCAGCTTTTCCTCGGTCTTAGTATCGACGCCGATGGCCCCCGTGTCGATACCACCGTGGCCGGCATCGACGGCAATGACGAAATCCCCGGGTGCTGCCTTTTCCGGCTGGGGAATGGCGCTCGTCGTCTCAGCCGCACCGGACTGGTCGTTCCAGGACTGGGTCTTCACCAATTCGGCGAACTTCTGCTTGTCGATCATCTCGGCATCGAGCACCAGCCGGTGGCCATTGCCGCTCTCATCCGTCTGCACCTTGGCAAGGGCGAGCTGGACAGGGCGCGCCGCCATCAACACGATGCGGGCGCTTCCTTCGTCCATGGCGCCATAACGGATGTCCTTGAAGAGGCCGCGCGCCTCCAGGTCTTTGGCGGGAAAGCCGAAAGCAGTTGCGGGCAGGTCGACAACGATGCGCTCGGGATTGGCGATGTAGTGGACGGAAAAACGAGGCTCACGATCGAAATCGATGACGATGCGGGTTCTCGCTTCATCGCCGACTATACGCGCTCCGTAAGCCAGCAAGGAATTCTTTGTACCGGCTGCGCTGCCGGGAACCGCGCAAAGCGATGCAAAGGCGAAAAGCCACCCCGCAAACCCCAGTTTTCGCCCTGCTGACAACTCCGCCGCGATTCGAAACCTCTTAAACAATAGCCCGCCACACCCTATTTATTCCTGCGATGGACCTTACATCGTCCCTGCGAACGCCCGCTAGAGGCGAGCGAGCACACCGACCCGCGAATCGGGTTCGCTTATCCCCGATAAGTGTATGGGATTCGAAATCCATCAATATTATGGCACATTTGGCTTTTCCCTTGCTATTGTGACAGAGAAAACATACAACGAATTTTAGGGTAAAGTGTTGACGGGATAGAGTCGCCGCGAGGCAGCCAGCCGACCCCGGACCTGGCGCTACAACCGGTAATCGTCCGCCGTCTAATGCATTTTTACCCGAGAACTGGATCCTGATTTTCCGGCCTCATGCTGGGATTTCATCGGTGGATCAGCCACCACGCTCTCAGGGAGCAAACTCATCGGACCCGAAACGGGTCTTCGTCATTGTCGATCACGCTTGGTTGTTGATGGTTTCGCAGCAGGTTTTATCTGAAGTGTACAGGCCCCGGAACAAAACGGTTCCGGCTGCGGTCTGGCTGCTGCCCTCTCCCTCGCACCAATCGCGACTTTCATTATCCGGCGCGGCCACGGCGGACCGCATTCTTCCTGTGTCAATAGCAGTCGGGAATGCGCTCTCGCGGCCTCGCCGAGGAGCTCAGCTTACATGGCAGACAAAATGCTTATCGATGCGTCTCACGAGGAAGAGACGCGCGTCGTTGTCGTTCGCGGAAATCGCATAGAAGAATTTGACTTCGAATCGCAGCACAAGAAGCAGATTCGCGGCAACATCTATCTTGCCAAAGTAACGAGGGTCGAGCCCTCGCTGCAGGCCGCTTTCGTCGATTATGGCGGCAACCGGCACGGCTTCCTTGCCTTTGCCGAAATCCATCCCGATTATTACCAGATCCCGCTTGCCGATCGTCAGGCCCTGCTTCGCGCCGAAGCCGAGGAGCATCGCCGCGACGAGGATGTCGAGCATGTCGAGACCGCTCCGGTCGTCGATCTCTCGACACAGGAACAGCCCGACATCGGCATCGTTCCGGTCGAACAGCCCGCGGCAGCTGCTGCGGAAGATGTAGCAGCACACACCGAAGAGGCTGCGCCCGTCGCTGAAGAAGCCCCGGCCAAGAAGCCTCGCGCCCGCCGCAGCCGCAAGAAGGCAGCCGAGCCGGTTGCTGAAGAAGCGTCGGCGCCGGAAGCATCGGTTGCCGACAACGATGACGAAGGTTCGACCGGCGGCGAGATGGCCGCGATGGTCGAGACGGACACCATCTCCGAGGATGTCGACGTTTCCAAGCGCCGTCAGGATGACGACGACGATGACGACGACCATGGCGAAGAAGAAGTCATCGAATCGGTCGGCGCCGAAGACGCGATGGAAGAGGTTCCGGACCGCGTGCAGCGCAAGCCGCGCAAGCAGTACCGCATCCAGGAGGTCATCAAGCGCCGCCAGATCCTGCTGGTGCAGGTCGCCAAGGAAGAACGCGGCAACAAGGGCGCTGCCCTCACCACCTATCTTTCGCTCGCAGGCCGCTATTCGGTTCTGATGCCGAACACGGCGCGCGGCGGCGGCATTTCCCGCAAGATCACCAACCCCCAGGACCGCAAGCGGCTGAAGGAAATCGCCCGCATGCTCGAGGTGCCGCAGGGCATGGGCGTGATCCTGCGCACGGCCGGTGCGAACCGCACCAAGGTCGAGGTCAAGCGCGACTTCGAATATCTGATGCGCCTGTGGGAGAACGTCCGCACGCTGACGCTCGCTTCGACGGCTCCCTGCCTCGTCTACGAGGAAGGCTCTCTCATCAAGCGTTCGATCCGCGACCTTTATAACAAGGATATCGGAGAGATCATCGTCTCCGGCGAAGAAGGCTATCGTGAAGCGAAAGACTTCATGAAGATGCTGATGCCAAGCCATGCCAAGGTGGTTCAGCCCTACCGCGACATCCATCCGATCTTCTCTCGCTCCGGCATCGAGGCGCAGCTCGATCGCATGCTGCAGCCGCAGGTAACGCTGAAGTCCGGCGGCTATCTGATCATGAACCAGACGGAGGCGCTGGTTTCGATCGACGTCAACTCCGGCCGCTCGACCCGCGAGCACTCGATCGAGGACACGGCTCTCCAGACTAACCTCGAGGCTGCAGACGAAGTCGCCCGTCAGCTCCGCCTGCGTGACCTTGCCGGGCTTATCGTCATCGACTTCATCGACATGGAAGAAAAGCGCAACAACCGCGCTGTCGAGAAGAAGCTGAAGGAATGCCTGAAGAACGACCGCGCCCGCATCCAGGTCGGCCGTATCTCACATTTCGGCCTTCTGGAAATGTCGCGCCAGCGCATCCGCGCTTCCGTTCTCGAATCGACGACGCAGGTCTGCTCGCATTGCGGCGGCACCGGCCATGTCCGTTCTCAGTCCTCGGTCGCTCTGCATGTGCTGCGCGGCATCGAGGAATATCTGCTCAAGAACACGACGCACAATATCACCGTGCGCACGACGCCCGATATCGCGCTCTATCTGCTCAACCATAAGCGTCAGACGATCGTCGATTATGAAGCCCGCTTCGGTGTGGCGATCATCATCGATGCGGACGGCTCGGTGGGTGCTCAGCACTTCGCGATCGATCGCGGCGAGCCGGTCGAAAACCCGGTCAAGATCGAAAGCCTCTTCAACTTCGCCGCCATCCCCGACGACGATGATGACGATGTCGTCATCGAACATGACGAGGAGGAGGACGAAGAGCTGGAAGAAAAGCCCGCTGCCGCGGAACGTCCGGCCGCCCGCGCAGAGGGCGAAGGCGAAGGTGGTCGCAAGCGCAAGCGCCGCCGCCGCCGCCGTGGCCGCAACGGCAATGCTGAGCAGCAGGTTGCCGCCGACGCAGTCTCCGGCGAGGCTGACGATGGCGATGAGGGCGAGGACGAAGGCAGCGAAGGCGACAACGATACCGCCGAGGCACCGGCCGAAGCCCGCGCCGACAGCGAAGACTCCCAGCGCCGCAAGCGCCGCCGTCGCGGCAAACGTGGCGGTCGCCGCAACCGTGGTGATGAAGGCGCTGAGACCAGTGCAGCTGCGGAAGACGGTGAGGCGGATGAAGGCGATGATAGCGCCGACGGTGAAGCGCCCGAAACGGAAGCAGACGTGATCGAAGTCACCGCGGCGGAAACCGTCGAGAGCCAGTCTGCGATGGCTGCGATCGAAGGCAGCGAAAGCGTAGCCGAGGAGGTCAAGCCGGCCCGCGGCCGTGGTCGTCGCAAGGCCACAGCACCCTCGCCCGTCGAAGAGCCCGTGATTGAAATGCCGGTCACTGAGGCGCTTGTCGTCGATGCAGAGCCGGAAGCGGTGGAAGGTTCTGCGGATCTCGCGACGCCGACACAGGAAGAGGCAAAGCCTGTTCGCGCCAACCGCGGCTCCAATATCTCATCCTCCGAACCGACGGTCACCTCCACCCGCACCGAGGGCGCGGAAGCCGAGGGCGAAGCCAAGCCGAAGAAGGCTGGCTGGTGGCAGCGCCGTGGCTTCTTCTGAAAGCTGATTTTCGGCGATAAATGACATGATCCGGCTGCGGCAACGCGGCCGGATTTTTTTGTGCCGTCGAATGAGGAATGCTCAGCCTGTGGCAAACAGGGCTAGATTAGAGTGTGCGGCCGAACCAGACGGAGGCTTCTGCTTCCGGGACGAGAGGCGGGAGCAGACGCTCGAAACCACGGGAGGACCAGAAGCGCGACCACCCTCGTTGTCGGCATTGACGCCGCGCGCACCTGCCTGACGCGCTTCAGATATTCAATGCTCCAGAAGACGGCTTCCAACACCCTGACCCTGCAGGCGTGGCATCAGGTTCATGCGGATATGGGCCGGATAGAACTCGACGATCTTCCCACATGGTGTGCGGATGATTGATCGCAAAGCTGCGGCGCTCGTCGGCCGTCCATCCAGAGGGATCGCCAGCCGGATCGGCATATTGATCGCGTCGCGCTGGCCACCATTCGCGTTCAAGTCGAGCTTCGAATGTGGCTGTATCGTAAGCGCCGACGATGTAGCCGGCGATGCCCAGCTTATCCTCTGCAACGATCGTCATTTCTGGGGTTGAGCACGACATAGGGGCGCGGAATAGATATGGCCGACAAGGCGGCTATCGCCATAGAGGCGGCTCGCATCCCGACCGCCAGCGCCGGTCGCAAGCGAAATGCCGTAGATCTGATCGAGGTCGTCCCGCCGTGCGTTCCGAAACACCTGCATTAGGCAGCTGGCGGGTAAAGCAGGTCGACGATATAGCTCGCGTCGAAGCGGGAATCGAGCATGCCGTAGGTCGAACGCCAGCCGCCCGCAAGACGGGTCTCGATGAAGGCGTCGGCAATGCGCCCTGCCCCAAGCCGGTAAAGCTCGGCAGCACCGGCAACGAGCGCCAGCTGCTCAACGAGCAGGCGGGCAGCGCCCTCGTCCTGTTCGCAGAGCGCGATCGCGGCGCGCAGCACGTCGATCGTCTTCTTGCCGGCCGGCCCGAGATCGCGCGCAAAACCTGCAAACACGGTCTCGAACAAATCCTTGCCACGGTTCAGCACACGCAGCACATCGAGCGCCATGACGTTGCCAGAACCTTCCCAGATCGCATTGACGGGCGCCTCGCGATAATGGCGGGCGATCGGACGTTCTTCGATGTAACCGCTACCCCCGATGCACTCCATCGCCTCATAGATCAGCGACGGGGCGATCTTGCAGCACCAATATTTGGCGACCGGCGTCATCACGCGGGCATAGGCGGCATCTTCAGCGTTGCCACGGGCCTTGTCGAAGGCATCTGCCAAGCGGAAGGAGAGAGCCGTGGCGGCTGCCACATCGAGCGCCATATCTGCAAGCACCCGGGTCATGATCGGCTGGTTGACCAGCATCTTGCCGAAAACGCTGCGGCCGCGGGTGTGATGCACGGCTTCGGCGAGCGATGCGCGCATGATACCCGAGGAGGCGAGCGCGCAATCGAGCCGCGTCAGCGTCACCATATCGAGGATGGTGCGGATGCCGGCGTCGGGACCGCCGAGCAGGAAACCGAACGTATCGGTGAATTCCACTTCGGACGAAGCATTCGAGCGGTTGCCGACCTTGTCCTTCAGGCGCTGGAACTGCAGGCCATTGGCAGAACCATCCTCAAGCAGGCGCGGCACCAGGAAGCAGCCCATGCCCTCCTTGGTCTGTGCCAACATGATGAAGGCGTCGCTCATGGGCGCGGACATGAACCACTTGTGGCCGGACAGCCGGTAAATGCCTTCGCTGACTTTTTCCGCCACGGTCTTGTTGGCGCGGACATCCGTGCCGCCCTGCTTTTCCGTCATGCCCATACCGATCGTCACGGCCGATTTCTGCATGGCCGGGCGGTTGGACGAGTCATATTTGCGTGACAGGATCTTCGGCGCCCAGTCCTTCTGAACGGCCGGTGAAGCCGAGAGCGCGGCAACAGATGCGCTTGTCATCGTCAACGGGCAAAGATGGCCGGATTCGAGTTGCGCCGTCAGATAGAAGCGGGCGGCGCGAATATGGTGGGCCTGGTCCTTGGCCTCCGTATCCGCCTGCGGATCCCAGACGGAAGAATGCAGGCCGGACGCCATGGAACGGCGCATCAGCGCATGCCAGGCGGGATGGAATTCGACGATATCAAGACGTTCGCCGCGCGGGCCATGGGTGCGCAGCTGCGGCGTCCCCTGGTTTGCCATGCGCGCCAGTTCCTGCGCTTCCGGCGAGGTGACGAAGCGGCCCATGTTTTCAAGGTCTTCACGGATAGTGCGCGGCAGCGTTGCGGTCAGATCGACGATCAGCGGATCGGATCGATAGGCATTGATTCCCGACCAGAGGCTCGGCTGGTTGAGTTCGGCGAGTTTGTCTTCAGTCCGGTTTGCGGAGGTCATCGTTCGCTTCTATTTCATGAGCCCGGCAAGGGAAACCGGAAGTTAGTGATTCGCAGATTTCTGCTCTACAGCGCCGCGCGTCTTTCAGACGTGCAAAAGACGCTGTAGCACTTTTAATTGCTGCATAATTTTATCCTTAAATCGATTCCGATTTAATGAATCATGCAGTAGCGGGATTCGACGGAAAATGCATGGGGAACATAGAATTTGCGTGCAGCACAAGCTTGCCCCTTCCCCCCGCACTCTTTATAGACCCCGCGAAGACAATAAGAGGCAGGGTCATGGTCTTTTTCCCCCACCGCCACCTCATTGGCATCAAGGGCCTCACCGAGCAGGATATTACCTATCTTCTCGACAAGGCCGACGAAGCCGTCAAGATCAGCCGGCAGAGAGAGAAGAAGACGTCGACCCTTCGGGGGCTGACGCAGATCAACCTTTTCTTCGAAGCATCGACACGAACGCAAGCCTCCTTCGAACTCGCCGGCAAGCGCCTCGGCGCAGACGTGATGAACATGTCGGTCGGCAACTCCTCGGTAAAGAAGGGCGAGACGCTGATCGACACAGCGATGACGCTGAACGCGATGCGACCGGACGTTCTGATCATCCGCCACTCCAGCGCCGGTGCCGCCGCACTTCTCGCCCAGAAGGTCTCCTGCTCCGTCGTCAATGCCGGCGACGGCCAGCATGAACATCCCACGCAAGCGCTGCTCGACGCGTTGACGATCCGCCGCGCCAAGGGCCGGCTCTCACGGATCGTCGTGGCGATCTGCGGCGACGTCCTGCATTCGCGTGTGGCGCGCTCGAACATCCTGCTTCTGAACGCCATGGGCGCAAGGGTGCGCGTTGTCGCTCCTGCCACGCTGCTGCCGGCCGGTATTGCCGAGATGGGCGTCGAGGTCTTCCATTCGATGAAGGAAGGGCTGAAGGACGCCGATGTGGTCATGATGCTACGGCTGCAGCGCGAGCGCATGTCCGGCGCCTTCGTGCCATCGGTGCGCGAATATTATCATTTCTACGGCCTCGACGCGGAAACGCTGAAGGCAGCGAAGGAAGATGCGCTCGTCATGCATCCGGGACCGATGAACCGCGGCGTGGAGATCGCCTCCGAGGTCGCCGACGGCCCGCAGAGCGTGATTGCCGAACAGGTGGAAATGGGGGTCGCCGTACGCATGGCCGTCATGGAGGCACTGCTCGTCTCCCAGAACCAGGGTCCCCGCACCGATGGAGTGGGCGCATGAGCAATCTCGTCCTCAAGAACGTCCGTATCATCGATCCTTCCCGCAATGTCGATGAGATCGGCACTGTTATTGTCAAGGACGGCCTCATCGTCGCGGCCGGCAAGGATGCACAGAACCAGGGCGCGCCCGAAGGTGCTACCGTGCGCGATTGCACCGGCCTCGTCGCAACGCCTGGCCTAGTGGATGCGCGCGTCCATATCGGCGAACCGGGCGGCGAGTATCGCGAGACCATCGCTTCGGCAAGCCGGGCTGCGGCAGCGGGCGGTGTGACCTCCATCATCATGATGCCGGATACGCATCCCGTCATCGACGACATCGCGCTCGTCGAGTTCGTCAAGAAGACGGCACGGGATACGGCCGTCATCAACGTCTATCCGGCAGCAGCAATCACCAAGGGGCTCGCCGGTGAGGAGATGACGGAAATCGGCCTCTTGATGCAGGCAGGCGCGGTTGCCTTCACTGACGCGCATTCCAGTATCTCCGATACGCAAGTGCTGCGCCGAGTGATGACCTATGCACGCGAATTCGGCGCCGTCATTTCCTGTGCCACGCGTGACAAATATCTTGGCGCCAATGGCGTCATGCATGAAGGACTGCTTGCAAGCTGGCTCGGCCTGTCCGGCATTCCCAAGGAAGCGGAGCTGATCCCGCTCGAACGCGACCTGCGCATCGCGCAGCTGACGCGCGGCAATTACCACGCGGCGATGATCTCAGTGCCGGAATCGGTCGAGGCGATCGAGCTTGCCCGCTCGCGCGGCGTGAGGGTCACCTGTGGCGTCTCGATCAACAATCTGGCGCTCAACGAGAACGATATCGGCGAATACCGCACTTTCTTCAAACTCTATCCGCCATTGCGCTCAGAAGACGACCGGGTTGCAATGGTGGATGCGCTGGCAAAAGGCGCGATCGATATCATCGTCTCCTCGCATGATCCGCAGGATGTCGATACGAAGCGCCTGCCCTTCGCCGAGGCCGAAGATGGTGCCGTCGGACTGGAGACGATGCTTGCGGCAGCGCTACGGCTTTATCACAGCGAGCAGGTCAGCCTGATGCGGCTCATAGATGCCATGTCCACGCGGCCGGCGCAGATCTTCGGCCTCGATGCCGGCACGTTGAAGCCCGGCGCCAAGGCCGATATCGCGCTGATCGATCTCGAAGAACCTTGGCTTGTCTCCAAGGACATGCTTCTCTCCCGCTCGAAGAACACGCCGTTCGAGGATGCGCGCTTCAGCGGGCGGGCCGTTGCGACCTATGTCGGGGGCAGGCTGGTTCACGCATTGCAGGACTGAGGACTGCCCTGCCCTTCCGGGCATTCTCTCGGCAAAAGACTTGGGGAACAAAAATGATATCTGATCTTGTCACCTGGCAGATTACCCTGCCTCTGGCGCTTGCCGCCGTCGTTGTCGGCTACGTGCTCGGCTCGATCCCATTCGGTCTCATCCTCACGCGCGCCGCCGGTCTCGGCGACGTGCGCAGCATCGGCTCCGGCAATATCGGCGCGACCAACGTTCTGCGTACCGGTAACAAGAAGCTTGCCGCCGCAACACTGCTGCTCGATGCGCTGAAAGCTGCCGCGGCCGCCTGGATCATGGCTTATTTCGCGGGCGAGGAAGCAGGCATTATTGCCGGTTTCTTCGCCTTCATCGGCCACCTCTTCCCGGTTTGGATCGGTTTCAAGGGCGGCAAGGGTGTTGCCACCTATATCGGCACGCTGCTCGGCGTCGCGCCGCTCATGGTGCTGCTCTTTGCGGTCGTCTGGCTGGGGACGGCCTTTATCAGCCGCTACTCCTCACTTTCTGCTCTGATTGCGATGCTTGTCATTCCGGTTGCATTGTGGATATTGGGCGACGAAAAGGTTGCGGCGACCATGGCGATCATGACCGTCATCTCGTACTGGAAGCACAAGGCCAATATCACTCGCCTGATAAGCGGGACGGAAAGCAAGATCGGGGCTAAGGGGTGATGGACGCGCTCAGCGCAAGGCCAAAAGGAACTGCGCTGACGGAGAGGCAGAGGATCGCCTGGCTGAGGCTGATCCGCTCCGACAATGTCGGCCCCGCGACCTTCCGCGATCTCATCAACCATTTCGGCTCGGCGGAGGCAGCACTCTCCATGCTGCCGGAATTATCGGCACGCGGCGGCGCCACCCGTTCGATCCGCATCGCCACCGAAGCCGAAGCGTACCGCGAACTCGAGGCGGCGCAGCGCTTCGGCGCCCGCTTCGTCGGCATCGGCGAGCCTGATTATCCGCAGGCGCTCCGCCAGATCGACGGCGCGCCGCCGTTGCTCGCGGTCAAAGGCGATCTTTCCGTGCTAAACAAGCCAGCGGTCGGCATCGTAGGCTCGCGCAATGCATCTGTCAGCGGCGCGAAATTCGCGGCGATGATTGCCCGAGACTGCGGCCGGGTCGGCTATGCCATCGTCTCCGGCCTTGCCCGTGGTATCGACACGGCCGCCCATCGAGCGAGCCTCGATACCGGCACGATTGCCGCAATGGCCGGAGGGCTGAACCAGCCCTACCCGCCTGAAAATGTCGGGCTGTTAGAGGAGATATGGAATGGCAATGGGCTCGCCGTCAGCGAGATGCCTTTCGGCTGGGAGCCGCGTGCACGTGATTTTCCCCGTCGCAACCGGTTGATTGCGGGCATCTCGCTCGGCGTCGCGGTCGTGGAGGCAGCAGTTCGTTCCGGTTCGCTTATCACGGCTCGGATGGCTGGCGAATTCGGTCGGCTTGTTTTTGCCGTGCCAGGTTCGCCGCTCGATCCGCGCTGCCACGGCACGAACGGCCTTCTGAAGGACGGGGCGATGATCGTCACTTCGCCTGAGGATGTCGTGGAAGCGCTGGCGCCGCTCTCCCGACCGGATCTCTTCTCGCTGCCATCAGTCGAGGAACCGAAACGCGAAGGCGGCAGGCTGACGCCTCCGCCCGACGAAACGGACCGCACGCTCGTCATCCACGCACTCGGTCCGACGCCGGTGGAGATCGACGACATCATCCGTCATACCGGGCTCTCAGCGTCTGCCGTCTATCTCGTTCTTCTGGAGCTGGATATGGCCGGGCGGCTTCATCGCCATGCCGGCGGGCTGGTTTCAATTTCCATGACCGACTGAGCCGCCGTCGATGCGTGACTGCAGGTCTCCGGCTTCGACATAGGCCATTTCGATGAGATAACAGAGCATCTCCGCATTTTCGCGCTCGGCCACCTTCTGCAACTCTTGGAGCATCTGGCGAATGAAGGTAATGTTTTCAAGCGATGCGGAACGAGCAGTGTCTTTTCCTGCAACCTTAGGCGCCATAATCGTCTCTCTGAGAACGGAGAGGGCTGCCTTGCTAAGAGCCCGAACCACACTTCAAAAACGATAGCTCAATCATCCTGAATTGCAATATTATATAAATCTCGCAATGGTTGCAGCTCCCGACAAAGCGGTAAAAATGAAGCAAACCTCTTGACCGGAGCGAATTCCCTGTCCATGTCGGAGGGCCGGTATTCATGTTGCATTGCGTGTTACGCCTGCTTCTTCGCCGGGATCGGCATCTTTTTTAGAGAATCATCATGAATGTTGTAGTGGTGGAATCGCCTGCCAAGGCCAAGACGATCAATAAGTATCTGGGTCCGGGATACAAAGTGCTCGCCTCCTTCGGCCATGTGCGCGATCTGCCTGCCAAGGATGGCTCCGTTCTTCCGGATCAGGATTTCGAAATGCTGTGGGAGGTGGATGGCGCCTCTTCCAAGCGAATGAAGGATATTGCCGACGCGGTGAAATCCTCCGATGCCCTGTTTCTTGCGACCGACCCTGATCGCGAAGGTGAAGCGATCTCCTGGCATGTGCTCGATCTTCTTAACAAGAAGCGGGTCATCAACGGCAAGCCGGTCAAGCGCGTCGTCTTCAACGCCATTACCAAGAAGGCCGTGCTCGACGCGATGGCCGATCCGCGCGATATCGATGTCCCGTTGGTTGACGCCTATCTGGCACGCCGCGCCCTCGACTATCTCGTCGGTTTCAATCTGTCGCCAGTTCTCTGGCGCAAGCTGCCCGGCGCGCGTTCGGCCGGCCGCGTGCAATCAGTTGCGCTGCGCCTCGTCTGCGACCGTGAATCCGAGATCGAACGTTTCATCTCCGAGGAATACTGGAATCTTTCGGCGCTCTTGAAGACACCGCGCGGAGACGAGTTCGAAGCAAGGCTTGTTGCCGCCAATGGCAAGCGGCTGCAGCCGCGATCGATCGGCAACGCCGAGGAAGCCGTGAGGCTGAAGGCGCTGCTGGAAGGAGCAAGCTATGTCGTCGAAAGCGTCGAGGCAAAGCCCGTCAAGCGCAATCCGGCCCCGCCGTTTACGACTTCAACTTTGCAGCAGGCGGCCTCCTCCAAGCTTGGCTTCTCGGCATCACGCACCATGCAGATTGCACAGAAGCTTTACGAGGGTGTGGATATCGGCGGCGAGACCGTCGGTCTGATCACCTATATGCGTACGGACGGCGTCCAGATGGCGCCTGAAGCGATCGATGCGGCACGACGCGCCATCGGCGAGCAATTCGGTGACCGCTACCTGCCGGAAAAGGCGCGCTTCTACTCCACCAAGGCGAAAAACGCTCAGGAGGCACACGAAGCAATCCGCCCGACCGACTTCAACCGTTCGCCGGACCGCGTCCGCAAGTTTCTCGATGCCGACCAGATCCGCCTCTATGACCTGATCTGGAAGCGCGGCATTGCCAGCCAGATGGCGTCGGCTGAAATCGAACGCACCACGGCGGAAATCATCGCTGACAACAACGGCCAGAAGGCCGGCCTGCGTGCCGTCGGGTCCGTTATCCGCTTTGACGGCTTCATCGCCGCCTATACCGACCAGAAGGAAGATGGCGAGCAGAGCGACGACGCTGACGACGAGGATGGCCGCCTGCCGGAGATCAATGCGCGCGAGAATCTTGCCAAGCAGAAAATCAATTCCACGCAGCACTTTACCGAACCGCCGCCGCGTTACTCAGAAGCCTCGCTCATCAAGAAGATGGAAGAGCTTGGCATTGGCCGTCCGTCCACTTATGCCGCGACGCTGGCGACGCTGCGCGACCGCGACTATGTGACGATCGACAAGCGCAAGCTCATTCCGCAGGCGAAGGGGCGTCTCGTTACCGCCTTCCTCGAAAGCTTCTTCACCAAGTATGTCGAATATGATTTTACGGCCGATCTCGAAGAGAAGCTCGACCGGATTTCGGCCGGCGAACTGAACTGGAAGCAGGTACTTCGCGATTTCTGGAAGGATTTCTTCTCGCAGATCGAGGACACCAAGGAACTGCGCGTCACCAACGTTCTGGATTCGCTCAACGAGGCGCTGGCTCCGCTCGTCTTCCCCAAACGCGAAGACGGCAGTGATCCGCGCATCTGCCAGGTCTGCGGCACCGGCAACCTATCGCTGAAGCTCGGCAAATACGGCGCCTTCGTTGGCTGCTCGAATTATCCGGAATGCAACTATACCCGCCAGCTTTCCTCCGAAAACGGCGGCGAGGCCGAAGGTGCTGCGCTGAACGAGCCGAAGAGCCTCGGCACCGACCCGACCACCGGCGAGGAACTGACGCTTCGTTCGGGCCGTTTCGGGCCTTATATCCAGCGTGGCGATGGCAAGGATGCAAAGCGCTCCTCGCTGCCGAAGGGCTGGAAGCCCGAGGATATCGACTACGAGAAGGCGATGGCGCTGATCTCGCTGCCGCGCGATATCGGCAAACATCCGGAATCCGGCAAGATGATCTCTTCCGGGCTCGGTCGCTACGGACCGTTCCTGCTGCATGACGGTACCTACGCCAATCTGGAAAGCATCGAGGACGTCTTCTCGGTCGGCCTCAACCGCGCCGTGACGCTGATAGCTGAAAAGCAGGCCAAGGCGCCGGGCGCAGGTCGCGGCACGCCGGCAGCCCTGAAGGAACTGGGCGATCATCCTGATGGCGGTCCGATCACCGTCCGCGACGGACGCTACGGCCCCTATGTCAACTGGGGCAAGGTCAATGCGACGCTGCCGAAGGGCAAGGATCCGCAGGCCATCACCGTCGAAGAGGCGCTGGCGCTGATTGCGGAAAAGGCCGGCAAGGCTCCGGCCGGCAAGACCAAGGCCAAGACAGCTGCGAAGGCTAAGCCAGCCGCGAAGCCGAAGGCCGCGGCGGCCGAAGCAAAGACGACGAAGACCGCTGCAAAGCCCAAGGCAACCAAGGCAAAAGCGCCGGCGAAAACGAAAAAGAGCTGAGAGTGGCTAGAGAACCGCGCGAAACTACGAGAGCCATGGGCAAGCGCCCGGGAAAATTCGGACGCGCGAGCAGGGAGCCTGCGCCTGAGCCACTGAACATCGTGCACGGCATTCTGCCGCCGCGAGACGTCATCCTGCGCTTCATCGCCGAACATCCGCAGAAAGCCTCCAAGCGCGAGCTCGCCAAGGCCTTCGGGCTGAAGGGCGAAAGCCGCGTCGAGCTCAAGCACCTGCTGCAAGAGCTGGAGCAGGAAGGCATGCTGCAGAAGACCCGCAAGTCGTTGATCCGGCCCGGTGCGCTGCCGCCCGTCACCGTGCTCGACATCACTACGCGCGATAAGGATGGCGAGTTGATCGGCCGCCCGGCCGAATGGCCGGAGGATCAGGGCGTGGCCCCTGCCGTTTCCATTCGCCAGCAATCGCCGGCGGGCCGTCAGGGCAAGGGCAAGTCGCCGGTTGCGGGCATGGGTGACCGTATCCTTGCCAAGATATTCCCGGCAGCCGACCGCGGCGGGCCGGCCTATACCGCCCGCATCATCAAGGTGATCGACAAGCGTCGGGGTGCCACCATGGGTGTCTTCAAGGACGCGCCGGGTGGTGCCGGACGCCTGCTACCGATCGACCGGCGCGGCGAGGAAATGCTGATCGACCCCGATTATAAGGGCGATGCCAAGGACGGCGATCTCGTCGAAGTGGAAATTGCGCGTCTTGGCCGTTTCGGCCTAGCTCGTGCCAAAGTGCTTTCGGTCATCGGCTCCGTCGGTTCGGAAAAGGCGATCTCGATGATTGCCATTCATGCGCATGGCATTCCGCATGTCTTCCCGCCGGCGGCCGTCGCAGAGGCGGATGACGCCAAGCCTGCCACCATGTCCTATCGAGAAGACTGGCGTGACCTGCCGCTGATCACCATCGACCCGGCCGATGCCAAGGACCATGACGACGCCGTCTATGCCGAGGATGATCCGTCTGAGGACAATGCGGGCGGCGTCATCGTCACCGTCGCAATTGCCGACGTCTCCTGGTATGTGCGACCGAACTCGCCGCTCGACAGGGAAGCGTTGAAGCGGGGCAACTCCGTCTATTTTCCGGATCGCGTCGTACCGATGCTGCCGGAACGCATCTCCAACGATCTCTGTTCGCTGAAGGAAGGCGTGGACCGCCCTGCCCTTGCCGTGCGCATGGTCTTCTCGAAGGACGGCCGCAAGATTGGCCACACCTTCCACCGCATCATGATGAAGAGCACTGCCAAGCTGTCCTACCAGCAGGCGCAGGCGGCGATCGACGGCAAACCCGACGACAAGACCGGGCCGATGCTGGAGCCGATCCTCAAGCCACTCTGGCACGCCTACGAGACGATGAAGCGCGGCCGCGACCGGCGCCAGCCGCTCGAGCTCGACATGCCCGAGCGCAAGATCCTGCTGAAGCCCGACGGCACCGTCGACCGGGTCTTCGTGCCGCCGCGGCTCGATGCGCATAAACTGATCGAAGAAATGATGATCCAGGCGAACGTCTGCGCTGCCGAGACATTGGAAAAAAAGCGCCAGCCGCTGATCTACCGTATCCACGATACGCCGACGCTTGCCAAGCAGGAGGTGCTGCGCGAGTTCCTCGCTACACTCGGCATCTCGCTTGCCAAGGGCGGCAACATGCGAGCCAACAGCTTCAACGGCATCCTCGCCAAGGCGGACAACACGCCGCACCAGACGATGGTCAACGAGATGGTACTGCGCTCGCAGAGCCAAGCGATCTACAGTCCTGAAAATATCGGCCATTTCGGACTGAACCTGATGAAGTATGCGCATTTTACCTCGCCGATCCGGCGTTATGCCGACCTTATCGTGCATCGTGCGCTGGTCGGTTCACTCGGCTTCGGCGAAGGCGGCATCACGCCGGACGAAGAAGCGACGCTTGACGACATCGCCGCCGAAATCTCTACTTTCGAGCGCCGAGCGATGGCTGCAGAACGCGAGACGGTCGATCGCCTCATCGCTCATCACCTTGCCGGGCGTGTCGGCCAGGAATTTGAGGGGCGCGTTTCAGGCGTTACCAAGTCCGGCCTGTTTATCCTGCTGCCGGACTATGGTGCAGACGGCTTCATCCCCATATCTACGCTCGGCACCGACTATTTCATCTATGACGAGGCGCATCAGGCACTGACTCGCGAAAAGACCGGTCTCGGTTATCGTCTCGGCGATGATGTAACGGTGCGGCTGGCCGAGGCGATCCCGCTTGCGGGCGCCTTGCGCTTCGAGATGCTGAGCGAGGGACGCAAGATGCCGACGGCAGTGCGTTCCTTCCACAAGGCGGGACGGCGTGACGCAAGCCGCGCTCGCAAGAAGGTAGGAACAAGGCCGCCGCGCGGGCGACGCTAGTTCCGAGAAGGGAAAGACTGATGAGCACATCGACAAGCGAGGTCGTCCGCTACGGGGATACGTCCGACGTCGAGCGCCCGCTCGGACGCTCCATCATGCGCGGCATGTTGAACCGCTGTCCGGCCTGCGGAAGCGGCAAGCTGTTTCGCGCATTCCTCAAGCCGGTCGACCATTGCGCCGCTTGCGGCGAGGCAATGTATCACCAGCGTGCCGACGATCTGCCGCCCTATCTCGTCATCCTCGTACTCGGCCACGTTGTGATCGGCGGCTTCATGCTGACTGATATGGTCTTCGTGTTGCCGGTCTGGGTGCATCTTGCCATCTGGGCACCGATCACCGTCATCACGGCGCTCGTCTCGATCCAGCCTATCAAAGGCGGCGTCATAGGCTTGCAGTGGGCGTTGAAGATGCATGGTTTCGGCGGCCATGATGATGAGCCCGACGACTACGACACACCCGGCCGCCAAGCTTGAACACCTTCACCTTCCAGACATATTTCGCGTGTAGTGGCAGCGGCCAAAGCGTCAGGGCTTGTAGCCGACTGTCGCAGAGGAAAGATACGCTCATCATTTCTTGTATGGGGAAAGCTTAGACTCAAGAAATCGCCGGCGGATGCCAGAACTATTGTGAAACCCTGCCCGTCACTTGGATTTGGCATGCCTATGTCTTTCTATGTGGCATCAGACGGACGATTCGTCCGCATACTTCTCTAAGGATGGATAAATGTCTCAGCCGAGGAACGGCACACCGGGCGATGTCGAGGAAATCCATTGGCCTTCTCTGGTGGCAGCCGTCTCGTCCATCTCCGCCGTTGGCATTGCGATCGGCCTGGGACTTCCTCTGCTCAGCATTATTCTCGAAAAGCGCGGCATTTCCTCCACCCTTATCGGCCTCAACACCGCGATGGCCGGTATCGCTGCGATGGTAGCGGCGCCGATCACCACCAAGCTTGCCCACAAATACGGTGTAGCGCCGACAATGATGTGGGCGGTGCTGATCTCGGCCCTCAGCGCACTCGGATTTTACTATGCGCAGGACTTCTGGATGTGGTTCCCGCTGCGCTTCGCCTTCCACGGCGCGACGACCACGCTCTTCATCCTCTCCGAATTCTGGATCAACGCCGCTTCACCGCCATCAAAGCGCGGATTCGTGCTCGGCATCTATGCCACGGTCTTGTCCATCGGTTTTGCGGCAGGACCGCTGATCTTCTCATTGCTCGGCAGTGACGGCGTCCTTCCCTTTCTGGTCGGTGCCGGCGCGATCCTGCTTGCCGCAATCCCGATCTTCATCGCCCGCTATGAGAGCCCCGTTCTGGACGAGAAGCCGGAACTGCACTTCATGCGCTACGTCTTCCTGGTGCCAACCGCAACGGCAGCCGTCTTCATCTTCGGCGCGGTCGAGGCCGGCGGCCTCTCGCTCTTTCCGATCTTTGCGGTGCGCGCGCATTTCACCGAATCGCAAGCCGCTCTGCTCCTCACCATGATGGGTGTCGGCAATGTCATCTTCCAGATCCCGCTTGGTCTGCTTTCTGACCGCATCAAGGACAAGCGTCCCCTGCTGGCGCTGATGGCCCTGACCGGTTTCGTCGGCACGATGATGCTGCCGATCCTCGTCAACAACTGGCTTCTCATGGCCGGCATCCTGCTTTTCTGGGGCGGCTGCGTCTCGGGCCTCTACACTGTTGGACTCAGCCATCTCGGCTCGCGGCTGACCGGTTCGGACCTTGCGGCCGCCAATGCGGCCTTCGTTTTCTGTTATGCCGTCGGCACGGTTGCAGGTCCCCAGGTGATCGGTGCGGCCATAGACCTTGCCGGAAACAACGGTTTTGCCTATGCAATTGCCGGTTTCTTCGGGCTTTATGCCTTGCTCGCCGGCATAAGACTGCTTTTCCTGGGAAAGCGGGCTTGACTTTTCGGGCGAGATTCGTAGTTTCGCGCCAGAATTTGCCGTGGAGCCTATCCGGCTTTCCACGGCTTTCATTTTCTTAAAGGCAGGACGACCATGGCCAAGGCTACCACCATCAAGATCAAGCTTCTGTCGACGGCCGACACCGGTTTCTTCTACGTCACGACGAAGAACAGCCGTACGATGACGGACAAGATGACGAAGACCAAGTACGACCCGATTGCCAAGAAGCATGTCGAGTTCAAGGAAACCAAGATCAAGTAATTACTTGATCTCACGGCTCTTTCAAAAAGCGCGCGCCTCCGGTAGCGCGCTTTTTGTTTGCACTGGACCTGCTGATGACAATGTTGGCGCAAACAAAGAAAAACGCCGCCCTTCCATCTTCGGGAAGCGACGGCGTTTTTACGAAAAGGGGGTCGGCCAGCATGCAAAACGGCACGAGGAACCGTTTAAGATTGCGTACCAGCCGACCGACCCCACGACCCAGGAGATGCGGCGGACCTGAGCATCATGGGGTATCGACAGCCCCTCCACGGGAGCGTTTTCTGTTCTAAGCCGATAATTTGCGCAAAAATGAAAGAAAATCAACAAATTCTTAATGGTAAAATTTCCGAGCATGATTCTATGGTTAAAAGTCCAGTTTTGGCACGTGTAAAGACGCAGCCAAACTTCTTTTACCAAAAGGACAATATTTGATATCAGCAAGAATTTCAGAAATATATTACAATAATACCTCAAATCCTCCCCTTACGTAATGCCTCGGCGTTACGTTTTGCGAAATACGATTTACACGGACCCAACAATCAGGATACGACTATAGTCCGCTCTTCTTTTCGCGTTCGCCACCTCTAGCTTACGGGAACAGGCGATACGTGTTATCCAAAGAAACACGCTTTAAAGTCCATTTTTCGGCTATCGGGTTGAAAAACCGGCGCCTTCGTTGCAGCCAACAAAATTAAATATTCGTAAGGTTCACCTATCCAGTGGATAACTGACAGCGCATTATGGAACGCTGTATCGTCAGGCAGCCGAGGCCACGACGCGGTTACGGCCGGTGTTCTTCGCCTCATAAAGCGCAAGGTCTGCCTGCTTCATGAGCTGGTCGGGCGTTATGACTGAAGCGATGCGCGAGGATATGCCGAAAGAGGCGGTAATATTCAGCGTTTCGCCCGATGACTTCAGCAAGAACGGCGTGCTTTCAATGGCCGCGCGCAGGCGCTCGGCAACGGCCGCGGCGATTTCCGGCGAGGTGTCCGGCATGACGACCACGAACTCCTCCCCACCGTAGCGGCAAGCAAGATCAGCGCCACGGACGGTTGAGCGCACGCGGTTTGCGAATTCCTTCAGCACCTGATCGCCGCCGTCATGGCCGTAGGTGTCGTTGACCTGCTTGAAGCGGTCGATATCGGTGATCAGCACGGAGAGCGGCCGGCCCCGCGCCATCGACCGGTTGAAGAGCACGTTGAGATGGTTGTCGAGATAACGGCGATTATTGAGACCGGTCAGCGGATCGGTGACGGCGAGTTCGATCGTCTGCTTGACGCTGGCGCGCAGGCGGTCGTTGTAGCGCTTGCGGCGGATCTGCGTCAGGCTGCGGGCGACCAGCTCGTTCGGATCGACAGGGCGCACGATATAGTCATTGACGCCTAGATCGAGCGCGCGGATGACCATCTCGTCGGCGCCCTGCTCGGTGACGATCAGGATCGGGAGGAAACGGGTCCGTTCCAGCGAGCGGAACTGCGAACAAAGTCTGAGCGGATCGTATTCATCAAAATTGGCGTTGACGATGACGAGTTCGAAGGCGTTCTCCGCGGCTTCGAAAAGAGCTGCCTGCGGATCGGAGATGGCGACCACGTCTGCCACGGGCTTCAGCGTCTTGATGATGCGTTCCTGCGAGTTGGCGCGGCTGTCGACCAGCAGCACCTGTCCCGCCTCGTCGACGCGTCCATCGCCGGTGCGCATCAACTCGTCCAAGCCCATCGTATGGGCGCTCTCGGCGCGCACGCGCAGTTCGTCACTCAGCGTCTTGAGGCGCAGCAGGCTTTTTACGCGGGAGATGAGCTGCAGGTCGTTGACGGGCTTCGTTAGAAAGTCATCGGCGCCGGCCTTCAGGCCTCGCACGCGGTCAGCCGACTGATCGAGCGCCGTGACCATGATGACAGGAATATGGGCGGTCTTCGGATTGGCCTTCAGCCGCTCGCAGACTTCGAAACCGTCAATGCCGGGCATCATGATGTCGAGCAGGATGAGATCGACCTGGTTCCGGTCGCAGATCGCCAGCGCCTCGTAGCCGTCGGCCGCGGTCAGCACGTCGAAATATTCGGCCAGCAGCCGCGCTTCGAGCAGCTTCACATTTGCCGGAATATCATCAACAACCAGTATTCGCGCAGTCATGAATCTTTTCCGATTCCTCAGGCGTCGCCCAAATAAGTCTTTATCGTCTCAATGAATTTCGGAACGGAGATCGGCTTCGAGACATAGGCCTCGCAACCGCCCTGTCTGATCCGCTCCTCGTCGCCCTTCATGGCAAAGGCCGTGACGGCGATGACCGGGATCACATGCAGTTCATCATCTTCCTTCAGCCATTTGGTGACTTCGAGGCCGGAAACTTCCGGAAGCTGAATATCCATAAGAATAAGATCAGGACGATGTTTGCGCGCAAGATCAAGCGCTTCCATGCCGTTGCGGGTCTGGATCGTGGTATAGCCTGAGGCCTCGATGAGGTCGCGAAAGAGCTTCATGTTGAGCTCGTTATCTTCTACAATCATCACCTGTTTGGGCATGATCAGCTGTCCCTACGTCCGCTCTTGAAGCCAAATGTCCATGATAAAGACATTAGCTGACAAATGGCTCCATGAAACCGATAGTGCAAGCTACCGGTATTTGGTTGAAGAAAAGGTAACTCGACCACCGCAATGCAAAGCAATTTCAAGACTTCGAAACAACTTGCGGCGACAGCAGATCCGCAAGAAACGGCCATCGCCGTCCTCGGCTGGCTTGCGAACGACCCGGATCTCTTCGGTCGCTTCCTGGCATTGACCGGGGTGGAACCGCAGCAAGTGCGCAATGCCATCAATGACCCCGGCTTTCTCGCCGGTATGCTGGATTTCCTGATGAACCATGAGCCGACGGCGATCGCTTTCTGTGAAGCGACGAACACGACGCCGGAAGCGCTGACCGCGGCATGGCGCCACTTCTCGCCGCCAGGCCTCGACTCCGGAGAATACTGATCGCGAGCGCCGAATTCGACATTTCGCATATCCGCCTTGGCGACAGGCCGCTCATCGTCTGCGATGTCGATGATGTGGTGCTGCAATTCATCGATCCTTTTCAGTTGTATCTCAAAGGTCTCGGTCACGAATTTCTGCCGCGCTCCTTCCGCCTTCATGGCAACATCGTCTCGCTGGCAGACGGGCTTGCGCTTGAGGATCAGCATGTCAGCCGGCTGATCCTAGAATTCTTCGAGGCCCAGGAGAGCTGGCAAAGGCCTATCGATCCCGTCGTTTCGACGCTCGAACGCTTGTCTGATGATGCCGACGTCCTGTTCCTCACCGCGATGCCGCCGCGTTTTTCCGCCCATCGTCGCCGCCTTCTCGACAGCGCCGGCCTCACCTTTCCGTTGCTCGCCAGCGAACAGCCGAAGGGACCGATCGTGCAGGCGCTGCATGGCAGTCGCGATCTTCCGGTCATCTTTATCGATGATATGGCGCGCAACCTGCATTCCGTAAGAGAACATGTGGCAGATTGCCTGCTCATCCATCTCATGCCTGACACACCCGTTCACCGCTTCGCGCCAGCCGCCGCCGAGGATATCGCGCGGGCAAGAGACTGGTCTCATGCCGCCGAACTCATCGACCAACATCTTGCGGCACACGCGATCAGGCGTGCAAATCCAGCCGCATGAGCGGCCGGCCATCCTTACGCCGCGCGATCGTCTCGAAACCGGCCTTATCGAAAATCGCCGTCGAGCCGATGCAAAGCGTGACGGATTTCGACTGCTTCACATGGTCGATAGGACAGGCTTCCAGCAGCCGCGCGCCCTGGCCGCGGGCATAGTCGATGGCGCCAGCAAGCAATCTGTGGCTCAAGCCTTTTCCGCGCAGCTTCGGCAACAGGAAGAAGCAACTGACTGCCCAGATCGCGGGATCATGAGCGTCACCCTCCTCGAGTGGCCGCGAGACCGTTCGCGGCGAATTTAACTGCGGCACGTCGTGGCGCGGCCCCACTTGAACCCAGGCCACAGGCTCACCCTCGGTATAACAGAGAATGCCCGGCGGCGGTCCCGCCGTAATGCGGTCCTGCATATGGGCCTTACGCTGAGAAGGCTCCATCTTTGTGCGGACGGCATGGGGAAGACGCAGCGCCACGCACCAGCAATGATAGAAGGCGCCCTGCGGGCCGAACAGCTTTTCAAAATCGCCCCAGCGCTCGGACGTGACAGGTTCGAAAAGAAGATCGATATCCACGGCCAAGCTCTCCTCCCTCTCTTGAGACTCGAAAGCTTAGGGCGTAATGTCGCAGTGTTCAACCTTTGTTCTCACCATGACGCCCGCATCTGACAAGACACCCGGCTTCTGTCGCGACTGCCTTGCCGAGCAGAGAGGAGACGCGCGCCGCTGCCATGCCTGCGGCAGCCCGCGTCTGGTGCGCCACAAAGAACTCTATGATCTGACACTCGCGCATATCGATTGTGACGCTTTTTATGCCGCCGTGGAGAAACGCGACAATCCGGAGCTTGCCGACAAGCCTGTGATCATCGGCGGCGGCAAGCGTGGCGTCGTCTCAACTGCCTGTTATATCGCCCGCATCCACGGCGTCCGCTCGGCCATGCCGATGTTCAAGGCGCTGGAAGCTTGCCCGCAGGCGGTCGTTATCCGCCCGGACATGGAGAAATATGTCAAGGTCGGGCGGCAGGTCCGCGCGCTGATGCAGGAGCTGACGCCGCTTGTGCAGCCGCTCTCCATCGACGAGGCCTTCCTGGAACTCGGCGGCACTGAACGGCTGCATCACGATCCGCCGTCCCGCACACTGGCGAAGTTCGCCCGCCGCGTCGAGAAGGAAATCGGCATTACCGTCTCGGTCGGTCTTTCCTATTGCAAATTCCTGGCGAAGGTCGCCTCCGATCTGCAAAAGCCGCGTGGTTTTTCCGTCATTGGGCAAGAAGAAGCAGTCGGGTTTCTGGCCCCTCGCGCGGTGACGACCATCTGGGGCGTCGGCAAGGCCCTTGCCGCAACGCTTGAGGCAGACGGCATCCACACGATCGGCCAGCTGCAGCAAATGGAGGAGAACGACCTGATGCGCCGTTACGGCAGCATCGGCCAGCGGCTTTCCCGCCTGTCACGCGGCATCGACGACCGGGAGGTGCATATCAACGATGCCGCCAAGAGCGTTTCGGCCGAAACTACCTTTTTCGATGATATTTCGCGTCACGACGATCTGGTGCCGATCCTGCGCAATCTCTCGGAAAAGGTCGCCTGGCGGCTGAAGAAGAGCGGCATTGCCGGCCAGACGGTCGTGCTGAAGATGAAGACGGCCGATTTCAAATCGCGCACCCGCAACCGGCGCCTTGAAGATCCGACACAACTGGCCGACAAGATCTTCCGCACTGGGCTCGATCTTCTGGGGAAGGAAACGGACGGCACGAAATTCCGGCTGATCGGCATCGGTGTCACCGATCTCGGAGACGCCCGCCGCGCCGACCCGCCCGATCTCATCGACCAGCAATCCGGCCGGCGCGCGGCGGCAGAAGCCGCCATGGACAAGTTGCGCGACAAGTTCGGCAAAGGCACGGTCGAAACCGGCTATACTTTTGGCGGCAAAGGGAACCGCTAACGCATGTCGCGCAAAAGTGTGCAGCGGTTTTGCGATAAAGACATGCGAAAAATAAAGACCTAAAGCGTGGCAAGCGAATCTGAAAGATCGCGACACGCTTTAGCGCATGGCATCGGCCCGAAAATCAGAATCGATTTTCGGAAAGGCTGATGTGTAGATTCAAAGAGTTAGAGCGTCCTTTGTGCGTCCGAATTTAGGCCGGCACCGTGGACACTTCCTGCAGCGCCGCTTCCCTGTTCTTCGCAGCCTGCGCATAACCGGGTTCGATCGCGATGGCACGATCATAGCTTTCCAGCGCCCCATCGTGGCGCCCCAATCGCCGTAAGACATTGCCGCGATTGTTGAGGGCGATGGCGTGGCGGGCATCGAGTGCGATTGCCCGATCGTAGCTTGCGAGTGCCTGATCAAAATTCGAAAGCCGCGCCTGGATATTGCCGCGATTGCAATAGGCCGAGGCAGATGTCGGTTTCGCCTCGATCGCCTTGTCGACGCAGACTGCTGCACCATGCAGATCGCCCTTCTGCAAGAGCAGCAATGCCAGATGCTGCAGAGCATCGAAATGATCCGGCATGACTGAGATCACGTCGCGATAGCCAGCTTCCGCTGCAGCAAGATCGCCAGCCCGATGACGTTCGGCGGCGGCATTGAAATGGATTTCGGGATCACCGGTCAGCCTTGGCCGCTGCGCCGCCTCGATTTTCGCCAGCAATGAGGTGGCTTGTGCATGTTTCTCGTCGACGGCCAGGATCTGCCGACAGCAGAGTTCGGCGGCGGTCGGGTTTCCATTCCTGAAGAAATGTACCCCCTGATGCATGGCGATGCCAAGCGAGCGCGGATCGAGACGGTCGCCTATATTGCGGCCTGACAGCGTGGAGATCTGCAGCTTCTCGACGAGATGATGCTCCGACCCGAGTAGATCCTTATAGCTGTAATTGCCGGTGCCCATGTCGTAGATGCGGTAGCCATTCTCGATCGCCCAGCGCAGATTGTAGCAATGGAGCATGAAGCCGGGGCTGATCGAGCGGCGGAAGGTCAGGTCCCGGCTTCCGAGGAAGCACATCATCGACTTGCGGTGGGGATCCAGGAAGATGATGAAGGTACCAACCGGCTTGTCCTGATGCCAGAGGATCGGCATGAAGACCGTGCCGTGCTCGATGCAGGCCGGCAGCATATGACGGCTGCTGTCGAGAATGAACTTTCCGTAGCGCGGTTGGCGCTCGCCCCATTGCAGGTTCCACATCTCATAGAAGAGCGCGAGGTCACGCTCCATCGTCTCGGCGCTGGCGTGGGTGATGCACAGTTCGTTCTGCGGGGCGACGAGATCGCGCAGCGCTTTTCGCGCATTGCGGCGGGTCTGCGGACCGAGACGCTCATCGAGGAAGGTCTCGAAATCATCGCTGAGCGGCACATAGACATAGACGTCGTGGTCGATATTTTCACCGATCGAGGTGATATGCGCCCGGCGAGCGACCTTCCTTCTTGAAAATTCGGAAGCCGGAAAAGCTTCAAGAAGCGCTCTCAGCCTCTCCTCTGACATATAGACATCGTCAAGGTCGAGATGTTTCCAGTTGAAGGTCTGCAAGCAATCGGCAAAGGCGCTGAGCGCCGCTTCGGCGTCCTCGGGACGTGTCAGGAGGCCGTTGTAGCCGGCATAGGGTGTGCCGCCGAGCCGCAGGATATTGACGAGGCCCTGCCCTTCCTCGAATTCGATATGCAGCTGGATGGGCAGGAAAGCGACGTATCGCTCATCCTCCTCCTGCCGCTTGACTGCGAGAACGAACCACGAGGCGCGTCGCTCCAGCCACTTGGCGATCCAGTGCCAGGAGAGGAAGTAGTTCCCCTCCGGATCGGCAGCGTATACCTCGTTCCAATTATCTTTCAGGGCATGCAGATCATCGAACGCAGAAACAATATCGACATGCATTCCAAGTCTCCCCCAAGACTTCCGGTATTTTAGATTTGCATAAAATTGAATATCCCACAATCTCGTGATCGAAGCGCCGCCGTGTATTCAAGCCTTCGTTAAACTTCGCGTGCTTAACTCGCGTCGTTTTTGTGCATGTGGTGTATTGCGTCATGTCTGTGCGTGTAAGCGTCCTTATCGGGTTGCTGTCGGCAACCGCTCTTGTCCATCCGGCTTTTGCAGCAGACGCGCGCACGCTGCAGATTTTCGTGTCGAAGGATAAGCAGTCGCTGGCCGTCTATGACGGTGCGGAGGTCGTGGCGACCTCCAAGATCTCGAGCGGCAAGGACGGGCACACGACGCCGAGCGGCATCTTCTCCGTCATCGAAAAGCAGAAGTACCACGAATCCAACATTTATTCGAACGCGCCGATGCCCTTCATGCAGCGGCTGACATGGTCCGGCATCGCGCTGCACGAGTCTAATTCCGTGCCGCGCTATCCGGCCTCGCATGGCTGCGTGCGCATGCCGGGCGAATTTGCGAAATCGCTCTACAAGATGACTGAGATGGGCGTGCCCGTCATCATTACCGACAGTGAGCTGACACCAGAGCCGATTGAGCATCCGACCTTGTTCCGCCCCGACCGGCCCGAACCGGCGCCACTGCTATCGGACGTGGAACTGCGGCCTGCCATCAGTGACGCGAAGACGCAGGTGCAGGTCGCCATGAACGAGACGACGGCTGCCCTGCCGATGCCGCAGTTCCAGCTGCAGGCGCCCGCTTCGGATACCGCGCCGATCAGCATGCTGATGACGCGCCGGACGCTGCGTGAAAACGTCATCGATATCCAAACCCTGCTGAACCAGCTCGGCTTTGCCGCGGGCGCACCTGACGGGCTGGCCGGCCCTGCAACCGTTCAGGCCATCAATGCTTTCAAGGCACTGCGGCCAAAGGAATTTGCCCGCGACAAAGGTCTGATCACGGATACTCTCCTTAGGGAAGTTTACGCAGCGGCAGGCAAAGGCGAACCTCCGAATGGGGTCATCATGGTGCGGAAGGATTTCAAGCCGCTCTTCGAGGCCCCCATTGGCATCGCCGATCCAGGCCTTGCTCTCGGCACGCACTTTTTCTCGCTGCATTCAGTCGATGAGGCGGCCGGCACGGCGGATTGGCTGGGCGTAACGCTGGAAAACAACCTGTCCCGCGAGACGGTGAGGCGGCTCGGCATTGTCAATCAGGAAAGCTCCATCATCAGCGGCCGTCCAATCGCCAGAGCGCTCAGCCGCATCTCGATGTCTGAAGAAATCCGTCGCCGGATCGACGCACTGATCTCGCCCGGCTCGACTCTGACAATATCAGATACAGGGGTCGGCTCCGAAACCGGTGACGGCACGGAATTCATCACCATCACGCGCGAGAGCTAAGGCTTACCAAAGCTTCTCACCGGCGCGCTCGTCGTAGCTTCGGCGGGCAGCGATGATCTTCGCCTGGTTCGTCTCTGTCCAGACCACGAGCGCCTTGATCGTGTCATGCAGCGTGCAGCCGAGCTCGGTCAGAGCGTAATCAACCCTTGGCGGAACAATAGGATAGACTGTCCGCTCGATCAGCCCCGGCTTCATGCTCGAGCTGGCGCAATGTCGTCGTCAGCATGCGCTGGCTGATGCCATCGATGCTCTTGCGCAATTCGGTGAAACGCAGGGTGCGTTTTTCGAGCAGGGCAATGACCAGCAGCGACCATTTGTCGGCAATGCGATCGAGGATCTGGCGCACCTCGCACTCCTCCCGCGAATCCCACTGGTGGATATCGTAATCGCGATCGGTGCTGCAGCAGTCACTTGGGCTTCGGCAGAAGCCGCTGCGCGGATGCTTCCCGCCGCCTGCAGGCCGGCTGAAAAACAGCCGACCGGCGCACTGCCGGTCGCTCTTTTCGTTCAGACGAGTTCGACGTCGACGACACCAGGAGCGGCCCGCAAGGCGGCGGCGATCTCCGGCGTGATGCGGTATTTGTCCTGCAGCACGACTTCAACCTCGCGCTTGCCCTCCTCCTTGATCACGATGAAGGAGACCAAGCCATCGCCCTTGGCGTTCAGGTGCGCGGCAACGGCACGCAGCGGGCCGGAGTCGCGCACATAGACACGCAGCGCCTTCTGCATCTGCAGCGATTTTTCCTCCAGCGACTGGATGGTCTGCAGACGCAGGCTGACGCCTTCCGGTCGCTCTTCGCCGATCGCGGTGATAACGAAGGATTTTCCGGGCTCCAGTATGTCACGATACTGGTTCAGCATTTCGGAGAAGAGCACGGCTTCGTACTGGCCGGAGGAATCCGAGAAGACGATGATGCCCATCTTGTTACCGGTGCGTGTCTTGCGCTCCTGCTTCGAAATGACGGTGCCCGCCAGTCGCCCGTTCGCAGCACCCTGCTTCACCGCCGTCGAGAAATCCGCGAAAGTCTGCACGCGCATCTTCTGCAGGATGTTGTTGTAGCTGTCGAGCGGATGGGCGGTCAGGTAGAAGCCCAACACCTGGAATTCCTTGAGCAGCCGCTCGGAGGCAAGCCAGGGCGAGAACGGCGGCAGGGCGATCTTTTCCGGGCCAGAGGAAAGCGCTCCGCCGAAAATATCCGACTGGCCGCTGAGCTTGTTTTCCTGGGCGCGCTGCGCATAGCCGAGCACGCGGTCGAGACCTGCCGAAAGCTGGGCGCGATCCAGGTTGAAGCAATCGAAGGCCCCGGCATAGATCAGGCTTTCCAACACGCGGCGGTTCACCTGGCGCGGATCGATGCGCAGGCAGAAATCCTCAATGCTGGCAAAGGGCTTGTCGCCGCGCATTTCGACGATGTGGTCAACCGCGGATTCGCCAACGCCCTTGAGAGCTGCAAGCGCATAATAGATGCGGTTATCGCCGGTCTCGAAATGCCGGAACGAGGTCTGGACGGAAGGCGCAATGACCTCGATACCGAGGCGCTTAGCATCCTGGCGGAAGTCGTTGACCTTTTCGGTGTTCGACATGTCGAGCGTCATCGAAGCGGCCAGGAACTCGACCGGATAGTGCGCCTTCATATAGGCCGTCTGGTAGGAGACGATGGCGTAGGCGGCCGCGTGCGACTTGTTGAAGCCGTAGTTTGCGAACTTCGCGAGCAGTTCAAAGATATTGTCGGCCTGCGGCTTCGACACGCCGTTCTTGACCGCACCGACGACGAAACGTTCGCGCTGCTGGTCCATTTCGGCCTTGATCTTCTTGCCCATGGCGCGGCGCAGAAGATCGGCTTCGCCAAGCGAGTAGCCCGACAGGACCTGGGCGATCTGCATCACCTGTTCCTGGTAGACGATAACGCCCTGCGTTTCCTTGAGCAGATGATCGATCATCGGGTGGATCGATTCGAGTTCCTCGTCGCCATGCTTGCGGGCGTTGTAGGTCGGGATGTTTTCCATCGGACCCGGACGATAAAGCGCGACCAGCGCGATAATGTCTTCGATGCAGTCCGGCTTCATGCCGATCAGCGCCTTGCGCATGCCCGCACTTTCCACCTGGAACACGCCGACCGTTTCACCGCGCGACAGCATCTCATAGGTCTTCTTGTCGTCGAGCGGGATCTTGGCGAGATCCACCTCGATGCCGCGCTTCTTGCAGAAATCGACGGCGACCTTGAGCACAGTCAGCGTCTTCAGGCCGAGGAAGTCGAACTTCACGAGACCGGCCTGTTCAACCCACTTCATGTTGAACTGAGTGACCGGCATGTCGGAACGCGGATCGCGATACATCGGCACGAGCTTCGACAGCGGGCGGTCGCCGATCACGATACCGGCGGCGTGAGTCGAAGCGTGGCGGTAGAGGCCTTCGATCTTCTGGGCGATATCCAGAAGGCGGGCGACGACCGGCTCCTTGGCCGCCTCTTCCTGGAGCTTCGGCTCTTCCTCGATCGCCTTGGAAAGCGGCGTCGGGTTTGCCGGGTTATTCGGCACCAGTTTGCAGATCTTGTCGACCTGACCGTAGGGCATTTCCAGGACGCGGCCGACGTCGCGCAGTGCGGCGCGCGCCTGGAGCGAACCGAAAGTAATGATCTGCGCCACCTGCTCGCGCCCATATTTACGCTGCACGTAACGGATCACCTCTTCACGGCGGTCCTGGCAGAAGTCGATATCGAAGTCCGGCATCGAGACGCGTTCCGGATTGAGGAAGCGTTCGAAGAGCAGCGAAAAACGCAGCGGATCGACATCAGTGATGGTCAATGCATAGGCGACCAGCGAACCCGCACCCGAACCGCGGCCAGGACCGACGGGAATGTCATTCTGCTTGGCCCACTTGATGAAGTCCGCAACGATCAGGAAGTAGCCGGGGAACTTCATGCGCTCGATGACGCTGAGCTCGAATTCCAGCCGCTCGCGGTAATCCTTCTCCTCGTAACCTGCCGACATGCCGAGCGTGGCCAAACGCATATCGAGCCCCTCCTGTGCCTGGCGGCGGAGTTCGAGCGCCTCGGCGCGTTCGGCCTCTTCAGGATCGTCCGTGGCGCCAGTGAAGCGCGGCAGGATCGGCTTGCGGGTCTTCAGAACGAAGGAGCAGCGCCGGGCGATCTCGACGGTGTTTTCCAATGCCTCCGGGAGATCGGCGAAGAGCTTTTCCATTTCGGCGCGGCTCTTCAGGTAGTGATCCGGAGATAGACGGAATCGGCTGTCGTCGGAAACAATGGCGTTGTGAGCGACCGCCATCAGCGCGTCGTGGGCATCATAATCGTCACGCGTCGGGAAGAAGGCTTCATTGGTCGCGACCAGCGGCAGGTCGTGCTTATAGGCGAGGCCGACAATCTTCTGTTCGTGGCGCTTGTCGTAGGTGCCGTGCCGCTGCAGTTCCACATAGAGCCGATCGCCGAAGATGCGCTTCAGCGTCAGGAGCCGGGTCTCCGCATGCGCGGCATGACCGTCCTTGAGCGGCATGTCGATCGGCCCGGTCGAGGCACCCGTCAACGCTATCAGGCCTTCCGTGCCGATCTCATCCAGCCACGAGGCGCGGATGTGAATTGTCGAGTTGCCCTCGCCGCCGAGATAGGCGCGGCTGACAAGATCGACCAGCCGCTCATAGCCTGCGTCGGTCGCGGACAGAAGTACGATGGAAGGTAGCTTGACCAGCGCCTGCTGACCTCCCCGCTTTTCGGTTTCGAGGCCGTCTTCCATATCGATCGATACCTGGCAGCCGATGATTGGCTGGAGCCCGTCATCCATCGCTTTCTGGGAAAACTCCAGGGCGACGAAGAGATTGTTGGTATCGGTGATGGCAATGGCTGGCTGATTGTCGCTCGCTGCCTTGTAGAGGATCTTTTTGAGAGGCAATGCGCCTTCAAGCAGGGAATAGGCGGAATGAACCCTCAGATGCACGAAGCCTGGCTTTCCGCCGATCGCACCCTGTTCCGCATCCGCCATGACGTGCCCTTCCAACTGCATCAATGAAGAATGCGCATTGTCGGCATCGAAGGCGATTCTGTCCAGAAAAAGTCCTACTTCGGGACCGCATGGCTGCCATGCGATCCCCTGAATTCTTACATTGCCATCACGATCAGCGAGAAGCTGGCAACGAACATTGCGATGGAGGTGAATGCTGCGATATCACGGATCATGTCAGTCATCTGGCTCTCCTTTGCTCTTATGTTTTTAGTTTGTTCGATGTATGTTCCGTTGTCAACAGGATTCCACCCCGCTTCTGCGGGACATGGTTAACATCGGAGCAGAGGGACTATGAACGTTCTGGAACTCAACAGCTTCATTGTCGAAGCCAAATCGCGGACATATGTTGCCGGCGCCAAGGCCCAGCCTTCCTATCGGATCGGCGCCCATGACCTTAGCTACAAGCGCGGCATCTGGCGCTATCTGGACAGCTATTTCGGCGGTACGGATTTTGCCGGTCAGGAAGTCGTGTGGCTGGAGGAAAAACCGGTCTGGGTGATGAACTATTTCGGGCGGATCATCGAGCCCGATATCATCGACGGAACTGTCGCCGGCGCGATCATTAGCGCCGCGCTGTCACAGCTCTACAAGCAGGGCCGCTTCCTCGGCGGCATGGTCTTCGATCATTCGCTGGGGCGCTATGTCGATGCGAGCGAAGGCGACTGCACGCATTTCCGTGGCCACGAATTCATCCTTGTCGATGGTCAAAAGGCCTATGAGCTCGATTATCGCGGCGGGCTGATTATCCCCTGATGATCAGAAATCCACGACCTTGCCGTCGGAGATCGTGACGCGCCGGTCCATGCGCCGGGCAAGCTCGTGGTTGTGTGTGGCGATCAGCGCGGCAAGGCCGGACTGACGCACCAGAGCCTCCAGAGCGTCGAAGACATAGCTCGCGGTTTCCGGGTCGAGATTGCCGGTCGGCTCGTCCGCCAGAAGCAGGCTCGGCGCATTGGCAACGGCGCGCGCAATGGCCACGCGCTGCTGCTCACCGCCGGAAAGCTCGCCTGGGCGATGCGTACCGCGGTGGCCGATGCGCATATAATCCAGAAGCATCTTTGCCCGCTCGCTCGCTTCCTTCCATGAGAGGCCGGCGATGAGCTGCGGCATCATGATGTTCTCCTGCGCCGAGAATTCCGGCAGCAGGTGATGGAACTGATAAACAAAGCCGATCTCGCCGCGGCGGATGGCAGTGCGCTTGTCATCGGAGAGGCCATCACAGGGGCGGCCGTTGACCGTGACTTCTCCGCCATCAGGATGCTCCAGCAGGCCCGCCACATGCAAAAGCGTCGACTTGCCCGTCCCTGACGGTGCAACCAGCGCCACCATCTCACCGCTCGTCAGCGAGAAATCCGCGCCCTTGAGGATGGTCAGCAGCGTTTCGCCCTGTCCGTAATGGCGCTCGACGCCCGAAAGCTTGAGAACGACGTTGCGTTTCATGAATGCGGCATTCCTTGGATTTGGCCTTGGATCATGCATGACCTTGGTCCCGGCCTATTCGTAACGGAGGGCCTGGACGGGGTCGAGGCGGGAGGCGCGCCAGGCGGGGAAGATCGTCGCGATGAAAGAGAGCGTCAGCGCCATGATGACGACAGAAACTGTTTCGCTCACATCCATTTCCGCCGGCAACTGGCTCAGGAAATAGAGCTGCGGATCGAAAAGCACTGTGCCCGATACCCAGGAGAAGAACTGGCGGATGGATTCGATGTTGATGCAGACGAACACGCCGAGCAGCACGCCGGCGATCGTGCCGACGATGCCGATCGCAGCCCCCGTCATAAAGAAGATGCGCATGATGGCGCCGGAGCTTGCGCCCATGGTACGCAGGATCGCGATATCGCTGCCCTTGTCTTTCACCAGCATGATGAGACCGGAGATGATGTTAAGCGCAGCGACGAGCACGATCAGCGTCAGGATCATGAACATCACATTGCGCTCGACCTGCAGGGCGGAGAAGAAGGTCTGGTTGCGCTGGCGCCAGTCGGTGATGGCGATCTGCCGGCCGGCCGCCTCCTCCACCTTGGGCCTCAGATTGTCGATATCATCAGGGTTGTTGACGAAGAGTTCGATCGACTGCACCAGCCCGTCGGCATTGAAATAAAGCTGCGATTCCTCGAGTGGCATATAGATGATCGAGGCATCGTATTCCGACATGCCGATCTCGAAGAGGCCGGAAATTTTGTAGGACTTGATACGCGGATTGACACCCATCGGCGTTACGTCACCCTCCGGTGATGTCAGCGTAATCAGGTCGCCCGCCCGCAGTCCCAGCTGATCGGCCATGCGGCTTCCGACCAGAACGCCGTCGCCCGCGGCAAAACCCACCATATCGCCGGACTTGATGTTATCGGAAACCGTCTTGAGCTTGGTCAGGTCTTCGGCCCGAGTGCCGCGCACGAGCGCGCCAGTGCTGCCGCCCGTCTGCGAAGAGGCCAGCACCTGGCCCTCCACCAATGGCAGCGCCATCTTGATACCGGGCACCGCCTCGAATTTCTTCACGAGGTCCGCATAGTCGGTGAAGGGACCATCGACTGGCTGGATGATCATGTGGCCGTTGATGCCGAGGATGCGGGAGACGAGTTCCGTGCGGAACCCGTTCATCACGGCCATGACTATGATCAGCGTTGCAACACCCAGCATGATGCCGACGAAGGAGAAGCCGGCAATGACCGATATAAAAGCCTCCTTGCGGCGGGCGCGCAGATAACGCCACGCCACCAGACGTTCGAAGGTGGAGAATGGCTTGCCAGCCGGACCCAAGCCGGATTTGGAACTCCGGTCCACTGCTGCCTCTGCCATTTCGCCTCCGTCCTACTTTAAGCCACAAACCTGTTGATCGCCGCCTCGATGGTCATCGTTTCGCGGGCGCCAGTCTTGCGGTTCTTTACTTCCACTTCGCCGTTTGCGACCGCGCGCGGACCGGCGATGATCTGGTACGGCACGCCGATCAGATCGGCGGTCGCAAACTTGGTGCCGGCACGATCGTCCGTGTCGTCATAGAGCACGTCCTTGCCCGCCTTTGTCAGCGCTGCGTAGATCAGTTCGCAGGTGCCGTCACAGGCCTCGTCGCCCGCCTTCATGTTGATGACCACGACATCGAAGGGCGCGACCGACTCCGGCCAGATGATTCCGTTCTCATCATGCGATGCTTCGATGATGGCGGGAACAAGGCGTGTCGGGCCAATACCGTAGGAACCCATGTGAACGAAGTGTTCCTTACCGTCAGGACCCTGCACCTTTGCACCCATCGGCTCGGAATACTTCGTACCGAAGTAGAAAATATGGCCGACCTCGATACCGCGTGCAGAAAGACGCTCGCCTTCCGGAATGGCCTTGAAGGCCGCCTCGTCGTGCATTTCCGAGGTCGCGGCATAAAGCGACGTCCACTTGTCGAAAACTCCCTTCAGGCCTTCGACGCTGTCGAAATCGGTGCTTTCGGCGGGAATGTCGAAATTGACGAAATCCTTGTGGCAGAAGACTTCGGACTCGCCGGTATCAGCCAGAATGATGAATTCATGGCTGAGATTGCCGCCGATCGGGCCGGTATCGGCGCGCATCGGAATGGCGCGCAGGCCGAGGCGATCGAAGGTGCGCAGATAGGCAGCGAACATCTTGTTGTAGGAATGTTCAGCACCTTCGCGTGTCAGGTCGAAGGAATAGGCGTCCTTCATCATGAATTCGCGCGAGCGCATCGTCCCGAAGCGCGGACGGATCTCGTCACGGAACTTCAGCTGGATGTGATAGAGATTGAGGGGCAAGTCCTTGTAGGACTTGACCGAAGACCGGAAAATATCCGTGACCATTTCTTCGTTCGTCGGGCCGTAGAGCATCGGACGGTCCTGGCGGTCCTTGATGCGCAGCATCTCCTTGCCATAGGCGTCGTAACGGCCACTCTCCTGCCAGAGCTCGGCCGACTGCAACGTCGGCATCGAAAGCTCTATGGCGCCTGCACGGTTCTGCTCCTCACGGATGATGTTGTTGACCTTGTCCAGCACCTTCTTGCCGAGCGGCAGCCATGAATAGATACCCTGCGACTGCTGGCGGATCATGCCGGCGCGCAGCATCAGCCGATGGGAGACGATTTCCGCCTCCTTGGGATTTTCCTTAAGGATGGGTACGAAGAAGCGGGACAGACGCATGGCGGATTCCGGTATAGTTGAGACGCCGCTTACCCAAGCGGAATCGACGGTATTTATTAAAGATGGGAGCGTTCATAGCCGCTTCGCGGCAGGAAAGAAACCCGCGACCAGCGCAAGCTAACTCCCGCAGACGCATGTTAGCACCTACAAATTGAGCTGGCGCGAAAAAACGCGTATTTATAAGGGCTTGAAGGTAAATCTTGTCAACAGAAAAATTTTGCGTGACTGTAGCAAAAATGCAAAAAAAGCTGATGACAAAGCACATTCTTTGAGCTAGCTTTAGCCCACAAAACAGGCAGGAAGGTTAAATTCTTGCCGTACTCGCGGTCAAGTCTTGGGAGGATCAGATCTTAGGCGCGCTTGTCGCTGCCCCGGTAACGGTTAAGGATCACGCGATACTTAAAACAAGGCTTTTAGCCTTGTTTTTTTTTGCTTTTTCGGTTCCCAACAGACCCGAAAACCAGTCTCATCTTTCGTTAGGTAAATCTGCTTTCCGTTACGCAAGGTCATTGCCTCATTTGCATGACATGCGTGTGACAGTTTCGCGGTACCTTTACATCTGCTCAAAGATTGAGCAAAAGTCATTTCTAATAGAAGCTAGGCCCTATTTGCGGAAGTGCATCGAAGCCGAAACCGAAATAGGTCGAGCAGATGTACCAGATACCGTAGATGGCGCCGGAGATGAACGTCGTCAGCGAGAAGACGAAAAGCGGGCGGAAACGGGTCGGCGCGCTCGGCACGGTCCCCAGCACAACATCATTATCCTCCGCCTGCGTACGAAGACCGATCGGCAGGACAGCGAAAAGCGTGATCCACCAGATGATAAAATAGACTGCGAATCCTTGGAGGAAGGCCTGAAACATCGTGGTCTCGTCGGTATGGCGCCTTGGCGCTTCGTTTCGCGTGCTTATAAGCGGGAATGACCGCCAATTCAAAGGCTACGGATAATTTAGGTCACTCTGCCGCAGTGCGATCAGGCCTGTTCCAGCTCAATGAGCGTTCCGAAGAAGTCCTTCGGGTGGAGAAAGAGCACCGGCTTGCCGTGAGCGCCGATCTTCGGCTCACCATTGCCAAGCACCCTCGCCCCTGATGCCGTCAACCTGTCGCGCGCGACCAGAATATCGTCGACCTCGTAGCAGATATGATGCATGCCGCCGGACGGGTTCTTCTCGAGGAAGGCCGCAATCGGCGAGGCTTCACCGAGCGGCTCCAGCAGTTCCACCTTGGTATTCGGCAGTTCCACGAAGACGACCGTCACGCCATGCTCCGGCAAAGCTTGCGGCTCGGAGACCGCGGCGCCCAGCGTGTCGCGATAGCTTACAGCCGCAGCAGTCAGATCAGGCACGGCGATGGCGATATGGTTCACCCGGCTAAGCATCACTCAGACCCTGGTGATGAAAACGGTGACGACCGGCTTCTTGCTCCACGCGTTGTTGGCGGCGGAGCGAACGGCGCGGCGCAGGGCCTCCTGTACCATGTCGATATCCTTGCGGCGGGCGCGTGGAATGCTCTCGAACGCGCCAATCGCGGCATCGAACAGCATATCCTCCATATCCTCGCCTTCGTCATCATAGGCCGGCAGGCCGATCGCCACGAGATCGGGCTCCCCTATGATGTCGTAGCGGTTATCCAGCACAATGCTGACGGCGACATGACCGACATAAGCGAGCTTCTTGCGCTCGCCGATGCCCATTTCGTCAAAGTCACCGATCAGTGACCCGTCCTTGTAGATGCGACCGTGCGGCGCTTCATCGATCACCTCGACCGGTCCCGGCGCCAGCCTCAGCACATCCCCGTTGCGCACGCGCGGTACGGTCGGAATACCCGATTGTTCGGCAAGCTCCTTGTGCGCCGTCAGGTGCGTTGCCTCGCCATGCACCGGCACGACGACCTTCGGCCGCGTCCACTCGTACATCTTCTGCAGTTCGTTGCGACGCGGATGGCCGGAGACATGCACCAGCGCCTCCGTGTCGGTAATGATATGAACCCCCTGCTCGACGAGGCCATTCTTGATGTCCTGAATCGCCTTCTCGTTACCGGGGATGGCACGCGAGGAGAAGACTACGATATCGCCGGCGGCAAAGGCTACGTTGCGCATCTCATCGCGGGAAAGCTTGGCAAGGGCAGCGCGCGGCTCGCCCTGGCTGCCGGTGAGAATGACGACGACTTTGTCACGCGGGATGAAACCATAATCCTCTTCGGAGATGAACGGCTTTATGCCTTCCATCAGGCCGATATCCTGAGCGACGTCACATACCCGCTTGAGCGAGCTTCCCAGCAGCAGCACTTCGCGACCCGCAGCTTCGGCGGCTTCGGCGACAGTGCGGATACGGCCGACATTGGAGGAGAAGGTGGTGATCGCCACGCGACCTTCGGCATCTTCGATAATCTTGCGCAGGCTCTCCGAGACATCCTTTTCCGAGGGCGACACGCCGTCGCGCAGCGCATTAGTGGAATCGCAGAGAAGCGCCAGCACGCCTTCATCACCGAGCTGACGGAAACGGGTCTCGTCCGTCAGCGGCCCGAGCGACGGCTCGTGATCGATCTTCCAGTCGCCGGTGTGGATGACATTGCCGAGCGGTGTGCGGATCATCAGCGACATCGGCTCGGGGATAGAATGGTTGACGGCAACGCCCTCAATGCTGAAGGGCCCGGCATTGATCCTATCACCGGCTTTGAAAATGGTCACCGGCACTTCACCGATCGCATCCTTCTCGAAATTGCGCTTGGCTTCCAGGAGCCCAGCCGTGAAAGGTGAGGCGTAGACCGGCACATTGAGGCCCGGCCAGAGGTCGGCGAGCGCGCCGTAATGGTCCTCATGAGCGTGAGTGATGATGATCGCCTTGAGGTTCTTGCGCTCATTGGCAAGGAAACGGATGTCGGGCAGGACGAGATCCACACCCGGCAGATCCGGCCCCGGAAAGGTGACGCCGCAATCTACCATGATCCACTGGCGATGATCCGCCGGGCCGTAGCCGTACAGCGCGAGATTCATACCAATCTCGCCGACGCCGCCCAGGGGCAGAAATACCAGTTCGTCCTGTTTCGCCATAACGTTTGTTTTTTCCACTATCCAAAGAATACATCGCCGGCTGCAATCGGCATTATCCTGCCTTCGCCGGTATCGAGCATCAACAGGCCATTATCATCTATTCCGGCGAAAAACCCGGAAATCGACCTGTCGGGCAAATTCACGGTTATCTTTTCGCCAATGCCACAGGCAACCGCACGCCACCGCGCCGTGATCTCGCTAATCCCCAGCCCTTCATCCCAGATATTCAGCGCCTCGGTCATGGAGGCGAAGAGATGAGCGAAGAGTTCTTCGGGTGAAGCCGCACTTCCCTGATCGCGCAGGCAGGTGACGGGATAGATCGGGTTATCGGGCATGACGGCTACGTTGATGCCGATGCCAATCACGACAGCGTGGCGCCCGTCAACCAGCCGCTCACCTTCTACCAAGATGCCGCAGGTCTTCTTGCGTCCAATCAGGATATCGTTCGGCCACTTCACCTCTACGGGCTGGGCGCCGGGCGGCAGAACGCTGCGAACTGCCTGATGAACCGCGACGGCGATTGCCAGCGGCAGGGAGGCGAGGCGCTCCATCGGTGCGGGGTCGATGAGCAGAAGGGAGGCGTAGAGATTGCCGCGCTCGGAAACCCAGGGACGGCCCCGGCGGCCCCGGCCGCCGGTTTGTCGTTCGGCGGTCACCCAGAGCAGACCGCCGTCCCCTGCCCGAGCCCGGGCAAGGCATTCCGTATTTGTTGAGGACGTTTCCGACAAGGCCTCGTGCCTGACATCGCCGAGCGATATCCGGCGCCGCTTGTCGGAAGCCATCAGAAGAGCGTCGCCGCAGCAAGCTCGGCCGCGCCGCCGATCGGACCACCGATGAGAACATAGGCCGCAACGAAGAGACCGGAAAGACCGAAGACGAGACGCAGCGAACCGGAGACTCGGGCAAATTCGCCGGACGCCTCATCGAACCACATCAGCTTGATGACGCGCAGGTAGTAGTAAGCACCGACGACCGATGCCAGAACACCGATGACGGCAAGCGCATAGAGCTTGGCCTCGATGGCGGCAACGAAGACGAAGTACTTCGCGAAGAAGCCGGCGAGCGGCGGGATACCGGCAAGCGAGAACATCAGTGCGGTCAGCACGACAGCCATAAAGGGGTTCGTCGTCGACAGGCCGGCAAGATCGCTGACATTCTCGACAACCGTACCATCCTTGCGGCGCATCGACATGATGATGGCGAAGGAGCCGAGGGTCATGACCATGTAGATCGCCATGTAAAGCATGACGCCGGCAACGCCCGTCTGGTTTCCGGCGGCGAGACCGACCAGCGCGTAACCCATGTGACCTATCGAGGAATAGGCCATCAGTCGTTTGATGTTCTTCTGGCCGATGGCCGCAAATGAACCGAGCAGCATGGAAGCGATCGAAATGAAGACGATGACCTGCTGCCAATCTGATAGCACCGGCTGGAAGGCGGTGATGACGATACGGGTCATCATCGCCATGGCGGCAACCTTCGGCGCGCTCGCGAGGAAGGCAGTGACCGGGGTCGGTGCGCCTTCATAAACGTCCGGCGTCCACATGTGGAACGGAACGGCCGAGATCTTGAAGGCAATGCCGGCGAGGATGAAGACGAGGCCGAAGATCAGGCCGAGCGAACGTGCTCCTTCGACCGTGAGCGCCTGCGCAACCTCGGCGAAATGCGTGTGCCCGGTGAAGCCGTATACCAGCGACATGCCATAGAGCAGCATGCCCGAGGAAAGCGCGCCAAGGACGAAATACTTCAGGCCGGCTTCGGTCGACTTCAGGCTATTGCGGTTGATCGCAGCGATGACGTAGATCGCCAGAGACTGCAGTTCAAGGCCGAGATAGAGCGCGATCAGGTCGTTGGCCGAGATCATCAGCATGATGCCGAGCGTACACAGCACCAGAAGAATCGGGAACTCGAACTTGTCGAGCTGATTTTCCCGAGCATGACCCATCGACATGAACAGCGCGACGAGGGAGCCGATCAGTGCCAGCACCTTCATGAAGCGTGCAAAGCCATCGGCGAGATAGACGCCGCCATAAGCAAGGCCGTCGCCGGGAACGAAGATCAGCCACAGGCCGGAGATGGCAATCACGATCATCGCCAGCGCGCTGACGAGCGGACCGGACCGCTCGCCCGAGAAAACGCCGATCATGAGCAGCAGAAGTGCACCGATCGCGAGGATGATTTCCGGCGCGGACAGGTACAGGCTCAGGGAGATTGTTTCAGCGGTCATGTCCTAAAGTCCCGTCATTTCATCGACAGCGCAACATTCTGCGCTGCCTGCACTGCGGCCGAATAGCTGTTGATCAGATGGTCTACCGAAGCTGCGGTCGCATCGAAGACCGGAGCCGGATAGACGCCGAAGAAGATGGTGAGCGCGATCAGCGGATAAAGGATGATCTGTTCTCGAGGCGAAAGGTCGAGCAGAGCCTTCAGCTTCTCCTTCTCCAGTGCGCCAAAGATCACCCGGCGATAGAGCCAGAGCGCGTAGGCGGCCGAGAGGATGACGCCGGTGGCGGCAAAAAGCGCAACCCAGGTGTTGGCGCGGAAGACGCCGATCAGCGTCAGGAATTCGCCGATGAAGCCCGAAGTGCCGGGCAGACCGACATTCGCCATGGTGAAGACCATGAAGGCGACCGCGTATTTCGGCATGTTGTTGACCAGGCCGCCATAGGCAGCGATCTCGCGCGTATGGGTGCGGTCATAGACGACGCCGACGCAGAGGAAGAGCGCGCCCGAGACGATGCCGTGCGACAGCATCTGGAAGATCGAACCCTGCAGACCCTGAGCGTTGGCAGCGAAAATGCCCATCGTCACGTAGCCCATATGAGCCACCGAGGAATAGGCGATCAGCTTCTTGATGTCGTCCTGCATCATCGCGACCAGCGAGGTGTAGATGATAGCGATAACGGACATCGCGAAGACGAGCGGCGCGAAATAGTCCGACGCGACGGGGAACATGCCGATCGAGAAGCGGATCAGGCCGTAACCGCCGAGCTTCAGGAGCACGCCTGCCAGGATGACGGAACCAGCGGTCGGCGCCTGGACGTGCGCGTCAGGGAGCCAGGTGTGGACCGGCCACATCGGCATCTTCACCGCGAAGGAGGCGAAGAAGGCAAGCCACAGCCAGGTCTGCATTGCCGGCGGGAACTTGTAGTCCAGAAGCTGGGCGATATCGGTCGTGCCCGACTGCCAGTACATGGCCATGATGGCGAGCAGCATCAGCACCGAGCCGAGCAGCGTATAGAGGAAGAACTTGTAGCTCGCATAAACGCGGTTCGCACCGCCCCAGACGCCGATGATCAGGAACATCGGAATGAGGCCGCCTTCGAAGAAGACGTAGAAGAGAACGATATCAAGCGAGACGAAGACACCGACCATCATCACTTCGAGGATGAGGAAGGCGATCATGTATTCCTTCAGGCGCTTCTCGATCGAGAGCCAGCTTGCGAGCACGCAGAAGGGCATCAGGAAGGTCGAGAGGATAATGAACAGCATGGAGATGCCGTCCACACCGACATGGTAACCGATGCCGGTGCCGAGCCAGCTATGCTGCTCGATCATCTGGAAGCCCGGATTGGCGTTGTCGAAGCCGATCCAGATGAAGAGCGAGAGAATGAAAGTGAAGACCGTGGTGATCAAGGAGATCCACAGCACGTTCTTGCGGCCATTCTCGGTTTCGCCGTTCATCAGCAACAGAAGCACCACGCCGACGAGCGGCAGGAAGGTGACCGTTGAAAGAATAGGCCAATCGGTCATCAGAAGGAACTCCCGAGCATCATCCAGGTAACGAGCGCCGCAACGCCGATCAGCATCGCGAAGGCATAGTGATAGAGGTAACCGGTCTGCAGGCGTACGACACGGTCGGTGACGTTGACGACGCGGGCGGCAATGCCGTTCGGACCGTAGGTATCGATGACGCCGACATCACCCTTCTTCCACAGGAAGTTGCCGAGCGCCTTGGCGCTGCGGACAAAGAGGAAATCGTAGAGTTCGTCGAAGTACCACTTGTTGAGCAGGAACTGGTAGAGCACACGGTGCTGCTGGGCGAGCTTGCGCGGCGTCGAGGGCGACCTGATGTACATGTACCAGGCGGTGACGAAGCCAAGCAGCATGGCAATGAAGGGGCTAAGGCCAACCCAGGCCGGGACGTGATGGAACTCTTCCACCAGCTCGTTTTCGGCACCGGTGAAGAGCGCCCCCTTCCAGAACTCGGCATATTCCTCGCCGTAGAAGCGGCCTTCGAAGAGCACGCCCGCCAAGACCGCACCGATCGCAAGGATGTAGAGCGGCACCAGCATGACCTGCGGCGATTCATGGACATGATGCATGACCTCATGCGAAGCGCGCGGCTTGCCGTAGAAGGTCATGAAGATCAGACGCCAGGAATAGAAGCTCGTGAAGAGAGCGGCAATGACCAGCAATGTGAAGGCGAAACCTGCAACCGGCGAATGCGCTGCATAGGCAGCCTCGATGATGACATCCTTCGAGAAGAAGCCTGCGAAGCCGACCGGGGTGAAGGGGATGCCGACACCGGTGATCGCCAGCGTGCCGATGATCATCATCCAGAACGTCATCTTGATATGCGGACGCAGGCCACCCATGTAGCGCATGTCCTGCTCGCCATCGACGGCGTGGATGACCGAGCCGGCGCATAGGAAGAGCAGTGCCTTGAAGAAGGCGTGCGTGAAGAGGTGGAAGATTGCCGCGCCGTAAGCACCGACGCCAAGAGCAACGAACATGTAGCCGAGCTGCGAGCAGGTCGAGTAGGCGATGACGCGCTTAATGTCGTTCTGCACGAGGCCGACGGTCGCCGCGAAGAAAGCGGTGATCGCACCGATCACTGTCACGACGACGAGCGCATCATGCGAGAGTTCGAAGATCGGCGACATGCGGGCGACGAGGAAGACGCCGGCGGTCACCATGGTTGCGGCATGGATGAGTGCGGACACCGGGGTTGGGCCTTCCATGGCGTCCGGCAGCCAGGTGTGCAGCAGGAACTGCGCCGACTTACCCATTGCGCCCATGAAGAGCAGCAGGCAGGCACCGGTCAGTGCGTGCGCCTTGTCGAGATGCATGCCGAAAAGGTTCAGGATCACTTCACCGGCTTCACCGCCGCCTTCCGCCGGAGCGAAGGTCGAAGCATTGGCGAAGATCGTGTCGAAATTGATCGAGCCGAACAGCACGAAGACGGTGGCAATGCCGAGCACGAAGCCGAAGTCGCCGACGCGGTTGACGATGAAGGCCTTTATCGCAGCCGCCGAGGCCGAGGGCTTTTTGTACCAGAAACCGATCAGCAGATACGAGGCCAGACCTACGCCTTCCCAGCCGAAGAACATCTGGGCGAGGTTGTCGGAGGTCACCAGCATCAGCATGGCGAAGGTGAAGAGCGACAGATAGGCGAAGAAGCGCGGCCGGTGCGGATCGGTGTGCATGTAACCAATCGAATAGACGTGCACCAGCGTCGAGACCGTATTGACGACGATCAGCATGACCGAGGTCAGTGTATCGACACGCAGCGACCAGGAGACATCGATACCACCAGATTGGATCCAGCGGAGAACCTCGACCTTGATCGCACCTTCCGGATGGCCGAGCGCAACCGTGAAGAAGACGACCCAGGACAGGATGGCGGCGATGATCATCAGGCCGCTGGTGACATATTCCGACGCCTTGGCGCCGATCGCGCGGCCGAAGAGGCCCGCGATGATCGCGCCGATCAGGGGAAGGAAGACGATAGCCTTATAGAGGAACATGAGCCGCTCAGCCCTTCATCATATTGACGTCTTCGACCGCGATCGAACCGCGGTTGCGGTAGAAGACAACGAGAATTGCAAGACCGATCGCCGCTTCAGCAGCAGCAACAGTCAGAATGAACAGTGCGAACACCTGGCCGACGATGTCGTTAAGAAACGACGAGAAGGCGACCATGTTGATGTTGACCGACAGCAGGATCAGTTCGACCGACATCAGGATGACGATGATGTTCTTCCGGTTCAGGAAGATCCCGAAGATGCCGATCGTGAAGAGGATGGCGCTGACCGTGAGATAATGGGAAAGTCCGATGACCATGTTCTTTGTTCCTTGACCTCTCGGTTCAGCTCACGCCCTGACCCGGCTTGACCTTGACCACCTCTACGGCGGTCGCGGGCGTGCGGGCAACCTGGCGGGAAATATTCTGCCGCTTGATGTTGGTGCGATGCTTCAGCGTCAGCACGATCGCGCCGATCATGGCGACCAGCAGGATCAGACCAGCGATCTGGAAGAAGTAGACGTAATTCGTGTAGAGCACGTCGCCGAGCGCGGCCGTATTGGTGCGTTCGGTGAGCGCCGGGATCGGCATGGCGACCGTCTTGGCAATCTCGGGCGAGATCGCGCTGCCGCCGATGACGACGATCAGTTCGGCTGCGAGGATGAGACCGATGAGCGCGCCGATCGGCGCATATTCGAGAACACCGGCGCGAAGCTCGGTGAAGTCGATGTCGAGCATCATCACCACGAAGAGGAAGAGAACAGCGACCGCGCCCACATAGACGACAAGCAGGATCATCGCCAGGAATTCGGCACCCAGCAGCAGGAAGAGACCCGCCGCATTGAAGAACACCAGGATCAGGAACAGAACCGAGTGAACCGGGTTCTTCGCCCAGATGACCATGAACGCCGACGCTATCGCGACAAAGGCGAAAAGATAGAAAAATAGAGCCTGCAGACCCATGTTGGTGCCTTTTTCATCTTCCCCCGGGCAGCCGGGAGTTTCCCTGCCCGATAGGACTTCGCGCAGCTTCCGCCGACAAAGCCCCGGTGCATGTTAACCGCAGTGGACGAGAGCGCCCGATCAGCGGCATTTCAAATTTCAATCAACGATACGGCGCATCCATCGCCATGTTGCGGGCGATTTCACGCTCCCACCGGTCACCGTTGTCGAGCAGCCTCTGCTTGTCGAAGTAGAGCTCTTCGCGGGTCTCGGTGGCGAATTCGAAATTCGGGCCTTCGACGATCGCATCGACCGGGCAAGCTTCCTGGCAGAAGCCGCAATAGATGCATTTCACCATATCGATGTCGTAACGCACCGTGCGGCGCGTGCCGTCATTGCGGCGCGGGCCGGCTTCGATGGTGATCGCCTGAGCGGGACAGATCGCTTCGCACAGCTTGCAGGCGATGCAGCGCTCTTCGCCGTTGGGATAACGGCGCAGCGCATGTTCGCCACGAAAGCGCGGGCTGACCGGACCCTTTTCGAAGGGATAGTTGATCGTCGCCTTCTGTTTGAAGAAATAGCGCATCGACAGGAAGAAGGCGCCGACGAATTCCTTGAGGAAAAGCGAGTTGATGGAGGCGGACAGGCTTCCCATCTTCAATCTCCAATTTTGCCGGAAACGAGGTTGGACATCAGCCGGCCCATCCCGTCAGTTTCAGCACGAATGCAACGATGACGACCATGGCGAGCGACAGCGGAAGGAAAACCTTCCAGCCGAGGCGCATGAGCTGGTCGTAGCGGTAACGGGGCACAAAAGCCTTGACCATGGCGAACATGAAGAACACCAGGCACGCCTTCAGCATGAACCAGATGATGCCCGGTACCCAGTTAATGAGCCAGAAATCAACCGGCGGCAGCCAGCCTCCCAGGAAGAGGATCGTCGTCAGCGAGCACATCAGGACGACGGCCGCATATTCGCCGAGCATGAACATCATGTACGGAGCAGAACCGTATTCGACCATGAAACCGGCGACGAGTTCGGATTCTGCTTCCGGAAGGTCGAAGGGCGGGCGGTTGGTCTCGGCGAGCGCCGAGATGAAGAAGACGACGAACATCGGGAACAGTGACAGCCAATGCCAGTCGAGGAACGAGTTCGGCAGTCCGAGCATGGTGCCAAGGCCCGTATGCTGCGCATTGACGATATCGGTCAGGTTCAGCGAACCGACGCAGAGAAGGACGGTGACGATAACGAAGCCGATCGAAACCTCATAGGACACCATCTGCGCTGCCGAGCGCAGCGCGCCGAGAAATGGATACTTCGAGTTCGAAGCCCACCCACCCATGATGATGCCGTAGACCTCGAGCGATGAGATCGCGAAGATATACAGAATGCCGACATTGATGTTCGCGATCACCCAGCCGTCGGCCAGCGGCACAACCGCCCAGGTCGACAGCGCAAGAAGCACGGTGACGAGCGGAGCAAGCAGGAAGACCGCCTTGTTGGCGCCAGCGGGGATGACCGGCTCTTTGAAGACGAACTTCAGAAGGTCTGCGAAGGACTGGAACAGGCCGAAGGGGCCGACGACGTTCGGACCGCGACGGAGCTGAACGGCAGCCCAGATCTTGCGGTCGGCAAGCAGGACGTAAGCGATGAAGACCAGCAGGCAGACGAGCAGCAGCAGCGACTGACCGATCATGATGATCGCCGGCCAGACATAGGTCGAGAAGAAAGAATCCATGAGTTCCTGCCCTTACTCTGCCGCGACTTTGAAATTGTTGCGGGCCAATGCCGAGCACTCGGCCATGACAGCCGAGGCGCGCGCTATCGGGTTCGTCAAATAGAAGTCTTTGACCGGCGACGCAAACCCGGATTTGTTCATCTTACCGGCTTTTTTCGCCAGTGCGGCAATTTGGGCGCTGTCACCTTCGGCGATCTCGTCGATGTCAGCAAAATGCGGGAATGCTGCGTAGAGCTTGCCGCGCAATTCACCAAGCGAATCAAAAGGAAGCTTCTTGCCCAGCACGTCGGACAGGGCGCGGATGATCGCCCAGTCTTCGCGGGCATCGCCCGGTGCGAAACCGGCGCGGTTGCCCATCTGGACGCGGCCTTCGGTGTTGACCCAGGTGCCGGACTTTTCCGTGTAAGCGGCGGCCGGCAGGATGACATCGGCGCCATGCGCACCATTGTCGCCATGCGAGCCGATATAGACCGTGAACTTCGCCGTCTTTGCCGAGACATCAAACTCATCGGCGCCGAGCAGGAAGAGCACGTCCATGGTCTTCAGCATCTCAGCGGCATTGACGCCCTTAGCGCCCGGCACGAAGCCGAGGTCTAGGCCGCCGACCCGCGATGCGGCGGTGTGCAGCACCGCAAAGCCGTTCCAGCCTTCCGCGATTGCGCCGACATTGACGGCGAGTTTGGCGGCGGTTGCCAGAACGCCTGCGCCATCCGTGCGGGTGAGAGCGCCCTGACCGATGACGATCATCGGCTTGGAAGCCTTGGCGAGCACTTCGGCGAAGGCGTGGCCGCCGTCGAGAATGTCCTTCAGCGTATCGGGGCCTGCGCCGAGGTAATCATACTTGTAACGCATCTCGCCGCGCTCGCCGATCACACCGATCGGGAAGCCGCCGCGACGGTAACGCTTGCGGATGCGGGCGTTGAGGATGGCCGCTTCGAAGCGCGGGTTGGCGCCGATGATAAGCAGCGCATCAGCCTGTTCGATGCCCGCGATGGTCGGATTGAAGAGGTAGCTTGCGCGACCGAGCGACGGATCAAGTGCCGCCCCATCCTGGCGACAGTCGAGGTTCTCGGAACCGAGCGACTTGACCAGTTCGGAAAGGGCATACATTTCTTCGACCGAAGCGAGGTCGCCGGCAATCGCGCCGATCTTATCGCCAGAGGTTGCCGAAACGGCAGCCTTGATGGCGCCGAAGGCTTCGCTCCAGCTCGCCGGCTGCAGGCGACCGCCCTTGCGGACGTAAGGCCGGTCGAGGCGCTGCGTCTTCAGGCCGTCCCAGACGTGGCGGGTCTTGTCCGAAATCCACTCTTCGTTCACGGCCTCGTTGACGCGCGGCAGGATGCGCATGACTTCGCGGCCCCGCGTATCGACGCGGATTGCAGAGCCGACGGCGTCCATGACGTCGATCGATTCCGTCTTGTTCAGTTCCCACGGGCGGGCCGTGAAGGCGAAGGGCTTCGAAGTCAGTGCGCCGACCGGGCAGAGGTCAACGACGTTGCCCTGCAGCTCGGAGGTCATGGCCTGCTCGAGATAGGTGGTGATTTCGGCGTCTTCGCCGCGGCCGATCAGGCCGAGCTCGGAAATGCCTGCCACTTCCGTCGTGAAACGGACGCAACGCGTGCAGTGAATGCAGCGGTTCATAACCGTCTTGACGAGCGGCCCAATATACTTGTCTTCGACGGCGCGCTTGTCTTCCTGATAGCGCGAGGTGTCGATACCGAAGGCCATGGCCTGGTCCTGCAGATCGCATTCGCCGCCCTGGTCGCATATCGGGCAATCGAGCGGATGGTTGATCAGCAGGAATTCCATCACGCCTTCGCGGGCCTTCTTGACCATCGGCGTGTTGGTGAAGACTTCAGGCAGTTCGCCGTTCGGACCGCCTCGAATATCGCGCACGCCCATGGCGCAGGAAGCCTGCGGCTTCGGCGGACCGCCCTTGACCTCGACGAGGCACATACGGCAATTGCCGGCAACCGACAGACGCTCATGGAAGCAGAAGCGCGGAACTTCAGCACCGGCCTCTTCGCACGCCTGAATCAGCGTGTAATGATCCGGAACTTCGATCTCGTTACCGTCAATCTTCAGTTTTGCCATCGTCACTCAGTCCTGTTTCCCATTCGCCGGGCACCGGCAAACAAACCTATTTTTGCAACATCCATATTGCCAAGACAGACCTTTCGTCCGTCCTGGCGCCGGAATTGCCCAAATTCTCTTTCGCTGGTTCCGAGACCCGAAACCCGCCATCGGCACCACGATCCGGAGCCCCCTGCCCCGTCGCTCGGATGCCATTCCTCCGACCATCGCCTGTGGCCGGAAACTACTTCTTCCTGCGACCCCGTGTCGCCAGCACCTTCGCCTGGCCAACCCAGTCATCGCGCAGGATGCGACCGTCGAAACCGAGTTCGGCGTCCAGGCTCACAACGTCGCCGTCGCTCCATGCCGCAATATCGGCAAAAGTGCGGATGCCTCTTTTGTTCAGCACCTGCTCCAGCTTCGGACCGATGCCGGCGATCAGCTTCAGGTCGTCAGCCTTCCTGGACCTTGTGCCGGGCTTCGCCTTGGCAACCGTAGGCTTCGCGGCTTCCGCTGCCGGGGCCTTGCTGGAAACCACCGTCAGCTTCGGCTTTGCCGCCTTACGAACCGGCGCAACCGTTTCAGCCGGGCGAATATTTTCCGGACGGATATCCATCTCGGGTGTTTCTTCGTCAGGCGGCGTTTCATCGAGCGCTGCGGCCGCCATGTTCGCCGTCTCGAACGCGCCCTGCAGCGCGCCGAAGAAAACGCCGGCCATCTGCGTGGAAATGCCAAAACCGATCGCTGTGGCTGCGGCAAATGCCGCAGCTGGATGCGCCATCAGCGGATGAACGGGCATCGCGCGCGCATTTTCCAGCATGCCGGCAGCAAGACGGCCGAAGTCAGCCGCGAAATCGGATGCCCCTTCTCCCACCTTGCTGTCGGGTGCCTTGATCGTCATGTACTTACTCGGCCGCCTCCAGAACCGCACCGTGATCGAGCGCATTGGCCGTATACTGGTCGATGCGGGCTTCGATCTCTGGACGGAAGTTACGGATCAGACCCTGCACCGGCCATGCGGCGGCGTCGCCGAGCGCACAGATGGTGTGGCCTTCTATCTGCTTGGTGACCTGGAACAGCATGTCGATTTCGCGCTTCTGGGCGTTGCCGCGCGCCATGCGCTCCATCACGCGCCACATCCAGCCCGTGCCTTCGCGGCACGGCGTGCACTGGCCGCAGCTCTCATGCTTGAAGAAGGCGGAGATACGGGCGATGGCCTTGATGACGTCGGTGGACTTGTCCATGACGATCGAGGCGGCCGTACCGAAGGAGGAACCGACAGCGCGCAGACCGTCGAAGTCCATCGGGCAGTCGATGATGTCCTTGGCCGGAACGATCGGGCACGATGCACCGCCCGGAATGACGGCAAGCAGATTGTCCCAGCCCCCACGAATGCCGCCGGCGTGCTTGTCCACCAGTTCGCGGAAGGTGATGCCCATGCTCTCTTCAACGGTGCACGGCTTGTTGACGTGACCGGAGAGCATGAAGAGCTTGGTTCCAACGTTGTTCGGACGGCCGATGGACGAGAACCAGCCCGCACCACGGCGCAGGATGGTTGGGGCGACGGCGATCGATTCAACATTGTTGACCGTCGTCGGGCAGCCGTAGAGACCCATATTGGCCGGGAACGGCGGCTTCAGGCGCGGCTGGCCCTTCTTGCCTTCAAGGCTTTCGAGCAGCGCGGTTTCTTCGCCGCAGATATAAGCACCGGCGCCATGATGGACATAGATGTCCATGTCCCAACCGAGCTTGTTGTTCTTGCCGAGAAGGCCGGCATCGTAGCATTCGTCGATTGCGGCCTGCAGGGCTTCGCGCTCACGGATATATTCGCCGCGCACATAGATATAGGCGGCGTTGGCGCCCATGGCGAAGCTTGCGACCACACAGCCTTCGATCAGCGTATGCGGATCGTTGCGCATGATGTCGCGGTCCTTGCAGGTGCCGGGCTCGGATTCGTCGGCGTTGACGACGAGGTAATGCGGACGGCCGTCGCTCTGCTTGGGCATGAACGACCATTTGAGGCCTGTCGGGAAGCCTGCGCCGCCACGACCGCGAAGGCCGGAAGCCTTCATCTCGTCGACGATCCAGTCACGGCCCTTTTCGAGGATCTGCTTGGTGCCGTCCCAGTGGCCGCGGCTCATCGCCCCCTTCAGGGATTTGTCCTTGAGGCCGTAGATGTTGGTAAAGATGCGGTCCTTATCTTCTAACATGCTTCACACCTCTTACCGCGGCTTCTTGCCGAAGACCTTGATATATTCCGCTTCGCCGCCCTTGGCGAGCGCCTTGGCCTGCTTGACCCAGTCGTCGCGCTCGATGCGGCCGCGGAAATTCAGGAAACCATCGACCCATTCGCGTTCGGCCTTCTTCCAGCCCGCGATCTGCGAGAAGGTGAAGATACCGATTTCATTCAACGTTGCTTCGATCTTCGGACCGACGCCGGAAATCATCTTGAGATCATCGGGAGCGGCGGGCTTCTCGATGCCGGCCGGACGATTCTTGTCGGTCAGCGCGGGCTTGGCAGCAACCTCAGGGGCAGCCTTCGGCGCCGGCTCGGAAGCGGCGGTGCCAGAGAGCGGCTGAACTTCGGCAGCCTTCGCATTCTTCGCCGATGCTTTGGGAGACGTTGCCGGCGTCTTCAGCGACGCATTGGTCTCGGCGTCGGTGCTCTTCGGACGTGCCGCCTCGGAAGGCGGAACCGGCGCGCCGTCTGCCGGTGCAGTCGCTGGAGCCTTGTCAACCCAGGTGCGGCTAACGGCAACATCGCCCAGCAGGGTCGTCGGGCCACCTTCGGGCGAGGACAGGTGACGGTCGATCTGCGGGCCAACCTTGACGCTCGCCCCATTGCCGGCCGCGAACGTATCGATGATCTCTTCCAGGCGCTCCGGCGTCAGGTCCTCGTAGGTATCCTTGCCGATCATCACCATCGGAGCGTTGACGCAAGCCCCGAGACATTCGACCTCTTCCCAGGAGAGCGTGCCCTCGGCGTTGCGCTCGAACGGGTGCTGATGGATCTTGCTGCGGCAGACGCCCATCAACTTTTCCGAGCCACGCAGCATGCAGGGCGTCGTGCCGCAGACCTGCACGTGAGCGCGGGTACCGACGGGATGAAGCTGGAACTGGGTGTAGAAGGTCGCGACCTCGAGAACGCGGATATAGGCCATGTCCAGCATGTCGGCAATCTTTTCGATCGCCGGGCGGGTGACCCAACCATCCTGCTCTTGCGCACGCATCAACAGCGGAATGACCGCGGACTGCTGACGGCCTGCGGGATATTTCTGAATCGTCTTTTCCGCCCAGACCGCATTTTCATCGCTGAAAGCGAATGCGGCCGGCTGGAATTGATCTTCGGCTAATCGACGAACGGACATTCTTCCTCACGCCTTGTCAGTTTAGCGTTCCACACCGCGAAGCAGTCAGAGACTGCATTTCACAGGCATAGGCCGACTGGTCTTTTTGCATAAATACCACGAACTTGCCGCCATTCGGCACGGCGGCCTTGATTTGATAGCCCATGGACAAAAGCTCACCCATGGACGATTGCTCTGCCGGCGGCTGCGCCTCTTCATGGCCCAGCGGTGTGCCGAGCTTTCCGGCATCCTGTGCAAAGGCAGCGGAGGCCGAAAGAAGAAAGGCTGTCGCGAGCGGCAGAGCCTGCATTAGCGGTCCACCTCACCGAAGACGATGTCGAGCGAGCCGAGAACGGCCGCGACGTCGGCAAGCTGGTGACCACGGCACATGAAGTCCATCGCCTGCAGATGCGCATAACCCGGAGCGCGGATCTTGCAGCGATAGGGCTTATTGGTGCCGTCGGAGACGAGATAGACGCCAAATTCGCCCTTCGGCGCTTCGACAGCAGCGTAAACCTCACCGGCCGGAACGTGATAGCCTTCGGTATAGAGCTTGAAGTGGTGGATCAGCGCTTCCATCGAACGCTTCATCTCGCCGCGCTTCGGCGGAACGACCTTGCCATCGATCGAGGAGAATGGTCCCGCCTTGGCATCACCGAGCAGGCGATTGACGCACTGCTTCATGATCTTCACCGATTCGCGCATCTCGATCATGCGGATCAGGTAACGATCGTAGTTGTCGCCGTTCTTGCCGACCGGAATGTCGAACTCAAGATCCGAATAGCATTCATAAGGCTGCGCGCGACGCAGGTCCCAGGCAGCACCCGAACCGCGCACCATGACGCCCGAGAAGCCCCAGGCCCAGCAATCTTCCAGAGAGACAACGCCGATATCAACGTTGCGCTGCTTGAAGATGCGGTTGCCGGTCAGAAGATCGTCGATATCGTCGAGCTTGCCCGGAAATTCGTCGCACCACTTGCCGATATCCTGCACGACCTGTTCCGGCAGGTCCTGGTGAACGCCACCCGGACGGAAATAAGCGGCATGCATACGGGAGCCGCTGGCGCGCTCATAGAACACCATCAGCTTTTCGCGCTCTTCGAAACCCCAGAGCGGCGGCGTCAGCGCGCCGACGTCCATGGCCTGCGTCGTGACGTTCAAAAGATGCGACAGGATACGGCCGATTTCCGAGTAGAGGACGCGGATCAGCTGGCCGCGAATCGGGATCTCAATGCCGAGCAGCCTTTCCACAGCCAGAGCATAGGCATGCTCCTGGTTCATCGGCGCCACGTAGTCGAGGCGATCGAAGTAGGGAACAGCCTGCAGGTAGGTCTTGGTTTCGATCAGCTTTTCGGTGCCGCGGTGCAGCAGGCCGATATGCGGATCGACGCGTTCCACGATTTCGCCGTCAAGCTCAAGGACAAGACGCAGAACGCCGTGCGCTGCCGGATGCTGCGGCCCGAAATTGATGTTGAAGTTACGGACGTTATGTTCGGTCATGGCGATGGGCTCGCTTTTTCAGGTAGTCAGTGAACAACGGGCTCTCGGCCCGCCACACGCCTCAAACTTACTGTTTCGCCTTTTCGTCGCCGGGCAGCACGTATTCCGTGCCTTCCCAAGGGGACAAGAAATCGAAATTACGGAATTCCTGCTTCAGTTCCACCGGCTCGTAAACGACGCGCTTTGCCGCATCGTCGTAGCGAACTTCGACGAAACCGGTCGTCGGGAAATCCTTGCGCAGCGGATGACCTTCGAAACCGTAATCGGTCAGGATACGGCGCAGGTCCGGGTGGCCGGTGAAGAGCACGCCGTACATGTCCCAGGTCTCGCGCTCGAACCAGTCGGCGCCCGGATAGACGGCGCAGGCGGATGGAACCGGCGTATCTTCGTCTGTCGCCACCTTCACGCGGATGCGCAGGTTCTGCTTCGGAGACAGGAGATGATAGACGACGTCGAAGCGCAGTTCGCGCTGCGGCCAGTCCACACCACAGATGTCCGTCAGGTTGACGAAGCCGCACTTGGCGTCGTCGCGCAGGAAGGTCAGCAGCGGGATCAGATTGTCGCCGGTCGTCGTCAGCGTCAGCTCGCCATATTTGAGCTGCGAGGCGGCAATCAGGTTGCCGCGCGCTTGCGAAAGGTACGACGAAAGCTCAGTGAGGGCTTCGCTCATAATTTTCTGTCCTTGCCCTTAGCGTTCGATCGTGCCGGTGCGGCGGATCTTCTTCTGCAGCAGCAGCACGCCGTAAAGCAATGCTTCCGCCGTGGGGGGACAGCCCGGCACGTAGATGTCGATCGGTACGACGCGATCACAGCCGCGAACGACCGAATAGGAATAGTGATAGTAGCCGCCGCCGTTGGCGCAGGAGCCCATCGAGATGACGTAACGCGGCTCAGGCATCTGGTCATAGACCTTGCGAAGCGCAGGCGCCATCTTGTTGGTCAGCGTGCCGGCAACGATCATGACGTCCGACTGGCGCGGCGAAGCACGCGGCGCAAAGCCGAAGCGTTCGACGTCGTAACGCGGCATGGAGAGCTGCATCATCTCGACGGCGCAGCAGGCGAGACCGAAGGTCATCCACATCAGCGAGCCGGTACGAGCCCAGTTGATCAGCTCGTCGGTCGACGTGACGAGGAAACCCTTGTCGGCGAGCTCATTGTTGATCTCGCCGAAAAACGCGTCGTTGCTGCCGATCGGCTTGCCGGTCGAGGGATCGATGATCCCCTTCGGCTGCGGCGCTACGAGCGTCTGATTGCCAGCGGGGGCTACTCCCATTCCAGGGCTCCCTTCTTCCATTCATAGATAAAGCCAATGGTCAGCACGAAGAGGAAGACCATCATGGACCAGAAGCCGAACCAGCCGATGGCGCCGAAGGAAACGGCCCATGGGAAGAGGAAGGCGACTTCAAGATCGAAGATGATGAAGAGAATCGACACGAGGTAGAAGCGGATGTCGAACTTCATACGAGCGTCATCGAATGCGTTGAAGCCGCATTCGTAGGCCGAAAGCTTTTCCGAATCGGGCGCCTTGAATGCAACGGCAAACGGCGCAATGAGCAGCGCCAGGCCAATAACGAGCGCGATACCGATGAAAATAGCGATCGGAATATAGGAACTGAGCAGTTCAGTCATCATGTTCATCCCTGCTTGCGGGCGGCGCCGGGCGGCGCAACTGGGCAAATGCCCGGCAAGCGAACGTGCGTTGCAACAAGCCGTGGTTAGCGCAGCCGGAGCCCCGGCGCAAGACTTTTACAGAAGCTATTCGAACAGCGTCAGACGGACGTTATCAAGCAGATGCAACGATGTCGCGACAAATCCGCAAATGTCGCGGAAGGCCGCATGGCTGACCCTCGGAAACTGCATGGCTTTTTGAAGAAAAATGGCGCGAGTGACGGGGCTCGAACCCGCGACCTCCGGCGTGACAGGCCGGCACTCTAACCGACTGAGCTACACCCGCGCATTGGACCTTTCGGACCGTGAGGATATCACGAAACCGGACAGATGGCGTCAATTTGACGCCCGCTTGAAATGGCGCGAGTGACGGGGCTCGAACCCGCGACCTCCGGCGTGACAGGCCGGCACTCTAACCGACTGAGCTACACCCGCATTCTTTCAAGCAATCCGGTGCTGAGCACCTCATCCGAACGAGCTGGCCGCTTGGATGAGCGGCTAACTAAGGGGTTCGCCTTTTAGTGTCAAGCAGGTTTGGAGACAAAACCATGACAGTCCTGAAATTGTTTCGGAAGGCCTTCCCGATCCTCCCGACAAATCGGCGATTCTGCTTTGCCTGCGGACCTGAGATCCACTGCGTCAGGTTTTTCCACAAGCAGCCCGCACGAAGGCGGCGGGATGCCTGAAACGCCCGCGACAGAGTTTCGCAACGGAAGCCCGAATCGCCTGCGCCCTCTCAGAGCCTGAAGTCCGTTGCTGCCGCCTCAGGCGTTGCCGGCATATTGCTCGTCGCTGACCTGCTCCAGCCAGTCCGCCACGCTACCGTCCAATGCTTCCTGGATGGCGATGTGGCTCATGGCGGTCTCAGGGCTCGCCCCGTGCCAGTGCTTCTCGCCCGGTGGGAACCAGACGACATCACCCGGGCGGATTTCCCTGATTTCGCCGCCCCATGTCTGAGCGAAGCCTCTGCCTGAGGTAACGATCAGCGTCTGCCCCAGGGGATGCGTATGCCAGGCGGTTCGCGCGCCCGGCTCGAAGGTTACGTGAGCGGCCCGCACACGCGCAGGCTCCGGCGCCTCGACGAGCGGATCGAGACGAACGGAGCCGGTGAAATAATCGGCCTGGCCCCTCGTGGAAGGGCGCGAGCCTGCAGTCTTGATATCCATGATCTTTCCTGTTCTTCCGTCGGCTGCGGTTGAAGCGTCACTGACAAGGATATTTGATCGCAGCAGACGATCCAAGCGCCATCGGCGATTGTCGCCCTACCCGGCGCCTGCTACTTCGAGAACCTTTCATCACCATCGGAGGAATTTCCATGAAACATCATGCTTTTGGCCGCCTGCCCTTTACCGTCACCAATATCGGCTTCGGCGCCTGGCAGATCGGCGGCTCCTGGGGCGATGTCAGCGAAGCGGACGGCCGCGCTGCCTTGAATGCCGCACTCGACGCCGGCATGACCTTCATCGATACCGCCGACGTTTATGGTGACGGCCGCTCCGAAAAGATCATTGCCGATGTGCTGAAGGCGTGTGGCGACGAGCGCCCGATGGTCGCGACCAAGGCCGGCCGCCGTCTGAACCCGCATGTCACTGAAGGCTACACCAAGGCCAATCTGGAAGGCTTCATCGACCGCAGCCTCAAGAACCTGCAGGTGGACAGCCTCGACCTCGTACAGCTTCACTGCCCGCCGACGGAGGTGCTCTATCGACCGGAAGTCTTTGGAGGCCTGGACGAGTTGCAGAAGGCCGGCAAGATCAAGGGCTATGGCGTCAGCGTCGAGAAGGTCGAGGAAGCTCTGAAAGCGATCGAATATCCCGGTGTCGTCAGCATCCAGATCATCTACAACATCTTCCGCCAGCGTCCCGATCATCTGTTTTTCAGTGAAGCCCGCCGCAAGAACGTGGCGATCATCGCTCGCGTGCCGCTTGCCAGCGGCCTCCTCTCCGGCAAGATCACCGGCGACACGACGTTCGCAAGCGATGACCATCGCAATTTCAACCGCAACGGCGAGGCCTTCGATGTCGGCGAGACCTTCGCAGGCGTGCCCTTCGAGGTCGGCCTGCAGGCCGTCGAGGAAGTGCGCAAGCTCGTTCCAGCCGGCGCCAGCATGGCAGCCTTTGCGCTTCGCTGGATCCTGATGGCGGAAGCAGTCACGGTCGTCATCCCCGGCGCACGCAATGCCGAGCAGGCCAAGGCGAATGCAGCCGCCGCCGATCTTGCGCCGCTCCCTGCCGACGTCATGGCCGCAACGCGTGAAATCTACGGGCGACTGATTGCGCCGCATGTGCATCAACGCTGGTAGGCTCTGAGAAGAATCAATGGAAAGGCCGGGCGAGAGTCCGGCCTTTCCATTTCATGGGAACGCGAACTCAGTTCGTGGCGGTCAGGTTGACCGGGAAGAACAGGGTTTCGCCCGAAGAGTCGCTCACACCGTCATTGTCGGTCACGGCATAGGCCTTGCCCGATGCGTCGAAGGCAAAACCTTCCAGCTTGTCGAGAATGTAGCCGTTGGTGGCCGACTTCAGATCGCCGATGAAATCATGGGCTTCCGTCTTCTTGACGACGGGCAGATCGGCCCCGAGCTTGCCCGGCTTCAGGTCGGAGATTGCAACCTTGTAGAGCTTCTTCAGCTTGGCTGCATCGCCGACGAGATTGTCGCGTTCGATTATGTAGACGCTGTCGCCCTGAGCGGTGATTTCGGATAGACCGACCCAGCCGCTCTCGGTCTTGTCGAGCGGGTAGCGCACGCCGCCCCATTCCTTCTTCTTCGGATTATAGGAGACGAGCTTCACGAAGCCTTTCTCATCGTCGTTCCACTCGCGCTGAACGGCCATCCACAGCGTTGCATCATCGCCGGTGCCGACGATCGTGATACCTTCGAAGCCGAAGCGGATTTCGTTGGCGAGCAGTTCCTTCGGCAGGGCGATCTCGGTCTTGATGTCGCCCTTTGCGGTGACGTTGTAGAGAGCATGCGGCACCAAGCGCTCGGTATACCCCTCCGAGGCCAGCCAGAAGGAGCCGTCGGCAGCAACAGCGACGCCTTCGATGTCGAGCTTCTGAGCCGGAGCACCGTCACGCTTGACGACGAGCGCATCGGTGATGACGGCCGGCTTCCTGGTGGCGTCGATCGTGTAGACCGTCGGCTGTGAGGCGAGGAAGCTGTCGCTGACGGCATAGAGCATGCCCGGCTTGCCCGGAACGGCGGCGAGACCAGAAAGAGCTGCAAAGCCGATGGGGTTGCCGTCCTTCTCGGCGGAAACGATCTGCGGATAGGCCTTCTCGCCTTCGCCGCGTTCATAGATCATGACGTGCGAACGCGCGCCGCCGTCCTTGCCAAGGTCGAGTTCGTTGGCGGTGGCAAGCAGGTTACGCTGCGGAATGGCGACCGCGCCTTCCGGAGAAATGCCCGAGGGCAGGATCTGCAGCAGCTCCGGCTCGGCGCCGGTGTCCTTGTACACGCCAACGACGGAAGCGCGTTCAGCAAGCAGGAAGAACAAGTCCTCGTTCCCGAATTTCGCGGCTTCCAGCCCTTCCGGCTCGACGCCCTTCGACGAGGAGCGGCTTTCCGGATAGTGGCCGAGCGCGGCGACGGCCCGCTCGAAGGAGCTGCCGGATTCGAACAGGACCTTGCCGGTCTTGTCGAAGATGGTGAAGCCGCGCGAGCCGCCTTCATAGTCGCCTTCGTTGGCGACAACGAGCCGGTTGTCGTCCAGCCACTTGACGGCATCAGGCTCGCGCAGGACGCCCTTCTTCTCGCTGGTGAACTTCAGGGCGCCGTCACGCTTGGTGTCGATGCCCGTGAGATCGACGCTGCCGGCAGAGAAATGCGTCTTCACCGTGCCGGTCGCGCCGTCGAGAATGATGATCTCGTTGTTTTCCTGCAGCGTGAGCGCAATTTCGTTCTGGCTGTTGAAGGAAACGAATTCCGGTTCCGGATCGTCAGGAGCAACGCCGGCAAGGCCGGTCAGGGCGATATGCTTGATGGTGCCGCAATCGACGCTGCCATCGGTCTTGAGTTGGAAGACGACGAGGTCGCCTGCCGGCATCTGCGGTAGTTTGCCGTCATTGACCTCTTCGTCACGCTCGTTTTCGATCGCGATCGCGCCGAGCGTCCTGTCCTTGTTGAGGGCGATCGAATCGGGCTGGCCGCCGAGATCGCAGGTCGCGTCGATCTTCTTGGTAGCGATATCGACGATCGCCAGACGGCCCGACGGTTTCTGCTTGCTTTCGCCGGTATTGACGGCGACGAGCGCCTTGCCGGCCGCTGTCGTCACCGAGGTCGGCTCGCCGTCCATCATCAGCGCGCCGCCGGCCTTGGGCGCCTTGGCATCGGTAATGTCGATGAAGCCGATCGCGCCGAGCGGGCTGTCGCTATAGATCAGCGTGTTGCCATCCTGCGAAGCGGTGATGATTTCGGCCGAGGTAGCCGAAAGCTTGTCCTTATCGGCCGGCAGGTTGGTCGCGACCGGGAAAGAGGCGATGCGGTTGAAAACCGGCTCAGCCACTGCCGGGAAGGCAACGGATGCGAAAAGCACGGCAGCAAGCGCCGCCTTGTGCGCAGACAATGTCATTGAAAATCCCCCAATATCGAACAATCGAACAGAGGTTTTCTGCGGGACTGCCATGACAGACACATGACAACCTGCGACATTTTGTACGGTTTGCGTCAGGCCGCCTGCCATTCGCGATGCATCTCGCTGCGCTCGCAGGCTCGAGCCGAAGCCCTTACCGCTGGTGGGGCTTTTGCCCCGGCTCGAAAGCATCACCGTCGTAAGACGAAGCGCGGCATACGGCAAGCGCTGAAAGCAAAAAGGGGTCCGGCATTACCGAACCCCCTCAAAATCCTGCGCGGCCGTTCTCGTTTACGGCCGGCGGACAATCTCGTATCAGCCGTTGACGGCGTCCTTCAGGCCCTTGCCGGGCGTGAACTTCGGCACGTTGCGTGCCGGGATGTCGACTTCGGCGCCGGTCGACGGGTTGCGACCCTTCGTGGCAGCGCGATGAGAAACCGTGAAGCTGCCGAAGCCTGCGAGGCGAACATCGCCCTTGCCCTTCAGTTCGGTCTGCACAACGTCAAAAACGGCATCGACGGCAGATGCTGCGTCAGACTTCGTCAGTCCAGCCTTTTCGGCTACTGCGGACACGAGTTCATTCTTGTTCATGTTTCCACCCCTTTCTAAATGGTTTGAAACAACTCAATCTGGAAGCTAGGCGCAGAAATCGCTTTCATCAGGCCCGCCGAGAACCCAAAAACCCTGCAAATCAAGGAAAAGCAAGCGCCTACATGACGTTTTCACAAAAAAGGCCGGCGTTTCCGCCGGCCTTTTTCACGATTTGCAACAATTGGGCGTAAATGTGGCCGCCAAGTCTCAATGAGCTATGGCAACGCCTGCGTCATCTAGCCCTTCGACGGTCGCGATGACCGGCGTTTCAACCGTGCCATCCCATTCGATCGGCTCGGGACGACGGACAAGCGCGTGCTTGATCACTTCGCCCATACGTGAGACCGGAATGATCTCCATGTTGTTCTTTACGTTGTCAGGAATCTCGGCCAGATCCTTGGCGTTCTCTTCCGGAATCAGCACCTTCTTGATACCGCCGCGCAGTGCGGCAAGCAGCTTTTCCTTCAGGCCACCGATCGGCAGGACACGGCCGCGCAGGGTGATTTCACCCGTCATTGCCACATCCTTGCTGACCGGAATGCCGGTCATGATCGAGACAATCGCGGTTGCCATCGCGACACCGGCAGACGGACCATCCTTCGGCGTCGCGCCTTCCGGCACGTGCACGTGAATGTCGCTCTTGTCGAAGCGCGGCGGCTCGATACCGAAATCGACGGCACGCGAGCGGACATAGGAGGCCGCCGCAGAGATCGATTCCTTCATCACTTCCTTCAGGTTGCCGGTGACGGTCATGCGGCCCTTGCCGGGCATCATGACGCCTTCGATCGTCAGCAGCTCGCCGCCGACTTCCGTCCAGGCAAGACCCGTGACCACGCCGACCTGATCCTCGCGCTCGGCTTCGCCGTGGCGGAAGCGCGGAACGCCAAGATAATCGTCGATGTTCTCTGCCGTAACGTGAACCGACTTCGTCTTGCCCTTGATGATCTCGGTGACCGCCTTGCGGGCAAGCTTCATCAATTCGCGTTCGAAGTTACGGACACCGGCTTCGCGGGTGTACTGCTGGCTGATTGCCATCAGGGCGTCGTCGCTGACCGAGAATTCACTCGGCTGCAGCGCATGTTCCTTGATGGCCTTCGGCAGCAGGTGCCGCTTGGCGATTTCGCGCTTCTCGTCTTCGGTGTAGCCGGCGATACGGATGACCTCCATGCGGTCCATCAGCGGAGCCGGAATGTTCAGCGTATTCGCCGTGGTGATGAACATCACGTCCGACAGATCGTATTCGACTTCCAGGTAGTGGTCCATGAAGGTCGAGTTCTGGGCCGGATCAAGCACCTCGAGTAGAGCCGAAGACGGATCGCCGCGGTAGTCCTGGCCGAGCTTGTCGATTTCGTCGAGCAGGAAGAGCGGGTTGGACTTCTTCGCTTTCTTCATCGACTGGATGACCTTGCCGGGCATCGAACCGATATAGGTGCGGCGGTGACCGCGGATTTCGGCCTCGTCACGAACGCCACCGAGAGCCATACGGACATATTCACGGCCGGTGGCCTTGGCGATCGACTGGGCGAGCGAGGTCTTGCCGACGCCCGGAGGGCCGACGAGGCACAGGATCGGACCCTTGATCTTGGTGGCGCGGGCCTGGACCGCCAGATACTCGACGATGCGCTCCTTGACCTTTTCAAGACCGAAGTGATCGGCTTCGAGGATCTTCTCGGCATTGTTGAGATCGGCCTTGATCTTCGACTTCTTGCCCCAGGGGATACCGAGCAGCCAGTCCAGATAATTGCGCACGACGGTGGCTTCAGCCGACATCGGGCTCATCTGGCGTAGCTTCTTCAGCTCCGCGTCGGCCTTTTCACGGGCCTCCTTGGAGAGCTTCGTCTTGGCGATGCGCTCTTCCAGTTCGCTCATCTCGTCGCGGCCTTCCTCGCCGTCGCCGAGCTCCTTCTGGATCGCCTTCATCTGTTCATTCAGGTAGTATTCGCGCTGGGTCTTCTCCATCTGGCGCTTGACGCGCGAGCGGATGCGCTTTTCGACCTGCAGGACCGAGATCTCGCCTTCCATGAAGCCGAGCGCCTTTTCGAGGCGAGCCTTGACGCTGGTGGTTTCCAGCATCTCCTGCTTCTCGGTGATCTTGATAGAGAGATGCGAGGCGACCGTATCGGCGAGCTTGGAATAGTCGTCGATCTGGCTGGCCGCACCGACAACCTCGGGCGAAATCTTCTTGTTGAGCTTCACGTAGCTCTCGAATTCCGACACGACCGAACGCGACAGAGCTTCCAGTTCGACCGGATCGTCATGCGGCTCTTCGAGCACGTGACCGAGAGCTTCGTAGAAATCTTCGCGGCTCGTATAGGTATCGATTTCGGCGCGGGCGCGTCCTTCGACCAGAACCTTCACGGTGCCGTCAGGCAGCTTCAAAAGCTGGAGGACGTTCGCGACCGTACCGACGCGGTGGATCGCAGACGGGTCCGGATCGTCGTCGCTGGCGTTGATCTGGGTGACCAGCATGATCTGCTTGTCGGAACCCATGACCTCTTCGAGCGCACGGATCGACTTTTCCCGCCCGACGAACAGCGGCACGATCATATGGGGGAACACCACGATGTCGCGCAGGGGGAGAACAGGATAAGCGGTGCTGCTCGCTACAGACGTTTTCTTCGTCATTTTTATTCCTTTCCATCGTCCCGTTACCGGGCTCTCTGGCGCGGCCGCTTGGGATCCGGCCGGCACTCTCACTTGTTGCTACAAGTGGAGGTTCTGACTACGCTTTTCAAGCCACGTTAACGCCCGCGTTCCACGGTTGTGACAGCTTTATTACATGGAACGCCAACACAATGAAGCGCCTATCTGGAGCGACGCTTACCATTTCCGAACCGCCTAAAATAGCAACGCCAGCAACAGGCTACGGAATCACAGCATCATTGCCAAGGGTCATCGTTTGCGCAATATCGGCCAAGGCTGTTTTCAACCTTGCCCGCAACTATTATCAGCGCCCGGCACCCGTTTTCAAATAGAAAGGGGCCCGCACAAGGCAAGCCCCTTGAAATAACGGTTCCCAACGCAAGTCAGGCCGAGACGTTTGCCTTCTCGTCCTGGCGGTCCGCATAGATATACAGCGGACGGGCCGAGCCCCGTGCGACCTCTTCCGAGATGACGACTTCGCGCACGCCTTCCAGCGCCGGCAGTTCGAACATCGTGTCGAGCAGGATCTTTTCCATGATCGAGCGGAGGCCTCGGGCGCCGGTCTTGCGGATGATCGCCTTGCGGGCGATTTCGCGCAGCGCGTCCTCGTGGAAGCTCAATTCCACGTCTTCCATCTCGAACAGGCGCTGGTACTGCTTGATCAGCGCGTTCTTCGGCTCGGACAGGATCTGGATCAGTGCGTCCTCATCAAGGTCCTCAAGCGTCGCCAGAACCGGCAGACGGCCGATAAATTCCGGGATGAGGCCGAACTTGACCAGATCTTCGGGCTCAAGTTCGCGCAGCACTTCGCCGACGCGGCGGTCGTCCGGCGCCTTGACGGTCGCGCCAAAGCCGATCGAGGTCTTTTCGCCGCGAGCGGAGATGATCTTGTCGAGGCCTGCAAAGGCGCCACCGCAGATGAACAGGATATTCGTCGTGTCGACCTGCAGGAATTCCTGCTGCGGGTGCTTGCGGCCGCCTTGCGGTGGAACCGAGGCAACCGTGCCTTCCATGATCTTCAGAAGCGCCTGCTGCACGCCCTCGCCCGATACGTCGCGAGTGATGGACGGGTTGTCGGACTTGCGGGAAATCTTGTCGACTTCGTCGATGTAGACGATGCCGCGCTGGGCGCGCTCGACATTGTAGTCCGCAGCCTGCAGAAGCTTCAGGATGATGTTTTCGACGTCTTCACCGACATAGCCGGCTTCCGTCAGCGTGGTCGCGTCGGCCATCGTGAAGGGAACGTCAATGATGCGGGCCAGCGTCTGGGCAAGATAGGTCTTGCCGCAACCGGTCGGGCCGACCAGCATGATGTTCGACTTCGCCAGTTCCACATCGCCGTTCTTGGAGGCGTGCGCGAGGCGCTTGTAGTGGTTGTGAACGGCAACCGACAGGATCTTCTTCGCCTGACGCTGGCCGATGACATATTCGTCGAGAACCTTGATGATGTCCTGGGGCGTGGGAACGCCGTCACGGGACTTGACCATCGAGGACTTGTTCTCCTCGCGGATGATGTCCATGCACAATTCGACGCATTCATCGCAGATGAACACGGTCGGTCCGGCAATAAGCTTCCGGACTTCATGCTGGCTCTTTCCGCAGAAAGAACAATAGAGGGTGTTCTTGCTGTCGCCGCCGTTGCTGCCGCTGACCTTGCTCATATCACTTTCCTTCCAGCACGCCGCATTTCCAACACGAAATCGCGGTCCACTCAATCAGCTCCCTGACGGCGCCCCTACCCGGAGCTTCTGCCGACAAAGGCTTCAGGGGGTACGAACCGGGCCGAATCAATCATGTCCGGGTGCCGGCGGCAACGAATTCCCCTTCGAATGCCGAATGCTATGTCATAAAAATTCAACATAGCATTAATAGCTACTATTAGCGTCTCCGCCGCCAGTTGAAACCCCTTGTTCAATCACAAATGGGATAGAACTGTGGCAGCGAAAACACCATCCCTATTAATTACTAGGCCTGATCGCCTTCGATTTCCACGCGCGATGTCAGAACCTTGTCGATGACGCCCCAGGTCTGGGCCTCGTCCGCATCCATGAAATGGTCGCGATCGAGGGTCTTTTCGACTTCCTCATAGGTACGGCCCGTGTGCTTCACGTAGACTTCGTTGAGGCGACGCTTCATCTTCAAGATGTCACGGGCGTGACGCTCGATGTCCGATGCCTGGCCCTGGAAACCGCCCGAGGGCTGATGGACCATGATGCGGGAGTTCGGCGTGGCGAAACGCATGTCCTTATGACCAGCAGCCAGAAGGAGCGACCCCATGGAAGCAGCCTGACCGATGCATAGCGTCGAGACGGCCGGCTTGATGAACTGCATGGTATCATAAATCGCCATACCGGCAGTGACGACGCCACCCGGCGAATTGATATAGAGCGCGATTTCCTTCTTGGGGTTTTCGGCCTCGAGGAAGAGAAGCTGGGCGCAGACGAGTGTCGCCATATGGTCCTCGACAGGACCCGTCAGGAAGATGATGCGTTCCTTGAGCAGGCGAGAATAGATGTCGTAGGAGCGTTCACCGCGGTTGGTCTGTTCCACAACCATCGGCACGAGGGCCATAGCGGTATCGACTGGGTTTCTCATGTGCGTCCTTTTAACGTCTTTCCGGCGAATGCCGGGAATCAAAGAAAAATGCCTTGTTCCTACATAGAGTGTCCCCGCCCCCCTCTTCAAGACACGCATAAGGATAACGTTAAGAAGCAGGCGCGGCATATGGCTTTGGCATTTCCCTATCCCGTCTGTTCCAAACGCCTGTTAACGGCGAGGCCAGACCTTTCCGTCCCACAGCTTTTGTCGGTGACAGGATGAAGAAAGGCTTACCACATTCGACAGATCTTACGAACATTTACCGGGCGGAAAGCTTACCGGCAGATAACGCCGAAATTCTCGGCCCAAGGTTCGCGCCATTAATCAAACAGCGAGCTTCTTCGGCCAGAATGCGCCAACGCTCAAGGGGTTGCTGCCGTGTTCAATGTCGCTACAGGTCTGTCCATCTGGTGCTCTGAGGCCCTTACGCTGGCGCTGGTTTTGTTCGTGGCCTGGCGCCACAACCAGAAAAGCGCCGCCTACCTTTTTTGGGGACTAGGCTTCCTGTTCAGCGGCATCGGCTTTGCACTGGTCGCCGCCCGCGGCGAAATTCCCAACCTGCTTTCCATCGAAATCGGCAATGCCATCGCCTTGCTCGGACAGAGCGCCTGGGTTGCCGGCTTCCTTGCCCTCGACCGCAAGAAAATGGAATGGTGGGCGCTGCTGCCGCCGGTAATCTGGCTCGCGGGCGTCTTCCTGCCTTGGATCAACGAAGATTATTCCAACCGGGTCATTCTTTACAATCTCGCTTCGGCGACCGGCGCCACTGCGCTCGGCATGGCGGTTGCCGCGGGCGATATCCGCCGTGAACGCACGCGCGTCTTCCTGATGGCCGTCTTCGTGCTGCAGGCCTTCCTCTGCTTCGGCGTGGCCATCACAATGGCGCTGATCCTGCCTTCGGATGCTCAGGCAACGAATTTCAGCGGCGCGGCCGCCATGGCGAGCGCCTTCCTGCTCACCATCGCCTTCGCGCTTACCTGCCGCCTCATCATGGAACGGTCGGAACGCCATCTGCGCGTGCTGACACTGACAGATACGCTGACCGGCGTGCTGAACCGCCGCGGCCTGCTCGGCTATTTCGATAAAATCCAGGAAAAGGCACATAACGAGCAGCATCAGGTCGCTGTCATCCTTTTCGACCTCGATCATTTCAAGCGCGTCAACGACCGCTTCGGCCATCAATCCGGCGATGCCGTCCTGACCGCCTTTGCCCGCCTTGCCCGTCAGTATATCCCCAACAACATTTTCGGCCGCATGGGCGGCGAGGAATTCGCGGCCTTCGTGACCGTCCGCGACCAAACGGAAGCGGAAGCACTGGCGGAATCGATCCGCGCCGAATTCTGCCGCCTGCCAGTCAGCACGGGCGAGGCACTGATCCCCGCCACCGTCAGCGTTGGCATCGCGCTTTCCTCGGCGATCGACGCCAATATCGACCGGTTGGTCTCGGCTGCCGACCGGGCGCTCTATTCGGCCAAAGCTGCCGGCCGCAACTGCACGGTCGTCTTTGGCGAGGAAGAAGCAGCGGCACCCGCGCCCACCGAGCCCAACTCCAATGCCGGCGAGCTCGTGCCGACCGTCGACGATCAGGTGGAAGCATTGCGCCGCATGGGCGAGCTCTCCCGCGCAAGTTAAGCGTCCGTCTTTTCGAGGCGTGGCAAATCCGCTAAGCCTCTGGCCATGATGATACCGCCCTTCCTCAAGATCGATCCAGCCACCCGCCATGTGTCGCTCGATGGCAACGACCCTGCCTTCTACGGCAATCCAAACGCGGTCTATGCCGCGCTCCATGCCCATTGCCCCACCTTCTATTGGGAGGAGCAGAAGCAGTGGTTCGTGACCAACTACGATCATGTGAACGGGCTGCTGCGTGACCGCCGCTTCGGCCGGCAGATCCTGCATATTGCCAGCCGCGAGGAGCTCGGCCTCCCCGAGCCGGAGCCGCACATCGCCGCCTTCGATCTCGCCGAGCGCTATTCGCTGCTGGAGCTCGAGCCGCCAGAACACACGCGACTGCGCACGCTCGTCAACCGCGCCTTCGTCTCGCGCCATGTCGAGAGGATGAAGCCGAAAATCGAAGAGCTCGCCCACAGACTGATCGACGGCTTCGCCGACAGAGGCGAGGTCGAGCTGCTCTCGGCCTTTGCCGATGTCATCCCCGTGACAATGATCGCCCGCATGATCGGCATCCCCGAAGAAATGGGGCCGCAGCTCCTCAAGTGGTCGCATGCCTATGTGCGCATGTATATGTTCGGGCGCACCCGCGCGGACGAAGATGCTGCGGAACAGGCGGCACGAGAATTTTCCGACTATGTGAAGACAGTCATTTCCGAGCGCCGGGCCGAGCCGCGTGACGACCTGCTGACGCATATGATCCATACCGAGCACAAGGGCCAGTACCTAACGGAAGACGAGCTCGTTTCGACGACCATCGTGCTGCTCAATGCCGGCCACGAAGCGACGGTCCACCAGATCGGCAATTCGGTGCGCATCATCCTGGACAGCGGCTACGACCCGGCAGAGCTTTTCCGCGACGAGGCCGCCACCGAACGCACCGTCGAGGAGTCGCTGCGCATCTGCGCGCCCGTCCATATCTTCCAGCGCTGGGCGCTCGAACACGCAGAGATCGATGGGGTGGAGTTCAAGCGTGGCGACAAGGTGAGCATGATCCTGGCCGCCGCCAATCTCGATCCGGCCAAGTTCCGCGACCCCCTTACCTTCAAGCCCGACCGCAACGAGGCGGCCAACCTCTCTTTCGGCGCCGGCATCCACTTTTGCATCGGCGCGCCGCTGGCGCGGCTGGAGCTCAACGTCGTGCTGCCGATCCTGTTCGAGCGGCTGCCGGGGCTCAAGCTTATGAGGACACCCGTCGTCAAGGATGTCTATCATTTCCACGGCCTCGATCGCCTGGATCTCGTCTGGTAGGCCACCACACTGCTCAAAGACAGGACGACCGCCACAGAGCGTGCAGTCGCAATCCGTGCGGCATCACGCGGCTTGCTCTTGAAGCTTGCTGGATATGTCGACTGCCGACATTGGTTTTCCGATGAGATAACCTTGCAGCTGATCGCAGCCGGCCTCTCGCAGGATCGCCGCCTGGCGCGTATTCTCAATGCCTTCAGCGGTAACGGGAATTTGCAGAGCGGTCGCCAGAGAGATGGTTGCTCTGAGGACATCGGCACCATTCGAGGCTTGATCGAGAGCAGACACGAGCGAGCGGTCTATCTTCATTCGATCGAACCCGAACTGCCGCAATGCACCAATGCTCGCATAGCCGCAGCCAAAGTCATCGAGGGCGAATTTTATACCCACCTGTTTGAGATGATCTATCGAGCGGCGGGCCTGTTCCGGATTTGTCATGAGAACGCCTTCGGTGATCTCCAGTGTCAGGCGCTTCGGATCGAAATCGAGTTCCTGCAGTAGCGAAATCACTACGGCGGCGAATTCCGGATTGCAGAGTTGGACCGGCGAAACATTCACCGACAATGCCAGACCGGGCCAGTTCCTGGCATGCTCGATCGATGTTTTCAGCATATGAACGCCGAGCGCATCAATGAGGCCGCACCTTTCGGCAAGCGGGATGAAAATCTCCGGGCTGATGTTTCCTGTTGGAGCTCGCCAACGTGCAAGTGCTTCAAGACCAGTGACAGCACCTGTCGTGGCAGAGACAAGAGGCTGGAAAAAGGCTTCGATCGCACCATTGCTGATGGCGCTCTTCAACAGAGCTTCCATTTCGGCGACTCTCAGGCGTTCCCGATCCAGCTCCGGATCGTATTCGACCGCTCGGCCTCTGCCGTTGGCCTTGGCGCGGTAGAGTGCCATGTCTGCCCTGCGGAGAAGCTCCAAAGACGGTATGTCTCCCTCACGTCCCGCCGCCCCAATGCTTGCCCCGACTTCGATCGTTCGACCATCGATCTTGAAGGGTTCGGCAAACAGCGCCAGAATAGTGTCTTGTATTTCTGCACGCGTGGCGGTTCCAATCTGCACCAGCGCGAACTCGTCGCCTCCCAGCCGGGCCGCCGCAACGACTTCCGGGTGGCAGGCGATCAGGGCGTTCGATACGATCCGGATCAGATCATCCCCTACGGCGTGCCCCCAGGCGTCGTTGACGGCCTTGAACCCATCGAGATCGACCAGATAGAGCCGGGGCGACGAAAAATCAGCGCCGTCCAACTCTTCCAGCAGTGCGAGAAGCCCATGCCTGTTCAACAGGCCACTCAGGCTATCGTGGTTTGCTTCGAAAATCGCTGCCTGCGCCAGCTGACGCAGGCGCCGGGCCTCGAATGCGCCCACCAGCAGTACGCCCCCAAGGAACATCACAAGGATGATGACGGCAGCAGCAACGTAAGGATAGACCTGGTCAAACACGGCTTTTCCGGGCGCTTTGCTGGGCCAGACAAGATGGCCGATGATGCCCCCTTTGATGTCCGTGATCGGGGTGCTCAGCAGGCCCGGCTCGGGCGCGGCCGCAAGGCGCAACCCTTCGAGTTCGTGCTCGTTCGAAAGAGTATTGAGAACTTCCGACGTGAGCTCCTTGTAGAGGCTCAGCACATTCAGCTTCGGAAGCTCGCCTTCGGCGGTGAAAGGCTGGATTGCCTGCGACACGATCAGCGCGATGCCTTTTTCCGTCTTTATGAAATTGACGACCGGCGCCTGTCCGGAGTCGGCAGCTTTGTCGATTTGCCGGTAAAAGGCGGCGCCGAAAAAAACACCCGGTTGGAAGGGTTTGCCTTTGGCATATGCGGAGACGATCGACGAGCGGTCGGGGGCAATCACGACCGCTCCGTCATAGAGCGGATAATCCGCGCTGGTTTTACCCCAATTCTCGTAGGCCCAATCCGCGGCATCAGCGGATGACATCGCTTTATAGGCATCGTCCCAAACGGCATTATCCGTGGTTGTCGCGCTTAAGCGGCCGACAAAGGCTGCAATTGCCGCACGGGCGGCGCGCGTGGCCCTGGCATCATCGATCTCGTTTGCAGATCGGGTCATCTTGACCACGACATGAGCCATGAGGCCTGTCAGCACGAGAGCGACGACAAGGAAGCAAACGGTTGTCGCAATGATGGAAGATGTTTGGGTGCGAACGTGCCTACCCGCAAGGTTCGACGACATGCCAATCCCGAAAAGATGAATTGCAAGGCCATGTCTATGGTGACGGCAGAAGACATCATGTCCGCAATGCGCTGCAGATAAGGGTCTATCATTTGATGATGTAGGCATCCTTAATTAGGATAGTCAAAAACACCCTATCCGGCCGATATTCAAATTTTGATCACGTAATCCTTGCGAGTCGTTTCAACGACTTCCCAGGTTCCCCTGAAGCCTGGTCTGAGGATCATCCGGTCGCCTGCCCTTAGATGCACCGGCTCACCGCCATCCTCGGTCACGATCGAATGGCCGGAAAGCAGGCTGAAATATTCCCATTCCTCGTAGACGATGCGCCACTTGCCAGGCGTCGCCTCCCAGATGCCGGCATAGAGGCCGCCCTCGGCCTCCTCCAGATTCCAGGTGCGGAATTGCGGATTGCCGGAAATGATGCGCTCGGCGTCGGGAGCACCGACTTCCGGTTCGACGTCGTCAATATCGAAGGGGATCGCGTTTGCCATGGTCACCCTTTTCCTCAGTATCCTTCGCGGCAAAGATTAAGCACAAAAAGAGCGACATCGGCAGAGTCAAAAACTAGCCGACCATCGTGACAATCAAAAATTCCTAAACAGGCGTGTGCCGGGCGGGTCGGCTTCGTACCTTCGTCGCAGCGAAGACAGAGACAGCCATTTCAACGTCGCGATGCAGGCTAGATGCGTATTAGCACAAATTGATATATGTCCGAGAGCGTTGCCCTATGTGAAGATGCCTCCCTTCACACTACAAGGGAGGCATCTATGAAGCCTTTTTGTGCCGCATTGACGATTTACCTTGTGTTCGGCATGTCGGCAAGTCGCTACATCTCCCTTCCAGGTTATGCGTTCAGGACAGACCCGACTTGCCACCGCACCGTCTCTAAACTCCAGTTCGACAGGAAATGCGATTGGCCAAGGGTCGGGATAAAGGACTTTTCGCCGCCGAACCAGTTTGGCTTCAGGCTCTAAATGGCCCAGTCAAGCAAAGTCTATCGCCGTCTTGCGATAGTTCTGGTCCACCTGCAGCGACGATCAGAGCCAGGTTCGGATTGAGGCGGTCGAATTCAATTATCAAATAGCGGAAAAACTGTTCAATGGGTCACCCAGGAAGCTTTCATGCTAGATTGGCGTTCCAGAAATCCACCATCTCGAGCGAAACAGCCATGGCAGCAGGAAACAAATCGTCCGAGGCGAGAGCCTCACAGAAACGTCGTCATAAATTCAATCCCAAGCGGGACCCGAAGCCACAGGTCCTCGCCCAGGCTAATCGCACGGTCTTACGGATTGCTTCCGCGGTGATAGTTGCTTTTCTCGTCGTCGTCGCCATTCAGGCACTGTGGTAGCCGCCTGTTGTGAAAAAAAGCCCACAGGGCCGGCAATCTCGAGTTTTTCTTGTCCACTATTTTCGTCGATCGCATGAAAGCTGCGCCCGAGTCTATTCCACTCGGACGCTGATCCCATGGGCCTATCCCGACAAACCAGCCTGCGAAAATACAAGCGATGCTGCGAGGGACGCTTAGATCTTCGATAGCGACTGCTCGAGATCGGCAATGATGTCTTTCACATCCTCGATGCCGACAGAAAGGCGCACCACGTCCGGCCCGGCGCCTGCGGAGATCTTCTGCTCATCCGTCAACTGTCGGTGCGTGGTGGAGGCCGGATGGATCACCAGGGAGCGCGTATCGCCGATATTGGCGAGATGTGAGAAGAGTTCCAGGCCCTCGACCAGCGCCTTGCCGGCCTCATAGCCGCCCTTGACACCGAAGGTGAAGACCGAGCCTGCACCCTTCGGTGAGTAGCGCTGCTGCAGGGCGTGGTTCGGGTCGTCTTCCAAGCCGGCATAATTCACCCAGGCGATCTTGGAATGGGCCTTCAGCCATTTGGCGACATCAATCGCATTGTCGCTGTGGCGCTGCATGCGCAGCGGCAGCGTCTCGATGCCGGTCAGGATCAGGAAGGAATTGAAGGGCGAGATCGCGGGGCCGAGGTCACGCAGGCCGAGCACACGGCAAGCGATCGCGAAGGCGAAATTGCCGAAGGTCTGGTGCAGGACGATGCCGTTATATTCCGGCCGCGGGCTGGAAAGCATCGGATAGTTACCGGTCTTCGACCAGTCGAAGGTGCCGCCATCGACGATGATGCCGCCCATGGAATTGCCGTGGCCGCCGAGGAACTTGGTCAGCGAATGCACGACAATATCCGCACCGTGCTCGATTGGCCGGATGAGATACGGCGTCGCCATGGTGTTGTCGACGATCAGCGGCAGGTCGTGACGATGGGCGATTTCGGCGATCGCGGCGATATCGACGAATGTGCCGCCTGGATTGGCAAGGCTCTCAATGAAGATCGCCCGGGTCTTGTCGTCGATCCTGCTCTCGAAATCACCGGGATTATCAGGGTCAGCCCAGCGCACCTGCCAGCCGAAATTCTCGAAGGCGTGGCCGAACTGGTTGATCGAGCCACCATAGAGACGGCGAGCGGCGACGAAATTCTCGCCCGGGCGCATCAGCGTATGGAAGACGATCATCTGCGCCGCATGGCCGGAGGCGACCGCGAGCGCTGCCGTGCCGCCTTCAAGGGCTGCGACGCGCTCTTCCAGAACCGCCTGCGTCGGGTTCATGATACGGGTGTAGATATTGCCGAATTGCTGCAGGCCGAAGAGGGCTGCGGCATGGTCGGAATCGTTAAAGACGAAGGCCGTTGTCTGGTAGATCGGTGTTATCCGCGCGCCGGTCGCCGGATCGGGCTGCGCACCCGCATGGATCGCCAGCGTATTGAATCCCGGATCGTTTTTGGCCATTTCGTCCTCCCGTGCAATTGTTGACGGGCGCGATCATAGCCACTCGACTGCGAAAGTTAACCGCGATCTTTTTCAACCGCAGCACGTTCCGAGGAAAATCCGTCCTACCTGATGGCGTCAGCCGAAAAGGCGCGGATACTCGATTGCCGGACAGCGGTTCATGACGACCTTGATACCGCCGGCTTCGGCCTTGGCGGCGGCCGCATCATCGCTCACGCCAAGCTGGGCCCACACGACCTGCGGGCGGGGATCGAGTGCAAGTGCTTCGTCCACCACGCCATCAAGGTATTCGGATGCGCGGAAGACATCGACCATGTCGACGGGTTCGGGAATGTCGGCAAGACGGGCATAAACGGTCTGCCCGTGGATCTGCTTGCCCGCCTGCCCCGGATTGACGGGAATGACCTTGTAGCCGCGCGACAGGAGATAACCCATGACACCATTGCTCGGCCGGGCCGGATTGGGCGAAGCCCCCGTTAGCGCGATGGTTTTCACGAATTTCAAAATGCCGGAGAGATAGTCGTCAGAGTAGACATAATGGTTCATGTCAGGGGTCTCCAGTCTGGTGTCACCTGGGGCGGATTTCAGAGTCGGGGTTCATTGAAACCGTTGGTCTGTTTGAGCGTATATATAGGTGCCGGAAAATATCAGGGAGAAATCGTGCCATGAAAAAAATCGCCCTTGCTCTCGCGCTCGTGCTGACCGCCTCGCCGGCGCTTGCGATCTCGCGCTACAATCCGCTTGCCATGAGCTGCCAGAGCGTGCGGGCGGCGATCCACAATGAAGGCGCCGTCATCTTTCGCTACACCTCACCGCGCGGCCTTCCTCTCTACGACCGCTATGTCCGCAACAGCAACTATTGCGACGCGACCGATTATGCGGAATGGACGAGCATTCCCTCCAAGGACAATCCCAGGTGCCGGGTGCTGAACTGCCAGAATATAGACAACCTGGACGGGATGCTACTCATTCCACACTATAGTCTCTAACTCGGCATTCATTCGGAACTGTGAATATTATTGGTTCTTTCGCACCTGCGAGACGACCTGGGCGTCAATCTGAGGCTACAAATCGTAGTCGCAACATCCTTTGGTTGCTAATTTATAATCATTTCAAAGTTATAGAATAATGTCTATATTTCAGCATCATAGGATTGTCGACACCCTCCTTCCAAAGAAGGATTTCACCTTTCATACATAATCTGATCACGATATGTTCACGTGTCCATTAGAAGCATCTCATAGTTGAGTCGGATGACGGTAATTGAACGCATTTCGAGCGCACGTAAAAATTGCTTCAGTGTTGGGCAATTGTTCATCTGAACAATCCATGCTATTGAAAACTGGACCGCGCGGAATACACCCTTCAACTTAAATAACGCAAATCCAGGTTGTTATTTCAGGGCAGGTCCAAGCGGGAAAGCTGTGGTGTTTCCCTGTATTTTGTTGCACTGCGCCCGGACCGTCCACCTTGCCCCTCGACGTTATTCTTCTCGTCCTTTTCGGTGCTCTTCTGCATGCGACATGGAATGCCATCGTCAAAGCCGGCAAGGACAAGTCGCTCGACGCGGCACTGATCTCTGCAGGCGGCGCGGTCGCCTCGCTGCCTTTCCTACCTTTGCTTCCACTGCCGCAGCCGCAGGCCTGGCCCTTCATTGGCGCTTCCGCAATCCTGCAATTTGCCTATTTCCAGCTGGTTGCCGCCGCCTATAGAGCCGGCGATATCGGCTTGGTCTATCCGTTGATGCGCGGCGGCGCACCCCTGCTCATCGTCGCCACCAGCGGCTTCATCCTGAGAGAGCAACTGACGGGTGGAGCGCTTGCCGGAACCTTGACGATCTGCATCGGCATCTTCACGCTCGCCTTCGAAGCGCGCCACGGCAGCCGCCATGCGATCATGCTGGCGCTCATCAACGCCTGCGTCATCGCCACCTATACCTATGTGGACGGCATCGGCGCCCGGCTTTCCGGCAACGCGGTCTCCTATACGCTGTGGATGTCGCTTCTGCCGCCGGTCCTGCTCTTTACCTGGGCGCTGTCGCAGCGCGGTCTGGTGACTGTCGCCACTCACATCAGGCGCAACTGGTGGCGCGGATTGATTGGTGGCGCGGGCTCGATCGCTTCTTACGGGCTGGCGCTCTGGGCCATGACAAAGGCGCCGGTCGCAACAGTGGCGGCGCTGCGGGAAACCGCCATCCTGTTTGCACTCGTCATCTCGGTCACGGTCCTGAAGGAAAAGGCCAGCGTCTGGCGTTACCTCGCCGGCATCGTCATCGCGCTTGGCGGGCTGATCCTGAAGCTTGCTTGATCACTCGCCCTTCCATTCGGGCGTGCGCTTTGCGAGAAAGGCGCCGATGCCCTCTTGCGCATCGCCGGTCAGCATGCTGTCGACCATCACGCTTGCGGCATAGTCATAGGCCTCAGCTATGGGCATTTCGAGCTGCGTATAAAAGGATTCCTTGCCGATCCTCAGGGCCTCCGGCGATTTTGAGGCAATGACGGAAGCGTATTTGCTGACCACCTGGGTCAGGTACTGCCTCGGCACGATACGGTTGACCAGACCGAAATCCTTTGCTGTTGAGGCATCGATCGTCTCGCCGGTCAGCAACATCTCCATCGCCTGCTTGCGGTGGGCGGCGCGCGAAACGGCGACAGCCGGCGTCGAGCAGAAAAGCCCGATATTGACGCCTGGCGTGCAGAAGGTGGACGTATCTGTACAGATCGCAAGATCGCAGCTTGCGACGAGCTGGCAGCCTGCTGCCGTCGCGAGCCCGTCGATCTCGGCGATGACCGGCTTCGGCAAACGACTGATCTCGAGCATCAGATCCGCGGCCAGCGCAAAGGTTTCTTCGAAGAAGGCGACGCCGTCGTCCTCGTCGGCGCGGTGCGAAGTCAATTCCTTCAGGTCATGACCGGCGGAAAAGACATTGCCGGTCGAGGCGATGACGACGATGCGTACGTCCTGGTCATCTGCAGCACCCTGCAACTCGCCCATCAACGTTTCCATGACTGATATAGAGAGAGCATTGGCCGGTGGATTGTTGAGCGTCAGGCGCAATATGCCGCCGGAAAGCTGGCGAAGCACGAGGGCGCCCTCGCCCGAATTGTTGTTGTCCTTGCGGAAGGATACGATCTCGGCCATGGCATGTTCCTGTGCTGTCTGCATCCGTCCTTGTGCCACAAGGGTGGGGCGATTTCGAGCCGAATACGACAATACATGGTTTCTCGGATGCGAAACTTCCTGTTTCTGGACGCAATAAAGTGAGGTATCTCTATACCCCATATTTAACGTATTGTTTTTCCTAAGCTATTTTTCCGGAAGCCAGAATGGCTTGTATTGACCGGCTAATCGATTGCCGCTATAAGCCGCGCCGGAAATGCAGCCTCTCGGGGCTGTTTTCTTTTTGGGCGTCTTTACAGTCATCCAACCAAGCAACAAGAAACGCCCCTCGCCCTCGGGCATGGGGATCCAAAAGAGAGTAACTACTATGGCAACCTTCTCCCAGAAGCCTGCAGAGGTGGAGAAGAAGTGGGTCGTCATCGACGCCGAAGGGCTGGTCGTTGGCCGTCTCGCTTCCGTTATCGCTATGCGTCTGCGTGGCAAGCACAAGGCAACTTTCACGCCTCACGTTGACGACGGCGACAATGTTATCGTCATCAACGCTGAAAAGGTCGTTTTCACCGGCAAGAAGTATTCCGACAAGGTTTACTACTGGCATACCGGTTATGCCGGCGGCATCAAGGAGCGTACCGCTCGCCAGATCATCGAAGGCCGCTTCCCGGAGCGCGTTCTCGAGAAGGCTGTTGAGCGCATGGTTCCGCGCGGCCCGCTCGGTCGTCGCCAGATGAAGAACCTGCGCGTTTACGCCGGCCCGAACCATCCCCACGAAGCACAGCAGCCGACCGTCCTCGACGTCGCAACGCTGAACAAGAAGAACGTAAGGAGCGCCTGATAAATGGCTGACCTCTCCTCCCTGAAGGATCTCGGCACGTCGTCTGAAGTAGCAGCTGCTGCTCCGGCTCACGTCCGCAAGGTCGACTCGCTTGGCCGCTCCTACGCAACCGGCAAGCGCAAGAACGCCGTTGCCCGCGTCTGGGTCAAGCCGGGCTCCGGCAAGATCATCGTCAACGGCAAGGAATTCGCAGAGTACTTCGCTCGTCCGGTTCTGCAGATGATCCTGCGCCAGCCGATCGTAGCTGCTGCCCGTGACGGCCAGTTCGACATCGTCGCAACCGTTGCCGGCGGCGGCCTCTCCGGCCAAGCCGGTGCCGTTCGCCACGGTCTGTCCAAGGCCCTCACCTACTTCGAACCGGGCCTGCGCTCGGTCCTGAAGAAGGGTGGCTTCCTGACCCGCGACAGCCGCGTCGTTGAACGTAAGAAGTACGGTAAGGCCAAGGCCCGTCGTTCGTTCCAGTTCTCGAAGCGTTAATCGCTTTCGGACATGCTTTCATGGAAAGGCCGGGGTTTCGCCCGGCCTTTTCTTTATTCCGGCTTGTTGAAGAAGGCTTCCAGCCGATATCCATCAGGATCGATGATGAAGGCGGCATAATAGAACTGGCTATAGTCCAGGCGGATACCCGGTGGGCCATTGTCCTCGCCACCATTTGCAAGTGCTGCGGCATAGAAGGCGTTGACGGCCTCCTCACTCGTGGCGACGAAGCAGAAATGCAGCCCCGAGCCGCGATCGGCCGGCACTGGGCGCTCCACTTCACTCACCCAGAAGGCAGGCCTCTCGGTGCCGTATCCCATCGTTCCGTCGAAATTCGACAGCCGTTCATAGCCGAGCGCCGCCAGTGCCGCATCGTAGAACTGGCGCGATCTATCGAGGCTTTTTACCCCGATTGAAATGTGGTCGAACATTGCCCGTGGCTCCTTCTGGTTTAGTCGGCGTAGCTTCTTGGAAGCAGTTTGCGAAGTCAACGCGCCACACTCACCTATTGTCGCCGGTACCGCTGGCTGCTAAAGCCACATCGGGCTTCAAACCGGACAAGACAGGACCTGACATGGGAGCCACCCCGTCCGCAGACAGATAGGCCGCAGCAACCTTTTGATGTTGTTGCGGCATCTGTCCGACCGATCCAGACTGCGATGAGAAGGCAGATCGCCGCCGGATGAACTCATTCGAGCGGATGAATAGCTATGCCTTCCCAAAACAGGAACTGGACTTGCTCCCTGCCGGCAGCACTGCTGCTTCTGGCACCCTTCGATATCCTGGCCTCGCTTGCCATGGACATCTATCTTCCTGTCGTCCCGACCATGCCTGAAGCACTCGGCACATCGGCGACAGTCGTTCAACTGACGCTCAGCCTCTACATGCTGATTCTCGGCGCCGGACAGATGCTCTTCGGCCCCCTATCGGACCGGATCGGCCGCCGTCCGGTGCTGCTTGGCGGCGCACTACTGTTTGCAGCCTCTTCGCTGCTGCTTGCAGGCACTTCATCAGCCGCATTGTTCGTCATGCTGCGTCTGCTTCAGGCGGCCGGCGCGTCAGCGGCACTCGTGGCGACCTTCGCAACCGTGCGCGATGTCTACGCAGCGAGGCCGGAAGGCGCCGTCATCTACAGCCTGCTTGGCGCGATCCTCTCCTTCGTGCCGGCGCTCGGACCGATCGCCGGCGCCGTGATTGCCGATCATGCCGGGTGGCGCGCCATCTTCCTGCTGCTCGGCGGACTGATGCTTGCGGCCATCTTCAATGCCCTGAAGGGTTGGCACGAAACGATGCCTGCGGCATCAGTCGCGGCAACGATCAGCATCCGTTCAATCCTGACGAATGCGCATTTCTGGACCTACACGACGGGCTTCAGCGCAGCGATGGGCGCCTTCTTCGTGTTCTTTTCCACTGCACCTCGCGTGCTGATCGACCATGCCGGCTTTTCCGGTCTCGCATTCAGCCTTTCCTTCGCCACGGCGGCAGCGGTGATGATCCTATCCGCACGCTTTGCCGGCCGCTTCGTCGCGCGATGGGGAATGGCCGGCAGCCTTGCCCACGGTATGGGCCTGCTTCTTGTCGGCGCGTTGCTCCTCGGCCTCGGCGAGGTGCTGCTTGCCCCCTCGTTCGCCAGCTTCGTCCTGCCGATGTGGGTGATCGCCGTCGGCATCGTGCTGACGACTGCAGTCACGGCAAACGGGGCGCTGGCGGCCTTTGGCCAAACAGCCGGAACGGCAGTCGCACTCTACTTCTGTGTCGAGAGCCTGATCGTCGGCTGCATCGGCACGCTCTTCGTGCTGCTGTTGGATGGGAATACCGCATGGCCACTCGCCGGCTATTGCACGGTAATGGGTATTATCACCCTGTTTGTTCTATGGCGCATCCGCGCTCGCGGCTGATGCCAAAAGGCGGCGGAGAAGATCCGCTGCCCGGCTTGAAATGTGATTCCTTGAAATCTGCAGGAAGCTTGCCTACCCCTTCCTGCAGAGACAAGGAATCCGACTATGCCCTCTGCCAAACCCTCACCTTTCGCCGCCACTCCCGAGCCACCCTATTACGTCGTGACCTTCTCGTCCGTTCGTACCGAGGGCGATAATGGCTATGGCGCAATGGCAGACCGGATGGCCGAGCTCGCGCTGCAGCAGCCGGGCTGTCTGGGGGCCGAAAGCGCGCGGGATGCCGATGGCTTCGGCATCACCAATTCCTACTGGGCTGACGAGGAAAGCCTGAAGGCCTGGAAGCAGGTCGCGAGCCACCTCGCCGCCCAGCGCCTCGGTCGTGAGCGCTGGTACAAGCAATATAAGGTTCGCATTGCGCGGGTAGAACGCGCTTACGAATTTATCGCAGAGGAAGGAGCCTCCCATGGCGAATAAGACGATCGACCATGCCTTCACGGCGCAGAGCCTGACATCGGCCGCTTCCGATCCGACCTTTGCCGGCGCGCTTTCCTTCATGCGCCGTCGCTTCACCAAGGATGTGGCAGGGGCCGATGCCGTCGTCTGGGGCATTCCCTTCGATGCCGCAACCTCCAACCGGCCGGGCACGCGTTTCGGGCCGCAGGCGATCCGCCGGGCGTCGGCGATCTTCGACAACGATCCGCAATATCCGTTTCAGCGCGATCTCTTCGCCGAAATGGCCGTCATCGACTACGGCGACTGCCTGCTCGACTACGGCAATCATCAGGATACGCCTGCAGCCATAGAGCGGCAGGCGAGCGCCATTCTCGACAGCGGCGCCTTCCTGCTCACCCTCGGCGGCGATCATTACGTCACCTGGCCGCTGCTGAAGGCGCATGTCGATCGCCACGGCCCGCTGGCGCTCGTGCAGTTCGACGCGCATCAGGACACGTGGCTGGACGACGAGCGCCGTATCGACCACGGCTCCTTCGTCGCCCGTGCGGCCCGCGCCGGCCTCATCGATCCTGACCGCTCGATCCAGATCGGCATTCGTACGCATGCGCCAGAAGATTTCGGCATCCACCTGGTTTACGGCCATCAAGTTGAAGAGATGAGCGCATCGGATATCGCGTCGATGATCATCTCGCACACGAAGGGTTCGCCCGCCTATCTAACCTTCGATATCGACTGCCTGGACCCGGCCTTTGCGCCCGGCACCGGCACGCCTGTTGCCGGCGGCCCGTCCAGCGCGAAGATCCTCTCCGTGCTGCAGCGGCTGAAACAGCTCGATATCCGCGGCGCCGACGTCGTCGAAGTCTCTCCGCCCTATGACCATGCCGATATCACCGCCATTGCAGGGGCGACGGTCGCAATGTATATGCTGGGCCTCCACGCCGAACGGCGCGCGACGGTGGGATAACCGCTGTTATCAAATTGATTCAACTTCATGGCAAATTGATTCCGGAAACAATCCGAACCCACTGAAAGTGCAGGATAATCATGGCAGCAAAGATCTTCATCGATGGCGAGGCTGGAACGACGGGTCTGCAGATCCGCGAGCGTCTGGCGGAGCGCCGCGATCTTGAGCTGCTGTCGATCCCGACCGAAAGCCGCAAGGACAAGGCGGTGCGTGCTGCCTTGCTCAACGAGGCCGATATTGCCATCCTCTGCCTGCCTGACGACGCCGCCAAGGAAAGCGTCAGCCTGATCGAGAACGACCGGACGAAGGTGATCGACGCTTCGACCGCGCATCGCGTCGCCGAAGGCTGGGCCTATGGCTTCCCGGAAATGAGCAAGGAGCAGGCTGCTATCATCGCCTCGGCCAAGCGTGTCGCCAATCCCGGCTGCTGGCCGCAGGGTCCGATCGCCACGCTGCGCCCGCTGATCGAAGCCGGCCTCATACCGGCCGATTTTCCGGTCACGGTCAACGGCATTTCCGGTTATACTGGCGGCGGCCGTACGATGATCGAGGATTACGTCGCCAAGGGCGAGGATGCGCCCGAATACATGCCCTATGGCCTGAGCTTCAAGCACAAGCACCTTCCCGAACTGCAACGCTATGCCAAGCTCGGACGCGTACCGTTCTTTCAGCCGGTCGTCGGCAATTTCGCGCAGGGCATGGTGGTCACCGTTCCGCTGCAGCTGTCGCATCTGCCCAAAGTGCCGAAAGGTGCTGACCTGCATGCCGCTATCGCCGACTATTATGCCGGCATCAAGGGTTTCGTGGAGGTCGCCCCCTTGGAGGCGTCGGAGCGCACGCCGGAACTCAACCCGGAAATCTACAACAATACCAATCGCATGCGCCTGCACGTTTTTGCCAATGACGACATCGCGCAGGCGCTGCTTGTCGCCGTCTACGACAATCTCGGCAAGGGCGCCTCGGGTGCCGCTGTGCAGAACATGGATTTGATGCTGGGCGTGTAACGCCCGGCAATTGCCTGATGTCTTGCGGCATGCCTGTCTTCAACAGTGTTCTTCGCTAACCCCGATACGATTGCCCGCCTGTTGTGAAAGCCGTACACTCCCTTCCGAGGGGAGACAAATGGCGTCGGTTCTGATCGGCATTGCCATTATTGGAGGCACGACCGCAACAGTGCTTGCGGCCTATTACTTCATGTATCTGCTCATGGGCGGTGACCCGGGCGGGCGCGACAGGGAGCTGGCGAGTTCAGTCATTACCCGCATCGCCAGCCTGCATGCCCTCATTCTTGCCCTCGTTTTCGCGCAGGAGATGATCGAATACCAGGCGCTGCGGACGGAAAGCGCAGTGGAAAGCAATGCGGTCGGCGATGTCTTCTATGATGCCGAGCGCTATGGGCCGGAAGCGCAGGCGCCAATCCAGAAGGCGCTGAAAGACTATGTCCGCATCGTCATCGAGCAGGAATGGAACGAGCTCGGGCGCACCGGCGAGCTCTCTTCGGCGGCCTGGGATCAATGGAACATCGCTTATCTGAAAATTCTCGAACTGGCTCCCGTCAACGCCAAGCAGGAGAGTCTGCGCAGCCACATGCTCGAGGAAATCCATATGATCTCGGAATCCCGTGACCGGCGGGAAAACAGCGGCACCGACTCTATCAGCCTGATCTTCTGGTTTGCCGCGGTTTCGGGTGTGATCTTCACCGCCATCGGCTACTACCCTTACGCACCCGACAGCCGAAACCTGCTGCTGCTATCGATCTTCGGCATCTTTACCGGCATCATCCTCTTCTTCATTTACGCCTTCTCCAATCCCTACAGCCCGCCCGCCACGTTGTTTCCGACGGCTTTCGAGCGCTTGCAGGAGGAAATCAGCGGGCCGGATCCGTAAGGGGAATGCTCCGAAGACCAGACCTGAGCCTATCGCCATCATACGTCATAGCAAAAGACTATCGCCTTTCGCGGCGTTTTGCGGTAAAAGCGGCATGCTACCAGCAAGGCCGTGCTGCTTGAAAGGCACAGCCCCTGTTCCACGCCGATGGGAGGCACTGATGAAAACGATCCTGAGCAACCAGAAAAACAAGATCAACACTCAGGATATTCGTGTTCATGTCCAGTTTGCTTTCACGCGCGAGGAAAAACCCGCCGCATCTTAACCGTAGCACCCCAACAGCATCGCAATCCTACAAAAGGCGCCAATTGCGCCTGCGCAAATTCTTGTCCTATTTCCGGCCGCATCTCCCGCTGCTTATGGCCGATATTGCCTGCGCCATCGTCGTCGCCGCCGCCGCGGTAGCCTTGCCTCTCTGCGCCAACATCATCATAAGTCATCTCATAGCGCTCACCGATACGGCTTCGGCTTATTGGCAGATCCTCGGCATGGGCGGCGTCATGCTAGCCATCGTGGCGATCGAGACCGCGGCCATCTTCTTCGTCGATTATCGCGGCCACATGATGGGCGCGCATATCGAGGCGCATATCCGACAGGAACTGTTCGATCATTGCCAGAAGCTCTCCTTCGGCTTCTACGACCGGCACCGCACCGGCCAGTTGATGAGCCGTATCGTCGGCGATTCCTTCTGGCTCGGCGAACTTTTCCACCATGGGCCGGAAGACCTGCTGATCGCCGTTCTCAAATATAGCGGGGCGATGGCAGTCCTGTTCTTCATCGATCCGCAGCTTGCCCTTCTGATCCTCCTGCTAACACCTTTTGCCGTGGCTTATGCGCTGCATTTCAACCGGCGCATGAGTCGCGCCCTCGAAGCGAGCAAACAGGAGATCGCTGCCGTCAACGAAAGGGTCGAGGATGCTTTGGCCGGCATCCGTGTCGTCCAGTCGTTCGCCAACGAGGATCTGGAGCGGAAGCGCTTTGCTGTCCTGAACAGGCGTTTCCTTCGGAGCCGCGCTGATGGCTACCGCAGCGAAGCCTGGTTCTCCGCCGGCGCCGAGACTTTCGCCCAGATCATCACGCTTCTGGTCGTCATCCTCGGCGGGTTGCGTATCCTTGCTGCGGAGCTCACCATTGCCGATCTCCTGACCTTCCTGCTCTGCGTCGGGGTCCTCGTCGATCCAGTCAAGCGTATGGCCAATCTCGCCCGGCTTTGGCAGGAAGGCTATACGGGTTTCGTGCGGGCGATGGAGATCCTGGAAATCGATCCTGACGTGGTGGATCGTCCCTCGGCCCGGCTAATGAGTAACCCGAAAGGAGAGATCCGGCTTTCGAACGTCGATTTCAGTTATGAGGACGGGGCGGAGGTGCTCAGCAATCTGTCGCTGACGATCCGGCCTGGTGAATTCGTCGCGCTCGTCGGCCCGTCCGGTGTGGGCAAAAGCACGCTCTGCGCGCTGCTTCCCCGCTTCTATGACGTCACCGGCGGTTCGATCGAAATCGATGGCACCGATATCCGCGACGTGACGCTCGCCTCGCTGCGCCGGCACCTCGGCGTGGTGCAGCAGGATGTCTATCTCTTCGCCGGGACCGTGGCGGACAACCTGCGCTACGGCCGACCGGATGCGACAGACGAAGAGGTGGAAGCCGCCGCCCGCGCAGCCCATGCCCATGATTTCATCATGGCATTGCCGCAGGGCTACCAGACCGATATCGGCCAACGCGGCGTAAAGCTGTCGGGCGGGCAGCGCCAGCGGCTGACGATCGCTCGCGCCTTCCTCAAGAACCCTGCCATCCTCATCTTCGATGAGGCGACGAGCGCGCTCGACAATGAAAGCGAGCGCGCCGTGCAGCAGGCATTCCTGACGCTTGCCAAGGGGCGAACGACACTCGTCATCGCGCATCGCCTTTCAACGATCCGACACGCCGACCGTATTCTGGTGCTTACTGGCGACGGTATCGTCGAAGAAGGCAATCATGACAAGCTGATGGAGAGTGGCGGTATCTATGCCAGCCTCTATGGACTGCAGGCGAGCATCTGAGGTCAGATGAACTACGACATGCGGAACAGTTCCCCAGACAGGGCCTGAACTGTTCCGCAGATCGACCAAGTCTTATTCTTTTCCAGGGAGGAACATCCATGACAGTATTGCGCATCGTCCCGAATATCGCCGCCGCTTCCATTGAAGAGGTGCGCAACTTCTATGCCGAGCTGTTCGATCTCGACATCGTAATGGATCATGGCTGGATCGTCACTCTTGCATCCGACAGGCGAGCAATCGCCCAGATCGGAATCGCGACGGAGGGCGGATCGGGAACCGCAGTGCCCCACATTTCGATCGAGGTCGACGATGTGGACGAGGTCCATCAGCGCGCTATGACGGGCGGACACCAGATCGTCTACGGGCCGGCCGACGAGCCCTGGGGGGTGCGACGCTTCTTTATTCGCGACCCCACCGGCAAGCTGCTGAACATCCTCTCTCACGCAGGCTAATCGGCTCCGTCAGCCGCAGGGACGACCATTGCAGCGGCTGCGAAAACCTCTACTCTGCGAAATAATTGCTTTCATTGAAAATTTTCGAAAACAAGCGGATCACGCCATGAGCACATTAGACCGCCCGGATTTGAGCGATATTCATCAGGGTGACTGGGTGGACCGGCTGTTGCCGGGCCCATGGCGACCTTATACGAGGCTCGCGCGGCTCGATCGTCCGGTCGGAATATGGCTGACGCAGTTTCCATGCTGGGCGGCGCTGTTTCAGGCCGCACATGGCCTGCCCGATATCCGGCAGCTCGCCGTCTTCACGCTCGGCGCCCTGCTGATGCGAAGCGCCGGCTCCACGATCAACGATATCGCCGACCGGAAATTTGACGGCCATGTCGAGCGAACCCGTTTTCGGCCTCTGGCGAGCGGCCAGATCGGCGTGGGTCAGGCAATGACCTTTTTGGCCATCGAGCTCACCCTGGCGGCGTCTCTTCTCTTGTTTCTGACACCCTATACGCGGCTGGTTGCCCTATTCGTTCTGCCGCTTGTCTTCGTCTACCCGCTCTGCAAGCGCTTCACTCATTGGCCGCAAGCAGTGCTTGGCGCAGCGTTCAACTGGGGCATGCTCATGGCCTGGGCCGAAATTGGCGGCCACATTCCTGCCGGAGCCGTGCTTATGTGGGCTGGAGCTATCGCGTGGCAGATTGGCTACGATACAGTCTATGCCTATGTCGACGTGAAAGACGACAGAAGCCTTGGCCTGAAATCGACCGCGATCCTGTTCGGCCGGCATGGGAAGCTCATGATTGGCCTGTTCTACGCTTTGACGATCGCCGCATGGTCGCTCGGAGGCTGGCTGTCGGGCATGTCCCTGCCCTATGCGTTCGGAATGCTAGTCATCGTCGCGCACCTTATCTGGCAGACCTGGCGGATAGACCTTGCACGACCGGAAGTGAATTACCGCCTGTTCCTGGCAAACATCCTGACCGGGCTATTGCTGGCAGCCTCGGCCTTTGCCGGAACCTGGTGAGCCATATTGGCTCAATAAGAGCAGGGCCGATTATCACTGGGACGGAAACCACCGGCGCAAGCCGGGTTCAGGGAGGTATCCTCACCATAGTCGTAGCTCCCCGTTGATGTGCAGCCCGAAGCGATCGCGGAAAGCGTGATCAGAGCGCCGGCCATCACGAATGCGCGAAATCCTTTCATGTGAACATCCCCCTTCATAGGATCGCCCGCCACGCTGGCAATCTAGCATGTCACGGCAAATCCATGCGAGGGCTTATCGCATTGATCCCATTCACTCTTCCGCGAGTCGGGGTAGAAGGACGCCGCTGCCCTACTCAATCGCGCTCGGCGATAATAGTGGCACGGGGATATTCGCCGTAATAGCCGCGCCAGTTGGCGACGGCGAAACCGAACACCACCAACGCACCTGCCTGATGCAGCAGGCCCCAGTGCAGCGGCACCTCGAGCAGGAGCGTGGTGATGCCAATTGCCGCCTGGATCGTGACGAGCGCGAAGAGCACCACGGCCCGGCGTGCATGAGTGGTCGAAGATGCGGCGCGCAGTGCGATTACCATGTTCATGAGCGCCAGTGCAAAGAGCGTGTAGGCGCCGAGGCGATGGATGAACTGCACCGTCTTCGGGTTTTCGAAGAGATTGATCCAGAAGGGCTGTTGAATGAAGAGATCGCCGGGCACGACGGCGCCGTCCATCAGCGGCCAGGTATTGTAGGTGAAGCCGGCATCGAGGCCGGCGACCAGTGCGCCGAGGTAGATCTGGAAGAGCGAGAAGATGGCGATCGCCGCCGCCCAGCGGTGGGAATTCTTTGTCGGGGCCAGATCGCCGGAATGCGGTGAGAGCCCGCGCATGATCCACATGCAGGAGGCGAAGATCAGGCAGGCCATGACGAGATGGGTGGCAAGCCGGTACTGGCTGACATCCGTGCGCATAGAAAGGCCGGAGGAGACCATCCACCAGCCGATGAAGCCCTGCAGGCCGCCGAGCGCCAGGATGCCTGTAAGCGGCCAGCGCAGGCGTTTCTCGATCCTGCCCGTCACCCAGAAAAAGATGAGCGGCAGCGCGAAGATCACGCCGATGCCGCGTGCGATCAGCCGGTGCGCCCACTCCCACCAAAAGATGTTCTTGAATTGATCGACCGTCATGTCGCTGTTCAGCTGCTGGAACTCGGGAATGCGCTGGTAGAGCTTGAATTCCTCTTGCCATTCGGCAGCATTCAGCGGCGGGATGACGCCATGGATCGGCTTCCATTCGGTGATGGATAGGCCGGAATTGGTGAGCCGCGTAGCACCCCCCACAAGCACCAGACAGAAGAGCGCCAAGAGCACGAAGCCCAGCCAGATGCGAACGGCGCGGCGATTGTTGTCCTGCCTGCGCACTTCAGTGCGGATCGCCTGCTCCGGGCTGAGGTTCGCGACGGCCATGATCTCTCCTTTTATCCGGCAGTTGATTTGCCCCACCGGCTGATGCAAAACAACCCCCGAACCTTTGCGGCATGCCGTCGCGCCGGTTCAATCCCATTCGTTCGAAAGCTATACGATGCCCATCCGCCTTCGCAAATTCATTGGCACGATCCTGATCATCATCCTCGTGCTTTTCTATGCGATTGTGGCGAATACCATCGCAGTCGCTACACTCGGCAACGCGCCTTGGTGGGGGCATCTGCTTTACTTCGCACTGACCGGCCTGCTCTGGGTGCTGCCGGCCATGGTCATCATCAAGTGGATGGCAGGTCCTAAGCAGCAATAGTCGATTAACGGCAGAATAACCCTGATCTGCGGAAAACCCCAACCGCCGGCTGCAGTTAAACCAATTATATGTCTTTGGCGCTCTAGCTTCCCCTTCAGAAACTTCCTGACTGGAGAAGCTCCGTGCAGACGCAGAGGCACGATATTCCTGAGCAATCGTTCAACGCTGCAGCGCAAGCCGAAGCCGACATTTCGCGGCTGCGACAGCTGAGCGTGAAACTCGCCATGGCCGAACTCGAGATCGAGCTTTTCGATGCGATGGAGCCTCTCGAGGCAGAATGGCGCATGCTGGAACGCGACAATATTTCCTCGTTGCATCAGAGCTACGACTGGTGCACGGCCTGGGTGACAGCCTTCCGCCGGCCGCTCGCCATCCTGCGCGGCAGGTGCGGAACTCATACCGCCTTCATCCTGCCGGTAGAGATCGTAAGGTTCCACGGCATGCGGATCGCCAAATTCATCGGCGCCGATCATAGCAACATCAACACCGGCCTCGTCTCTGACGCCTTTGCCGAAGACAGCGGCTCGCTGGACGGGCACCAGCTTGCCGCTCGTCTTCGTACCGCACTCGCCGGCAAGGCCGACCTGCTTCTTTTACAGAATATTCCACTGGAATGGCGTAGCCGCCGCAACATCCTTGCCGGCCTGCCGACGGTGCAGAACCAGAACCACGCCTATCAGCTGCCGCTCCTCGATACGTTCGACAAGACGCTGCAACAGTTGAACGCCAAGAGCCGGCGCAAGAAATTCCGCGCGCAGAGCCGGCGGCTGGAGACGATCGGCGGCTTCGACTATATCGTGCCGGAAGCGTCTTCGGAGCAACACGAACTGCTCGACACGTTCTTCCGCCTGAAAAGCGCCCGCTTCGCCTCACTCGGTCTGCCCGACGTCTTTGCTGACACGCAAACCAAGGCCTTCCTGCACGGCCTGGTCGACAAGCGAAATGGTGATTATTTCGGCCTGCAGATGCGCGCCCTGCGCCTGAAGGGCGATTATGAGGGACGCATTGCCGCGCTGTCGGGAATTTCCCGCAAGGGCGATCATGTCATCTGCCAGTTCGGCGCGATCGACGAGGATCTGGCTGTCGATATGAGCCCCGGCGAATTCCTCTTCTGGCAAATGATATCGAGCCTGCACGGCAAGGGAGTGGCACTCTTCGATTTCGGCCTCGGCGATCAGACCTACAAGCGCTCCTGGGCACCGGTCGAAACCGACCATCACGATGTGGTTCTGCCGATCTCCGGCATCGGCATCTCAGCCGGCACGCTGCACCGGGCGATCACCCGTGGCAAGGCCTTCATCAAGGCCCGCCCCGGTCTTTACAAATTCGCCCAGAACATCCGGGCGAAGGTCGGGTAAGCATGTCACGCAAAAGTGTGCAGCGGTTTTGCGACAATGACATGCGTAAAACAAAGATTTAAAGATCAGGCGGCGTGACGTGCGGGGCTGCGCATGACAGCCTCCTCGCCGCCCGACATCAGGACGACGCGTTCGTAGCCGGCGCTCTGGAAATCCTGCATCAGACCAACGAAAGCAGCCTCATCGATTTCGGGGAGCGACAGGACGATCTCGATTTCCTTGCTGCGCGTCAGCCGCGAAACCCCGGCGACATCGGCCGCACCGCATTCGACAATGACAATATCATAGGCCGAAGTCAGCGCATCGAGCAGCAGCGAAAGCCTGTCGACGCCCCGCATGGCGCGGCGCACATCGCTCACACCTTGCGGGATCACATGCGCATCGGACATCCGGTCGCCATGGATCGTCTCGCCGAAGGCTGCCTCGCCGCAGAGAAGATCGGTAACGCCCAGCGCTTCGGGATTCTCCGCCATCAGTTCGCTCGGATAACCGCTGCCGGTCATGTCGATCAGGATCACGCGGCGTCCGGTATCGGCGAGCACACGCGCCAGGGCAACGGTTGCGGCCGAGCCGTTGTCACCACTTGGAGATATGGAGACGGCAAGCGGGGCGCGGCAGTCGGTCAGATAGCTCGCGACGGACGAAACGGAGAATTCGTTGTCGTCGGCAGGCGCTTCCTCTGCCCGCTCGACCTTCGACTCCTCCTCATCATCCACGACGGCGGTCAGCATGCTCGGCTTGGCGAGTTTCGAAGCGGGAGCGGGCGCTGCTTCGCCCTGCCCTTCCTCCTCGACCATCTCCTCTATATTCGTGGCCTCGACATTGGTGGCCCCGACAGGGCGCAGCGCACGACCGCTGAAGAGTTCGGAGAGCATGATGACGATCGCGCTCAGGACGAGCGTCGCGACGGCAGCGACCACGACGATCGGCACGACTTTCGGGAAATAAGGATCGACCTGCTCGATCGCCTTCGAAACAATGCGCGCGTCCGCCGGGCTGGAATTGCGATCGGCACGGGAAGCAGCTTCGCGGTAACGAACGAGATAGGTTTCGAGCAGCTGGCGCTGGGCATTCGCCTCACGCTCCAGTGCATTGAGACCCACTGCGTCCTCGCCCGCCCTGGCGCTGTTGGCTTGCAGCGTATCGGATTGCTGCTCCAGTTCCTTGGCGCGCAGATCGGCGACCTTCGTTTCGTTCTCGATGCTGGCGAGGATCTTCTGCGTTTCCTGCCGGATCTGCGTGCGGATGTCGGCAAGCTGGGCACGCAGGCTCTTCAGCCGCGGATGATTGTTGAGCAGGCTCGTCTGCAGGTCCGATATCTGCGACTGCAGGCCGGATTCGGTTGCCTTCAGCCGCTGGATCGACTGCGACGACATAATATCACCAAGCGTATCGGAGGCTTCGCCTGAAGACAGCGCATTGCGCACGGCCTGCGCCCTCGCCTCGGCATTCGCCCTGTCGGTGCGCACGCGGGTCAGCTCGACGGAGATGTCGTTGAGTTGTTGGGCGGTAAAGGTCGTGGTGCCGTTGGTCTGTAGCAGGCCGTGGGTGGTGCGGTAATCGGCGACCTTCTTCTCGGCCTCGCTCACCTTCTGGCGCAGGCTGTCGATCTCCGGCTCGAGCCAGCGGGTGGCCTCCGTGTTGGAAGCGAGCTTGGCGCCGCTCTGGATTGTCAGATAGACCTGCGCCATGGCGTTCGGAATGCTTGCCGCAAGCTTCGGGTCCTTGGAGGTGAAGGTGATGCCGATGACGCGCGAGCCTGGCACCTGATAGACTTGCAGGCGCTGCGTAAAGGCGTCGATGACACGCTCTTCCGGCGGATTTTCCAGCGGGTTTTTCTTCAGGTGCAGCGCCACGAGAATATCGCCGAGCGCGGAGCCGTTTGCCGCGGCATCGAATTCCGGCAGATTATAGAGCTTCAGATTGTTGATGACCTGCTTGATGAGGTCCGCCGACTGCAGAATCTGCACCTGGCTCGAGATATTCAACTCGTCGAGCAGTGGTCCGGCACTGGCGTCGTTCGTTTGTGTACTGGCGAATGCGGGAGCGCGCGGCTCGATGAGGAGGCGCGTCTCGCTGCGATATTGCGGCGAAACTATCTTGGCGCCGGCAAAAGCGACAGCCGCACCCAATGCGGTGATCGTCAATATTCTCAGTCGGCGGGCCCAGACCGCGCGCGCAAGCTGGCCGAGGTCGATGTCCACATCCTGATCACTCGCTACGCGGGACATACTTGTTACTCCAATACGAACTGCCGCAAGCGTAAACGACCATGGTAACTCAACGGTTAATGGCAATTCCCTCGCAAACGAGGTGCATTTGACAAAAGGATTTGCGGAAATCGGCTGATTTTTACCGGGCATTAACCCTAATAGATCGATAACGGCTCGACCGAATTATCTTCCTGTGAGCAAGCGGATGCCCTTCGTCCAGCCCAAGACCTTAATGGCTATGAGCCTCGCCGCCATGATGGCTGCATTGGGCGGCTGCACCACCTATCGGCCAGCACCGAAGGCCTTCAACCAGGCGACGATCCAGCCCTATTCGCTCGATAGTGGCGACCGCCTGCGCATCACCGTCTTCGACCAGCCGACGCTGACCAATACCTACACGGTGGATCAGGCGGGCTATATCGCATTCCCCCTTATCGGCCAGGTCCCTGCCCGCGGCCGCACCTTGCAGCAGCTTTCCGGCCAGATCGCGCAGAAGCTGCAGCAAGGGTATCTTCGGGATCCCGATGTCACGATCGATGTCGACCGCTATCGCTCCGTCTACATCATGGGCGAGGTCGGCCAGCCCGGCCAATATGCCTATGTCCCCGGCATGACCGTGCAGAACGCCATCGCAGTTGCCGGCGGCTTCACCAGCCGCGCCAACCAGAGCATGGTCGACGTCACGCGCAAGATCAACGGACAGGTGCTGACCGGCCGCGTCAATATTTCCGGCCCGATCATCGCCGGTGACACGATCTATGTTCGTGAACGGCTCTTCTAGCCGATGGCAGAGCAGAGGCCCCTCCGCATTCTTCACTGCTTCCGGTCGCCGGTCGGCGGAATTTTCCGCCATGTTCGCGACCTGGTGGAGGAGCACAGCCGGGCGGGCCACGAAATCGGCATCATCTGCGACAGCTCGACCGGCGGCGAATATGAAGATCGTCTCTTCGACGATATCCGTCCTTTTCTTTCACTCGGACTGACGCGCATTCCGATTCGGCGCTCCATCAGTCCGGCTGATGCCAAAGTACTCTGGAATACATTCAAGGAAATCAGGAGCTTGCGGCCGGATGTGCTGCATGGGCACGGCGCCAAGGGCGGTGTGCTTGCGCGGCTTGCCGGCTCAGCCCTGCGGGTCAACAGGTATCGCGTAGCCCGCCTCTATACCGCCCATGGCGGAAGCCTGCATTATTCCCGCGCCTCCATGCTCGGCCAGTTCGTGCTGCGCATGGAGCGGCTGCAGGAATATTTTACCGATGCGCTGGTCTTCATCTGTGAATACGAGCGACAAACCTATGCGACCAAGGTGGGCCGGCCCCGGGTCACGAACCGGCTGATCTATAACGGCATCGGGGCGCGGGATTTTTCCGATATTCCGACCCGCTCCGATGCCGTGCATTTCATCTATGTCGGCATGCTGCGCGACCTGAAGGGTCCCGATATCTTCATCGATGCGTTCGCCAAGACCGAGCGCCTGCTCGGTCGCCCACTTTCGGCGCTGATGATCGGCGACGGCCCGGACCGCGACCGTTATCGCGAGATGATGGTGGAGCGCGGCCTCGGCAAGCGCATCGGCATGCTGCCGGCCATGCGCGTGAAGGATGCTTTCTCCATGGCGCAGCACCTCGTCGTTCCATCCCGCGCCGAAGCCATGCCCTATATCGTTCTGGAAGGGCTCGGCGCCGGAAAGACCGTCATCGCCTCGCGCGTCGGCGGCATTCCGGAGGTGCTCGGGGCGGATAGTCGCGCACTGGTGACACCGGGAGATTCCGATGATCTGGCGCGGGTGATGGCGGAAGCGCTTACGGTGCCCGGCTGGCACGACAAGGTCATGCCCTCTCCTGATGCGGTCAAATCGATCTTTTCCGCGTCGGTCATGGCAGGCGAAGTGCTGAAACTCTATGGCGAACTCGTTAATCCCGCTGCGGCACAGGCGATCCCGGCCGCCTCGTAAATGTTTCTTAGGGGCTTTCTGTTATCCCGCTCACATCAACGAGCGATGAAGCCCCATGAACAAGCTGGAAAAGAGCGGACAGTTCGACGTGGAAGCCCTGCGCAAGCAGGTCTCTGATACAGAGACGCGCAGCGGTGCCTCCACGCATGCAGCCGGCGAGACGCCTGGTATCAATCCCTATGCCCGCCAGATCGCCGAGCAGTTTCGTGACGGAACCTATTCGCCTGTCATCATCATCGGCCAGTTGCGGTTGCTGGAATTCCTGACACAGCTCGTCATCGGCCTTGCCGCCTTCTATTTCGCACCTGGCGACGGCAGCGACAGCATCCTGATGCGGGCCGTCATGGCGGCGATCGTTTCGGCATTGACCGTGGTAGCGCTTCAGCTTGCAGATACCTATTCCATTCCGGCTCTCAGAGCCCGCGTGCGGTATCTGCCGCGTGCCTTCGCAGCATTCGCCATCGTCTTCGTGCTGACAACAGGTGCTTTCTCGCTCCTGCGCGGTGTCAGCGCCGCGACTGCGCAATCCTACGCCATCTGGTTTGTTGCAGGCGCGCTCTTCCTCGTAATCGACCGCTTCCTCGTGGCGCAGGGCGTTCGCCGCTGGGCGCGCAACGGCATCATGGAGCGCCGCGCCGTCATTGTCGGCGGCGGCGAGCCGGCCAAGGAACTGATCCGTATGCTGGAGCAGCAGGCGGATAACGACATCCGCATCTGCGGTATCTTCGACGACCGCGGCGAAAAGCGCTCGCCGATCATGGTCGCCGGCTATCCGAAGCTCGGCACGGTCAGCGAACTCGTGGAATTCGTTCGCATAACCCGGATCGACATGCTGATCATCGCGCTGCCGCTGTCTGCCGAGGCGCGTATCTTCGGACTTTTGAAAAAACTCTGGGTCCTACCGGTCGACATTCGCCTCGCCGCACATGCCAATCGACTGCGTTTCCGCCCGCGCGCCTATTCTCATGTCGGCGCGGTGCCGATGCTCGACATCTTCAAGAAGCCAATCCGCGACTGGGATTCCGTCGCCAAACGCGCTTTCGATATCTTCTTCACCATCGTCGCGCTCTGCTTGCTCTGGCCCATCATGGTGGCGACAGCGATTGCAGTGAAGGCGACTTCGGAAGGACCTGTTTTCTTCATGCAGAAGCGCCATGGCTTCAACAATGAAGTCATCAATGTCTTCAAGTTCCGCTCAATGTACGCCAACATGGGCGATCCGACGGCAAAGGCCGCCGTCACCAAGGGCGATCCACGCGTCACCCGTGTCGGCCGCTTCATCCGTAAGACCTCGATCGACGAACTGCCGCAGCTTTTCAACGTACTGAAAGGCGAACTTTCGCTGGTAGGCCCGCGTCCACACGCCGTGCTTGCCCAGGCGCACGACCGCGCTTTCGCCGATATCGTCGATGGCTATTTTGCGCGCCACCGCGTCAAGCCCGGCGTTACCGGCTGGGCTCAGATCAATGGCTGGCGTGGCGAAGTGGACAATGACGACAAAATCAAGTTCCGCACGGCCTACGACCTCTATTACATCGAAAACTGGTCGCTCTGGTTCGACCTCAAGATCCTGTTCCTGACACCCGTCCGGCTGCTCAACACGGAAAACGCCTATTGAGCGCGATCGACGCCTCCCCTGCGCGCGTGGCGCAGCCGCAAAGGCTGACGCTGCGGCTCATCGGTTCGGCAGCGGTCGCCTTCGGTGTCTTTCTCTCGGGCTTCGTCATTGACGAGCCGGCGCCCTACGAGCTCTGGATGGCGGGGCTGATCGGTCTCTGGTTCATTCTCGGCCTGAAGATCTCCCGCACCACCGCTCCGCTTCTGGCGCTGCTGCTCACCTTCAATATTGGCGGCATGTTATCGCTCACCCAGATGCGGGACCTGGCGACCGGCCCGATGTATGTTGCCGTCTCCACCTTCCTTGCGCTGACCTCGATCTTCTATGCCGCGATCATCGAGGACAGCCACAAGCGGCTGCCGCTGATCTTCAATGCCTGGAGCTTTGCGGCTGTTATCACTTCTCTGCTCGGCATTCTCGGCTATTTCCACGCCTTTCCGGGGTCGCAAGTTTTCACACTTTACGACCGCGCCAAGGGCGCCTTTCAGGATCCGAACGTTTTCGGTCCCTTTCTCGTGCCGCCGGCGCTTTACCTCGTCCACAGCATTCTCGCCGGGAATCTCAGAACATCGCCGTTCAAGGCCGGAGCGCTGCTCATCCTGGCGCTCGGCATCTTCCTCTCCTTCTCGCGTGCGGCCTGGGGTCTTTTCGCCGTCACCGTGTTGATACTGATCTTCATCATGCTGCTGAAGGAGCGCAGCGGCGCCTTCCGGCTCAGAGTGCTGATCCTGTCACTTGGCGCCATCATCCTGATGGCGGCCTCGCTACTGATTGCTCTGCAGGTTCCTAAGGTCAGCGAGCTTTTCTCTGCGCGCGCGCAGCTCGTGCAGCAATATGATGGTGAGCACCTCGGCCGTTTTGACCGCCACCGCATCGGCTTCCAGATGATGATGGAACGGCCACTCGGTATCGGGCCGCTTGTCTTCGGCACTATGTTTCCGGAGGACGAGCACAATATCTGGCTGAAGTCGCTGACCACTTATGGCTGGCTGGGTTTCGTCAGCTATGTCGGCCTGCTGTGCTGGACGCTCACTCTCGGCTTCCGCAGCATATTACTCGACCGGCCATGGCAGCCTTTCCTCATGGTCGCATGGATCTCAGTTCTAGGCCACGCGGCGATCGGAAACGTCATCGACATCGACCACTGGCGCCACGTTTACCTGTTGTTCGGCATAGTCTGGGGCTGTGCCGCACTGGAAGCTCGTCATAAGCGTTCGAGCCGTTCACAAACACTTGAGAAGTTCGGCAAAGGCGCTAGATTTCCGGCATGATTACAGGAGCACAGATACGCGGCGCGCGCGCCATGATCGGCATGAGCATCGAGGACCTCGCGGCTCATGCAGGACTTTCCGTTGAAACGGTTACTGCGCTGGAAAACGGCGAATGGGCGGGCGAGACCCGCGCCATGATCGATGTGCGCAACACGCTGGAGGCCTACGGCATCATCTTCATCGCCAGTGGCAATCAGGATGAGGGCGGGCCTGGCATACGTCTGCGCACCCGCAGTTCCACCGATGACGGCATCCGGCCCGAAAACCTCAACGCAGCCAACGACGACTGACGCAACCAAGCGCCGTCGCCGCGGTCGTCGGCTTGGTGCCTACATCTATCACGAGGAGAGCAAGCCTCGGGGCATCGAGATGAACATCGGCAAGGACGATGTGTCGATCGAGCAGAACTGAGCTCAGCACCTTTTCTGCACAGCTTAAGCATTCTAACTGGGAAGCTTTAGAGATAGGTCTTGGCGAGAGTGGTCAGCTTGCCGCTATCCTTCACGCCTTGCCTGTAAAGCTGGATGAGGGCCGCGCCGATCCTATCGGCTTCCGGCGTGCGCGGAGCGATGCCGCTCTCATCGCAAACCTGAGTCAGGACCTGGGACAGCAGGTCGATATCTTCCGAAAAGAGCGGTAAATCCTGGGGATGAACTGACGATTTCAACATCGCGCCGCATTTCCCTCGAAGGGCATAACGCATCATTCTGCGTAGCCGAGGCCCTCCCTGCCAGCCTTGTCCATATTATGCGCGTGGCACAAAACTTTAGCAACTACGCAAATCAGAATCGGGAACAATCTCTTGTCTCGTGCGTCGCAGGCCGTTCGAAATTCCATCTGGAATGACAGAGCCGTGAGCGAAAAACGCTTTCCCTCGCCCGTGAGGGTCAAATCTCCAAGCAGCAGCTTCATCGTTTCAACTGCCTGGGAAGCTGTCGAATATCTTAGGCGCTGGCCGGCCAAGCGCAGACGTGAATACCAGAGTGGCTTCCAGCACTGTCTCGATGCAATGGATGGGCTGAGAAGTCCTCCCGCGGCACGGGCGTCTTTCATGACGGCTGCTAGGGCAGCCGGGCTGCTGCTATGAGGATCGACGGACTGATCAGAATTCGCCTCGGAATTTCAGCCGGCCGCTCGCCGGATAAAGCTGCGACTGGTTGAAGCCTTCGACGATTACCTTGGCGCCGATCGCGGCCACATGCTCTTCGGCAAGATCCGCCAGCGCAAGGGCAACCTCCCCTTCCGGCCAGCCGGCTTTGACGGCCTCGTCGGAAAGAGCTTTAAATGCAGCGGCAAGCGTCTGCCGGCAGTCCTGTCCGTTGTTGTCAATCGTCATGAGCCCGAACTATGCTTCTCTACGATTTCTCTTCCTTATACGCCCAGCAGCAAAATTGCGAATAAATTTTAATTTCAAGAACTCAAAACCGATGGCATCGCATACACAAGCTTTACTCACGTGTATATCTCAGGTTAATACAAATAAATCACCTCTTTTAAACAGAGGCATCTGGTGGAAATTCTATAGAAGTATTGCACTGTAAATTTACCACTTTAAAAACTACGCCTAAAAATCTATACAATCTGCGTAAATTTCCAACCTGACCTGACGCGAATTGCTCGCGAGTGGAAGGATTTCCATGCTGTTCCGGCGTAGGCAGACTATTGCCGCAGACTTTCCGACGGTCGTCAGCGGGGGTACGATAATATCAAACCGCACCAAAGGGGCAGGAAAAAGCCTCGCTGCAGACATCCTCCTGGACAAGTTCCGTTTTATGATCATGGCGACATTTTTCCCTTGCGTCCAAAAACCGAAGAGTCTAACAGAAGCAAGCCGTTTCGGCAGGTCGGGGCGTAGCGCAGCCCGGTAGCGCACTTGACTGGGGGTCAAGGGGTCGCTGGTTCAAGTCCAGTCGCCCCGACCATTTTATCCCTTGAAATCTCAGTCCAAATAACCACCGGTGGCGGCGCTTGCCGTCTAGGCATGACTGGCGAATTGAGCCCGGCTCTTCCTTGTGCCCTAGCAGCCGCGATGTTCGCCGTTCAAGCAGCGCCTAAGAGAGCGGGATTCAGTGGACGGTGTGGGGCAACCCGTCCCAGGAGGATGTCAGGTCTTCGAGTATGACGAGGAGTTTTTCGAATTCGGAAAGAACCGAATGGAATTCCTCGTTGTCCAACGAGGCGATCTGTGGAGCCTTGATCGAAAGGGATCCGATAAGTCGCTCGATCCACACGCATCGGTCTGCAGGCACATGACCGAGAATATCTTCCCGGTATTCCTGCAGGTAGTTTTGGATGCGCGCCACGAGAACACGGCGGTCGGGTGCTCCAAGCGTTGCAAGATTGCTTCGAGCCGTCTGCAGTTCAGCGATGATCGATGCCTGCATCTTTTTTCCCCTCGGTTTCTTCAGCCATCCCTGTGGCGGCCGAATACCACAGTCGCCAGGCTTTCGACACGGACCAAGGTCTGAAGTGACTGATGTGTGCAATCCGGGTCTCCGGGTACTCGGCGATCTCGGCGGAAGAACGTCCAGAGGATGCACGCGGTTGGGCATCGCGAAAGCGCCTAGTGCAGCGTACCCCAGCGCGCATCCCATTCGACGCCTTCGCACAGTTCGATGAGGATCTCGCTGGCTCCGTGCAAATGGCTGCGGGCAATCTGAAGCGCGGCTGCCGGTTCCATCTCCTCGCCCGGAAATACGCTATCGTCCTTACCCTGGCCGGTCACCTTGCGCACGAATCCGCGTATCTCGTCGCCGGAATGATAGAGCTTGACGACCATGTCGCCCTGCTTTTCCTGACCTTCTTGGAAGTGCTTATAAATAGTCAACATATCCTCCGCGCGGCTATCACCGAGCAAGATGGACCCCGGCTGCCGATTACCTTTGTTCAAAGGTGCCGGTGAGCGAGGCCTCAGCGATCATATGCTTCTGTGCCTCTCGCCACATAGCCTGGATGCCGGCCGATGCCGGCATTGACAGAGCCGGGACGTCGAGTGCCGCCAACTTGAAGTGATAGTGATGTAGGCCGTGGCCTTTGGGCGGCTGCGGGCCGTCATAGCGGCCATTGCCAAAATCATTGTCGCAGAAACGCAGCCCTCCGTTCGGTGCCGTGTCGCTGCTTTCCGGCAATGCATTGCGATCACCCGGTATATTGAAGACGCCCCAATGACTGAAGATTCCGTTTGGCGCATCCGGGTCTTCGACGATGAGAGCAAAGCTCCGTGTCGCGTCCGGCGCTCCGGCCCATTCAAGGCGCGGCGCGATGTTTTCGCCGAGCCGCGTGTACTTGCTTGGAATTGCGGAGCCGTCCGCGAAAGCGGAACTCTTGAGTGTGAATGACACGAAGACCTCCTTCTGCTGCCGGAACCGGCAATGCCTGTTCACCGGACGATAATCCGAGGATCGCTACATGCGCGTCCCAACGTGGCCTAAGCGCCAAAGTTCCCGCCTTCACCGCGTTTGCTCGACGAATAGGGAACCTTTTCCGGCAGCTGTTGTTCGAATGACGAGAAGGTTGCCTTTGCCCGCGACATCAAAGGAAAAATGCGATGCGCGCGGTCGGCATTCATCGCGTCGGCGGTCACGAAGTCCTGAAATCGAGGCGATCGACAAGAACCATATGCTCGCGGAAAGATCGTTCTTCTCGTGCTTGGGTGATCATTCGTGCCTAGATGGTCGAAGCTTCGTGTCGGATTGCAGCTGCGGCATCTGACGATCCCATGCAGACTTGCCCGGCAAGAGAGGTCTCTCATGAACCTAATCCGCAATCGCGACCGCACGGTGGAGCAGCACATTGTCCGCCGCGGCATTCAGGACAAAACCGTCGCCCGCGCAATGCGCACCGTACCGCGCGAGATGTTCGTCGATCCGGGCTTCGAAGAATTCGCCTATGAGGACGCGCCGCTTTCCATCGGCCAGGGCCAAACGATCTCTCAGCCTTTCATTGTAGCGCTGATGATCGAGAAGGCCGATCTCGATGCCGGGGACAAGGTGCTCGAAGTCGGCACCGGCTCCGGCTATGCGGCCGCAGTCGTCAGCCGCATAGCAAGACATGTCTACACGGTCGAACGCCATGGAGCGCTGGCACAGCAAGCACGCGAACGCTTTGGCCGGCTCGGTTACAGCAATATCGACGTCCGCATCGGCGACGGCAGCAAGGGGTGGGCCAAGGCCGCTCCTTTCGACGCCATCATCGTCTCGGCCGGTGCACCGGAAGTACCGCCCTCTCTGAAAGAACAGCTCGATCTTGGGGGACGATTGATCATCCCCGTCGGCCACGACGACGGACAGCGTCTCAAGCGCATCATCCGCACCGGTGCGGACGCGTTCGAAGAGGAAGATCTCGGCGGCGTATTCTTCGTTCCGTTGATCGGTGAGGATGCCTGGACCGCAACGCATCCGCTCTACACCTCTGCCGCCCAACCCGAAAGAACACCCGCGCAAATGATCTCGGACGCGGCCGAGACATTTTCGTCTGTCGACGACGAAAGCTTCACACATCTGTTCGATCGCTTTGCCGACAGCCGGATCGTTCTTCTCGGTGAATCCACCCACGGCACGGCCGAATTCTACCGCGCACGCGCCGCCATCAGCCGGTATTTGATCGAGCGCCACGGCTTCAATCTGATCGCGGTCGAAGCCGACTGGCCCGATGCAGCCGCCATCGATCGGTTGATCGCCGGCCGAAGCCTTTCGCAAGCCCACCCCTTCGAGCGTTTTCCCGTCTGGATGTGGCACAATGAGGAATTTATCGAGTTCATCCGGTGGATGCGTGCGGAAAATATCAGGCGCCAGGCCTCGCGCATGGGTCCCATCCGTTTCTACGGGCTCGACCTCTACAACATGGCAGGGTCCATTCGCATGGTGATCGATTATCTCGAGCGCGTCAGCCCTGACGCTGCCGTGGTCGCCCGCGAACGCTACGGCTGCCTCAGCCCCTGGCAAAACAACCCTGCGACCTATGGGCGCGCGATCCTCAGCGACGCCTATAAATCCTGTGAGGACGCCGTATCGCAACAATGCCAGGAGCTCTTGGCTCGATCTTTCAGCGAGAATGATGGCAGTGACGATGGCTTTCTTGACGCCACACAGTCGGCGAGGCTCCTGGCAGCGGCAGAGCGATATTATCGCATCATGTACTACGGCGGCTCGAAAGCCTGGAATCTGCGTGACAGCTATATGGCCGAAACGGTCGAACATCTCCTAGATTTCCACGGGCCGGCCGCTAAAATGATCGTATGGGCGCATAATTCCCACATCGGTGACGCACGCTTTGCCGAGATGGCCGCCGCTCGTGATGAACTCAATCTCGGCCAGCTCTGCCGACAGCGTTTCGACGGCATGACCAGCCTCATCGGCTGCGGGACGCATTCCGGCGAAGTTCTAGCGGCAAGCGACTGGGACGGGCAGGCTGAGAAGAAGAGGATCAATCCGGCTCTTGCAGAAAGTTACGAGCATCTGTGTCATCAAGCCGGAAAGAAATGGTTCCTCCTCGATTTCGAGCGCAACCAGGATCTGCATGCCCGGCTCATAGACCAACGGCTTCAACGTTTCATAGGTGTCATCTACAGGCCGGAAACCGAACGGATGAGCCACTACATGCTGACCTCCCTGCCCCAGCAATACGACGCTTTCGTGTGGTTCGACGAAACACATGCGTTGACGCCGCTCTACCAGCAGCAAGCAGCGGGAGGCGGTCAGGAAACCTTTCCTTTCGGCCTTTAAGGAGTGGTAATGGCAAGCAGATGCGAGTCACGATCGATTGCCTTGCAGAGCGTGCGACGGGTCCTCAGCGTGATTCATCCGTCCATATGCGGCGCTCGCCGCGGTAGATGTACTTGCCCGAGCCTTGGCGGGTGTTGTCGCGGTAGTAATCTCGGCGATTGCGGTTGCGGTCGTCACCGGCGCAACGCTCGGGAAAGCGGCGGCAATCCTGGTAGTTTTGCTCGCTGACACGCGGATTTCTGGGATCGACAGCCATTGCATTACCGGCGGGCATTGCTAAAGCTAAGGCAAGGACGACCCTGATCATTTCATTCTCTTCAATTGCTTGCATACCATCTGCCGGAGTTTATCACATGCTGCCCAGCCGCACACTTCTCATCGGCGTGATCGCGACGCTGGCCTCCTCGCATATGGCATTGGCAGAAAACGTCCGGTTCCGGAACGCCAAGGAAAACGAAATTCGTCAGCTTCTGAAGGGTGCCAGCGACCTGCGGAAGGCATCGAACGGCTATGAGTACCGTCAAGGCAATAAGAACGGCTACAAAATTTCTGACGGTCAGATCTGCGTTCTTTTCCCCAATAAGCAGACTGACTGCATTTCGATCAAGACGGACGGCAACGTCCTGCAGATGATCGACAACAAGGGCAATCGCATCAAGTTCTAGGCCTTGCCGGCTTCTGTCCTGCCAAGCAGATCGGATCCATCCGGTCGGGCCGTCCCCTTCCCCGGAACCTTTACCCAAAAACCGCGTTAGAAACCCATGATTTTGCGGGTGGCTTACCCGCAGCCGCGATGCGCCATGCGGTTTCTGTCCGAGGCAGTCGGATCTCAAACGAGTTTTCAGCCGGATTTTTCCGGCGGGGGGAAATCATGAAACGTCACTTCGTATCCACCGCCGTCGCCAGCTTTCTCGTCACCGGCCTCGTCGCCGGCTCGGCCATGGCGGCTGATGCCATCGATGAGATACCGGCCGCACCGGCAGCCGAGATCGCGCCGGTCTTCACGTGGACGGGTTTCTATGCCGGTCTGGGCGGCGGGCCGACCTGGGCCAATGGCGATTTCGACGTCTTTTCCGAAGACATGAATGGTGGCCTGATCACCGGCTTCGTCGGCTATAACTGGCAGCTCGACAATAATTTCGTCTTCGGCATCGAAGGCGACATTTCCTATAACTGGGACAAGTCCGATGTCGGCCCGTTTGAAGTCGGCCTCGAAACTGCCGGCTCCGTCCGCGCCCGGCTCGGCTATGCGATCGATCGCGCTCTGATCTATGGCGCGGCCGGCTGGACGGGTGCACAGGTGCATATCGACGGTCCCGCCGGCGACGACAGGGATACGCTGTCGGGCTGGACGATTGGCGCGGGAGTCGACTACGCCTTCACCAATAACGTCTTCGGCAGGCTGGAATATCGCTACAATGATTATGGCAGCGCCGATCTGCTCGGACTCGACGGCGACATCGACCAGCATGTGGTAATGATCGGCGTGGGCTATAAATTCTGAAGCCTTCTGCCTTCAAGACTATCCGGGCTGCCAGACTAAGCGGCGGACAGCGAGAGCTTGCCATCCGCCGTCACAAGCGGCTTCCAGGCGGCATAGTTGGCGATCGTGAAATGCGGCGTCTCGAAGGGCGTTGTATGGGTTTCGGTGATGACAGTGACATCGGCTCCGGCACCCTCGCCAGCGAGAATGCCCGCAACCGCATCCTCGAACACCAGGCAGCGAGCGGGATCGACGCCAAGGCGGCTTGCGCCAAGCAAATAACATTCCGGGCTCGGCTTGCCTGACGAGACTTCTTCACCGCTGACAATCATCTTAGGCATGGGAATGCGTGCGGCGGCCATGCGGCGGAGGGCCAGTTCGATCGGCGCGGAGGTGACAATCCCCCAGCGGTCCAGGGGCAGCGCATTCAGAAAGCGGATGGAACCCGGGATTTCGGCGATGCCCTCGAAATCCTCCATCTCCTCCTTCAGAAGCAGCTTTGCCTCCGCAATCGGATCGACGCCGGGAAGGCTGAGCTGGCGGATGGAGTCGGATGCACGAACGCCATGGATGGTCTTCAGAAGAACCTCAGGCTCGAAACCATGGCGAAGCGCCCATTCGCTCCAGACGCGCTCGACGACGGCGATGGAGTTCAGCACGGTGCCGTCCATATCGAAGAGGAAAGCATCGTAGGTCTTATCGAGAACGCGATGAGAAGCGGACAAAGGAAGGTTCCTTGCGAAGCAGAAAGCTGTCAGGCCTTCCGCGACTAGCCGAGCGTAGGGGCGACGTCAATCTAAAGCATGTCGCGAAGATCGCGACGCGCTTAGTCATTGACCTCGGGGTGGGTAATGTTCTTCACATCCGCGAGGCCGCGTGTGGCATCACGATTGCCGGTAGCCGCGGCAGCCTCGAAAACGCGCGTAGCGTCGCCATACATCTTCAGATTCATGTAGCTGTAGCCACGCAGCACCATGAGATCGACGCGCTCCTGCTGCAGCTGAGCGCGCTGGTCGAGATAAATGAGCGTTTCGCGATATCGGCCGCCTTCGAAGGCGGCGAGCGCTCGATCGGCAAGGATCGCCACCTGCAGTTCGGAGGCGCGGTCGCGGTTCTGCGGCGCCTTGGTAGCCGCGACCGCTGCCCTATTGGAAAGGCCGGCGCGCAGATAGGCGAGGCTCTGACCGTAGGCGGCATCCTCACGCTCCTTGCGCACAGGACTTGCGAGCGCCGCCTCGAAAGCCTTCACCGCTTCCATAGGCCTGTTGATGTCCATCAGGCACCAGCCGCGTGTCAGCGCATCGCCGGGGCTGAGGCGGGCGGGATCTATTGTGGTGGAGCAGCCGCGAATCTGGCGCGGACCGCGCTCGACCGCGACCGTCTGCATGACCCGCGCGGGCCTTCCTGGCACAACGGACTGGGCCGGCGCAATGGGCTGGGGCTGCACTTGCGACTGCTGGGATTGAAATTGCGCCGGGGACTGAGGCTCCGGCTGGAAGGCCGCGCTGCGTTCGGTCGGCGCTGACTGGACTTGCGGTGCTGCGGGCTGAACTGCCGGCTGCGACCCGGGCGCAGAGCCGGGGGCCGGCAATGGAGCGTTGGTTCGCGAGCCGGCAGACGTATCGTTCAATGTGGCAATGCGGACCGAACGACCGGCCCAGAGACGCTGGATCTCGGCAACGCCGGCACGGTCGTTCAACTGCTGGCGGGTGACGGCAAGGCCATAGGCTGAGGGTTCGTCATCCGGCTTCCAGCGCAATCCCGTCTCGAACCAGCGGGCGGCCGTTTGGAACTGGTTCAACGAACGGGCATACCAGCCGAACTGCTGGGCCGTCGGCACGTATTTCTGCTGGATGATGGTGGCGGCGATGCGGCCGAGCACCTCCTCGCTCAGATCGGCCGGCGGCTGCAAGGCCATCAGATTGGCGGTCGCGGCAAGATAGGTGGCGGTCGCTTCCTTGGAATCGTCACGCCATTTATACATGACATCCTCCGCTTCCTGCGGCGACTTGCGGGCAATCAGCGCCAGCGCCAGGCCCTGCGAGGCAACAGCGGAATCCTGTTTGGCGTGGGCGACGCGGAACCACTTCTCGGCATCCGCCTCGTTGTTGCGGCGAAGCTGATACCAGCCGAGCAGCAAGGCGTCGGAGGGCAGCCCCTGCTCTTCGGCAAGCCTCTCGACACGGGAGATATACTCGGAAGCGACATCGAGCTTGGCATCGTCGTTGCCATCGGCAACAAAGCGGCGGGCAAGATCATCGCGAAGGCTGTCGAATTCTTTGACACCGTTGGCATCTGCAGGTCTTTCGAGAGAAAGCAGCGCCTGCATCGGTCCGTAGGGCAGAAGAGCGGCAGCCTTCTGGATCGTCGCCACGCGTTCGGCCGGCTCGGTGCAGTTCTTCAGGATGTAGGTATAGGCATCCTGCCCGCGCTGCTGCCTGTTCGTCTCAATGAATGCCTCTGCGACGCGCCAGAGCACATCTATCTCAGCGCAGGTCAGCAGGCTCGGCGTCTCGGCTGCGATGTCTATGACCGTCGCATACTGCTTGAGATCGGAGGCATTGACCAGCCGAGTCCGGGACTCGGCAACGTCCAGTCGGTCGAGCAGATCGGCTGGCGGTTGCCAGTTTTCGGCCGCCTGACGGTCGGCGATCGCCTTGCGCAGTTCGGCATAACGCCCCTCCGAATAAAGCTGCCACATGTTTTCGAGTTGCCGGTCGCCGTTTTGTGGAATGGCGAGCGGATCGGCGGGCGGCACCCAATTCGGGTAGAGCGCCTGAAGGCGGGAGATTTCCGCCTGCAGACGAACCTTGTCGCCGCGGCTTGCGAAATAACGAAGGGCGCTTAGATCGACAACCGGCTGCTGGCTTGCTGCCATGCCTGCCGGGGCAGGATTGGCCGGCGCTGTGGCGGCACCGGCAGGGGCCGCGGGTGGCACGGTCAGCGGGACGACCGGAACCGGGGCCAACTGCTGAGACGGAGCGGTTTTCTCAGCTTGGCCTGTCTGGGGTTGGCTCGTCTGAGCTTGGCTTGTCTGGGGCAGATCCGTCTGGGCCGGGTTCCGGGGCTGATCGGCGGTATCATCCTGTGTCGCGGCCTGAATTCGTTCCGCCACGGTCTGCACATCGATCGACTGACTGGACGTGCTATCCGGCCCCTTGATGCGGCCCATCATCATGAGTTCGGGGGTCCTGCCACCGAAGCCGAAACGTTGCTGCAATGCCTCGCGGTCCTTCAGTCCGGCGATGAGAGTCGCCACCAGGACTGCTGCCGTGATCGCCACGAAAGAAGATTTCACAGGCACTCTGGATGCTTCTCCCCGACATAAGCCAGCCCCAGAAGCTGAAGCGTTGATGGATAATAATAGACAGGCGCAAATTGCAGCGCTTCGGCTGGAAGCTTCGTTCCGTCTAATACACAGGCCACAACGTGGTTAACAATTTCATAACCAGGGTCGGAAAGCTCCGTCTTCGACCGCCCGGTAGTCAGATCGATAGTGGCGGTTACGCCGTTTGCGGTCATGCCTTCCTTGAGACGCGTCAGCAGCGCCCTGTCGGTCACGCCGCCCCGCACCAGATAGAGCGGGATGCGGATCGCGTTGTAGCCGAACTCGGCTTCGAAACCCCGGGCCGGTTGCGGCTGACGCTTCAGACTCACCCATTCGGCGGGCAGCTTGCGCGGACCAAACTGCATGGCTTTGAGCAGCGAGTGGCCATCGTCCGTCAGTTTCTGCCACAGATCGGACGGTGCAAGTGCTGCCATGACGGGTAGCGCTTCATAGACCCAGTAGGACGGGTTGATAACGGGGCCATCGTCGCGATCCGCGCCGGAGAAGCCTTCCGTGCCGGGCATCAACAGGGTGCGGCCGCCGAAACTGGCCACAGTTTCCGAGAGTGTCGACTGCGCCATGCGGGTGGCCGCGGTGATATAGTCGGCGCGGTTCCAGGCGGATCCCGCCAGCGCAAGCGCATAGGCAATCAATATATCGCCATCAGATGCATTGTTCGTATCGGTTACATGCGGGGTGGCGGAGGGATCCCATTTCCACACGGCAAGGCCGTCATTGCGCAGCAACAGTTCGGTGCGGGTAAAATACCAGATCTGCTCAAAATCCGCCGGCCTTGCGGCGAGATAGGCAAGCAGCAGGCCGTAGCCCTGGCCCTCACTATGGCTGATATTGCCGTTGCCGTTATCGATGATGCGGCCGCTCGGATCGAGAAACTTTGCCTTATAGGCGGCCCACGCCTCGCCGCTGATCCGCGGCTGCTGGGCAGAGGCAGGCTTACCGGCAAACGAAAGCATCATCGTGCCTGCCAGCACTGCGGCGATCCAGGCCTTCATTTCGACCTGCCAAGCCTTGAGAGCATTCTGGACGTAGCCAGACCGATGAGCAGCGACAGCACGACCAAAAGGAAGGAATAGGAGAGGATATTCGTCGACAGCCAGTTGGCGGCGATCAGGCGATAGTTGGCGATCGATAAGCCGGCGGTGGGTACAAAATCGAAGCGCGTGACCGGTACACTCTCGATTTTGCCGGTACGGCTGGAATAGGTGGTGACATGACCCGCAATCTGCGGCCAGTTCGTCTGGGAGGCCAGGGAATTTAGTCCCTCGCGCAGATCCTTGGCCGAAGGCGCGGTCACGACGGTCCATGTGCCACCGCCATCCGGGCTCTTGCCCTGGGCGACCATCAGAGAGGTCACATTCGAAGGCGTGAAGACCTGCTCGGCATTGGGAACGAATTGCAGCGAGGCGCCGGTAATATCGAAGTTTCGGCGCAGCCATTCGCGGAACGCCGCGATGCGGCTTTGCAGCGCGCCCCCGCTGATGCGCGAGCGCCATTCTTCCAGTGCCTTGCCGTTGTCGATCTCTGTCGGCTGCGAATCCGTCACCGGACGCCAGGAAGCCTGGCTGGCAGTTGCGACATTGACTTGGGTGAGCGCCGTTGCCGGCATCTGCGAAATCGAGCCGATGAAAATCGCACTGCGATCGCCGATCACGCTCGGCGAGGCGACGGTATCGATTGCGATCGGATGGCCGGCCGTAATCGCTAATTGGCCAAGCAGGGTCGCGGTGGCCGAAAGTGTATCGGCATCGGTACGGTCGATGAACAGCGGTGTCGGATCTGGACTGCGTCCGTAAGGGTAGGATGTACCGGCCATGGCCGCGAGGTTTGGTCGCTGCCCGACACGGGCGAAATCGGGCATGTGAAATTCGGACGTGTCAAAAAGTGCAAAACGTGGCGCCTGCGACGCCGTTGCCCCGGGGGCGCAGGCCGCATCGTCCTCAGTCATCAGGACTGCCTCGATGGCGATCGAATTCAGGCCCGGCTTGAAGTGCCGCATGGTCACGCGGATCGGAAGCTGGCGAAAAATACCGCCATTGGTCGTGGCGATCGGCACTGTGGAGGCGATGTTGCCATTCACATAGACGTCGATGTGGCTGCCGGGAAGCACTTTGCTGGAATAGGCGGCATCGAGCAAGACTTTCGCCTCGCCATAGGCATTGGCATAGAAATCGGCCGGCACGGCGACATTGAAGCCTGTGCGAAAGCGGCGACCGGAGAAATCGACGGTGCGTATGCCGAGTTGCGAAAGCGGGATGCGCGTATCGCCAAAGAGAAGCGGCGCGTCGGGCGCCGTCCAGCGCTGCGTGGTCAGCACGTCGCGGCGTATTTCAGGGGCACGATCGGTCGGAGACACGATAGTATCGATCGCTGTCGAAACCGCCTGCCAGGACGGACCGCTGATCAAAAGGACGGGCGAACCACTGCGCGGGTCAGTGACAAAGGCGGCAAGTGGTGCGCTTTCAGCACCCTGAGGAAGGCTCGGGAAGATCGGCCGCAGCTCGGCCGCGGTACCGACGAGTACCGCCATCTTGCCGGGACCACCTGCCGGCAGGGAGCCGGTCCCGAAGGCAAAAACCTGGTTCGGCATGCCGCTCAAGAGTGACAGGCCCTGCGCCAGACGCAGAAGGGGCTTGGTGGTGCCAGGCTGTTCCATCGCCGGAACGACCAGATCGAATTCCGTCTTGCCGTTGCCGTCGACGCCGATGGCGCGGATCGCATCCGTGCCGGAAAGCTGGCCGGCATCGCGGCCGGCAAAGCTCAGATAGGTGCCGGCCGGATCGATGTTCGACCATAGCTCATAGGTGGAGTCGATGCTGCAATCAGTGCGGTGGCGCTGATTGGCTTCGAAGGTGATGAGGTTAGCACCGGGTTGCAGGAGACCCGGAGGAACGTCGAAGCTGACCCCCGACGGGCTGTCGGGTGAACCGACCTGCTGCTGGCCGATGGCACGGTTGTTGATGAACACGGTCAGCTGCGACACTTCGGGAGCGACGACAACGGCGTTCTGATAGGTGAAAGTGAACCGTGCCTTCGCCGCCGCCTGCTCCGTCGTCAGATAGATCGACCATGACCTGCGGTCATATTCACCACCGAGGCCTAGTTCGGAGAAGGGCACGATATAGCGCCTGAAATCACCGATCTGCGGAGCGACCGCGACGGAACGGGCGGCAGGCTGCGCGGCCTGCTGTGGCTGGGCCTGTGCCGGGGCAGAAGGCGTTGTCGGCGCCGGTGCAGATGTTGGAGGAATGGCGCTGACCGGCGGCGCTGCAGGCACGGGAGGCGGCATCGGCTGCGGGGCAACCGTCTGCGGCACGACGGGAACAGGAGTCGGCGCGGGCTGGACGGGCAGTCTGAGGCGCGGAGCAACCGGCGCACCCGCCGGACGTTCGCCGGACATGTCGAAAGGGCTGATCTGCGCATAAGCAAAAACGGATGTGCCGACCAGAAGAAGGGAAGCGACGAAGAGCTTTCTCATCCGGCGTTCGCCTTTGCGGCCTGCTGCTGTCGATGCGCCTCGCGCTCCGGCCGCATGCTGCGGAAGAAATAAACCAGGCCACGGCTCGTCTGATAGAGCGATAAGCCGAGGAACCAGACGGTGCCCTTGATGAGACCGGGATTGCGGCGGCGCGAAGCCTGGAACTGGCTCCACTGATCGGAATTGGCGAAGATCAGGTCGGCGATGAGACGGTGATCGAGCGCGCTTTTCGGCTGATACTGGCAGCCAACATTGGTAATATCGCCCGAAGGTTCGATGTTGCGGACGATAAGCGGCAGAGTTTCGAGATCGGCGCCGCTATAGGGCCGGAAGCGGATTTCCCCGAGCGCGCCGACTTGCACCGCATCGAAATGCTTGCTGAAGACGTGCAAACGCGCGCCGTGGACGGAGACATCCTCGATAGAGGCCGTGTACCACTGATCGCCGATGCAGAATTCGCAACGGCGGTTGACGCGCACGCGGCGGGAGGACGCCCTCTCCCCGCGCTCGGAGACGACGCCGAGCGCACAACCGGCAAGGATGAGGTTAATGACGTTCCAGCCGCCGACAACGAGGGTGACATCCGCCTTATAGGGTTCGGCATAGATCTTGTAGATGGTGATCGCGACGGCGATGATCTGCACTGCGAAGATCACAAAGAAAGGTCTGCTGATTTCCGACAGGCGGCTGACTGAAATGGATTCATCCTTGGCGGTGACCTTGAAGGTCGGCTTGCGCGGATTGAGCATGACCGAGATGACAGCCGGCAACAGGTGCACCGTCTGCACATATTCATAAAGTTCGGAAATCCAAGGCCAGCGGAACGATCCATAGAGATAGTTCTGCATCATCAGGTTCACGATCATATAGGCAAGCGTATAGGCCAGGAACTCGCCGCCGGAGGCCGTGAATATCTGCAGATCGAAAAAGAGATAGAAGAGCGGCGCGAAGAGGAAGATCGTGCGCGGGAACGGAAACAACCAGAACAGCGACGAGGACATGTAGCAGAGGCGCTGCGGCAGCGTGAGGCCGCGCTTGAGCAGCGGAAAGCGAAAGCGTAGAATCTGCATCATACCCTGCGCCCAGCGGCTGCGCTGGCCGATGAAACTTGCGAAGGTTGCAGGCTGCAGGCCCGCGATCAGCGGCTTGTCGAGATAGATGCTGTTCCAGCCGGCGCCGTGAAGGGCGAGCGCGGTCTCGCAATCCTCGGTGATGCTGACACCGCTGAAACCGTTGGTGGATTGCAGTGCGCGGCGGCTCAGCACCGCCGCCGAGCCGCAGAAGAAGGCGGCATTCCATTTGTCGAGACCGCGCTGGATGATGCCGTAGAACATTTCGTTCTCGCTCGGCATCTTGTCGAAGGTGCGCAGGTTGCGTTCCAGCGGATCCGGATTGATGAAGAAGTGCGGCGTCTGGACGAGGAAAAGCTTCGGATCGTCGTCGAAATAGCCGACCGTCTCCAGAAGGAAGTCGCGCGCCGGCGCATGGTCGGCGTCGAAAACGGCGATCAATTCGCCCCTCGAATGCTGCATGCCGTTGTTGAGATTGCCTGCCTTGGCATGTTCGTTGCGATCGCGCGTCAGGTAGTTGACATCGAGATCGACGCAGAGCTGCTTCAGCTCGGCATGGCGGGCGGCGGCGGCCTGCGCTTCGATCAGCTTGCCGGAATTGCGCTTCTGCAATGTACCGCCGTCGTCCAGCAGCCAGACGTGCAGCTTGTCGGCCGGATAATCCATCGCCTTGGCCGCGGCGAGCGTATTGGCAAGCAGGCCGGCATCTTCGTTGTAGGACGGCACGAAGACATCAACATGCGGGAAGCGCTCGAGCTTGCCGGCGCGCGAGGGGCGCGGCGGCAGCGGGGTCGCGACAATGAAGAGCGACAGCGCCAGCATCATCACGCTATACATTTCAGCGAGATAGAGCAGCAGGCCAGGAATGAAGTTTGCAAGCTGGTTAACCGGCGGCAGCGTATTGGTCGTGCGCCAGTAGACGTAGCGCAGCACGATGGACGTACCGAAGGCGAGCGCCACGAGACGCCATGTGCCCTCGCCCTTCAGCACCTTGATGAGCGCCATGATCGTGACGACGGTGATGCTGGCGATGAGTTGGGTCTGCAGATTGACGGGCAGCGTGATCAGGGCGATCACACAAAGCGACACCACAGCCCATATGAGAACACTACCAGCCTTACGCATGAACGTCCCTTCGAAATGGCTCAACCGCTGCGCATCCGTGCATTGGGATATTTGCTATTTCTGGCAGGCGGCCGTCATGGCCGCGTCCCCTATGCAATCAGGCGAAGGCACGGTCACACCGATCGGCCTTGCCGGTTGTTGGATCGGCGCTGGCGTTTCTGCCGGCGGCTCTATCGCATTCGTCTGTATGTCGTCATTCGGCAACGGCACGCGAGGGCCGACGGGCGGCTGCAGGACCGGTGCGGCATATGACGGCTGCGTCCGCACGCGGCGCACGGCCACGGTCCTCGGCTGGCGTACCGCCGGAGCGGGTTCGTAACCGATCGGCATGGTATTCGGGCGATAACCGCCCTCATCCGGATAGATCGGCGCGCCGGTCTGGCCAAGCGCTGGATTGGCCGGCGGCGGTGCGCCATAGGGGTTCCAGATATCACCGTCGAAAGTGCCGGTGACGGTGTACCCGTAGACAATACCGAGAAGCTGGCGCTCGGCGGCGCGGGCATCGCAAAGGCGCAGGCGGATCTGGATCATGCCGAAATTGCGCGCCTGCGTGTGCGCGGACTGGCTGGAGCGGATCTGCTGCCAGGCGTAAATGCAGGTATCGCCGGCGCGGCTGCGGCCCGACGCATAGCCGAAGGGACCGTAACTGTTCTGCAGGAAGGTGGCTGAGGTCGCCATTGGAACGCCGGGAACCGCGCGCGCCATCTCCCGGGCGATATCCCCTTGCCGGATCATCCTGTAGGAATCGCTGCTGGCGCCCGAATTGACGCCGGACGCGCCGAGGAACTGCGCTTTGAGGAAATTCTGGCCGGGGACCGATGAGGAGGTAAACAGCGATATCGTCTGTTCCACGCCGTTTCCGCGCTTTCGCTCAATGACGCTGACGATCGACGGACCGCCCGGAGGTGGCAGCACAAGGGCCTTTTCGGGCTCTACGCTCTCAGGTCCGGCCGGCTGGCGCACTTCACCTGTCGACGTACAGCCGGCTATCATGGCCGAAATGGCCACCACCGATATCGTCTTCGGAAAATGCATATCCTGGCCGTTGCTACCGTTTATTAATCTTTGTCTGAGGGACAAAGCGCGACGAATTTCCGAATCAACAACCCCTCATTCATTCATAGGCATAAACGATGCCTATGGTTAACAAATGGTCAATATCTCGCCCACAGTTGCACCGGGTAAAGCGAGCGCACGCTCCACCTTTGAGGGCGCAACAAAAAAATAATCGACAGCTGGCAAAGGACGCCCCGGAGGCTCTCAACCTGGCTCGACTCGTTCTTCGCCTTCATCTCAAAGATATGGGATGCGAGGCGCCGTCTCCGGGACGGCAGGGTCGAACTCAACGACCAATCAAACCGATTCCGACCGATCGCCCGCGCTTTGCCGGCGGAACCATGAAGCATGGCTGGCGTTTTCTCGGTGGCTGGGTAGGAAGAGGAGAATATCCATGCGCAAGACCATGCTGGCCACGGCCGCCCTCATGCTGACCGTCAGCTCTGCCGCCTTCGCGCAGAGCAGCGTCATCGTAACCGATCCGGCGCCCACCGCTTCGACCGTCGTGCTTCCGGGGGAAGTACGCACCTATGTGATGGAGCAGAGCGCGCCTTCCGTCGTCTATGACGGCGACATCACCGTCGGCGCAACTCTTCCCGACACCGTGGAAATCCATAGCGTTCCCAACGCGGACGGCTATGGCTATACCGTCATCAACGAGCGCCGCGTGATCGTCGAGCCACAGACACACCGCATCATTCAGGTTCTCGAATAGGCTTTCGACAGGATGATGAGGTCTTGCCAGGCCTCACGCCTGTCCCGCGGGAGGCTTGCTGTTGAGCACCTCGCGAACCTTATGAGCGAGCTGCTCCAGGCTGAAGGGTTTGGCAAGGAGCGAGACGCCGTGGTCCAGTACGCCATTGTGAACGATGGCATTGCGGGTATAGCCGGTCGTGTAGAGTATCCGTATTTCCGGCCACTTCTCCATGACGGCATCAGCAAGCTGGCGGCCGTTCATCTGCGGCATAACGATATCGGTGAAGATGAGATCCACGCGTTCTCTCTGCATAACACCCAGCGCTTCGGGACCGCCTCCGGCCTGCAGCACGCTGTAGCCGAGTTCACGCAGGCTCTCGGCCGTCATTTCCCGTACACTCTGGTCATCCTCCACCACGAGGATGGTATCATCGACGCTGCCCTGCGGGATCGGCCTCATGGACGGCTCCGTAAAACGTGCGTCGCCGGAACCGACACGGCGCGGGAGATAGATTTTGACCGTCGTTCCGCGGTCGATCTCGGAGTAGATCTTGATGTGTCCCCTGCTCTGCTTGACGTAGCCATAGACCTGGCTGAGGCCGAGGCCCGTGCCCTTGCCGGGACCTTTCGTGGTATAAAAAGGATCGAAAGCGCGTTCCAGAACCTCGGGCGACATGCCGATGCCGGTATCCGTGATGCTGATCATCACATATTGGCCGGCCTCCACTTCCTGGTGCATGCGCGCGTAACGGTCGTCCAGTTCAGTATTGGCCGTCTCGATGGTCAGATGCCCGCCATCGGGCATGGCGTCGCGCGCGTTGACAGAGAGGTTGAGGATGGCATTTTCAAGCTGGCTCAAATCGGCGAAGGTCGGCCACAGGCCGCCGGCCAGAACCGTTTCGATCCTGATCTGCTCGCCCAGCGTCCGGCGCAGCAGTTCCGACATGCCGCCGACCAGCTTGTTTGCATCTATGATTTCCGGTGACAGTGGCTGCTGGCGTGAAAAGGCGAGCAGGCGCGCAGTCAACACCGCAGCTCGCTGCGCTCCGTCCCTGGCGCTCTGGATCGAGTTCAGGAGGCGTGGATCCTCCCTGCCGTTCAGCCGCCTCTGGGCAAGGTCAAGGCTGCCGATGATGATCGCCAGCATGTTGTTGAAGTCGTGAGCGACGCCGCCAGTCAACTGGCCGATGGTTTCCATCTTCTGCAACTGGCGCACCTGGGCCTGGGCGGCGGCATGCTCTTCCATCTCCCGCTTGAGTTCGTCGGTGCGCTCAGCGACAGTCTCCTCTAGCTTCCTGTTGAAATCGTTGAGCGCTTCGCGCAGATGCGATTGCCGGCCGTGCGAGACGATGATCGCCTGCATCAGACCGACGATGATGAATGCATTGACGACGAAGGTCGAAAGGCCGATCCATTGGCCGAAGGTGACGGGCCAGAAGATGTCGTGCGGCTCGACGAAGAACTGCTGGACGACAAAGCCCGACAAGATGGCGGCGGCCGCCCCTGGCCCTGCACCGCCGATGAAGCTTGCGATCAGCACCGCGGGCAAGAAGCTCAGAAAGGGAAAGCCGGAGAGATAATCGCCGGCCGCAACACGCAGCAGGAAGGTGAGCGCAACGGCGGCGACAGCGAGCGGATAGGTCAATACCGGTCTATGACGCAGCCAGTCCGTGGCGCTCAACAAATCCATTTCCCAGCCTCTTCCCTTCCGTTACGAAAACGGCCCTCAAGCTTTTGCACATCGAAACCGACCGGGCAATATGCCGTTTTCGCATTGCGGCGGTCCAGCCTTGACGAGTAGCCGGCTCGCGACAGATAAGCCGTAATGCCGAGCAAAGAGCCTGACGCGGGTCCACGCGAGGGTAAAGGGCGGACGGAACTATGAAGGATATATTCGTCGTCGAAGACGATGCACTGATCGCCATGCTGCTCGAGGAAATGCTCGAGGATCTCGGCTACCGCGTCAGTGCCAGCGTTCCGGATCTGGAGCAGGCACTCGATGCGGCCCGGAACAAGGAGTTCGACGCGGCTATCCTCGACGTATCGTTGGCTGGAAAGAGCTCGTTGCCGGTCGCAAAGCTTCTCGAGGCGCTCGGCAAACCCTATGTCTTTGCGACGGGATATGGCAGCGCGCCGGAAGGCAGCAGTTCCAGCCAACCTGTCCTCAGAAAACCGTTCCAGCTCTCCGATCTCGAAAAAGCGCTGAAGGGCATGCAGGTCTGAGGTGAATCGCGATCTTTCAGATTCGTCCGCCGCGCTTTAAATTCTTGTCTCACGTATGTCGTTACTACAACCGCTACGCACGTTTGCGCGACGTATTTAGCGCACCTGATCGAGCAGACGCTTGCATTCCAGGAGATCGTAGAGTGCTTCCTGGAGAAGCGCTCGATCCTCTTTGCCGACACTCGACTTGCCGACGGAGATTTCCGGCTGATCGTCCTCACCGCTGACGAAATTGAAGAAGCGGCGCGTGATCGGGGGCTTGGCGCGGCCAACGATCTGGTCCTCTTCCGCCATGGCAATGCGCGGTTCACCCGCGACGGTGTCGTTCACGCTGGCCGAGAGTGCTTCGACGCTTGCAAGATCACCGTGACCGACCGCGACGACAAACTTGTTGCCGTTTGTCTTCAAGAGCTTCTGAACGCCCTTGATCGTATAACCGTGATCGTAGAGTAGATGGCGGATGCCTTTTAAAAGGTCGACATCCTCCGGCCGGTAATAACGCCGGCCCCCACCACGCTTCATCGGCTTTATCTGCGGAAAGCGGGTTTCCCAAAAACGCAGCACATGCTGCGGCAGGTCGAGATCATCAGCAACTTCGCTGATGGTGCGAAACGCATCCGGGCTCTTGTCCAACGTCATACTGCTACGCGACCTCGCGGATCGATCCAAACGGCGACTCACCATATTTCAACGGTTTGGAGCCACGAATTCAAGTCACGTCTTCGCGTTCCGCACAGCCAGAGTGGCTATGCGGCAAAAAACTTTTCCGTCCAGCGGAGAGAAAGATGATCAGGCAGCCGGATTTTGCGGCTTAGTTTTGCCCTTCCGGGCAATATGAGACTTGAGAATGCGCGTCTTGAGCACATTCGACGCTTTAAAGGTCATAACGCGGCGGGGCGAGATCGGAACTTCTTCACCGGTCTTCGGATTGCGGCCGATACGCTCGTTCTTGTCACGCACCTGGAAGGTCGCGAAGGAGGAAAGTTTGACGGTTTCGCCACGCACGATCGCATTGCAAATCTCGTCGATAACCGTTTCGACCAGTTCAGCAGATTCGGTCCGGGAGAGACCGACCTTTCGAAAAACGGATTCCGCCAGGTCTGCTCGCGTCACTGTCTTTCCGGTCATGGTTTCCCCGCCCAATAGAAATATTTTGTGAAAGTGGGCAAAGATTATTTGTCTTGTGCCTCACGGTCAAGCTCTTGTTCGCCGCCAGTTTTTTAGGATTTGTGCCTACCAGCGCAGCAAAACCGCGCCCCAGGTGAAGCCGCCACCCATGGCTTCCAGCATCACGAGGTCGCCCTTCTTGATGCGTCCGTCGCCTGCTGCCGTCGCAAGTGCCAGCGGAATGGAGGCAGCGGACGTATTGCCGTGCAGATCCACGGTGACGACCACCTTTTCCGGGGCAATGTTCAGCTTCTTGGCCGAACCGTCGATGATGCGCCGATTGGCCTGGTGAGGGACCAGCCAGTCGAGATCCTCAGAGGTCGTTCCGGTCGAATCGAAAGCGGCCTGGATGACGTCTGTAATCATGCCCACGGCATATTTGAAGACCTCGCGGCCTTCCATGCGCAGTTTGCCGACCGTACCAGTCGAGGACGGACCGCCGTCGACGTAGAGTTTTTCCTTGTGCGAGCCGTCGGAGCGCAAATGCGCGGTCAGCACGCCACGGTCTGCCGTCGTCCCCTCGCCTTCGGCCGCTTCCAGTACGACCGCGCCGGCGCCGTCGCCGAAAAGCACGCATGTGGTGCGATCATTCCAGTCGAGGATGCGGGAGAAGGTCTCGGCACCAATGACGAGCACACGCTTGGCAAGTCCGCCACGGATATAGGCGTCCGCCGTCGTCACAGCGTAGACGAAGCCGGTGCAGACGGCCTGAACGTCAAAGGCGAAGCCATGCGCCATACCGAGCAGATTCTGGATATTGACCGCCGTCGCCGGGAAGGTGTTGTCAGGCGTGGAGGTGGCACAGATGATGACGTCGATATCGTCGGGCGTCAGGCCACCATTTGCGAGCGCCGCACGCGCTGCCGCTTCGCCTAGCGACGCCGTCGTTTCGCCATCGCCGGCTATGTAGCGCTGCCGGATACCGGTACGCTGGACGATCCATTCGTCCGACGTGTCGACGACACCTTCCATTTCACGGTTGGTCATCACGCGTTTCGGCAGCGCAGCCCCGAAACCACGAACCACTGATCGGATCATATTGCTTTGAACCCCGTCGCTCACGCGGCCTCGGGCCCCAAAGGGGGCAGCCGCTTGGCATGATATTTTTTAAGATCGTTTTCTATTTTCTGGGTCAGGCCATTCTTGGACATGTCATAACCGACTTCGATGGCCGCGGCTATGCCTTCGGCATTCGCCCCGCCGTGGCTCTTGATGACGATGCCATTCAGGCCGAGGAATACGCCGCCATTGACCTTGCTCGGATCGAGCTTCTCACGCAGCATGTCGAAGGCGCTCTTGGCGAAGAGGTAGCCGATTCGGGCAAGCAGAGTGCGCGACATGGCGGCGCGCAGATAGGCCGCGATCTGCCGGGCCGTGCCTTCGGCCGCCTTCAGCGCGATATTGCCGGAAAAGCCTTCCGTCACCACCACATCGACCGTACCCTTGCCGAGATCGTCGCCTTCGACGAAGCCGGAATATTCGAGCGAATCGAGATTGGCCTCGCGCAGCAGGCGACCGGCCTCCTTGACCTCTTCCTGGCCTTTGATTTCCTCGACGCCAACGTTCAGCAGACCGACGGTCGGACGCTCCAGCTCGAAGAGCGCGCGCGCCATGGCGCCGCCCATGAGAGCAAAATCCATCAGCTGCTGCGAATCGGCGCCGATCGTGGCGCCGACATCGAGCACGATGCTTTCGCCCTTCATCGTCGGCCAGATGGCGGCGATCGCCGGGCGTTCGATATTGGCCATCGTGCGCAGACAGAACTTGGCCATTGCCATGAGCGCGCCGGTGTTGCCGGCGGAAACGGCAACATCGGCCTCGCCCGACTTCACCGCTTCGATCGTGCGCCACATGGTAGAGACATAGCGGCCGCGGCGCAGCGCCTGGCTCGGCTTCTCTTCCATGCTGACGGCAAGTTCGCAATCGTGAAAGGTCGACTTTTCCCTGAGCTTGGGAAACTTCGCCAGAACCGGGTCGCACTGTTCCTTGATGCCGTAAAAGACGAAGGAAATATCCGGGTGCCTGTCCAGCGCCTTGGCAGCACCGGGGATGACAACCTGGGGACCAAAGTCGCCACCCATGAGGTCGAGAGATATTCTGATCACGCGTCCCTGATCCTTCTCTTTCGCCTCAAGGACGAAATTTCGGCCAAAATACCGGTTTTGGCGTCGCTTACAACTGAATTGTGGCAAATGCCGGAGATGCTTCAGTCCTTTTTCCAGTCCTTGAGCACGGCGAATGCAGAGGGCTTCCGGTCATTTTCGCCCGTATCCTCGATATGGGCCGCGAACTCTGCACCTTCCTTGCGCGGATAAGGATCGATGGCAAGTGCTGCGAATTCTGCGACGATCTCGCCGGCATCGATCGTATCGCCGGTAAAGGTCTCCGGCAGGTCGGGACCATCAGGATCGAGCACCATTTCGTCGGCATCATTGGCAGGATGACGGGCGAGCTTGGAATTTTCCGGCACGAAGATCTGCTCGAATGTCTCATCGATGTCGGATTCGACCGGCTCGAGCGTGACGACACAGGCCTGGACGATCTTCGCCTGCACGCGCCCTTTGACGCGTATGCCGTCGCGCTTCCACCTGTTGATCTGCAGATCGGCATGGAGATTGCCCACCGACACGACGTTCCAGCTTTCGGCCAGCGCCTTCAGCTCTTCCTTGTCCGCGGCTACGCGCACTTCCACGGGATTGGCGGAAATATGGCCAACTTTGACGGGATAGGAAAAGGGAATCTCGCTCAGATCTTTCTTCATGATTCTTCTCCTCAGGCGACCTCGGGAATCGTCGCCGAACCGGTGGCGATCGTCTCTTCGGGAATGGCCGAAAGATGGGATTCCGCCGCCATCATCCAGTGCGCCAGGCCGCTCATATCTGCAGGCTCGGCGGCTTCGGGATAAATATTGCGCTGAAGGGCCGCGGAAAGGGCGGCAACGTCACCGGCATCCAGCGCCTTCGAATAGGCTTCCAGCCGGCCGTAAAACATCCCAGCCAGCTTCTTCATGCGCTTCGGCACGCTGTTGTCGCCGATGCCGAGTTCGCGAATCGAATAATCGATATCCTCAAAAAAGGCGTCAACGATCTCCTGGGCGATCTCCTGGCCGCTCGTCCCGGACGTGCGGGTGCGGCGGAAAAATAGGATCATGGCTATCGACAGCATCTCGAAGCGGCCCATGACGGTATCGGGCACGTCAAGGCGCTCGTAGAGCTCCGGCATGCGGGCAGCGGCCGTAAGAGCCGCATATTGCCGCTCGACGATGGTCTGGTTGCTGTTTCTCTTACCGAAGAGCCCGAAGATCATTTGTTTTTTCCGGAAATGCCACATTCTTAGCGCCAAGCGGCACCGGGCCTTGTTGCATGATTTCGAAAGCTGGTTTACCGAAGCAGGCGCGAATTGCAATGCTGTTCGTGGCCGGTTTCGGGACAGGTGCGCTCCGGTGCACAACGAGGCGGATCGGGAGAATTCGACCCCGGAATGGCCACAATGGTTTTGCAGGAGGAAGCACGCAGTATTTGGAATGGCTGCTATCGATACTCAAGGGAGTAGATGTCGTTGAAGAAACGGTATTTCAAGTCAGACATGAAATTCTTCAGCAATGCGGCCATTGCCATCATAATCGCCTCCACCACTGCCCTTTCAGGCTGCCAGACGAGCACCGTGCTGAACGGCGGTTATATCGTCGACCAACAGTCGCTGGCGCTGGTGCCCGAGGGTTCCAGCCGCGAGCAGGTGCTGCTGTCGCTCGGCACACCGTCCACGACGGCAACCTTCGACGGCGAAGTCTTCTATTACATCTCGCAGCGCCGCCAGCGCTCGATGGCCTACCAGAAGCTGCGCGTCACCGACCAGAGCATTCTCGCCATCTATTTCGACAAGGATGGCGTCGTGACGCGCCGCGCCAATTATACCCTCCAGGACGGCAAGGTATTCGACACGATTTCGCGCGTTACGCCGACCGGCGGCCGCGAACTCACCTTCCTGCAGCAGATGCTGTCCGGCGGCAGCGCGGCGAATGCGGCCCGCAGCCTGTTCGGTGGCGGTGCCGGCGGCACGCCGCAGAACCCGTCCAGCCTGCGTTAAGGCAAGCTGTCCCATACAGAAAAACCCGCCGGAGCGATCCGGCGGGTTTTTCGTATTATTGGCTAGCGCACCTTACAGCATCAGCCCGAAAACCAGAATCGATTTTCGGAAAACCTGATGCGTAAATTCAAGGAGATAGAGCGTCCCTAGTGCGTCCGGATGGACGCACGGCGCTCTAATGGGCGAGAATCGCCAGCAGCAGCAAGGCCACGATGTTGGTGATCTTGATCGCCGGGTTGACGGCGGGACCGGCCGTATCCTTGTACGGATCGCCGACGGTATCGCCCGTCACAGAAGCCTTGTGGGCGTCCGAGCCCTTCATGTGGCGCACGCCGTCCTTGTCGACGAAGCCATCCTCGAAGCTCTTCTTGGCATTGTCCCACGCGCCACCGCCCGAGGTCATCGAAATTGCGACGAAGAGGCCGTTGATGATGACGCCAAGCAGCGATGCGCCAAGTGCTGCAAAGGCCGACGCCTTGGAGCCGGAGATGATAAGTACGCCGAAATAGACGATAACGGGCGCCAGCACCGGCAGCAGCGACGGAATGATCATTTCGCGGATCGCGGCCTTGGTCAGAAGATCGACGGCGCGGCCATAATCCGGCTTTTCCGTGCCCTGCATGATGCCTGGCTTTTCACGGAACTGCTTACGCACTTCCTCGACGATCGCGCCGGCGGCACGGCCGACAGCGGTCATGGCGATGCCGCCGAAAAGATAGGGAATAAGGCCGCCGAACAGCAGACCGGCGACGACATAGGGGTTGGACAGATCGAAGGAGATCGAGCCGATATTCTGGAAATACGGATATTGATCCGGATGCGCGGCAAAATATTGCAGGTCGTTCGCATAGGCCGCAAAGAGCACCAGAGCGCCGAGGCCGGCCGAACCGATCGCATAACCCTTGGTGACGGCCTTCGTCGTGTTACCGACGGCATCGAGCGCGTCGGTGGACTTGCGCACTTCCGGCGGCAGGTGGGACATTTCGGCGATGCCGCCGGCATTGTCGGTGACCGGGCCGAAAGCATCGAGCGCAACGATCATGCCGGCAAGGCCGAGCATGGCGGTGACCGCGATGCCGGTGCCGAAGAGGCCGCCGAGCTGATAGGTCGCAAGAATGCCACCGACGATAACGATTGCCGGCAGCGCCGTCGATTCCAGGGATACTGCGAGGCCCTGGATGACGTTGGTGCCATGGCCGGTTACCGATGCTTGGGCGATCGAGACGACCGGGCGTTTGCCTGTGCCGGTATAATATTCCGTGATGACGACGATCAGTGCGGTGACGACCAGACCGACGAGACCGCATACGAAGAGCTTCGTGCCCGTTACCTCAAAGCCGGCGACCTGCCCGAGCGAACCCCAGCCAACCGTCAGCGAAGTCGCGGCACCGAGACCGATGATCGACAGAAGGCCTGTCACGATGAGGCCCTTGTAGAGGGCGCCCATGATCGAGCCGTTCGGGCCGAGCTTGACGAAGAAGGTGCCGACGATCGAGGTAATGATGCAGGCGCCGCAGATTGCCAGCGGATAGATCATCGCAGACTGCAGAACGGGTGCGCCGGCAAAGAAGATTGCCGCCAGAACCATCGTTGCGACCACGGACACCGCGTAGGTTTCGAAGAGGTCGGCTGCCATGCCGGCGCAATCGCCGACATTGTCGCCGACGTTGTCGGCAATGGTTGCCGGGTTGCGCGGGTCGTCTTCCGGAATGCCGGCCTCTACCTTGCCGACGAGGTCGCCGCCGACATCGGCACCCTTCGTAAAGATGCCGCCGCCGAGACGGGCGAAGATCGAGATCAGCGATGCGCCGAAGCCGAGCGCCACGAGGGAGTCGATGACCTCACGCGAGCCGGGCTCGTGTCCGAGCACGATCGTCAGCACGTAATAATAGATGGAGACGCCGAGCAGCGCGAGACCGGCAACCAGCATGCCGGTGATCGCGCCCGACTTGAAGGCAATATCCAGGCCGGCCTTGAGGCTGGCGGATGCTGCCTGGGCGGTGCGCACATTGGCGCGGACGGAGACGTGCATACCGATGAAGCCGGCAGCACCTGAGAGGACGGCGCCGATCAGGAACCCGATCGCGGCCGTGGCGGAAAGAAGCAGCCATGCTGCAATGAAAACAACAATGCCTACGATGGCAATGGTTCTATACTGACGCGTCAGATAGGCCTGGGCGCCCTCGCGGATATAGCCCGCGATCTCCTGCATGCGGCTGTTGCCCTGATCGGCTGCAAGCACCGACCGGGTTGCCCAGATGGCATAGACCACCGAGAGCAGGCCACATGCGATTACCAATAAAAGAATGGTCATTCGCTCTTTCCTCCCATAAGCCGGAACTCACTCCTTCTCCGGCGACGAATGCCGTTGAATCGACTCCTCTCCACAGAAACGCTCAACAGGCGAGCGGAGATTGCGTGGTCGATAACGTCGCGTCAAGACTGCAAAACTTCAAAAGCCTTGCAGTACCGCAGAAAGAACGGGAGGGATTGTTTGGGGCTAAGTGCCTACTTCTTCTGGTCGCCGCGCACTTGCTTGGCGATGCGGTCCAGAACGGCGTTGACGAGCTTGGGCTCATCGTCGTCGAAGAAGGCACGAGCGATCTCGACATATTCGGTAACGATGACGGCGACCGGCACGTCCTTGCGGTCGACGAGTTCGAAAACGCCGGCGCGCAGGATGGCGCGTACGGTGCTATCGAGACGCGACAAGGCCCAGTCGTCCTGCAGGGCAGAGGCGATCAGCGGGTCGAGGCGGAGCTGGTCGCGCACGACGCCCGAGACGATCGAGCGGAACCAGCCGGCATCGGCCTTCAGATAGGTTTCGCCGTCAAGTTCCTGGCCGAGGCGATGCGCCTCGTATTCCGCTACGATTTCCAGAACGCCGGTGCCGCCGATATCCATCTGATAGAGCGCCTGCACAGCCGCGAGGCGTGCAGCGCCCCGCTGGTTGGCAGCCTTGACCAGTCGTTCGGTATTTTCGTCAGTCATTCTTTATGCACCCAGCTTCTTCTTCAGCTCGATCATGGTGAGAGCTGCACGGGCGGCGAAACCGCCCTTGTCCTTGTCCGAACGGCGCGCGCGCGCCCATGCCTGTTCATCGTTCTCGACCGTCAGGATGCCGTTGCCGATGGCAAGTGACTCGCTGACGGCGAGATCCATCAGAGCGCGCGAGGACTCGTTCGACACGATGTCGAAATGATAGGTCTCGCCGCGGATGACCATGCCGAGCGCGACAAAACCGTCATACTGCGTGCCATCATTATCCGCGCCATCGAGCGCCATGGCAATCGTCGCCGGAATTTCCAGCGCACCGGGCACGGTAACGACGTCATACGTAGCACCCGCTTCTTTCAGCGCGAAGGTCGCGCCTTCCAGAAGAGCATCGGCCATGTCGTCATAGAAGCGCGCTTCGACGATCAAAATATGGGGAGCGGTCTCTTTCGGCATGGTTCACCTTCGGTTGGAGGGGCGTTTTCCACTCGGGCAGGCCGCGGTCAAAACATGCCTTCGAGCGAATGGCAAGCAAATTCGGGCGGCGCCCCAAGAGGAAAGATAAAATATCTGCAATGAGATAGCGGAGTCCGGTTTTGCCAAGAGCAACGGCGCAAAAAACATGCTTAGCCGAGTGACGTGAAAACGGCGAATCAAAGGCGGCCTTCGTGAATAATTTGTAATTTGTTTTCAGTGGCTTATGCCATTGAAACGATGATGCTGCAGCGCCAAATCTCAGTCGTAACGCCAACGATCCCCTGCAACGACAGCCGACCGTCACAGCAGACGAAAGGATACACTTATGAACCGCGTTTCCAAAATCGCTTTTGCCGTCGCTTTCTCCTCCCTTGCATTTGCCGGCGTCAGCCGGGCCGAAAGTCTTGGCATGAATACCGCACAGGGTATCGAGCAGACGCTTCGCACCTTCCAGGGCGACTTCGACGTCCGGCCCGTCTATGACTGGCACAATCTCGACGACGAAAACACCGGTCCGCGCTCCGTCCTCCAGCGCCCGCAAAGCGCCGTACATGCCATCCAGGCCTCCATCGACGCCAACAGGTCGCTGGCACACAAGCTCAACAATGAAGGCGTCAATATCCGCAATGTCGTGAATGCCGAACAGGCAGCCGATGGCAGCATTACGTTCTACGTTCGCTGAGGCCGCCGACTTGGAAGGCGGGTATGGACGGCTGATTCCTCGCCGCCCATACCCGACTTTTCTCGAAATCACTGTTGCATTTTCCGCCGGATAAGAGTGTCTTCTCGTCAAAACGGAGAACTCTATGCCGACAAATGTTAAGCCGGTCATCAACACGGCCGATCTCTCCCTCGAACACTGGACGAAGGGAACGTTCTTCGAAAGCCACGATACGTCTTTCGGAAAAGACCTTGGACTTTCCAATCTCGGCATCAGCTACAGCGAAGTACCACCAGGCAAATCCGGCTGCCCTTTTCACAACCATCATGTGGAAGACGAGCTCTTCTATATCATAGAGGGTACGGGCGAATATCGGTTCGGCAACCATCGCTATCCGATCAAGAAGGGCGACGTGCTGGGTGCCCCTTCGGGCGGGGCGGAAACGGCTCATCAGATCATCAATACCGGATCGACGCCGCTGATCTATCTGGGCCTATCGACCAAGGCGAAGACCGAGATCTGCGAATATCCCGATTCCGGCAAGTTTCTCGCCAAGACCAACCGCGACGGCAGTTCCTTCGGCCATATCGGCCGAGGCGAGAACACGCTCGATTACTGGGATGGCGAACCGGGCCTCTGATATCCGCTCCGTCATCGCAACTCCATTTCAGAGCAGATTTTCATGATCGATATTCCGACACTGGAAACCCGGCGGCTCATTCTGCGCGCACATCGGCGCGACGATTTCGACGCGCATTTCGAGCTCTGGCGTGACGAGAATGTCGTGCGCTTCATCACAGGCGTGCCCTCCACCCGTGAGCAGAGTTGGGCACGGCTGCTGCGGATTGCCGGCATGTGGCATCACATGGGCTTCGGGTTCTTCGCGCTCGAAGAAAAAGAAAGCGGCCGTTTCATCGGCGAAGCAGGTTTCCTCGAAGCCAAGCGCGACATGGAGCCCTCGATCGAAGGCACTATGGAGGTGGGCTGGGCCTTGCTGCCTTCCACCCAGGGCAAAGGTTACGCCACAGAAGCCCTGAAGGCGATCATCGGCTGGGGTGAGACGCAGTTTCCAGGACGGCCAATGACTTGCATCATCAGCCCGGACAATGCGCCGTCACTGAAGCTCGCCGAAAAGCTTGGCTTCCGAGAAACGGCGCGAACTGACTATAACGGCTCGATCATTCAGTTTTCGCGCTAGGAAACTCCGCAAGGCGGGCAGCATACCGCGCCATCGTGTCGACCTCGAAGTTGACGAAGTCGCCGGCCTTGCGTTCGCCCCAGGTCGTGACCTCCAGCGTGTGGCGGATCAAGAGCACGTCGAAATCCGTGCCATCGACGGCGTTGACGGTTAGCGACGTGCCGTCGAGCGCAATCGAACCCTTAGGTGCCACGAACTTCGCGAGATGAGCTGGTGCGCGCAGGCGGAAACGAGTGGCATCGCCTTCTTCCGTCACAGACAGGATCTCGGCCTTGCCATCGACATGGCCGGAGACGATATGGCCGCCAAGCTCGTCACCGATTTTCAGCGAACGTTCGAGATTGATATGGCTGCCCGCCTCCCAGGTGGAAATAGTGGTGAGGCGTAGAGCCTCCTCCCATGCCTCCACCTCAAACCAGCAGCCGTTGCTGCCCTCCTGCGGCAAGCCGGTCACGGTCAGGCAGATGCCGGAATGAGAGATGGAAGCGCCCATATCGATGGTCGCCGGGTCGTAATTCGTCGTGACGCGAAGCTTGATGCCTTCTTTCAAAGGCGCAACGGATTCGATCGTGCCGATATCAGTGATAATTCCGGTAAACATCAATTCTCTCTTTCGTATTCGTCCAGGCGATCCGCGCCAAATATGTAAGTGCCCCTGTGGGCGAAACCGGATGGTATGTCGGTTGGCTGCAGCGGGGATTCAATACCACCGTCACCGATGACGACAGGGCCCTGATAAAGCTGGATGCGATCGACGAGGCCGGCTTCGAGGAAAAGTTTCGCGGTTTTCGCGCCGCCTTCGACGAGGAGTGAAGAGATGCCGCGTGTGGCAAGCGCCAGCAGCAGGACTTCAGGATGATAGGGATTGCAGTAGAGGACTTCGACGCCGGCGGCTTCGAGAGCGGCGTGGCGGGTGTCGATCGCGGCGGGTTCGGTGGGTGTGTTACCCCCCTCTGTCCCCAACGGCGATCCATCTTCACTTGCCACCACAATAACGGGCACTTCCCGCGCCGTCTCGACCAGCTTGCTCGTCAGCGGCAGCGCCAAAGCGGGATCGAGCACGATGCGAACAGGCGATTGCACCTCAAGACCCGGTGTCCGCACCGTCAGCAGCGGATCGTCTGATATTGCCGTGCCGATGCCGACAAGGATGGCATCGGTTTCGGCCCGCAGCGCCTGGACCTGGGCGCGGGCTTCCGGACCAGTTATCGCCACCTGCCCTACTCCCTTGCGGCCGATCATGCCATCGGCGGAAACGGCAAGCTTGAGAGTCACATAGGGGCGGTTCTTCGTCTGGCGGGTGAGGTATCCAGCGAGCGATTGCCTTCCTTGTTCCTCCAGCACGCCTGTCGTGACTTCGATGCCGGCATCGCGCAGCATGGAAATGCCGCGGCCGGATACCCTGATATCGGGATCGGTCACGCTAATGACGACGCGCCCGACGCCATAGGCGATCAGGGCTTCGGCGCAAGGCGGTGTCTTGCCGTGATGCGAGCAGGGTTCGAGCGTGACATAGGCGGTTGCACCGCGGGCAAGTTCGCCGGCTTCAGCGAGCGCCTGTGGCTCGGCATGCGGGCGACCGCCGTGTGCCGTCACGGCCCGACCGACGATCACGCCATCGCGAACGATGACACAGCCGACGGATGGATTGGTGGACGTCTGGCCCGTGTGCCATCGCGACAGGCGGATCGCGGCTGCCATGAAGCGTTCGTCCTCAGGCTGCGCGATCCCCTCGCCCATGGTCATACGTCCAGCGGATCGCCGGCGATTTTGGCGTTGAGCTCGGCGATCAGTTTTTCGAAATCCTCGGCATGCGAAAAATCACGATAGACCGAGGCGTAGCGCACGAAACCGACATCATCGAGACCCTTTAACGCTTCCAGAACCTGCAGGCCGATCTGCTCGGAGGAGATTTCCGTCTCGCCTGAGCTTTCCAGCCGGCGCACGATACCGGAGACAGCGCGCTCGATACGGTCGCGATCGACGGGCCGCTTGCGCAATGCCACATCGAAGGACCTGACCAGCTTATCGCGGTCGAAGGGAACCTTTCTGCCGGTCTTCTTCGTGACCATCAACTCACGCAGCTGCACGCGCTCGAAGGTCGTAAAGCGACCGCCGCAATCAGGACAGATGCGGCGCCGGCGGATGGAGGTGTTATCCTCCGCCGGGCGTGAATCCTTGACCTGAGTGTCTTCCGAACCGCAATAGGGGCAGCGCATGCCTTCTCCTTAGCCCATGTAGTCATACATGGGGAAGCGATCAGTCAGATTCACCACCTTGCCGCGGACGGCAGCTTCGACGGCGGCATTGCCTTCGTCGGAATTGGCGACCTTCAGGCCGTCGAGAACCTCGACGATGAGGTTACCGATTTCACGGAATTCGGCTTCCTTGAAGCCGCGCGTCGTGCCAGCCGGTGCGCCGAGGCGAACACCCGAGGTGACGAAGGGCTTTTCGGGATCGAAGGGAATACCGTTCTTGTTGCAGGTGATGTAGGCGCGGCCGAGTGCGGCTTCTGCGCGCTTGCCGGTGGCGTTCTTCTTGCGCAGATCGACGAGCATCAGGTGGTTGTCGGTGCCGCCGGAGACGACATCGAGGCCGCCGGCAACAAGCGTTTCGGCCAGCGCCTTGGCGTTCTTGACGACCTGGGCGGCATGTTCCTTGAATTCAGGCTGTAGCGCTTCGCCGAAGGCAACGGCCTTGGCGGCGATGATGTGCATCAACGGGCCACCCTGAAGACCGGGGAAGACGGCGGAGTTGAACTTCTTCGCCAGATCCTCGTCATTCGTCAGGATAACGCCGCCGCGCGGACCGCGGAGCGACTTGTGGGTCGTGGTCGTCGCAACATGGCAGTGCGGGAACGGCGACGGATGCACGCCACCAGCGACGAGACCGGCGATGTGGGCCATGTCAACCATCAGGTAGGCGCCGACCGAGTCAGCGATCTCGCGGAAACGCTTCCAGTCCCAGATACGGGAATAGGCGGTGCCGCCGGCGATGATCAGTTTCGGCTTGTGTTCTTTGGCCTTACGCTCGACGTCGTCCATATCGAGCAGGTTATCGCCCTCGCGCACGCCGTAGGACACGACGTTGAACCATTTGCCGGACATGTTGACCGGCGAACCGTGCGTCAAGTGACCGCCGGAATTCAGGTCGAGACCCATGAAGGTGTCGCCCGGCTGCAGCAGCGCAAGAAACACGGCCTGGTTCATCTGCGAACCGGAATTCGGCTGAACGTTGGCGAAGTTGACGCCGAAGAGCTTCTTGGCGCGCTCGATGGCGAGTTCCTCGGCGATATCGACGAACTGGCAGCCACCGTAGTAGCGCTTGCCGGGATAGCCCTCGGCATATTTGTTTGTCATGATGGAGCCCTGGGCTTCCAGAACGGCGCGGGAAACGATGTTCTCGGATGCGATCAGTTCGATCTCATGCCGTTGACGACCGAGTTCCTTTCCGATCGCGCCAAAGATTTCCGGATCGACGTCCGCAAGCGAGCGATTGAAGAAGGATTCGGTGGAAGCATTGGTCATGGGCTGGCTCCTTCACTGGGATGCGGCAAGGTATTAGCCTTCCACCGATGCGAGGGCAATACGAAGAACGACATTTGCTGGGCTAAGCGCGCGAGCCGAACAGTTTGCGTCTGATATCGCCTCGCGGAAATGAAAAAAGCCGCGCACATGGCGCGGCTTTGCGTGAACTCCATACGCCGGACTTACTGTACCGGCTGCTCCATGCCTGCGGTGGTGTCGAGCGCCAGTTCGGCATTGCCGTCCATCTGGTAGATGTCGTCGCGGAACTGGACGACGCCATCAGGCATGCCCCAGGCCGAGATATAGACGAAATAAACGGGAACTTCGACGGCAAGCTTGATCGGCGTGTTGACGCCGCTTGCGATCACCTGCTCCATCTGCTGACGGCTCCAGCCAGGGGTCTCGCGCAGCAGCCATGTCGACAGGTCTCGGACATTCTGGACGCGCACGCAGCCTGAAGATTCGAAGCGCATGAGCTTGTTGAACAGGCCCTGCTGCGGCGTGTCGTGCATGTACTCGCCGTTCTTGTTGTAGAAGTTGATCTTCGTGGAGGCCATGGCGTTGATCTTGCCCGGATCCTGACGGAACATCAGGTTCGGCGCCTCGCCGTTCCAGTCGACTGTCTCAGGGGCGACTTCGTTGCCCTTGCCGTCGATCAGGCGGATTGCGTTCTTTTCGAGATAGGTCGGATCCTTGCGCATCAGCGGCATGATGTCCTTCTCGACGATCGAGCGCGGCGCCGTCCAATACGGGTTCAGGATGACTTCATATACCTTGGAATTGACGATATGCGTCGGGCGGCTGAGGCGGCCGACGACCGCGGTATGGCGGGTCGCAACGCTGCCATCTTCAACGGCTTCCACATAGGCGGCCGGAATGTTGACCATCAGGTGACGGCGGCCCATGTCTTCCGGGAAAGTCTGAATGCGGATCAGGTTGGTGTTCAGCTGCTGCAGACGCACATCGGCCGGGATATTCATCGCCTTCAGCGTGAATTCGCCGAGAACGCCGTCGGCCGGCAGGCCGTGACGGGCCTGGAAGCGCTTGACGGCGCCGTCGACATAGGAATCGAAGGCGTTGGAAAGGCCGGCCTCACGCGGCAGGTCGCCGGTGATCGCCAGACGCTGGCGCAGCGCCTGGACAGTGGGAGAACTGACACCGAGCTGCAGGCGCTGATCGCCCGGATTGACCTCCGGCCAACCGCCGGCGGACGCGATCTGCTGATACTGCATGATCGCCTGCTGCGTGCTCGGCACCGACTGCGGGCTGAGGATCGGCGTATTGGAGAGAACGGCCGTCGCCGTGCGCGAGGCGGCTTTCGCGTCGAACTGGTCGTCCCAGTTGCCGCGTTTCGGGGCATTCAGGAGCCCATCGAGCGCCGATTGCGCGAATGCGGGTGCGGCAAGCGCGCCGGCACCGACCGTTGCCGCCGACGCCAGAAAGGCGCGGCGCGAGAGAGCTTCAATTCCGTTCTTCTTAGACATTCGTCCCAACCACTCAATGCCACGGTGGAGGAAGCCGCGGCCCTTTGCGATATTCTGCGCTTTAACGCAGATCCCTATCCGTTCGTTCTTCCGGCGCAGCAGGAAATTCCGCCAGTCCCATCACAAGATTGCGAGCAACCTGGATGGTGCCAATGGTCCAGCGAGGACGCCGGCTATCGAATATTCCGCTGTCACATCAATATGGCCAATTCGTGTTGCCGGGCCGGAAGACAGACTGCCGGTTGCCGGAAACCGCGTGCACCGAACCACATGACCGGTAAACCGTGGCGGTTAATAACGACTAAAAAACGGCTTGAATACCGGGCTTTTCGCTTGGCTGGCTTGCGTTGCAAAGATGCCACGCAGAGGCGAGCGGTGAAAGCGAGGCGTGGATTTTCGTCAACCCTGAAGTCTCGGACCCAGAGGCGGTACAGGATCTGATCGTTCCAGAAGTGGCTGCTCGGCCAAGGCCCCAATGGCGACCTACGGAATTACTCATGGGATAACGGCGGCCTGCCTCTCGAATCTCGGCTACCACTTCTGGTATTCGTCTGGCATGGAACATTCGACCTCCCGCTTCAAACTCAGAATTGTCCGGAATCGCTATCGCGAGTGGCTGGAGCGGTCGAATGACGTAAACGCGCTGACACTCATATGGGCCGTGAACGCGCTCCAGTCTGGAAAAGCCAAGCTCGCTGCCAGATACATAACGTTCCCGAAGGAAGCAGTGATCGGAAAGCGAAGGTTCGACGAGTACGCCATCCACCCATGGGAGCTTGAAACAATCGTTACGTCACTTCTTTCGACTCCAAAGGATCGACCACGTACCGGCCGCTATAAATATACGAACCTCACTCGGTTTGAGTCGCTCGGCGTATTGGTCAACTTGCTGCGGGAGTTGGAAAACGGCGAGTACGGGATGACGGGAACAGCCGACAACATCTGGGAGGAAATGTATCGGATTGGCCAGAGGCAATTTGCATGGCAGCGCGGATACAACACCGAGCAGCTTTACCGCTACGCCTATGTCTATGGGCAGGGCGAGTGCGGAGAGTTTTTCGAAGAGAAGAACGGCATCTCAGTTTCGAATTTCTTGTACTTAAGCGTTGCCCTGTTCGGACTCCTCCTAGAAAAGCCTTGGCTCACTGAACCTGATACCTCCGCGCTTGGTTTGTCGCAGGAGGATATGGCAAGAACGCTTGCTTTACACAGTATCGGGCTTATAGAGGCTCGCGCGAAGGCGACTAAGATGAACGCAGATTCGGTGAGAAGTCTCGGGACGCCAATGCGAACGGCATATATGCCAAGCGTTTTACGCCAACATCCGATCATCCGCGTTAGCCACCGAAGTTTAATTTACACTGCGCCTTTGCCGCCACTTATCATGAACCGGGCTACCGCCGGGCTCTACTACGACATCAAGCGAGGCCCAACTCGCTTGATGACTGAGGCCAACGCCCGTTTTGAGGACTACGTGAGAAAGCTTGTAGAAGCTTACCATTCGCGCTTTCAGGCTCTGAAAGGCAAACCATACGGACGGAGTAAGGCGACGTTTGTAGATCCCCCGGACTGCCTTATCAGAGACGGCGATCAGATCACGATAGCGATCGAATGCAAGGCAACCAAGCTCACCTTCGAAGCCCAATTTTCGGATAATCCGGCGATTGCGGCGAAGCAAGGATTCGAGCAGGTCGTCAAAGGAATCTTTCAGCTATGGCGGTTTTTCTCGCACGCGCGTCAGGGAGTCTACTCCGCCAACACAGTATCTGCCACCGCATACGGAATCGTCCTTACGATGGACAGCTGGATGCAAATGGCCACCAAACTTCGACGATCAGCGCTTGAACGGGCTAGGCAGCTAGCTGCTTCCGATCCCGATATTATCGAAGCAGATATGCGGTTGGTTGTTTTTGCGTCGATACAAGAACTGAACGACAGTTTCGCTCAGACAGAAACAGACGGCTTTATGGAGGTTTTAGGCCATGCCGTTACAGAAAAATACGAAGGTTACGGGTTGTCTGAGCTAACGAGGGATTGCGGCGTAGTGCTTACGCGCAAGCCGTTCCCCATAGATGTCACCCAGATCCTACCTTGGTGGTCCAAGATGGAAGGTCCGAACGACCGCCCACTCCTCTAACTACGGACGACTTATATGAATATAGCCGGGCCTGGACGATACGAGCTAGCCTATACGCCGGAAGCGTTCACCGTCCAATGTTTGCAGGGCTCCTCTCGCTTTTCCGGAATAGCTAAATCCCTGCAACCGAAGCTTTATATCGCCAGTATCGACAATAAGCCGATCTACGTCGGGATCACCAAGAGGAGCATGCGGCAGCGGCTCTCCTACGGTTGGAAAGCCGCCGGAAGTCATGGCTATTACGGATACGCTTGGCGTCATCACGGTGCATATGCGGTGTTGGATGTTTGGGAACATGTAGACCTGAGGGCCGGAACGAGCGAGAAATCGAGACGGTCGAGGCCGAAGTAGTATTTCTGATACGACAAGCGGGCCAGTGGCCCGCCTTTCAGACCGAAATCCATTTCTACCAATCAACCGAAGAGCATCGGCGTCTGGCTGAGGAAATCGTCAGCCGGTACGATCTCTAAGCGTCCGAGGCGCGCGTTGCCAACGGCGGCGCTCAAAAGGGGACAGAGCGGCGCGTGGCCGTGTCAGAAAGTGATCGGGGTACAGCAGCAGAAAAGCGCGTCGCGGAGGGAAAGCCGCGCGCGCTCTAAGTGCCGATGGAGGTCGGTTTACTGGCACGCAATTGTAACGCAGCTAGCTGCGATCGCGTGCTTCTTGGTACTATTTGATGCCTGCCGCGCGCTTTAGTCCCACTGCCAAGCAAGCATTGCCACTCGATTAAACCATTACAATCTATACAAAATCTGATCGTTCCAGAAACGGTCAAGACGCTGAAGCAGCTTGTTCATCTGCGTAAACTCATCCGTGCCGATGCCACCAACCTTGTCGATCGAGGCGATGTGGCGTTCGTAGAGCCGGGCCACCGTTTCGGCGATGTCCTGGCCGGTTTCGGTCAGGCTGATACGGACCGAGCGGCGGTCGATGCGGGAGCGCTGGTGGTTGATGAAGCCGAGGTCGACCAGCTTCTTGACGTTGTAGGAAACGTTCGAGCCGAGATAGTAGCCGCGAGAGCGCAGCTCGCCGGCGGTCAGCTCGGAGTTGCCGATGTTGAAGAGCAGGAGTGCCTGAATGGCGTTGACGTCACTGCGGCCCTGACGGTCGAACTCGTCCTTGATGACGTCGAGCAGACGACGGTGAAGACGTTCAACAAGATGAAGGGATTCCATGTAAAGATCACGGATGCCCTGTTCGTGTGCATGGAAAGTCGATGCCGCCTGCGGCTTGATTTTCGTGTTCATTTGACTGCCTCACTGTTTTGTTTGGCGGTGTCGTTTTCTTCCCGCCTTGAGTGAGACCCTATCGAATACATATAAAATTCGACTTAAACCGCAGGCTTAACAGAGGCTTACGAAAACCCCTTGATGTATCAGGGTAAATCAACACTTACCTGACGGCGCTGCCGGCGCCGCTCCAGCCACAGGGAAAGCCTGAAAATCCAGTAGATGACCGCGACGATCACGTGGAGCAGAATGATCAGGTGATTGGGTCCGAAGATCTGCGGGAGCAGACCGTACATGAGGATCTGGCCGCCTGCGGCGAGCACCCAGATAACCGGCCCCCAGGAAACCGTGAGCCAGAGGCCTAGCGAGGCGACCGGGAAAAGAACGGCAAGCGAGGTGCTTGCGACCTTCCATGGCAGGCTCAACAGATCGAAGCGGCCGGCGCCGACAAGCGAGTAGCCCACGAGCATCGCCCAATACTGCAAACCGAACCAGAAGCAGGAGACGGCAACGAGCCGCAGGAAGAAGATGAAGAGGATATCCGTCAGCGTCCGTTTCGGTATCGTCGGAGAATCGGTTTCCATGGCGGAACATCACACTCGAGTTGCGGCTTCAGTTATTCGGCTTTCATCCGCCGCGGCCAATCGTCCGGTTTGGATTTTCCGGGGCGCATGATAATGACCGCTTCGATAAATGGAATGGCCCAGGGACAGATATCATGCAGGACAAGACGCATCTCGTCGATGAAATCACCGGTCACCGCCGCATGCGGCGCAACCGCAAGGCCGACTGGACGCGCCGGCTTGTGCAGGAAAATCGCCTGACGGTCGACGATCTGATCTGGCCAATCTTCATCGTTCCGGGAACCGGCATCGTCGATCCGATCGCGGCCATGCCCGGCGTCAACCGGATGAGCGTCGACAAGGCGGTCGAGGCGGCGAAGGAAGCGGCCGATCTCGGTATCCCTGCCCTTGCTACCTTCCCCGATATAGAGATGGAATTGCGCGATGAGACAGGCTCGAACAGCCTCGTCGCCAATAACCTCATCAATCAGACGACGGCTGCCATCAAAAAGGCAGTGCCCAATATCGGCATTATTACCGATGTGGCGCTCGACCCCTTCACCAGCCATGGGCATGACGGCATCCTGCGCGATGGCGAGATCGTCAATGACGAGACGGTCGACCAGGTGGTCAAGGCGGCGATCCTGCAGGCCGATGCCGGCGCCGACATCATCGCCCCCTCGGAAATGATGGACGGGCGCATCGGCGCGATCCGCCGTGGGCTCGATGCCGCCGGGCATCAGAATGTCGGCATCATGTCCTACGCAACGAAGTTTTCTTCCGGCTTCTACGGGCCCTATCGCGAGGCGATCAATACCAAGGGCCTGCTGAAGGGCGACAAGAACAGCTATTACATCAATCCGGCAAACGGCACGGAAGCGATCCGCGATGCCGCCCTCGATGTCGAGGAAGGCGCCGACATGCTGATGGTGAAGCCGGGTCTTGCCTATATCGACATTTGCTGGCGGGTGAAGGAGGCTTTCGGCCTGCCGACTTTCGCCTATCAGGTTTCCGGCGAATATTCGCAGATCAAGGCTGCGGCTATGAACGGCTGGATCGACGGCGAGCGAATCATGATGGAGACGCTGCTTGCCTTCAAGCGTGCCGGCTGCGACGGCATCCTCACCTATTTTGCGCCGGAAGTGGCGAAAATCCTCGCAAAAAGGTGATTTTCGGGCGAATTATTGTATTTCCCCCTGACGATACCATATCAGCGGCATCGTCTTTCGAAGGGAGATATGGATGAGCTACAATCCCAACCCGGTCTATGCCGCACCGGAGGACTGGCGCGCCTATAGCGGTGTGCTCAGCCGTCGCGTCTTCGCCTTCATCCTCGACTACGTCATCGTAGCCCTGCTCTGCATTCCGGCGGCGATCGTTGTGTTCTTCCTGGGGATCGTCACGCTGGGGCTCGGCTTCATTCTTTATCCGGCCCTCTTTGTCATCGTCGCAGGTCTTTATTTCGGCATGACCGTCGGCGGCCCTGCACAGGCTTCGCTGGGCATGCGCGCGATGGGTATCGCGATCGTGCGCGTTGATGGAAGGCCAATGGACTTCATCCTGGCGATTGCGCATCTGGCGCTGTTCTGGATCCTGAATTCGGTACTGACACCGCTGATTCTTCTGGTTGGCTTATTTACGGAGCGCTCGCGCCTGCTGCATGATTTCCTCGTCGGCACGGCGACGGTTCGCACCAACTGATCCATCCCGGCGGAGGCGAAATAAAGTCTCCACCGGCCCTTTGACGGCCACAAAAGAGCGCCATATCCAAGAAATCGAATATTCGATTGCGCGGCACTGAATGTCGCGCGGTTGACGTTTTTTATTCTTGCGTCATGCTGTCTGAATTGACACGCGCTTGAAAGGAAATCTCCGCGAGAGATGAATACGCAGACCACGCCATCCCCGCAGTTTTATCTGACGGCTCCGGCTACCTGTCCGTATCTGCCGCATGAGATGGAGCGTAAGGTCTTCACCCATCTCGTCGGCCCGCGTGCGGCAGAGATGAACGACATCCTGACCCAGGGCGGCTTTCGCCGTTCGCAGAACATTGCCTACCGACCTGCCTGCGAGGCTTGCCGCGCCTGTGTCTCCGTGCGCATCCTGGCGCAGGAGTTCGAACCCACCAAATCGATGAAGCGGGTGCTGACGAGCAATTCCGATATCATCGCCACGGAATTTCCGGCTCAGCCGTCTAGCGAGCAATATTCTCTCTTCCGACGTTACCTCGATTATCGCCACCAACAGGGCGGCATGTCCGATATGACCGTGCTCGATTATGCGATCATGGTGGAAGACACGCATGTGAACACCAAGATCATCGAATACCGCCGGCGCGAGGAAGGCTCCGGGCTGGAAACGCGGCCGAAGGGCGAGTTGCTCGCCGCCGCACTGACCGATACGATGAGCGACGGTCTCTCCATGGTCTATTCCTACTTCAATCCTGATCTCGATCGGCGCTCGCTCGGCACTTTCATGATCCTCGATCATGTGCGCCGCACAAGAGCGCTCGGCCTGCCGCATGTCTATCTTGGCTACTGGGTTCAAGGATCGCGGAAGATGGATTACAAGACACGCTTCCAGCCACAGGAACATCTGACGCCGCGCGGTTGGGAACGTTTCGATCCCTCTTCTCTCGAGGACGATCCGCAGGACTGATGCCCCTTCCCCACCTTTCCGATCACCGGAAGGGCCTGCTGCTGACGGCGATCGGCGGATTGGCACTTTCCATGGATATTCCGCTCGTTCGCCTTGCTGACGGCGATATCTGGTCGATCCTCAGTGTGCGAAGCGTGGCGACGGTTCTTGCCACGCTCGTCATCCTGATTGCGATGCGCCTTTTCTCCGGCAGGTGGCCGCTGCTCGTTCCAGGTCGTCCCGGCCTGCTGGCCGGGCTGCTTTACGGGCTTTCTTCCGTCACCTTCGTATTGGCAGTCTTCAACACGGCCACCGCCAATGTTGTCTTCATCGTCGCCTTCAACCCGATGTTCGGGGCGCTGCTGTCCTGGCTGTTTCTCAAGGAGAAGCCGCAGCCGGCGACGCTGATCGCCATGCTGTTCATGATCTTCGGCGTCGGACTGATCGTACGCGAGGGACTTTCGAGCGGCCATTTCTTCGGCGACGCCATGGCGCTGCTCAGTGCGCTGGTGCTTGCTGCCGCTATCACAGTCGGGCGCGCCTCGCGCCGGGAAATGGGTTTCGTGCCGCTGCTTGCCGCAATCCTGCCGGCGGCACTCGGCCTGGCGCAGGTCCTGCCTTCCGGACTTTCAATCGCCCACCCCGGCTGGATCGCCTTCAACGGCGCCATCATGATGCCGGTCGCCTTCTGGTGCCTGGCGACGGGGCCGCGTTATCTCTCTGCGCCTGAGGTCGGAATGTTCTACCTGCTGGAGACGGTGCTTGCGCCGATCTGGGTCTGGATGATCTTTGCCGAAACGCCAGCCACCATGACGCTCGTCGGCGGTGCGATACTGGTTGCGGCGATTGCGGCCCATTCCGTCTGGATGGCGAAAGGCAAGAGCGTTCAGCCCGCTTGATCGGCGAGTGATTATGACCTATCTTCTGTTATAACTCTGTTATTACGGGAAGCGGCTATGAACGTCACCATCCGCAAAATCGGCAATTCGGAAGGGGTCATCATTCCGAAGGAAGTACTTCAACGTCTTGGGCTCAGCAGTGGCGATAGCCTTGAGTTGCGCGAAACGGACGGCACAATCCACCTGGTTCCGGAATCCGCAGATCTTGCAGAACAGATGCGCGCTGCACGCATCGGCATGGAAAAATATAGGGTTGCCCTTCGTGAACTCGCGAAATGAGCCGTTTGAAGTGGCTCAGCCGGGAAGCGATTGAAAAGATGCATGAAGAGCAGATCGCCGAACACGGCGGTCTTCCAGGGCTTCGCTCTTTCGATTCATTGGAAATGGGCTTGGCACGACCGATCAACAAAGCGGCTTATGGTGAGCCGGATATTTTCGCGTTGGCGGCAGCCTATCTGCACGGGATCGTTCGAAACCATCCCTTCGCGGACGGCAACAAGCGCACCGGTTACCTCGCAGCTTTTACATTTCTCTATATCAACGGCTACCTTATCGATGCCGACAACGCGCAAATCATCACCTTCGTGCTGGATGTCGCGGCAGGAGAAATCGACGAGGACGGCGCGACACGCTTCCTGCGCGATCACACGATACCGCTCACGCCATAGCGCCGGCCGACTGTCCTGCTTCGGGATTCGACCGTTTCGAACTTGCGGAAAGCTCCAGTTCCCGATCTAGCCCTTCGATGATGTGCGTCCAGCCCTGGCGGGTCTTTTCCTCGTATTCCGCCCATTCCGCGCACATTTCGTGCGTGAGGGTCAGGCGGCTGCCGCTGCCGAGCGGTTCGATATCGATTTCGACGCGATCGCAATTGTGGTCGTGCTCCTCGACCGAAAAGCAAAACACAATGCGTCTGGGGCGTTTCAATTCCAGGAATACGCCGTGATGAAAGGCGTCGCCGGTCGGGCGGCGGTCGACGATGATGAAGCGGCCGCCGACGCGCGGATCGATATCGGCGCGGACGACATGGCCGTCATCGGTTGCGAATAAAAAGCGGCGGGCGATTTCGGGATTGAGCCACGCATCGTAAATCGTAGCGGGCGGCGCCCTGTAGCTGTGGGCGACATGCAGCTTGATGGTATTGGCGGGCATCGGCATTCCTCCGTTGGCGGGCCTCCGTTGTCGGGGCCTCCATTGTTCGCGCGCGCTCTCAAGCGCACGGCTGACGGCCATCCCGCCCGCCCGCGGAACGACATTGCCCTTCTTGTTGGCCCTTCTTTTGGTGACAGGACAGAGATAGAGGAATTGCTCCGCCCGCCAAGGGCGGAGCTTCAAAATTCCCGGATCAGCCGGCGAATTTGCCGCTGCGCGGGAAGCCCTTCGGCACCGTGCGGCCGGCGGTGGCGCGGTCGGCCAGCCATTCGGCAAGCTCGTCCTTGTTCTTCGTGAAAGTACGGCCGGCACTGTCTTCCCAGCTCAAGCCATCGGTGATGGCAAAGCAGCGAACGTCGGAAATGCCGCCATCCTTGTAGCGCTGCAGGCGCACGCCCTTGCCGCGCGTCATTTCCGGCACTTGGCTGAGCGGGAAGACCAGCATCTTGCGGTTCTCGCCGACAACGGCGATGTGATCGCCGGACACAGGCACGAGAAGCTTGGTCTCATCGGGCATGGAAACGTTCATGATCTGCTTGCCCTTGCGGGTATTGGCGACCATTTCCGCCTCCGGCACCACGAACCCGTTACCGACGGTCGAAACGATCAGCATCTTGCGCGCAGCATCGTGGACGAAGGCGGTCAGCACATCCTGATCGTTTTCCATGTCGATCATGATGCGCAGCGGCTCGCCGTGGCCGCGGCCGCCGGGCAGCTTGTCGCCACCGAGCGTGAAGACCTTGCCGCCGGTCGTGACAATCAGGATCTTGTCGGTCGTCTGCGCGGGGAAGGCAACCTTCAGACCGTCGCCTTCCTTGAAGGCCAATGTCGACGTATCGGAAATGTGGCCCTTGAGAGCGCGGATCCAACCCTTTTCGGAGACGACGACGGTGATCGGTTCCTTCTCGATCATCGCGTGCTGGATGGCTTCCTCGTCGGCCTCGGGGGCTTCGGCGAACTGCGTGCGGCGACGGCCGACCTCGGTGGCTTTGGCGAATTTCTTCTTCACCTCGCCGATTTCCCAGGCAACCGTCTGCCACTGCTTCTCGTCGGAGGCGAGCAGCGCTTCGATATCGGCCTTTTCCTTGGTGAGTTCGTCGTGTTCCTTACGGATCTCGAATTCTTCGAGCTTGCGCAGAGCGCGCAGCCGCATGTTGAGGATCGCCTCGACCTGAACGTCGGTCAGATCCCAGCGCGCCATCATGACCGGCTTCGGCTCGTCCTCTTCGCGGATGATGCGGATTACCTCATCGATGTTCAGGTAGGCGATCAGCAAACCGCCGAGGATTTCCAGGCGCCTGTCGATGGCCGCCAGACGGAAGCGCGAGCGGCGCTGCAGGACTTCGCGGCGGTGCGCCAGCCATTCCTTCAGCACCTCGTTCAGCGCCATGACGCGGGGTATGACGCCCATAGACAGGACGTTCATGTTCAGCGGGAAACGGCTTTCGAGCTCCGTCAGCTTGAACATCGATTCCATGAGGATGGTTGGATCGACGGTGCGGCTCTTCGGCACAAGGACGATTCGGATATCCTCGGCCGACTCGTCCCTGATGTCTTCCAGCAGCGGCAGCTTGCGGGCGATCAGGAGTTCGGCGATCTTTTCGATCAGGCGCGACTTCTGCACCTGGAAGGGGATCTCGGTGACGATGATCTGGTAGCCGCCGCGGCCGAGATCTTCCGTCTCCCATTTCGCACGCACGCGAAAACCGCCGCGGCCGGTGCGGTAACTTTCGATGATGCTTTCTTTGTTATCGATGATGATGCCGCCCGTCGGAAAATCCGGGCCGGGAATGAACTCGACGAGCTTCTCGACGGTAGCATCGGGATGTTTGATCAGATGCAGCGCGGCGTCGCAGACCTCGTGCACATTGTGCGAGGGAATGGACGTCGCCATGCCGACTGCAATGCCCGAGGAACCGTTCGCCAGAAGGTTCGGGAAGGCGCCGGGAAGAACGACCGGCTCGGAATTGGATTCGTCGTAGGTATCGCGGAAATCGACGGCATCCTGGTCGATACCTTCGAGCAGCAGCTCGGAAACCGCGGTCATCTTCGATTCGGTGTATCGCATGGCAGCGGGACTGTCGCCGTCGATATTGCCGAAATTGCCCTGCCCGTTCACTAGCGTGTAGCGCTGCGAGAAATCCTGCGCGAGGCGTGCCAGCGCGTCATAGATCGACTGGTCGCCATGCGGATGATAATTACCCATCACCTCGCCGACGATCTTGGCGCATTTCCGGAAGGCCGCATTCGGCCGCAGACCCATATCGTTCATCGCATAGACGATACGGCGATGGACCGGTTTCAAACCATCGCGCACGTCAGGCAGTGCGCGGTGCATGATAGTCGACAGCGCATAGCGAAGGTAGCGCTCTTCGAGCGCCGCCTTCAGGTCGACCGGATGAATATTGTCGCCGTCTCCGCCGGAAGGCGGTAAAATCTCTTGTCCCATGGAATCCTGACTAGCTCAGAAGTGCCTGTGGGGCAAGGAATCCGGGCGTTCCGGCTGTGGATGACGTCTTCGTGCCGACACGAAAGACGGAAAAAGTATCACCTGAATTTGGACTTCGTTTGCCGATCCCCTCAACAGAAATTTAGGGGTCTGCAAATATAAAGGCGGACCGTTCCGCAGTAGCTTCATTGCAATAGTCAACGGCACTTGCCATCCAGGGGACTTTCTCATGACCTTTTACCGCACAACGCGGCTGATGCTTTCGAGCGCAGCCATTCTTTCGTTCGCCGGCTCCGCTTTCGCGCTCGACGGACAGGACCTCCTGAAGAAGATCAATGCCGCCTACAGCCAGCAGGGCGGGATGGTCGTCGCTGCCGATAGCGTTGATATCGACGGCACGACAGTCACACTCAAGAACGTCAGCTTCAAACCGGCGGGCGGCGAAGCTGTCTCCATCGGCGAGGTCACCCTCTCCGGGGTCGAGGAGCAGGACGGCGGCAGCTATTATATTGAAGAGGCCGCATTTCCGGATATCAACTCATCCAAGGACGGCGTAACCATCAGCGCCTCGGACCTGACGCTCGGCGGCATTTCCGTTCCCGCGCAACCGGGCGACAGCATCGATGCCATGTTGTTCGCCGAGAGCGCCCATACCGGTGCGATCAAGGTGACCAAAGATGGTATGGAAACGTTCTCCGTCCTCGAAAGCGACATGAACGCCACGCTGCGCGAAGATGCGTCCGGCTTCGATTTCGACGGGGCGTTCAAGAGCTTGAAGGCCGATCTCAGCCAGGCCGGCGACGATCCGGCGAGCAAGGAAGCTATCGAGAAGCTCGCCCTTCAGCATATCCAAGGCGACATTTCCATGAAGGGTGGTTGGGATCTTGAGCCCGGCACAGTCGATCTTTCCGAGATTTCCTTCGACTTTACCAATATTGGCAAGCTGAATTTCGGCTTCAAAATCTCCGGCTGCACGCTGGCCTTCATCAAGTCGATGCAGGACGCGATTACCCAGTCGGAAGCCAACCCGAACAAGGAAGAAGCGCAGCAGGCGTTTGGTTTCGCCATGCTCGGCCTTGCCCAGCAACTTAACTTCGAAGGCGCGCAGATCCGCTTTGAGGATGCATCGATCACCAAGCGTGCACTGGAATATGCTGGCTCGAAGCAGAACGTCTCCGGACAGCAGATGGCGAATTCGCTGAAGGCCATGACGCCGATCATACTCGCGCAGCTCAACATTCCGGAACTGCAGAATGCCATCTCGGCTGCGGTCAGCACCTTCCTCGACAATCCGAAGAGCCTGACCATGAAGGCCACGCCTGATAAGCCGGTCGCCTTCCCAATGATCATCGGTGCCGCCATGGGTGCGCCGAACACAGTGCCGCAGATGCTCGGCGTGAAGGTTTCGGCGAACGACTGAGCCTGTTCTGGATCCAACAAAAAAGCCCGGCGATGATCTCGCCAGGCTTTTTTGTTGAAGAACTTGCGTCTCAGTCTTTCTTTTGCGGCGGGATCGGGCGGATCGCCAGTTCGCGGAGCTGGGTGGGCGTTGCCGGGGTCGGCGCGCCCATCAAGAGGTCCTGAGCCTGCTGGTTCATCGGGAAGAGCGAGATTTCGCGCAGGTTCTTGGCGCCGACGAGCAGCATGACGATGCGGTCGATACCGAAAGCAGCACCACCATGCGGAGGCGCGCCGTACTGGAAGGCGCGATAGAGGCCGCCGAAACGATCCTCAACATCCTGCTGGCTCAAGCCCACCTTTTCGAAGGCGGCGACCATGGTTTCCGGTGACTGGTTACGGATCGAACCCGAGGCGATTTCGAAGCCGTTGCAGACGGCGTCGTACTGGAACGCTTTGATCGTCAATGGATCCTGGTTCTGCAGCGCATCGAGGCCGCCCTGCGGCATCGAGAACGGATTGTGGGCGAAGTCGACCTTCTTTTCTTCTTCGTTCCATTCGAAGAACGGGAAGTCGACGATCCAGCACAGTTCGAAGCGGTCGCGGTCGACAAGATTCAGTTCCTCACCCGCCTTGGTGCGGGCTTCACCGGCGAACTTGTAGAACTTGGCGGGATCGCCGGCAACAAAGAAGCAGGCGTCGCCGTCACCAAGGCCGAGCTGCGTGCGGATCGCGTCGGTGCGCTCCTCACCAATGTTCTTGGCAAGCGGACCTGCGCCCTCGAGCTTTTCGCCTTCCTTGCGCCAGAAGATGTAGCCGAGGCCCGGCTGGCCGGTCGACTGCGCCCAGGCGTTCATGCGGTCGCAGAAGGCTCTGGAGCCGCCGGTCTTGGCCGGGATCGCCCAGACCTGAACCTTCGGGTTAGAGGCGATCATATTGGCGAAGACCTTGAAGCCGGAGCCGGCGAAATGGTCGGTCACCGCTTCCATGACGATCGGGTTGCGCAGGTCCGGCTTGTCGGAGCCGTATTTGCGGATCGCTTCGTCATAAGGGATACGCGGCCATTCCTTGGTGACCGGCTTGCCTTCGGCGAACTCCTCGAAGATCTTGGTCATCAGCGGACCCATCGTGTTCCAGACGTCTTCCTGGGTCACGAAGCTCATTTCGAGGTCGAGCTGGTAGAATTCGCCCGGAAGGCGGTCGGCACGCGGGTCTTCGTCGCGGAAGCAGGGCGCGATCTGGAAGTAACGGTCGAAACCTGCAACCATCAAGAGCTGCTTGTACTGCTGAGGGGCCTGCGGAAGTGCGTAAAAGGTGCCGGGATGGATGCGGCTCGGCACGAGGAAGTCGCGCGCGCCTTCCGGCGAGGAGGCGGTTAGGATCGGCGTCGTATATTCGGTGAAGCCGACATTGCCCATTTCACGGCGCATGGCGGAGATCACCTGCGTGCGCTTGACAATGTTCTTGTGCAGCGTCTCGCGGCGCAGGTCGAGGAAGCGGTATTTCAGGCGAACGTCTTCCGGATAGTCCGGCTCGCCGAAGACCGGCAGCGGCAGCTCCTTGGCAGCAGAGAGCACTTCGATCTCCTGCGCGTAGAGTTCGATCTCGCCGGTCGGCATGTTCTTGTTGACGGTATCTTCGGTACGGGCCTTGACGAGGCCGTCGACGCGGATGACCCATTCGCCGCGAACGGTTTCCGCCTGCTTGAAGGCAGGCGAATCCGGGTCCGCAACGATCTGCGTCGTGCCGTAATGATCGCGAAGGTCGATGAACAGCACGCCGCCATGATCTCGGACACGATGGACCCAGCCGGAAATACGGACAGTCGAGCCGACGTCCGATTTACGAAGAGCGGCGCATGTGTGGCTGCGGTAGCGGTGCATGATCTCAATTCCTGGTATTTGGCTTAAGACGGCGGCATGGTCCGCAGACCTGCAGCGCCGACAAGAAAATCGGGCGGACAAGCGCATGGACGCTCTGATTTGTCAAGGCTTGGCGGGGCAAACGAGCCGTTTACGTCAGCGTTTCCGAGGGAGTTGCGGTGCTCGCGCTGCGGCAGTTTGGCCGAAGCCAGCATATTGATGAAGGCGGCAGTCAACTTTAAAAGGAAGCATCGTCAAAGACGGAGTTTCCGATGCCCCTGCTCACACGCCGCAACCTCATCAAGGCTTCCGCCGTTGCCGGCGCCTATGGTGCGGGCATGGCCATTGCGGGACGGTTCGGGCTGGCGGAAGCCGCACCCGAGCCGCGTGTGCTGACGGCGCGAAAGACCGAAGCGCAGATCATCGATGGTTCACCGACGCGAGACATCATGACATGGGGTGACGAGGGCTTGCCGCCCGTTCTCAGGATGCCGCGGGGGAAACCCTGCGCCGCGCGGCTGAGCAACAACCTCGACGAGCCGACGACGATCCATTGGCATGGGCTGCGTATCGACAACAAGATGGACGGCGTGCCCTTCATCACGCAGCCCTATGTCTATACGGGGGACAATTTCGACTATCTCTTCACACCGCCGGATGCCGGCACCTTCTGGTATCATCCCCACTGCAACACACTGACCCAGATGGGTCATGGCATGACGGGCGTGCTCGTGGTGGAAGATCCGTCCGATCCTGCCTTCGACGCGGAAGTCGTGCTCAACTTGCGCGACTGGCGGCTCGGCGGTGACGGACAGTTCATCGCGCCCTTCCGCCCGCGCGATGCAGCCAAGGCCGGCACTTATGGCACGATCCGCACCGCAAACTGGCATCAGGAGCCAATATATGATGCGCCCGCCGGCGGGCTGATCCGCCTGCGTATCGCCGTCACCGACGTGACCCGCATCTTCTCGCTGAAGATGGAAGGTGCCGAGGCGACGGTCATCGCCATCGATGGCAATCCGGTGCCGAAGCGCTTCCCGCTGGATCTCCTGCAGATCGGCCCCGGCCAGAGGCTCGATCTTGCCGTTCGCATGCCTGATAGCGAGGGGGCGGTCGCGACGCTGGAAGATATTCGCGGCACGACACCCAAGGTGATCGCGAGACTGCGCGCCACCGGGCAATCGTTGAAGCGCGATATCGGCGATCTCGGCGCGCTCGCAGAAAATCCGGTGCCGAAGGCCGATCTCTCTTCGGCGGAAACGATTCCGCTCGTGCTGTCCGCAACCGCGGAGAACGCCGCCGTCGACAGTATTTGCGGCACGCTCGGCTACAGCTTCTGGGCCATCAACAAGGTCCCGTGGCCGGGCGACACGTCCGATCCGACCGCGCCGCTCGCCGAGCTGAAGCTTGGCAAGAGCTACATCTTCAATCTGGAAAATGTCACGCCGCACACTCACCCGATCCACCTGCACGGCATGAGCTTTACCGTCATCTCATCCTCGACGCGCGAGGTGATACCACTCATCTCCGATACCTACCTCGTGCAGCCGGATGAGAAGGTGCAGCTTGCTTTTGTCGCCGACAACCCCGGCGACTGGGTGCTGCATTGCCATATCATCGAGCATCAGAAGACGGGCATGACAAGCTATCTTCGCGTGGTTTGATATTATGCCTCGGTTGTCGTCCTGTTGACTCAACGGCAGAAAATATCGCCTATATCCCGGCGAATAAGACTTCGCGAAGGTGAAGCCCGCTCCCCGTATTGACATATCTCTTCGAAAGGGGAAGGAAGGTTCAACTGACCTCTTCCTTGTGAATGAATTGATATGATCGAAACCACCGCCGATCTGGCGGCCGCCTGCAAAGAGCTGGCCAAGTCCGATTTCATTACCATCGATACCGAATTTCTGCGTGAGACGACATTCTGGCCTGAACTGTGCCTGATCCAGATGGCGAGCCCGACGGTCGAGGTGCTGGTCGATCCTCTGGCGAAAGGCATCGATCTTTCGCCCTTCTTCGAGTTGATGGCCAATCCAAACGTGCTGAAGGTATTTCATGCGGCGCGGCAGGATATTGAAATCATTTTCAATCGTGGCAACCTGATCCCTCACCCTATCTTTGATACACAGGTCGCCGCCATGGTCTGCGGCTTTGGCGACAGTGTTTCCTACGACCAGCTCATCAGCCGCACCAAGAATGTTCATATCGACAAGTCCTCGCGCTTTACTGACTGGAGCCGACGGCCGCTGTCCGACAAGCAGCTTGAATATGCGCTGGCCGACGTCACGCATCTGCGCGACGCCTATCTCTACCTGAAGGCCGAACTGGAGCGCGAAGGCCGCGCTTCCTGGCTGCGCGAGGAAATGGACATTCTGGAATCGCGCGAGACTTACGATATCCATCCCGATGACGCCTGGCAGCGGCTGAAGCTGCGCCTGCGCAAGCCGCAGGAACTGGCCATTCTGAAATATGTCGCCGCCTGGCGCGAGCGCGAGGCGCGGTCGCGTAACGTGCCGCGGTCGCGCGTGCTGAAGGACGACGCGATCTACGAAATCGCGCAGCAGCAGCCGAAGGACGCCGAAGCTCTCGGCCGCCTGCGCACGATTCCGAAGGGCTGGGAGCGCTCGGCCACGGGGGCCGCGGTGCTCGAAGCGGTCAATACTGCGCTTGCGCTGCCACGCTCCGAAATGCCGCATGTGCCGCGCCAGGCGCAGCCGCCGGAAGGTGCGGCAGCAGCCGTCGAGCTTCTGAAGGTGTTGCTCAAGCTGATTTCCGAAAAGCACGGCGTGGCGCCCAAGGTGATCGCCAATAGCGACGACCTGGACAGGATAGCGGCTGAGGGCGAAACGGCCGATGTCGCGGCCATGCATGGCTGGCGGCGCGATCTTTTCGGCGAGCCGGCGCTGCAGCTCATCCGCGGCGAGATCGCCTTGCGCTTCGCCGGCCGCAAGGTCGAGACAGTCGTTCTACCTGAGTAAATTCAAAATCGCTTGACCACCGCCAAACGCAGGAAACAATAGCCGAATGAAGTGCTTCGGCGAAAGGGCGGCATGAGAGAGATATCCCCGACGCAGAACTGGATCCTGATTGCGCTCGTCCTGGCACTCAGCGGCGTGGTCTACGACCTATACTTCTTTGCCGGCCAAACGCCGGTCATCGGCGCGATCTTCGCGCTCTTCATTGGCATGCCGATCCTCGCCTTCGAGCGGAAGGTATTTCTGCGCAGCCTCTACCGGCGCATTCAGAAACTACCAACCCTGCTCTTTATCATCTCCGAGCTCGTCATCTACGAAATCCTGATGAGCATCGGCTTTGCGGCAGCCGGCTTCCTCCTCGCGCTGCTGGGCGCTCTGACGCCACCGAAGATGATCGACGTGCTGATCATGCCGTTCGACGTCTTTCTCTATGCACTCGCGGTCTGCGCTACGTTGATCTTCCTGCTCAGGGTGCGCGAACTGCTGGGGCGCGAAGTTTTCATCAGCATGCTGATCAGCCGCTATCGAAACCCGATCAAAGAAGAGCGGGTCTTTCTGTTCATCGATCTCGCCGAATCTACCGCCTTTGCCGAAAAGCATGGTGACCTGCGTGCACAGCAGCTTCTGAGTTCGCTGTTTGCCGCCTTCGCAGAGCCGGTACGGCGTCACAAGGGCCTGATCAACGACTATGTCGGCGATGCGGCGATCATCACATGGCCTCTGGCGCGCGGCGTCAAAGATGCGCGCTGCGTACGCTGCCTCTTCGATATCCTCGCCGATATCGACGCCAATGCCGCGAGCTGGAAGAAAAGCTACGGCCATGTGCCGAAGCTCAGGGCCGCCCTTCACGGAGGCAGCGTCATTACGGCCGAGGTCGGCGTAGACCATCACAAGATCAGCTTCTTCGGCGATACGGTGAACACTACCTCGCGGCTGGAGTCGCTCTGCCGGACACTCAACCGGCCGGTGCTGATGTCCGCCGAGCTTGCCCAGCGCATCACGCTGCCGGAGGAGATTATCGGCGAAAACCTTGGCAATCACGCCGTACGCGGCCGTGGCCAGGGGCTCGATGTCATCGCACTTTCTTCACGCACCGTGACTGTCCTCAATCAACCAGCGACTCTCAGGCGCGGTTGAAACGAGGCTTTATCCACCCGTCACCAAAGCTTCACCCAATCGTCAATGTGCCGACATGAATGCCCTGCTAAGCGGATGGCGCTTTTGCACTCCGTTCTATGGGGACATCATGAAGAACGTTCTTTTCGCTTCCGTATCCATTTTCATGCTCGTCGCAGGCTCCGTCTCCGCCGACCAGCAGCTCTTCCCGGCGAAGCTCGCCGGCCAGGCCATTCTGCCTGCCAACACGTTGACCCCGGCTCCGGCCGATGCGCCGGCTTTTCTCAAGACCTCGGGCAAGTTCACGACCCCTGACCGCAAGCGCACCGAGAAGCTCGGCACCATCGACGGCAAGGATGGCGCCCGCGTCACCGACCTTAAGCTGCCGCTCGACGGCCAGCCGATCCAGGGTTTTTCCGGCATCAAGACCATGCCCGACGGCACCTTCTGGACGCTCTCCGACAACGGCTTCGGCTCGAAGTTCACCTCGTCCGACTCCATGCTGTTCCTGCATCAGCTGAAGTTCGACTGGAACGCCAACAAGGTTGACGTCGTCAGGAACCTCTTCCTGTCCGACCCGAACAAGATCGCTCCGTTCCCGATCGTTACGGAAGCCTCCGACACCCGTTATCTCACCGGCGCCGACTTCGACATCGAATCCGTGCAGCCGGTTGCCGACGGCTTCTGGCTCGGCGACGAATTCGGTCCTTACCTCCTGAAAATCGACACCGAAGGCCGCCTGACGGACGTCATCCCGACGACACTCGACGGCAAGCCGGTCCTGTCCCCCGACAACCCGCTGATCCAGCTGCCAGCCAACCCTGCCGCCAAGATGCCGACTTTCAATCTGAAGCGCTCCGGCGGCTTCGAGGGCCTCGCCATGTCGAAGGACGGCTCAAAGCTCTACGGGCTGCTGGAAGGCGCGATCTACAATGATGGTCAGATGGAAACGGTTGACGGCCACACCGCCATCCGCGTCATCGAATTCGACGTCGCTTCCAAGAAGTGGACCGGCCGCAGCTGGCTCTATCCGTTCGAAGACAAGGGCGCTTCGATTGGCGACTTCAACATGCTTGACGAGACCACCGCTCTCGTCATCGAGCGCGACAATGGCGCCGGCACGAAGGACAAGGCTTGCGCCGACCCCAAGCAGCCGAAGCCGGACTGCTTCGAAGCTCCGGCCGAGCTGAAGCGCGTTTACAAGATCGAGTTCAATGATGCCAACGTCGGCAAGGCTGTCCGCAAGATCGGCTATATCGATCTCCTGAACATCCAGGATCCTGATAACAAGAAGAAAGCCGGTGATATCCCCGGCGTCTACAACATGCCCTTCGTGACGATCGAAAACGTCGACCGCGTCGACGCCACCCACATCATCGTCGGCAACGACAACAACCTGCCATTCTCGGCCGGTCGCGCTGTCGACAAGGCCGACAATAACGAGTTCAGCATCCTCGAAGTCGGCGAGCTCCTGAACGCGAAGTAATCCGGGTTTGGTGTGAGATCGAGAGGGCGGTGCGAGAGCGCCGCCCTTGTTGGTTGATCCTATTGAGTCGTCTATTCGAAGCGAAATGCCAACCGCTTGTTCGTAAGCCGCGACAATTGCTGCAGGCGACCATCCAGCCGCTCGCCGGCAAAGTCGTGGTATTCGTGCGGCACGACGAATTCCAGATCGAGGTCGGGGGACGCGGACTTGCGGAAAGTCAGGTTGCGCACGATCCCCGGCATGGAAGCCGAGAACAGGTAGACGACTCGCAATATGCCGCCAAGCAGCTTTGCGCGATCGACGAATTGCGGACCGGCGATCGAAGAGAGCGGCGCCGTGGAGCCATCGTCGTGCAGGCCTTCGAAGCGGTAGTAATTGGTCAGGGCAATGAAGGCACGGCCGGGGTGGCTGATGCCGACGAAGGACGAGTGAGCAATGACGTTCAGCGCCTGGGCACCGCGATAGTCGGGATGGGCGCGCCAACTGATATCGGCCAGCAGGCAGGCTGCCTGACGATAACGGCTTTCCTCGTCGGTTTCCTGAATGCCGAAGAAGGGCATCATTCGGCCGGTCCAATCGGCCAACTCGCGGGCGTGTTCCGGCGAACGGGCTCGCAGGATGGCAAGTTCGCCAGCAGCGGCAAGCAGCGGGTCCGACCGGCGCTCGGATTCAGACAGCAGCGAGTAGAGATAACCTTCGCGCACACCCTGGGCGGAAAAGGAAATCACTGAAGGCTTCATGGCGTTCAGCACTTCCTTCATGGCGATAGCACCAAAGGGCAGCAGAGAACGACGGTGCTTGGATACCGCCTGCAGAGCCGGCTCTTTGGAATCCTTAGCCGTAACGACCTGATCGAGGAACTGCATCATGCCTTCGAGAGACACCTCGTAGCCTTGCATCATGTGCAGTGGATAACGGGTGATCTCCATGTGCAGCTTGGCAATGTTTCGCCAGGTGCCGCCGACGGCGTAGAAGGTGCGCCCCTGCCCCCTGGAGAGAAGTTTGGCGGTCTTGACCTGCTTGCGGGCAAAGGCACGCGCTTTGGCGAGCGACCCGCCAGCATATTCGGACAGACGCAGACCGCCGAGCGGCAGGGTAATACCGCCACTGACATCCTTGCCCCTGATATCGATCAGTTCCAGAGAACCACCGCCAAGATCGCCGGCGATACCATCAGGATTGTAAAAGCCGCTGATGATGCCGAGCGATGCGAAGCGCGCCTCTTCCTCGCCCGAGAGTATGCGGACATGGCGCTGCAGGATCGTCTCGGCCTGATGGATGAAATCGGGGCCGTTGCTTGCCTCACGCGCGGCCGCCGTCGCCAGCACATACATGGTGGCGGCGCGCGCCTGATCGGAGAGCGCCTTGAAGCGATGAAGGGCCTGAAGCGCGCGTGCGACGCTTTCCTCATCCATCTTGCCGGTCAGGGCTATGCCCTTGCCGAGGCCGCAGAGAACCTTTTCGTTGAAGAGGATGGTGGGCGAACGCGACAAGCCTTCGTAGACGACCAGACGGATGGAATTCGATCCGATATCGACAACGGAGACCGGGGCGATACCCGGAAGTCGCCCCTGGGCTTCAGATTCAACCATTAGGTCCAGTTTACTTGTTGTTCCGGCCGGCAAGCAGACCGGCGATCAGCTTCGGCGCACTCGATTTCAGAGCTTCACCGCGGCCCGACAGGCTGGGATTGGTCATGAAATACTGCTGCGCATTAAACGGTTCCTCGCCCTTACGCACTTCCATGCGCCGTGACGTACCGTCGGGCAATATCTCGTAGCTTTGTTGATTGTCAATCACGTTGCCGAGCATAATCTGTGACAAAACCTGCTCGTGAACGGTCGGATTTGTCAGCGGAACGAGCGTTTCGACGCGGCGATCGAGGTTTCTCGGCATCATGTCGGCCGAGCCGATATAGACAAGGGCCTTGTCGGACGGCAAGCCATAACCATTGCCGAAGCAGAAGATGCGGCTGTGTTCGAGGAAACGGCCGACGATCGATTTGACGCGGATATTATCGGACAGGCCCGGCACCTGCGGACGCAGGCAGCAGATGCCACGCACGACGAGATCGATCTCGACGCCGGCACGACTCGCCGTATACAGCGCGTCGATGATGTCGGGGTCGACCAGCGAGTTCATCTTCATCCAGATCGCCGCCGGGCGGCCTGCGCGGGCATGCTCGATCTCTTCGTTGATGTGGCGAAGGATGCGGGGGCGCAGTGTGTACGGCGAAACGGCAAGCTGCATCCCTTCTTCCGGCTCACCGTAACCCGTGATGAAGTTAAAGATGTTCGCCATGTCGTGGGCGATCACGGGGTTGCAGGTGAAAAAGGACAGGTCCGTGTAGATCTTGGCGGTGATCGGATGGTAGTTGCCGGTGCCGAGATGGCAGTAGGTGCGCAGCTTGCCTTCCTCACGACGGACGACGAGCGACATCTTGGCGTGGGTCTTGAGCTCGATGAAACCGAAGACGACCTGCACGCCGGCGCGTTCCAGATCGCGCGCCCAGCGGATATTGGCTTCTTCGTCGAAGCGGGCCTTGAGCTCGACCAGCGCCGTCACCGACTTGCCGGCTTCGGCGGCATCGACCAGAGCACGTACGATCGGGCTGTCGTTCGATGTACGGTAGAGCGTCTGCTTTATCGCCAGAACATCAGGATCGTGCGCAGCCTGGAGAAGGAACTGCACCACCACGTCGAAAGACTCGTAAGGGTGGTGGACCACCATGTCCTTTTCTCTGATGGCGGCGAAGCAATCACCGGCGTGTTCACGGACACGTTCCGGAAATCGCGCATTGTAGGGCGGAAAGCGCAGGTCGTCGCGCGGCGCCTTGGTAATTTCGGAGAGCGTGTTGAGCGCCAGAAGGCCTGGCAAAACCGCAACGCGATTGTCCGGAATGCTGAGTGCCTGGACCACAAATTGGCGCAGCGAAACCGGCATTTCGGAATCCGTCTCGATACGGATAACCTTGCCCCGGCGCCGCCGCTTCAGCGCGGTTTCGAAGAAGCGCACGAGATCCTCGGCCTCTTCCTCGACTTCAATATCGCTGTCTCTGATGACACGGAAGGTGCCTGAACCCTGCACCTCGTAGCCGGGATAAAGCCGGTGAATGAAGATATTGGCGACGTCTTCCAGAGTGATGTAACGGATCGTATTGCGGTCGTCAGGCAGGCGAATGAAGCGGTCGAGCGCCGGCGGCAGGCGCAGCAAGGCCGTCATCGGCTCGCGGCCATTGCGGCTAACGAGCTGCAGGCCAATGGAGAAACCGAGGTTCGGAATGAACGGGAACGGATGGGCAGGATCGATGGACAGCGGCGTCAGCACCGGGAAGATCGCCTGCTCGAACTCGTTTGCCAGCCATTGGCGATCGGCATCGCTCAGCGCACCCGGACGCACGATCAGGATGTCTTCCTTGGCGAGGTACTGCTGCAGGACGGCAAGCGACGCCTGCTGTTCCATCTGCAGATGATCGATCTCGCTCAGGATCGAATCGAGCTGTTCGGCGGGTGTGCGGCCATCCGGGCTCTTGATCACGATGCTTTGGCGCACCTGGCCTTCGAGGCCGGCGACACGCACCATGAAGAATTCGTCGAGGTTGGCAGCCGAGATCGACAGGAAGCGCACGCGCTCCAAGAGCGGATGCTCGGTGTTCAGCGTCTCCTCAAGGACACGGCGATTGAATTGCAGCCAGGAGAATTCACGGTTTATGAAACGCTCAGGGCTCGACAGCAGCTGCTCCAGCGGCGGCAGATCGACATTGTTGTCCGGGGTGGCTTCCTGATGTTCCTGATAAGCACTATCCATGGTCCACTCACCCTGCTTTTACCCGCTCGGCGAATATATCAGTTTCACGACGGAACTGTGACAGTCAATCGCCCGAGCCGGAATTGCCCAATTCATTCAATACTTCGGCGGCAAGCGAACGGGTAATCCCTGTACTTCTGGAAAGCGCCAGCCGATCGAGCCTTTCGACAATCGTCTGGGCGGCACTCAGCGACCGTTCCATGCGATTAACGATATAAAGGACGAGTTTGTCATCTATATAAAGCTGCCGGTCGGCAAAGAGCTTGACGATGACCTGCGACAGCAATCCCTCATCGGGTTCGCCGATCTCGACGATCGTCGCGGCCTTCAGGCGCGAACGCAGATCAGGGAGCGTGACCGGCCAGGACATTGGCCAGAGACGGCTCGTCATCAGCAGGCTGGTGCCATTTTCCCGCACGCTGTTGATGACATGAAAGAGCTTGACGTCATCGAAGCCCGCGCGGTCCACATCTTCAAAAAGGACGGGACCATTCGCAGCCGTAATCGCAGCATCGGAACCGGCGAGGGGATGGATGACCTTCGCTCCGCTCAATTCCTTCCAGATGCCCGCGAGATGCGATTTGCCGGATCCAACGGGACCGGCAAGGATGACGACCGGCGACGGCCAGCTCGGCCAGGCATCGACGATCGAAACGGCAGCGGCCAGCCGCTCCGAGACCAGGAGGTCATCGCGCCCGGTCGCGGCGTCATGCGAAAAGGCCAGGGGAAGCTGTTCTCCGGCCTTGCGCTTCGGATCAGCGTTCTTCACGTCATTCATCGGAAACAGATTTCGTCTTCCCGGCCCGGCCGCCTGGCGACCCGCCATAATAGAGATCGCTCTGAAGGTAGCGCGAAAGCGCGAAGCGGACAAGGACGCCGACCGCAGCAGCGGCCGGCACCGCGATCAGCAGACCGACGAAACCAAAGAGTGCGCCGAAGGCAAAGAGCGCGAACATCAGCCAGACGGGATGCAGGCCGACGCTGGAGCCAACGAGCTTCGGCTGCAGGATGTTGCCTTCGAGAAACTGGCCGCTGAAGAAGACGGCAAGAACAGTGACGATCCATATATAATCGGGCCAGAACTGGACGATCGCCACACCGATTGCAAGCACAAGCCCGACCATCGAGCCGACATAGGGGATGAAGCTGATCATGCCGGCGAAAAGCCCGATGAGCAGGCCGAAATTCAGGCCTACGATCGAGAGGCCAACAGCATAATAAATGCCGAGGATGAGGCAAAGCGAACCCTGCCCTCTGATAAAGCCGGCAATTGCCTGATCCATCTCTCTGGCAATCTGGCGGACGTCGTCCACGTAATCGCGCGGCACCCACTGATCGACCTTGGCAACCATGCGGTCCCAGTCGAGCAGAATATAGAAGGCGACAACCGGGGTGATGACGAGCAGCGAGATGACGTCGACAATCGCCTTGCCGGAGTTCCAGATCTGGGCAAAGAGCCCCGTCAGGAAACCCATGCCTTCCGACAGGATGCTGGAGAAATTACTCTTGATGGTGCCGAGCTGGCTTTTGATCCAGCCAGGCAGCACGGAATCCTGGTAGTCGGCGATGAATTGCTGCAGCAGGGTAATATAGCCCGGCACGCGCTGGGCAAAATCGTTGAACTGGTTGATGAGAACGGGGATCAGGATCACCAGCGCCAGGGCGAAGACGATGACGAAGGCCACCAGGATGACGATGGTCGCCATCAGGCGGCTCAAGCCCAGCCGCTCCAGCCTGTCGGCCACCGGATCGAGAAAATAGGCGATCGTCATGCCGGCAATGAAGGGCAGCAGGATTGAACTAAAGATATAAAGGAAAGCGACGAAGACGAGCAGAACCGTCGCCCAGAAGATGACCTGGCGCTTCAAAATCGTTCCGCTGACCTGTTGTAGCATCGCTTCCCCGCTGATCGCTCGCCCCTGCCCACGCCGCTTTAGAACGACCTTGGCCGCTCCAGCACATAGGATGGAGGCGCAAAGATGGTCAACCCAGTTGCACCGAATCCGGAAAGCGCACAGGGATTAGCTGGAAAATGGGGGCTTTTCCCTTGCAACCCTTGCATAAAGCGCACTCTCATGCAATTGCGACCGGCATGTGACGCGGTCCCTTGTCCGCAGCTTTAAATCCTCCGGAGATCAGCATGAGCCAGTCTGGAAAAAACGGCCTGACCTATAGCGATGCAGGCGTCGACATCGATGCCGGAAACCTGATGGTGGAGAAGATCAAGCCGGCCGTGCGCTCCACGCGCCGTCCGGGTGCCGACGGCGAGATCGGCGGCTTCGGCGGCCTCTTCGATCTCAAGGCCGCCGGCTTTACGGATCCCGTGCTCGTCGCCGCCAATGATGGCGTCGGCACCAAGCTGAAGATCGCGATCGATGCCGACTATCATGACACCGTTGGCATCGACCTCGTCGCCATGTGCGTCAACGACCTGGTGGTCCAGGGCGCAGAGCCTCTGTTCTTCCTCGACTATTTCGCGACCGGCAAGCTCGATCCGGATCAGGGTGCAGCGATCGTCGGCGGTATCGCTGCAGGCTGCCGCGAGGCGGGTTGCGCGCTGATCGGCGGTGAAACCGCGGAAATGCCAGGCATGTATTCCTCTGGCGATTACGATCTCGCCGGTTTTGCGGTGGGTGCAGCCGAACGTGGCAAGCTGCTGCCATCGGGCGATATTGCCGAAGGCGATGTCATTCTCGGCCTCTCCTCGTCCGGCGTCCACTCCAACGGCTTCTCGTTGGTGCGCAAGATCGTCTCGCTTTCCGGCCTCGACTGGGATGCGCCGGCACCCTTTGCCGAGGGCAAGAAGCTCGGCGAGGCGCTGCTGACGCCAACACGTATCTATGTGAAACCGCTTCTGAAGGCGATCCGCGAGACGAGCGCGCTGAAGGCGCTCGCCCATATCACCGGCGGCGGTTTCCCTGAAAATATTCCGCGGGTACTGCCCAAGCATCTCGCCGCCGAGATCGATCTTGCCGCCGTCGAGGCGCCAGCCGTTTTCTCGTGGCTTGCCAAGACGGGCGGCGTCGAAGCCAAGGAAATGCTGCGCACCTTCAACTGCGGCATCGGCATGATTGTCGTCGTCGCCGAGGAGAATGTCGCAGCAGTCTCCCAAGCGCTTGAAGCCGAAGGTGAGAAGGTCGTGACGCTCGGCCGCATGGTCGCCCGCGCCGAGGGCGATGCCGGCGTTATCTACAAGGGCACGCTTGCTCTATGAATTCGCCGCGTAAACGCACTGTCGTCTTCATTTCCGGCGGCGGCTCCAACATGATGGCGTTGGTGCAGGCGGCAAAGGCTGAGGATTATCCGGCCGAGATCGTCGGCGTGATTTCCGACAAGGCCGATGCAGGCGGGCTTGCCAAGGCGGCGGCCGAGGGCATTCCGACTTTCGCGTTCGTGCGCAAAGACTATGTCAGCAAGGACGCTCACGAGGCGGCGATCCTTGCCGCGCTTGATGAGCTTTCGCCTGATATTATCTGCCTTGCGGGCTATATGCGGCTGCTCTCGGGCGCCTTCATCCAGCGCCATGAAGGCCGGATCCTCAACATCCACCCTTCCCTGCTGCCGCTCTTTCCAGGGCTGCACACGCATCAGCGGGCGATCGACGCCGGCATGCGGATCGCCGGCTGCACGGTTCATTTCGTCACCGAAGGCATGGATGAAGGCCCTGTTATCGGCCAGGCCGCCGTGCCTGTGCTTTCAGGCGACACCGCCGATGCGCTGGCAGGACGTGTGCTGGCCATCGAGCACCAGCTTTATCCGCAAGCTCTCCGTCTCTTTGCGGAAGGCAAGGTGAAGATGGAAGGCGGTAAAGCGGTCGGGGCGACAGCTTCCGCCACCGCCCCGAAATCCCAGCTTATTTCGTTGATCGGCGACTGAAGCAATTCCAGCAAAAGCGCTAAGCGGTTGTGCGTCCGCAATTGCGTGAAAACCCGTAGCCAGGGCAGTTCCGTCGTTCGAAGAGAAACGGAAGTGCTCTGCCTTCAGCCACAAGGGTCTGAAGCGGATGCAGCGTGCATGGCTATAGACGAACTGGCAGCCGCCGCAGGTGGCGCGGATTCGATGCACATCGCCCGGCAGAACGGACGGCGTTCGACGTGGCCATCGCTCCGGCAGCGGGAGACGCTCCCCACCATTTCCGACAACCTAGCCGTTCTCAATCCGCACAGAACCTTCGCCCATCTGCCTCGCCGACAGATTTGTGGTCACCGATCCTGCCCAGTATTTGCGTCGGAGCCGGAGGCGGTCATCGTATTGATTAGTTATAATCTTACTAGTAATAATATGACTATGACATCGATCAAACGCTCTCCAATCGCTCTCGCCGTCCTTGCAATGCTCATGGAAGAGCCGCTGCACCCTTACCGAATGCAGCAGCTCATCAAGGAGCGGGGCAAGGACGAGGTGATCAATGTCACGCAGAGGGCGAGCCTTTATCAGACGATCCAGCGGCTTGAACGCGAGGCTTTGATCACCCCACGGAAAACAATCCGGGATGACAAGCGTCCCGAGCGGACGGTGTACGAGATAACCAGGAAAGGCCGCGACGTCGCGCTGGACTGGATGCGGGCCATATTGTCGACCCCAACGCGGGAATATCCGGAATTCCCCGCAGCCATATCGTTTCTTCCGCTGCTTTCGCCTGATGATGTGGCAAGCCAGCTTGAGCTCAGAGCAAAAGCCATGGAGGCGGAGCTTCGCCGGATCGACGAGACTCTGCACGAAGCGCAGGCCGTCCCAAGGCTCTTCCTGCTCGAGATGGAATATCTCCGAGCGCTTCACGCAACCGAATTGTCCTGGGTCACCAGCGTTGTCGCGGACCTGCGCGCCCAGCGCATCACCTGGACGGAAGAGTGGCTGAGGCAGATCGCCACCCAATTCACCATCGAACCTAAACTCGACCAGGACTAGAACCATGAAGGTTTTGATTATCGGCGCCGGGACTGGCGGTCTGGCGCTCGCTCATCTGCTCAAGGGGGCCGGCATCAGCGTTGCGGTGTATGAGCGCGACCGCGCGCCGAACGCCGACATCGGCGGGTATCGCGTCGGAATCAGCCCAGCTGGAAGCCGCGCGCTGAAAGCCTGTGTCCCCGACGAACTCTACGACCTCTATGTCGCCACCTGCGCCAGGTCACCGCGCTATTTCAACATGCTGACTGAACAGCTTGGCGAAGTGCTGAGCTTCGATATCGAAGATGCAGGCCCGAATGCTCTGGATGGCGAACGGAACGTCATTCGAAAGACGCTGAGGCGGGTTCTGCTCAGGGGACTTGAAGCAGAGGTATTCTTCGGGAAGACGTTTCAAGCCTACACAAATAACGCCGACGGATCAGTCACTGCTCGTTTTCAGGATGGAAGCCTCGCGACAGGTGATGTCCTTGTGGGGGCGGACGGCACGAGTTCGACTTTGCGTAAGCAACGTCTGCCGGAAGCGCGCCTCGAAGACACGGGGATCGTGTCGCTCGGGGGTAAAATTCCCATGACGGCCGAAACGAAGGCTCTGCTGTCGGACAAAATGTTCAAGGGCATGTCGCTGATTATGGCGCCGATGGGCTTTGGCGCCATCATTCACTCGCTCGAGTTCGCCCACGGCAGAAACGACCCTAGCTTTGCTGCCCGTTGGCCGGATTTCGTCGAAGCCCTCGACGAAGATAGTATCGGCTGGGGCATATGGGGCGCTCGGCAGAACCTCCCACAGGATCCGGCCGGCCTGAGCGGCGAACAATTGCGAGAGCTTGGCTTGGAGATCGCTCGGGACTGGCATCCGCACTTGCGGGCGATCATCCGTATGACGGAACCCGCGACGATCCATGATGTCAAGATGAGGACCTCGGTACCGCTGACGCCCTGGACAAGTTCGAATGTCACGCTGCTCGGCGACGCCGTCCACACGATGACACCCGGGCGAGGCGCAGGTGCCAATACGGCGCTTCGCGATGCCGCTCTGTTCGGACGCATGCTGATCGAAGCTGACCAGGGACGAAAGTCGCTCCTCGAAGCCATACGAGCCTACGAAATCGAGATGCTTCGCTATAGTACCGAAGCTGTCCGGGAATCGAAAAAGCAGATGGATGCCGGCGATCTGGCTCATCGGCCGATTATCGGCAGGCTTCAGCTCGGTGTCGCGCGTGGCGTCATGCGCACCGTCAACGCAATACCTGCGCTCAGGCGGCGCACCTTTCGGCAAATGATGCGCGTTCGAGGGGAAAACTGACCTTGTCGCGGATCATCTCGATCCGCCCCATCGATCGGCTTGCCCGTTATCGAACTTCGCCTTTGTTCAACAATACCCACTGCAGCAGCGTGATCGTCTTGAGATCGATGATCTCTCCCCTTTCGACCATCACGAAGGCTTCCTGCAGCGGGACTTCCAGCACCTCGATATCCTCGTGCTCTTCTGCAAGGCCGCCGCCGTCGGATGTGCGATCGCCGGTGTCGATCGTTGCGGCAAAGAAATGTACGACTTCGGTAATGGAGCCGGGCGCCGTATAGGACTTGAAGAGGAAACGGACGTCGCGGACCGTATACCCCGTTTCTTCCATTGCTTCGCGGCGGATCGCGGCCTCGGGTTCATCGCCGTCCAGCAGACCGGCCGGGACTTCGATCATCCAGGCGGGATCGCCGTTTACATAGGCCGGCAGGCGGAACTGCTTCACCAGCACGACGACATCGCGCTTGGGATCATAAAGCAGGATGCAGGCGGCGGGTGTGCGGTGATAGACCTCGCGCGGCAAGCAATGGGTCACGCCATTGCGGTCGGTATAATTGAGCTGGTAGCCGGTCAGCTTCGTCCAGCCGTCGGACAGGATTTCCTTGCCGACGATTTCCACTTTTGCCTTAGATTGCGTCATACGACGTCCTTGCGAAGCCAGACCTTGTTGTCGTGGACGGCAGCGCCGCCATAAGGCGCCACGGGATCGGCGCCGGTGAGAACGTTGATGCCTTCGCCATCGACATGCGCCTTGTTGGGCCAGAGGCCCTCGGCGATCAAAACGCCTGGCTTGACCTCGGTCGTCACGCGGGCGTGGATGCGCAGGTCACCGCGTACATTGCCGATGCGGACGAGATCGCCATTGCCGACGCCATTGGCCTCGGCATCAACAGGGTTGATCATCACTTCCGGACGGCCTTCCTTTTGGCGCGAAGTTCTGGTTTCCGTGAAGCTCGAATTCAGGAAGTTACGCGCCGGCGAAGTCGCCAGGCGGAACGGATGTTCAGGGTCGGCAAGTTCGATGACGTCGACCTGATCCGGGAATGGCGGCAGTTCGGCATAGGGGCCGAGCGTGCCGACGGAAGCTGGCGGTTTGTTCGGTGAGGCGCCGTTTATCCAGTCCGGCCGAAAGTGGAACTTGCCGTCGGCATGGGCGAAACCATTGAGATAGTGCGCGTCCTCAAAAGCCGGCTGGCGGTCGAACCATTTGTGCTCGAGGAAATGGTCGTAGTCCGGCAGATTGCTCGCCGCCAGAACGCGATCGACCATTTCGCGGGCCGTGAAGCCGAAGCCGGGGCGATCGGCGACGCCAAGGCGTTTTGCCAGTTCCTCGATGACGAAGAGGTTGGTGCGCACGGTGGGTGGCGGCTCAACGAGCTTGGGGCCAAGCAGAATGTGGTTCTGGCCGCCGGCGCGATAGATATCCTCGTGCTCGACGAACATGGTGGCAGGAATGACGATATCGGCCATTTCGGCCGTCTCGGTCATGAACTGCTCGTGGACAGCGACGAAAAGATCGTCGCGGCCAAAGCCGCGCTTCACCAGGCGCTGTTCCGGGGCGATATTCACCGGATTGGTGTTCTGGATCAGCATGGCCGTCACTGGTCCGCCATGGCGGAGTGCGACGGCATCACCCGTCAGCGCACGGCCAATCTGCGACTGGTCGATCATGCGGATATCGGCATCCTTCATCGACTTTCCGGTCAGCTCCGCATTGTTCATGCGGAAGATATCGCTGTTGGAATGGAAAGCGCCACCGCCCTCATATTGCCAGGAACCGAGCACGGTGGCGATAGAGGCGGCCGCATGCATGGCGACCGCGCCATTGCGCTGGCGGGTGAAGCCGTAGCCGAGGCGGAAGAAGGTCTTCTTGGTCGTGCCGACGAGCTTGCCGAAAGCTTCGATCTCCTCGACCGAAAGACCCGTGATCGCGGCAGCCCATTCCGGCGTCTTTGCCTTCAGATGCGCTTCAAGGCCGGCGGGATCGTCGGCATATTTCGCCATGTAGTCGCGGTCGGCGTAACCGTCGCGGAAAGCGATGTGCATGGTGGCGCAGGCAAGGGCCGCATCGGTGCCGGGCTTGACGATGAGGGCCATATCGGCCTGCTTCATCGTCGGATTGTCGTAGATGTCGACGACGACGATCTTGGCGCCGCGTTCCTTGCGCGACTTGATCGCGTGAGTCATCACATTGACCTGCGTGGCGACCGCATTGGTGCCCCAGATGACGACGCAGTCGGTGCGCGCCATCTCGCGCGGATCGGGCCCGCGCAGCATGCCGGTTGCCATGGTGAAGCCGGTCCAGGCAGGATTGGTGCAGATCGAGGAGAAGAAGCCCGAATAACGCTTGGCATGGCGCAGGCGCTCGATCGAGTCGCGCTGCACCCAGCCCATGGTGCCAGCGTAGAAATAAGGCCAGATGGCCTCACTGCCATCCTTGGCCTCGGCCTTCACGAAGGCTTCGGCAATCTCGTCCAGCGCGTCATCCCACGAAATCTGCTGCCACTGCCCTGCCCCCTTGGCGCCGGTGCGGCGCAGCGGGTGCATGAGACGGTCCGGATGATAGAGGCGCTCGGCATAGCGGGCGACCTTAGCGCAGATGACACCCGACGTGTAGGAATGGTCGTTCGCGCCCCTGATACGGCCGATGCGGCCGTCTTCCGTAATATCCACCTCCAGCGCGCAGGTGGAGGGGCAGTCATGCGGGCAGGCCGTATGGCCGATCCGGGATTTGGCGTGGATGGGGGTCGCAATGTTCATGCGATTTCTATATGCCAAGGCTCGACCGCCCAAAAGGCACAAAAACGCCCAATGATCCGAATTCATAGCAGGCATCAGCGAAAATGAACTACCGCCACATCTATCATGCAGGCAATTTTGCCGATGTTCTGAAGCATGCGGTGCTGGCGCGGCTGATCCGCTATATGCAGAAGAAGGAGGGCGGTTTTAGGGTGCTCGACACGCATGCCGGCATCGGCCTCTACGATCTTTCCTCCGAGGAAGCTCAGAAGACCGGGGAATGGCAAGACGGCATCGGCAAGCTTCTGGAAACCGATCTCGGGCCGCAGGTCTCCGAATTGCTGGAGCCTTACCTCACCGCCATCCGCGAGCTGAACCCACACGGCGGCCTGCGCTTCTATCCCGGCTCGCCCAAATTAGCCCGCATGCTCTTCCGCCCGCAGGACCGGCTTTCGGCGATGGAACTGCATCCGGAGGATTTTGTCCGCCTGCATCGCGTCTTCGAAGGCGACCATCATGCGCGCATCACCGAGCTCGACGGCTGGCTGGCGCTCGGCGCGCATCTGCCGCCGAAGGAAAAGCGTGGCATCGTGCTCGTCGATCCGCCTTTCGAAGAGGACGGCGAATATGAACGGCTGGTGGATGGCCTCGCCAAGGCTTACAGGCGTTTTCCTGGTGGTACCTACTGCCTCTGGTATCCGCTGAAGAAGGGCGCACCGATCAAGGAATTCCATGAGGCGCTGCAGGCAACCGATATTCCGAAGATGCTCTGCGCCGAACTTGCCGTGCGCAGCGACCGCGAGACGACCGGGCTGACGGGTTCAGGTCTCATCATCGTCAATCCGCCCTTTACGCTGAAGGACGAACTGCATCAGCTGCTGCCGGCCCTGAAGGACCATCTGGCGCAGGACCGGTTCGCCTCGCAACGGGCCTTCTGGCTGCGCGCAGAAACGAAGCCAGCCAAGGCCGATTGACCGACTCTCGGTGCTCGGGAATAGTCCGGCACCAACAGCCTATCCAAAAGGTGCCCCATGAAGCTTCTCTGCTCCCCGACCTCCCCTTTCTCCAGCAAGGTGAGCATGGCTGCCCACCATCTCGGCCTGGAGATCACGGAAATCCGGGTCGATACGAATGCGGGGCCGGCGATCCTCGTGGACAACAATCCACTCGGCAAGATCCCGACGCTGCTGACGAATGGCGGCGTTTCCATCTTCGACAGCGTTGCCATCATGCATTATTTCGACCGGCAGACGAAGGGCGCTCTCTATCCTTCCAAGAAGAGCAAGCGCACCGATGCCGAAGTGCTGGAAGCGCTGTGCGACGGCGTCTGCGACTGCCTGCTCGCGATCGTCTACGAGCGCCGCTTCCGGGACGAAGAAAAGGTGCATCAGCCCTGGATCGACCGGCAGTGGAAGAAGGTCGAGACCGCGCTGAACTATCTGGCCGCCAATACGCCTAAGCTCGGCAAGAGGCTGCATGGCGGGCATTTCGCACTCGCCGCCACGATCGGCTACCTCGACCTGCGCTTCAAGGGCCAGTGGGAAGAAGACCATGCCGAGCTGATCGGCTGGCTCAGAGTATTCGAGAAAAAGTTCGACGGCTACGAGCAACTGAAGCCGCAGGCCTGAGACGCAAGAAGACAATAAAAAAGCCGGGCACAAGGTCCGGCTTTTTCATGTCATATGCAATCAGGATCAGAACTTGACGCCGATACCGACCTTGACGCTGTTTTCGTCGAAGCCGCGCGAGACACTGCCGGAGTCGAGGTTGTAATCCTTGCTCTGGTAGTCGGTGTAGCGGTATTCAAGACGCGTCGTGACGTTGTTGGTCACGAAAGCTTCGACACCAGCGCCGACCGTGTAACCATAGGCGGTCTTGCTGTCGGAAGACGTGCCGTCGGAGACCTTGGTGTCGGCGAGCGCCAGACCTGCGGTACCGTAGAGCAGGAAGGGGTTCAGATCGTAGCCGACGCGGCCGCGGACGGAGCCGTTCCAGCCGGTCTTGTTCTTGATGCCGCCTTCGGTAACGTCTGCATTGCCATAACCAAGATCGGCTTCAGCGCCGTAAACGATCTGGCCCTGCTGGAAATTGTAGCCGGTGAAGAGCTGGCCGCCCCAATCATAGGTGTCACGATCGTGACCGAAGCTGCCCATGTTGTAGGTGGCGGCACCACCGAGATAGAAGCCCTGCCAGTTGTTGACCGGAGCCGGGGTTTCCTCAGCGACCGGAGCCTGTGGAACCTGATCCACGGCGTCGGCTGCCTGTGCGACCGAGAAACCGCCAACGGCAAGAGCGGAAGCCATGAGGCCAGCAAAGAGTATACGCATACTTGTCTCCTTTCAGTCCCGCGCGCTCGTCAACTTAAACTCGGCGAAGCATTCACGGGGGATTACTAAATGTCCCTTCCGGATCGAGAGTGAAATTGGAATGCAAATGCGGATTTGAAAGAGCCAAATTGTGATATCATTGTGGCTCCGCGGCGGCAGAAATTCGATGTTGCTTGGTTGCAACATACCGTTTATTAAGGATAATAAACAGTTAAACTTACAATACTTATTTTAACAAATCGCGACCGCAAATAATACATAGAATATCCGGTCCACACAGGCAATCGTTTCCGCCTATTTATATAATCAAAGGCTGCCCTTATATAGTCAGCAAACGGACTCGCAGGACCAGAAGGCAGCACCTTGACTAAGAAAAGACTTCGCGCGGCGCTGGTGACGGGTGCTGCCAAGAGAATAGGCCGGGCAATCGCCGAAGACCTTGTTGCTGATGGATTTTCGATCGCAATCCATGCGAATGGGTCGCTCGACGAGGCCGAGGAGTTTGCGGCGGAATTGCGGCAAAGAGGGCACCGGGCGGTTGCGATCCAGGCCGATCTCGCCCAAATCAGTGAGACCGCAGGTCTTGTCGAGAAGGCATGCGAGGCGCTCGGGCCGATCGATCTTCTCGTCAACAATGCATCGATTTTTCTTGAGGATTCGCTCCGCAAATTCGATGCGCAGGTGTGGGACGAGCACTTCGCCCTGCATGTTCGCGCACCGTCGATCCTTGCTGCCAAATTCGCCGAGCAGCTGCCGGAGGCGCATGAGGGGTTGATCGTCAATGTTATCGATCAGCGTGTCTGGGCACTGCGGCCAAGCTTCTACTCCTATACGCTGTCGAAATCGGCGCTGTGGACGGCGACGCAGACCATGGCGCAGGCGCTCGCGCCGTGCATCCGCGTCAATGCGATCGGTCCCGGCCCGTCGATACCGAGCGAGCGGCAATTGCAGGAAGACTTCCAAGCGCAGGTTTCAGCCCTTATCTTGAAGCGTGGACCTGAGCTTGCGGAATTCGGCCGAACGATTCGTTTTCTGTTCGAGACCCCCTCGATCACGGGTCAGATGATTGCACTCGACGGCGGCCAGCATCTCGCATGGCAGACGCCTGACGTGCTGGAGATCAAGGAATGAATGCCAAGAAGCTGCCCGATGGCGGTGTTCTTTACGACGAAACCGATGAAAACGACGACGACATCATCGAGGTGGAAGGCGACGCCTCTGCCTCGCCGATTTCGGCGTCGATCGACTGGAATGCTGGCAGCATCAACGAAACCGGCCTTCTCGGCGCCGATCTGATCGCCGAATTCGTCAAGCGCCTGCCGAACAGTCCCGGCGTCTACCGCATGTTCAACGAGGCGGGCGACGTACTCTATGTCGGCAAGGCCCGCAGCCTGAAGAAGCGCGTCGGCAACTACGCGATGGGGCGCGTGCATTCCAACCGCATCGCCCAGATGGTGCGCCAGACTGCCAATATGGAATTCGTCACGACGCGGACGGAGACCGAGGCCCTGCTGCTGGAAGCGAATCTGATCAAGCGCCTGCGGCCGCGCTTTAACGTGCTGCTGCGTGATGACAAGTCGTTTCCCTATATCCTGATAACCGGCGATCACCGTGCGCCCGCCATCTTTAAGCATCGTGGCGCCCGCGCTCGCAAGGGCGACTATTTCGGCCCCTTCGCCTCGGCAGGCGCCGTCGGCCGCACGATCAATTCACTGCAGCGCGCCTTCCTGATCCGCACCTGTACGGACAGCGTCTTCGAGACGCGCACCCGGCCCTGTCTGCTTTACCAGATCAAACGCTGTTCCGGTCCCTGCACCCGTGAGGTCAGCGACGAGGGCTATGCGGAGCTGGTGCAGGAAGCCAAGGACTTCCTATCCGGCAAGAGCCAGAAGGTGAAAGAGCATATAGCGGAGGCGATGAATGCCGCGGCCGAGGATCTCGATTTCGAGCGGGCTGCCATTTATCGCGACCGTCTTGCAGCACTTTCGCATGTGCAGAGCCACCAGGGCATCAATCCTGCCGGCGTCGAGGAGGCTGACGTATTCGCCATCCATCACGAAGGCGGGATTTCCTGTATCCAGGTGTTCTTCTTCCGCACCGGGCAGAACTGGGGCAACCGCGCCTATTTCCCGAAGGCCGACCCGCAACTGTCAGGCGCCGAGGTATTGAACGCGTTCCTCGCGCAGTTCTACGATGACAAGCCGGTGCCGCGGCAGATCATGCTGTCGGAAACAGTGGAGGAACTGGAATTGCTGGCCGCCGCACTCAGCGAAAAGGCCGGGCACAAGGTCTCGATCCTCGTTCCGCAGCGCGGCGAAAAGCGCGATCTCGTCGAGCATGTCATTGCCAATGCCCGCGAGGCGCACGGGCGAAAGCTTGCCGAAACGGCCTCGCAATCGCGGCTGCTGGAAGGCTTCAAGGAAACCTTCGGGCTGCCCTACGTGCCGCAGCGCGTCGAGATCTACGACAACTCGCATATCATGGGAACGAATGCGGTCGGCGGCATGGTGGTCGCCGGACCGGAAGGCTTCGTGAAGAGCCAGTATCGCAAGTTCAACATCAAATCGACCGAGATCACCCCCGGCGACGACTTCGGCATGATGCGGGAGGTGATGACGCGGCGCTTCTCCCGCCTGCTCAAGGAAGAGGGCATTCCCGATCGCAGCGCGCAGGTTTCCGCAGCCGATGCGGCCGACTTGCCCTTCCCCGCCTGGCCCGATGTCATCCTCATCGACGGCGGTCAGGGACAGATGACGGCGGTGCGCGCGATCCTCGAAGAGCTCGGCATTACCGACAGCGTGATCGCCATCGGCGTCGCCAAGGGCGTGGATCGTGAAGCCGGACGCGAGCGCTTCTTTGCCCCCGGCAAGGGAAGCTTCACGCTGCCGCCGCGCGATCCGGTACTCTACTTCATCCAGCGCATGCGCGACGAGGCGCACCGTTTCGCAATCGGTTCCCACCGTGCAAGGCGCAAGAAGGAGATGGTCAAGAACCCGCTCGACGAGATCGGCGGCATCGGGCCTTCGCGCAAGAGGGCACTGCTGCAACACTTCGGCACTGCAAAGGCGGTGTCGCGCGCCGCCCTTTCCGATCTCATGGCGGTGGAAGGAATTTCCGAGACCGTCGCAAAGCAGGTCTACAATCATTTTCACGACGACGCCGCGAAATAAGCGGCGCCGGTCGCAAATTCCACGCAAAGGCAGCGAAAAAACAGAAAGAATGTTGACGGTCGAGGGCCAAAGCCGTCATCTACCGCCGCATTATCAAAGAGAACCGCTCATGGCATCGCGTGCGTATAACATTCCCAATCTCCTGACATACGGCCGCATCCTCGCTGTGCCGCTGATCGTTCTCTGCTTCTTCATCGAGGGCAAACTTTCGATCAGCAACACCGCGCGTTGGGTGGCGCTCTGGATATTCATCATCGCCTCGATCACCGATTTCCTTGACGGTTACCTCGCGCGCATCTGGAACCAGACATCGAATATCGGCCGTATGCTGGATCCGATCGCCGACAAGCTGCTGGTCGCCTCGATCCTTCTCCTGGTCGCGGCCGACCAGACCATTGCCGGCTGGTCGATCTGGGCGGCGATCACCATTCTCTGCCGCGAAATCCTGGTTTCGGGCCTGCGGGAATATCTGGCTGCTTTGAAGGTGAGCGTGCCGGTGACCCGCATCGCCAAATGGAAAACGACTCTGCAGCTTGTCGCTATCGCTTTCCTGTTGGCCGGCCCCGCCGGAGATGAGATTTTCCCTTATACGACACAGGCCGGCATCGGGCTTCTATGGATCGCCGCGCTGCTGACCATCTATACCGGCTACGACTATTTCCGGGCGGGGCTCAAACATATCGTGGATGACGAAGAATGACGCGGCTTATTTATTTCGCCTGGGTGCGCGAACGTATCGGCAAGGGAGAAGAGGAGATCGAACTTCCTTCCTCCGTCGTCAGCGTTGCGGATCTTCTGAATCATTTGAAAGGCTTGGGCGAAGAATATGAAATGGCTCTTCAATATCCTGATGTAATCCGGGTGGCGATCGACCAGGAACATGTGGAGCATGACGAGCCGATCGCCGGGGCGAAAGAGATCGGTATTTTCCCGCCGATGACGGGCGGGTGAGAACGGCCGTGCCGCCGGGCTGAGGAGCGTGCTGTGACCATTACTCCCACTATCCGCGTCCAGCGCGAGGATTTCGACCTGCAGGCGGAAGTCGACCGGCTTTCCAAAGGCAAGCCCGGCATCGGCGCAGTCGTCACCTTCTCCGGCCTCTGCCGCGATGAAGGCGGCACACTCTCCGCACTCGAACTCGAACACTATCCCGGTATGGCCGAAGCGGAGATGACCCGCATAGGGGAGCTTGCCATCGAGCGGTTCGGGCTCAACGGCCTCACCGCCATCCACCGCTTCGGCAAGATTGCGGCCGGCGAGAATATCGTGCTGGTCGTCGCGTCGGCACCGCACCGGCAGGCCGCCTTCGACGGCGCGAGCTTCGTCATGGATTTCCTGAAAACATCTGCACCCTTCTGGAAGAAGGAGCACGGCAAGGATGGACATTCGGACGAATGGGTCTCGGCAAGGGACGCCGACAACAAGGCGCGAGACCGCTGGAAATAATCAGAGTACGACGCGTTCGCGGCGACTCATCACCAGCAGGAGTACCAGCAGCGAGAAAATGGCGAGATCGCGCCAGATGAAGGAGCCGTAGGCGCCCCAAAGCGTCTCGACCAGTGCGAGGCCGGCCGCACCGGCGGCCGAGCGTAGCGGATCGGAATAGCCGCCGACGGCTGCGATCAGCAGCACCTTGAGGCCGAACATCAGCCCTGCGCCGAAATCCATCGATCCATAATAGAAGGTCGCAAGAATGCCGCAGCAGGTGGCAACGAGCGTCGCGGCCCCATAGGACACCAGGAAGACACGGCTGGCGCTGGTGCCGCAGAGTTCGGCAGCAAGCGGATCATCAATAACGGCCCGCCATAAACGGCCCCAGGCGGTACACTTCAGAATCAACGTACCTATTACAATGATCGCGCACATCAGGACCGTATCCAGAAGCTGGATATAGGTGAGCGTTACCCGGAAAACGCCGTCGCTCCAGAAGGTGACGTTATCGTTCAGCAGCGGCGGCAGCCAGATAGCGCGGGTATTGGCCGCAAGACGCGCCGTCTCCATCAGCACGATCATCATGCCGAGTGCCGCAACCATGACCGTGTTTGGCGACTTGCTGACGAGCGGCTGCATGATGGATCGGCCGATCCAGATCCCCGCCCCCACTGAATAGATCAGCGAGGCGCAGACGCCGATCGATATCGCCGCCGGCAGCACCAGCCACAGGCGATTGTAGGCCATGTCTGTGAAGAGCAGCAGGATCTGACCGGCAAAGGCGATGATCGCCCCATAGGTGATGTCGGCGCGCTTTGTGACACCGAAGGCGATCGAATAACCGAAGGCAAGCGTGGCGTAGAGTGCTGCGAGCGGCACCGCATTCGCCAGTTGCTGCAGAAGATAGGCCATTCCCGAAACTCCGGATCGCTTTAAAATAATAACTGGCAAAATGTGTTTTACCAGTTATATTTTTCTCATGAGCTTTTCCTGGACCCCTCACCGCTTTTCGGGCGGCGCGCTGGCGCTCGATGTCGCCAACAGCGTCATCCTTCGCCACGACACGGCGCGCCGTATCGATCGCTTCGAGGCTGAGGGACAACTGGAGCGTTTCCCCGAGGCAGCGCAGGAATTCTGCGCCGAACGGGCGCTTTTTGGCGACATAGCGCCGGTAGGAGCGCAGAATAGAGCGAGCTTCATCGAGCTGCGCGAGGCAACGGACAGATATTTCCGGCAGCGCGTGCTTGAGGGAAATGACGACCGGCTGCTTGCCGAATTGCTGGAGGCGCTGGCGCGCACGCTGCGCGGGGCAGCGGAGAAGGGTCTCGATACCGCGACGGCGCATTCGGTCCTGCGACTGATCGCCATGCCCGATCCTGAGCGGATGAAGATCTGCGGCAATTGCGGCTGGCTGTTCATCGACCGCAGCAAGAACAAAAGCCGCACCTGGTGCGATATGGCCGTCTGCGGCAACCGCGCCAAGGCGATCAGGCATTACCGGAGGAAAAAGAAGGAGGAGACGCCATGAAACGGCGCTCAATCATCACGGCTCTTGCGGCAGCGGCACTCTTGCTTGCCGCCTGCCAGCGCCAGGCCGAAAGCATGCTGGAAGTGACGGGGCATCTCTTCGTCTTCAACTATCGAAACGCCAGCGCCACCTATCTGCTAACAATGAAGAAGACGGCCCCCATCCCCGATGGCTCCGCCATCGTTGCCGAATTCGAAAACCCGCAGGGCGGTGCGCCGCTGGTGCTGAACCAGAAGGTTTTTCCGATGGATGACAAGATTTCGGTCCAGAGCGAAAACCTGCACTGCGTGGTTAAGGACCGGCCTTATTCAGTGACCGTCAAGCTGGTCGATAAGGATGGCAAGATCTTGCAGGAGCTGAAGGCACAGTTCAAATCCAATCTCGACCAGACGGTGCTGCCGAGTAAACCGCTGGTGGTCGGCGCGTTATACGAGAAGAACCCCGAGGTTTTCAAGCCGGATGGGACGACGGATTTTTCCAATACGGACAAGTGTCCGGCCTGAGCCGTAAAGCAAAAAAGCCGGGACGAGCCCGGCTTTTCTCAGTCAATTCAATGCATCCGCGCTGATCAGCCGACGATCTCGGTATCGGAGAACCAGTACTTGATTTCCTGGGCAGCCGTTTCCGGAGCGTCGGAACCATGAACCGAGTTTTCGCCGATCGACAGAGCGTGAACCTTGCGGATCGTGCCTTCGGCAGCGTTTGCCGGGTTGGTTGCGCCCATGATTTCGCGGTTCTTCAGGATGGCGCCTTCGCCTTCCAAAACCTGAACGATGGTCGGGCCGGAGGTCATGCCTTCGACGAGTTCGCCGAAGAACGGACGTTCCTTGTGAACGGCGTAGAAGCCTTCTGCTTCGCGCTTGCTCATCCAGACGCGCTTGGAGGCGACGACGCGCAGGCCGGCATCTTCGAGCATCTTGGTGATAGCGCCCGTCAGGTTGCGCTTCGTTGCATCCGGCTTGATCATCGAGAAGGTGCGTTCAATCGCCATATTCGGATCCTCATACTCAGGGAAAAGTGGGCGGTCTTTACCCGCCTCACCGCCCGAAAACAAGGGGGCTCCGGCAATTTCACGCTGCTGTCACAGTCCGGCCCCGGCTTTCATGAAGATCGAGGCAGCGTTCGAACCAGGCCATGACGGGGTCATCCGGGGCCAGCATGGCGAGGCCGGCGGCGATGCGCAGCCATTGCAGGGCACCAAAGACGATGTAGTCTGCAAAAAGCGGGCTTTCGCCGCCGATGAAGGGCTGGAAGCGCAGCATGTGGCGCATCGGCTCCAGCTTGGCGGCAAAGGCTTCCCTCTCCGCCTCACGTCCGGCGGCGAAATCCTCCAGCGGCTTGCCGAGACGGCTTTCGCGGCTGGCACGGAAATAGGCCTTGTCGCCCTCATCGAGAATGGAATGAATATCGAGAAGCGCGATCCGCATGATCGCCGGATGGATGATCATCTGCGAATAACCCTCGACCATGCGCGACAGGGCCTTGCCGCCCTCGCCACCAAACAGCGACGGACGGTCCGGATAGGTATCTTCCAGGTAAAGAGCGATCTCGAAACTGTCCGATATTAGCCGGCCATTGTCGTCCAGGACAGGCACGGTCTTGGAAAAGCCGCCGCCGATATCAACAATGCGGCTGTAGGTCGTCGGAACCTCTTCGAAGTCGAGCCCCTTATGGGCGAGCGCCATCACCGCTTTCCAGCAATGCGGCGAAAAAAGGTGACGCTCGTCGGCGCCGCACAGGGAGTAGAGAGCTCTGGTCATGGCCATCCTTTCGCAATCGCAACGGGTTCATTCCACGCCAGAAAGCCGGTGCGATCAAATCAGGAATTTTCATGGGCCCATCGCGTCTGCTGCTGAGACGGATGCTGCCATTCCCGATCGGGACGCGGCAAGGGTGCATTAACCGGTTTTGCGGCTTCCCGCCCCGCAAACCTTGCAAATTCAATGTCTCTTAAAAGCTTGCCTGCATAGCGGAAGCAGAAGAGTCGATGGCCCAAGAGAACCAATGGCAATGAGGGGATCGTCATGCCGACTGCCGCTGCAAATGCATTGAATACGCGCGAGGCGACCCGGCCGGCGCCGGCAACCGACGTGCAGAAAGTCGCTCAGCACATGATGCGGCTGAACGTGGCAGGCCTGCCACGCAACTATGAACTGTTCCATGAGGCACTGATCGGCCTGAATGCCGGGCTGGCACAGGATATAGCGGCCCTCGGCCCGCATCCGCATCAGGAAGCTCTGGACGAGCTCGGCCTGCGCTACAGGCTCGTCGGCCATTATGGGCTGGCGGACGACCGCTCGCGCAACGAAACGAGCCGCGTGCTTAAGGAGACGGCGGAGCGGCTCGCCGAAGGTCGCCTGCATCACCAGGCATTCACACGCGCTTGCGAGACAATCCTCAAATCCGTCTCGGGCCAGCAGGACCAGCAGAGCCTTGCCGATTTCATGGCGGAGGTCGAGTATCTCGCCGCTTCCCTTTCAGCCGTTCTCGCAGCGGACCGGACGATCGGCACGAGGCTGGAAGAGGAAATCGAGCGGTTGACGGTGCTGGAGCGGGGCGTTTCCGCCGTGCAGGCGGCTGCTGTCACCGACAAGATCACCGGCCTGCCCAACCGTATCGGGCTCAATCGTGCGCTCGACGATCTGTACCATCAGGAAGAGGGTGCGGCCGGCAGCGCGCTGATCATGATCGACATCGATGATTTCAAGGAGCTTACCGCCCGATACGGCGCGCAGACCGGCAACAAGCTCCTGAAGAAGCTTGCCGGCCTCTTCCGCAAGACGGTGAAGAAGAACGATTTCGTTGCGCGCCTGGAAGGCGACGAATTCGCCCTCCTCTTTGCCAATGTCGGCATGCAGGACGCGCTGGCGATCGCCGAGCGGCTGCGCAGTTCCGTCCAGGACAATCTCGTTTTCGCCGCCTCCGATACATCCGAAGCAAGCGGCCTGACGATTTCTGTCGGCGTGGCACTGAGCGGCCATGCGGCCACGTCGGGTCAGCTTCAGGCCAATGCCCGCGTAGCGCTGCTTGCCGCCAAATCCAATCCGCGCTTGCCGGTGCAAGCCTTCGGCCGCTGAGGCCTTCGGCTATGAGCTATTGATGGCAAACAGTGGCAAACACGCCGCTGAGCCATCTTGCCTTGGCGGCGGCTTTCGGCCAAAACCGCGCGCATGATCACGATATCAGATATTTCCGCCCGCATTGCCGGTCGTCTGCTTCTCGACCATGCCAGCGTCTCGCTGCCGTCAGGCACGAAGGCCGGGCTCGTGGGACGCAACGGCGCCGGCAAATCCACCCTCTTCCGCGTTATAACCGGTGATCTGGGAGCCGAAAGCGGGACAATATCGATCCCCAAGAATGCGCGCATGGGCCAGGTGAAGCAGGAAGCGCCGGGCACCGAGGATTCGCTGATCACGATCGTGCTTTCCGCCGACAAGGAGCGCGCGGCGCTGCTTGCCGAGGCGGAAACCGCAACCGATCCGCATCGTATCGCCGAAATCCAGATGCGCCTCGTCGATATCGACGCCCATTCGGCCGAAGCCCGCGCCGCCAGCATCCTCTCGGGCCTCGGCTTCAATCAGGAAGCGCAGGCCCGGCCCGCATCTTCCTTTTCGGGCGGCTGGCGTATGCGCGTGGCGCTCGCATCCGTGCTCTTTACCGAGCCGGACCTGCTCTTGCTCGACGAGCCGACCAACTATCTCGACCTCGAAGGCACGATGTGGCTGGAGGATTATATCCGCCGCTATCCGCACACGGTCATCATCATCAGCCATGATCGCGATCTGCTGAACAACGCGGTCAATTCCATCGTTCATCTTGATCAAAAGAAGCTCACCTTCTACCGCGGCAATTACGACCAGTTCGAGCGGCAGAAAGCGGAAGCCGACGAACTGCAGATGAAGGCCAAAGCGAAGAACGATGCGGCGCGCAAGCATCTGCAGAGCTTCATCGACCGCTTCAAGGCCAAGGCCTCCAAGGCCAAGCAGGCCCAATCGCGCGTCAAGGCGCTGGAGCGTATGGGCACGGTCGCGGCCGTGATCGAGGATCACGTTCAGCCGATCACCTTCCCGGAGCCTGAAAAACAGCCGGCCTCGCCGATCGTCGCAATCAGCGGCGGCGCCGTCGGCTACGAGCCAGGCAAGCCGATCCTCAAGGGGCTCAATCTGCGCATCGACAATGACGACCGCATCGCGCTGCTCGGCTCGAACGGCAACGGCAAATCGACCTTCGCGAAGTTCATTTCGGGGCGGCTGGCGCCGGAAAGCGGCGATCTGCGCCTGGCGCCCAGCCTGAAGATCGGCTTTTTCGCCCAGCATCAACTCGACGATCTCGTGCCGAACGAGACACCCGTCGAGCATGTGCGCCGGCTGATGCCGACCGAGCCGGAAGCCAAGGTGCGTTCCCGCGTGGCGCAGATGGGCCTTGCGACCGAAAAGATGGCGACGGCGGCCAAAGACCTCTCGGGTGGCGAAAAGGCACGCCTGCTGATGGGGCTTGCCGCCTTTCATGCACCGAACCTCTTGATCCTTGATGAGCCGACGAACCATCTCGACATCGACAGCCGCCGCGCCCTGATCGAGGCGCTGAACGATTATGACGGTGCCGTCATCCTGATTTCGCACGACCGGCACCTGATCGAAGCGACGGTCGATCGCCTCTGGCTCGTCAACAATGGTACGGTAACGAGCTTCGAAGGCGATATGGATGAATATCGCGACCTGATCGTTGCTTCCGGCAAAAAAAAAGACGACGAAAAGCAGAAGCAGTCTGAAGACCAGGCATCGAAGGCCGATCAACGCAAGCTGAATGCCGACAAGCGCGCCTCGCTCGCCCCTCTCAAGAAAAAGATCAATGAAATCGAATCCTTGACGGGCAAGCTGGAGAAACTGATTCAGGCACTTGATGCGGAACTTGCGGATCCTGCGCTCTATGAAAAGGCGCCCGCCAAAGCCGCTGACAAAGCCAAGCAGCGTAGCGAAGCAGCCGCCAAACTCGCTGCCGCCGAAGAGCAATGGCTGGAACTCTCCGCTGAATATGAAGGAGCCATGGCGAGTTAAGGCGACGCCAGCGTAAGTCAGTGCCTGGAGAAGCTTTGCTGCGGCGCAAGAACCATCGCAGTCTTCAAGAGCTAGACAATTGCCCAAAAATCGCGTCGTCTGTTCTTACAGACCAGACTTGCCCGCGGACCGCTTTCTGATAAAACGGCGCGCAATAAGTCATACTTTAGCGAAACACCGAACGCGAGCTTTACAATGTCAGCCATTAACCTCGCCATCGTAGGCGTCGGCAAGATCGTCCGCGACCAGCACCTTCCCTCCATCGCCGCCAATACCGATTTCAAGCTGGTGGCGACGGCAAGCCGCCACGGCACAGTCGATGGCGTTACCGCCTATACGTCGATCGACGATATGCTCGACGCCGAACCTTCGATCGATGCCGTTTCGCTCTGCATGCCGCCGCAGTATCGCTATGAAGCGGCTTACAAGGCGCTGGCCGCCGGCAAACATGTCTTCCTTGAAAAGCCTCCGGGCGCGACGCTGAGCGAAGTGGAAGACCTGGAAGATCTCGCCAACAAGCAGGGTGCGACGCTGTTTGCAAGTTGGCACTCGCGCTATGCAGCCGCCGTCGAAGCCGCCAAATCGTTTCTTTCCTCGACCGAAATGAAGAGCATGCACGTCATCTGGAAAGAAGACGTGCGTCACTGGCATCCGAACCAGGAATGGATCTGGCAGGCCGGCGGTCTCGGCGTTTTCGATCCGGGCATCAACGCGCTGTCGATCGTTACGCATATCCTGCCAAAGGCGATGTTCCTCAGCGCCGGCACACTGGAATTCCCTGAAAACCGTGACTCCCCAATTGCTGCCGACCTGCATTTCCGCAATGTCGACTACGTTCCCGTTCACGCAGAATTCGACTGGCGCCAGACGGGCAAGCAGAGCTGGGACATCATCGCGGAAACGGCAGCCGGACAGATGGTTCTGTCCGAAGGCGGTTCGAAGCTCTCGGTCGATGGCGAACTGAAGTTCTCCGCGCCGGAGGCCGAATATCCGGCGCTTTATCGCCGCTTTGCCGAACTCATCAAGGGCGGCAAATCGGATGTCGATCTGGCACCGCTGCGACATGTCGCCGATGCCTTCATGCTCGGCAAGCGCAAATTCGTCGAGGCGTTCTACGACTGATCAACCTTACGGGCAGATGCCATTGCGCCTGCAGAATGCTAGAATAGGAAAACGCAGCGCGAGGGACGTTTTCCATGCAGCAGGAGCAGGATGAATCGTTTGGATTGGGCGTCCCACACCTGGCGGTGAGGCTAGCCGACCCCAACGCCAAATGGGGGGAGGCCTATCTGCTGGAAGAGGCCAGGATCCGCAACGCGCTTGGCCCTCTTGCAATCGAAATACAGCACTTCGGTAGCACCGCCATTCCAGGCATCAAGGCGAAACCGATCATCGATATCCTGATCGGCGTCCGCCGCCTTGATGACGGACTTGCCTGCATCAAGCCTATGGAGGCGATCGGCTACGACTATGCCGGTGCCGACATCGTGCCCGACGATCATCTCTTCGGCCGCGGTGTCATGGGCGAGACGCGCACGCATCTCGCTCATGTCGTTGAATATCAGGGCTTCAACTGGAGGCGGGATATCTTTTTCCGCGACAGGCTGCGAAACGATCCGGCTCTTGCAATCGCCTATGAGGGACTGAAGATCGGCCTGGCGCAAAAATTTGCCGAAAGCCGCGCTGCCTACACCGTCGCGAAGAAGGATTTCATTGACAAGGTCCTGGCGGAAGCCGGCCTTGCCTGACAATCGAAGTCAGGCCTTCTTCTCCCACCGCCCTTCCGAGGTCTGCTGCCAATAGGTGAGCTTGTGCCCCTCGCCTTTCAGCTTCTTCCACTGGCCGCGCGCGCCTTCAAGCTGCTCCTGATCGTAACCGTCGAACATGAAGACGATCCGCTCATAGTCCACGACTGCCGGCGGCTCGGCGCCGTCGATGATGAAGCGAACCGTCGCTGCGTTCGGGTTGTCCGGCAAAACGGTCAGGAGAACGGGCTGATCCCCAGCGAAATCCCCCTCATCCGTGCCATGTGGCAGGAAACTGTCCTCCCGATAGGTCCACAAATGCTGATCCAGCGCGTCGCGTCGAGCGGCCTCCTTCATCTGCACGGCGACGCGCCAGCCGCGCTCGACGCTCTTGTCGAGCAACGGCGGAAGCGCGTCTTCCAGCTTCGATTCCGTCAGATGGTAAAAGAGAATTTCCGTCATCGTGTTTCGTAGTTCGCACGCACCAATTCATCGAGCAGGCGCACGCCGAAACCGGAGCCCCAGGACTGGTTGATCTCGTCCTGCACGGAACCCATCGCAGTTCCGGCAATATCGAGATGCGCCCAGGGCGTATCCTGCACGAATCGTTTCAGGAAATGGGCCGCAGTGATGGAGCCGGCAAGGCGGCCGCCGGTATTCTTCATGTCGGCAAACTTGCTGTCGATCATCTTGTCATATTCCTTCCCGAGCGGCATGCGCCACAGTTTCTCGTTCGTCACGAGGCCGGCTGCTGTCAATTGCGCCGACAGCGGATCGTCATTCGAGAAGAGACCTGCATGACTATTGCCGAGTGCGACCAGAATGGCTCCCGTCAGGGTGGCGAGATTGATCATGAACCGCGGCTTGAAGCGGTCATTGCAATACCAGAGCGCATCGCAGAGCACGAGGCGGCCTTCCGCGTCTGTGTTGATCACCTCGATCGTCTGGCCGGACATGGAGGTGACGATGTCGCCCGGACGCTGGGCGTTGCCGTCGGGCATGTTTTCCACAAGGCCGATGATACCCACGGCATTGACCTCCGCCTTACGCGCGGCGAGCGTGTGCATGAGGCCGGTGACGGCTGCCGCACCGCCCATGTCGCCCTTCATGTCCTCCATGTTGGCGGCCGGCTTAATCGAGATGCCGCCGGTATCGAAGACCACACCTTTGCCGACGAAGGCGATGGGCCGGTCCTTGCTCTTGCCACCCTTCCACTGCATAACCGCAAGGCGCGGCGGACGAACGGAGCCTTGGGCAACGCCGAGCAACGCGCCCATGCCAAGGCGTCGCATCTCGCGCTCGGTGAGGATTTCCACCTCAACGCCCAGCTTTTCCAGTTCTTTGGCCTTGGCGGCAAATTCCACCGGGCCGAGCATATTCGGCGGCTCGTTGACGAGATCACGGGCGAGATTGACGCCGTCGGCAACCGCTTCGGCATCGGCGAAGGCTTTCTTGGCAGCGGCCGCATCGGCCGTGACGATCGTCACCTTGACCGACTTCGCCTGTTTCTCCTCGTCGTCATTCTTCTTCGTCTTATAGGTATCGAAGTTGTAAGCGCGCAGCAGCATGCCGAGAGCGAAATCGGCCGCAGCCTTGGCGCTGACATCTGCGCCCGGCGCATCGATGAAGATCGTCGCTTTCTCAGTATTCTTGATCCGCGAGGCAGCGCTGCCGCCGGCCTTCAGCCAGTCGTGGACGGTCAGGTCTGCCGGCTTGCCGAGGCCAAGGACGATGATGCGCTCCGCAGGCGCGCCTTCCGGCGCCACCAGGTCGAGAACAGCCAACGACTTTGCCGAGAAGCGCGCAATCTTCGACGCCTTGGCGATCACCCCCGCCGGATCGGCAATATCGGCCCCAGCCGCGGTGTCGGCCCCGGATGTCTTCAGAAGGATCGCAAGGCCGCCGCTGAGCTTTGCCGATTTTGAGAATGAAATTTCGAATTTTGCAGACATGTCTTCTCCGATGGGATTCATGAAATCCGTGCCAGGGGGATAATTTCGCGTTCGACAGGTCTGTCAATGGCCGGCGACTGTTGTTATGTTCCGCGCGGCCGCCCGGCCAATAGAGTTTTTGTCAGTTTCGTAGATGTTTGCGTTGACAGTTTTTTCGAAAAATCGATGGCGGGGTCCGGCAATTCGCCTGCCGCAAACGGCATTCGGCGTGTTCGTGCTGCTCTTCTGGATGTGGTGGCTACTGCTTGCGCTCTTCCGCGCCTTTCCCGAGATAGACATTTATTTTTCCCAGCTTTTTTTCGTGCAGACGGCCTGCGATGCGTCGGCCGCGACAACTGAGATCTGCGGCTCCTTCCCCTATCGGAGCGAGGCGATCCTCGGTCTCTTACGCACGCTCTTCTTCTACGTTCCCTATGTCGTGACCGCGGTCATGTTGTGGAAGCTTGCCCAATGTTATCAGCAGCATGGCGCAACATTCAACGCGCCGCGCGCCCGCGATCTGAAGGTTGCGCTCGGCACGCTGCTGATCGGTCCTGTTCTTCTCGTCAATGTAATCCTCAAGGAACATTGGGGTCGGCCGCGGCCGATCCAGACGGATCTCTTCGGCGGCACGCTGCATTTCGCCGAGGCCGGTTCATTGGCCGGCAAGTGCGTTTCCAACTGCTCCTTCATTTCCGGAGAGGCGGCGAGCGCGGGCTGGCTGTTCTGCCTGCTGATCTTCGTTCCGAAGTCGCTACGCTATGCGCTTGTTGGACCCGTTGCCGCCGTCTCCATCCTGACGCCCGCGATGCGGCTTTCCTTCGGTGCACATTATCTATCCGACGTTGTGCTGGGATGGCTGTCTTCGGTCGTCATATTCGCGGCGCTGATGGCACTTGCTGAGTCGCCACGGCAACAAAAAAATTCTGAAATTTGAATGAATTTTTGACACTGACTTGTCGCAAAACCGAGACAAAGAGCGTAGAGGGAATCTCCTGCTGATCATATCGACCTGCAGGCGCGTTCAAGGGCGAGCATGAAACTACTCGAGACATATATATTGCGGCGTGTTGGCCAGATGTTTCTCGTGGCCTTGCTCCCGGTGCTCGCGATCATCTGGACCACCCAGGTCCTGCAGCGCATCAACCTGGTGACCGACAGCGGCCAGTCGATCGGCTCCTTCGCCATGCTTGCGACGCTGATCCTGCCGTCGATCATTCCTGTCGTGCTGCCCTTTGCACTCGTCATCGGCATTACCCAGACGCTGACGACGATGAACAACGATTCCGAACTGACCGTGATCGATGCTGCCGGCGCCCGTCGCACCATCCTGGCTCGGCCGATCCTGCTGCTTGCGATCCTTGTCAGCGTTTTCTCGTTCTTCGTCGACAATGTCGTCGAGCCGCGTGCGAAGACGGTCGTGCGGCAGATGATCGCCGCCACCTATGCCGACCTTCTTTCGTCGGTGATCGAGGAAAAGACCTTCCGCAAGATCGACGAAGGCCTCTATGTGCAGATCTCGCAGCGGCTCGCCGGTCGCATGCTGAAGGGCCTCTTCGTCGCCGACGAGCGCGAGCCGAATAACGAGCTCATCTATTATGCTCGTGAGGGCGCAGTGGATGACGTCGGCACGTCGCTGATCATGCATGACGGCGAAGTCCATCGCAAAACGCCCGATGGAAACGTCTCGGTCATCAAGTTCGATTCCTATTCCTTCGACCTTTCCGACATGACGGAAAATAACGGACAGGCGACGCTGCGCGCGAGCGACCGCGATCTTGGCTTTCTGCTCCATCCCGATCCGAAAGATCCTGATTATATCGCCAAGCCCGGCACCTATACCGCCGAACTGCATCGCCGCCTGACGGACTGGGCGCTTCCCTTCGTTTTCGCCCTCTTTTCCCTTGCCATCGCAGGCGACGCACGCTCACACCGCGAGGCGCGCATGCATCCGATGATCGGCGCACTCGGCCTCGCTTTCACATTGCGCTGGGCGGCATTTTACGTTGCCAACCAGATCGACAACCATCCGATCTATATCCCGATCCTTTACGCGATCCCTGTCGTCACCGGCATCGCTTCGATCATCTTCCTCAATCTGCATAAACGGCTTTCCGTGCCGCTTGCGCTCCGCAATCGAACCTCAACGGTTTGGAAGCGCGCGCAGGACCGAGTCCTTGCCGCAACGGACCGGAGCGGCGGAGGCGCAGCACGATGATTTTCGGGACATTGTCGCGGTATTTTTTTCGCCGATATGTCGTGACCACCATGTGGTTCCTGATCGGCATGAGCGCTATCACCTTTCTGCTCGACTTCAGCGAGACGGCAAGCCGTATCTCCAATTTCCCCGGCTATACACTGGGTGGCGCTGTGCTTCTCACCGCCGTTCGCCTGCCATTGATCCTGCAGCAGACCATTCCCTTCGTGGCGCTGTTCGTCGGCATCACCGTGCTGATCGGCCTCAATCGGAAATATGAACTCGTTGTCACCCGTGCCGCAGGCATCTCGGTCTGGCAGTTCATGCTGCCTTTTATCGCCGGGTCTCTGATTCTCGGCGTGCTGACGGTGGTGGCGCTCAATCCGCTCGCCGCCTGGGGCCAGAGGCAGGCAACGCAATTCGAAACGGCCTGGCGCGGTCAGGACAATGCCATGATCCGGGCGCTGCAGGTTCCGTGGCTGCGCCAGATCAGCGGACGGGACGATGTCATCATCGGCGCCAAGACCGTGCTGGAGAACGGCACGTTGCTCATGGACGCCGTGCTCGTACACTTCGATTCTGCCGGTCAGGTCATTCTGAGGCAGGATGCCTCATCGGCCAAATTGGAAGATGGTTACTGGCAGCTTAACAACGTCGTCGAACGCAAGCCTGGGGAAATCCCAGTGCGTAAGGCTACGGAACAGCTTCGTACCAATCTGAAGCAAGACTTTATCAAGGAGCGGCTGACAGCGCCGGAAACAATTGGTTTCTTTGACCTTTCCAACCGTATCGCTGCCGCCAAATCCTTCGGAATCTCCACGAAGGCGCTTGAGACTCAATTCAACTCTCTGCTGTCGCAGCCGCTGCTCTTGGTGGCCATGACTCTCATTGCTGCAACAGTGTCTCTAAAATTTAGCCGGTTCAACCAATCACGCTCTGTGATTCTGGGTGGAATCCTTTCAGGCTTCATGCTTTATGTCGTCACCGTGCTTGTAAAAGCATTCGGAAGCAGCGGTGTCGTGCCGCCGTTTGTGGCGACTTGGATACCCGTGGTCGTGGCGCTCGCTTTAGGCGCAACGATTCTGCTTCATCAGGAGGATGGCTAGTGGCGGTAGGCGACCGCAAGAATTTTAGTAAACAGTTGGTTGCCCTGCTCCTAGGTGCGGCTCTGTGTTCCTATTTTGAGAGCGCTCCTCTGGCGTATGCCCAGGAGAACACTACAGGCATGCCTGCGATCGGCCAGAATATCTCGCCGGACGCAAAACTGATGCTGTCGGCAAACGAGCTGGTCTATGACAAGGACCAGGAGATCGTCTCCGTGATCGGCGGCGTGCAGATCAATTACGGCGGCTACAGGATGGTCGCCCAGAAGGTCGACTATAACCAGAAGACCGGTCGCATGATGGCGACCGGCAACATCGAACTGGCGACCCCGGACGGCAACCGTATCTACGCCGACAGCCTCGATGTGACCGACAATTTCGCAGACGGCTTCATGAACGCACTGCGAATCGAGACGAGCGACAATACCCGCCTCGTTGCCGAGACCGGCCAGAGGGTCGGCGGTACGCAGATGATTCTGAACAAAGGCGTCTATACGGCCTGTTTGCCCTGCGCTGAGAAGCCCGAGCGCGCGCCCTTCTGGCAGGTCAAGGCACAACGCGTCATTCAAGACGGCCAAAAACACACGATCCGGCTGGAGCACGCCCGTTTCGAGCTGCTTGGCCAGCCGATCGCCTACGTTCCGTGGATCACGGTCCCTGACAATACCGTCAAGCGCAAGTCGGGCTTTCTGTTCCCGTCGATGAGCGTTTCGCAAAATCTCGGCTACGGTCTTTCCGTTCCCTACTATTACGTCATTTCTCCAAGCTCGGATTTCACCGTTACGGGCACCGGCTATACATCCCAGGGCTTCATGCTCGAAGGTGAATATCGCCGCCGCTTTGAAAATGGCACGCTGACCATGCATATTGCCGGCATCGACCAGATGAACCCCGGCAACTTCAGCACCGGCACAAGTGATGCCGAAGTCGAACAGCGCGGCATGGTCGCATCGAGAGCAAACTTCAGGATCAATCCCCGCTGGACATTCGGCTGGGATGTAATGGTGCAGAGCGACAACAACTTCTCGCGCACCTACAAGATCCAGGGTTATTCCGGGACCCCCTACGCGAACAACGTTTACCTCACGGGTCTTGGCAAGCGGAATTACTTCGACCTGCGCGCCTTCTACTTCGACGTCCAGGATGCCGACCGCCATGACACGGCGGAAAAGCAGCAGGCGATCGTCTACCCGACGCTTGACTATCACTATGTCGCGCCGCAGCCTCTTGCAGGCGGCGAGCTTTCCGCAGATGTCAATCTCACCAACATTTCGCGCACCCACGACGACTTTTACAATGTCGCAGGTTTCGACCGCTTCCGCGGCCTGGAGGGTCAAACGACCCGTTTGACGACGGAAGTGCAGTGGAAGCGCACCTACGTGACGCCGACCGGCCTGGTGATTACACCGTTGCTCGCAGCGCGCGGCGATGCCTTCGCACTCAACATGGACAGTCCCGTCAACGCCAACGGCGTTCCGTATGCCGGCAACTATCTCGACGATAGTGCGGCAACGCGCGGAATGGTCACGGCTGGGCTGGAAATGCGTTATCCGATCCTGTTCACGACCAGCAACAGCACGCATGTTCTGGAGCCGATCGCCCAGATCTATGCGCGACCGGATGAACCGCTCGCCGGTCGCCTGCCGAATGAAGATGCGCAGAGCTTCGTTTTCGATGCGACCAACCTTTTCGACCGCGACCGGTTCTCCGGCTACGACCGCATCGAAGGCGGGACGCGCGCAAACGTCGGCTTCCAGTACACTGGCACCTTCGACAGCGGCTACAAGCTGCACGGCATCTTCGGACAGTCCTATCAGCTCGCGGGTCAGAACTCGTTTGCGACCGACGACCTCGTGAATGTCGGCGCCGATTCGGGCCTTGAGACCGACCGATCCGACTATGTTGGCCTCGGCGGTATCGAAATGCCTTTCGGTCTTTCCGTTGCGGCTTCCTACCGTCTGGACGAACAGGATTTCGCCTTCAATCGCGGCGATCTGACCACGGCCTATCAGAACGATACCTTCTCGGGCCAGGTCACCTATACGCACGTTACCGCCCAGCCGGAATATGGCTTTGCCGAAGACCAAGACGAGATTCAGACGAGTAGCAGAATCAAGTTCAAGGACTATTGGTCGATCTTCGGCGGCATTGCCTGGGATCTGAACAATAGTGTCGTCACCAGGCGCACGCTCGGCATTTCCTATGAGGACGAGTGCACGATTTTCACCATCGCCTATACGGATGCCCGCGATACGACGGACCAAACTGCAAGCGACTGGACGATTGCTGCCCGCCTTACCTTCCGCACGCTCGGCGACATCAGGCTGGGCACGGGTGACGCCGCGAATAATCTCTGATGACAAATGGGCGGCCGGAAATCTCCGGCCGGGCCATTCTTTCGCCGTAAGCCTGTGCAGGACATTGCGAGCAGTCGTTATGTGAGGCATGGGGTATCGCGGAGATGCGATTTCCGCTCGTCTCAGTCTATGGTAAGGAACGCCGCGCGCTGTCGTGCGGCGCTATCGGGAGGTCAACAGATGATTGACGCGAAGAAAACCGTAACCACGCTTGTTGCAGGCGCAGCCTTCATGCTTGCCGCCTTCAGCAGCCCTGTCTTCGCTGCGAGCGAGGTCAAGGCCGTGGTAAACGGTACCGCGATTACGAGCGGGGATGTCGCCAAGCGACAGGCCTTCATGCGGCTGCAGCGCCAGAAGGGTGATCCAAAAGCCGCCGAAGAGCAGCTTATCGACGAGGCGCTGAAGCGGCAGGAGGTTTCCCGCGTGCGTATGTCGGTCTCGCAGGAGGACGTCAACGCCTCCTTCGCCCGGTTTGCCGCCAGCAACAAGCTTTCCGTCGAGCAGATGGGACAGATCCTCGATCGCGCCGGCGTCGGTGTCGACCACTTCAAGAACTTCATTGCCGTGCAGATGAGCTGGCCGCGTGTCGTCAATGCGCGTTACGGTTCCACCGCGCGAATATCGAATTACGATCTGGTCAACCGCATGATGCAGAACAACAAGCAGAAGCCGGTGACGACAGAATATATGTTGCAGCAGGTCATCTTCGTTGTTCCGGCATCCAAGCGCAACGCGATCACCGGCAAGCGCAAGAGCGAGGCTGAGGCATCGCGCTCCAAATATCCGGGCTGCGATCAGGCCAAGACTTTCGCCGCCACAATGCGGGACGTTTCGATCCGCGATCTCGGCCGCATGCTGGCCCCGGAAATTCCGGCGGACTGGAAGGATCTGGTCATAGCGGCCAAGGGCAATACTACGGCTACGCGCGTGACCGACAAGGGTGTAGAGTACCTTGCGATCTGCAGCCAGCGCCAGGTCTCGGATGACCAGGCGGCCGAAATGGTGTTCCGTCAGGAGGACCTCGACAAGAACAAGGCAAACAAATCGGCAGCGCCGGAAAACGAAAACAGCACCAAATATCTGGATGAACTGCGCAAGCGTGCGCAGATCGTCTATCGCTGATTTCTCCATGGGGACACCGTTTTCGAGACCGCTTGCACTGACCCAGGGCGACCCGGCCGGCGTTGGGCCTGATATCACCCTGATGGCCTGGCTTCGCAGGCGCGAGCTTGGACTGCCGCCATTCTTCCTGGTCGGCGATCCCGATGTGCTTGCTGTGCGGGCACGAAAGCTCGGGCTGGATATTCCCCTTCAGACCATCGGCAATGCAGCCGAAAGCCCCGGTGTATTTGCGGACGCGCTACCGGTCATGTCGATACCGGCCGGCATCGATGTTGCGGCAGGAGAGCCGCATGTCGCGACGGCAAAAGGTACGATCGCCTCAATCGAGGCGGCAGTAGCGCTCGTCATGCAAGGCGAAGCGCTTGCGGTCGTCACCAACCCGATCGCCAAGTCGGTGCTCTACGAGGCGGGGTTCAAGTTTCCAGGTCATACGGAATTCCTGGCCGACCTCGCAATGCATGCGACCGGTCAGACTGTCATGCCCGTCATGATGCTCGCGGGACCGAAACTGCGCGCCATCCCCGTCACCATTCACATTCCGCTCAAGGATGTGCCGCAGGCGCTGACGCTCGGTCTGATCATCGAAACCTGCCGGATCGCAGACAGGGATCTGAAGCAGCGGTTCGGGATCGCCTCTCCTCGGCTCGCCATTGCAGGGCTCAATCCGCATGCGGGCGAAGGCGGCGCGATCGGCAAGGAGGACGAGAGTATCATCCATCCGGCGGTCCAGATCCTTCGTGACGAGGGTATCGATGCGATCGGTCCCCTTCCCGCCGATACCATGTTTCATGACGAAGCGCGCGCCCGTTATGACGTTGCCGTCTGCATGTATCACGATCAGGCGCTGATCCCGGCCAAGGCGCTCGGCTTCGACGATTCCGTCAATGTGACGCTTGGTCTTCCTTTCGTACGCACCTCCCCCGATCACGGCACCGCCTTCGGCATTGCCGGCAAGGGACTTGCCCGCGAGACGAGCCTCGTTGCCGCGCTGAAGCTCGGCGCGCAGCTTGGCCGGACTGCGGAAAGTCATCGTTAATGGCTGCACTCGACGGTCTGCCGCCGCTTCGCGAGGTTATCCAGCGTCACGGGCTCGATGCGCGCAAGGCCCTCGGGCAGAACTTCCTTCTCGATCTCAACCTGACGCAGAAGGTTGCCCGCACGGCCGGCGCGCTTGACGACGTGACGGTCTTTGAAGTCGGTCCAGGTCCCGGCGGCTTGACGCGAGCGATCCTCGCGCTCGGTGCGAGGAAGGTCATCGCCGTCGAACGCGATGCACGCTGTCTGCCGGCTCTTGCCGAGATCGCCGACCATTATCCCGGACGGCTGGACGTCATCGAGGGCGATGCGCTGAAGACCGATTTCGAGGCGCTGGCGTCGGGCCGCCCCGTCAAGATCATCGCCAACCTGCCCTATAATGTCGGCACTCAGCTTCTCGTGAACTGGCTGCTGCCGAAGGCATGGCCGCCCTTCTGGCAATCGCTGACGCTGATGTTCCAGAAGGAAGTCGGCGAGCGGATCGTCGCCTCCGAAGACGACGATCACTATGGCCGCCTCGGCGTGCTGGCGGGATGGCGCACACATTCCCGCATGGCATTCGATATTCCGCCGCAGGCTTTCACGCCGCCGCCGAAGGTCACCTCGACAGTAGTCCACCTGACGCCGAACGAAACCCCGATCCCCTGCTCTGTCGCCAATCTGGAAAGGGTCACGCAGGCTGCGTTCGGCCAGCGCCGCAAGATGCTGCGCCAGAGCCTGAAGCCAATCGGCGGCGAGAACCTGCTCGTCAAAGCCGGCATTGATCCGGCCAGACGTGCGGAGACCCTGTCGGTAGAGGAATTCTGCCGGCTGGCGAACAGCCTCTAAAAGCATTTCCGTTTTCTTCGAATCACGGAAATGCTTTATCGTTTTGTTTCCACGCAATTCCGCACGCAAAACCGCTGAACGCTTTTGCTGGAATTGCTTTAAAGAACCGGCGTTTCTTCGAGCAATTCCCGGACGAAATCGAACATGCCGTGGCGGCGGTCGCGGCGCAGGCGCTCGGCCTTGACGATCGACTGCACCGCATCAAAGGCGGCGTTCAGGTCATCATTGATGATTACGTAATCATACTCGCGCCAGTGCGCGATCTCGGCGCGGGAATTGGCGAGGCGCGTCTGGATGACTTCCTCAGAATCCTCGGCACGGCGGTGAAGACGGGACTGCAGCTCGGTCATGGTCGGCGGCAGAACAAAGATCGAAACCACATCGGCCTGCATCTTTTGCTGCAATTGCTGGGCGCCCTGCCAGTCGATATCGAACAGCATGTCGCGGCCTTCGGACATGGCCTGCTCAACCGGTTCGCGAGGTGTGCCGTAAAAATTGCCGTGAACCTCTGCCCATTCCAGCAGGGCATCGGAATCGCGCAGCCGCTCGAATTCCCGGACCGTCTTGAAATGATAGTGTACGCCCTCCACTTCGCTCGGTCGGCGCTGGCGCGTCGTGACGCTGACGGAAAGGCCGATGTGTTTGTCCGTTTCCAAAAGCGTACGCGCGATGGTGGATTTACCGGCGCCAGAGGGCGACGAGATAACCAGCATCAGACCGCGACGGGCGATCTGGACGGGCAAGATTTTCGCCGGGCTCATGTCCTACTCCAAATTCTGGACCTGCTCACGGAACTGATCGATCACCACCTTCAGCTCGATGCCGGCTGCGGTGACGGCCGAAGCGTTCGATTTCGAGCAGATTGTATTCGATTCCCGGTTAAATTCCTGTGCAAGAAAATCGAGCTTTCGGCCAACCGGTCCACCTTTTGTCACGAGATCGCGGGCGGCGGCGACATGGGCCTTCAGCCGGTCGATCTCTTCGCGCATATCCGCCTTGGTGGCCAGCAGTGCGGCTTCCGCGTGCAGCCGATCACGGTCGAGCGCACCGGCTCCTTCCATGAGGAGCGAGACCTGCGCGGAGAGCTTCGCTGCAATCTCCTGCGGGGAGCGCGAGGGATCGGACTCGATCGCACCTGTCAGAGCTTCGATCGCAGCAACATGGCCGAGAAGCACACGCGCCAGTGCGGCACCCTCCTGTTCACGCATGGCCTTGAGATCGGACAGTGCCGCCGTCAGTCCCGACAGGATATCGGCATCGCGCGCGGCGACAGTCTCTTCGCTGTCCTGCGTCTCGCGGAAGTCGACGAGGCCTCGGATGGAAAGCAGGGTATCAAGCCTTAGCGGCGCCGGATCGATAAGACCTTCCAGCTTGTCGCGCATGGTGAGGACGGCAGCAAAGGCATCCTGATTGAGCACAGCTTCAAGCTGGCTTTCGCCTGTCGTCAGCGCCAGTGTGGCCTGCAGATTGCCACGACTGAAATTCTCGCCGGCAATGCGGCGAACATCTGTTTCGAGGCGCTCCAGACCGGGTGGCAGACGGAGGCGAAGATCGAGGCCCTTGCCGTTGACCGAACGCAGTTCCCATGCCCAGCGCCAGCGGCCGGTCGTTCCTTCGCGCCGCGCAAAACCAGTCATGGACTGCAATGCCATCAAAGGCCTCCCGATATCAGTTGATCTTCTTTTTCTTCGGCGGAACCGCGGATGTATTGTCCGCAGGCTGATCTTCCGGCTGTCCGTCGACGGCAATTTCGGGATCCGCGCCCTTGTCGGCTTCCAGCTTGCGCCAGCGCTTGACGTTGGCGTTGTGCTCCTCGAGCGTTGCCGCAAAGACGTGGCCGCCGGTGCCATCGGCGACGAAATAGAGGTCCTGCGTCTTCCAGGGATTGGCGACAGCTTCCAGCGCGTCCTTGCCGGGATTGGCGATCGGCGTGGGCGGCAGACCCTTTACGACGTAGGTGTTGAAGGGCGTCTCTTTCTTCAGGTCCGACTGGTAGATCGGCCGGTCGGCTGGTTTGCCCTCGCCGCCGAAGAGACCGTAGATGATGGTCGGATCGGACTGCAGGCGCATACCTTTGCCGAGACGGTTCAGGAAGACTGAGGCGACATGAGCGCGCTCATCCGGCACACCCGTCTCCTTCTCGACGATTGAGGCGAGGGTGACGAACTCTTCCTTGCTCTTCAAGAGCAGCGAAGGATCGCGCCGTTCCCAGATCTGGTCGACCAGCTTCTGCTGGGCGGCAGCCATCTGGTCGATGATTTCAGACCGCTTGGTGCCACGCGAGAACTTGTAGGTATCCGGCCGCAGGCTGCCTTCTGCCGGCAGAGCGGCCGGCAGGTCGCCCTCGAGAACCGGATCGTCCAGCATACGGTCGAACATCTGCCGCACCGTCAGCCCTTCGGGGAAGGAGACGGAATAGAGGATGGACTTGCCGGATTTCAGAAGTTCCATGATCTCGTTCATGGAGGCATGCGCCTTGATCTCGTATTCACCTGCCTTGAGGCTTTCGCCTGCATTCAGATGCGTCGCGGTCAGATAGCGGAAGACGCGGGCATCCGAGATGATGAGATTGCGCTCGAGATTCGTCGCTATTTCCGCAAGGCCTGCACCATTGCGGACGATGAAATTGGTGTTCGTCTGCAGCGGGCCGGGGTTCTGGTAGGCAGTGATAGCGTAGTAGAAGCCGATGAGACCGGCGATGCAGACGACCACCGCCATGGTCATGACGAAATTCAGGAAGAGGACCACCTGGCTGCGGGCATTCCTGGAGCGCTTCGGCGGCTCGGGAACGCGTTCCGGACGCAGGGCTTCGCTCGGCGATTTTGGGATGATCGGTCCCTTCTGCGCCGGCTGGCCGTTCTGGCCGTTATCGCTGCTCTGGTTGGTCGTGTCGCTCACCGGCAATCCTTTAAAACTAAGCCCGCTTCGCTATTTCGCGAAGTAATGCGGCAAAAAACAGGTTCTGCCGCGCATCATGGCGCCGTTTGACGTTCGCCCGCGCTCGGAAACCGCCTGTTACGCGACGTAACGGCGCAGCACGAGCGATGCATTCGTGCCGCCGAATCCGAACGAGTTGGATAGCGCCACGTTGATTTCTCGCTCACGAGCCTTGTGCGGAACAAGATCGATTGCGGTTTCCCGCTCAGGGTTATCGAGATTGAGCGTTGGAGGGGCGACGTTGTCGCGGATCGCGAGGGTCGTGAAGATCGCCTCGATGGCGCCGGCGGCACCCAGCAGGTGGCCGGTCGCGGATTTGGTCGACGACATCGAAATTTTCGACGCCGCATTGCCGACGAGACGCTCGACGGCACCGAGCTCGATCGTGTCGGCCATGGTCGACGTGCCATGAGCGTTGATGTAGTCGACATCGGCAGACGTCAGGCCGGCGCGCTTCAGCGCCATGGTCATGCAGCGGAACGCGCCGTCGCCGTCTTCGGACGGAGCGGTGATGTGGAAGGCGTCGCCGGAGAGGCCGTAACCGACCACTTCCGCATAGATCTTCGCACCGCGTGCCAGCGCATGGTCCAGTTCTTCGAGAACCACGATGCCGGCGCCCTCGCCCATGACGAAACCATCTCGGTCCCTGTCATAAGGGCGCGAGGCCTTTTGAGGATCGTCGTTGTGCTGCGTCGACAACGCCTTGCAGGCGGCAAAGCCGGCGAGCGAAATGCGGCTGACCGGGGATTCCGTGCCGCCGGCAACCATGACATCGGCATCGCCGAGCGCGATGAGGCGGGCAGCATCGCCAATGGCGTGCGCACCGGTGGAGCAGGCGGTGACGACCGAATGGTTCGGGCCGCGCAGCTTGTGGCGAATGGAGACCTGGCCGGAGACGAGATTGATCAATCGGCCGGGAATGAAGAAAGGAGAGATGCGGCGCGGGCCTTTGTCGCGCAGCGTATAGCCGGCCTCGACAATGCCCTCGATACCGCCAATGCCGGAGCCGATCAGAACGCCTGTCGCGATCTGATCCTCATCGGTCTCGGGATGCCAGTCGGCATCCTCGAGCGCCATATCGGCGGCGGCCATGCCATAGATGATGAAGGGATCTACCTTGCGCTGTTCCTTCGGCTCCATCCAGTCGTCCGGATTGAAGGTGCCGTCCGAACCATCGCCGACGGGGATGCGGCAAGCGATCTTGGCAGGGAGATCGTCGACCTCGAATTCAGTCACGAGGCGGGCGCCGTTTGCTCCCGCAAGCAGCCGAGACCAGGTAATTTCCGTTCCGCATCCCAACGGCGATACCATGCCGGTACCTGTAATGACGACCCTTCTCATCGACTGCTTTCCCCCGTCTGTTATGTTTTATGGAGAAACATGCTCAAAAGAAAAGGGCGGACTCTTGGCCCGCCCTTTCTCGAATGCGCAGAATCAGGCCTGAGCCTTTTCAATGAACTTCACGGCATCGCCAACCGTCAGGATCGAGTCAGCGGCATCGTCGGGGATTTCAACGCCGAATTCTTCTTCGAAAGCCATGACCAGTTCGACCGTGTCGAGCGAGTCGGCGCCCAGATCGTCGATAAAGCTGGCGCTCTCGACGACCTTGTCGGCATCGACGCCAAGATGATCAATAACAATTTTCTTTACGCGTTCTGCGATATCGCTCATGTCGGTTTCCTCGACCTTATGTCCTGATCGGAATGTCCTTCTGACACCCCTACCCTGTTTCAGCCTGCGATGCTTTCAGACATCCTCGGCAAACTCGTTTACCCGGCTTTAGAGAAGTCCCAGGCTTGCGAAAAGCCCGCCGGTCCGTCTGCTTTTTTCGGGACGACTGTTGACAGTCATGGCCCGCTTAACATGCTTTAAGTCTGCCGCAAAGCCAGAAAATCAACCGTTCGTGATTGCTCAACACGCTATTGAGTGAAATTGGCGACCGCGGCAGCTAATCGTTTCAGATCATGGCCATGCCGCCGTTTACGTGCAGGGTCTGACCCGTCATATAGGCCGCTTCCGAGGAGGCCAGATAGACGACGGCAGAGGCCACTTCGGCGCCGGTGCCCATGCGCTTCATGGGGATCGCGCCCATGATCGTTTCCTTCTGCTTTTCGTTCAGCTTGCCGGTCATGGCGCTTTCGATAAAGCCCGGAGCGATGCAGTTGACCGTCACGTTGCGGGTGGCGATTTCCTGCGCAAGCGATTTCGAGAAGCCGATCATGCCGGCCTTGGAGGCGCAGTAGTTGGCCTGTCCCGGATTGCCGGTCACGCCGACAATCGAGGTGATGTTGATGATGCGGCCATAACGGCGGCGCATCATCGGATGGGTGAGCTCTCGCGTCAGGCGGAAGGTCGCCGTCAGGTTCACTTCGAGAACGGCATCCCAGTCCTCGTCGCTCATGCGCACGAAGAGACCGTCCTTGGTGATGCCGGCGTTGTTGACCAGGATATCGACGCCTTCGAGATCGGCTTCCGCCTTCTGGCCGAGAGCCTTCACCTCATCGCGATCCGACAGGTTCGCCGGGAAGATCTTCACGCGGTCGCCGAGCTCATTTGCCAGGGCTTCGAGCTTTTCGACACGGGTGCCGTGCAGGCCGACGATGGCGCCCTGCTTGTGGAGAAGGCGGGCGATTTCCTCGCCGATACCGCCCGATGCGCCGGTGACGAGAGCCTTGCGGCCGGAAAGATCGAACATGAGAGCGTTCCTTATAAACGTGGGGCAATCAGGCCGTGAGAGCGGCAATGGCAGCGTCGATATCGGCCGGACCGTTGACCGCGATACCATTGATATTCTTGTCGATGCGGCGTGCAAGACCGGTCAGTACCTTGCCGGCGCCGAGTTCGTAAAGCGTGGTCACGCCATTTGCTGCAAACCATTCCACCGTCTCGCGCCAGCGCACCTGTCCGGTGACCTGTTCGACGAGAAGCCTGGCGATTTCTTGGGCATCCGTGACGGGTGCGGCGCGGACATTGGCGATGACGGGGACGACCGGATTGGCCTTCTTCACGCCGGCGAGTGCCTCGCGCATCGCGTCCGCGGCCGGCGCCATCAGCTTTGAATGGAAGGGAGCGGAAACCGGCAGCAGGATGGCACGCTTAGCACCCTTGTCGGTCGCAAGGCCAGCGGCCTTCTCGACGGCCGACTTCTCGCCTGAAATGACGAGCTGGCCGCCGCCATTATCATTGGCGATCTGGCAGGAGCCGGTGGCTGCAGCTTCTTCGCATACCGCCTGCACATCAGCATGTTCGAGGCCGATAATGGCGGCCATGGCGCCGACACCTACCGGAACTGCGGCCTGCATGGCATTGCCGCGGATGCGTAGGAGACGGGCCGTGTCGGCGATGGAGAAGGTGCCGGCGGCACAGAGGGCGGAATATTCGCCGAGTGAATGACCGGCAACATAGGCAACCTTGGACTTCAGGTCGAGGCCCTTGGCTTCCAGAACGCGAATGACGGCCATGGAAACGGCCATCAGCGCCGGCTGGGCGTTCGCCGTCAGCGTCAGCTTGTCCTCGGGACCGTTGAACATGACATCCGAAAGCTTTTCACCGAGCGCTTCATCGACTTCTTCGAAAACGGCGCGGGCCTCCGCAAAATTCTCCGCGAGATCCTTGCCCATGCCGACGGCCTGGCTGCCCTGGCCGGGAAAAGTGAAAGCAATGGTCATATTCAGTCCCTCGATAGTGCCCATCGGGCCATTTCGCCTCCAATTGACATTCTTTCTTTCAGAGTCAAGTGGCGGGAGATTCTCTCCAAAGCCTTTCGCCCCAGCGGGAACACCCGGTTTTTCCCCTTGCGCTTGCGCAAATCCGGCCTAGATTTGCGCGGCTCTTCCCAAGCTCTTTCTTTCCCAGACCACGTCCAAGGTTTCCGATGAAATACAATAAATTAGGCCGCACAGATATTTCCGTTTCCGAGATTTGCCTTGGCACCATGACCTGGGGCACACAGAACAGCGAGGCGGAAGCCCACGAGCAGATGGACTACGCCGTAAGGGAAGGTATCAATTTCTTCGATACTGCCGAGCTTTACCCGACCACGCCGGTTTCTGCCGAAACGCAGGGCCGCACGGAAGAGTATATCGGCAGCTGGTTCGAAAAGACCGGCAAGCGCAAGGATATCATCCTTGCCACCAAGGTTGCCGGCACCGGCCGCTCTTATATCCGCAACGGCGAAGGTGCCGATGCCAAGAATATCCGCCTTGCGCTCGAGGCCAGCCTGAAGCGGCTGAAGACGGATTATATCGACCTCTACCAGATCCATTGGCCGAACCGCGGCCATTTCCATTTCCGCCAGAGCTGGCACTACGATCCCTTCAAGCAGGATCGCGCCAAAGCCATCGCCAACATGACCGATATCCTGGAAACGGTGGGCGAACTGGTAAAGGAAGGCAAGATCCGTGCCTTCGGCCTCTCCAATGAAACGACCTGGGGTATCCAGAAGTATGTGACGCTGTCCGAGCAGCTGAACCTGCCGCGCGTCGCCAGCGTCCAGAACGAATACAATCTTCTCTACCGCCACTTCGATCTCGACATGGCAGAACTTTCGCACCACGAGGATGTCGGCCTGCTCGCCTACTCTCCCCTTGCGGCGGGCATTCTCACCGGTAAATACGTCAATGGCGAGAAGCCGGTCGGCAGCCGCGCTGCGATCAACGGCGACCTTGGCGGCCGCTTGCAGCCGCTGCAGGAGGCGCCGACGAAGGCATATTTCGGTATCGCCGCCCGCCATGGCCTCGACCCGGCGCAGATGGCACTCGCCTTCTGCCTAACCCGCCGCTTCATGACATCAGTCATTATCGGTGCGACCACGATGGCGCAGTTGAAGACGGATATCGGCTCGGCGAACGTGGAGCTCAGCAGCGATGTGCTTGCTGATATCGAGAAGGTTCATCGGCAGTATCCGATGCCGCTTTAAGGGCCTCATCAAGCGGGCGCTTTGTGTCCTGCCGCTTCTGGCTTGCGAGCACACGACAGGCTTTTCGGCCATATGCGCTTGCCTTTCGCGCAAAAACCCGTATAAGCGCGCCTGTTCGTTAACCCGGTCTTCTGGCTGGTGGCTGAACGGAGGGCCGGTTTGCATTTTGCAAACCGTTCGGAACGGAAGCGTTCCAGCCTCCCGTGTCTCCGCTCTCGACCGTCTCGGAAACGCTTTTCTTGCTTGGTGCTAGCCGCCTCTCAGGAGCAGTCGTTGAGGCTTAGCCGCCGAATGCCGGGTTCTGATCAACGCAAGAAAGGCAAAGCTGTCATGGCTCTTTATGAACATGTATTCCTTGCCCGACAGGATATCACGTCGCAGCAGGTCGATGCCCTCGTAGAACAGTACAAGGGCGTGATCGAAGCAAACGGCGGTAAAGTCGGGCGTATCGAAAACTGGGGCCTCAAGTCCCTCACCTACCGCATCAAGAAGAACCGCAAGGCTCACTACGCCCTGATGGACATTGATGCACCGGCCGCTGCGATCCAGGAAATGGAACGTCAGATGCGCATCAGCGAAGACGTTCTTCGCTACATGACGATTGCTGTCGAAAAGCACGAAGACGGCCCGTCTGCCATGATGCAGAAGCGCGACCGCGACGACCGTGGCCCGCGTGAAGGCGGCGACCGTGGCCCGCGCCGCGAATTCGGCGATCGTCCGCCGCGCCGTGACGGCGAGTTCCAGCGTGGCCCGCGTCCTGATCGCGCTCCCCGCGAAGACCGTGCATAAGGAGAAATAAGAATGTCTGAGTCTTCCTCCGCTCCGGTCCGCCGTCCGTTCCATCGTCGTCGCAAGACCTGCCCGTTCTCCGGTGCAAACGCTCCGCGCATCGACTACAAGGACGTCCGTCTCCTGCAGCGCTACATTTCCGAGCGCGGCAAGATCGTTCCGTCCCGCATCACGGCCGTTTCCCAGAAGAAGCAGCGCGAACTCGCCCAGGCGATCAAGCGCGCCCGCTTCCTCGGCCTGCTGCCGTACGTCGTCGCCTAATTGAATCTTGAAGCTCCGGATTTCGATCCGGGGCTTCCCCCTTCCGCGATGGGCGCGGATCGGAACCTTAAAACCCATGTTGAGGCATTTCCCGAACTCTTTCAGGGAAATCCTCTAACTGCTTGATAAGCAGGACAGCGAAGTGACACGACCTGACCCGAAAACGCTTGCGATCGGCGCACTCGCCGGATTGACCGCCGCCTTGCTGGTGCTTGGCGCGAGCATGCAGCCGTCTTTCAGTGCCGTGCTCTATGCCGCTTCAGCACTTCCGATCCTGCTCGTCGGCCTCGGCTGGGGCAATCTCGCCGCCATTTCCGCCGTCGTCACCGCTGCTGTGCTCGGCGCGATCGCTATTTCTCCGTCCTTCGCGCTCGTCATGACGCTGGTGACGCTGCTGCCGGCGGGGTGGCTGAGCCACCTTGCAAACCTTGCGCGCCCGGCCTCCGAACTCGGCGGCCCCGACAATCTGCTCGCCTGGTATCCGCTTTCGGATATCCTGCTGCATCTCTGCGGTCTCGTCACCTTCGCCGTCATCGTGACCGGCATCATGATCGGCTACGGGCCTGAAATCACCGACCAGATGGTCGATGTGCTGATGGCCTCGCTGCAGGAGCAGCAGCCGACATTCGTCCCCGATCCGGCCGCGACTGCGCAGACGAAGTCGCTCGTCGTCCTCATGCTGCCCGCGCTGCAGGGCGGCATCTGGGTGGTGATGCTGTTTGCCGCCTATTACATCGCAACACGTATCGTTGCCGCTTCCGGTAGGAGCTTGCGTCCGCGCGAGGATATCCCTTCGTCGCTGCGCATGAACCGCAATTCGATCTTCATCTTCCTCGCCGGTCTTGCCGCCACTTTCATAGGCGGAGTTCCTGCGATGATCGGCGCCACGGTCGTCGGAGCCTTCGGCGCCGGCTTTCTGATGTCCGGCTTCGCCGCGCTGCATTTCCGCACGCGCGGCAAGGACTGGCGCTTGCCGGCCCTTATCCTGAGCTACCTGGCATCCACCATGATGCTGCCGGCTCTTTTCATCCTCGTGCTTGGTCTCGCCGATACCCGCAAGGCGATCGCCCTGACCCCGACCAAGGATGCCCATGCCCCCAAACAAAACGATACCGAAATCTGAGAACAAGAAAGGAAAAACACCATGGACGTCATTCTCCTCGAACGCATCTCCAAGCTCGGCCAGATGGGCGAAACCGTAAAGGTTCGCGACGGCTTTGCGCGCAACTACCTCCTGCCGCTCGGCAAGGCACTGCGCGCCAACGCTGCCAATAAGGCCCGTTTCGAAGCCGAGCGCGCAACGCTCGAAGCCCGCAACCTCGAGCGCAAGACCGAAGCCCAGAAGGTCGCCGACGTTCTCGACGGCAAGTCCTTCATCGTCGTCCGCTCTGCCGGCGAAACCGGCCAGCTCTACGGCTCGGTCGCTGCCCGTGACGTCGTCGACATCCTGGCCGCCGAAGGCTTCAACATCGCCCGGAACCAGGTTCACCTCAACACGCCGATCAAGGCGATCGGCCTGCACAAGGTCGAGCTGCAGCTCCATGCTGAAGTTGAGATCAGCATCGAGCTGAACGTGGCCCGTTCTGCGGAAGAAGCCGAGCGTCAGTCCAAGGGCGAAGAGCTCACCTCTGTGGATGCCATCTACGGCGTTGACGAAGACGCCCTGCGTCCGGAAGACTTCTTCGATCCGGAAGCCGACGGCATCGACGAAGACGAGGCATAATTTCTGTTTCCCAGGGGATACAGACCGAAAAGCCCGGCTCGCGCCGGGCTTTTTTGCTGCGCCCTGCAGCCGGGAACGCTAAAATGAAAAAATGCAGAAGTGAGTCGCCAAAGGCGGCGTGTCCTACAGGTGACAGTTCGGATATTTTCTCTCCACTGGCCCTTATACTGTGGAGAAGTCGAACAACGGGCACAGTACCACCGATTTGATGACCGCTTGAAAGCTGTTGCTGCGAAACACTTGATTTTGCGTAGACGGCCCTGCAAATCCGGGTTTTGGAAAAAGACAGTACGGATGACGATGAACGAAGCTGCACGAAAGATTGCCGCCGGTGCTCCCGCAGAGCAGCACTATCGAGAAGCGCCGAACAACATCGAGGCCGAACAGGCGCTGCTCGGCGCCATCCTCATGAATAATGACGCCTACTACCGCGTCTCGGACTTCCTCAAACCTATCCATCTTTATGAGCCGCTGCATCGGAAGATCTTCGAGGTCGCCGGCGACATCATCCGCATGGGCAAGATCGCCAACCCGGTCACGGTCAAGACCTTCCTGCCGGCCGACGAGAAGGTCGGGGACATCACCGTTTCCAAGTATCTCGCAAGCCTCGTCACCGGCGCCGTCACCATCATCAACGCCGAAGACTATGGAAGGGCGATCTACGATCTGGCCATCCGCCGCGCGCTGATCACCATCGGCGAGGATGTCGTCAACATCGCCTATGACGCGCCGCTCGACATGCCGCCGCAAGCGCAGATCGAGGACACCGAACGCCGTCTGTTCGAGCTTGCCGAAAATGGCCGCTATGACGGCGGCTTCCAGGCCTTCAACGATGCCGTAGCGCTCGCCATCGACATGGCAGCCGTTGCCAAGGAGCGAGACGGCGGTCTCTCCGGCATTTCCACCGGCATTCACTCACTCGATTCCAAGATGGGCGGGTTGCAGCGCTCGGACTTGATCGTGCTCGCCGGCCGTCCCGGTATGGGCAAGACCTCACTCGCGACCAATATCGCCTACAATATCGCAGCCGCCTATGAAGGCGAAGTGCAGCCGGACGGCAGCATGAAGGCCAAGAACGGCGGCGTCGTCGGCTTCTACTCGCTCGAAATGTCGTCCGAACAGCTCGCCACGCGTATCATCTCCGAGCAGACGGAAGTCTCCTCCTCGAAGATCCGCCGCGGCGACATCAACGATGCCGATTTCGAAAAACTCGTCGCCTGCTCGATGATGATGCAGAAGGTGCCGCTCTATATCGACCAGACCGGCGGTATCTCGATCGCCCAGCTTTCGGCACGCGCCCGCCGCCTCAAGCGCCAGCGCGGGCTCGACGTGCTTGTCGTCGACTACGTGCAGCTAATGACCGGCTCCGGCAAATCCAGCGATAACCGCGTTCAGGAAATCACCCAGATCACAACGGGTCTCAAGGCACTCGGCAAGGAATTGAACGTGCCGATCATCGCGCTCTCCCAGCTCTCGCGTGCCGTCGAAAGCCGCGAAGACAAGCGCCCGCAGCTTTCCGACCTTCGTGAATCGGGCTCGATCGAGCAGGACGCCGACGTCGTGCTGTTCGTGTTCCGCGAGGAATATTACGTCAAGAACATGGAACCGCGCGATATCCACGATCCAAAATATCCGGAATGGGAAGCGCTGTTCGACAAGGTCAAGGGCACGGCCGATGTCATCATCGCCAAGCAGCGTCACGGACCGACCGGCACGGTAAAACTTGCCTTCCAGTCGGAATTCACACGCTTTGCCGATCTCGCCGATCCGTCCTTCACGCAGTATGAGGAACATTGACGCGGGCTTTCCGCGTCAATGTTCTTTCAGAAACCAGCTGCCCGCAACAAGGCCACTGTCGCGACGCCGATGACGACGCTTGCCAGCATCGGTAGGCGTCTGGCAACGATTGCCGTTACCGCACAGGCCAACGTTTCCGCCCAACCGGCCGCAAAGGCGGTCGGGGCGATCACAGCCATCAATACCGCGGGTGGAATGGCTTCGATCGCCGTTTTCCGGCGTTCGTCAATCTCCACATAGCGGATCAGCACGAGGCCGCTGATGCGGGTGAAAATGGTCGCCGCGGCCATAGCAAGAATGGCGAGTAAAGTACTGGAATCGAGCGTCATGCCGCCTGCTCCCGCATTCTGCCTCTCCAGACAGCCATTGCAAGTCCTGCCAGCGCGCCGGCTGCGATATACCAGACCCCCGGCACGAGCTGGTGGACGGCAACCGCAGCAATTCCGCTTGCGGCAAGCACCGCGCCGGTTTCCGCCCCCTTCCAGAAGCCCATCACCAGCACGACGAAGACGGCCGGAAAGGCGAAGTCGAGGCCGATGACGGCGGGATCGCCGAGAAAGGCGCCGAGCAACGCTCCTGCAAGCGATGAACCGACCCAGGTCAGGTAAAAGGGCGTGACGATACCGGCATACCAGGCGGGTGTGAGCCGTGTCGTTCCGGCGCGGAATTCCGCCATGGCCCAGAGCTCATCGGCCAGGAACAGCATGGCAATATAGCGCTTGATGCCGGAGAAGGACTGCATCTTCGTGCCGATCGAGGCGCTCATCAGTACATGGCGGATATTGACGAGCAGGGCCGCGAAGCCGACGCCGATCCAGCTTGCCGGATGCGTCCAGATATCCATCGCCACGAATTGTGAACCGCCGGCAAAGACGAGCGCACTCATCAGCGTCGTTTCCAGTGTCGAAAGCCCTTTGGTGGCCGAGACCGCGCCGAAGACCAGGCCAATCGGCAGGACTGCGACGATCAGGGGAAGAATGGCGCGCACTCCGCCAAGAAATTCGCGGATCAGACTTTTGCCGACTGGCTTACTCTGTTGCAACATCGGCAACCTCCACATCAAGACGGCGGAGAGGTAGCCGAGGCCGCTAAGGGCTGTATTGAACGAAAGTGATCAACCGACACGGAACTGGCCGGGAGTAACGCCAGTGCGGGATTTGAAGTGGCGTGTGAAATGTGCCTGATCGGCGAAGCCGCACTGAAGCGCAACATCGGCGGGCATGTGTCCCTCCCTCAGCAGCCGCCTTGCGACAAGAACACGGCGGTCCGTCAGGAAGGCGTGCGGGGTGATGTGATACTCTCTGCGGAAAGCGCGAATTAAATGGGCGCGACTGAGCCCCGCCACCTTGGCCAGTTCTTCCAGTCCCACATCAATTTCGAAATTCTCGATCAGGTAGTCGCGGGCGCGGGCGACAGCACTGCGCTCCTTGGTATCGATGGGCACGACGATGGTGCTGCCATAGCGGGCGAAGATCGCAGCCAGCACCGAAAACATGTTTTCATCGGATTCCAGCGCGCCTGCTCTGCTTTCAAGCGTACGGTGGGCGACATGGAAGGCTTTGGCGAGCTGCGGATCGCGCGGCAGAGGCCCGGCGAAGGACGGAGTGGCGTTGAAAGCCTTGCCGGTGACGTCTTCGAGAATGTCGATGAACAGCTTCGTGTCCGGATAGATCATCCGGTAGCGATACCCTTCCCCACCCGGAGCGCCGTCGTGCACGACGCCGGGATCGATCAGATAGAGGTCTCCGGGTCCGGTTTCTTCCCGCTTTCCGCTCAGGGTCGCGATCTGGCTGCCGCTTTCGATCGCGCCGATGCTGAAGGTGTCATGGGCGTGCGGCGCGTATTCATGCGTAAGAAAACTGGCGCTCAGACACTCCATGTCGCGAAAACGGCTGTCCCGCCAGAAGCGGGCCGATTCCACCTTGGCAAGCGGCATGGCGTCTGCCGCCTCTTTTTGCGAAACGTTCTCCATCCCGTCAGATTAGCGCGCCGCCAGTTGTCCGTCTTGAACAAAAGTGATCGCATGTGGGAAAGGCTGGTATGTCGCCCCTCATGCTTTCTCTTTGCCACAATGCTCTTTAGAGTGTTTGCAGCGATTTTCCTTTCCCTTTCAGCGCGGCGATTCATGACAGATTTTTCCATTCCCTTTGAAGACGACGACCTTTTCGCCTCCGCCGGCCTGCGGCTGACTGTCGACTTGACGGCGCTGACCGACAACTGGCGGGAAATGGCCCGCCGCTCGGGAAAGGCGCGTACAGCTGCCGTCGTCAAGGCGGATGCCTATGGGATGGGGATCGAGGATGCCGGCGAAGCGCTCTATCTTGCCGGCGCGCGGGATTTCTTCGTCGCGACCGTCGATGAAGGTGTCACCCTGCGCATGTTTGCGCCTGAGGCACGCATCTTCGTGCTGGCGGGCATCTGGCCAGGCACCGAGCGGCGCTTCTTCGAAAACGATCTCGTGCCGATCATCTCCTCGGAAGAGCAGCTTGCATTCTGGATGGCGGTGCTTGCCGATTATGGCGACTACCCATGCGCACTCCACGTCGATACCGGCTTCAACCGGCTGGGCCTGACGGTAGACGAGGCGCTCGCTCTTGCCGACGACGTGTCGCGGCCCGCGAGTTTCGCGCCTGCTCTCGTCATGAGCCATCTGGCCTGCGGCGACGACCACTCCTCTGCGATGAACAAGCAGCAGCTTGAATCATTCCGTAGGGTTAGCGCTGCTTATGAAGGTATCGATTCAAGCCTGGCGGCGTCCGCCGGCATCTTCCTCGGGGATGACTATCACTTCGATCTCACCCGGCCGGGCATCGCGCTCTATGGCGGGCAGGCCGTCAATGGCATGGCGAACCCGATGCGACCGGTGGCGACGGCCGAAGCGCGCATCATCCAGATCCGCACGGTCAAGGCCGGTGAATCCGTCAGCTACGGGCGAGCACTGCAGCTGACGCGCGACAGCCGGCTGGCGATCGTTTCGGCCGGTTATGCCGATGGCTATATGCGCAGCCAGTCGAGCGACGGCGTGCCGCTGCGCCAGGCCGTGCCGCAGGGCGGACAGGGCTTCGTTGCCGGCCAAAAGGTGCCGGTCGCCGGTCGCATCACCATGGACCAGACGATTTTCGACGTGACCGACCTGCCGGAAGGTGCCATTCGCGCCGGCGACTATATCGAACTCTTCGGCAAGAACATCCTCGTCGACGATGCGGCAAAGGCCGCAGGTACGATCGGTTACGAGATGCTGACGAGCATCGGCCTGCGCCACGAGCGCAAGTACGAGATGGACGAGGAATAGGGACTTAGCGTGTCGTGAACGCGAGGCGAAGGCCGAGCGCCACGAACAGCGCGCCGAGGCCGCGGTCTAGCCACAGGCCGATCTTTGCATTCCGTTTGAAGGCATTAGCAAGCCGCCCTCCCACAAGGATCAACGGCGGCTCGATGAAGACGGCCACGACAATGATCAGGCCGCCGTGAACGCCAAGCTGCAGCCAGGCCGGACCTGCGCCCTCGACGACGAATTGTGGCAGGAAGGCGAGGAAGAAGATCGCTACCTTCGGATTGAGCAGCGAGACAAGCATGCCCTGCCGATAGATGCGCCGCCAGCCGAGTGTTTCGCCTGCCGCCCGCACGAAGCCGCCCTCGCCTTTCGAGCGCAGCGCCTGTATGCCGAGCCAGACGAGATAGATCGCGCCCACCCATTTGACGGTGGAGAAGGCGATTGCCGAGGCGGAAAGGATCGCCGACAGGCCGAAGGCGGCGAGAAGCACGTGGATGCAGGCGCCGGTCCAGATGCCGAAGACGGCAGAGAAGCCGGCGCGCGTGCCGCTCTTCATCGTATGGCCGAGAATGAAGGCCATGTCCGGACCGGGCGAGATGTTTAGAAGAACCGCCGCGGTCAAAAAACCGATCCAGTGAGCGAGCGAATAATCGAGCATGGCCTATCCCTTGAGAGCCTTCCGATGCTGCCAGCCCGGCCACTGATAGGAAAATCATTAGTTTTGATCGGTGCAGGAAGCCATTATCTAGGGCGAAACCGATTCGGCCGCCCAGGCGGCTCTACGTGAAAGCAGTCATTGATGGCCAAGGCCAGGACACAATTCATCTGCCAGAGCTGCGGCGCGGTGCATAACCGCTGGGCGGGCAAATGCGACAATTGCGGCGAGTGGAATACGATCGTCGAAGAAGACCCGATGGGCGGCATCGGCGGCGGCCCCGCCAAGACGCCGAAGAAGGGCCGTCCGGTCGCATTGACGGCTCTCTCCGGTGAAATCGAGGAAGCGCCGCGCATCCATACAGGCATTTCCGAACTCGACCGCGTCACCGGCGGCGGCTTCGTGCGCGGTTCGGCCGTGCTCGTCGGCGGTGACCCCGGCATCGGCAAGTCCACGCTGCTCATGCAGGGAGCGGCTGCCCTTTCGCGGCGTGGGCACCGGATCATCTATGTCTCGGGCGAAGAGGCGGTAGCGCAGGTGCGGCTGCGGGCGCAGCGGCTGGCGGCAGCCGATACCGATGTGCTGCTTGCTGCTGAAACCAATGTCGAGGATATTCTCGCGACGCTCGCGGAAGGCAAGCGCCCCGACCTCGTCATTATCGACTCCATCCAGACGCTCTGGAGCGAGCTCGCCGAATCCGCACCGGGTACGGTCACACAGGTGCGCACCGGCGTGCAGTCGATGATCCGCTTTGCCAAACAGACGGGTGCGGCCATGGTGCTCGTCGGTCATGTGACCAAGGACGGCCAGATCGCCGGCCCGCGCGTGGTCGAGCATATGGTCGATGCGGTGCTCTATTTCGAGGGCGACCGCGGCCATCACTACCGCATCCTGCGTACGGTCAAGAACCGCTTCGGACCGACGGACGAGATCGGCGTCTTCGAAATGTCGGACAAGGGCCTGCGCGAAGTCGCTAACCCCTCGGAACTCTTCCTCGGCGAGCGCAACGAGAAATCACCGGGTGCAGCGGTTTTTGCCGGCATGGAGGGCACGCGGCCTGTTCTCGTCGAAGTGCAGGCGCTGGTCGCCCCCACTTCACTCGGCACGCCTCGGCGTGCGGTCGTCGGCTGGGACTCAGCCCGCCTGTCGATGATCCTTGCGGTTCTGGAGGCCCATTGCGGCGTGCGGCTCGGCCAGCATGACGTCTATCTCAACATTGCCGGCGGCTTCCGCATCTCCGAACCGGCAGCCGATCTGGCCGTCGCATCGGCTCTCGTTTCCTCGCTGGCCGGTATTGCCCTTCCGGCCGATTGCGTCTATTTCGGCGAAGTCAGTCTGTCGGGCGCCGTCCGGCCGGTTGCGCAAACCGCCCAGCGCCTTAAAGAAGCCGAAAAGCTGGGGTTTTCGGCAGCTCTGCTACCGTCCGGCTCCGCCGAACTGCCAAGGGGCAGCGGTCGCTGGAGCGAGATCGAGAGCCTGCCGGATTTGGTCGCGCGCATTGCCGGCTCGAAAGGGGCGCTGCAGCGTGTGGAAGAAGACGTTTGATCCTTCATCACCGATAGCGGGGATGCTATAGGATCTGCCAAACAAGGCGCGACGCGGCCCGCAAGGCGGCAGTCTGGAGTGGAATTTATATGCCCATTACGATTTTCGACGGTATTGTCATCGGCGTCGTGCTCTTCTCCGCCGTATTGGCAATGGTCCGCGGCTTCTCGCGCGAAATTCTCTCGATCGCGAGCTGGGGCGGCTCGGCGGCTGCCGCCTATTATCTCTACCCCTATCTCGTGCCTTATGCGAAGAAATATACTGACGATGACCGTATCGCGATCGTCGGTTCGGCTGCCGTCGTCTTCCTCATCGCGCTGATCGTCATCTCCTTCATCACGATGAAGATCGCCGATTTCATCATCGACAGCCGTATCGGCGCGCTCGACCGCACTTTGGGTTTCCTCTTCGGTGCGGCGCGCGGCATACTTCTGCTCGTCGTCGCCGTTGCCTTCTGGAACTGGCTGGTCGATGCAGATCATCGCCCGGCCTGGGTCAACAATGCCAAGTCGAAGCCATTCCTGGATTCCCTCGTCGTTCGCCTGCAGGCAGTCCTGCCTGAAGAATTTTCTCAAATGATCCAGAAGAGCATTACCGAGAAGCTTGGTGGCGCGCGGACCACGGATGAAAATGCGCCAGCCAACGATCAGGCTCCGGCAGAAGACGCAGCACCCGCGCCTAACAATGGCGCACAGCAGCCATCGAATTGACGCAGTGTTCACTAGCTTGACCCGCGGCCTGGCAGTTGCCATTTGAGCGGGACGTAAGAACAAAGGTCCGGCCGGGCATTCCGCTCTGCCGGACCTCAGCTGTTTCAGAGCCGGCGGGCTTTGAAACAGACGTCGTTCAGCATGAAACTATCGGAAAGCTGCAAGATTTCCGATATCATACTACTGGAAATGCCGATCCATTCTTGTGAGAGCAAAGGCCCGCAGAAATGAACCAGTCCCATTCCTTCCCGACCGACGATCCGCTCGACGGAGACACGCTGCATGAAGAATGCGGTGTTTTCGGAATTCTGGGACATGCCGATGCCGCAGCACTGACGGCGCTCGGCCTGCACGCCCTTCAGCATCGCGGGCAGGAGGCAGCCGGTATCGTTTCCTTCGATGGCAAGCGCTTCCATCAGGAACGGCATATGGGCCTGGTCGGCGACCACTACACCAATCCGATGACGCTTGCCCGCCTGCCCGGCACCATCTCGATCGGCCATACGCGCTATTCCACAACAGGCGAAGTGGCGATGCGCAACGTGCAGCCGCTCTTTGCCGAACTGGAAGAGGGCGGCATCGCCATTGCCCATAACGGCAATTTCACCAACGGCCTGACGCTGCGCCGCCAGATCATCGCGACTGGCGCGATCTGTCAGTCGACATCCGACACCGAAGTTGTTCTCCACCTCATCGCCCGCTCCCGCCATACATCCACGGCCGATCGCTTCATCGACGCCATCCGCCAGATGGAAGGCGGCTATTCGATGCTCGCCATGACGCGCACCAAGCTGATCGCAGCGCGCGACCCCACCGGCATCCGCCCGCTGGTCATGGGCGAACTGGACGGCAAGCCGATCTTCTGCTCGGAAACCTGCGCGCTTGACATTATCGGCGCGAAGTTCATCCGCGACGTGGAGAATGGCGAAGTCGTCATCTGCGAAATCCAGCCCGACGGTTCGATCAGCATCGATGCGCGCAAGCCGAGCAAGCAGCAGCCCGAACGCCTCTGCCTGTTCGAATATGTCTATTTCGCTCGTCCGGACTCAGTCGTCGGCGGCCGCAACGTCTATACGACGCGCAAAAACATGGGGATGAACCTCGCCAAGGAATCGCCTGTCGATGCCGACGTGATCGTGCCCGTTCCCGATGGCGGCACGCCGGCCGCGCTCGGCTATGCACAGGAAAGCGGCATTCCGTTCGAATATGGCATCATCCGCAACCATTATGTCGGCCGCACCTTCATCGAGCCGACGCAGCAAATCCGCGCCTTCGGCGTGAAGCTGAAACATTCCGCCAACCGGGCGATGATCGAAGGCAAGCGCGTGGTGCTGGTCGACGATTCCATCGTGCGCGGCACCACTTCGCTGAAGATCGTGCAGATGATCCGCGAGGCCGGCGCCAGGGAAGTGCATATCCGCGTTGCCAGCCCGATGATCTTCTTCCCGGATTTCTACGGCATCGACACTCCCGATGCCGACAAGCTGCTCGCCAACCAGTATGCTGATGTCGAAGCCATGGCGAAGTATATCGGCGCGGATTCGCTGGCCTTCCTGTCGATTAACGGCCTCTATCGCGCCGTCGGCGGCGAGGACCGCAACCCGGCCCGGCCGCAGTTTACCGACCACTACTTTACCGGTGACTATCCGACCCGCCTTCTCGATAAGAACGGCGAGTCCATGGGCAACAAGATTTCCATGCTCGCCAGCAACGGCTAATCCGCTTCGACTTTGACTTTCCGATCAGGGGCGCTTATTGCGCCCCTTACCTTTTCAAGCATATCCGGAGCCGCGGCAGATGAACATCAATCTTGAAGGCAGGATCGCGCTGGTGACCGGCGCATCGCGCGGCATCGGCTACTTCACGGCACTCGAACTCGCCAAGGCCGGCGCGCATGTGATCGCCTGCGCCCGCACGGTCGGCGGCCTGGAAGAACTCGACGACGCCATCAAGGCCGTTGGCGGCTCCGCGACCCTCGTCCCCTTCGATCTCGCCGATATGGAAGCGATCGACCGTCTCGGCGGCTCGATCTTCGAGCGCTGGGGCAAGCTCGACATCCTCGTCGCCAATGCCGGCGTGCTCGGCGTCATCTCGCCGATCGGCCATATCGAAGCGAAGATCTTCGAAAAGGTGATGAACATCAACGTCAACGCCACCTGGCGGCTGATCCGTTCGGTCGATCCGCTGCTGAACCGCTCGGATGCCGGCCGCGCCGTCATCATGTCCTCGGGCGCGGCCCATAAGTGCCGCCCCTTCTGGAGCGCCTATTCGGCATCGAAGGCAGCCGTCGAGGCTCTGACGCGCACATGGGCTGGCGAGACGCAGACAACGCCACTGCGCATCACCAGCGTCGATCCGGGCGCAACCCGCACTGCCATGCGCGCGCAGGCCGTCCCCGGCGAAGATCCGATGAGCCTGCCGCATCCCTCCGAAGTGGCGAAGGCGATCCTGCCGCTGCTCGGGCCTGGTGTGACCGAAACGGGCAAACTGTTCATCGTGCGCGAGAACAAGCTGGTGGATTACCGGCTGCCGGGATAGGCTGAGTTCTCAGTTTGTAGCAACGGCTGGGAAGAGACGTGCAAAGCCCGTTTCTGATGGGCACAGTGCATTAAGGTCCACTGCCCCCTTAATGCCGTCCACCGTACCATTGTCGGCAAATTGCCAGATCGACCAACGACTGCAGCTTTCCTGCGCAGGCTCCCTGAATATGCTTCGCAGCCAGAGGTAATGATCGGGAAAGCGGCTTTCATTACCTTTCAGATATTGGTCAAAGAATTCCTGTGTGACGTAAAAAATCGGCTTTTCCGGAAAACCACTCTTCAGCTCGGCAACGAAGGCGTTCACTTCCATCGCCATTTCATCGAGCGTCGGTATTTTGTCGCAGTTACCGACAAATTCCAGGTCGATGGCGATGGGCAAGGCATCCGGCGTTTTCGGCACGGCTGCCAGGACATTCTGCGCCTGATCCCTGCCCGGGCGGCAGAAGGTGAAAAAGTGATAAGCGCCCCTCACCAGCCCCGCATCTCCGGCACGCTGCCAGTTCTCTGCGAACCGGGAATCCCGGTGATCGCCGCCTTCGGTCGCCTTTATGATTGCGAAACGCACGTTCGGCTGGGCAGCCACGGTCTTCCAATCAACGACACCCTGGTGATGACTGACATCGATGCCTTGGATCGGATAACGGGCCAGTGACGGATTGTTGAAGCGAAGCATTCCAAAATCGTATGCGAAATATGCAGCGAATGCGACTATCAGAATTGCAGCCGCTCCGATCGCCCACCGGACCAATCTTCCCACTCGTTCCCCCAACAATTTATAGCAGCGTCCGCTGGTTAACTGCGATTTGCGCCGCGAGAATGGCGGAAGCCTCAGAGCATGCACTATATTTTCGCCGGACATTGCCCCCTGTGGTCAGCACATCACGGGCGCCGAGCGAACTCCCTCCGGATGGGTCCTTGCCCTCTTGACCAAACTCCGATCCCGCGCCATAAAACGCGTCATGAAAACGGTTACCTGCATTATTTGCCGGAAGATTATTCGCTAGCCCAAAGCTGGCCTGGCCGTTTTCGTCTCCCAAATGTCCAAGATGCGAAACGCCCCGGCCTGCCGGTGGCAGTATTTTGTGCTTATGCATATCGGGAGAGTGAAATGGGCGGTACGCCGGAACTGAAGCTGTACAACACGCTGACGCGGGAGAAATCGGTTTTCAAGCCGATCGATGCCGAAAACGTCCGCATGTACGTGTGCGGCCCGACGGTCTATGATTTCGCCCATATCGGCAATGCGCGGCCGGTCATCGTCTTCGACGTGCTGTTCCGCCTGTTGCGCCATGTCTATGGCGAAAGCCACGTCACCTATGCGCGCAACATCACCGACGTCGACGACAAGATCAACGCGCGGGCGCTGCGCGACTATCCGGGCCTGCCGCTGAACGCGGCGATCCGGGCGGTGACGGAAAAGACCGAGAAACAGTTTCTCGACGATGCCTTGGCACTAGGGTCGCTCGAGCCGACAGTGCAGCCGCGTGCGACCGACAATATCGCTGAGATGATCGAGATCATCGAGCGGCTGATTGCGCGCGGCCATGCCTATCAGGCATCAGGCGAAGTGTTGTTCGACACGAAGTCGATGGCCGATTACGGCCGGCTTTCGAAGCGCAATCTCGATGAGCAGCAGGCGGGCGCCCGCGTCGCCGTTGATGCGCACAAGAAGAGCCCTGGCGACTTCGTGCTCTGGAAGCTCTCAGACGAAAACGAACCCGGCTGGGAAAGCCCCTGGGGCCGCGGCCGTCCGGGCTGGCATATCGAGTGCTCGGCAATGAGCGGGCGTTATCTCGGCGACGTCTTCGATATCCATGGCGGTGGGCTAGACCTGATCTTCCCGCACCACGAGAACGAGATCGCCCAGTCGCGTTGCGCCCATGGCACTGACGTGATGGCGAATGTCTGGATGCATAACGGCTTCCTGCAGGTCGAAGGCCGCAAGATGTCGAAGTCCGAAGGCAATTTCGTTACCATCTACGAATTGCTGCACACGGAGACTTTCGCTGGCCGTCAGTGGCCGGGCGAAGTGCTTCGCCTTGCTATGCTGATGACGCATTACCGCGAGCCGATCGACTTTTCGGTCAAGCGGCTGGAGGAAGCCGAACGTCTGCTAGCCAAATGGCCGGCGGCCGAACCTGGTGATGCCAAGCCGGATGAGACCGTGCTGAACGCGCTCGCCGACGATCTCAATACGGTCGCAGCTGTCCAGGCGCTGCATGCGCTCGCCCAATCCGGCAACGACGCGGTCTTTGCGGCCAGTGCGGCCCTGCTCGGCGTGCTGCCGAAGAAGACGGAAATTGATGAGGCGGTGGCGGCCGAGATCGATGCGCGCGTCAGGGCTCGACTGGAGTTGCTCAAGGCAAAGAACTTCGCCGAAGCCGACAAGATCCGCGATTCGCTTGCTGCCGAGGGTATCCAGCTCAAAGATGGCAAGGATCCGGCAACGGGCGAACGCGTGACGACGTGGGAGGTGAAGAAATGAACACCTATACCGGTGGATGCCAATGCGGAGCGATCCGGTTCCGGGTGCGGGGTACGCTCCCGAGCTCCTCGATCTGCCATTGCCGCATGTGCCAAAAGGCGTTCGGCGCCTACTACGCGCCGCTGGTTTCCGTACGCGGGATGGAATTCGAGTGGACCAGAGGGCAGCGAAAGACCTTCCGATCCTCGAATTTCGTCAGTCGCGGCTTCTGCGGCGATTGCGGTACGCCGCTGACCTACGAGGCGCCCGACGGTATGGCCGTCGCGGCTGGCGCGTTCGATGATCCTTCTCTGCTGCCGCCGACTATTCAGTGGGGCGTGGAAGGCAAGATCGGCTTCGTCGATCATCTGCATGAACTGCCGGGCGAACGGACCGAGGCGGATGTCGCCGCAGGCTCCTTCCTCCGCGAGATCATCTCCTATCAGCATCCGGACCACGATACGCCGGTCTGGCCGCCGGAGGATCACGCCTGATGGAAACGGTGGAGCAAACTGGGGGTTGCCAGTGCGGCGCAGTTCGCTATCGGGCGCGTGGCGAACTCGGCTATCCGCATATTTGCCACTGCCGCATGTGCCAGAAGGCCGCCGGCAATTATTTCCTGCCGCTTGCTGCGGCCATGCGTGAAGGTTTCGAGCTGACGCGCGGAGAGCCGAAATGGTTCCACTCTTCCGGTCTCGTGCGGCGCGGCTTTTGCGGCGATTGCGGCACGCCGCTTTTCTACGACAGTCCCGATGCCGACTCCATCAACATCACGCTCGGATCGCTCGATGATCCGCAGACGGTAAAGCCGGTCATGCAGTCCAATCTCGACAGCAAAATGGTCTGGTTTCATGCGCTCGATGGCTTGCCTGTCGAGCCGGAACCGGAAACAAACGATCGCGAGAACAGGATTGCGGCGAGCAACCGTCAGCATCCCGACCACGATACATCCCATTGGCCTTGAGGAGCTTCTCCATGACAGAGACGACGAGAACAGGCGGTTGCCAGTGCGGCGCCGTGCGCTTCCGTATCACAGGCAAGCTCGGACGCCCATCCATCTGCCATTGCCGCATGTGCCAGAAGCAGTTCGGCGGTTTCTTTTCCGCGCTGGTGACGGCGCCGGAAGAAGGCATGGAGTGGAGCCGCGGCGAGCCCGCCTATTTCCAGTCCTCGGTCAATATCGAGCGCGGCTTCTGCCGGGATTGTGGCACGCCGATGACCTATCGACATCCGGGCGGACTGGAACTTGCGATCGGCACATTCGATGACCGCAGTGATCTCGCCCCGCAGATCCAGGTTAATTACGATGCACGCCTGCCCTGGGTCGAGACGATCTTTGAAGCGCCCGTGCATAGGGATCCGGATTTCTATGCACGGCAGGAAGCGATCATCTCCTTCCAGCACCCCGACCATGATACCGCCGTCTGGCCCGCGAAAGGCGTGAAGATATGACCGAAGTGCTGCGCACGCTCTATCCCGAAATCGAACCCTATGCGTCCGGCCATCTCGATGTCGGCGATGGCCATGTGATCTATTGGGAACGCTGCGGTACATCAGGCGCCAAGCCGGCAGTCTTCCTGCATGGTGGTCCCGGCGGCGGCATCTCGCCCGTTCATCGCCGCCTGTTCGATCCAAAGCTCTATGATGTGATGCTTTTCGACCAGCGTGGCTGCGGCAAGTCGACCCCGCATGCGAGCCTTGAAGCCAACACCACCTGGCACCTCGTTGCCGATATCGAGCGGCTACGGGAAATGGTTGGCGTCGATAAATGGCAGGTCTTCGGCGGCTCCTGGGGCTCGACGCTGGCACTTGCCTATGCCGAGAAGCACCCGGAGCGCGTCTCCGAACTCATCGTGCGCGGCATCTACACGCTGACGCGGGCCGAGCTCGACTGGTATTATCAGTTCGGTGTCTCCGAGATGTTCCCGGACAAGTGGGAGCGCTTCGTGGCACCCATTCCTGCGCAAGAGCGCCACGAGATGATGCTCGCCTATAACCGCCGCCTGACCGGCTCGGACCGCGCCGTTGCTCTCGAAGCCGCGCGAGCCTGGAGCATCTGGGAGGGCGAGACGATCACGCTGCTGCCGGAAAAATCGACCAGCGGCAAGTTCGAGGAAGCCGAGTTCGCCTATGCCTTTGCGCGCATCGAAAATCATTTCTTCGTCCATGCCGGCTGGATGGATGAAGGCCAACTGCTGCGCGATGCCTATAAGCTAAGGAACATTCCCGGCGTAATCGTCCACGGGCGCTATGATATGCCCTGCCCGGCCAAATATGCCTGGCTGCTGCACAAGGCATGGCCAAGGGCCGAGTTCCACCTGATCGAAGGGGCCGGGCATGCCTTTTCGGAACCCGGCATTCTCGACCAGCTGATCCGGGCGACGGACCGGTTTGCAGGCAAACAATAAAGCCGCAAGCGGCGACAGGAAACATCACTATGGCACGCGAAAGAATCTACCTCTTCGATACGACGCTCCGGGACGGGCAACAGACGCCCGGCATCGACTTTTCCGTCGAGGACAAGATTGCGATTGCGAGCATGCTGGACGAATTCGGGCTCGATTATGTCGAGGGCGGCTATCCGGGCGCAAATCCGACCGACACCGCCTTCTTCGCCGAGAAGCGCACCAGCCAGGCCTCCTTCGTCGCCTTCGGCATGACGAAGCGGCCGGGTGTTTCCGCCTCCAACGATCCGGGCATCGCAGGCCTCCTGCAGGCGCGCAGCGACGCCGTCTGTTTCGTCGCCAAGAGCTGGGATTACCACGTGCAGGTGGCGCTCGGCTGCACCAACGAGGAAAACCTTGAATGCATCGCCGAAAGCGTCAAAGCCGCTGTTGCCGCCGGCAAGGAAGCGCTTGTTGATTGCGAGCATTTCTTCGACGGCTACAAGGCCAATCCGGAATATGCGCTCGCCTGTGCGAAGACCGCCTATGAGAACGGCGCGCGCTGGGTGGTGCTCTGCGATACCAATGGCGGCACGCAGCCGCCGGAAGTGCGCGCCATCGTCGAAGCCGTGATCGCCTTCGGCGTGCCGGGCCACTGTCTCGGCATCCATGCGCATAACGATACAGGCCAGGCGGTCGCCAATTCGCTCGTCGCGGTCGAGGCAGGCGTGCGCCAGATCCAGGGTACGCTGAACGGCGTCGGCGAACGTTGCGGCAATGCCAATCTGGTGACGTTGATCCCGACACTTGCGCTGAAGAGCGCCTACAACACGCGTTTCGAAACGGCGATCGACGCAGAGCGGCTGACTAACCTCACCCGCCTGTCGCACGCCTTCGACGAACTCCTGAACCGCTCGCCGGATCATCAGATGCCCTATGTCGGCGCGTCTGCCTTCGCTACCAAAGCCGGCATCCATGCTTCGGCGCTTGTAAAAGATCCGCGCACCTACGAGCACGTGCCGCCGGAAAGTGTCGGCAATTTCCGCAAGGTCATGGTCTCGGATCAGGGCGGCAAGGCGAACTTCATCAATGCACTGAGGCGACGTGGCATCGACGTCGCCAAGGACGATCCGAAGCTCGATCTCCTGATTTCGATCGTGAAGGAGCGCGAGGCGTCCGGCTATGCCTATGAGGGTGCCGATGCGAGCTTCGAGCTTCTGGCGCGCCGCACCATGGGCACCATCCCGGACTTCTTCTCGATCGACGGCTTCCGGGTGATGATCGAACGGCGCTTCGATTCCCACGGGCGTATAAAGATCGTCTCCGAAGCCGTCGTGAAGATCGCCATCGACGGGCAGACGCTGATGTCGGTCGCGGAAGCCGAAGGCCCGGTCAATGCGCTTGACCTCGCGTTGCGCAAGGATTTCGGCAAGTATCAGCATGAGATCGACGATCTCGTGCTCGCCGATTTTAAAGTGCGTATCCTCAATGGCGGCACCGAGGCCATCACCCGCGTTCTCATCGAATCCACTGATTCCAGCGGCGTGCGCTGGTGGACGGTCGGCGTTTCCGAAAACATCATCGACGCGTCCTTCCAGGCGTTGATGGATTCGGTCATCTACAAGCTGATGAAGAACCGGCAGCTTGCTGGCAAGATCGCAGCCGAATGAGTGCTATTACGTCCGGAATCGCGTGAAAACAAAGAGATAGAGCATTTCCATGCGAAAAAACGGAAAATGCTCTATCGGAGGCCCCAGTCCTGCTCCGAATGCCATTCGTCCTCATCTCTTGGCGTCTTCCAGCGCAGCCGAGTGACCTTTTCCATGCCGCCATGCCGGAATGCGGATTCCAGCGCCTTATAGGTCTCGAGCGTGCCTGATGCGGCATGACCCCAGACGAAGAAGGTGGGGCTGAGATAGCGGGCGCGATAGTGGTTGAGCATGCGCTGGATCAGGAAGAAACCGCCGCCGGCGCTGCGTGGCCGCAGATTTTCGTTGCCGTCACGCGAGGGTGCGCAGAGTGGAAAGATCAGCCTGCCGCCAACGGCGAGATTATCGATCCAGGCTTCGGCGGGCCTATGGACCGCGAAATTGACATAGACCGCATCCGCCGGCGATTGCGGCCATTCCAGGCCATTACCACAGATCACCTCGACATTGCCGTAGGAAGCCAGGTTAACGGTGGCGCGGGCGGCAAGCGCCCGGTCATATTCGATCGCCACGACATGACCGGCGCTTCCGACTAGATGCGACAGCATGGCGGTGTAATAACCGCCGCCGGCACCGATATGGCAGGCCGTTTCTCCCGGCTGCGGCGCAAGCCAGTGGAGGCCGAGCGCATGCAGCGAAGGGCTGCCATTGTTGACCTGCCGTTCCTCCTGCAACGCAATAAGGACATCCTGATAGAGGATGACGGGGTCGGTGGATGGCATGTCCTGATAGCCGGACCCGTTTGGCATACGCCACGGCGGCGGGCCTACGAAATCCTCCCGCGGCACCGTCGCAAAGGCCTGCCGCAGCCGCTCGTCATCAGCGACACCCATCTTTGCCAGCATCTGGGCGGCATAGGCTTGCCGGCAGACCGCCAGTTCGGTTTCGTCCATGCTTGCCTCTCTTCGCGGCACTGCAGGTGCGGTTCCATTCAATGAAATGAATTGGCCTATTCACGCCGCTTAAGCTAATGCGGATCAGAAACAGAACAAAGATGGAAACACCCGATGTCTGCCGATGCAAGCGCCTCCTTTATCAAGAACGAAGACAGTCCGCGCGGCTTTGCCTTCGCGCTGACGGCCTATCTTCTGTGGGGCTTTCTGCCGATCTACATGAAGGCGGTCGCGCATATTTCGCCTGCCGAAGTCATCGCCCATCGCATTTTATGGTCGCTGCCGCTTGCCGGCATCGTGCTTCTGGTGCTCGGACGCACGCAGGATATCAAGGTCGCGCTGCGCTCTCCGCGCATGCTCGCCATGGCAATGATGACCGCGGCACTGATCACCGTGAACTGGGGCACCTATGTCTGGGCGATCGGTGCTGGCCATTCGCTCGATGCGGCCATGGGCTATTTCATCAATCCGCTCTTCAGCATCTTCCTCGGCGCCGTGCTCCTGAAAGAAAAACTGCAGCCGTTGCAGATTGCGGCGATCTGCCTTGCCGGCCTTGCGGTCGTCGTCCTCGCCTTCGACAGCGGCGGCATTCCATGGGTGGCGCTGACGCTGGCGTTCAGCTGGGGCTTCTATGCCCTGTTTCGCAAGACGCTGCCGCTCGGGCCGAACCAGGGCTTCTTCCTGGAAGTGCTGATCCTCAGCCTGCCCGCCCTGCTCTACATCCTCTACCTGGAATTCGTCAGCGGCGAAGGACATTTCTACCGCACGGGCTTTAGCGATACCGCTCTGCTGCTTGGCTGCGGACTGATTACCGCCGTACCGCTGATGATCTACGCTAACGGCGCCAAGCTGCTCCGGCTCTCGACCATCGGCATCATGCAGTACATCGCGCCGACGATGATCTTCCTCATCGCCGTTTTCGTGTTTCACGAAGAGATGGGTACGGCACGTATGATCGCATTCCCGCTCATCTGGGCAGGCCTGTTCTTCTACAGCTGGTCGATGTTGAGGACGACGCGCGGACGTTAGAGCCGGCGTGTTTCCTACGCAATTCCGGACGCAAACCGCCGCACGCTTTGCTGGAATCGCATGAAGCCTACATCTTCGAAATGACCTCATCCTCGCCGTCACGGTCGGCGGCAAGCTCTGCCGCCTGCGCCATGATGGCCGGGATGACGCCGGAGATCTCGTCGATGACGAGCGGCTGGACGCGATGGGCGGTATGCACGAAACCCTCGCCCGTCATGTGGCGCAAGAGCTCCATCATCGGATCCCAGAAGCCGTTGATGTTGGCAAAGACCATCGGCTTTTCGTGACGGCCAAGCTGCGCCCAGGTCATGATCTCGACGATCTCTTCCAGCGTGCCGATACCGCCCGGCAGGGCCACAAAGGCGTCCGAACGCTCGAACATCGTGTGTTTGCGCGCATGCATGTCAGGAGTTACAATAAGCTCGTTGAGCTGGCCGAGCGAATGGCGAGTCGCTTCCATGTCGATCAGGAACTCGGGAATGATGCCCGTCACCTGGCCGCCGTTGGATAAGGTCCCGCTGGCCACAGCGCCCATGATGCCCTTTGTGCCGCCGCCATAAATCAGGCGAAGGCCATATTCCGCAATCTCTTTTCCGAGCGCGCGGCCCGCAGCCATATGGGAAGGATCGCGTCCCGGCCGAGAGCCGCAGTAAACGCAAATGGATCGAATCGGTACAGATTGTTCGGTCATAAGGGAAAAACAACTATTCCATTTCAATGCAGTCAAGAAAATTGACTGAAAAGCGACGTCCGGAGCTTGAGTATTTGCTTTGAATGCTTGTGCAAAGCAACGGGAATCGCTAGCAATTTCTGAATACTACGGCAATTTGCCGCCTTTGGAGACGCAATGATGAAAAACCGTGCCGGCTTGCTGGCCCTAGCAGTGCTCGTAATCGCAATCATACTGATGGTGTTTTTCGTCATGCCCCGGCTCGGTTCTGATGTGGCGAAGGTCGGTGACGCCATCAACCAGGCTGGCACCGAGGTCAACAATACGGTTAACGAAACATCCAAGACTTCCCGTTCCGCTGTCGCGGATGCCGCAGAGGCCGCCCAGAAGATCGGAAGCCTCACTGCCGATGCCGTCCGGTCCCTCTCCGGCCTGAAGGCGCTGTTTGCCGACGGCAAGGTGCCCGCCGCCGATGCGCTTGCGGGCGCAAAGACCGCAGCCGTGAACACGTTGACCGCGATCGTCGATTTCGCTGCCCCTGAAGGTCTCGACACGACCACTGCCGGCCTCGTCTCCAAGGCCAAGGATGGTGCCGGCAAGGCCCGCGACATCATCCAGAATCTTCCTGAAAATGCCGCCGATGCTTTGGCCGCCCTCGCACGCGCCGAAGCCGCGCTGACTGGTGCGTCGGAGCCAGCCGGCCAGCCGGCCGCAGCCAATGGCCAGACTGCTGCCGATACCGCGTCCAACAGCGGTCCAAAGATCCCGGCATTCGACGTGCTTCGCGTCGAGCCAGACGGTTCGACCGTCATCGCCGGTTCGGCCGAGCCGAATGGCAAGCTGGAAGTGCTCGACGGCGACAAAGTGGTCGTGACGACCGATGTCGACGGCACCGGCGATTTTGCAGCCGTTCTCGACAACCCGCTTCCGGCCGGCGATCACCAGCTCGTGCTGAAGGTAACCGGGAAGGATGGCAAGACCACGCTGTCTGAAGAAGTTGCGACCGTTTCCGTGCCGAAGGACGGGAGCGGCAGCGAGTTGCTCGCCATGGTTTCCAAGCCCGGCACGGCCAGCCGCATCATTACCGCGCCGAAGGCCGAGGTCGCCGACGCCCAGACGCCAACTGCCAATGACGCGGCCGTGGCAGCCGCCGGCAACCAGACGGCCGACAACACGCAGCCTGCTCCCAATGGCACTCCGAATGACCAGGTCGCGATGCAGACGCCGAACACGCCCGCAACATCAGACAATGCGATCATTCCCGGCACCCAGCAGGGCAACGCGGCTGCCGCCGATGTGATGATCAATGCAGTCGAGATCGAGGGCAACAAGATCTTCGTGGCCGGCACGGCGCGAAGCAATGCCAAGGTCGTCGGTTACGCCGACGATGCGTTGATCGGCCAGGATACGGCGGAGCCGGACGGTCACTTCGTTATCAGCGGCGCAATGAATCTCTCGGTCGGCGATCACAAGATCCGTGTCGATGCCGTCGATGGCTCGGGCAAGGTCCTCGTCCGTGCGACCGTCAATTTCAACCGTCCGGAAGGCAATCAGGTGACGGTTGCCGCGCAGTCGGGCAATAATGCCAATCAGGCGATGGTGCCGCTCGACGAGGGCCAGCTCGGCAAGCTCGAGGGCGATGCGACGAAAGCCTTCAGCCTGCTGAAGGGCCTGTTCGCGGACGGCAAGCTACCGGGTGCGGAGCAGCTCGCAGCAGCCCGCTCGGCCACCGAGTTCGCGCTGCGCGCGCTCGTCGACTTCCGTCCCGGCATCGAAGCGACCGACGCCTTCAAGCAGGCATCGGCTTCGGCCTCTCAGGTTGCGGCGAACGCGCTGACGATGCTGCAGAGCCTGCCGAAGGATGCCAAGTCGGTCGGCGCGGCGCTCGACAAGCTCGGCGCGATCATTGCCGAACTGACAGTTCCCGGCGCCAATGTCGCGCCGATGCCGTCAAACGAGGCATCGGCGGCCGGCCAGCCGAAGACGATCGAGCAGGCGCCGCTGACGGCAAACAACAACGCTGTCATCATTCGCCGTGGCGATACGCTCTGGCAGATCTCCCGGCGTACCTATGGCCTTGGTGTGCGCTATACGACGATCTACATCGCCAACGAGGACAAGATCCTCAATCCGGACCGCATCCGTCCGGGTCAGGTCTTCGGCCTGCCGAAGGATGCGCTTCCGAATGCGGAGGAGCTGCACCGCAAGCGGCTCTCGGGCGGACACCTCTGATTCAAAAAAACGGCGGCCCATCGGCCGCCGTTTTCGTTAGGACCGCGCGCAATACCTCGCCGATAAAATCCCTATCAATGTTGTAATCCGCCAGCCGGTGGCATATCTCGCGGGGGCGGCGACAGGCCGCGGCGACAGCGGCCCGCCGGGCTGGAGACAAGCATGGCAAACGGCAAGACAGTTTCAGACTCCAACCTATTGGGAACGCTCTACAATCTTTGGCCCTATATGTGGCCGAAGGACAGGCCGGATCTGAGGATGCGGGTCGTCTGGGCCTCGGTCTACCTGCTCATCTCGAAATTCGTGCTGCTGCTGGTGCCCTATTTCTTCAAGTGGTCGACCGATGCGCTGAACGGCAGGATGGACCTGCAGGGCACGCTGCCGCCTCTGCTGATTGGTGCCACCGCTCTCGTCATCGCGTATAACCTAACCCGTCTCATCCAACTCGGCCTCAACCAGCTCAGGGACTCGCTCTTTGCCAGCGTCGGTCAATATGCGGTGCGTCAGCTTGCCTACCGCACCTTCGTGCACATGCACGAGCTTTCCCTGCGCTTCCATCTGGAGCGCAAGACGGGCGGACTTTCGCGCATCATCGAGCGCGGCACCAAGGGTATCGAAACGATCGTGCGTTTCACGATCCTGAACTCGATCCCGACAGTCATCGAATTCCTGCTGACGGCGGCGATCTTCTGGTGGGGCTATGGCTTCTCCTATCTCGCCGTCACCGCCTTCACCGTCTGGGCCTATATCTGGTTCACCATCCGCGCTTCCGACTGGCGCATTTCCATCCGCCGGGCGATGAACGACAGCGATACGGATGCCAATACCAAGGCAATAGACTCGCTCCTCAACTTCGAGACCGTGAAATATTTCGGGAATGAGGAGATGGAGGCCAAGCGCTTCGATAAGTCGATGGAGCGCTATGAAAAGGCGGCGACAGATGTGTGGACCTCCCTCGGCTGGCTGAACTTCGGCCAGGGCGTGATCTTCGGCATCGGCACGACGATCATGCTCGTCCTCTCGGCCTGGTCGGTCCAGCGCGGCGAGCACACGGTCGGCGATTTCGTCTTTGTCAATTCCATGCTGCTGCAGCTTTCCGTGCCGCTGAACTTCATCGGCTTCGTCTACCGTGAAATCCGCCAGGGCTTGATCGATATCGAGCAGATGTTCGATCTTCTGGAAGTGAAGGCCGAGGTTCTGGACGCGCCCGGCGCGACGGCGCTCGCCATCGGCCAGGGCGCCATCTCCTTCAAGGACGTGCATTTCGCCTATGATCCGGCCCGGCCGATCCTGAAAGGCATTTCTTTCGAGGTGCCCGCGGGCAAGACGGTTGCCGTCGTCGGTCCGTCGGGAGCCGGTAAATCGACGCTGTCGCGCCTGCTCTATCGCTTCTACGATATCCAGAGCGGTTCCATCACCGTCGACGGGCAGGACATCCGCACGGTCACCCAGAAGAGCCTGCGTTCGGTGATCGGCATGGTGCCGCAGGATACGGTGCTGTTCAACGACACCGTCGCCTATAACATCCGCTACGGCCGGCCCTCGGCCAGCGAAGCCGAGGTGAAGCAGGCGGCTGAAATCGCCCAGATCGGGCATTTCATCGAAATGCTGCCGGAGGGGTTCGAAACCAAGGTCGGCGAACGCGGACTGAAGCTTTCCGGTGGCGAGAAGCAGCGCGTGGCAATCGCCCGCACCATCCTGAAAGCCCCGCCGATCCTGATCCTCGATGAGGCGACCTCGGCGCTCGATACGACGACGGAGCGGGAAATCCAGACCGCACTCGATGTCGTTTCCAAGAACCGCACGACGCTGGTCATCGCCCACCGCCTGTCCACCGTCATCGGCGCGGACGAGATCATCGTGTTGAAGAGCGGCGAGATCGCCGAACGCGGCACGCATGCCGCCCTTCTGGAACAGAACGGGCTCTACGCGTCGATGTGGAACCGTCAGCGCGAGGCTACGCAGGCCGAAGAACATCTCAAGCAGGTCCGCGAGAGTGACGAACTCGGCATCGTCAACCGGCTGGCGCCGGCAAGCTAGTGCTGCAGACAGGCGGAACTGTCTGTTTTATTGTTTAGAACCGATGCAACGAAAGCGGCCTGAGATCCGCGCCATTGCTCATCAGGTCGTTTTTCTGTAACCAGCGGATACGAAAAACGACAGGAGACCGGCATTCATGAGCTTGTTCGATACGGTTCGCAACACGATCGTACCGGTGCACAAGGAGGGGTACCCCTTCGTCGCCGCCTTCTTCGTCGCGTCGCTCGTATTGGGCTGGCTCTTCAAGCCACTCTTCTGGGTCGGGCTTATCCTCACTCTCTGGTGCGCCTATTTCTTCCGTGATCCGGAGCGGGTGACGCCGCAGGACGATGATCTCGTCATTTCGCCTGCCGATGGCAAGGTTTCTTCGATACAGGTAGTCACGCCCCCTGCCGAGCTCAACCTCGGCAACGAGCCTATGCTGCGCATCTCCGTCTTCATGAACGTCTTCAACTGCCATGTGAACCGCGCGCCGATGCGGGGCCGCATCGTCAGCATCAATTACCGCCCCGGCACCTTCGTGAATGCCGAACTCGACAAGGCGAGCGAAGAGAACGAGCGCAACGGTCTTGTGATCGAGACCAGCCACGGCCAGATCGGCGTGGTGCAGATCGCCGGCCTCGTCGCACGGCGCATCCTCTGCTTCTCGCACGTCAATGAACCCGTCGATGCCGGCGAACGTTTCGGTCTTATCCGCTTCGGCTCGCGCCTCGATGTCTTCCTGCCGGCTAGTGCCGCACCACGCGTCTCGCTCGGCCAGACAGCGGTTGCCGGCGAGACGGTTATCGCCGAATTCGCCTCGGCAAAAGGCCCGGTCATCAGCCGTCGCAGCTAACTTTCAGGAGAGCGCGATATGGAACCACCCTTTCCGCCCTTCGAACCGAACGGCCCGAAGGACGATTCCGCCCGCGGGCCGCGCCTGCGCGAGATTCCGATCCGGCTCGTCGTTCCGAACCTCATCACCATCCTTGCCATCTGCGCCGGCCTGACCGGCATCCGGCTTGCTTTCGAAGGCCGGTATGAGCTGGCTGTCGCCATGGTGCTCGTCGCCGCTTTCCTCGACGGCATCGACGGGCGTGTGGCGCGACTGATGAAGGCCACGTCGAAATTCGGCGCGCAGATGGATTCGCTCGCCGACATCGTCAATTTTGGCGTCGCCCCCGCCCTCGTGGTCTATGTCTACGCGCTCGACGAGGCGCGTTCGCTGGGCTGGATCGCCGCGCTCATCTACACGATCGCTGCCGGCCTCAGATTGGCGCGCTTCAACGTGATGTCGGAGCGCGAGAACCGGGCGCCCTGGCAATCGGAATATTTCGTCGGCGTGCCGGCCCCGGCCGGCGCGATGCTCGTGCTTCTACCTGTCTATCTCGGCTTTCTCGGCCTCACCACCGACCGGATCTTCGCCTTTCTCTCCTCGGGCTACACGGTCCTCATCGCCTTCCTGCTCATCAGCCGCCTGCCTGTTTGGTCCGGTAAATCCGAAAGCCGGATGCGGCGCGATCTCGTGCTACCGGCGATGCTCGGCGTCGTGCTCTATGTCGCGATGCTGATGAGCTTTACCTGGGAAGTGATGGTCTTCACCGTCTGCGCCTACCTCGTTTCGCTGCCCTTCGGCGCGCGAAAGTGGAAGCGCAAATATGGCACGCTGACCATCGAGGAACCCGGTATCGGCGAGGACGACATCGGTCGTCACATCTGAGCATCCACTTTATTAAGTAAGTATTAACGAACGCAGGCTTCGGTTAAGCCTCGCGAATTATGGTTCGTGTTTACATTTCCTGATCGGCAATGCCTCTCTTTTGTCGCTATTAAAGACAAAAGAACAGGACAGATAAAATTCTAGGAAAACACGTAAGGAGAGTATCGTGACCTCGAAGAAGACAACGGAACAGCAGCAGACAGCCAAGCCGGATCTCGCGACCAACTACCGCCCGCTCGGACTCAAAGCGGTCGCTGCGGCCTCGATGATGGCAAAGCCGGCACCGGTCAAGAAGTCAGCCTAAGCGGGCGCGAAAAACCCGACGAGGAGGCTGATCGCCTGCAAGCTCCTGACGATGCCGATCATGACATCGGACCTTGCCATGCGGCGTATCTCGCGAAAGGGCTGCAAGCGACACATCTGTTAGCCAAAATTGGGGCCAGCAGACATCACCCGATTCCATTTAGCGTGACAGTGGAGCTGGGTTTCAAAAGAAGCTGAGCTGGCCGTCATCTGGTGTTTTTTTCTGCGGCGGCTTCGGCGCCTTTTCAAGCGGCACTGGATCCTGCAGGTCCGGCCCCATGTTGGCGACCTTATTGACCCTGTCGGAAACCGGAATCGCCTCGAAGAAATCCTCCTGAACCGGCTGCATCAGGCCCGCAACCTCGCGCGGCTCCTGCGTCTTGCAATCCAGCCATCGGGAAAAATCTTCCGGCTGGATGACGACGGGCATGCGGTCATGGATCGAGGAGATCGCGCCGTTTGCCTTCGTCGTCAGGATGGCGCCGGTGTCGACCTCAGAACCATCGGCCGAGGACCATGTTTCCATTAAGCCGGCAAAGGCGATAACACCGCCGCGGCGAGGCCGGATCCAATAGGCCTGTGCCTTCTCGCCGCTTTCTTTCGAAGGGCGATGCCATTCATAGAAGCCGGAGGCTGGGATGAGGATGCGGCGATGGCGCATGGCGGCGCGGAAGGAGGCCTTGCCGATCGCGGTTTCGGCGCGCGCGTTGATCAGCAGTGGAAATTCCTTGGGATCCTTGACCCAGCCCGGGGTGAAACCCCAGCGCACCAGAAGAGCGCGGCGATCAGGCAGGTTGCTGCCCGGCTCCTGCCCCTCGCCGGCGATGACGACCAGAATCGGCTGTGTCGGCGCGATGTTGTAGCGCGCCGGAAAGCCTTCCAACTCGGCAAGGCTGAAAGCTTCGGCGATATCCTTGACTACCTCTGTCAGGGCAAAACGTCCACACATAAAGGTTTCTTTGCACCCTGCCCCGGATGGGTCAAGGCGGTTTTGCCGTCGTGCAATTGCAAATGGCAGGCGCTGCACATCTTTTGCGGAATGTTCTAACCGCGCGGCCCAAAGAGGATGATCGCCGTGCCGGCAAGGCAGACCAGCGCACCGCCGACGTCCCAGTGGTCGGGAACGCGATTCTCCACCAACCAGAGCCACAGCAGCGAGGCGGCGATGTAAATGCCGCCATAGGCCGCGAAGGTGCGGCCTGCCGCTTCGCTCGGCACCAGCGTCAGCAGCCACGCAAAGAGCGCCAGCGATACCACGCCCGGCGCCAGCCACCAGACGGGCTTTGCCAGTCGAAGCCAAGCCCAGAAGGCGAAGCAGCCGGCAATTTCGAAGAGGGCGGCAAAGGTGTAGATCAGGTAGGTCAAGGGCGTCTCGCAGGAATCATGAGCCATATTCCACGCAATGCCGACGGTTGCGCAAGGTGAGCCGCCCGTGGGATAAGGCGGCATCACAGCAAAGCGTGCGAAGCGATGATCTCCCAAGCCAAACCCGCCTCTTCCGCCATTCTTGAACGTGATGGCCGATTCCTTCTCGTGCTTCGGCGAAACCCGCCTTCTGCCGACATGTATGCCTTTCCGGGAGGGCGCGGCGAACCCGGAGAGACACCTGAGGAAACGGCATTGCGCGAATTTCTGGAGGAGACCGGCATTCAGGCGCGAAACCCGCTTCTGTTTTCCACCTATGACCTGAAGACGCATGCGCCCGATGGCAGCATCAGCAGCCATTTCTTCCTTTCCGTCTTCCGCGTCGAAGCGGACCGCCATCTGGTGGCCGAAGCCGCCGACGATGCGGCAGCGATCGGCTGGTACAGTGTGGAGGAGATCCGACGCATGCCGGTGCCGCAAAGCGTGCTCGAATGCGCCGAGCGGCTCGCGGCCGGCGAATAAAAGTACTGCTGGAATAGTTTGCGGAATAGAAGTGGAAACTGCCGCATGCGCCTTGTTCCGGTCATGCTCCATGTATCAACTGGAAGCATGATTCCCGTTCGACGTGTCGTCTTGTCATCTCTTGTCTTTGGCGGCCTCGTCTGGGCCGGTGCCACAATGGCGCAAGGGGGCGCGCAAAGCGGGGTGCAGGGCGGTAAGAATGCGCCTCCGCCACCGGAGGAAATAGTGCCGCAGGTTGCGATCGTCCCCTATGACGACAAGCTGGCGCGGTTGGCTGAGGTTCTAGGTTCGGTGCATTATCTGCGCACGCTCTGCAAGGCGCCAGGGGCGGACGAATGGCGGGCCGACATGCAGCAACTGCTTGATTCCGAAACGAATGGAGAACCGCAGCGCAAGGAAAAACTGACCGCAGCCTTCAATCGGGGCTACCGGGCGTTCGCTTCGGTTTACACGGTTTGCACGCAGGCGGCCATCGTGGCGGAAGAGCGCTACCGTAACGAAGGTGCAACACTTGCCACAGAAATTACTTCGCGCTTTGGAAATTAACGTTTAATTAACCTGTTTTCGCATGCGCACGTGTCGTTTTGGGAAAAGACTGTTAGTGTTGTTAACGTAGCGGTAAGACATGAGAAGTTCTGAGGAAAAGATAATGGAACCAAGCCTCAACGACATCGACGACATGATCGTCCACGAAAAGATGCAGGCGGCTCTGGAATACCAGAACGAGGCTTGGGCCGATGGCATGGCCGATGGCATCGAGCCTGAAATCATTGCCGATGCTGCAATTGCACATGCACTGCGCGAGACGATCAGACTGCATGGAGAAGGTAGCGCCGAGGCCTTGCTCGATTCGCTTCGCGACCGCATGCTGGCAGGTGAGTTTTCCACCAACAGGACCCTGCAATAAGGGCAATAAAGAGAGTCTCATGCGTACCGGTAAAGATCTTTCCCCGCGAATCCCGCTCGCGCCGGTCCTGCTTGCCATTGGCATCGCCGCAGGCAGCATGCTGTCTGCTTCTTCCGCCTGCGCGCTTTCCGAACTTCAGAAAATCCCGGGTCAGCCCGATGCGCGGGCCACGGCGCAGCAGAGCCCGCAGCCGCCGGCTGCACCGCAGAACGGCTCTTCCGGCGTTCCCCAACCAGATCCGCTCGTCAACAAAGAGAGCGGCCAGAGCGTCGACAAGACGCCAGGTGCATCCGACGATTCCAAGCCCGTCGAAGTGATCTACGACATCAGCAAGGCGCCGGAACCGGTGCGCAAGATGCGCGAACAGATCGTCGAGGCGGCCGCCTCAGGCGATCTCGAACGCCTGCGCCCGCTGATGGGAACCGGCAGCGGCCAGACCCAGGTGACTGTCGGCGAACCCACGGACGATCCGATCGGCACACTGAAAGATCTCTCGGGCGATCCCGATGGCGACGAGATCCTCGCTATCATGCTCGACGTCATCTCGACCGGCTTCGTGCATGTCGGCCAGGGCACGCCCGACGAAATGTACGTCTGGCCTTATTTTGCCGAAAAAGACCTGAAAACGCTGACGCCGCCGGAACGCGTGGAGCTGCTGCGCATCGTCACCGCGGGCGATCTCTCGGATATGCAGGAATTCGGCGGCTATAATTTCTATCGCGTCGGCATCGCGCCTGATGGTAAATGGAAGTTCTTCACGGCCGGCGACTGACGTCGCAGCGCTTGCACCTTCAGCGTCAAAGACCTACCTCTGAGCGACCATCAACGCGACAGGTTTCGCCATGCCAGCCGTATTCCTGAAAGACCGCTCGCTCATTGCCGTCGGCGGCACGGAAGCAGAAGCTTTTCTACAGAATCTCATTACCACCGACATCGTTTCGCTGGGTGCGGACGAGGCGAGGCCGGGCGCGCTTTTGACGCCGCAGGGCAAGATCCTGTTCGACTTCATGATCTGGCGCGACGGCGACGGCTTCATCATCGAAACGGATGCGGCCCAGCGAGAATCCCTCTTGAAGCGGCTGATCATGTATCGCCTGCGTGCGCCGGTGACGCTGACGCCGGTTGCCGAGGACGGCGTGACCGTTTCCTGGGGCGAGGATGCCAAAGATGGCGTCAAGGACAGTCGCTTTGCCAAAGCCAATGTCACTGTTTTGCGTCATATCGGTCATCATGGCAGCGACGATGCGGCGCTCTACGATACGCTGCGCATCGAAAATGGCATTGTCACATCAGGGCCTGACTATGCGCTGCAGGACGCTTTTCCGCATGACGTACTGATGGATTTCAACGGCGGCCTCTCCTTCAAGAAAGGCTGCTATGTCGGTCAGGAAGTGGTATCCCGCATGCAGCATCGCGGCACGGCACGGCGTCGCGTCGTGACCGTTTCGGCGGGCGCCGCGCTGCCTGCCAGCGGCACCGAAATCACCGCCAATGGCAAGCCGGTCGGCACGCTCGGATCCGTCGAGGGGACGAGCGGACTGGCAATCGTGCGCATCGACCGCGCCGGCGAAGCCATGGCATCCGGCACGCCTCTGCTTGCCGGCGATGTTTCGGTGACGCTCAGCCTGCCTTCCTGGTCCGGGCTGAGCTTCCCGACCTCCTCGGACGAGGCCAGCGCGTGACGAATGCGAAGGCTCCACGTGCCTGGCAACGCATGCTGTCCGGCCGGCGGCTCGATCTGTTAGACCCCTCGCCGCTCGACGTCGAATTGAGCGATATCGCCCACGGACTTGCACGCGTCGCCCGCTGGAACGGCCAGACGGCAGGTGATCACGCCTTTTCCGTGGCGCAACACTGCCTTGTCGTCGAATCCATTTTCCGGCATTTCAATGAAGCCACACCCGCCGATTGCCTGATGGCGCTGCTGCACGACGCGCCCGAATATGTGATCGGCGACATGATCTCCCCCTTCAAGGCGGTCGTCGGCGGTGGGTACAAGACCGTCGAGAAGCGGCTGGAAGCGGCTGTGCATCTGCGCTTCGGCCTGCCGCCGCACCCCTCCCGCGAGCTCAAGGACAAGATCAAAAAGGCCGATACGATCGCAGCCTATTTCGAGGCGACTGTTCTTGCCGGCTTCACGCCGGCCGAAGCGCAGAAATTCTTCGGCCAGCCGCGCGGCATCACGCGAGACATGCTCGCGATCGACCCCGTCCCCGCGCTCGAAGCGCAGCGGCTCTTCTGCGAGCGCTTTGCCGAGATCGAGGCGAAGCGGAGCGCTGGCGCGTGACCGTGATCGTGGTTTCTCCCCTGGCGCGTATCGGCGAAATGGCCGTGCGGCACAAGGCGCGCGAGATGATCAGCCTGATGGCGAAGGAGCAGGCCTTTCACCGGCCGGGCGTCATCCAGGCCGACCGGCATCTGCTGCTCAACATGAACGATATTGTCTTCAAGGGTACGGGTGATCTCGTGGCGCCTGACGAAAAGCACGTGCGGGCGATCATCGATTTTGCCGCCGGCTGGCAACAGGAGGCACCACTGCTCGTCCATTGCTGGATGGGTGTATCGCGCTCGCCTGCCGCGGCGCTGATCGCGGCTCTCTCGCTCGCGCCCGAGCAGGAGGATATGGCGCTTGCCCATCGGCTGCGAACCGCTTCGCCCTATGCGACACCAAATGCGCGGATCGTCGAAATCGGCGATGCGCTGCTTAACCGGCGCGGCCGGCTCGTCGATGCCGTGAGAGCCATCGGCCGTGGTGCGGAGGCTAATGGCAACGCACCTTTCGTGCTGCCCGTCAGGGACAATTCAAACGGTTGATGCTCCTCGCCCCCTCCTCCATCCGGCTTCGACGAGCACGCGGAACAGCCGGTTTGGGTGATGGCGAGCCCCATCAGCCGCTCGGCCTAATCCGGTACGGCCGCCGGCGCCGACCAGACGCAGCCAGAACCTATTTGATCACGCCGCAGGCGATCCTGTCGCCGGCGCCGCCGGATGGCTGGCTTCGATAGTCATCAGAATCGGCATGCACCATCAGCGCCCGGCCACGCACGCCATCCTCCTTGCCATCGAGCGAGATCATGGTGTCGAAGATCTGTGCGCGCAGGATGCCGTCCTGACCGACAAACTGGTTCGGCATGTCGCCTGCATGCGGTCCCTTGGCCGCCAGGAAACCATGCTCGGCCTTGGTCGGATTGAAATGGCCGCCAGCTGATTCATGATGGGATGCCGCGTCACAGCGGCCCGTTTCGTGGATATGAAAGGCAACCCACTTATTGGCCGGCAGGCCGGAAATTTCCGCCTCGATGAAAACGCCGCCATTGGCGGCAGCGGTCAGCGTGGCGCGGCCTGCCTCCTTGCCGTCGGGACCGATAAAATTCGCCGTCGCCGTCTGCTTATCCTGAGCAAAACCTTGGGACGCCGCCCCAAGCATGCCGAGGACAGCGATGATGCCTATGATTTTCATCGGGATTCCTTCCGTTTCGGGGACTGAGTCCCAACGCCTCACAAAGGAAGGTGTTCCGGTCTGCATAAAAGGCAAGAAAAAGCCGGCCGCGAGGCCGGCTGACCAAGCATGCTGACGAAAGGGTCAGGCGGCAGCACCGAGATCGAACTCGCCGTAGGTATTGCGATAGATCTGCATCGCCTGGTCATCGGCATCAGGGGCAAGCTGCTGCAGCGCATAGGGAACGGCCGTTCCGCTCGCCGAGCCGGTGTCACTGTATTCCATCATGAGCGCGACGAGTCTGCTCGGATATTTCGGCGCCGAATTGTCGACATCACCGTCTTCGAGAAATTCCCTGATGATGCCGGGCTTTTCATCTGCCGCGCGCTCGGTGCGGCTCAACACGCCGTCGCCATTGGCATCGAGCCGCGAGAGCGTTGCCAAATATGCATAAGAGATGTCTGGAACTGATGAAAGAGCAGTCATACAAATCTCCATTCACCGCTTCCTACGGTGAGGGTCTGTACGCAGTACGCGGGTGGAAAATATCAAAGACTGGCTTGCTGGTTAAACTGATTTGCGGCCTCGGTCAATAAGCTGTTAACTCTCGATTAACCATAGTTGACAAAGCGTAACTGCCTGCCGCGACGGCAGTTTCATTTTAGCTCGATAAGCCAGGTTTCTTCGTTATTTCAGTAGTTTGTGAGATACGAGCAAATTACCGGCCAGGTATAAAGAGCCGCCCGGTTGCAACCGATTATTAATCGGAGCGGTAGAAGATGCCGCATGCAGGTTGCTGTAAACGGCCATTTGCAGCCTACAAAAAATTGATTCTCATATTCATTTTAGAAAGGTCTTTTTTATGCCAGGCGCGATATGGCACCTTTGCCAATCGAAGACGTCTTTGCCTTTTGCCATGCTTCCATCGCAACCGTCCCGCGAGGGGACCTGTGCGCATGAAAGCTGAGGCGCTTTTCTGGCAACAGTGCACGCAGGCCGTCAATGAGGACGGATCTATCGATGCAGAGCATCTGATGGAGCTCGTCATCGCGACCTATCGCAGCCATGAAAGCGGATATGATGAGATCGAGCGCAGCGCCGAGATGCTGCTTACCGAAAATCGCGAACTTCGGGACACTATCAGTTCCACTGCCCAGGCGCTTGCAGAACAGCACAAGCTCTTCGAAATCGTCCTGAACAATCTGCCGCTCGGGCTCAGCGTGTTCGATGCGGACCAGCGGCTGACCCTTTCCAACCTGCGCTTCCGCCAGCTCTTCGGCTTTAGCGACGGCGATGTTGCGCCCGGCACGAGGATTGCCGACCTGATGCACAAGACGCATGGCACTGAGCAAACCGGTGCCAGGACACGCAGCAGGAAGGAAGGCCAGGAGGCCTCCTCGAAGGCCAGGCGCATTCGCCGGCGCGAATGGCTGATGGATGACGGCCGCATCATCCAGAGCGTCGTCACCATTCTTGCCGACGGCAGCAATATCGCCATTCATGCCGACATTACCGAAGACCGCAAGGCTGCCGAACGCATTACCTATCTCGCCCACCACGATCCGCTGACGGGCCTGCCGAACCGCATTCGCTTCCGCGAACAGCTCGATGCGGCTCTTGCCGAGCGCAGGCAAGACGAGCAGATCGCCCTTGTGCATCTCAATCTCGACCGGTTCAAGTCGATCAACAATACGCTGGGCGTCTCGGCCGGCGACAAGATCCTGCAGCAGGTCGCAGAGCGCATCCGCGCCTCGGCCGGCTCGGAGAATATTCTTGCCCGTCTCGGCTCGGACGAATTCGCGATCCTGCAGACACACCGCCAGCAGCCGTGGAATATCACGGCACTCGCCGATCAGATCCGACGAGAGCTCAGCGAACCCTTCTTCCGCGGCGACAAGCAGGTGGAACTCAGTGTTTCCATGGGCATTTCGATCGCTCCAGACGATGCTGCCGAAAGCGATAAGCTGCTGCGCAACGCGGCGGTCGCTCTTTCCCACGCCAAGGCGGACGGACGCCGGCACCAGCGCTTCTTCACCGACGAGATGGACGAAAAGATGCAGGCCCGCCATGCGCTGGAGGCCGATCTGCGCGCCGCCGTGCAGAACGAGGAATTCGAGCTTCACTACCAGCCGCTCTACGATCTGGCGCAGCATCGCATCTGCGGCTTCGAGGCGCTGATCCGCTGGAATCATCCGGTGCGCGGTCGCGTCCCGCCGATGGAGTTCATCCCGCTTGCGGAGGAGGTCGGCCTCGTGGTCGATATCGGCCGCTGGGTTTTGCAACGCGCCTGTAACGATGCAGTGCGATGGCCCGAAGATATCAAGATCGCGGTGAATGTCTCGGCCATCCAGTTCAGCAGCAGCGACCTGCTGCAGGATGTCAACAAGGCGCTTGCAGCCGCAGAACTCTCGCCGTCACGTCTGGAACTGGAAATCACCGAGAGCGTGCTGATGGAAAATCGCGATGAGGCATTGCCGATCCTGCATGCGCTCAAGGAGCGCGGCATCCGCATTTCCATGGACGACTTCGGAACCGGCTATTCGTCGCTGAGCTATCTATCGAGCTTCCCCTTCGACAAGATCAAGATCGACAAGTCCTTCGTGAACGATATCGTCGATCATAAGGAAGCGCATGCGATCATGCGCGCGATCATCCTGCTCGGCGATGCGCTCGGTATGCGCGTGACCGTGGAGGGCGTGGAGACCGCAGAACAGATGGCACTACTCGAACGCGAGGCATGCGACGAGATCCAGGGCTATCATATCAGCCCCCCAAAACCGTTCGGCGATGCGGCGCACATGCTGTCCATGCCGGCAAAGAAGAATGGCACTACGCCGTTCGCCAAGCGCCGGCACTGATCTCGGCACGTTGCGACTCGCCGGCCAAGCCGTTATCGACTGTATGCGAACCCTTTGAAAACCGGTGACGACGATGTTCAAGGCCGAAGCCTTCTTTCCCCACGAGTCTCTGGCGGTCGAGCTCATTCCACATGCGACCGAGGGTGACGACGGGTCTCATGACCTTGCCCATATCCTGCGTGTCTTCCGCAACGCCATGCGTATCCATGCTGCGGAAGGCGGCAAAGGCCACGTGCTCGCCGCTGCCGTACTGCTGCATGATTGCGTCGCCGTCGAGAAGAACTCGCCGCTGCGCGCCCATGCCTCGGCGCTCGCCGCCGAGAAGGCTTCGCGGATATTGAAAGAGTTTGGATGGGACGCCGAGGATATCGCCGATGTCGCCCATGCGGTGACTGCGCATAGCTTCTCGGCGAACGTGCCACCGGAAACGCTAGAGGCGAAGATCCTGCAGGATGCGGATAGGCTGGATGCCATCGGCATGGTCGGCGCGGCGCGCTGTTTCTATATAGCGGGGCGGCTCGGATCGGGCCTCTACGATCCGTTCGATCCTGCTGCCAAGGATCGAGCGCTCGATGACAAGCGTTATGCGGTTGACCATTTCCAGACGAAGCTGTTCAAACTGGCCGATGGTTTCCAGACCCGGACCGGCCGCGAACTGGCCGCCGCCCGTGACAGGAGCCTGCGCGACTTCCTCGCGGCATTTATGGACGAAATCTAGGAGCCTATGATGCGTGTCAGCGATCTCTTCATCTATCCGCTCAAGAGTGCCCGCGGCGTCGCCCTGCCCGCTACCGAGATCGATGCCTATGGCCTGCCCGGCGACCGGCGCGCCATGGTGACGGACGCGGACGGACATTTTATCACGCAACGCGAGCTCCAAGCCCTTGCCCGCATCGACGTACGGCCCGAAGCCGGCGCCTTCCGGCTGCTGATGCAGGGCAAGTCCGACATCGCCGTTCCGCCGCCACATCCGGACCGGCGGCTCGATGTCACGGTCTGGAAATCGGTCGTCAACGCTGCCGTTGCCGATGATGACAGCAACGGCAGGCTTTCGGAATGGCTCGGCCGCGAGGTAAAGCTCGTCTTCTTCGACGGTCAGGCTCAACGAACGGCCAATGCAGAATGGGCGGGCGAAGGCACGCCGGTGACCTTTTCCGACGGCTACCAAATCCTGGTGACAACGACTGGATCGCTGAAGGCACTCAACGCCGATCTCGCAGCCCATGCCGAAGGCGGCGTTGGGATGGAGCGCTTCCGGCCGAATATTGTCATCGACACGGACGAGGCCTGGGCAGAGGACCGTTGGGCTGCGATCGAGATCGCTGGCATCCGCTTCGACCTCGTCAAGCCCTGCGCCCGCTGCATCATGACGACGCAGGACCAGTTGACGGGGTCGCGCGATGTCGCGAACCCCATGCCCGCCATGGGCCGCATCCGCATGTCGGGCGACCGGCGTGTGCCCGGCCCGCTTTTCGGTTGGAACGTAACCCCGCGCGGGACAGGCAGGGTCGCAATCGGCGACGAGGTGAAGATCATCGACGCGCGGCCGGAAGGCTGGACCTTCAAGGTGCGCGTCCGAGCCTAAACGCTGTCTTAGACGCGAGCCAGCGCCGCATCGATCTCCGTCATCACATCGGCCGGCAATGGTCCCTTTTCCAACGCGCCGGCATTTTCCTCGACCTGCGCCACCGTCCGGAAACCGGGAATAGGCAGGGTGCGAGGCGAACGCGCCCAGAGCCAGGCGAGCGCACCCTGCGTCAGCGTACGTCCGCCAGAAGTCAGCAGGCTGCGCACTGCGTCCAGCCTTGCGGCAAATTCCGGCGCCATGCGTCCATCCTTGAAATAAACCATCCATTCGAGCGCTGCACCACGCACGTCCTTGGCGCCGACGGCCTTGTCCGGCGTGAATTTGCCTGTCAGCAGGCCCATGGCAAGCGGACCGCGATTGATGGAGATAAGGCCGTTCATTTCGACGACATCGATCATTTGAGGCACGGGCTCGAAGACGTTCATCGTATGCTGGATCGAGACGAAACCCGGCCGGCCGGCATGGCGGGCGGCGCGATCGGGGAAATCCGTGCTCCAGCCAAAGGCATCGATCTTGCCCTCATTTCGCATAGCCTCCAGCGTATCGAAAACTGCGTCGGACTGTTCCAGCGGAAAATCGTTGATGTGGAATTGCAGGAGATCGAGACGCTCACGCTTCAGACGGCGGAGAGAGGTCTCGACGGACTGGCGGATGAATGCCGGATCGGCAAAAGCGCCGGTCGCCTGCTTCGTTTCCGGATTGGTGGCAAAACCGAATTTGGTGGCGATGACGATATCGGCGCGATTACCAATCGCCTGTCCCAGAACCTCTTCCGAATGGCCGGCACCGTAATTCGAGGCCGTATCGAAAAAGCGAATGCCAAGGTCAATCGCGCGATTGATCGCGGCGATGGATTCATTGTCGTCCACCTCACCCCAGCCGAGCGGCGTGTCGCCGGCGAAGAACGGACCGCCGATCGCCCAGCAGCCCATGCCGAGGCGGGGAATCTCCTGTCCGTTCCAGAGCGTGATGGTGGTCGATGTATCGGGCCTGGTCAGCATGGCTTCCTCCTTGAGCGCTAGGCACTTTCCTGATCGACGGAGAGATAGGGGTGCGGCGCATAAGGGTAAACCGCCAAAACTGAAGACTATTTTGCAGCAATGAAAAGCCCTCAGGCAGAAAGTTCATCCGGCCGCAAAAGCGCCCGCGCAGCCGGATTCAGCGCCTTGAGTGCTGCCTGAACAAAGCCCTCGCGCGCTGCCGAAGCCTCCAGGCCACGCGGTTCATAGACATGTCGATGCAGAAAGAATCCTGTCAGACGGAATGCTGCCGCGAGACTTTCGAAATCGGCCGCGTGGTTTTCCCCTGCATTCAGGAAAGCTGGCAAAAGGAGCATCTTGTCGGCCCAAGGCTCTCCGGCACCGCGGCTCACGGCGCGGCCGGATTTCGGCGAGACATAGGCGAGATCGGTGCGGGTTCCGGTCGCCGCGCATTCGGTAAGATCGAGCCCGAAGCCGAGGTCGTTCAACACTGCAAGCTCGAAGCGTACGAAAAGCTCGCCGGCATCGGTGGGGTTGTGAAGATGATCGAGGATGACTTCCAGCGCCTCGAAGAGATGCGGATGCGGATCGCGTTCGGGGAGCAGGCGCAGAAGGGCACCCATGGCCTGCACACCGTAGACGGCGGTTGCCGTCTCCATCAGCCGCGCGGCACGCAGCTTTACCGGTTCAAGGCGGAACTCACCGAGATGTTCATCCAGCCGGGCACGCCAGGTGATCTCCACCTCATTGCCGGGCTGCAGCATCGGCTGCATTGTGCGCGAACGGCCGGAGCGGACGAGACCGAGATGACGGCCGCGCTCACGCGTCATCACCTCGGCGATGACGCTCGTCTCGCCATGGCGCTTGACGCCAAGTATGATCGCCTGATCCTGCCATTGCATCGGAAAACCGTCCTTCAGCCTGCCGATTCATTTTAAAGCACGGTTCGAGCTATGTCATTCCGCCGGCGACGGGAAAAGCTTCTGGAGGAAGTCGCGCATCGCATTCTCGTCGAAAGGTTTGACGAGAAGGGGCACATCCTGAAGATCGGTCGGGAAATCCTGCGTATCGGAATAGCCGCTGACGAAGCCGAACGGAATATTCGCCAGCGACAGATCCCGCGCGAAATCGAAGCTCATCGCCTCTCCCAGATTCACGTCGAGAAGCGCGAAATCGTAATCTGCGACCCGGATTGCGTCCCTGGCCTGATCGACGCTATTGGCAATATCGATAGTATCGGCACCAACGAGACGCAGGATATCCTCCGCCTCCATTGCGATGATAAGACTGTCTTCCAGGACCAGAACACGGGTTCTTGCGTTCATGATCTCCATGCCCCTCGTGAAGCGCAGACTATGCGGCGCTTCGGCCTTTTTGCAAACATCATTCCGCCATTGCCCCACCTCGACCGTTGACGGCGATTGCTCACCACAACTGAATAACCACATTTTCGCCTCCGGTCGATAAAAACGAAAGTCGTCGGAAAAGATGACGCGACTCTATTTTTTCCGAAGTCACTTTGCATTTAAAAAAGACATCAAGGCTGAGCAATCCGAACAAGAGAGATTCTACAGTATCGGCTCGAGAATCGGAATCGATTTTCGGAAAGCCTGTTGGGAGATTCAATGAGTTGGAGCGTCCTTTGTGCGTCCGAATGGCGCACAGCGCTCTAAAAGCACATCGCGATCCTTCAGATCCCGCCACGTTTTTTTGGTTGAGGCATGTCGTTATCGCAAAATAACTGCTGCACGCTTTTGCGGGCATGCTTCAGATGAAAGGACGCTTTCCTTCTCGCATTCCTTCCCAGCCCGCCACCTGCATCAGTCCCTCTCCGTCCAGCACGTCGCAGCCGCGTTCCTGCCAGCGGATCAGATTGCGCCCCGCAAGCTTTTTCAGCGTCTTGTTGGTGTGAACGATCGAGAGACCGAGCGTGTCGGCAATATGCTGCTGCGTTATCGGGATGACATTGCGGCCGTTGAAAAGGCTTAGCTTCCTTGCGCGCTCAAAAAGGAAGGCGATGAGATATGCGGCTCTTTCGAGCGCCGTGCGACGGCCAATGCTCAACAGGTGTTCATCGAGAATGCGCTCCTCCTGCGCCGCGATCCAGGTAATATCGAAAGCGAGCGAAGGGTGCCTGTTATAAAGGGTCATCAGTTTGTCGCGCTCGAAGACACAGAGCGTTACCGGCGACAAAGCCTCCACCGAATGTTGCATCTCGCCCATGATCGTGCCCTGCAGACCGATCAGATCGCCGGGCATGATGTAGTTCAGGATCTGCCGGCGGCCATCCTCCAGCATCTTATAGCGAAAGCCCCAGCCTGAGAGCACCGTGAAGAGATGGGCGCTGTGCGCAGCTTCGACCAGGATAGTCGCACCCGCATCGACGGCCAGTTCGCCCCTCTTGAATCTGGACACGAAGTCCAGCTCATCGCGGCTGAACTCCCGGAAATGCGGCAATGGCCGCAGCGGACACTGCTCACAGGGCGTCTTGAAGGAATGGGTGGGTTTTGCCGTCGCCATCTTGCCCCCGCCGTCGCAAAAATCGGCGCTGCAGGGTGCAGCGCCGTTACCATACCAATGCGCCAGCAGGCCGATTTGTTCCTTCGAACAGACAGCGATTTTTATAAAAAAACAAAGGGCTGAGTGCCCCTTGTCAATTTTCTTGCCAAACCAAAGCGCGTCGCGATTTTTTAAACAGCTGCGCACTTTTGCGCGACATGCCTTAGCGCGGAAATTCGAGGCCCATTTCACGGAAGCGCTCAGGATCATCGCCCCAGTTCTCGCGTACCTTGACGAACAGGAAGAGGTGGACGGGCTGCTCGAGGATTTCAGAGAGTTCGCGGCGCGACGCCGACGAGATCGCCTTGATCGTTTCGCCGCCCTTGCCAAGCGCTATCTTCTTCTGGCTATCGCGCTCGACATAAATGACCTGTTCGATGCGCACGGAGCCATCCTTGCGCTCTTCCCACTTTTCCGTCTCGACATGCGAGGAATAGGGAAGCTCCTGATGCAGGCGAAGGAAGAGCTTCTCGCGGGTGATTTCGGCGGCCAGCTGGCGCATCGGCAGATCGGAGATCTGATCCTCCGGATAGTACCAGGGGCCTTCCGGCAGGTTTTTTGCCAAATAGTCCATCACGTCGTCGCAGCCCGAACCGTTCTCCGCCGAGATCATGAAGGTCTGGTCGAAGTCGACCTTCTGGTTCGCAGTGGCAGCGATCGCCAGAAGCAATTCGCGGTTGACGCGGTCGATCTTGTTGAGAACCAAAATCTTCCTCTGGGGAACGTCCTTCAAGCCTTCGAGGATGGCTTCTGCGTCGCCGCGCAGGCCACGCTCGCTGTCGATCAGCAGCATGATGAGATCGGCATCCTTGGCGCCACCCCAGGCGGATGTGACCATGGCGCGATCGAGGCGGCGGCGCGGCTTGAAGATGCCGGGCGTGTCCATGAAGACGATCTGCGCATTGTTATGAATGGCGATGCCGCGCACGATGGCGCGCGTGGTCTGCACCTTGTGGCTGACGATCGACACCTTGGCGCCCACGAGGCGGTTGACCAGCGTCGACTTGCCGGCATTGGTGGGGCCGATCAGGGCGACGAAGCCGGAATGCGTCGGATTGCTTTCGGCGGCGTTCTCGGCCGCCATTTCGTTTTCTTCTGTCATTGATCCCGTCAATTTCCGGCAGATGCTGCCTGCCAAATGCCTTCGCGCTCGAGCATTTTCGTCGCGGCGACCTGTTCTGCGGCGCGCTTGGAGCGCTCTATGCCTGTTTCCGGTGCGACGCCAGCGACTTCTACAGTCACCTTGAAGCGCGGATCATGATCCGGTCCGCTGCGTTCTTCAACCCGGTAGACGGGCGTGACGCCATATTTGGCATGCGACCATTCCTGCAACTCGGTCTTTGCATCACGGCGAGCACCATCGGCGCGCACCGCCCTGCCCTCCCAATAGCGCAAGATGAAGCGGCGGGCGACCTCCAGGCCGCCATCGAGATAAAGCGCAGCGATCAGGCTTTCGACGACATCAGCGCGCACGTTCATCATGCGTTTGTCGGTGAGCTTCTTCACGTCGGCGCCAGTGCGGATATAGAGATGGAGATTGAGTTCGTCGGCAACTGCCGCGCAAGTTTCGGCGCTGACGAGTTGGTTCAGGCGCACTGAAAGTTCGCCTTCCGCCGCAGTCCCGAAGGTACGGAACAGCAAGTCGGCGATGCAGAGGCCGAGAACCCTGTCACCGAGAAATTCAAGCCGCTCGTAATTGCCCTTGTCGGTACGCGCGCTGGCATGGGTCAGCGCGCGGTCCAGACGTTCCTTCTCGGTAAATTCATGCCCGATCAGGGTTTCAAGCTTTGCGCGGTCCGCCGCTGAGAGCGCCTGCGCCTTGCTCATTCAACAACCTTGAAGAGGCGATCCCAGCGCATGTTGGTCGGCCATTTCCAGATTTCGCGGAAGGAAGTGTCGTTGCCGAGCGAGAAGAAGATGACGCTAGCGCGGCCGACAAGATTTTCCGCCGGGACGAAGCCGACATCGAAGCGGCTGTCGAGCGAGTTGTCGCGGTTATCGCCCATCATGAAGTAATGGCCTTCCGGAACGATGAACTCACGGGTGTTGTCACCGCGAGAGACGGGCGACTGATCGAGCGTGTCATAGGTCTTGCCATCATCAAGCGTCTCGCGGAACACAGGCACGTCCTGGCCCGGGTCGAGCTTGTAGTCGGAATTGAAGGCACCATCAGGCACCTTCGGAACCGGCTTGCCGTTGATGTAGAGAATACCGTCGGTTACCTGGATATGATCGCCCGGCAGGCCGACGACGCGCTTGATGTAGTCGACATCGGGATTCGGCGGGAAGCGGAAAACGACGATATCCCCGCGCTTCGGATCGGAACCGAAAACGCGACCGCTGAAAATGTCGGGCGAGAAAGGCAGCGAATATTTCGAATAGCCGTAAGCAAACTTGTTGACGAAGATATAGTCACCGACCAGCAAGGTCGGCATCATCGAGCCCGAGGGAATGGTAAAGGGCTGGAACAGTACGGTCCTGATGACCATCGCCAGGATAAGAGCCTGGATGATGACCTTGATATTTTCCCAGAGGGCATTCGGCTTGGCTTGGACTTTTTCGGACACGCAGTCTTATTCCTTCAAAACGCCATCAAGGCGCATTTCTTTCTGATGTTCTCTCTAGCGGCTTCGGCCGATGGCGGCAATAACGACCGCATTAAAAGCGACGAGAGGCCGCTATCATACGACATCCGGCAGCGCTTCGATGATCACGAAAGCCTGAGCCAACGGATAATCATCGGTTATTGTCAAATGAATGGCGGCCTTATGGCCGGTCGGCAGCATGGCCTGAAGAACGGCTGCGGCACCGCCCGTCAGCTGCATCGTCGGCTTGCCGCTCGGCAGGTTGACGACGCCCATATCCTTCCAGAAAACGCCCTGCGAGAGCCCGGTGCCGAGCGCCTTGGAGCAGGCCTCCTTGGCGGCGAAGCGCTTGGCGTAGGATTCAGCCCGGTTGGCGCGGCGGTCCGAGCGAGCGCGCTCGATCTCGGTGAAACAGCGATGCGTGAACCGGTCACCGAAGCGCTCGATAGATTTCTCCACGCGCCTGATGTCGATGAGGTCGCTGCCAATGCCGATGATCATGCAAGAGGCCTTTCGGGAAAGAACTGCTTCGGGCTCAGACAGTCGGCATCTCTGCGGCCGGATCGGCGAGCCGTAGCCGCGCACGCTCCACCAGCCGGGCGCGACGGCGCGCCTGAAAGCCCCTGACGGTGTAGAATGTCAGTCCATAAAGCGCAACCGAGGTGACGGCTGCCGGCGGGATGGCACCGATCAGCATCGGCTCCAGCACCGGCTTCCAGAGTTCGGTGAAATGCAGCTTATGGAAGAGTTCGGCGAGATCGATCGTCTGCCCCGCCATCTGGTCCTGCCGGCTGAGCAGCAGGTGGCCGACTTCCCAGGTGATGCCCCAGATGAAAGGATAGGTCAGCGGATTGCCGAAGGCCGCACAGCCAAGCGCTGCCGCCACCATATTCCCCGACAGGAAATAGGTGATGACGAAGGCCATGACGAAATGCACGCCGATAAAGGGTGTCCACGAAACGAAGACACCCGCAGCGACGCCCACCGCGACGGCATGCGGCGAGGCAGTCAGGCGCAGGATGCGCATCATCAGATATTTTGGCGGGCGCAGAAAACCTTTACGAGGCCATACGAGCTCTCGCAGCTTTTCCTTAAATCCCGCGGGTTTGCGACGGCGAAACAACATGGCGCGTATTTAGTGCAGCGCACATGACCATGACAAGAGCGGCAAATGGAACCGCTTCACAAACAGGCCGTCTATTTTCTTTTTTCCAAGGGGCATAAATCATGCATAACGCCCCCTTCCTTACTTCAAGTATATCTCAGCGATTAGCGATTGCGGAAGATACCGCGATCGACCTGACGCTGACGATATTCAAGATCAATACGATCCTGCGAGCCATTGAGATATGCCATTTCACGTTCCTGAGCGGTCGGAGCGCGAAGGGCGCGGGCGAACTTCCTGATCGGTTCAAACATTGCTTTGCCTCATCTTCGTTTCATTTTTCGATGACCAGAAGATAGTCCCGGCAATGATTAATTACCACCGCTGTAACCTGAGCACAGCCATGCACATTGCGCATGGCTTGCCATTTCAATATGCCTTTTTGGCCGTGAAATGATCACAAAATATGCAAAACGCAATTCGCAGTCCGCAAGACTTTAATAGAATCCTAATCGTAAAGGCGCCGGACCGTCGCGATGCAGTCCAGATCCTTGAGTTGGGCGAGAAGCTGGTTCAGCTGCCGCAGGTCCCAGACCTCCACCTCCAGGACCATTTCGGTGAAGTCGGTCGCCGCACGCACCGTATTCAGCATGCGGATGTTGACATCCAGGCTTGCGACCGTCTGCGCCACCTTGGCGAGCGTGCCGGGCTCGTTCAGCGCGTTGACCATGATCCGGGCCATGAAGCGGGATTTGTTGGCCTCGTCGAGATCCCAGCGCACGTCGATCCAGCGGTCCGGCTGATCATCGAAGCGCTGCAGCGCCGGCGACTGGATGGGGTAGATGGTGATGCCCTTGCCCTTTTCCATGATGCCGACGATGCGATCGCCGGGCACGGCGCCGGCCGGCGAGAACTTGACGTCGACATTGCCGGAGAGGCCGCGGATCGGCACGATATCGGGATCGCTCTCGGTGGAGGCGCGCCCGCCGTCGAGATCGGCCTTGGTCTTGCCGGGGATCTTGAAGATCATGCCTGCGGCGCTGCGGACGTTGAACCAGCCTTCGTCGCCGGCCGGCTTGACCGTGACGCGCTCGTCCTGATGATCGGGGTAGACAGCGCGCAGCACGTCGAGCGAGGACATCTCGCCGCGGCCGACGGCCGCGATCGCATCTTCCACATCCTTCTGCCCCAGACGATGCAGGGCAGGCTTCATGGCATCACGCGAGAAGATCTTGCCGGCGCGCTCGAAAGTGCGCTCCAGGATGCGGTGGCCGAGACCGGCATATTGCTTACGGATCGCCATTCGCGTCGCACGCCTGATGGCGGCGCGCGCCTTGCCTGTCACGACGATCTCTTCCCAGGCGGCCGGCGGCACCTGCACGCCGGAGCGGATGATCTCCACTTCATCGCCATTGTTGAGACGGGTCACCAGCGGCATGATGCGGCCGTTGATCTTTGCGCCGACAGTGGTGTCGCCGATATTCGTGTGGACGGCATAGGCGAAATCGATGGGTGTGGCGCCGCGCGGCAGGGCGATCAGTTTGCCCTTCGGCGTGAAACAGAAGACCTGATCCTGAAACAGCTCGAGCTTGGTGTGCTCAAGGAATTCTTCGGGGCTGTCGCCTTCGGCGAGCGCTTCGATCGTGTGCCGGAGCCAGGAATAGGCGTTGCTTTCGCGCGAGAGGATATCGCCATCGGCATTGGTGGCGCCGTCCTTATAGAGCGTATGAGCGGCGATACCGAATTCAGCGATCTCATGCATGCGTTTGGTGCGGATCTGCAGCTCGATACGCTGCATCGACGGGCCGACGATGGTGGTGTGCAGCGACCGGTAATCGTTCTGCTTCGGCGTCGAGATGTAATCCTTGAAGCGGCCGGGCACGACGCGCCAGCGCGTATGCACGATACCGAGCGCACGGTAGCAGGAAGGAATATCCTCGACGATGAGGCGAAAACCGTAGACATCGGAAAGCTGCTCAAAGGAGAGCGACTTCGACTGCATCTTGCGGAACACCGAATAGGGCTTTTTCTGCCGGCCCTTGACATAGGCACTCGTCAATCCATTGGCGATCAGCAGGTCGCGCAGTTCGGCCTCGATCTTCTTGACCAAGCCTTCGTTGCGCTTCGACAGTTCCTCGAGGCGTTTGGTGACGGTCTCGTAGGCCTCCGGGTTCATATGCCGGAAGGAGAGCTCCTCCAACTCCTCGCGCATGTCCTGCATACCCATACGGCCGGCGAGCGGCGCATAGATTTCCATCGTTTCTTCGGAAATGCGGGCGCGCTTTTCCTGCGACATATGGTCGAGAGTGCGCATGTTGTGGAGACGATCGGCGAGCTTGACCAGCAGGACGCGCACATCGTCGGAAATGGCAAGCAACAGCTTACGCAGATTTTCCGCCTGCTTGGCTTTCTTGGTGACGAGGTCAAGCTTCTTGATCTTCGTCAGGCCCTCGACGAGGCGTCCGATATCTTCGCCGAAGAGTTCGTCGATCTCGGCGCGCGTCGCCGTCGTATCCTCGATCGTGTCATGCAGGAGGGCGACCGCAATCGTCGATTCATCGAGATGCATGTCGGTCAGGATGGCGGCCACTTCGAGCGGATGCGAGATGTAAGGGTCGCCGCTCGCCCGCTTCTGCTGCCCATGCTTCTGCATGGCGTAGACATAGGCTTTGTTCAGCAGAGCTTCGTTGGCATCGGGCTTGTATTTCTGAACCCGTTCCACGAGCTCGTACTGCCGCATCATTCCAAGGCCACTCCAATAAAATAAAAGCGCGCCAATCGCAGATTGGCGCACACATGGGCAATATTATGCCTAAGCTTTACAGGCGCAAGATTGATGATTGGTAATCGTCGATCTTTTGCCGCGCAGGAAAACCCGACCGCTCAAAGGCCGGGGATGCGCTTAGTAATCGTCGCTCTTTTCCGGCGGGACAAGACCTTCGATACCGGCCAAAAGCTCTTCTTCCGACATCTGGTCAAAGGTGATTGTTTCCGGCAGGTCGTCCTGCTCTTCGCTGTCGGCAGATGCTGCAGCGCCGGCAGCGATCAGGCTCGCCGGATCGGGCTCGGGCTCGTCCACTTCCACATGCTTCTGCAGCGAGTGGATCAGATCTTCCTTCAGATCATCGGGGGACAGGGTCTCATCGGCGATTTCGCGCAGAGCCACAACCGGGTTCTTGTCGTTGTCGCGATCGATGGTGATCGACGCACCCTGAGAAATCAGCCGGGCGCGATGGCTGGCGAGCAGAACCAGCTCGAAGCGGTTCTCTACCTTGTCAATGCAATCTTCTACTGTGACACGGGCCATTGCCTGTCCTTTGCGGTCGTCTTTTCGGGATTAGAACGCCCGATACAATTAAAACCGGGCAAATTCAAGTTTTTCGTTCGTGTTCCCTCGCCTTTATCCGCGGCTGGTCTAAATTTCCATGCACAAGATGACATTTCCACCGAAGGTTGCTTGGAATATCCCGAATCGTGCCCTAAATCTTTCATATATGAATAATTCATAAAGTACGGAACAGCTCGACACCACATCCACAAGCCGCTGTTTTTATTGGGCTTAGTGGCTTATGGATTTCGATTACTCTCTTTGGATTGGTAAGCGATGTTTGACCCACGCGAAAAAATTGCACTCTTCATAGACGGCGCCAACCTTTACGCTGCATCCAAGAGTCTGGGCTTTGATATCGACTACCGCAAGCTCTTGAAAGCATTTCAGAAACGTGGATATCTGCTGCGCGCATACTACTATACCGCGCTTATCGAAGACCAGGAATATTCCTCGATCCGTCCGCTCATCGACTGGCTTGATTATAACGGCTACAAGGTCGTGACGAAGCCCGCCAAGGAATTTACCGACTCCATGGGGCGGCGCAAGATCAAGGGCAATATGGATATCGAGCTCGCAATCGATGCCATGGAACAGTCCGAAACGGTCGACCATCTCGTCATCTTCTCCGGCGACGGCGATTTCACCAATCTGGTTGAAGCGCTGCAACGCAAGGGACGTAAGGTTTCGGTCATTTCGACTATGTCGACCCAGCCGCCAATGATCGCCGACGACCTCCGCCGCCAGGCCGATCACTTCATCGATCTTCTGTCGTTGAAAGCCGAGATCGGCCGGGATCCTTCCGAACGTCCGCCGCGTCCCGCCGAAGTGGCACCTGCCAGCGATTTCGAAGATTGAGCCTTTAACCGCGAATATCGGCCTTTTATTTACGGATAGCGGCAAATGGTCAGCCGTTGTCTTTCAACAGACGGCTCTTCTGCCTGTTCCAATCGCGCTCCTTCTCGGATTCGCGCTTGTCATGCAGCTTCTTGCCCTTCGCGAGCGCCAGCTCGAGCTTGGCGCGGCCTTGATCATTGAAGTAGACCTTCATCGGGATCAGCGTCATGCCCTCACGATTGATGCCCGCACGTAATCGGTTGATCTCACGCGCGGACAAGAGCAGCTTGCGGCGGCGGCGCGGCTCGTGGTTGAAGCGGTTCGCCTGCAGATATTCCGGCAGATAGGAATTGATCAGCCAGATTTCGCCATCCTCATCCGAAGCGTAGGATTCGGCGATATTGGCCTTGCCTTCGCGCAATGACTTGACCTCAGTGCCCATCAGCACCAAGCCCGCCTCATAGGTATCGATGATCTCGTAGTTGAAGCGAGCCTTGCGGTTTTCCGCAACAACCTTCTTCACGATGCGCTGGCTGCCTTTGGGGGCCATGATGATAATTCCATTAGAGGGGCGCGATGCCGCGCCCTCATTTCCTGTCATCTATGTAAGAGAACGGCCCGGTCTTGTGAAGACACGAGCCGGTTTGCAGCCTCAGTTCAGCAAGCCAGCGTGACGCATTGCGGCGTCGATTGCCGCTTCCGTCGAGGGCTCCAGCGAGGACATCAGCGGTGAGCGCACGGTGCGGCTCATGCGGCCGAGCTTCGCGAGGCCGTATTTCGCGCCGCAGACGCCAGGCTCCATGAAGACTGCCTTGTGCAGCGGCATCAGCCGGTCCTGCAATTCCAGCGCCTTGGCGTAGTTTCCTGCGGCCGTCGCCGCCTGGAATTCTGCACAGAGGCGCGGGGCGATATTGGCAGTGACCGAAATGCAGCCAACACCGCCATGGGCGTTGAAGCCAAGCGCCGTCGCATCTTCGCCGGAAAGCTGCTGAAACTCCTTGCCGCAGGTGATGCGCTGCTCGGAGACACGCTCGATCTTGCCGGTCGCATCCTTGACGCCGACGATGTTCTTGTGCGCCTTGGCAAGCGCGCCCATCGTCTCCGGCGTCATGTCGATGACCGAACGGCCGGGGATATTGTAGATGTAGATCGGCAGGTCAACGGCTTCGGCGATCGCCGAATAATGAGCGATCAGGCCCTTCTGTGTCGGCTTGTTGTAATAAGGCGTGACGACCAGAACCGCGTCCGCGCCGACCTTCTCGGCATGCTGGGCAAGCTCGATCGCTTCGCGCGTGTTGTTCGAGCCGGCGCCGGCCATGACGGGCACACGCTTGGCCGCCACTTCGATGCACAGCTCCACCACCCGTTTGTGCTCGGCATGCGACAGCGTCGGCGACTCGCCGGTCGTGCCGACCGGCACGAGGCCGCTGCTGCCCTCCCCGATCTGCCAGGCGACATGAGCGGCGAAGCTGTCTTCATCGACCAGGCCTGCATCGGTGAAGGGGGTTACGAGCGCGGGGATGGACCCATTGAACATGCAAAGCTCCTCACGGCCGATATCCTTGCTTCAGCCGCATTCCATAAATAAGAGTTGCGCACCATAGAGCGGCAATATGGCCGCGACAAGCGCGCATAGATCGGTTTAGGGCAAAATCCGATAGCAAATGTGAATGAATTTTACCTGGTTTGGTAAGGTTTCGTTAATGTGCCTGCAGCCAAATGGAAGGGCGTATTTTCGTTGCGAGTCATCCGGATGAAGAGAGCCGTTCTGATACTGTCCGTCTTCGGTCTGGTGGCCGCGGCCTGGGGCAGTGCTGCATCGCAGCTGCCCGGCGAAGGCGCGCCCCTCCCCGCCGTCAAGCCGCTGGCTTTCGTACCGGAGACCGCATCCTTCCCTGAGTCGATCACGACCGGCGCCATCCCGCGCAATCCAGTGATCACACCTGTCAATAGCGATCTGAAGGCTGGTCTCGACGCGCTCTCCGGCAAGGATCCGCAACAGGCGCTCGCCATCCGCAACACCATGGCAGCGGGAACGCTCGATCGCCACATCCTGACCTGGGCAATCGCGACCTCCGGCCTGAAGGGCGTGCCCTCCTATGAGATCGCCAGTGCTTCAGACGAACTGAAGGGCTGGCCGGGTCTGGAGCGTTTGCGCAGCAATTCCGAGCGCGCGCTCTATGACGAGAACCCTGCTCCTGCCGCCGTGCTGAACGCCTTCGGAGATACGGCGCCCGAGACGCCGCAGGGTGCAATGATTGTGTCGCGCGCGCTCGTAGCGTCGGGAAAGTCTGCGCAGGCGACGAAATATATCGGCGGAATCTGGCGCGGACAGGTGCTAGACAAGGCAACCGAAGACAAGATCCTCGCCGAATTTGCCGGCCTGCTAACCGCAGCCGACCATAAGACGCGGATGGATTACCTGATGTATCGCGGTCGCGTGGCACAGGCCAAGCGCTTCGGCGATATGGGTCAGGCGCAGTCGCTCTACAAGGCATGGGCCGCCGTCGACGCCAGTGCGGATAACGCCGGCGCACTGCTGAACGCGGTCGATGCCAAGTGGCGCAGCGATCCGGGCTTTCTCTTCGCGCGCATCGAATATCTGCGCAAGCAGGACAAGTATCTCGAAGCTGCCAAGCTCTTGCAGCAGATACCGCGCGACCGCAGCGAACTGATGAATTCCGGCGAATGGTGGAACGAGCAGCGGATCATTAGCCGAGGCCTCGTCGACCAGGGACAATTCAAGGCGGCCTATCAGATCGTCGCCGCCGCCGTTGCAACAGTGCCGACGGATATCGTCGAAGCACAGTTCCATGCCGGCTGGTATGCGTTGCGCGGACTGCAGGATCCGACGGCGGCCGAGTCGCATTTCCGCAAGATCCTGCAGGTTTCGAACGGCCCGCTTTCCGTTTCCCGCGCCTGGTACTGGCTCGGGCGTTCGGCGGAAGCCGGCGGGCCGGGCAAGGCCAGCGAATTTTTCGCCAAGGCCGCAAATTTTCCGGGCACCTTTTACGGACAACTGGCGGCCGAGCGACTTGGACGGAAGATCTTGAACGTCACCTATCCATCGCCCACAACAGCCGACCGTCAGAACCTCCAGCAGCGCGAAGCCGTGCAGGCGATCGGACGGTTGGAGGCCGCAGGTCATGGCTGGCGCGCGACAGCCCTCTATCTGGCGCTCGCCGACCAGCTCCAGAGCCCCGGCGAGCTTGCGATCCTGACGGCCAAGGCCGAGCAGGCGGGCGACCATCATCTTTCACTGCAGATCGGCAAGATCGCCTATGGACGCGGCATCGATGTCGCAGCCCTTGCCTTCCCGGTCGGCGTCATTCCTGCGAACGCCAATATTTCCGGCTCGGGCAAGGCCCTTGCCTACGCGATTGCCCGACAGGAAAGCGCTTTCAACCCGGCTGCCGTCTCCGCAGCCAATGCCCGAGGACTCCTGCAGCTCCTGCCGGGCACGGCTCAGGCCGTCGCCAAGCGGCATGCCATTACCTATTCCAAGGAAAAGCTGACGGCCGATGCCGGCTACAATGCGACGCTCGGCGCGCATTATCTCGGCGAGCAGATCGAAGCCTTCGGCGGCTCCTATATCTTGACCTTCATCGCCTATAATGCCGGCCCAAAGCGCGTGCCGGAATGGATCGGCCGCTATGGCGATCCACGCGGCAAGCCGGTTGACGAGATCGTCGACTGGATCGAGCGTATTCCCTTTCCCGAGACGCGCAACTACGTTCAGCGAGTGATGGAGAATTATGAGGTCTATAAGGCCCGTCTGGGGCAGACGCCCGACATCGAGCGCGACCTCATCGGGGGTCGCAGCGCGACCTGAGACCGGCTGGCAGACCTACCGGAAGCACGCTACATCTCATTTTGACAGACGAGATGGGGATGTCATGGGCGAGGCGGTCACGAACGGGTTTACCGAAAAATTCTATGGATCGACCGATGGGCTGAAGCTCTACGCCCGCCATTACCAGCCGACCGGCGGAGACGCCGGTCGGCTGCCGATCGTCTGCCTGCCGGGCCTTACGCGCAATGCCCGCGATTTCCACGAAATCGCATTGCTTCTGGCACGGGACGCAGCTTTCCCGCGGCGTGTCATTGCATTGGACTATCGCGGACGCGGCCTGTCTGATCGGGATGATAACAAAGGAAATTACAATCTCGCTGTCGAATGCGGCGATGTGATTGCCGCCTGCGCTGCGTTCGGCATCGACCGAGCCATCTTCATCGGGACTTCGCGCGGCGGGCTGATCCTGCATCTGCTGGCGGCAATAAAGCCGGAGCGGCTTGCAGGCGTCATCTTAAACGATATCGGCCCGGTCATCGAGGCAGCCGGGCTTATGGCGATCAGGGACTACCTCAATCGTGCCCGCAGACCTCAGAGCTGGAGTGAGGCGGTCGATATCCTCAAGGAAAATCACGGCGCTTACTTTCCCGCACTTGGTTTCACCGATTGGGAGGGCATGGCGAATGCCATCTATCGGGAACAGAATGGCGTACCTGTCGCCGATTATGACCCCGCCATTGCCGAGCAGCTGAAAGCAGTCGATTTCAGCAACCCTCTCCCTGACCTCTGGCCGCAATTCGAAAGTCTGCGCTCCATACCGCTACTGGTTATCAGGGGAGAGTATTCCAATCTGCTATCGCGGCAGACGACCGACGAGATGACGAAGCGGCATCCGCGGATAGTGCAGATCACGGCGAAAGGCCAAGGTCACGCGCCGCTTCTGCATTTAGGAGACATTCCGGAGACGATCGGCAGGTTTGTCAGCAAACTCGGCTGATCCTGCGGCTGAAATCGTTCGCGTCTGACTTCACCTATTTTCAGATTGCCAATATGCATCGGCCCTCCGGTATAAAAATGAAAAAGCCCGGCTCGAAAGCCGGGCTTCTCTGAATGACCGAAGTCAGATCAGATTAGAATGCACGCTGCAGGCGGAAGAAGCCCGACGTTACGTCGTCAGCGTGATCCGGATCGAGGTACTGAACCGAAACCTTAGCGGAGAGGTTGTCAACGATCTGGTAGTCAACCGTTACACCAACCTTCCAGGCGTCGTTGTCCGAGAAGTCTGCGTCGGTCGTGGGGGTAACTACGCCATAGTTGCCGTAGTACTGAACAGCCGGGGTGATCTTCAGCTTGTCGGTAGCCTTGATCGCGTATTCAGCAGCGATAGCCCACTCAGACTTGTTGTAGTAGGCGTTCGGGTTAGTGGAGTAGACAGCTGCGAGGCCGAGCGTGCCCGGACCGATAGCAACGGTACCCATAGCGCGAACAGCGCCTTCTTCGTTATCAGTGTCGTAACCAGCGGTGATCTGGTAGGTGAAGGCGCCAGCCTTGCCACCGAGGCCAACAGCTACACCGAAGTTGTTAGGTTCTTCGCCATTGTAGAACGGACCGTCCTCCAGTTCGTCGACGCTGATGCCAGCGTAGAAGTCGCCGGTTTCGTACTGATAACGGATGGAGTTATGCAGGGTAACCGGGGAGCCGATGTCGTCCGTTTCGCCGGAGAGACCATCGTCCCACCAGGAGTAGAACAGACCAGCGCGGAAGCCGGCGATGTCCAGGTAAGCAGAGTCAAGCTGCGTCTTCTGGTTTGTAGCGTTGTCGGCGTTCGCCTGGATAACGATCACGCCTGTGAGCGGGCCGTATTCCGTGTCGCTCTTGGCCGTAAACTGAACCTGACCACGCGTACGGGCGTCCCAGCTCGAGTCGTTATCAACGAAACCACCGCCGCTGGCGCTGATCGAGCTAGCGCTCGGACCAGCATCAACCTGGAAACGGATGTAGCCGTTAATCTTGAGGCAGGTTTCCGTGCCGGGGATGTAGAAGTAGCCGGTGCCGTAGGCGTCGCAGACGCGAACGTATTCGACCGGTTCCGGTTCAGCTGCAACGATAGCGTCAGCAGCCTGAGCGCCGGAAACTACTGCCATAGCGGCAGCAGAGCCAAGAAGAAGGCTCTTGATGTTCATAATGACCTCCAATTCAAGTTTCGATCGGAGGTAAGATCACGCCTTACGGCGTTTCCCTGCCTTACCCCCGGTGTGAAGAAGTCGGGCGGTCAAGCCCTTGCTTCCGAGGCTGAAAATACAAGACGGCGGCTGTCACGCAATCACCAACTTGTGTTCGAGAGGGGTTTACGAAAACCTTACCCAAACCCTGTTGCTGAAAGGCCACAAATTGGGCAGCGGGGTCGCAGCGTGTTTAGGCTTTATTAAGAAAGTGCTTATTTTCCCGATATTTATTGCGCTTTCATGAGAGGGCAGCGCGTTCCTCTGTGCCAGATCGGCACCATTTTTCTGCCCGATTCCACTTTTTTGAGAAACCGGCCAGCGACCGGTGGAGCTCGCCAATCCGAAAATCGAAACCGCATTCAGCGTTAGCGGACGAGCGGCGATCGGTTTCCGTATGCGATTCGCCCCGCAATCATCGCGATTCGAGAACGAGGCATGTGGCCGGCTGGAGGGCAATTCCAGGCGATTCGATCGATGACGCTGTTCATCGGAGGTTCACGCCTGGGGGCTCAAGCTGAAGACCTAAGAGGATACGTCGATGAGAAAGCTATTACCAGCACTCGCAGCCGTCGTCCTGGCTGCATCTTTCGTCCCACCGCTGAACGCGGCGCCGATCTTCGTGCCGAGAGCAGAGCAAGTGCAGATTGGCAACGTCGAACAGATCAGACATCGGAGCCATCGGCATTGGCGCGCGGATCGCCACTGGAACCACCGGTACGCCTACCGTTCCTGCAGATACTATGGCAGATGCTACGGATATCCGCGCTACGGTTACAGATACCCGCGGTATTACGATCGCGATTATTACGGCTATCGCGATTATTACGGTTACCGTCCGCGGTCAGGAGTGACCTTGTATTTTCGGTTCTAACCGGTGACACTTGTCCGCCATGCCGCAGGTGCGGCAAGCCCCGTTGAGGCAGGCGAAATTCTGCTGTGGCAAGTGGTATGGCTGGATCGATATCGGCTGGCATTCATCTGACTCTATTAGACAGATGGCGGAGAAGATGGGATTCGAACCCACGATACCCTCTCGGGTATACTCCCTTAGCAGGGGAGCGCCTTCGACCACTCGGCCACCTCTCCGGTGGGAGCCCTGATATGGGTATTCACCGGTACGATCAAGCTTTTTTTGCAGTTTTCACACGTCCTTTATTTAGGTGGCAAACGCGATTGTGACGGTTCAAAACTGAAACTGCCTGCAGAGCCAAGCGAGCTGACTCCGCCTTAGCCCAGCAATTGCTTCAGATCGACGGAGGGATCAGCGAGCATCGCCCGATCCGGATTAATGCCTGATTCCAACATCTTCTTGCCCGTCACATAGGCTTTTGCATCGTTGATGGCGTCGACGGCGATCAGCTTGCCCTCGCGGAAATACCAGACGGAGCTTGCTCCTTCGCGGGCGCCGGGGCGCAGCAGCGTGTCGTCGTAGCCCATATTGAAGCCGGCGATCTGCAGTTTCACATCATACTGGTCAGACCAGAACCAGGGTTTCGGGTCATAGGGTTCGTTTCCGCCGGCGATGACGGCGGCGGCGGCGTCCGCCTGATCGACGGCGTTCTGGACCGATTCGAGCCGTATTCGACCGCCCTGCCACGGCAGACTTGCGCAGTCTCCCGCCGCATAAATCGACGGATCAGACGTGCGGGCGAATTCATCGACGATGATTCCATTGCCGACTTCGAGCCCTGCCTCCTTGGCGAGGAGATCGTTCGGCACCACGCCGATGCCGACGATGACGAAATCCACATCGATGATGCTGCCATCGGAAAGCTCGGCGCCGGTTACCCGGCCATTCTTGCCTACAAGATGCTTCAGGCCAGTCTTTTCGCGAATCGTCACGTCGTGGCTCTTATGGATCGCGCGCATGATGTCGGCCGTTTCCCTGGCGGCGACACGCTGCAGGATACGGTCGGCCATCTCGATAACGGTCACTTCAAGACCGAGATGGCGGGCGACGGCGGCAGCCTCAAGACCAATATAACCGCCGCCGATGATGAGGACACGGCGGCCGGGGCGCATTTCCCCTGCCAGCAGATCGGCATCACGCTTATCGCGGGCGACATAGACGCCTTCGAGATCGCCGCCGATGGCCGCAGGCAGGCGGCGGGGCGTCGAGCCCGTCACGATTGCCAGCGTGCCATAGTCGAGAGTGGAGCCATCCTGCAGCAGAACCTGCTTCGCATCGCGCTTGATCTGCTCGGCCCAGGTCGAAAGGCGGATCTCGACATTATTGTCTGGATACCAATGCTCGGGGCGGAACAGCAGGCGGTCGAAGGCCATTTCGCCGAGCAGATACTTCTTCGACAGAGGCGGGCGCTGGTAAGGAAGCACGTCTTCGGCGCCAATCAGCGTAATCGGACGCTCATCCTTCAGCGCACGCAGCTTGGCTGCCAATGCGAAGCCTGCCTGCCCCGCGCCGATGATCACCAGTCTGTCCGTCACGATACCACTCCCGAATATCAGCCATTCAACAGGGATAAGGCCTATCCCCTGCCCCAAACGCCGTCAACGGAAGCGAAGGCTTGCTTCAGCCGATCTCGATCCAGCGGCGCTCATGAAAGGACTGTGCCATGGCATGAACCGACTTCTCTATCCTGAGACCGTCTTCGAATGTCACGATCGACGCCAGCTCCCCGGAAATCGCCCGGATCAGTTCGCGGCATTCGATGATCTTGAGATCGTTGAAGCCGAGGCCGTGGCCGGGGGCCGGAATGAAGCGATCATAGGGATGATGGGCGGGAGCCGCCAGTACCTTGCGGAAGCCCTGCTCGGAGCCTCGTCCCTCGGCCTGATAAAGCTCGAATTCGTTCATGCGCTCCTGATCGTAGAGGATCGAGCCCTTCGAGCCGTAGATCTGCAACGCGATACGGCCCTTGCGGCCCCAGGCGGCGCGGTTTGCCATCAGCACCGCCGAGATACCGCCGCCGAGGCGCATCAGGACATTCGCCGCATCGTGATTTTCGACCGCGCGTCTGCCGCCTTCCTTCAGAGGACGGTCGGCATAGGGTTTGACCATATCCGTGGTGACGGCTTCGACATGGCCGAAGAGATACCAGAGCAGCGACAGCGGATGGACGGCGAAATCGTCGAGTGCGCCGTAACCGGCCGACAATTCGCTCTTCCAATAGAAGAGACCGTCCGGATCAGCCATGAAATCCTCGTCCATTTCGACGCGGATATGATTGACGGAGCCGATCGCACCTTCGCCGATCAGCGTCTTGATATGCCGCATGATCGGGTTCTGGATATAGTTGTAGCCGAGCACGGCGACCTTGCCGGATTGCCTGGCAATCTGAAGCATGCGCTCGGCATCGGCATAGGCGGGCGCCATCGGCTTTTCGCACCAGACATGCTTGCCCGCCTGCAAGGCGGCGATCGCCATTTCGGCGTGGAACTGGTTGGGTGTCGTGACGGAGACGACATCCACATCGGGATCAACAATCAGCGCCCGCCAGTCGGCCGTCGCCCTCTCGAAGCCAAATTCGGCAGCGCGGGCGCTTGCGAGCTCCGCATTCGCCTCTGCAAGATGCACGAGGCGCGGCCGCTCGACATCGCCGAAGACGGTTTTTACCGCGTTCCATGCCAGCGCGTGGCACTTGCCCATATAACCGGTGCCGATCAAACCGATGCCGAGTGGCTTCATTGCAGGGTCTCCTCCTCAACTCCGGAGGAATTTTTGGAATATTTGGATCATTTTGACAAGCATGTCCCGCTGCATCAATTCGGTCCGGCCTTCTCTAAATTGTCTAAAACCCTTGATTTTCAGCCTATTAAAAACAATTAGGCGCCTTCATCGAAATCGTTTATGCTCCGAAATATGGAATATTTGTTTCATCTTCTGAGCCGTCAGCATGGATAATGATCCCCAAAGAGCGCGCGTGCCACGCGATTTCGAAAGCCTGCGCAGTACGATCATCGAGCGCAAGGCGAACATGCCGAAGCGGCTGGCGCAGGTGGCCGCCTTTGCGCTCGGCAATCCCGATGAAATCGCGTTCGGCACGACGGCCAGCATTGCCGCGGCCTCCGATGTGCAACCCTCCACGCTGGTGCGCCTTGCCCATCACCTCGGCTATGAAGGCTTTTCCGATCTCCAGAGCATTTTTCGCGAACGGCTGCGTGACCGGACGCTGAGCTATGAGGAACGCCTCGTTACGCTGGAGCAGTCCGGCGGGGATGATGAGGATGCAACGCTGCTGACAGGCTTTATTTCCGCTGCGAGTCAGTCGGTGAACCGGCTTGCGGCGACGGTGCAGACGGACACTTTTGCGAAGGCCGTCGATATCCTGGCGGCGGCGGAGACCATCTATCTCATCGCCAAGCGGCGCTCCTATCCGCTGACGGCGCACATGACCTACGCCTTTTCCAAGCTGAACATCCGCCATCAGATCGTCGCCTCGCCAAACGGCGTCGATCCGGAGATGGTACAATTCGCCACGCCGCGCGATGCGGCGATTGCGGCGAGCTTTTCTCCCTATGCGGCCGACAGCCTTATCCAGAGCCAGGAGCTTGCCGATCGCGGTGTGCCGGTTGTTGCGATCACCGATTCGGCCTTCTCGCCGCTCGCTGCCTGCGCCACGCACTGGTTCGAAGTAGCGGAGGCCGATTTCGCCGGCTTCCGTTCATTGTCGGCCTCCATGGCACTCACCATGGCGCTGCCGGTTGCCATTGCGGAGCGGCGACGCAAATTACAGCACTCAAAACCCGTGAAGACAAAAATGGAATAAACATTCCGAATTGACAAAGAGACGGAACCAATGTTTCATTATTCAAAATTCGCGGACGGTCCAGGCCGCGTAAAAATCTAGCGGGAGGACATCATGGCACAATCGAATCCGGGCTCACAGCCGGAGCCGACACTCGACGTGATCACCATCGGCCGTTCGTCCGTCGACCTTTACGGTCAGCAAATCGGTTCGCGGCTGGAAGATATCGGTTCGTTTGCGAAATCCGTCGGCGGCTGCCCTGCCAATATCGCGATCGGCACGGCGCGGCTCGGGCTGAAATCGGCATTGATTACCCGCGTCGGCGACGAGCAGATGGGTCGCTTCATCATCGAGCAGTCGGCGCGCGAAGGCGTCGAGACGAAAGGCATCAAGACGGACAAGGACCGGCTGACGGCGCTGGTGCTGCTGGCGGTCGAGGCCGAAGGCGTTTCGCCGATGATTTTCTACCGGTCCGACTGCGCCGACATGGCGCTCGATGAAGGCGATATCGACGAGGATTTCATCAGGTCCTCGCGGGCGGTGCTGGTTTCGGGCACACATTTCTCCCGCCCGAATACGGAGGCCGCGCAGCGCAAGGCGATCCGCCTTGCCAAGGCGAACGGCCGCAAGGTGATTTTCGATATCGACTACCGGCCGAACCTCTGGGGCCTTGCCGGCCACGCCGAGGGCTTCGAGCGTTATGTGAAATCGGACCGCGTCTCATCGAAGATGAAGGAGACGCTGCCGGATTGCGATCTGATCGTCGGTACGGAAGAAGAGATCCTGATTGCATCGGGTGCCGATGATGTTCTCGGTGCGTTGAAGGAGATCAGACGCCACTCGCCTGCGACCATCGTTCTAAAGCGCGGAGCCATGGGCTGTATCGTCTATGACGGCCCGATCAGCGACAATCTGGAAGACGGCATTGTCGGCCAGGGCTTTCCGATCGAGGTGTTCAACGTGCTCGGCGCGGGCGATGCGTTCATGTCCGGCCTGTTGCGTGGCTGGCTGAAGGATGAACCGCTGAAGACCTGCGCCACCTGGGCGAATGCCTGCGGCGCCTTTGCCGTTTCCCGCCTGCTCTGCTCGCCAGAATATCCGACCTGGGCGGAGCTCGACTTCTTCCTGAAGAACGGCAGCAAACACCGCGCGCTGCGCAAGGACGAGGCGATCAACCACATCCATTGGGCCTCGACCCGCAAGGGCGAGATCCCGCTACTGATGGCGCTCGCCATCGACCACCGTTCGCAGCTAACCGCTGTCTGCGACGAGCTCAACATCGATTACAAGCAGATCGTCGCCTTCAAGCGACTGGCGGTGGAAGCCGCTGCCCGCGTTGCCAATGGCCGGACGGGCTATGGCATGCTGATCGACGAACGCTTCGGCCGCGATGCCTTCTTCGACGCGGCCAAGAAGGATTTCACCTGGATCGGCCGCCCGGTCGAGCTTCCGGGCTCCAAGCCGCTGCGTTTCGAATTCAGCCAGGATATCGGCTCACAGCTGGTGGAATGGCCGCTCGACCATTGCATCAAGTGCCTGTGTTTCTACCATCCCGACGATCCGGACGAGTTGAAGAAGGAACAGCAGGAGAAGCTGCGCACGCTCTTTGAAGCCGCACGCAAGGTTGGCCGCGAGCTGCTGGTGGAGATCATCTCCAGCAAGAACGGGCCGCTGACCGACGATACCGTCTCGACGGCGCTGGAAGAGCTCTACGCGCTCGGCATCAAGCCGGACTGGTGGAAGCTGGAGCCGCAGGCCTCAACCGGCGCCTGGAAAAAGATCGATGCCGTGATTGCCAAAAATGATCCATTGTGCCGCGGTATCGTGCTGCTGGGGCTTGAGGCTCCCGCCGACGAACTGGTGAAGGGTTTCGAGGCGACATTGGCGGCGTCCTCGGTCAAGGGCTTTGCGGTTGGCCGCACGATCTTTGCCGATGCGGCGCGCGGCTGGCTTTCGGGCAAGCTCAACGACGAGGAAGCGATTGCCGATATGGCCGGCCGCTTCAAGCAATTGACAGAGGCCTGGCTGAAAACGCGCGGTCTCAATTAAGTAGAGTGAATTTGGGAGGCGCCCGATGGGCAAGACGGTAAGATTGACGATGGCGCAGGCCGTCGCGCATTTCCTTAGAGTGCAGATGACCATCGTGGACGGCAAGAAAGTGCCGATCTTCGGCGGTGTCTGGGCGATCTTCGGCCACGGCAATGTCGCCGGCATGGGCGAAGCGCTCTATCAGGTCCGCCAGGAACTGCCGACCTATCGCGCGCATAACGAACAGGGCATGGCCCATGCTGCAATCGCCTACGCCAAGGCGAGCTTCCGCCAGCGTTTCATGGCCTGCACGACCTCCATCGGCCCCGGCGCGCTGAACATGGTGACGGCCGCTGGCGTGGCACATGTCAACCGCATCCCGGTGCTCTTCCTGCCCGGCGATATCTTCGCCAATCGCGCACCCGATCCGGTGCTGCAGCAGATCGAGGATTTCGGCGACGGGACGGTTTCGGCCAATGATGCTTTCCGCCCGGTCTCGCGCTATTTCGACCGTATCACCCGGCCGGAACAGATCATCACGGCGCTGAAGCGCGCCATGCAGGTTCTAACCGATCCGCTCGATTGCGGCCCGGTGACGCTGTCGCTCTGCCAGGACGTTCAGGCGGAAGCCTTCGACTATCCGGAAAGCCTGTTCGAAGAAAAGGTCTGGACGGTGCGCCGTCCGCAGCCGGATGCCGACGAGCTTGCCAATGCCATTGCCCTGATCAAGGCTTCGCAGAAGCCTGTCATCGTTGCCGGCGGTGGCGTTCTCTATTCGCAGGCGACGAAGGAACTTGCCGCCTTCGCGGAAACGCATGGCGTTCCCGTCGTCGTAACGCAGGCAGGCAAGTCGGCAATCGATGAACGTCATCCGCTGGCGCTCGGTTCCGTCGGCGTAACCGGCACCTCGGCTGCCAATGCGATTGCCGAGGAAACCGATCTGGTGATTGCCGTCGGCACGCGCTGCCAGGACTTTACAACAGGCTCATGGGCGCTCTTCAAGAATGAGAACTTCAAGCTGCTCAGCCTGAATATCGCGGCCTATGATGCGCTCAAGCATGACAGCCATCCGCTGGTTGCCGATGCCCGCGAGGGACTGAAGGCACTCTCGGCTGAGCTCTCCGGCTGGAAGGCACCGGCTGCCCTTGCCGAAAAGGCAACGAAGGAAAAGAACGTCTGGATGGAAGCCGCCGCCAAGGCGATGGGCACCACCAATGCCGCCCTGCCCTCCGATGCGCAGGTTATCGGCGCAGTCGCCCGGTCGATCGGCGGCGAGAAGACGGTGCTGCTTTGCGCCGCCGGCGGGCTGCCGGGTGAGTTGCACAAGCTATGGCCGGCGACTGTTCCCGGCAGCTACCACATGGAATACGGCTTCTCCTGCATGGGCTATGAAATCGCCGGCGGCCTCGGCGCCAAGATGGCGCATCCGGAAAAGGACGTGGTCGTTATGGTCGGCGACGGCTCCTACATGATGATGAACTCCGAGCTTGCGACCTCGGTCATGCTGGGTCTCAAACTCGACATCGTGCTGCTCGATAACCGCGGCTATGGCTGCATCAACCGCCTGCAGATGGCCACCGGCGGCGCCAACTTCAACAATCTCTTGAAGGACGCCTATCACGAGGTCATGCCCGAGATCGATTTCCGCGCGCATGCCGAAGCGATGGGAGCGATCGCGGTCAAGGTTTCCTCGATCGCCGAGCTGGAACAGGCGATCGCCGATTCGAAGAAGAATGACCGCACCTCGGTCTTCGTGATCGACACCGATCCGCTTGTTACCACCGACGCCGGCGGCCACTGGTGGGATGTCGCGGTGCCGGAAGTCAGCCCGCGCGGCGAGGTCAACAAGGCGCATGAGGCCTATGTCAAAGCGCGCGCTGCCCAGCGCGTCGGCTGATCGATTGCTATGATTTTCTGGAGGAGCGGCAGCGCTCCTCCGCGCCATTTCCAAGGAGACTATTCATGAAGGCCAAACTCGGCATGTCGCCCATCGCATGGTGGAACGACGATCTTCCCGAACTCAGCGACGACGTTTCCCTCGAGGAATGCCTGCGCCAGTCCCGCACCGCCGGCTTTACCGGCATGGAGCAGGGCCGCCGTTTCCCGAGCAACCCGCAAGAGATGCTGCCCATTCTGCGCGCCGCCGACGTGACGCTCTGCGGCGGCTGGTTCTCCGGCACGCTTGTCAACGAGGAGCTTGCGGCCAACAAGGACCGTATCGCGCCGATGATCGAGCTGTTCAAAGCGGTCAATGCGCCCTGCATCGTCTATGGCGAGGTCGGCCGCTCGATCCAGGGTGATCGCTCCAAGCCGCTCGCGACCAAGCCGCGGCTTGGCGATGACGAGATGAAGGCCTATGGACGCCGCGTCACCGAATTCGGCGAATGGTGCGCCGATCAGGGCATGCCGCTTTCCTACCACCATCATATGGCAGCTGTCGTCGAGACCGAGCCGGAGCTCGATGCCTTCATGAAGAATTCGGGCGCGGGCATTCCGCTGCTGCTCGATGCCGGGCATCTGGCCTTTGCCGGCGGTGACGTGCTGCGCGCGATCGACAATCACCATGCCCGCATCAACCATGTGCACGTCAAGGATATCCGCAAGGCCGTCGTCGATGGCCTGGATCGCAGCAAGCAATCCTTCCTCGACGCGGTGGCGCTCGGCGCCTTCACCGTGCCGGGCGACGGCTCGCTCGATTTCGGCGCGATCGTCAAGCGGTTTGCTGATTATGGTTATGAAGGCTGGTTCGTCGTCGAAGCCGAGCAGGATCCGCGTAAGGCGCCGCCGCAGAAGATGGCAGAGATCGGTCATGCCGAGCTGATGCGGGTCATGACGGCTGCCGGCTATACGGTGGAGACGGAAGGGTTTCCGAAGGGGTAACGGAAGAGAAAAACCCCTCCCCAGTGGGGAGAGATTGAAGCTAGCGTCGGAGCGCGCAGCCCCCTCATCCGCCCTCCGGGCACCTTCTCCCCGCTGGGGAGAAGGTGGCGGCAGCCGGATGAGGGGGCCGCACGCACCAATTCAGGAGGAGAATACCAATGCCAAACCTCAAGGTAAAACCGTCAGGCACGCATGGCCGCGTCACGCATGTGACCCCGGAAAGCGCCGGCTGGACCTATGTCGGCTTCGACATGTACTGCCTGAAGCCGGGCGAGACGGTATCGGGCGAGACCGGCGAACGCGAGGTCTGCCTCGTCTGGGTGAGCGGCAAGGGCAAGGCTTCGGCCGGCACCAGGGATTTTGGTACGCTCGGCGAGCGCATGAGCCCTTTCGACGGCGCACCGCACGCTCTCTATATCCCGATGGAATCGACATGGTCGGTGACGGCCGAGACTGATCTGGAGCTGGCCGTCTGCTCTGCCCCCGGCGGCGGCACCTATGAGGCGAAGGCCATTCCGCCGGGCACCCACCCGCCGCTGACGCGCGGCAAGGGCACGAATGTGCGCTACGTCAACAATATCATGCCTGAGGACGACAGCTCGGCGCATTCGCTGCTCGTCGTCGAGGTCATCACGCCCGGCGGGCACACCTCGTCCTATCCACCGCACAAGCATGACCGGGACGATCTTCCGCATGAAAGCATGCTGGAAGAGACCTATTATCACCGCCTCAACCCGCCCCAGGGCTTCGGCTTCCAGCGCGTCTATACCGATGACCGCTCACTTGACGAGGCCATGGTCGTGGAAGACGGTGACGTGACGCTGGTGCCTAAGGGATATCACCCTTGCGCGGCGACGCATGGCTACGATCTCTATTATCTCAATGTCATGGCTGGTCCGAAGCGTGTCTGGAAGTTCTACAATGCGCCGGAACATGAGTGGCTGCTGAAAGCCTGACGCAGCTGCAGATCGCTAAATAATCTGACAGCGGGCAAGCCGCACAAATGGTTCAATCCTCCCATTCCAACGCACTGGATGGAGGAAACACCATGCGCGGCTCTAGCCTTACAATTTATGCCCAGACCACCCGCCGAACGGAAACCAGACAGTCCCGGCTTCTTGCAGGTCTGGTGACCGGCTTTCGTTTGATGGCACGAAAGCTCGCCGAACGGCGCAGTCGCAGCGCCGTCATGGAGCTGTCAGACGATCAGCTGAAGGATATCGGTCTTTCCCGCGGCCAGATCGAAAGCGACGTGCATATCTCAAGCCACTACTGGAGCAACAAGGGATTGTGATAAGGTGCCGCGGCGGGCACTGCTCGCCGCGCAAAAATCCGGAAACACCGATGTCGCAATTTTCGACCGCATTGCTCTTGAAGACGAAGACTGTCGCGATCCGCGACATTGTCTGCAATGGGGAATGCCGTCACAAGAGCGACGAGGAATGCGCCCACAAGATGAGCCTCGTCTATCCCTATCGCGGTGTCTTCATGCGCCATGTCGGGCGCGCCGACACGGTGGCGGAAGCCAATCAGATGCTCTTCTTCAATGTCGGGCAAGGCTACCGCATCAGCCATCCCGTCGAGGGCGGTGATGCCTGCATCGATCTTTCCATCGACGAATCCCTTTTGGCCGAGCTTGCGCCCAAGGATCAGGTGCAGGCCGGCGAGCTGTTCGGTTTCAAACGCCAGCGCAGGCGTATCGATCCGCGCGCGCAGGCGCTTGTCGCGCTTCTTCGCCACGGGTTGCGCCGGGGTGTTGCCGAGACGCTGGAAGCGGAAACGCTGGCGCTCACTCTCGTGCGCCGTTCGCTTGGCGAACGCACCTCGCATGCAGCGGGTGCGAGTGCCGGAAGGCAGAAACTTGTCGACCGGGCAAAGCTCGTGCTCTCCTCCGATCTCGCGCGACGCTGGACGCTCGCCGAGATCGCAACGGAAGTCGGCGTTTCGCCTGTCTATCTCACGCAGGTCTTCCAGCAGGTGGAGGCGACGCCACTTTACCGCTATCAGCTTCGACTTCGCCTTGCCCGAGCGCTCGATCTTCTTGGCGGGTATGAGGATCTGACGGCGCTCGGCCTCGATCTCGGTTTTTCCAGCCACAGCCATTTCACCGCATCCTTCCGCCAGGCCTATGGCCAGACGCCGGCGGAATTTCAGCGCGCGACACGGCTTCGGGCGTAAAGTCGCTAAAGAATTCGACAGCGGCGAAAGGCGAGCAGTGGTCTCATGATCCTGCCCCAAACGGGACCCAACCGGAGGATGACAAGATGAAGAAGACCACATGCGCTGCCTGCGACTGCGAGCTCGGGCCGGATGCCATCAGCGTGAAGCTTGGCGGCAAGACCGTTGAAGTCTGTTGCGAGGAATGTGCGCAGGCGCTCGGAGAAGCGGAGGCTGCTGCGGTATCCGCATCCGCACCCGCAGCCAGCGGGGATTGAAAAAGGGCCGCGCCGGCAAGGTGCGGCCCTTTCTTGCTTTTCTTTTCAAGCGGGCAGCAGCCCATAGCGCCAGCCGAGCCGCCTTGCATTGCGCGCAAGCACAGTGAAGGCCAGCAGGAACATGCAGGCCTCGGCAAAGACCGGCACCATCCAGATGCCCATCTCCCCGAACGCACGCGGCAGCAGGAAAGTCAGCGGCAGCGTGAAGAGATAGGCGCGCGACAGGCCGAAGATCGCTGCGCGTCTGGCATCGCCGATCGCCTGGAAATAGCCAGACAGCACCATCATCTGGCCGAACAGAAAATAGGCGCCGATCGTCCATGGCAGGATGCGCGAGACCTCGGCGATGACGACGGGGTCGGCAACGAAGACATGGCCGAGGCGACTAGCCAGCAATTCCACCGTAATCTCTACGCCGGTGCAGTAGACGAGGGCTGCGATCAGGGCAACTTGCAGGCTGCGACCGACACGCTCGGAAAGGCCGGCTCCATAATTGTTGCCGCAGATCGTCTGGAAGGCGATGTTGAGGCCGAGCAGCGGCAGATAGGCGACGGTCATCACACGGGTGATGATGCCGTACGCCCCGACGGTTGCGGCGTAATCGCCCTCGCCCCAAATTGACAGGTTGAAGATCACGGCTGCCGAGCAGAGCGAGATGCCGATGAAGCCGAGGCTCATCGGCGCGCCAAGTGCCAGGATCGGCCGCCAGTCCGAAAGTGGAAAGCGGGTGGCCGGGCGGAGCGCGCGCTCGTTGCGCGAGCGGTAGATCAGCACGGCAACCAGGCAGATCGCCTGGGCGAGCACCGAGCCCACCGCCGAGCCGGCCACACCCCATCCAAGGATCGCCATGAAGAACCAATTGGCGGCGATGTTGAGTGCCGTGGCGGCAAGCATCACCATGGTCATGAAGCCGATCCGGCCTTCGCTGCGCAAGGCATCGATATTGAGCGACAGGAAGAAGGCGATGGGCGCGGCACCGGCCATGATACCCATGAAGGTGCGGGCATTTTCGGCAACGGCGAGATCGCCTGCGGCGGCATTGTCGACGATGTTCCAGCCGACCGTCCAGTAGATCGCGTTGATGACGAGCACCACCACGATTGCCAGCACATGGGCAGCCGCGAACGTGCGCCGGGCAGCATCGCGATTGCCTGCGCCGAGTTCACGGGCAAGGATGCTCGCCATACCGTTCGAGACGAGCGACTGGAGGGCGACCAGCATCATCAGGCCGGGGAAGATCAGTGTGACGGCGGAAAGTGCGCCAGCCCCGACATAGGCACCGAGGAAATAGGCGTCCACCACGGCGAACAGGCCGTTGATAGTGGTGATCAGAATGATCGGCAGCGCAGTGCGGACAAAAACCGCAGGCAGCGGACCGGTCAGAAAGGCATTGGTTTCAGAGCGTGAGGTCATGGACGGAATCCGGGTGCTACGGGCAGCAATTTGGCGATCAGATATCGAGAACGAGATGCGGCAGACCGTTGGAGGTCTTGCGCGGCGAAACGCCATTCTCGTCGATCTGGGCGTGGATGCGCTGTCGGAAGGCCGAGAAGCTCTCGAAGGTCACGACATCAACAGGCTCATCGAAATGGATGGTGATCCTGTAGAATTCGCTGCCCGGGACGGCCGCAAGCGCCAGAACCTTGCCGGTGAAGGGCTGGTTCAGATAACGCCCGCTGACATGGGCGCCGACGAAAATCGGCGAGGCGGGTTTGTCATTGGGCTTGGCAGCGAGGGCAGAGAGCGTATTCCAGTCGCGGGCGCCATATTGGCGGGCGATCAGTTCGAGAGCGGCGGCATGGCTCATCTCGCTGCCGCGCTCGGTCATGGCCTGGCGCAAGCGCTTTGCCTGGGCCTTCAGCTCGTCGATCGGTGGATAGGTCATAGTCATAGTGGTACGAGTCACGGGTTCAGCCTTTCAAAGGCATGCCATTCGACTGTCAGGGGGGCTCGCATTGCCGTCAGTCAGCATGCATAGGGGCTGTGACCATGATCGCGAGGGCTTCACCATGGATGTTTCATCCGCGAGCAGCAGGTGCCTCGAACCGGCTTCTCTATGCGCGACCACGGACGCCAAGTCAATGATGGCGCAGGCTTGACTGAAAATTGGGCGGATTCTGAACAGTATAGCCTGCAATAAAAGCGTTATGCCGTTAGGTTTTGCACAAGCTTTCAATTTTAAGATCGTTGTTCAGCAGATGTAAGTATTCACGCGTTAAAATCTGATCGTACAACAAGCGGAGGCTGATATGGCCTTTCAGATGCACCTCGACACAGAACATCCCAAGCCCGAAGAGGCTTACAGGGAGTTCAACCTCGACCGGCCCGGCAACATCATCTTCGTCGGCCACCATCTCAGCACCGGCACGCAAGTGCGCTGCCTGATCCGCACCATCACGCTCGCCGGCGCGCTGCTGGAAGTCAGCCCCAGCCTAGAAATGCCGCAGAATTTCTTCCTGGAAATCCTCGGCATCCATGACGAGATCGGCGCGACCGTGGTCAAGCGCGAAGACGAGTTCGTGACCATCAGCTTCAACATGCTGCTGAACCCCGAATTCCTGCATCACGTGCTGCGGCTGAGTTTCGAAACCAGCCTGTGATTCCCTCATTTTCGGCCATATAAAAAGCGCGGGCCGTTTGACCCGCGCTGGAAGAGCGATAGCTTGCGGCGATCAGGCGGCAAGATACCGCTCGATCTGATCGACGGGAAGGTTGGTATAATCCTTCGCCACCTCGGCTGAGATCGCTGCCTGCGCATCGGCGCTGAGATTGGGACGCAGCGTGCCGAGCGCACGCGGAGGCGCCACCAGAACGATGCGCCTTGCCTCCTTCTCATGCACGAGTTCATCGAGTTTTACCGCAACTTCTCTCAGGAAGTCGGCTTCGGCCTGGTCCTGCCAATCGGTCTCTTCCATGGCGCTGCCGCTGAGCCCGTCCGGGGCATAGGCGCGGCCCGGCTTGTCGGTACCAAGCTCACGGGTCGGCTGATTGGGCTGTGTGAGAGTTTCACGGACCTGAAGGTTCATCAGCTCGGCGTCACCTGCATTCTGCAGGATCAAGGCTTTTGCCCCATCGCACACGACGACCCAGGATTCCCAGGGAACTTTGACATCTGTCATTTCAGTTTCCTCGCTTTCATCATTGGAAGCAGCGCATCGTTAAGAGAAAACGCCCGGCAATTGAAAGAGTTCGGGAAAAATCTGCCCAAAGAGAATCAACCGCGATCCTGAAGGCAGGCCATGGCACAGAAGGGACAAAGCGGGAGATCGAAGACGATGAAGACAGCGCTCACTGCCTGCGCCGGCTGCCTCGACGCCCGCACGTCCTACGGCGATCAATTAGGCAAAGGGATGCCTCCCTAGCCGAACCTTGGAGTGGCGCTTCTCCATGGTGCCATTTTGGGACTGGCGGCTTACCGCCCCTGCAACATCCCTCGTTTGTCGACACGAAAGGACTGGCCGCTCGCCATGAGCCTCTGGTGGATATTGTTTAGGCGAACCTTTCCGGTTGCGCCCGATGCCTGCGAGGGCCATTGCTCGCAAGATTGCCGGCCTAACGTCCGCCGGTTTATTCCCAAGAGGGTACAATAGATGTGCCGCTACCGCACAAATCTCAAACTCGTTAAAACTGTAATTTTATATTTGACGAATGTGAAAAGCATTCGTGTGAGCCTCTCCGTCGAACAGCCCGAAATTTGAACTGTCTGACGGAGAATGCGAAATGGAAATGCTCCGCGCAACGCACCTCGCCACGGTGAAGTCGGCTGTCTACGACATTCGCTGGGAGGAGTTCAACGTCAAGCGGCCGGCCCGTATCGTCGCCGTTCGTCCCTGCCTGACCGGAATTTCGATACGCAGCGCCGAAATTCTCGAGATTTCCCAGGGCGGCGCGACCTTCGTCGTGTCCACCACGGCCGGCCTGCCCAAGCATTATTACCTGAACATCCTGGGGCTTGCCTATCGCATCGGCTGTGCCGAGGTCTACCGCCATCACGAACGCATCGGTGTTCGCTTCATCAACCTCATCGAACTGGATGTCCTGCGCAAGGTAGTGCGCGCCGACTTCATGATCGGCAATACCGAAGCGATCGACGCGCGCCGCAACGGCAAGCGCGTCTGAGCAGTCGCGAGCGTGAAATAATCTTGCTTGCCTTGGCAAAGCGAGAGCCTATTGTTGCGCGGCTTTTTCAACAGTTTCGGGAAATTGCCCTCGCATGTCTGCCTTCTCGCGCTTCACGCCGCTCGCCAGCGCCCTGCCCTCCACCGTTCCTTTCGTCGGCCCCGAAGCCATCGAGCGCCAGCGTGGCCTGAAGGTCAAAGCGCGCATCGGCGCCAATGAAAACGGTTTCGGCCCGGCTCCCTCGGTCATTACCGCCATGCGGGAACAGGCCGGCGATATCTGGAAGTACAACGATCCGGAAAACTACGCTCTGCGCGAGGCGCTCGCCGCCCATCTCGACGTGACACCGGCCAATATCGCCATCGGCGGCGGCATCGATGAATTGCTCGGGCAGATCGTGCGGCTGGTGATCGAGCCCGACGGCACCGTCGTCACCTCGCTCGGCGCCTACCCCACCTTCAATTTCCACGTGAACGGTTTCGGTGGCCGGCTGGTCACCGTTCCCTATGCCGGCGACCGCGAGGATCTCGACGCGCTGCTCGATGCGGTCAAGCGCGAGAACGCACCGCTCGTCTATTTCGCCAATCCCGACAATCCGATGGGGAGCTGGTGGGATGCCCAAGAGATCGTCGCCTTTGCGCGCGCTTTGCCGGAGACCTGCCTGATGATCCTCGACGAAGCCTATAGCGAGACCGGCCCGGCCTCGGCCCTGCCCTCGATCGCCTCCCTCATCGACCTGCCGAATATCGTGCGCACCCGCACCTTCTCCAAAGCCTATGGTCTTGCCGGCGCCCGCGTCGGTTATGCCATCTCGACGCCGGGTACGGCGCAGGCCTTCGACAAGATCCGCAACCATTTCGGCATGAACCGGCTTGCGACGGTCGCAGCGCTCGCAGCCCTCAAGGATCAGGCCTATCTTTCCGAAGTGATCGGGAAAATCCGTGCCGCGCGCGACCGGATCGCTGATATTGCCAGGACGAATGGCTTGCAGCCGCTGGTATCCGCCACCAATTTCGTGGCCGTTGATGCCGGGCGCGATGGCGCTTACGCGCGGGCGATCGTCGACGGATTGATGGAACACGGTGTCTTCATCCGCATGCCGGGTGTGGCGCCACTCAACCGCTGCATTCGTGTCAGCGTCGGGCCGGAAACGGACATGGCGCTGCTCGAAGAGGCGCTGCCGCTGGTGCTGAAGAAGCTCGGCTGAAAACGAGTAAGCCAAAACGGTAAACCGCGGCCGGCAGAGGACAAGCCGGTCGCGGTTTCCTACTCCTGACATCGGCCCCGTCCAAGGTGCCCCGCCAGCTCCCCTCTTTGAGGTTGTTATTTTGCTCTTGTCGGTTTGTTACCGCAGGGGGACGATCTTAGTGGATCGTCATCCATTCGCGGGCGGCGCGGAGCGCTTCGGCAAGCTGCATCTTGCTCATCGAAGCGGCCACATCGGCGCGCAGCTCGGCGGCGCGGTCGTTGCCCTTGATTGCGGCGATGTTCAGCCACTTGTGAGCGGAGACGAGATCGATCTCGCAACCACGGCCGGTCGCATACATCAGACCCATTTCGCAGAAGACATCGGCGCTGTTGTTTTCGCCACCCATGGTGGCCATTTCAGCATTGTGCATTTCAAAGCGTGCCATCGGTTCTATCCCTGTTTAGCCTGTTAAGACGTACCCTGTTTTACCTTTGGGCCTTGCCATCTTCTGCGGCTTCCGGCCTCTCCGGTCCGGCGGGTTTGCCCCGCTCGTTTGATGGGTTCACTATGCCGAACGGCTTTCAAAAAACGCCTAAAATGCATGATTAATTTGACGCAAACAAAGTGCAAATGCTTGGTAAAATTGGATTTTTGTTAAACATCGGAATCCCTGCGAATTAAGGATTTTTGCGCACCTTTTACGAAAAATTCAGATTTGGAAATTGAGGATCTGTTCACCATGAAATCAGCATCGATCAGGCCATCAGCAGAAAAAACCTCGCGCGGAGGCCGGATTTTTGGCCCTTCCCGCAACGTATTTACCTTTACGTTCGCGTCAGTTATTTTCGCGCCATTTCATATCTCATGGAGGAAGAGATGATCCGTACCCTCGTTCTTGCCGGCGCAATGGCACTCGTGGCAGGCCTTGCGCAGGCAGATGAACCGATTGTCGGCAACTGGAAGACCCGCGCCGGCGATACGGCGGTGATTGCCCCCTGCGGCGGGGCATACTGCATCACACTGAAGACCGGCAAATATGCCGGCAAGAAGATCGGCAGACTGTCCGGCGCTGGCGGCAGCTATAGCGGTGAGATCACCGATCCCGCCGACGACAAGACCTATAGCGGCTCGGGCAGCATCTCCGGCGGCTCGCTCAAGATGCAGGGCTGCGTGATGCAGGTCTTCTGCAAAACGCAAACCTGGACCCGTCTCTGAAACACTCAGGCAGGCTCAGAGAACCTTAGCCGGCCTCAGAAACTGAACGCAAAATGAACCGCCATCTCAGCACCCGTTCAGCCACGTCATGGCAAAACAGCACCATGAAGGGCGTATATCGGGGTAAGGACGTGGACGTGTTCATTCTGGCGAGACGGTTTACAATCATGACGCTGTTTGCGGCGATCTTCGCGATCTCTTTTTCGGCAGTCGTCGTGCGCACCGGCGGTGGCGGCGCACAGCAATCGCATTTCGGCGCGAACTATACGTGCCTGGAAAGCAACGGCGGCTACTGCACCGTCATCCGCTGAGACCCGGAAAAATCTGGGTCTCAGCCTTCGAGCGTCGTTTGCTTGTTAAAAACGACTCTCTATAATGCCTCATGAGCAAACGAATATATCCCCTGTCCGCTTTCGACATTTCGTCCCCTACCCCTTTCGAGCCGCAAGCCTTCGATGATCCGGCAAAAGCCGTCGAAGTTTTGACTGATCTCTACGAGCGCAACACCTCGTTCCTGATCGACAGCTTCACGAAGCTCGCGCAAGGAGCGCCGGTCACCTCCCGTTACCGCGCTTTCTACCCGCAGGTCAGCATCGAGACGGCGAGCTTCGGTCACGTCGACTCCCGCCTCTCCTATGGTCATGTGACGGCACCGGGCGTCTATACGACGACGGTCACGCGGCCGAGGCTCTTCAAGCATTATCTGAAGGAGCAGCTGCTGCTCCTGATGAAGAGCCACAACGTGCCTGTCGTCGTGTCCGAATCCTCCACGCCGATCCCGCTGCATTTCGCTTTCGGCGAAGGCGCCCATGTGGAAGCGTCTGCGGCGGCTTTCGTCGATATTCCGCTGCGCGATCTCTTCGATACGCCTGACCTCAACACGACGGACGATGAGATCGCCAATGGCGAGTATCTGCCGCCGCCGGGCGAGCCCTCACCGCTGGCGCCATTCACCGCACAGCGCATCGACTATTCGCTCGCCCGCCTGTCGCACTATACGGCGACGGGTGCCGAGCACTTCCAGAACTTCGTGCTGTTTACGAACTACCAGTTCTATATCGACGAGTTCTGCTCCTGGGCACGCAAGCTGATGGCAGAAGGTGGCGAAGGCTATACGGCCTTCGTGGAGCCCGGCAATATTGTCACGCTGGCAGGATCGAGCGTTCCGGAAACGGATGCCGCACTTGCCCGCCTGCCGCAGATGCCGGCCTATCACCTCAAGAAGAAGGGCCATGCCGGGATCACCATGATCAATATCGGCGTCGGCCCGTCCAACGCCAAGACGATCACCGACCACGTGGCCGTGCTGCGCCCGCATGCCTGGTTGATGCTCGGCCATTGCGCCGGCCTGCGCAACAGCCAGCGGCTCGGCGATTACGTTCTGGCGCATGCCTATATGCGCGAAGATCATGTGCTCGACGACGACCTGCCGGTCTGGGTGCCGATCCCGGCACTTGCCGAAGTGCAGGTGGCGCTCGAGGCTGCCGTTGCCGAGATCACCGGCTACGAAGGCTTCGAGCTGAAGCGCATCATGCGCACCGGCACGGTCGGCACGATCGATAACAGAAACTGGGAACTGCGCGATCAGGCAGGCCCGGTGAAGCGCCTGTCGCAGGCCCGCGCCATCGCGCTCGACATGGAATCGGCAACGATCGCCGCCAACGGCTTCCGTTTCCGCGTGCCTTACGGAACGCTGCTCTGCGTTTCCGATAAGCCGCTGCATGGCGAATTGAAGCTGCCTGGCATGGCGACCGCCTTCTACCGCACGCAGGTTAACCAGCATCTGCAGATCGGCATAAGAGCAATTCAGAAGCTTGCCGCCATGCCGCCGGAAGCCCTGCATTCGCGTAAGCTGCGCAGCTTCTTCGAAACGGCATTCCAGTAAGATATCGAGGGCAGCCCAGCAGCCGGGCTGCCTTTTATCTAGGCGCTTGCGGCGAGCTGCAGCGCCTGGACAAGGCCGGCAAGCGCGGCGAGCGCGATCACGGTCCTGACCAGCACCTTCATCACCTCGGCATTCTCGAGCGGCGGCATCTTGCGTGCACCGCGTGTGACGATCAGATGTGCTATTCCGAATTCAAGCATGCTCATTGCTCCATCTCCTCGATGTGTTTCGACGGAGCCTTGTCGAGTGTTGTCTCGATCTTTCGACACGCAGGCCGCTAAAAAGATATTTTTCTTCCCTGTCGAAAAGCGCTTACGCTGTTCGTCCAAGGGCTGTGAAAGCACTGCGTGGAGGATAAGCAATGAAATATCTTTGCCAGGTCTGGTTCGACGGCACGGCGCTGTCGGCCATGTCTCCGGAAGAGAAGAACAAGCTCGACCGGGATTCGCTTGCCTATGACCGCGATCTTGCCGAGAGCGGTCACATGATCGTTGCCCAGGCGCTGCAGTCGCCACAGTCGGCGGTCACGGTCAGGGTGCGCAGCGGCGAGATGTCGGTCACCGACGGCCCCTTCATCGAGACGAAGGAAGCGCTCGGCGGCTTCATCCTGATCGACGCCAAGGACCTCAATGACGCTATCCGTATTGCCGCCGGCATCCCGCTGGCAAAGCTCGGCGCGATCGAGGTTCGCCCTATCCACGAATTCGGCTGAGGAGGTCATATCGTGAAGTTTCTGGGTCAGATCTGGTTCGATACCGAGAAGAGCAAACGCGTCCCCCGCGAGGAGTGGGATGCACTCACGCAGGAATGCATCGTCAGCGATGATCACTGGCGCGCCAGTGGCCATATGCTGAGCGCGCTGGCGCTTTACGAGCCGGAGCAGGCAGTGACGCTCAGGATTCGCAACGGCACCGTTGCCGCGACAGACGGTCCCTTCGCCGAAATCAAGGAGCATCTCGGCGGCTTCGTGGTGATCGAGGCCGGGGATATGGCGGAAGCACAGTCGATCATTTCCACCTTCCCGATCCTCAAATATGCATCGGTCGAAATCCGGCCGGCCTATTCAATAAGGGATGGGAGATAGCCATGCGCTTCGTCTGCCTCATCTATAATTCCGCCGATGTGGACGGCACGCTCAGCCAGGCCGAAGGCGACGAACTCGTGAGGGCGCATTTCCACTATGACGAGGAGCTCGAGCGCAAGGGCATCATGATTCACTCCGATGCATTGGAAGGTCCGGGCAGTGCCTCGGTGCTGAGAGTGCGCCATGGCATTCTGTCTTCGACCGATGGCCCCTATGTCGAGACGAAGGAACATCTGGCCGGCATCTACATCATCGAGGCGGCCGATCTCGAAGAGGCGCGCAAAGTCGTCGCGGGCATCCCAAGCGTCCGGGTCGGGTCGATCGAATTGCGGCCGGTGAGAACGCTCACCCTGCCGCAGTGAGGATAGGCACTTGGACCGGGTAATCGAGGACGTCTATCGGCAGCACTCGCGCCGTGTGCTCGCAACGCTAATCCGGCTGCTCGGCGATTTCGACCGGGCGGAGGAAGCGCTGCACGACGCCTTTGCGGCGGCTGCGCGGACATGGCCGGTCGATGGCATGCCAAACAACCCGGTCGCCTGGCTGGTGTCCACCGGCCGCTTCAAGGCGATCGATCATCTCAGGCGGCGGGCGCGCTTCAATGCCTCGCTGCAGCATATCGAGGACGGGCTTTATCCTGGTGGCACGGAAACGGAGATCGGCGACATGGAACCGATCGAGGACGACATGCTGCGGCTGGTCTTCATCTGCTGCCATCCGGCGCTTCCGGCGGACGCGCAGACCGCCATGGCGCTGCGTGAGGTCTGCGGGCTGACGACGGAAGAGATCGCGCGCGCTTTCCTCGTGCCGGCGCCGACCGTCGCACAGCGTATCGTGCGCGCCAAGAACCGGATCAAGACCGAGAAAATCCCTTATGAAGTGCCTGTCGGGGCGGAGCTGTCGGAGCGGCTCGACCGGGTGCTGCATGTGATCTATCTCGTCTTCAACGAGGGCTATTCGGCATCCTCGGGCAACACGATCGTGCGCGCCGACCTGACGGCCGAGGCAATCCGGCTGGCGCGGCTACTGGCAACCCTGCTGCCGCATCCGGATATCGCAGGTCTGCTGTCCCTATTGCTCCTGCAGGAGTCGCGCCGTGCTGCCCGGCAGGATGTCGATGGCGCATTGGTGTTGCTTGCCGATCAGGATCGCTCACGCTGGGATCGAAGCAAGATTTCAGAGGGGCTTTCGCTGCTCGCAAGCGCCATGCGCGCGCCTGAGATCGGCATCTATACGGTCCAGGCGGCCATCGCGGCGGAGCACGCGAAGACCGGCAGATCAGAGGAAACGGACTGGCGGCGCATCGCCTTCTATTACGACCTGCTGATTGCCGCCCATCCCTCTGATATCGCCGAGCTCAACCGCGCTGTGGCGATCGCCATGTCCGAAGGCCCGGAAAAAGGACTGGAGCTCGTCGATGCCATCATCGGCAAGGGAGAACTGACGACCTATCACCTGGCGCATTCGGCGCGGGCAGATTTTCTGCGGCGGCTCGGACGACGCGACGAAGCGATCGAAGCTTACGAGACGGCGCTGAGCTTCTGCCGGCAGGAACCCGAGCGGGTTTTTCTGCTCAGGCGTATCGAAGAGCTCGTGGCTTCCTTATGACGCACGCGTGCGCCGCGGCCGCGCCCTGCCCGCCCGGCCTCTGCCTGATGGTGTTCCGGAGGGTGGCGGCTTCAGATCAGCGGGGTCGAGGGTGATCGCCGGTGTGGCTGCCCGGCCGGCGCGAATATCGGCCGTGCGAAGCTGATCGCCAAAATCGAGCTTCGTCAATGCCTCGATCTCCTCGACGCTCGACAGGAATTCGGAAACGCGCGCCAGTTCTTCCTCATCGCCAAAGGCTTCCGGTCCGAGGGCTTCGGCGGAGATCGCCTCCGGCATGATCTGCAGAACCGGCTTCTGATCGGCAAGCAGAGCGATCGCGCGCAAGCTGTCGCGATCGCTCCAGACGGCGATCTTCCAGAAGCGCAGCGGCACCTTGCTGGCGAAGCGATATGGCGGATCGGCTTCGTCGAAGACCGGGCCGGCAAATACGCTCACACGCTGCTTCATGGTCACGGCGTTTCGCAGCACATATGTTTCCACGGCCCGCCAGCGCAGCTTGCCCTTGGAACCTGGCCGGTCGAGCGCGCTGCCCTGATTGAAGAAGCCAACCTGCGGAGCTGCATTCGTATAGAAGAACGTGTCGCGTTCCGCGGCCAACGCTTCTGTCTCCGAACCCCATGCCGGGTCGCCGCGCAGGACGATATGTCCTTTCTGGAAGATGCGCGCCGTGCGCTCCGGCGATTTCGTATCGAGAAAACCCTTCACGATCTGCTTCTCGTAGAATGGGCGGTTCATCTGTTCCTCAAGCAGGACGCGACGGTCCGGGCGGAAGTCGTCGCTTGCCTCTGCGCCATCCGCGCCGATGGATTCGACGCCAAGATCCTTCAGCGAAGGCTCGTCGATGACGGTCTTGTCCTCGCGATTGATTGCCTTGATGCGTCCGCCATCGATATTGACGGCAGTGAAACCGCAGAGACGACGGTCGGCATTCATGACGATAGAGAAATGGTGATAGGGCAGTTCGTTCGGATCGCCGCCAGCCGGCGGGATCTGGTTCTTGGCGGGGCGCCATCCCGTGCCGCTGAAATCGGGGAGCGGAATGCTGTGTCCCGGGACGAAGCCCGGCTCGTAGCCACCGCGATCGCTGAAATCCTCCGTCTCCCAGCTGGCGGCTTCGGCCGCACCACCCGTCAAAGGACCAGTCTTCAGGCGAGGTTGGCCGCCACCCGTCCGCTCCACGACAGGCGGGGCGGCCAGCGGCGCACGCACGCTGATTTCGATCGGAAAGGTCCAGGTTACCGAGCCGTCCGGATTGTGTCGTGGATTGGGTGCTTCCGGCTTTGGGATGGAACCCTGCGGACCCTCCGGGATCCTCTCTTCCGTCAACTTCAGCGGCGCACCTATCGCATTGGTTTCCGGGCGCCGCGCACTGTCCCATGCAGCGAGCGCGCGGCGCACAGCCTCTGCTGCGGCGCCGGCAAGCCTTGCTTCGCGCAAATACCTGACGATGGCGCTGATGCGAATGCCTTCGTTGATCTCGCGCGCCAAGGGCTTGCCATCTGTGCCCATCACCTCCAGCCAGGGGCCACCCCAGTGATGAAGGGCGATCGGCTCCCATTCATTGTTGAAGACCGGCGAACCGGAAGAGCCCTGTTCGGTATCGGCGACATAATGCAGAACCTGCTGGGTCTCGTCGCGGGCGACGAGATGGTTCTCGCGCAGCACCAGTTCCTTGAACCGCCCATCGGGATGCTGGATGACGTTGGCGATCTCCCCGAGCATATGCTTGTCGCTGGCATCGGAGAGCGGAATGAAGCCGAACTCTTCGAGGCGGCGGGTGCCTGATCGTCGGTGGCCGATGCCGATCAGCGTAAAATCCAACCCCTCGATACCGTCGGTCACGAAACAAAGCGCGGGATCGAACAGGAAAGACGTCGGATTGCGCGCCCGGCCGGCAACGTCATACTCGTAATCGAACTGAACCTGAAACTTGCCGGAAGCGGCCGCCGATTCAATCACATGATGATTGGTCAGCAGAAGGTTGGGCGCGACCAGAAAGCCGGTTCCCTGCGGTCCTTCGTTCAGGAAGGCGATACGGCCGACCGCATCAGCGGCCCGGCGGCCCCGCTCCAGAAAGGAAACGCCGACGAAATCGAGCGTCGATCCAAGAATGGCTTCCGGCCCCGGCATTTTTTCGGCGCGAACACCCTTATCCCTGGCGATCATGTCGATCGCCGACGATATCAATCCCGCTTCTTCGCGGCTGAGACCGGCCTTGACCTGCAGTCTGTCGATGCGCCTCGTCGTCTGGGTCTCGGCTGCAAGCGGGTTGCCCTCGGCGATCTGCGTCAGCGAACGCTCGATCTCCGGCTTCATCCGTCGCAGGCGGCTACGGACGACATTCTCAACTTCTCCGAAAGTCCGCAGATCCACCATGAAGCCCCTCCCTCGTCATGGAATTCCAGCGAAATCAGAAACTATCGCAATCTCACGTTGTTAATATGACAGAATTTGCGGAGATGTCGTCAGGCTTTTCGGCGGCCGAGCGGAAGCGAGATGGCGGTCCCGGTCAGGGCCGAGACTATGATGAGCAGATGTGCGTTGACGCTTGCCTGGGCCAGCGCATCCAGCGCCATGCGTTCGCTCGATGCGCCGAAGGCGACCGCACCGGCGGTGATACCGGCGGGATAGGTGCCGACGCCACCGGGCGCGTGGACCGGAAGGACGGAGGAAAGCTCACCGCCCAGCGCGCCGCCGAAGCTTGCGGCCATCGGCATGACACCCATCAGGCCGAGTGCCCAGGCGAGCACCAGCACCTTCACCAGCCAGTTGACGATTGTCATCGCCCAGGCGCGGCTGAAGGCAACGGCATCGAAAGGCAGCCCATTCTCGATTTCGTGAAGCAGCACCTGCGCCTTGCGCGGCAGAAGTTTTGCACCGAGGCGCAGCAGCGGCTTGCGGGCAGCGAAGGCAAGGACCGGCAGGAAGAGGAATATGACCCAGACGAGCCAGGCAAGCGCGGCATTGGAGGCGGCCACAGCAAAGCCGAGGCCGGCGGCAGCGAGCAGCGCATGCAGGTCCAGCAGCCGCATGACCAGCAAGGCGGAAGTGCCGCGCGTCAGGGGAATGCCGAATTCCGTGCGCATCAGCACCGGAAAGCTGGTCTCGCCGGCGCGGAAGGGCAGCATGATGTTCAGAAGGTTGTGGATCTGGGTGACGCGGAAGAGCGTTGCAAAACGGCCCGCCGTCTCCCGTGGAAAATAATCGTAGATGCGCCATGTACGCAGGAAATAGGTGCTGGTCAGGAGTATCAGTGCGCCGATGACCGGACGCGGGCCGACAGCGGCCCATTGTTCCAGTATGACCGGCCAGCCCCAGAACCATTCGATGAAAAACGCATAGGCTGCGACGATTGCGACCGTCAGAAGGCTCATGCGATTGCGCAGAAACCAGGATTGCCCGCTTTCAACACTCGGGGTCTTCATGTATCAGGCTTCCTAAGTTTGGCTGCGGCGGCTGGTTTTCATCGGTCTTCCATTGCCGCGCCTTTTAGGAGAAATGAAAGTTGCAGACAACGGTAGAGTCCATTCGCGGTGCGAATGATCAGGTACAACCGCTCGAACTATCGCTGGTCGTTCCTGTCTTCAACGAAGAAGACAGCATCGGCCCGCTCGTCGAGCGTATAGCCGCGGCCATGACCGATTATCCGCATCGCTGGGAACTGATCCTCGTCGACGACGGCAGCACGGACGCAACGCTCGTCAATGCCCGCAAGTTCGTCAACCGCGAAGGGCTGGCGCTGCGCATCGTCGAGCTGCAGCGCAATTTCGGCCAGACCGCCGCCATGCAGGCCGGCATCGATACCGCGCAGGGACGGCTGATCGCCACCATGGACGGCGACCTGCAGAACGATCCGAAGGATATCCCTTCCATGGTCTCGGAGCTGGAACGGCGTGAGCTCGATCTGCTCGTCGGCTGGCGCAAGAACCGGCAGGACGGGCTGCTGCTGCGCAAAATCCCTTCCTGGTGCGCGAACTACCTCATCGGCCGCATCACCGGTGTGAAGCTGCATGATTATGGCTGCAGCCTGAAGATCTACCGCGCCTCGATCATCAAACAGGTTAAGCTGATGGGCGAAATGCACCGCTTCATCCCAGCCTGGGTTGCCGGAGTGGTGCCGAGCTCGCGCATCGGCGAAATGGCCGTCACCCATCATGCGCGGCAGCACGGCACCTCGAAATACGGCATCTCACGCACCTTCCGCGTGATCCTCGACCTGCTGTCTGTGATGTTCTTCATGCGCTACAAGGCGCGTCCGGGCCATTTCTTCGGCTCGCTCGGCCTTGGCCTCGGCGGCCTCGCAGCGCTGATCCTCCTCTATCTCGGCTTCGACAAGTTCATCATGGGCAACGATATCGGCACACGACCGATGCTGATGGTCGGCGTCGTGCTGCTCTTGTCCTCGGTGCAGATGATCACCACCGGCATTCTGTCTGAAATGATCGCCCGGACCTATTACCGCGACGATGCCTCGCCGAATTACATCGTGCGCCAGATCTTCTCCCGAGAAAGCTGAACGTGAAGAGCCTTTTCAGCCGCCGGCCACATCTGATCCTGGCGGTACTCGGAGCCTATTTTCTGCTCCACCTGATCGTGCGGCTCAGCATTCCCAATGCGCTGGAGCTCGACGAGGCGGAGCAGATGCTGCTCTCGCAATGGTTCGCTTTCGGCTATAATTCGCAGCCGCCCTTCTACAACTGGATGCAGTACGGCATGACATCGCTCGTCGGCGTGTCGCTGTTTTCGCTGTCGTTCCTCAAATGCACCATGCTGTTCCTCTCCTACGTCTTCTACTGGCTGACGGCGCGGTTGACATTGAAGAACAGCAGCCTGGTGGTGGTGGCGACGCTCGGCCTGCTCACCGTGCCGCAGGTCGTCTTCGAGGCGCAGCGCGATCTGACGCATTCGGTGGCGACGATCTTTGTCGGCTCGCTGTTCCTCTACGGCTTTTTCCGAACGCTGAAGACGCCCTCGGCAATCTCCTATGCCATCGTCGGCATCGCGACCGGCATCGGCATGATATCGAAGTATAATTTCGCGCTTCTCCCCGCCGCCGCTCTGGTCGCCGCCCTCGTCGACACCGATTTCCGCAAGCGGCTCTTCGACTGGCGGCTAATCCTGACAATCGTCTTGTCAATCGCGATCGTTCTGCCGCATGCGCTCTGGTTCCTGCAGCATCTCGACCTTGCCGTCGATCGCACGCTGCACAAGATGACCGGTGAAGAAGATGGCTTTCTGTCACAGGTAGCGACCGGCTTTTTCCGCTTCATCTCCGCGATGATCGGCATCGCCGGCCTCTCGGTCGTCATCTTTCTGGCGCTCTTTGCCAAATCGTTGCCGGCAATGTGGCGTGCGTCCAGCCACTGGACAAGAATTGCGGGTCGCATCCTGCTGATCGAGATCGGCGCCATTGCGCTGATGATCCTGCTTGCCGGCGTCGACAACGTCGCCGACCGATGGCTGACGCCGCTGTTCCTCATCCTGCCGCTCTATATCTGCATGAAGGCCGAAAGTGCCGAAGTCGATGCAGGGGCGCCGCTGCGCAAATCGATCGCTGTCGGTGGTGTCATCATGGGTGCAGTGCTGGCCGTGCTCGCCATGCGCGCCTATTATGGCCCGCTCTTCGGCAAGTATCAGCGGCTGAACATCCCGTACGCGAGCTTCGCCGAGACGATCCGGAAGGACATCGGCGGCGAGCCGGGGCTCGTCGTCGGATACGATCCGCATTTGGACGGCAATATGCGGCTGCAGATGCCCGGCACCCCGGTACACTCCTATTTCTATCCGGACTTCAAGCCGACGTTCCAGCTCGATGCGAAACACCCCGTCGTTTTCGTCTGGCGAGATGACAAGGGCAAAACGCCCCCTGCCTGGCCAGATTACTATTTCAAGGACGTCATCGCGCAAAATGGCTTGAAGCAGCCAGAAATCCATGTCGTGAGCCTGCCCTATATCTACGGTCGGCCTGGCGACACCTATCAGTTCGCTTACGCCGTCGCCTATCCCTAGGCTCGCAACTCCTTCCAGGCAGCATCCAACGCAATCCTGGCGATACGCGCCATCTCGTCGACCTCCTCATGGCTGATGACGAGCGGCGGGGAGGCCAGCATGCGGTCGCCGGTGGCGCGCAGAACGAGGCCGTTTGCGAGAGCATGATTGCGCACCAGCGCACCGATCGGATCGGGCTTTTCGAAGCGGGTGCGGGTCTTCTTGTCAGCGGCGAGCTGCAGGCCACCCATCAAGCCGATGCTTTGCGCCTCGCCGACGAAATCGTGTTCGGCAAGTGCGCCCCATTTCTTGGCGAAATAGGGGCCGATATCGTCGCGCACACGCTCGACCAGCTTCTCCTCCTCCAGGATGCGCAGGTTTTCAAGCGCTGCGGCAGCGCAGACCGGGTGGCCGGAATAGGTGAAGCCGTGGTTGAAGTCGCCGACCTCGTTGATCAGCACGTCGGCAATGCGGTCGCTGACGAGCACGCCGCCGATCGGCAGGTAACCCGAGGAAAGTCCCTTGGCGATCGGCGCGAAATCCGGCTCGACGCCGAAATATTGATGGCCGAACCATTCGCCGAGGCGACCGAAGCCGCAGATGACTTCGTCGGTAACCAGCAGGATGTTGCGCGCCTTGCAGATGCGGTCGATCTCCGGCCAGTAGGTCTCCGGCGGAATGATGACACCGGCCGCACCCTGGATTGGCTCGGCGACGAAGGCTGCGATATTCTCCTCGCCCAGCTCATCGATCTTGGCGTCCAGCTCACGGGCAGCCTTCAGGCCGAATTCGGCAGGCGAGAGATCGCCGCCCTCGCTATACCAATAGGGCTGACTGATATGGACGATGCCTGATATCGGCAGATCGCCCTGCTCGTGCATATATTTCATGCCGCCGAGGCTGGCACCGGCAACCGTCGAGCCGTGATAGCCGTTGCGTCGCGCAATCACCATCTTCTTAGAGGGTTTGCCGGCGGCTGCCCAATAGACGCGGGCCATGCGGAACCAGGTGTCGTTCGCCTCCGAGCCTGAGCCGGTGAAGAAGATGTGGTTGAAGTGCGGCCCGGCCTTGGACGTCACCTTCTCTGCGAGCAGGGTCGCCGGCGGCGAACTCGTGCCGAAGAAAGTATTGTAATAGGGAAGCTCGTTCATCTGGCGGGCCACGGCATCGGCAATTTCCCTGCGGCCATAGCCGATATTGACGCACCAGAGGCCAGCGAAGCCATCGAGATACTTTCTGCCGTGGTTATCGAAAATATGCACACCCTCGCCGCGCTGGATGATGCGCGTGCCTTCGGCATTCAGCTTCTTCATATCGGAGAAGGGATGCAGGTGATGGGCGGCATCGATCGCAGCAAGGTTGGACAGCGGATAAGTATCGGACATGATTGGACCTTTGGATTGAAAGGCTTTGACTGATGGTTTACGAGCTTGGCCTTCTGCGAGAGGATTTTCAAGGTCATGGCGAGCAACGGCAAAGAGGCTGAAGCGGGCGATCCGCGTTTCGAGATTTTGATCGTCGGCATGAATGGCGATCTGCGCGGCAAGCAGCTTCCGCTCTCGGCCGAAAAGAAGGTCTGGGCGGGCGATATCCGCCTGCCGACCTCCACGCAGTCTCTCGATATCTGGGGTGACGACAATGACGATATTACAGGCCTGTCGCTGACGATCGGCGATCCCGACGGCAATGTCATCCCCGACAAGCGCAGCCTGACTCCGGTGCCCTGGGCGCCCGAAGGATCCATGCAGGTGCTCGCCACCATGCACGAATTCGACGGCAGCCGCAGCTTCATGGATCCGCGCGGCATTCTCGCTTCCGTGCTTGAACGCTATGCCGAACGCGGGCTGACGCCCGTCGTCGCGACCGAGCTGGAATTCTATGTGATCGAGGAGAACTGGCGTGAGACGGGCATTCCCTCCCCGCCTGCAAGCCTTACCTATCGCGGCGATCCGAACGGTTTCCAGCTGTATGACATGAGCGCTGTCGATGCACTCGACAGCTATCTTCAGACGCTGCGTGCCTATGCCAAGGCGATGAACCTGCCGGCGGAGGCGACGACGGCGGAGTTCGGCCCCGGCCAGTTCGAAGTGAACCTGCTGCACCGGCCCGATGCGCTGGCTGCGGCCGACGACTGCCTTTACCTGAAGCGCATTGCCGAGCAGGCGGCGCGCAAGCACGGTCTGAAATCCACCTGCATGGCCAAGCCCTATTCGGACCATGCCGGATCGGGTCTGCATGTGCATGCGAGCATCATCGACAGGGATGGAAACAATATTCTCGATGCCAAAGGCGACGAGCCCAAGCTTTTAAAATCGGTGACGGCAGGAATGCTACAGACCATGCAGGAGGCGCAGCTTGTCTTCGCGCCCTTTGCCAATTCCTATCGCCGTTTCCAGCCGGGATCCTTCGCGCCGACCGACCTCACCTGGGGCAGCGGGCATCGCGGCACGGCAATCCGCATTCCTGACAGCAACGGGCCGGCGGCGCGCATCGAACACCGCGTGGCGGGTGCCGATGCCAATCCGTATCTTCTGCTCGCAGCCATTCTCGGCGGCATGCTGCTCGGCATCGACGGAGATCTCGATCCCGGCGAGGAAACGACGCCCGCCTATGCACCACCGGGCGCGAAGCGTCTAACCCATGATTTTCTGACGGCGGTAGACGCCTTCCGGCAGTCGGCCTTCATCGCCAATATCTTCGGCGATAAGTATCGGAAGCTGTATGGCGATACGAAGTATAAGGAAGCAATAGCGTACCTGCGCACGGTGTCGGATTTCGACTATCGCACCTATCTTGCGCGCCTCTAGGGTCGGGCCTCTGGCATCAACTGCCAAGAGCCGCACCTTACCGAAGAACTCCGCAACCGCATTCAGACACATGTCATTCGCCGGCGTCGCTCTCTCTGAGGGTCAGGCCGCCGGCTCGCGCCGCTCTCCCTCCCCTTCTTGTACGGCCAATCCCTGCTTGACAAGGACCTTCAATTCGCCAGGATGCAGCTTGACGGTGACATCACGCTCCAGCGGCAGAAGCTCGCCGTCCATCACGCAATTCGCCTTGGCGCGCAGCTTCGGGAAGTGCAGATGCACCTCGGCCGGGTGCAGGACCATGACCGCATCGTTTTCCCGGAACTTGCCGCGCAGCATGTCGATCGCCAATCGTGCGACGCCGAGCGGTTTCAGCGGTTTTGCCGTGTAGAAGCCGAGTTCGCCGCTGCGCAGATTGTCGGCATAGAGCAGTGCGTTCTCGCCGAAGGGATTGTTCGAGACTGAGATCGCCGAGACGCGTCGGGTTTCTCGCATACCGGCGGCCTCGAAACTCACCTCGAATTCCGGCGGGTTGAACACGACGCCGAAGGCGGCGCGGGTGCTGGCGCGCATTTTTCCAAGACGGGAGCGGTAGCTGTAGGAATTGCGGTAGCGCACCATGCGCGCATGCAAACCGGCGGAAAACTGGTGGATGAACGGCCTTCCGTTGGCGCTGGCGATGTCGACATTGTCCAGTTCACCGAAAGCGAGCACATCGAGGGCCTGCCAGATATCGAGCGGCACTTTCAGCGAGCGGGCAAAGAGATTCATGGTGCCGGCCGGCACGACGCCAAGCGCCACCCCGTTCTTCCAGGCGATGGATGCAGCGGCTGAGATCGTGCCGTCCCCGCCGCCGGCCACGATACCGTCGATATCGTCGCGCCGTGCGGCACGCTCCATGGCGGGAACGATCTCGCTGCCGGAAAAGACGATCGCCTCGAAATCATGCCCGGCATCGCGGAAGACCTCCTCCGCGCGCTTCTCATAGGCCTGCATGTCCGTCGTTCTGAAGGTACCGCCGTCGCGATTGAAAAAGCCGACGAGCCTCATGAGGTGATTGTTTCCTATCCTCGCTGTCCCTGCCCTCAAGAGATGGTTGATGCACCTGCGATTTCAAGCCGGACGGTTTGCCCCGTCACATCGCCGAAACGTAAATATTGCAATGGACGTATGCGGATAGCAGGACGCTGCACTGCAAAAAAAGCACTCGACGCGTTCAGCTTTGCGTTCAATAAATGGAAAACTGGAGGTCACAGCACCTCCACCTCCCGCCATTTCTGCCTGCCAATTCCAAATGACCGGTTCTGCGCTCAACGCCAGCGGCCATTGCCAAGCTTAGACCCTCCGAGGACCGCCCGTGAGCCAGGTTGCCGTCAACGATACCATGGATTCCGAACCGGAGGCAGCCCTGCCCTCGGCCATGACTGTCGCACTGGTGCAGCTGGCGCTCGCCGCCGGCGGCTTCGGCATCGGTACCGGCGAATTCGCGATCATGGGCCTGCTGCCCAATGTAGCCGATACGTTCTCGGTCACGACACCGCAGGCAGGTTATGTTATCAGCGCCTATGCCCTTGGCGTCGTCATCGGCGCACCTGTTATTGCCGTGCTTGCCGCCAAGATGGCGCGGCGCACGCTGCTGCTTTGCCTCATGATGCTCTTTGCTGCCGGCAACCTCCTGAGCGCCGTCGCGCCGACATTCGAAAGCTTCGCAGTGTTGCGTTTTGTTACCGGCCTGCCGCATGGCGCCTATTTCGGCGTGGCAGCGCTCGTCGCTGCTTCCATGGTGCCGGTGCATCGCCGCGCGCGGGCTGTCGGCCGCGTCATGCTCGGCCTGACGGTCGCGACCCTGCTCGGCACGCCGCTGACGACCTTTTTCGGCCAGGTGCTCGACTGGCAGGTAGCCTTTCTCACTGTCGGCATCATCGGTCTCATGACGGTCGCCCTCATCTGGTTCTACGTACCGCATGACAAGGTTGCCGAAGGGGCAAGCGCATTGCGCGAACTCGGCGCCTTCCGCCGTCCGCAGATCCTGCTGACGCTTGGCATCGCCGCCGTCGGCTATGGCGGCATGTTCGCGATGTTCAGCTATATCGCTTCGACGACGACCCAGGTGGCGATGCTGCCGGAAACAGCCGTTGCGCTCATGCTCGTGCTCTTCGGCGTCGGCATGAATGCCGGCAATGTCATCGGCTCATGGCTGGCGGATAAATCGCTGCTCGGCACGATCGGCGGCTCGCTCGTCTATAACATCGTCGCGCTGACGATGTTCTCTCTGACCGCCTCCAACCCCTACATGCTGGGACTCTGCGTCTTCCTCGTTGGCTGCGGTTTTGCGGCAGGCCCGGCGCTGCAGACGCGCCTGATGGACGTCGCAGCCGATGCGCAGACACTGGCTGCCGCCTCCAACCATTCGGCCTTCAACATCGCCAACGCCATCGGTGCGTGGCTCGGCGGCCTCGTCATTGCCTGGGGTTACGGTTTTGCAGCGACCGGCTATGTCGGCGCCGTCCTGTCTTTCCTCGGCCTCTTCGTTTTCGCGGCGTCGCTACGCCTGGAGCTCCGCAGCCGGCGCGTTTAGAGCCTTTGCGATACGCAGTTCCCGCCCCTCCGGACTGCAGAAGACAAATTCATCACCCCAGGCGGCAAGCGCCCGGATGACCGGCTTCAGCGTGGCGCCGAGCGGCGTCATCGCGTATTCGACGCGCGGCGGAACGACCGGGTAAACTGTCCGTGAGATGAGGCCGGAGTCTTCCAGCTCCCGCAGCTGTTTCGTCAGCATGCGCTGGGTGATGGCAGGCAGATGGCGTCTCAGCTCGTTGAAGCGCAAAGTCCTGTCCATCAGGTGGAAAAGGATCACTCCCTTCCACTTTCCATCGAGATAGGTCAGCGTCGCCTCGACCGGGCAGCCGGGGAAATTCTCGATCAGCTTGGCGCGCGGGCGTGACATTTACAGTATCCTTTTTGGTCCTACGTACAGAATTTGTGCATTCTTGCGTTGCCGGAACATAGGTCGCATCTAGCTCTCGTACAATGAACACAGGAGTTTCAAAAGATGCGCGCCGTCGCCTATAAGATCCCACAGCCGATCACCGCCGAAACCTCGCTGATCGATGTCGAACTGCCCACACCCGAGGCCAAGGGCCATGATCTGCTCGTCGAAATCAAGGCCGTCTCCGTCAACCCCGTCGACGTGAAGGTCCGCGCCAGCACGGCGCCGTCCGCCGACCAGTTGAAAGTGCTGGGCTTCGATGCTGCCGGCATCGTCAAGGCAGTCGGCTCGGATGTGACACTGTTCAAGCCGGGCGACGAGGTCTTCCATTCCGGCGTCATCAATCGCCCCGGCTCGAATGCGGAATTCCAGCTCGTGGACGAGCGTATTGTTGGCCGCAAACCCAAAAGCCTCGACTTCGCAGCGGCGGCCGCCCTGCCGCTGACCTCGATCACCGCTTACGAAATGCTGTTCGACCGGCTGCGCGTGTCTGATCCGGTCTCGGGCGCGGCCCCCGCCCTGCTCATTATCGGTGGCGCCGGCGGTGTCGGCTCGATCGCCATCCAGATCGCCCGCGCGCTGACGAATCTGACCGTCATCGCCACGGCCTCGCGTCCGGAAACGCAAGCCTGGGTCAGGGAACTCGGCGCCCATCACGTTATCGACCATTCGCAGCCGATCGCGCCGCAAGTCGCAGCGCTCGGAATCGGCGCGCCGGACTTCATCTTCTCGACCACGAATACGGACAAGCATGTCCCCGATATTGTCGAGGCGCTCGCTCCGCAAGGCCGTTTCGGGCTGATCGACGATCCCAAGACCTTCGATATCGTTCCCTTCAAGCGCAAGGCGGCTTCGGTTCACTGGGAGCTGATGTTCACCCGTCCGCTCTTCGGCACGCCTGACATGATCGAACAGCATAAGATCCTGAACAGGATTTCCGAGCTGGTCGACAATGGCAAGATTCGCACGACGCTGTCGGAGACCGTCGGTACGATCAATGCCGCGGACCTGAAAAAGGCACATGCCATGGTCGAGAGCGGCAAGATGAAGGGCAAGGCGGTTCTCGCGGGATTCTGACGTTTCGCAGGTCGAAAACCGGCCGTTTCCGACGCTCGAAATATTGCGTAAAGGATGCCGACTTATGGTGTCGCGCCAAGGGTGCGGCATTCTGGCGTTAAGCATTTAAGCAGCTTGACTTTTTCCGCATTCGGGACCACCTAGTGTGACACGTGGATGACGTCTGTCGACCACGGATATCAACGGAGCCATCATCACGATGCCAAGCGACAGTAGCAGTCGATTGCCTTTGCCGTACGCGGCCGTCGCGCGCTGACCTGGACGCTCCAGGCTCGCCCATTCGGACGCTACGGCGGATCGACGGAAAGGCGAGCCAATGAATATCAATCGCTTCCCCCTGCGGGCCGGCTATGCCGCCCGTGCCTTCATGAATAACAGCCGTGTCGCCACCATCGCCGAGCGCGTGGAGTCGTTGAACGGACTTGCCCCGGCTGAAGCCGGCCGCATCCTTTCCCGGATGCCGCAGGACTATGCCGTCAACATTCTCGACCGTCCGGAGCTGCGCAATGCGCCGGCCATTCTAGCGCTGATGGACAGCACAGATTCGGCCCGGCTGCTGCACGGCATGTCGAACGACCGCGTCGCCGACGTTCTGCTGGAGCTCGACGTGGATGATCGTGTTCGTCTGTTCTCCAGCCTGGAAGAGCCGGTGCGCGTTGCCATCCAGCATCTGATGGGCTATCCGCCGCGCACGGCCGGCAGCATCATGACGACGGAATTCGTCAGCGTGCCCGACGACTGGACCGTCGCCCAGACGCTGGATCACGTACGCCAGGTCGAACGCTCCCGCGAAACCGTCTATGCCATCTACGTCCTTGACCATAACTCCGGCACGCTGATGCATGTGGTGACGCTGCGCCGCCTCATCACCGGCGAGCCCGATGCCTCGATCCTGTCCGTTGCTCAGAAGGGCACGCCGGTTTCGGCCAATGCACTGATGAAGCAGGAGGATGTCGCACGGCTGATCCGTAAGCACGACCTCCTGGCGCTGCCCGTCGTCGATGACCATGGCATGGTGCTCGGCATCGTCACGGTCGATGACGTCATCGACACGATGATTGCTGATACGACCGAAGCTGCTCAGAAGTTCGGCGGCATGGAAGCGCTCGGCAAGCCCTATATGAAGATCACCTTCGGCGGCATGATCCGCAAGCGGGCGGGCTGGCTTTGCGCCCTCTTCCTCGGCGAAATGCTGACGGCAAGCGCCATGCAGCATTTCGAAGGCGAGCTGGAAAAAGCCGTCGTGCTGACGCTCTTCATTCCACTGATCATGAGCTCCGGCGGCAATTCCGGCTCGCAAGCGACCTCGCTCATCATCCGGGCGCTCGCCGTCGGCGAACTGAAGCTCTCCGACTGGTGGCGGGTGCTGCTGCGCGAACTGCCGACGGGCGTCACGCTCGGTGCCATCCTCGGGCTCGTTGGCATGATCCGCGTTATCTTCTGGCAGACGGCCGGGCTCTACGATTACGGCCCGCACTGGCAATTGGTCAGCCTGACGGTCTTTGCCGCGTTGGTCGGCATCGTCACCTTCGGCTCCATGTCGGGTTCGATGCTGCCCTTCCTGCTGCAAAAACTGCGGCTCGATCCGGCAACGGCATCGGCTCCATTCGTCGCCACGCTGGTCGATGTCACCGGCCTCGTCATCTACTTCTCGGTGGCGCTGCTGATCCTCAGCGGGACACTGCTGTAGGCTCGGCTTCAGATTTCAGGCCGGCCGGCCTGAAATCCTCCGCATCGAGAGCTTTGTTCTGATGCAATTCGGACGAGGTCTTCAATGCCTGCATAGGATGCATAGGATGCATAGGCAGTTTTACACGCTCTATAGGAAATGTCGGATACACATCTGTCATGTCATCATCTGACATTTCCCACACGGCGTACAAAAAATCCTATGCATCCTATGCATCCTATGCAGAGAGCCATTGATCCGGTTCGTTCTGTGCAAGATCAGCTCCATCTCATAGCTTCAACGCATAGCGACGGCGTCGATGCCGATGTGGTCGGCATATTGGGCGGCGTGATCGAGATCGTGGACGACCATGATGGTGGTGCGTCGACTTTCGGGGGCATCAACTGCCTTCGGGCAGCTTCAGCGGTCCATGTGTCTTGATGCTGCGGATAGCGAAATTCGACCTGATATCAGTGACGTTCGGCAGAGTCAGCAGCGTCTCCGTCAGCAACCGCTCGTAGGCGGAGAGATCTTCGACCACCACTTCCGCCAGGAAGTCCGCCGTGCCTGAAATCAGGAAGCAGGAGACGATCTCGGGAATGGCGAGCAGTGCTGCCTGCTGCGCCTCGGAATTCTCCTTGCTATGACGGGCGACCTTGAACTCGACGAAGACGGTGAGACCAAGGCCGACCTCCTTGCGGTCGATATCGGCCGTATAGCGGCGGATCACGCCGAGCTTTTCAAGGTTGCGGATGCGGCGCAGGCAGGGTGACGGTGAGAGGTTCACCTTCTCGGCGATTTCGACATTGGTGGCACGCGCATCCTCCTGCAGGCACTTCAGGATGGCGACATCGAATTTATCGAGATTTGGCATAATTGCGAAACTCGTCGGCATGAATTGGCAGAACATTGCGCGTATCATGTTTTTCGAGTCATAGATAGCAAGGACATGCTTCGGCGCTTGGCGCTAATGTTCTTTTCAACCGGACGACATCCGGAACGGAGGAAAGGACAGAACGATGAGCACGATCGCATTTTCCAATGAGAAGTCACCTTCGCAGGGACTGGGTTATGCCGCCGGCACCGTGACGGTGCTGATCTGGTCGACATGGTTTCTGGCGACGCGCCACAGCGCTGCGACGCCGCTCGGCTCGCTCGATATCGGCCTCATCCGCTTCGGCATTCCGGCACTCGCACTTTCGCCTGTCTGGATGAAAACCGGCTTGTTGCCGAAGGGCCTGCCGCTGCATCTGCTGGCGATCATGGTCGCCGGCTGCGGCGCGATCTTCTTCCTGGTGACGACGCTTGCCATTCATTCCACACCGGCCGCCTCGTCAGGCATCCTGCTCGGCGGCTCCATGCCGCTCGCCACCGCCTTGATCGGCATTCTGCTCTTCGGCGAACGGCCGGATGCCACGCGGATTGCCGGGCTAATAGCGATCGTCGCCGGTGTGCTGATCCTGCTGGTGCGCAGCCTTGCCGATGCTTCCCTGCCCTGGACGAGCTTCGTGCTGCTGCCGGCAGGCGCCGTTCTCTGGGCAAGCTATACCCATGCCTTCCGCCGCTCGGGTCTGACGGCCATTCAGGCGAGCGCGCTGATCGCGGTCTGGTCCTTCCTGATCATGGCTGCGCTGGCACTGGTCTTCGGCATCTCGCTTCCGCAAGCCTCGCTTCCGGACGTCGGCTTGCAGGTGCTGAGCCAGGGCATTCTTTCCGGTCTCGTTGCCATGGTCGCCTATGGCACGGCGGTGCGCACCCTGGGCGGAACACAGGCTGCCGCCTTTACAGCACTGACGCCGGTGCTGGCCACTCTCGGCGGCGGCTTCCTGCTCAGCGAGCAGATGGGCCCTGCCGAAATCAGTGCCGCCGTGATCACCGGCATCGGTGTCGCACTTTCGACCGGCATCGCTGCCAAGCGCCGCTGAGCATTCGCCCAAAACAAAGCCGCCGACAGCGATCCGCTGCGGCGGCTTTTTGTATACCTGTTCGGGCCTAAGCCTCAGGCTGCCGCCTGGATGACGACGACCCTGGCGCCAACTTCGACGCGGCTGTAGAGGTCGATCACATCGTGGTTCATCATGCGGATGCAGCCGCTCGACATGGCAAGGCCGATTGATTGCGGCTGGTTGGTGCCGTGGATCCGAAAATGCGTGTCGTTACCGCCGCGATAGAGATACATGGCGCGCGCACCGAGCGGATTGTTCGGGCCGCCCGGCATGCCGGCGGCAAGCTTGCGATAACGCTCCTCGCGACGCTGCATGTTTTCCGTTGGCGTCCAGCTCGGCCATTCCGCCTTGCGGCCGACATAGGCATTGCCGGCGAAGGCAAGACCCTCGCGGCCGACACCGACGCCGTAACGCATCGCGCGGCCATCCCCGATAATGTAATAGGCCCGCCGCGCCGGCGTATCGACGATGATCGTGCCCGGCGCATAGTCGCCCTCATAGGCGACTTCGGTGCGGCGCAGCTCCGGCTTGATCTGATCGATGGGCACCTGCCTCAGCGGGAATTTCTCATCCGGAAGGGCGGCATAATTCGTCTGGCTGTTCAGAGTGGTCGAAGAGCAACCGGCGACAAAGAGGGGCAGAGCGATCAGGAAGCCCCGGCGCGAGATCGTCATGAACGTGTCCTTAGTGCGTCAAGAAGATGTCGCAAGCTAAGGAGATTATGGTTAATGAAATGATAAATGAGCGGAACGAAAAGAGATAACGAATGCGTTATCAGGTATAAGCAGCGCACTACTCCACGATTGCCTGAGAGTTACTCGACAGCGCAGGAAATTCTCATCACCTTTTCGGCGACGGATTTACGGCGCCGAAAACCACGCGACCTTACATATTCGGATAGACCGGCCCTTCGCCACCTTGCGGGGGGACCCAGTTAATGTTCTGGTTGGGGTCCTTGATGTCGCAGGTCTTGCAGTGGACGCAGTTCTGGGCGTTGATGACGAAGGTCTCTTCGCCGTCCTTTTCCACCCATTCGTAGACCCCGGCCGGACAGTAGCGGGTCGACGGGCCGGCATAGACGCCGAGCTCGGAAGATTTCTGCAGCGCCATGTCCTTCACCTGAAGATGGACCGGCTGGTCCTCTTCATGGTTGGTGTTCGACAGGAAGACGGAGGACAGGCGGTCGAAGGTCAGCACACCATCCGGCTTCGGATAGTCGATCTTCCTGTGCTGCGAGGCAGGCTCCAGCGAGGCGGCGTCGGTCTTGCCATGACCAAGGGTGCCGAAGAAGGAGAAGCCGAAGAGCTGGTTCGTCCACATGTCGAGACCGCCGAGAGCCACGCCGACGGCCGTGCCGAACTTCGACCAGAGCGGCTTGACGTTGCGCACGCGCTTCAGGTCCTTGCCGATATCGCTCTTGCGCCAGTCGTTTTCGATCTCGACGACTTCGTCATTGGCACGGCCCGATGCAATCGCTGCGGCGATACGGTCAGCCGCCATCATGCCCGAGAGCACGGCATTGTGGCTGCCCTTGATGCGCGGCACATTGACGAGACCCGCCGAACAGCCGATCAGCGCACCGCCAGGGAAGGAAAGCTTCGGCACCGACTGGTAGCCGCCTTCGGTGATGGCGCGCGCACCATAGGAGAGGCGCTTGCCGCCCTCGAACGTGCCGCGGATCGCCGGATGCGTCTTGAAGCGCTGGAATTCCTCGAAGGGGTAGAGATAAGGGTTCTTGTAGTTCAGGTGGACGACGAAGCCGACGGCGACGAGATTGTCTTCCAGGTGATAGAGGAACGAGCCGCCACCCGTCGACATGCCGAGAGGCCAGCCGAAGGAATGCTGCACGAGGCCTCGGCTGTGGTTCTCGGGCTTCACCTCCCAGAGCTCTTTGATGCCGATGCCGAATTTCTGCGGCTCGCGATCCTTCTGCAAGTCGAACTTGGCGATCAGCTGCTTGGCGAGTGAACCGCGCACACCCTCTCCAACAAGCACATATTTGCCCATGAGCGCCATGCCACGCGCATAGTTCGGGCCGGGCTCGCCATTTTTCTCGATGCCCATGTCGCCCGTCGCAACACCGATGACGGCGCCCTCATCGTTGTAGAGCACTTCGGTGGCGGCAAAGCCCGGATAGATCTCGACGCCGAGTTCCTCCGCCTTCGTCGCCAGCCAGCGACAGACAAGCCCAAGCGATACGATGTAATTGCCATGATTGCTCATCAGCGGCGGCATCATGATGTTCGGCAGACGGATGGAACCGGCCGGGCCGAGCAGCAGGAAATGATCGTCCTTGACTTCGGTCTTGAAGGGATGGTCGCTTTCGCTGCGCCAGCCGGGCAGCAGGCGGTCGATACCGATGGGGTCGACGACGGCGCCGGAGAGGATATGGGCGCCGACTTCAGCGCCCTTCTCCAGGACGACGACCGAGAGTTCGGGATTGACCTGCTTCAGGCGGATGGCGGCCGAAAGGCCGGCCGGACCGGCGCCGACGATCACCACGTCGAATTCCATGCTCTCGCGTTCCGGCAGCTCAGTCATTTCAGTCATCAATCCGTCTCCGCTCGGCCTTCTCAAGGCCGTTCATCCCCATTCTAAGCTATTCTCTTGTCAAAACCGGAAAACATTGTCGAGCCGGGAAGCGACAGCCAATCCTCCAATTCGCACAATGATATTCCCTAACACAAAAGATTATATAACGCTTACGTTAACGTCAATTATTTGAGGGCCGTGAAAGCGCCTCTTCGAGCTTTTCTTTCACGAGACTTCCGCCTTATAGAGAGGCGACAGGAAATGGAGGAAATCATGGATCTCGGCATCAAAGGCAAACGCGCACTCGTACTGGCTTCCTCGCGCGGCCTCGGGCTCGGCATTGCGAAGGCGCTGGCGCAGGAAGGGGCAAACGTTCTCCTTTGCGGCCGCAGCGGCGAGCAGCTGGAAACCAATTGCAAGGCGATCAACGCCGAAGGCAAAGGCAGGGCCGACTGGATTTGGGCCGATCTTTCCGATGACAATTTCGTCCAGACCGTCACGGCTGCCGTCCAGGAGAAGTTCGGCGGGCTCGATATCCTCGTCAACAATACGGGTGGCCCGACGCCCGGCACGACCGAGGACATGACGCCGGAAAAGCTCGAAACCTATTTCCTTTCGATGGTGGCGCGCGTCATCACGCTCACCAACGCGCTTCTTCCCGGCATGAAGGCGCAGGGCTGGGGTCGCATTTTGACGGTCGCCTCTTCAGGCGTGATCGAGCCGATCGCCAATCTGGCGCTGTCGAACACGCTGCGCCCGGCCCTTGCCGGCTGGAGCAAGACGCTGGCATCGGAAGTGGCCGGCCATGGCGTCACCACCAACCTGCTGCTGCCCGGCAGCATCCTCACCGCACGGCTCGACGATCTCGATGGTGCCGCCGCAAAGCGGACCGGCAAGAGCGTCGAAGACATCCGCACAGAGAAGGAAGCGCGCATTCCGGTCGGGCGGTACGGCAAGGTCGAGGAATTCGCCGCAACGGCCACCTTCCTCTGCAGCCAGCCGGCAAGTTACATCACCGGCTCGCTGATCCGTTGCGACGGCGGTGCGGCGCGTTCCGTCTGACTGATTGCGTTATCCGGCATGGGCCGAAACAGCGGCCCATGCCGTAACGCTATCGATCTTTGCGCCGATATAGGCAGGATCATCCGCAAGTTCGGCGAGTTCGGACAGGCGATGGAAGCCGGTCAGAATGGCGATGCGCCGACGGTCGAGCCGGCGACCTGTCAGCGTCTCATAGGCCGAGACGATACGCGCCGTCAGATCGGGTGAGATGAAGTTCGAATAGATGAATTCCTGATGCAGCGGCCCGAAGCCGGAATCGGCGAAGTCATAAAGACCGTTCAGCCTGCCCGCAGCATGATCGAAGGCCATATTCCAGCCGTGACCGTCGAAGAAGCCGTAGGTGTTGCCGTAAGGATCAGGAGGCAATGCCTGGAAATCCCAGATGAGGTTTTCAGCATAGCTTGCCAATTCAGAGGATAACAGCGGCAAGGCCTTGTCCCTGACGGTCTCGGGCGATTGCCACGGCAGGATCGGCCCGGCACCAAGCGCACGCATGCGGTCGTCATCGAGATCGTGCAGTTCGGCATAGAAGCGGGCGAGATCGTCGCCGAGACGCTGGCGGGCCGCGTTCGGCAGAGCCTCATAATCGTCGGTGATGAGATGTTCGCCTTGGATCTTGGCGTGGCTGGAGAAGATCGGCGGGCCGTCATGGATGCGCATATCGGGGACCGCGATCGACAGCGACGGCCCGATGATGCCGAGAAGGGCGGCCTCCTTCAGCAGCGCCCGTTCGGCGGCCGGATTGCGCGGAAACTTGAAGATCAGGCGGTCATCTACATCGATGGCTATCGAGTCCCAGCCCTTCGTCGCGAGCCTGAAAACGGAAGCCGTAAGCTCCGGAAAGATGTTGGTGATGAGTGAGCGAAATTCACCGGCATTCAACTCAGCCATGACTGCCTGCCTCTGCGTTTTCCAGGTTCCATCCCGCGCGAGATCTGCAGTGCAGCTCAAAAGTGGTTCGCCAATGCAGTCTGCGCTTGGCAGGTCACCAGGTGGACGACGCTGCCTACCCAAATATATATTAGTATAGCTTGAATATTACAGGATGTTCATTACGAAAATTTAAGCCGTTATAACTGGTTAGTGATCACGGTGGGGGTGATTATGTCTTTTTTGCGCCGCAATATAGGCGGCTCAATCAGCGTAGAAAATCATGCAATCTGCCCAAGACAAAACCGGTCTCGCCCATGAAGAAATTTTTCTGGATCACCGTCAGCATTATAGCCGTGGCCGCAGTTGGCTTCTGGCAGTTCGGGGACAAAATCCCCTATGCGTCCGATATCCCCTATCTGTCACAGCTCATCGACAAACCTGAGGGCGGGCAGCATAGCGGCCATCAGCAGGCGCAGGCCGATCAGGCCCAAAGCGGCGGCGGGCAGCAGGGTGGTCAACAGCAGGGTGGCGGGCGCAGGCGCGGTGCCGGTGGCCCCACTATGGTCAAGACCGTGGCAGCCGTGAAGGCCGCTCTGCCCATGGATGTGACGGCGACCGGCTGGGCCGATGCCGAGGATAATACGACGATTGCCGCGCAGGAACAGGGCCTCGTCGTCAGCATCGAAGCCGAAGACGGTGCGACGGTCAAGGAAGGCGACCTGATCGCCAAGCTGGACGACCGCACGGCAAAGGCCGCCGTCGACAAGGACAATGCGATGATCGTGCGCGATACGGCAACGCTCGCAGAATCCGAGACGGCGCTGACCCGGGCGCAGGACCTCTTCAACCAGAAGGCCGGAACCCAGCAGAGCCTCGATCAGGCCAAGGCTGCCCGCGATACTGCGGCCGCAACCGTCGAAGCCGACAAGGCTACGCTCGCCTCGGACCAGGTCATCCTCGAGCATACCGATATTCGTGCGCCTTTCGACGGCAGGCTCGGCGATATCGCTCTCAGCAAGGGTGCCTTCGTCAATGCGGGTGCGGCCATCGTGACCATTGCCAAATACGATCCGATCTATGTGAAGTTCCACCTGCAGGAACGTTACCTGCGTGAACTGAAGAAAGCGCTGGCCGTCGGTCCAGTCGAAGTCAGCACGGCACCCAATTCCACCAAGGGAAAGGTGCGCAAGGGCGAGATCAGCTTCTACGACAACACTGTCGACACCGCATCAGGCACGATCCTTGCCAAGGCGAAGTTCGAAAATGCCTCCGGCGCTCTGTGGCCCGGCCAGTCGGTCAATATCGTCGTGCATTTCAACAATGACGAGCAGCAGGTGGTCGTGCCGACGGTTGCCGTCAGCCCCGGCCCCGACGGTTTCTTTGCCTTCGTGGCCAAGGACGGCAAATCGCATCTGACGCCTGTGACCGTCGCCCGCGCCAATGGGGGCTTCACGGCCATCGCGTCAGGCCTTTCGGAGGGCGACCACGTGGTCGTCGAAGGCCAGGGCCAGCTCAACGACCAGCAGGCGGTCAGCGAGCAATTCGACGACAAGACGCTTGATGTCGCTTCCGCTGACGTGCCTCAGCAACAGCAGCAGGCCGAGACGATCGCGGTGGGGGCTCAGCAATGATCCCGAATTTCTGTATTCAGCGCCCGGTCGCAACAACGCTGCTTGCGATCGGCGTCATTCTGGCAGGTCTTGCGGGCTATCGGCTCGTGCCGGTCGCGGCTCTGCCGCAGGTCGACTTTCCGACTATCAACGTCTCGGCGCAGCTGAGCGGCGCCTCGCCGCAGACGATGGCGACTTCGGTCGCGACACCCTTGATCAAGCAGTTCGAAACGATCCCCGGCATCAGCGAGATCAGCGCGTCGAGTTCGCTCGGCAGCACCAGTATCGTGCTGCAATTCGACCTGAACCGCGATATCGATGCGGCCGCCGCTGACGTGCAGGCGGCCATTTCGCATGCGACGCGGCAGCTGCCCGACAACATGACGACGCCGCCGAGCTACCGCAAGACGAACCCGGCGGATGCGCCGATCATGCTGCTTTCGGTGCAAAGCAATACCATGCCGCGCAGCAAGCTCGACGAGATCGCCGAAGACATCATCTCGCCATCGCTGTCGACGCTTCCCGGCGTCGCCCAGGTCAGCGTCTTCGGCGCGCAGACCTATGCCGTGCGCGTCGAAGTCGACCCCAACAAGCTGCTCACCCGCGGCATCGGCATCGACACCGTCAATAAGGCGCTTGCCGCTGCCAACAGCCAACAGCCCGTGGGCACGCTGCAGAACAATTCGCAGGCCATGACCATCACGGCCAATACGCAGCGTACCAATGCCGAGCAGTTCCGCTCGCTCGTCATCGCCAATCCGAACGGCGCACCGATCCATCTCGGCGATATCGCCGATGTTCAGGACAGCGTCGAGAACCAGTATACGGGCAGCTGGTATGACGGCCAGCGCGGTATCATCCTGGCCATCCAGCGCCAGCCGGACGCCAATACCGTCGACGTCGTCGATGCGATCAACGCCAAGCTGCCGCAGCTTCACGCCGAGATCCCGCCCTCGGTCAACACGGTCATCATGAACGATGCCGCAAAGCCGATCCGCGATGCCATCGCCGACGTGAAGTTCACGCTGCTTCTGACGATCGGCCTCGTCGTTCTTGTCATCTATCTCTTCACCGGTCATGCAACGGCTACGATTATTCCGGGCCTTGCCGTTCCGCTGTCGCTGATCTCGACCTTCGGCATGATGTACGTGCTCGGCTACAGCATCGACAACATATCGCTGCTGGGTTTGACGCTCGCGGTGGGTCTCGTCGTCGACGACGCGATCGTCATGCTGGAAAACATCTTGCGCCATGTCGAGGAAGGCATGCCGGTGCGGGAGGCGGCGATCAAGGGTGCCGGCGAAGTCAGCTACACCATCATTTCCATGTCGGTGTCGCTGATCGCGGTCTTCATCCCGATCCTGCTGATGGGCGGTGTCGTCGGCCGCGTGTTCAACGAATTCGGCATGGTAGTGGCGATTGCCATTATCGCTTCGGCGATCGTGTCGCTGACGGTGACGCCGATGCTCGGCTCGCGCCTTTCCAACAACCACAGTCGCCCGCCGCTGCTCATCCGCATCTTCGATGCCGGTTTCGAGCGGACGCTGCGCGGCTATGACAATGCAGTCGGCTGGTGCCTTCGCCATCGTCCTTTCATCCTCGGGATCTTCCTCGCTTCCGTCGCGCTGACCGTCTATTTCTTCATGACGCTGCCGACGAGCTTCTTCCCGCAGGAAGATATCGGACGGCTGACGATCAGCACGCAGGCGCGACAGGATATTTCCTATTCGGCGATGGAGGCCCTGCAGCAGCAGGCGGCCGCCGTCGTCAAGGCGAACCCGGCCGTCAACCACGTGATGTCGACCATCGGCGGCAACCCCAACAAACCCCAGAATAACGGCTCAATGTTCGTCGAACTGAAGGACAAGGATCAGCGTGAACCGCTTGACCGGACACTGCGCGAGCTGCGCACTGATATCAACAAGATCCCCGGCCTGCAGGCCTTCGTGACACCGAACCAGAGCCTGCGCTTCGGCGGCCGCCAGACCGCCAGCCAATATCAGCTGGTCATCCAGGCGCTGAACGCCGACCAGACCAACCTATGGGCCGGCAAGATCCAGCAGGCGATGCGCGCCGACCGCCTGTTCACGGACGTGACCTCGGATGCGCAGAACAATGCGCTGCAGGCGAGCATCGTCATCGATACCGAGCGGGCAGCAGCCTACGGGATCGACAACGACACGCTGCGCACGACGCTGCAGGAATCCTTCAGCGGCTTTGCGGCCGCGGAGATCCAGTCGACGGGCGACAGCTACGACGTCATCGTCGAATATGACACGAGCAAGCCCTGGGATGATCAGAAGCTCTCGGAAATCCGGGTCGCTTCTTCCAATGGCAGCCTGGTGCCGCTGTCGAACTTTGCGCATGTCGAGCGCACGGTCGGACCTGTCACCATCAACCAGACGGGCCAGCTCGTCTCAACCACCGTTTCCTTCAACCTGCCGGAAGGCGTATCGCTCAGCGACGCGACGGCGAGGATCGACCAGATCAAGAAGGACCTCGACATGCCGGCCGACGTCTTTACCTCCTACGGCGGCACGGCCGAGATTTTCCAGCAGTCGCAGGGCAATACGCCCTATCTGATCCTGGCGGCGGTGCTGACCATCTATGTCGTGCTCGGCGTGCTCTATGAAAGCTTCATCCACCCGCTGACGATCCTCTCCGGCCTGCCGGCAGCGGCCTTCGGTGCGCTGCTTGCGTTGAAGATCATGGGCTTTGATCTCTCGATCATCGCCCTTATCGGCCTCCTGATGTTGATCGGCATCGTCAAGAAGAACGCGATCATGATGATCGACGTGGCTGTCGAAACCATGCGAACGACGGGCGAGAAGGCGACGGCAGCGATCCACGAAGCCTGTGTGCGACGCTTCCGCCCGATCATGATGACGACTTTCTGCGCTCTGCTCGGCGCCCTGCCGATCGCACTCGGCACGGGTGCGAGCTCGGAACTGCGCCAGCCGCTCGGCATCGCCGTCGTCGGCGGCCTGATCGTGTCACAGCTTCTGACGCTGTTCATCACGCCCGTCATCTTCGTCGAAATGGACCGCTTCGGGAATTTCCTCCACCGCGTGCTCAGCCGCGAGAAGAAGGAAGAGCATGTGGCAGCGGAAGCACAACCGATGGCCGCAGAATAGAAAGACGGAAAGGGCGCCTTCCGGGGCCCTTTCACATCAGCGACCTTCGACCAGCCTTGGGAAATCGGCGACCAGTGTGTCCCGCGTCTCGAAGCTGATCGGATTGTCGCTGTAGCGGTGATTGGCGATATAAAGCCTCGCGAAAATCAGCCGCCTGTCGCCCTTCGTCGCCCAGCCGACGAACCAGCCGAGCGGCCGTTCATAATTGATCTTGCCGGCCGCGTTGCGTAGCCAGCCGGCGCCCGTCTTGCCCTGGATATCCCAGCCGCCAGCCGCCTCAAAATGCGGGACGATCGCCTCCGTCATCTGCCGCGCACGCTGCGAAATCGGCAGGCGGCCGGTGCGGAAACGGCGGAGGAACTGCACCTGATCCTCGGCGGAGATCCTGAGCGACGACATCAGCCAGGATTCGGTCAGCCCATCCGTATTATCAGGACCGCCCGAGACATCCTGATTGCCGTAACCGAAGCGCCTGACGTAATCGGCAAAGGCACGTTTGCCGAGCTTGCGGGTCAGCGCCTGTGAGAACCAGACGATGGAATCCCGCTCCCAGATTGTCGGGTCGGTGTCCTTCTGCTCGCGCCGCGGTCGCTTGAGCTTCGGATCATATGTCCAGTGCGGATTGTGCTCATCGACCAGAATGCCGGAATCATAGCCCATCATGGCCAAAGGCAATTTGAAGGTCGATTGCGGATAGAAGCCCTGATCGCAATTGCCCTGACGGTAAATCGTCTCGCCGGTCTTTTCATCGATGATGACGGTGCAGCGGATCGGATCAGCGGCATCGGCCGGCGATGCACTCATGGAAATTGCTGTAATACTTATGAAAAATACCAGAGGAAGAAGTCTTTCGAAAGCCACTTTCGTTCTCCATAGGGTTCGACCTCGGCTTTCTAGGCCAGCCTGGAAGGCTCGATCAAACGATGATATTTGCGGTCAGGCATAAATCAGATTAGGCCATTGCCATGGTTCGACCATATTTGCCGCTGAACTCGCTGCGCGCCTTCGAGGCGGCGGCGCGGCATCTTTCCTTCACCCGGGCGGCAATTGAGCTCTGTGTCACGCAAGCGGCCGTCAGCCATCAGGTGAAGCTCCTGGAACAGCGTCTCGGGGTGAGCCTGTTCCGCCGCCTGCCGCGCGGACTGATGATCACGGAGGAAGGGCTCGCGCTGCTGCCTGCCCTGCAGGATTCCTTCGACCGCATGGCCGACATGCTGGAGCGGTTCGAGGGCGGGCATGTGCGCGAGGTGCTGAAGCTCGGCGCCGTCGGCACGCTCGCCGTCGGCTGGCTCCTGCCGCGCCTTGCCGATTTCCGCGAGCAATATCCCTTCATCGATCTCAGGCTTTCGACCAACAACAATCGCGTCGATATTGCCGCCGAAGGGCTCGACTATACGATCAAGTTCGGCAATGGCGCCTGGCACGATATCGACGCGGAGGCTCTGTTCGAGGCGCCGCTTTCGGTGCTCTGCGTTCCCTCGATCGCTCGCCAGCTTTCGTCCCCTGACGATGTCGCCCATCAGACATTGCTGCGCTCCTACCGCGCCGACGAATGGCCTGGCTGGTTCGAGACGGCCGGCGTCAAACCGCCGCCGATCCGGGGCATGGTCTTCGATTCCTCTGTGCTGATGATCGAGGCGGCACTGCAGGGCGCGGGCGTGGCGCTGGCGCCGCCATTAATGTTTTCCCGCCAGCTTGCGGCGGGGGAGCTGGAGCAGCCCTTCCCGATCTGGATTTCCAAGGGCAGCTACTGGCTGATGCGGCTCAAATCCCGCTCCGTCACGCCCGCCATGGAGATGTTCCGCAAGTGGATCGGCAGGATGGCCGAGGAGACGCGGATGCAGCTCGGAAACTGACGAGAACGGGTTGCTTTCCGACCTCTCCTGTGCGATCACGCGCCTCTCAAAACATCTTCGAGGGCGCAGCAAAGCGCCCTTTCGCATTTCGGGGTATCTGCCCCGGCTCACAAATTTTCGACATATTTGATAGGGAGCACGGCCATGGCACGGGCGCTCGGGCTTGACTTCGGCACGACCAATACTGTTCTGGCGCTGGCAGATGGCGGCGCAGACACGCATTCCATATCGCTTTCCAGCAGCGCCGGCACGGCCGACAGCATGCGCACCGCGCTCTCCTTCATGAAGGACGCGCAGCTTGGCGCTTCGGCGCTGAAGGTCGAGGCCGGGCATGCGGCGATCCAGCAGTTCATCGACAATCCCGGCGACTGCCGTTTCCTGCAGTCGATCAAGACCTTTGCTGCAAGCGCGCTCTTCCAGGGCACGATCATCTTCGGCAAGCGGCAGAGCTTCGAAGACCTGATGGAAATCTTCATCCGGCGCCTGCGCCATTACGCAGGCGAGAACTGGCCCGATGATACCAGCCGCATCATCGCCGGCCGCCCGGTGCATTTTGCCGGCGCCAGTCCGGATCCGGTGCTGGCGGTGCAGCGCTACAACGAGGCGCTGACGCGCTTCGGCTTTCCGGAAATTCACTATGTCTACGAGCCTGTTGCGGCTGCTTTCTACTTCGCGCAGAATCTGAAGTCCGATGCGACCGTTCTCGTCGCCGACTTTGGCGGCGGTACGACCGACTATTCCCTGATTCGCTTCGAGACCAAGGCAGGTAAACTGACGGCAACGCCGATCGGCCATTCCGGTGTCGGCGTCGCCGGCGATCATTTCGACGCGCGCATGATCGACAATATCGTCGCGCCGCTGATCGGCAAGGGCAGCCATTTCAAGAGCTTTGACAAAATCCTTGAGGTTCCCTCGAACTACTATGCGAGCTTCAGCCGCTGGAACCAGCTGTCAATCTTCAAGACCTCCAGGGAATTCGAGGATCTGAAGAAGCTGGTGCGCACGGCGCTGGAACCGGAGAAGCTGGAAACCTTTGTCGATCTCATCGATCATGACGAAGGCTATCCGCTCTATCAGGCGGTCTCGGCAACGAAGATGGCGCTCTCCTCCGCGGAGGAAGCCCCCTTCCATTTTGCCCCGCTCGGGCGCGGTGGCCACCGCATGATCAAGCGCAGCGATTTCGAAAGCTGGATCGTCGATGACCTCGCCCGCATCGAGGGGGCGCTGGACGAGGTGCTGGAAAAGACCAGCACGGATGCATCCGGCATCGACAAGGTATTCCTGACCGGCGGGACGTCGTTCGTGCCGGCCGTGCGGCGCATCTTCACCGAGCGCTTCGACAGGGACAAGATCGAGACCGGCGGCGAATTGTTGTCGATCGCCCATGGTCTGGCGCTGATCGGCGAACGCAGCGATATCGACCAATGGACTGTGCAATAACGGGCGAAAGGGCGTGGGCTGCTCTGCCCGCCCTTTCATTGCCGTTTTCGCTCCGCTAAAGTCGCACCATGATCTCCGCCAACGACCTGAGTCCGGCCGAACTTGCAGCGCTTCTGCATTTCCATGCGGAAGCGGGTGTGGATTGGCTGCTGGAGGAAGAGCCCGTCGACCGTTTCGCCGAATTCGAGGCCATGAAGGCGGCACGCCGTTCGGCAGCTCCGGCCACACAGCCGCAGCTGGAACGGCAAATACCCGCCCGCCCTGCACCAGAGCAGCGCGCGGCCGCACCAGCTCCTGCCTCGCGGCCGCAACCGGCAATCCCTGACGGCGAAGCGGTGCAGCAGGCGCGGTTCGCGGCCGCGAGCGCCCGCTCGCTTGCAGAACTCAAGACGGCGCTCGAAGCCTTCAATGGCTGTAATCTGAAAAACAGCGCCCGCTCGACCATCTTCGCGAGCGGCAATCCGGCAAGCGGTATCATGGTGATCGGTCCGGCGCCGGGTGCGGACGACGAGCGCGAAGGCACGGCCTTCGCAGGCCGGCAGGGCCAGTTGCTGGACCGGATGCTGGCCTCGATCGGCCTTGAGCGGTCAGCCATTCTCCTGACGCAGATCATTCCCTGGCGTCCGCCGGGCAACCGCATGCCATCGGCGGCCGAAACTGAAATCTGCCGTCCCTTCATCGAGCGGCAGATCGCGCTTGCCGAACCGCGCGCCATTTTGCTGCTCGGCAATTACACGGCGCGCTTCTTCTTCGGCGAAAATGACACGATTCATGGGCTTCGCGGCCGGTGGAAGGAGATCGCTGTCGCAGATCGGATCATTCCGGCCATCGCCAGCCTGCATCCGCAGGACCTGTTAACCGCGCCGGTCAATAAGCGGCTGGCCTGGAGCGATCTGCTGGCCTTTCAGGCTAGGCTTAAAGAGCTGTCTCTGCTTACAAATTAGCCAGGTTTTAAAATATTTATGAATTTGTCCATGCAATATACGCATGGCTGCATCCTGCAAGGGTGCATTGAAGAATCAATGCTGCACTGCAATATAGAAGGCGTGTCTTGGGAGGAACGAACAGGAACCAAGGCCATGAGCAAGCGTTTTCGTCCTATACATTGCGGGTTTGAAACCCTGCGCCAAGCAAGCGATCAGGTTCGCACCACTCAGGGCTACAGCCGTTTCGGCTTTGCCACAAACGAACAGATGATCGCCCGCGGCACCGGCATCAGCAGCCGTACCTCGCGTCCGGCCGCGATTTTCGCCGATTTCCAGGAATATTGAAGATTCCGGAATGATGATCCGGCAGGCGGTTCGCCTGCCTTTTCGCATTTCAAGAAGTAACGACCGATGTCAACAATTCTGATTTCACTGCTGCGCAATCTCCACTCTTTCGAGCATATCCGTGCTGCCGTCTGTGCTGCTCACGAATATCGTCGCGAGCTTTGCGACATGCCGCCAGAGGCCACGACCCCGGCTTCCGCGATCGCGCTCTGAGAGTACAGTTTACTGGAATTACTTCAGCAGTTTTCGGCGTCGAATCTCGCCTTTGCCCATTCGAAGGCTTCGTCCACATAGGCGAACTTGATCGCCTGCCAGCCGACATATTCCCTCAGGAAATCGCGCGACAGCCACAGTTGCGACTTCCTCGGCTCGTCGTACCAGCCGAGACAGCCGCGCTGGGCACCCTTGGCGAGGAGCCGCTGGAGATGCGTGCGCGACATCATGAAATCACCGGCGAGCGGGCGGGTCTCCACCCTGCCGATCGAGAGCCGTGCCGGATCGCTTCCCTCGAGGTCGAGCCGGGACATGAAATGATCGATGACCATACCGCCCGCTTCCGTCCAGAGGAATAGCGCCACCTGTTCAGGCGGTTCGCGCCATCTGCTATCTTCGAGGCAGTTATAGGCGACACGCGGTTGGATCCGGCGGAAAAGCACAGGATTTTCATGTAGAAACGCCGCCCGGTTTCCGCCATCGATGAGGTCAAGCGCCCCGAGGTTGGAGTGCAACCAGCCGAACATTGCCTGATGGCTGACTTCGGCCGGCTCGAAATGGCGCGGGCGGCGGCGTTCGTCACCGGGCGTATGGGTAATGAAGCGGTAGGTAAAGAGCTCTTCGATGAAGGCCAGCACCGTGTTGCGGCTGGCAATCTTGTGTGCCGTGATCTTGCCGGTCAGCCGAACGGCAGTAAAACCTGAAGTCGGGTCCTGCGGATTATATTCCAGATGCAGCGCATAAGCCGTCTGCGTCAGCAGCCAGCGTTGATGCGAGGCCAGCAGGCGCGCCAGCCGCGGCCCCGCATCGAACAAGCCGCGCATTTGCCCGGCCAGAAAACGAATGCTCACTACAAAGGAAGGGTTCTGCGCCAGTTGCTCTGCCGTGAACGCCATATGCTTTTCCTCACCCTCGCTCGCAAGCCAGCGTTCGGAGCAGCGATACCGAAACTCCCCCGGCATCTATGGCCTATCGATTATGCATAGCTTTGAATAAATGAAAGTAATTCACTTTCATATCCATATTTTCGGGCGAAGCGATATCCTAAGATTTTGCCAGTTCTGCTCTTTTCTGAGGATAAGCGGCATAACTTTTCAATCACTACGATATTCAATTCGACCTATAATATGGGTTCAGCCGCTCAGGATTGCTGTGCGCCGGCTTTTCGCGCTTCCCGACGCTCGAGGCCAAGCTGATGCTCGCGATAGATGATGAAGATGCCGGCGGCGATGACGATGACGGTGCCGAACAGCATGGTGCTGCTCGGAATGTCGCCGAAAACGAAATAAGCGACGATACCGCCAAGCAGGATCGAACTGTATTCGAACGGAGCGATGGTGGACACGTCCGCATGCCGGTAGCTCTCGGTCAAAAGGATCTGCGCCACACCGCCGCAAAAACCGGCTGCTATGAGGAAAAGTGCCGAGGGCCAGTCGAGGAGAAGCCAGCCGAAGGGGATCGTCGCCAACGAGAAGACCGAAGCGGTAATCGAAAAGTAAAGCACGATCGTCGCCGTCTTCTCGTCCTCGACAAGGCGGCGAACCTGTATCATCGCCATGCCGCCAAGCACGGCCGACAAGAGTACGCAGAGTGCCCCGACTGCCTGTTCGGTCGCCATCCCGCCTTCGCGGAACAGCGTGAGCTTCGGCCAGGAGATGATGGCGACACCGATGATGCCGAAGCAAACGGCGCTCCAGCGGTAGACGCGCACCGTCTCTCCCAGGAAGACGGCCGCGAAAATGACGGCGATGAGCGGCGTGGCGTAACCGAGCGCAATCGCTTCGGGGAGCGGCAGATGCAAAAGCCCGTAGAAGCCGAGTCCCATCGAGATGATGCCGAGCGTGCCCCGCTTCAGATGGCCGATCGGATTGGCGGTGTAGAAGGCAGAGCGCAGCTGATTCCGGTAGCCGAGATAGGCCATGATCGGAAACAGCGCGAAGAAGGAGCGGCAGAAGGTCACCTGCCCCGGCGGGATGTCCGACCCTGCCAGCTTGATGAATGTCTGCATGGCCAGGAAGACCACGACCGACGAGACTTTCAGCGCAATGCCTCTCATCGGGTTTCTGAGAACCGATTCCATGATTCAGGCTCTTATGCGGGCATGCCGAGCGGGGAGACGCGTTCGACTCGAACGCAGCGGACGAGTTTCTCATCGTAACCGAAGAAATGTGCCGATGGGGAAAAATCTGCGCGCACTCGAGCTCCGTGGGTCCATTCGGACGCACACATGACGCTCCAACTCCTGGAATCTACGTATCAGGCTTTCCGAAAATTTTCGAACCGACGCTGTAGCCAGCAAGTATTAGCCGCTTTTCATCTGCCGCTTTTCTGTGCAAGTCCGTTTTCTAATCAAAAAACTTCGCGTTTTACGTTCATTCCCCCGAAAATGTTCAGATTCGGACCCTTTGCGTTAACCGGTTGCAAACCATGCCACCGCATCGTTCTCAGCTAATTATCATACAAAAGAATCGCATTCGTTCCGCAGCCAGTCACGTCACATTTTTTAGGATCCTTTTGATGAAGCCGCTCAGCGCAGAGATCATATCCCAGTCACAAAACGCAACGCCCCGCTCGATGCGTGTCGTGACCGATGGCATCAGCACCGATCTGGAGCGTTTCAGCACCGACAACACCAGTATCGTCAAACAGATCAAGCTGCTTGCCATCAACGCGCTGATCGAAGCGGCGCGCGCAGGTGAAACCGGCAAGGGCTTTGCCGTCGTCGCCAATGAAGTGCAGCGTCTGGCGCAGATCGCGACCGAAATCACCAGCAAATTCGAAAGCAACGTACTCGGGCGCATCGGGCTCAGCCGTGCGATGGCGGATTCGCTGGTGACCGAAATGGAAGGTGTGCGGCTGACCGATCTCGCGCAGACACTGGTTCAGCTTATCGTGCGCAACCTGTTCGAACGCACCGCCGACGTGCGCTGGTGGGCGACGGATCCGGCGCTCTGGCAGGCGTTGCAGGAGCCGGACAAGGAACGTGTCGCCTTCGCAGCCGAGCGTCTCGGCGTCATCAACCGCTTCTATACCGTCTATCTCGACCTCGTCATGACCGATCTCTCCGGCCGGGTGATCGCATCGGCCAACCCGACTTTCCAGCGCAAGATATCAGGTTCATCGCTTGCGGGAGATCCCTGGTTCAGGGCCGCCGCAGGCTGCGCTTCCGGCGACGACTATATCGTCGACGAGGTAAAACCGAGCCTTCTGCACGACCAGCGGCATGCGCTTGTCTACGCGACCGGCATCCGGGAAGGCGGCAAGCTCGACGGCAAGCTGCTCGGCACGCTCGGCGTCTATTTCGACTGGCAGAACCAGGGCCAGTCGATCGTCGAGAAGGAAGCGAACCTGCCGCCGCAGCTTGCGGAGAAGACCACTGTCATGCTGCTCGACGGCGCAAGCCGGGTGATTGCCAGCACCAATCCAGCCATGCTGTTTGCCCATTTCGCGCTCGCCAATCAGACTAGCCAGTCGAAAGGCAGCTATTACGACAATAACGGCTCGATCGTCGCCTTCGCCCGCACGCTCGGCTACGAGGATTATGACGGGCTCGGCTGGTATGGTGTCGTGGTGCAGCAGACGGAAAGCGATGTTGCGATCAAGAACGCCTTCAATCTCAAATAGCAATCTTCTTCTGCTGCATGCACGATAATTCGACCATAATAATTTGGCTGTGAACTTCTCGTTCACTGCCAATTTGCTTTAAGTTTAGTTCAGACTTTAATGTAATCATGGCCGCCAATTTCAGCAGAGCGCGCCCCGCCTCTGCATTCGGCCATTGTCTAAAAAAGGTCTTCAGGCAACATGCGAACAGATACCGGTCAGGTCGTCAATCTGGCAGATTACCGCCCAACAGATTTCGTGCTGGAACGCGTCGACCTGACCTTCGAACTGGATCCGACGGAAACAAAGGTGGAAGCCCGGCTGATCTTCCATCGCCGCGAAGGTGCCGATGTCTCCGCTCCCCTTGTTCTCGACGGCGACGAACTCAATCTTTCCAGCCTTCTCTTCGACCAGAACGAATTGGCGCCGGAGCGCTACACGGTAACGGCCGAAAGCCTCACCATCCGCGACCTGCCGGAAACAGCGCCTTTCGAAGTGACCGTCACCACGATCATCAATCCGGAAGCCAATACCCAGCTGATGGGTCTTTACCGCACGAGCGGCATCTATTGCACGCAATGCGAGGCCGAAGGCTTCCGCCGCATCACCTATTTCCCCGACCGGCCGGATGTGCTGGCGCCCTATACGGTCAACATTATCGCCGACAAGGATGCCAATCCGCTGCTCCTGTCGAACGGCAATTTCCTTGGCGGCGCCGGCTATGGTCCGGGCAAGCATTTCGCCGCCTGGTTCGACCCGCATCCGAAGCCGAGCTATCTCTTCGCGCTGGTTGCCGGTGATCTAGGCGTCGTCGAAGACACGTTCACCACGATGTCCGGCCGCGAGGTCGTGCTGAAGATCTATGTCGAACATGGCAAGGAGCCGCGCGCAGCCTATGCCATGGACGCGCTGAAGCGTTCGATGAAGTGGGATGAAGACGTGTTCGGGCGCGAATACGATCTCGATATCTTCATGATCGTCGCCGTGTCCGACTTCAACATGGGGGCCATGGAGAACAAGGGCCTCAACATCTTCAACGACAAATACGTGCTCGCCGACCCTGAAACGGCGACCGATGCCGATTACGCCAATATCGAAGCGATCATCGCGCATGAATATTTCCATAACTGGACAGGCAATCGCATTACCTGCCGCGACTGGTTCCAGCTCTGCCTCAAGGAAGGCCTGACCGTTTATCGCGACCACGAATTCTCGTCGGATCAGCGCTCGCGCCCGGTCAAGCGCATCGCCGAAGTTCGCCACCTGAAATCCGAGCAGTTCCCGGAAGACGGTGGCCCGCTCGCCCATCCGGTGCGCCCGACCAAGTATCGCGAGATCAACAACTTCTATACGACGACGGTCTACGAGAAGGGCAGCGAAGTCACGCGCATGATCGCGACCTTGCTCGGCCGCGAGACCTTCAAGAAGGGCATGGCCCTCTATTTCGATCGCCATGACGGGCAGGCCGTCACGATCGAGGATTTCGTCAAATGCTTCGAGGATGCGAGCGGCCGCGACCTTTCGCAGTTCTCGCTCTGGTACCATCAGGCAGGTACGCCGCTGGTCACCGCCTCCGGCACCTATGATGCAGGCGCCAAGACTTTCAGCTTGTCGCTGGAACAGATGATCCCCGCTACCCCCGGCCAGCCGACCAAGGAGCCGATGCACATTCCGCTGAGCCTCGCGCTCTTTGCTGAGGACGGCTCCAAGATCGAGCCTGCTACCGTCGACGGCGCCGAATATGCCGGCGAGGTGTTGCATTTGACGGAACGGACTCAGACGGCCGTCTTCCACGGCGTTGCCTCGCGTCCTGTTGTTTCGATCAACCGCAGCTTTTCCGCACCGATCAACCTGCATTTCGACCAGAGCCCGGCTGATCTGGCCCTGCTCGCCCGCTACGAGACGGATCATTTCGCCCGCTGGCAGGCGCTGACGGATCTGGCGCTGCCGAACCTCCTGAAGGCCGCCCGCGATGCCCGCGAGGGTGCGTCGATCGTCTGCGAACAGACCTTCGCCGATACGCTGATTGCGGCCGCCGCCGATGAGAGCCTCGAGCCCGCCTTCCGCGCCCAGGCGCTGGCCTTGCCGAGCGAGTCCGACATTGCCCGCGAACTCGGCAGCAACATCGATCCCGATGCCGTACATGCGGGCCGCCAGGCGATCCTGAAGCAGATCGCCGAAGCCGGCAAAGCCACCTTCGCGGCCCTCTATGACGCGATGATCACATCAGGCGAATTCAGCCCGGATGCCAAAAGCGCCGGTCGCCGCGCGCTGCGCAATACTGCCCTTACCTATCTCTCCTATGCCGAGAGCAGCCCGGCTCGTGCCAAGGCCGCCTTCGACGGCGCCAACAACATGACCGATCTCAGCCATGCGCTGACGATCCTCGCCCATCGCTTCCCCGACAGCGCAGAGGCAAAGGCGGCACTCGAAGCCTTCCGCAGCCGTTTCCAGGAAAATGCGCTCGTCGTCGACAAGTGGTTTGCGATCCAGGCCGGCATTCCCGGACAGGGCGCAGTCGATCGCGTCAAGGCACTGATGGAAAACCCGCTCTTCAAGCGGACCAACCCGAACCGCATGCGCTCGCTGGTCGGCACCTTCGCCTTCGGCAATCCGACCGGCTTCGGCCGCGCCGACGGCGAAGGCTATCGCTTTCTGGCCAGCCAGATCCTCGATATCGACCAGCGCAACCCTCAGCTTGCCGCACGCCTGCTGACCTCGATGCGCTCCTGGCGCTCGCTGGAACCGGTCCGTGCCGATCATGCACGCTCGGCATTGCTCGAGATCGAAGGGGCAGCCAACCTTTCGACCGATGTCCGCGATATCGTCGAGCGCACCCTTAAGGGGTGATTTGTCGTAATGATTTGCCGCCTGGCTGTCTTGAGTTCTTCAGGCAGCCAGGCCGGCCATTGACGAATCCCTGTGAAAAACCAGCAATCACAAATGGTTAACAAATTTTTACCGTCAGCTCTGGACAAGGCGAATCACGCATGATTCTCTGTATGTAGTTCGAGCGAGCGGCGCGCGAATCACACGAGGGATCAGGTTCAGAGATGATGGACGTGCGGCGGGCAACCGCGGCCGAAGGACGGCTGCGTGTCGATTTTGGCGGGCTCAAAGCCTGGCGCGACAGCCTGTCCGGAAATGCTGCGAAAGCTCCTGAACCATTGCTGCGCCACCTGCCGAAGGCAGAGCTTCTCCTGAAGCGCACGATCCCCGTTCTGATCGTCGCCTTCCTTGCCGTCGTGGCGGCCTCGCATTTCTTCGGCATGGTCAGCGAATATAGCCGCATGGAAGCCTCCGCGCGCCATGCGACGGCGCTCTCGGCTGCAACGGCGGCCGCAGTCTTTGCCGATGCGACCGATCTCTTCGACGGCGGCGGCGCCGCGGAGGCGCAAGCGCGACTTGCGAAATTCCTGCCGCAGGACCGGCTGGAAAACGGCGCCTTCGTGCTGCTGGTGGAGGCGAGCGGCAAGGTGTTTGCAGCAACGACGGCCGGCGCCACCTATGTCGGCGCCGATGTCTCCGCCCTCTTCCCCGAGATATCCGCCATCCGCCGCTTCGGCGACCGCTCCGATGTCATCGAAACCAGCATCGGCGGCGAGCTGCACTATGCCGAGATTTCCCTGATGGGCACGGCCGGCGGCTATATCGTTTCCGCCACCTCGCTCAACGAGATCAACCGTCTCTGGCGCGAGGAACTGACCCTCAACGTCACGCTGTTTGCCGGCATTTCCTCCATCCTGCTCGTCGTCCTTTACGCCTATTACATGCAGGTGAAGCGGGCACGCGATGCCGACGACATCTTCCTGGAATCCAATCTCAGGGTCGAGACGGCGCTGTCGCGCGGCCGCTGCGGCCTCTGGGATTTCGATTTCCACAATCGCGAATTCTTCTGGTCACGCTCGATGTACGACATGCTCGGGCTTGCCGGCTCCGACAAGACGATGAGCTTTGCCGATGCGGCACGGCTCATGCACCCGGAGGATAACGGGTTGCACGAGATCGCCCGCGCCGTCGCCAAGGGTGATTCCGGCCAGGTCGATCAGATCTTCCGCATGCGCCACGCGAGCGGTCACTATGTCTGGATGCGCGCCCGCGCCCAGGTGATCCGCGGCCATTCCGGCCGCGTGCACATGATCGGCATCGCCATGGACGTGACCGAGCAGCATCGGCTTGCTCAACGCTACGCCGAGGCCGACCAGCGTCTGGCCGATGCTATCGAGTGCACTTCAGAAGCCTTCGTGCTATGGGACAAGAACGACCGGCTCGTCATGTGCAACGCGCATTTCCAGCAGGCCTACGGTCTTCCCGACAGCGTGCTCGTGCCTGGCACCGAGCGCACGGTCGTCCACGCCGCAGCGGCACGCCCGGTGATCGAGCGGCGTATCGCCGATGCCGACGGCTCCGGCTATTCGCGCACCACGGAAGTGCAGCTGGCCGACGAGCGCTGGCTGCAGATCAACGAGCGCCGCACCCGCGACGGCGGCCGCGTATCCGTCGGCACCGACATCACGCCCTTGAAGCGCCATCAGGAGCGCCTGCGCGATTCCGAGCGCCGGCTGATGGCGACGATCAACGACCTCTCCGCCTCGCGCCAGACGCTGGAACTGCAGAAGGCCGAGCTTTCGACCGCCAATTCCAACTATCTCGCGGAGAAAGAGCGTGCGGAAGCGGCCAACAAGGCGAAGTCGGAATTCCTGGCCAATATGTCGCACGAGCTGCGCACGCCGCTCAACGCCATCCTCGGCTTCTCGGAAATCCTGCAGAACCAGATGTTCGGACCGCTCGGCTCAGCCAAGTACAATGAATATGCCCGCGATATCCATGACAGCGGCAAGCATCTGCTCAACGTCATCAACGATATTCTTGACATGTCGAAGATCGAGGCAGGCCATATGCTGCTGTCGCGCGAGCCCACCGACCTTGCGCCGCTGATCGAGGAAAGCCTGCGCTTTACCGCCATTCCGGCAGCCGAAAAGAACATCGTCATCGAACAGCGCATCTCCTCGGGCATGACGCTGATGGCCGACCGCCGCGCCATGAAGCAGGTGCTGCTGAACCTGCTCTCCAATGCCGTGAAGTTCACCAATGAGGGCGGGCGCATCGCTGTACGCACCCGCCGTGTCGCCGATGGCGTCATGGTCACTATCGCCGATACCGGCATCGGCATTCCCCAGACGGCGTTGAACAAGATCGGCCAGCCTTTCGAGCAGGTGCAGAGCCAATATGCCAAGAGCAAGGGCGGCTCCGGCCTCGGTCTCGCCATCTCGCGCTCGCTGACCAATCTGCATGGCGGCAGCATGAAGATTCGCTCCCGCGAATCTATCGGTACGGTGATCTCGCTGCGCATTCCCGATCACGGCTGACGCGGATAGGCTTAAGCCCTTACAACCGTCTGGAAGACCTTGCGGACGGCTTTGGAGAGCCGCTTCACTTCACCCTCCAAAGTCTTGATGTCAGGGCAGTCTCCAGCCCGGCAGACGAGCTCGGTCAGGCCGGCGGGTGCCTCCTTCGGATCGAAGAGGCCGTCAATGCAGAGACGGATCAGTTGCGAAAGCTCGGTATAGAGCGCGAAAGCTTCGAGGCAGGTATCGAGGTCGCCCGAGCCCATCAGCTTCTCGCCGAGAGCCTTCAGGGCAGCACCTGTCGTGAGGCCGTTGATCTTTATTTCGACGCCTTTTTCCGGCGCAATCAGGGCAAGATATTGAGCGATGAATTCGATATCGACGACGCCGCCCGGAATGAGCTTGAGGTCCCAGGCGTTATCAGGCGCTTTCTCTTTCTCGATCAGGTCGCGCATCTCGGCCACGTCATGGGCGACTTTGGCGATGTCCCGCTTTGTCCGGAGCACATCTGTGATGATAGCTTCCGCCTCGCCGATCAGGCTTTGATCGCCGCAGATCAGCCGGGCGCGCGACAGCGCCATATGTTCCCAGGTCCAGGCCTCCTCGCGCTGGTATTTGCCGAAGGCATTGATGCGGGTTGCAACCGGCCCCTTGTTGCCGGAGGGGCGAAGCCGCATGTCGACTTCATAAAGTACGCCTTCGGCCGTGGGGGCCGAGAGGGCGGCAATCAGACGCTGGGTGATGCGGGTGAAGTACCGTGTCGCATCGAGCGGCTTTGCACCGTCGGATTCGCCGGCGGCATCGTCGTAGTCGTAAAGCAGGATGAGGTCGATATCGGAACCCGCCGTCAGTTCGAAGCTGCCGAGCTTGCCCATGCCGGCAATCGCAATCCGTCCGCCGGGATAATTGCCGTGTGCGAGGCGGATCTCGTTCGTGACCGCGTCCAGAGCGGCTTCAATGATGAGATCGGCGAGATGGGTGAAGGCACGAGCCGCCATGTCGCCGTTGATCGAGCCCGTGAGCAGGCGGATACCGATCAGGAAGCGCTGCTCGGACGCGAAGATACGCAGCCTGTCCAGTATCTCTTCATAGTGCCGCGCCTGCACCAGCGAGGCCTTCAGCCGCTCGCCGAGATAATCGCGCGTCGGCAGTTCCGCCATCAATCCGGGGTCGAGCATGCCGTCGAAGACATGCGGTCTGGCGGCGATGACTTCCGCGAGCTTCGGCGCAGAGGACATGATGTTGACAATGAGTGAGAGCAGCGCCGGATTGCTGCCAAGCAGCGAGAAAAGCTGGATGCCCGCCGGCAGACCGGAAATAAAGCTGTCGAAACGCAGCAGCGCCTCGTCCGCCCGCTTGCTTTCACCGAAGACGCGCAGGAGCTCGGGCGTCAGCTCCGTCAGGCGCTCGCGCGCCTCGACCGATTGGGTGGCGCGGTAGCGGCCGTAATGCCAGGTGCGGATGATGCGGGAAATATCCGAAGGACGCTCGAAGCCGAGTTTCCTCAGCGTTTCCAGCGTATCGGGATCGTCCCCCTGGCCGGTAAAGACGAGATTGCCGGTGCCCACAGAGAGTTTGGTTTCCTGTTCGAAGAGGTCTGCATAACGCCGCTCGACCGCCTTCAGCACCTCCACCAGGCGTTCGGAAAAACTCGGCGTATCATTGAAGCCCATCAAGAAGGCGATGCGCTTCAGTTCCGCGTCCGTCTCCGGAAGAAGATGGGTCTGCTCGTCGCGCACCATCTGGATGCGGTGCTCGACGTCCCTAAGGAACCAATAGGCTTCCGTGAGCTCATCGCGGGTTTCTGCATCGATCCATTTTGCCCTCGTGAGTTCGCAGAGCGTCTCCTCCGTCACGCGGGAGCGAAGAGTGGGCATGCGGCCGCCGGCAATTAGTTGCTGGGTCTGCACGAAGAACTCGATCTCGCGGATGCCGCCACGGCCGAGCTTGACGTTGTGGCCTTTCACGGCAATCGCACCATGGCCCTTGTGGGCGTGGATCTGCCGCTTGATGGAATGGATATCGGCAATCGCCGCATAATCGAGATATTTGCGGAAGACGAAGGGAGCGAGGCCGCGCAGGAACTGCTCGCCGGCCGCGATATCGCCGGCAACCGCACGGGCCTTGATGAAGGCGGCCCGCTCCCAGTTCTGCCCCCTGCCTTCGTAATAGATCATGGCCGCATCGACGGGGATTGCGAGCGGCGTGGAGCCGGGATCGGGCCGCAGCCTGAGATCGGTGCGGAAGACATAACCATCCGCGGTGCGTTCCTGCAGGATACGCACCAGCCGCCGCATCATGCGCGGAAAGATCTCGATCGCGTCGTCAGGGTCGGGCACGATGCCGGCCTCTTCGTCAAAGAAGACGACGAGGTCGATATCGGAGGAATAGTTGAGTTCGGAAGCGCCCAGCTTGCCCATGCCGAGAACGATCAGGCCGGAGCCTTCGCTCGGTGCAGCGATATTTTTCAGCTTCAGCTTGCCACTCTGGTGGGTAGACAGCAGCAGGTGATCGACGGCGGCCGTGACCGAGGCCTCGGCAAGTTCGCTGAGCCAGGCCGTCGTCGTCCGGCCGTCAAAGATGCGTGAGAGATCGGCAAGGGCAATGAGGAAGGCCACTCTGCGCTTGATGATACGCAGCCTCGTCATCACCTGGCTTTCGCTCGGCGCGCTTCCATCACTGTCCGACTTCCAGCAATCGCGCGCCTCAGAAATCAGCGCCTCGATCTGCGGCTCCAGCGGATCGCTGATCGCAGAGGCAAGGATTGCCGGATCGAGATTGGCGATTTCGCGCAGGTAAGGGGAGAGCGTCAGGACAGCGGAGATAAAGTCCCGGAGCGGCCCCTCGGCCTTCAGCATATCGGCGACGACAGGCTCGCTCTTGCCGATATCCTGCAGATCGGCAAGAGCCGATTTCAGCTCCGCCTGGCTCAGCGGTCGCAGGAGCCCTCCAGTGACATCCTTCAGGCCGTGGTTCGATTTCGTCAGCATTCGCTCTCCCTGCCATGCTGCAATGCGACTTTAAACTAGGGTGTCAAAACGAAAGCGCCAATATGAAAATGATCAGGAAAATCAGGCTGGCTTAGCAGGGAAAACCATGCTGACGGTGAGGCCGGGGCGGTCGGCATGACCGGGCTCGGTATCGGACAGTTCCAGCGTGCCGCCATGCAGCTCCATGATTGCATCGACCAGCGAGAGACCGAGGCCGGTGCCCGGTTTCGAGCGGCTCTCGTCCAGGCGCACAAAGCGCTTCAGCACGTCCTCGCGCCGGTCGGGCGGGACGCCCGGGCCGTGATCGGCAACTGAGAGGCAGATGCCCTCGGGACGGCGGCTGAGCTTCACCGAGACGGAGCCTGCCCCTTCGGTATCGGCGGAATATTTGATCGCGTTGTCGAGCAGGTTGAAGATCGCCTGGCCGATCAGTTCGCGGTTGCCTAGGATCTCAAGGCCGGGCTCGATTTCCGAGATCAGCGTCATGCCGGCTTCGTCGGCGACCGGCTCATAGAGTTCGGCGCTGTCGGCGACGATGGCCGACAGTTCGATCGGCGACATTTCGGCGGCTACGGAGCCGGCCTCTACGCGAGAGATCATCAGCAGCGCATTGAAGGTGCGGATCAGTTGATCGGATTCGGAGATGATGCCTTCCAACGCGCTGCGTCGCACCTGACCGTCCTCGATGTCGAGCGCATCGGCTGCCTTGTTGCGCAGCCGCGTCAGCGGCGTCTTCAAATCGTGGGCGATATTGTCCGATACCTGCCGCAAGCCTTCGTTCAGCTTTTCGATGCGTTCCAGCATGTTGTTCAGCGAGACGGAGAGCCGGTCGAACTCGTCGCCCGAACCGCCGACCGGCAGACGCTGCGAGAGATCGCCGGCCATGATCTTCTTGCCGGCGTCCGACATGCGATCGATGCGCTTCAGTGCATTGCGGCCGATGCCGAACCAGATGATGATGGCGCCGAGACCCATGATGGCGAGCGCGATCATCAGCGCCTGGCGCACCAACTTGCGGAAACGTTCCGGCTCGCCGAGGTCGCGCCCGATCAGCACCCGCAGGCCGTTGTCGAGAACGAAGATGTTGGCGATCGCCGTATGCCCGACCACCCCGCTATCGGTGTAGCGCTGATACGTGAAGGGCACCGAGGTCCAGCCCTGTTCCTCGAAGACGCCCGGCTGCACGGAGGCGACGTTGCCGGCCAGTATGTCACCCGAGGGGCCGGCGATGAGATAGAGATTGGCGCCCGGCTGGCGGGCGCGCCGCTCCATCGTGCGCAGAAGCAGGTTCATTCCCCCGGCGTCATAGGCGCGCTGCACCTGCGTCACCTCCTGGGCAACCGCATCGCGGATCTGGCCGGACAGCAGCCGCTCCGACATCGCCGTCACGTAGACGACGAGCGTTGCGGCGCAGATGGCGAAGAGCAGAATATAAAGGGCCGAAAGGCGGACTGCTGTGGACTTGAAGAGAACCCAGAAACGGCTCATCCCTCGTCCTTGATCATATAACCCGCGCCGCGGATCGTCTTCAGCAGCGGCTGGCTGAAGTCCTTTTCGATCTTTGAGCGCAGGCGCGAGACATGCACGTCGATGACGTTGGTCTGCGGATCGAAATGGTAATCCCAGACATTCTCCAGCAGCATGGTGCGCGTTACCACCTGACCGGCATTCTTCATGAGATATTCCAGCAGGCGGAATTCGCGCGGCTGCAGCGGGATTTCCTTGCCGCCGCGGCGGACCTCATGGGAAAGGCGGTCGAGCTCGAGATCGCCAACGCGGTAGACCACGTCCTGATCGGGCGTGCCCTTGCGGCGGCCGAGCACTTCGACGCGGGCAAGCAGCTCACTGAAAGCGTAGGGCTTCGGAAGATAGTCGTCGCCGCCGGCGCGCAGGCCGGTCACCCGGTCGTCGACCTGGCCGAGGGCGGAAAGAATGAGAACGGGCGTATGGACGCCCTTGCGTCGCAGCTCGCTGATGACGGAGAGACCATCGCGACGCGGCAGCATGCGGTCGATGACGATCACGTCGTAGGTATTTTCCGATCCCATGAACAGGCCGCTCTCGCCGTCGCTTGCATGGTCGGCAACGATGCCTGCCTCGCGAAACGCTTTCGTGAGATAGACCGCCGCTTCCAGATCGTCTTCGATGATGAGAATCTTCATGCGGCCGACATTACCCGCCGGTTGCGTTTCGGCAAGGTTCAAAGCGTCTTCCTGTTGTGCGGTGGGCATCGCGGTCGTCCTTCGGATGTGAAGAATTTGGCAGATCTGGAGAATTTGGAACCGCGCAGCCTCTGCGCCTGCGCGGTTCCCGCCTTCTGAGGGCGGAGATCAGCCCTGACCGTTGATCGGAAGGGCGACGAAACGGCTGCCGTCCTTCGACTGGATCTGGAACAGCGCGCGGGTGCGGCCGTCCTTCTTGGCCTGGTTGATGACGCGGACGACATCGTCGGCGCTGGAGACCTCCTGGTTGTTGACCGAGGTGATCGTTTCGCCTTCCTTGATGCCCTTGTCGGCAGCATCCGAATTCGGATCGATGCCGGTGATGGCGAGGCCCTTGCCGTCATCCGACGGGCCGACCGTCAGGCCGAGATCGGCAAGCGCCTTCTCGGAAGCCGGCGGCTGAGCCTGCTGCTGATCGTTCTCGTCTTCTGCAGAAGCCTGCTGGTCGGCCGGCAGCGTGCCGAGTTCGACGGTCACGGACTGGGCCTTGCCCGAACGCCATACCGAAAGCTCGACCTTGCTGCCCGGCGTCATCGCGCCGATGCGGCGGCTGAGATCGCGGGCATCCTTGACCGGCTCACCATTGACGGCGGTGACGACGTCACCGGTCTTCATGCCGGCCTTCTGACCCGGCGTGCCTTCCTGTGCGGAGACGACCAGAGCGCCATTGGCTTCGGAGAGGCCGAGGGAGTCGGCAATGTCCTTGGTGACCGGCTGGATCTGAACGCCGAGGTAACCGCGCGAAACCGTGCCGTCCTTCATCAGGTCGGCAACGACATCCTTGGCGGTAGAGGCCGGGATTGCGAAGGCGATGCCGACGCTGCCACCCGACGGCGAGAAGATCGCCGTGTTGATGCCGACGACCTGGCCGTTGAGGTTGAAGGTCGGTCCGCCAGAGTTGCCGCGGTTCACGGCTGCGTCGACCTGCAGGTAATCGTCATAGGGGCCGGAGCCGATATCACGGCCGCGGGCCGAAACGATGCCCGCCGTGACCGTGCCGCCAAGGCCGAAGGGGTTGCCGACGGCGACGACCCAGTCACCGACACGGACCTTGTTGTCATCCGCCCAGTTCACGTAGGTGAATTTGCGGCCCTTGCCATCGACCTTCAGTACGGCGAGATCAGTGCGCGGGTCCTTGCCGATCAGCTTGGCATCGAGTTCGGTGCCGTCGTTCATGACAGCGACGAAGGCGGAGCCATCGGAAACGACGTGGTTGTTGGTGACGATATAGCCGTCTTCGCTAATGAAGAAGCCTGACCCTTGAGCGACCGGACGCAGGCGGCCCGGACCGCCCGGCTGGCCGAAGCGGCGCTGCTGGTTCTGGCCCTGGTGGCCCTGTTCACCGAATTGGCGGAAGAATGGCTTCAGAGCGTCGGGCAGATCATCGAAGCCGCGGCCGTTGAAATCGAAGGTGAAACCGTCGCCATCGTCGGAGGCCGGCTTGACGCGGCTTTCGACGCGGACGGAAACAACGGCCGGGGAAACGGCGTCAACGACATTGGCGAAGCTCGGAACCGAGGGAGACTGGACATTGACAGCCTCGGCATAGGAACGGGAGATCTCGACAGGGATACCGGTTGCGAGCACGGCGGCTGCCAGACCGGCAACGGTGGACGCCTGGAGCACCGTTTTGAGGGACGGACGTCCGCGGAAATTTTTCAGCATTAGAGCACCTTCTCTTCTTGTTCAGACCTTCGTTCCGGCGATGCCGGATCAGTGATGGACCGAGATATAGGACGCCGCACCTTACTGCGAACTGTCCGGTCCATGAAAAATTCGTAATGTCCCGACATTCTTTTGGTTGCACGCGGGATGTGAGAGATCGCATTTAACCGATTGGTTGACAATCCTGCTCCCAGCCTTTATTTAACCGTAAAGTTACATACGAGGCCATCATGCAGACCGACATTCTGAGCGCCGCTTTCGCAGCCCTCGCAGACCCCACGCGCCGGGCAATCATTGCGCGGCTTGCCGAAGGCGAGGCTTCGGTCAACGAACTCGCCGCCCCCTTCGACATGAGCCTTCCGGCAGTCTCGAAACATCTGAAAGTGCTGGAAAAGGCAGGCCTCATCAGCCGGGGCAAGGAGGCGCAATGGCGGCCGGCCAAGCTGGAGCCGATGGCGATGAAGAGCATTGCCGACTGGCTGGAGCAATACAGGCGCTTCTGGGAATCGAGCTTCGACCGGTTGGATGGCTATCTTCAGAAGATCCAGAAAGCGGACGACAGCAGCTCCCGCAACTGAACATCGACGCACATCTTAGTCAAACAGGGAAGAGAAGCATGGCCGATCAGCTGTCGCGCCCCACATTGCATATGCAGGGGATATTCGATGCACCGCGTGCGCTGTTATGGGCCGCCTGGACGCGGCCGGAAATGGTCGTCGCCTGGCTTGGTCCGGTGGAATGGCCAGCGGTCAGCGTCGTGCAGGACCTGCGTGTGGGTGGCTCCTACAGGGCATGCTTAAAGAATGCGGAGGATGGCCGCCTGCTATGGCAGAGCGGCGTTTACAGGGAGATCGAGGAGCCCTCGCGCCTGTCCTTCACCTTCCAGTGGGAGGGATCGCATGAGGATGGCGGACCGGTCGTAACCCTCGTGACCGTCGTCTTCGAGGAATTGGCCGATGGCCGTACGCGGATGGATTTCACCCATGCGGACCTGAAATCCGAGGAGAGTCTTGCTGGACACAGATATGGCTGGGAGAGCAGCTTCGGCAGGCTGGAAGGCTGGATTGCAACGCAGGGAAATCAAAGGGAGTGAGGACCATGAAACTCGTGACTAATCTCGTCTTCAAAGGCGAATGCCGGCAGGCCTTTGAATTCTACGCCAAAGTGCTCGGCGGCAAGCTGACGGGCATGCATACGTTCGGGGAGGCGCCCGGCGACATGCCGATCGATCCGTCCTTCAAGGACAAGATCATGCATGCCTGGCTCGATGTCGGTGACCAGTCGCTGATGGGCTGTGACGCTCCTCCCGGATATCAGGAGGATATGGGCGGCTTCAGCGCCACCTATCACAGTGAGGATGCGGCAGAGACCAGGCGGGTCTTCGACGCGCTCTCGGAGGGAGGCAAGGTGACCATGCCCTTCAACGCGACCTTCTGGTCGCCAGGTTTCGGCATGTTCACCGATCGCTTCGGCACACCCTGGATGGTCAACACGCTCCCGGCGGGTCAGCCATGAACGAAAAGGCCATGATCTGGACCGGTCGCGTGCTCACCGTGCTTTTTGCGCTCTTCATGCTCGGCGCATCGATTGCGCCCAAGCTTCTGGGCCTGCCGATTGCCGAGGAAACGATGACCCAGCTCGGATGGCCGAACGGATATGTGCTGATGATCGGCCTGATCGAGCTGACCTGCCTCCTGCTCTACCTCATCCCCCAGACGAGCGTCCTTGGGGCGGTGCTGATGATGGGGCTGCTCGGCGGCGCGATGGCGACGCAGATCCGGGCCGGAAGCCCGCTCTTCAGCCATATATTGTTCAGCATCTATCTCGGGCTGTTCATGTGGGGTGGGTTGTGGCTACGTGATCCTGCCATACGGGCGCTGTTTCCCTATCGGAAAGCTTGAAGATCAGCCGCTCCGCGGCCTATGCGGCGGAATGGTTTTTACTTTTCCAGCAACTCGTCGAGCCTTGCCTGTTCTTCGGCCGTCAGCTTGCTGCCGGTGGGTTTGCCGGCCCGTTTGCGGGCGAAGACGATGAGCGACGCCCCGCCGGCGAGGATCAGCAGCACGGGGGCACCCCAGAGCAGCAATGTGCGCACACTGAAACGCGGCTTCAAGAGCACGAACTCGCCGTAACGCGAGACGATGTAGTTCAGCACCTCGTCGTCGCTGTCGCCATCGGCGATGCGCTCGCGCACCAACAGGCGCAGATCCTTGGCGAGATCGGCATTGGAATCGTCGATCGACTGGTTCTGGCAGACCATGCAGCGCAGTTCCGCCGACAGTGTTCGCGCCCGGGCCTCAAGCGCGGGATCGGCGAGCATCTCGTTCGGGTTGACGGCGAAGGCTGGTGCCGCCGAGAGGATCAGGGTCAGAGCAAGCAGGAAACGCTTGATCATTCCGCCGGCTCCATGGCGGGTGCTGCCGGCTTGGCTGGCTTCGCCTTCGCCTTACGGCTCGGCGCCCCGACCCGCAGGCGCCGGTCGGTCAGCGACACGAAGCCGCCTGTCGCCATGATGAGCGCTCCACCCCAGATGCACAGGATGAACGGCTTCCACCAGATGCGCACGACGATGCCGCCATCCTTCGTCGCGTCGCCGAGCGACACATAGAGCTGGCTGAGCCCGAAGGTGAGAATACCGGCTTCGGTCGTCGGCATCTGCCTTGCTGTATAGAGCCGCTTGGCCGACCAGACATCGGCAATCTCTGCCCCGCCCCGGCGGATCGAGAAGTGGCCGCGGTCCTCGCTATAGTTCGGGCCGGTCGCCGGCTCAATGCCATCGAAGACGATGCTGTAGCCGCCGGCTTCGGTCCACTGGCCCTGCTTCATCTCGACCACATGTTCGGTCTGGAAGGTGGTGACCGCGACGATGCCGAGCACGGTGACGCCAAGCCCGGCATGGGCAAGGGCGGTGCCGAAGGCCGAGCGCGGCAGGCCGGTCAACCGTCGCCAGGCGATCTCCGCCTTCACCTTGCCGATGCCGGCGCGATACCAGAAATCGGCGATAGCGCCTAAGATCAGGAACAGGCCGGCGGCAAGGCCGAGCACGGCCATGACCGGACCGCCGTGCTGGATGTAGAAGAAGACGAGCGCTGCGGCGAACGCGAGACCCGCTACGACATAGAGCCGCTGCAGCGCGCCGAGCAGATCGCCGCGCTTCCAGGCAAGCAGTGGCCCGAAGGGCACGATGATCAAAAGCGGCGCCATCAGCAGGCCGAAGGTCAGGTTGAAGAAGGGCGGGCCGACGGAGATCTTATCGCCGGTCAGCGTTTCCAGGACCAGCGGATAGAGCGTGCCTGTTAGCACCGTGCCGCAGGCAACCGTCAGGATCAGGTTGTTGACGACGAGCGCCCCCTCGCGCGAGATCGGCGCAAACAACCCGCCGGCCGAGAGCAGCGGCGCGCGCAAGGCAAAGAGCGACAGCGCCCCGCCGATGAAGATCAGGAGGATGCAGAGGATGAAGACGCCTCTACTCGGGTCGCTGGCGAACGCATGCACCGAGGTCAGGACACCGGAGCGCACCAGGAAGGTGCCCATCAGCGACAGCGAGAAGGTGAGGATCGCCAGCAGCACCGTCCAGATCTTCAAGGCCTCGCGCTTTTCCATGACGAGCGCCGAGTGCAACAGGGCCGTGCCGGCAAGCCAGGGCATGAAGGAGGCGTTCTCCACCGGATCCCAGAACCACCAGCCGCCCCAGCCGAGTTCGTAATAGGCCCAGTAGGAGCCCATGGCGATGCCAAGCGTCAGGAAGGTCCAGGCGGCAAGCGTCCAGGGCCGCACCCAGCGCGCCCAGGCGGCATCGATGCGGCCGTCGAGAAGGGCGGCAACCGCAAAGGAGAAGCAGACGGAGAAGCCGACATAACCGAGATAGAGCAGCGGCGGATGGATGGCGAGCCCGACATCCTGCAGCACCGGGTTGAGGTCCCGGCCCTCGGCGGGGGCCGGATCGAGGCGGGCGAAGGGATTGGAGGTCAACAGGATGAAGAGGATGAAGGCGACCGAGATCCAGGCCTGGACCGAGAGCACATTGGCCTTCAGCGTCTCCGGCAGATTGCGCCCGAAGAGCGCCACCAGCGCGCTGAACAGGGCCAGGATCAAGAGCCAGAGCATCATCGAGCCCTCGTGATTGCCCCAGACGCCGGAATATTTGTAGATCAGCGGCACCAGCGAATGCGAGTTCTCCCAGACGTTCTGAACGGAGAAGTCGGAGACGACATGCGCATAGGTGAGCACGCCGAAGGAGAAGGCGACGAGGGCAAAGAGCAGGACGGAGCCCAAGGGCGCGACATCCATCATCGCCTGATCGCCGCGCCTGGCACCGATCACCGGCACGAGTGACAGGACGATCGCCGTTGCGAGCGCCAGAACCAGCGCATAGTGGCCGATCTCGATGATCATGGCGTTGCCTTCGTTTCCTGGCTCTTTGCTTCCGGACCCTTGGCTTCAGCACCTTGCGGCGCCCCACCCTGCGGTGCGGCTCCCTTACCCTCTTCCCACAGGCCCTGCGCCTTCAGCCTGTCGGCCACGTCCTTCGGCATATAGGTCTCGTCATGCTTGGCAAGCACGGTATCGGCGGTAAAGACGTTGCTGCCGGTCTCGAAGGTGCCTTCGGTCACCACCCCCTGCCCCTCGCGGAACAGGTCCGGCAGGATGCCCTGGTAGCGGACATTGACGATCTCACCGCTCGGGTCGGTCACCGCAAAGCGCACCACCGAGCCCTCGCCGCGCAGGACGCTGCCTGCTCCCACCAGGCCGCCGAGGCGGATGCGAGTGCCCGGTGCCACCGGCGTCTTGGCGAGATCGCCGGGCATATAGAAATAGGCGACCGACTGGCTGAAGGCGAACATCACGAGCAGCACGGCGACAAGGATGAAGCTCATGCCGCCGGCAATCACCGCCAGGCGTTTCTGCTTGCGCGTCATTTGCTCTTTCCTTCCGTGGCACTCGATCCTTCCGTGGCGATGCCGAGTTCCTTTGCCAGCGCCAAAAGCTGCCTGCCCTCTTCCCCCGATGCCGGGAAGGCGGCAAGCCCGCGCTTTACGGCAGCCGCGGCGCGATCTTTATCGTCTAAAACGGCGTAAGAGCGGACAAGACGCATCCAGCCCTCGAAATTATCAGGATCGGCAGACAGTTTGGCATCCAGGCTTTCCACCATGGCGCGGATCATCTGCTGCCGATCGCCGCTACTCATCGTCTCAGCTGCCGCCACATCCTCGGAAGTCGGGCCGCCCGGAACGGACGGTGGGGTCGCAGGCGGTACTTGCCCTGCTACCGCCGTGCCGCCGTTCCTGGCGATGTGCTCGTTGACCAGCGGCAGCCAGGGGGCATCGGCAGGCGATTGCTTGGCCAGCGCCTCGAAGGCGCCACGCGCCTCTTCCGGCCGCCCCGCCTGCTCCATGCTCAGGGCAACGTAAAAGCGGGCACGCGGGTTGTTCGGCTCAAGGGAGAGCGACTGTTCGAGCACCTTGCGTGCATCTTCCGTCACCACACCTTCGGAGATCGCCATCAGCGTTTCGGCAAGACCGTCGAGGCGAGCGGGGTTTGGACCAAGTAAGCGAATGGCGTTACGATAGGCGGTCTCGGCATCGGAAACGCGCATGGTGCTGAAATAGATCGGTGCCAGCACATCCCAGCCCTTGCCGTCGTCGGGATTCTGCGCCAGATGCCGCTCCGCCTTGGCGACGAGAACGGCCATGTCGCTGCCGGGATTGGCAAGCCGCGCCTCAAGCGGCTGGGACGGCAGATCTGGCCTGCCGGTATTCATGTAAAGACAGAGCCCGATGACGGGCAGGAGCAGCACTATGAAGGCTTCGGTCGCGCGGTGATGCCGCGCCGGCTTGCGTGCCTCGGCCGGAGCAGCACCTGAAACGGCGATCAGCCGCCGGCCGATCTCGGCCCGCGCATATTCGGCCTCGTCGGCACTGATCAAGCCGCCGGAGAGATCCCTGTCGAGTTCGCGCAACTGATCGCGATAGACGGCCGCCTCACCGGCGCGCGTATCCTCGACCGCCTTCGCTCCACGCAAAAGAGGGTAAAGCAGAATGGCGGCAACGGCCGCCGTCAGGACGGCCACGAGAATCCAGAACAGCATATCGGCTCAATTACTTGAAGCGCGCTCTCATTCCAACCGGCAATGCCGAGATGACGAAGATTTGAGGCTTTTGGCCGCAAGGATAACGAGCAAGAGAGTTCAGCCGAGTGGCGACCAGGTACCGTTTTCGTTGCGACAGGCGGCACCGCGCGCCAGCGTATCCTTGCCGTCGACCGTCACCGTATGGGTGTATTGTCGGCAGTTCTGCGAGCCGACCTGATAGGGTGCTGCCGCCACGACACTGCCCTTGGCGCTGTGTCCGGTCCAGGTGACCGGCTGGCCGACGGCAGCGCCTTCGAGCGCCCGGTATTCCGCTTCCAGTGCCCGCTGCTTGTCACTGTCACCAAGCTCCACGCCGGTGCGGGCGACGATGCCGCCCTGCAATGCCGCGATGAACGCAGCCGAAGCCGGGGGTTTGCCGCCGCCAAAAAGACCGCGCGTAGCGGCGCCCTTCGTCGTCGTGCAGCCAGAGAGCGCAATGGCGACAACCAGGGAAGAAACGATCATGCCTTGCCAACGTAGAGTCATTGCAATCGAACCACGATCAGGGGTGTCAGTTGAGCCGATCGAAGTGCAGTGTCCCCGTGTCAGCATTAAGGCAATGCATGCTATACATTTGCCACTATCTTTGTGACATCAAGCAGTTGCTCATGCAACATCCTTTGTCACACCCGGCAGGATAAGCTTGGCTTTCAGCCCGCCCCACTCCCCGCGCGTGAGCTCCAGACGGCCCTGGTACTCGTTGGAAATCTCCGTGACGATCGAGAGGCCGAGGCCGGTACCGGGCTTGCTCTCGTCCAGCCGACGCCCGCGCTTCAGCGCCTCGCGGATCTGGTCGGGTTCCAGTCCGGGGCCGTCGTCCTCGACGGCAAGTTCCACCCAATGCTTGCGGGGACTTGCCTCTATTCCCTTCACGTCATCACCGGCTTCGACGGCCGAGAGACGCACCTTGCTCTTGGCAAAACGGGCGGCGTTTTCCAGAAGATTGCCGACCGTCTCCTCGAGGTCCTGCTGCTCCATGGCGACGGCCAGATGCGGCGGCTGGACGATCAGCTCGAATTCGGTTTCGACGTTTAGGCGGCGCATGACGCGCACCAATCGTTCCAGTGCCGGTTCGGCATCGGTACGCGCAAGCACGGATTCACGCTGGGCGGCAATGCGCGCGCGGTTGAGGTAGGATTGCACCTGGCCCTGCATGGCCTCGGCCTGATTGCGCACGAGATCGCCATGCGACCTTTCGAGCACGCGCGCTTCATTGAGCAGCACGGCAATCGGCGTCTTCAGGGAGTGGGCAAGATTGCCAACCTGCATGCGCGCCCGCTCGACGATGCGGCGATTGCTGTCGATCAGCGCGTTGACCTCGTTGGCAAGCGGCAGGATTTCACGGGGGAAATCGCCCTTCAGCTGCTCGCTTTCGCCGGCGCGGATACGCTCAAGGGCTGCGCGGGCCTTATCCAGCGGTCTGAGGCCATAGAGAATGGCGAGCGCATTGACGATGAGACTGCCGACACCGAAGCCTGCGAGCGCCAGATAGAGCCGGTGAGAGAAGTTGCGGACATCGTCTTCCACGACATCGACATTGCCTGTCACACGGACGCGGGCGGCACGGCCATCGGTGTCGAGCACGACTTCCGTTTCTGCCACTTGCACGCGGTTACCGGAGGCATCCATCACTTGATAATAGCGCTCGTAGTTTTTGTCGAAGGGCGCCTCGACGACCGACAGCACGGGGATAGTCGCGGAACCCAACGACGGCGAGACGAGCGGCGCTGTCGTATAGGTGCCGAGCGGCTCGACCACCCAGTACCACCCTGTCTTCGGCTGGGCGAAGCGCAGGTCGCCGAGCTGGGGACTGCCGGACAGCGCGCCCTGATCGCCGATCGTCACGGAATTGATAACGTTGTAGAGCTGCGCACGCAGCAGGTCCTGAAAGCCGCGTTCGGCGCTGCGTCTATAGAGTGTCGAGATCAAAAGGCCGATCACCACCAGCGCCACTGTCGACCAGACCGTGGTCAGAAGCAGCACGCGTGCGGTGAGCGACTTAATTCGCATTGGTCGGCGCTTGGATGCGGTAACCGAGCCCGCGCACCGTTTCGATCAGATCGACACCCATCTTCTTGCGCAGGCGGCCGACGAAGACTTCGATCGTATTGGAATCGCGGTCGAAATCCTGATCGTACATATGCTCGACGAGCTCCGTGCGAGAAACAACCTCGCCCATGTGATGCATGAGATAGGCAAGCAGCCGGTATTCGTGCGAGGTGAGCTTCAGCGCCACGCCGTTGACGATTGCCTTCGAGCTCTTTGTGTCGAGCCGCACCGGGCCGCAGACGATTTCCGAGGAGGCGTGGCCGGCGGCGCGGCGGATGAGCGCGCGGATGCGGGCGAGCACTTCTTCGACATGGAAGGGCTTGGTCACATAGTCGTCGGCGCCGGCATCGATACCGGCAACCTTGTCGCTCCACCTGTCGCGGGCAGTCAGGATCAGAACCGGCATCGTGCGGCCGGCGCCGCGCCATTTTTCGAGCACCGTGACGCCGTCCAATTCGGGCAGGCCAATGTCGAGGATGATGGCGTCATAGGGTTCGGTATCGCCGAGGAAGTGTCCCTCCTCACCGTCGAACGCCTGATCGACGACGTATCCCGCCTCTTTCAGCGTGTCGCTCAGCTGCCGGTTCAGATTGACGTCGTCTTCGACTACCAGAATGCGCATCGCTTGGCCTTCTTCCGCTGCAAATCACTGGAACCATGAATAAGCCGATTCCGCTTACATCGGAACCTTTACCGTCACCTTGCGCGGACGCTGGCCATTACCCTGAACGAGAACGGTTATGATGCAGGTATTGCCAACCGGCTGCACGGAAAGAAGCTGGCCGCCCGTCTCGTCCACGACCTGCTGGGCTGCGGCGCTGCAATCGCCCGCCACACGCAGGACAAGCGTGTGTGTATCGTCCGGTGAGGGCGCCGAAACCGCCAGGCCGGCGGCCAATACTGCGACGCTCAGAGGAGAGGCCATGTGCTGTGCTTTCAATGTAATGCCAACTTGCCCCAAATATGTACTCACGTGACCTGAATGGCAAATGAATGCACGGTAACACAGGGTTTTTAGAACAATTCTCGACTATTGCGCGAAATATATCTGATTTCCGAACGATGGACGGAAAATGCCGTCAACGCCTTCCATTGCCGCGAAAATCCCACCCTCTGTTAAATCTGCACCGGACTTGTTCGACCGAGCCTTTCACCATTAGGTTGAAACTGCTATCGCTCGGCTACCTTCATTGGCTGCGTATCCAGAATCAATGCAAAAATCATTTTCGCTCCGTACGGCACAGACGGTTGGTGTGCTCGCCGTCACCCAGCTTATCGGCTGGGGCACCACCTTCGATATGCTCGGTGTCATGGGCCGGGTGATCGCGCCTTCGCTCGGGCTTCCAAATGAAGCGATCTTTGCCGGGCTGACCATCATGATGGTGGTCAGCGCCTTCGCCGGTCCCACCACCGGGCGCTGGCTCGGCCGCTACGGCGCAGCCAAGGTGCTGGCCGCGTCGTCGGTCACCTTTGCGACTGGCTTGCTGCTGCTTGCCGCCACGACCAACATCATCGTCTATGCCATTGCCTGGGTCGTTATCGGGATCGGCGGCGCGCTCGGCCTTTCTGCGCCCTGCTATACCGCCGTTGTCGAACGCGAGGGCGTGAACGGCAAGCGCGTCATCGCCATCCTGATGCTGTTTACGGGTCTTTCGGCGACCATCTTCTGGCCGATCCTGACGCTGCTCAATGAAAGTTTCGGCTGGCGCATCACTTTTGTCGTCAGTGCCGGCCTGCAATTCTTCGTCTGCCTGCCGCTGCATCTCTTCGGTCTGCCGAAACCGGTGGCCAGCCATACGCAGGGGGCTGCCGCCGAAACGCCGCCAGTGGCGCTATCGCCGGCCGACCGCCGTAAGGCCTTTCTGCTGATTGCCGTCTCCACTACGCTCTGCACCTTCATCACCTTCGGCGTTTCACCATCGCTGCTCGAAATCTTCCGTCAGACCGGCGCATCGCCAGCGCTTGCGCTGCAGCTCGGTTCGGCCCGCGGCGTTATCGGCATTTCGGCGCGCGCACTCGACATGCTGCTCGGCAGGCGCGGCAATCCGATCCTGACATCGATTATGGGCGTCAGCCTGATGCTGTTCAGCTTCCTGATGCTCTTCCTCGTTTCGCCGTCGATGCCGTTGCTCATCACCTTCGTGCTGCTCTATGGTTTCGGCTCCGGGGTGCTGGCGGTTGCCCGGGCGCTGCTGCCGCTCGCCCTCTTTTCGGCCAAGGAATATGGGCTGCAGGCTGCCCGCCTGTCGATGCCGCAGAACCTCGCCAATGCCATCGCACCCGTCATCTTCACCGCCATCCTCGACCGTGCCGGCGCCGGCCCGACAATCATCACCTGCGCAGTGCTTGCGGCCATTGCAATGGTTTTCGTACTGATGCTGATGGCGCTGGTGCGCGGCGCGAGGCCGAGCGTGCAGCCAGCCTGAACAGGAGCGGATCGAGCGCTGCCAATCCGTCAAACTTTTGAATCATTTGCAGCTTTTTTCTAAAGAGCTGCTTCCGGTCCTTCACAGATAGATTCATCTGCTACCGGCGTCGTTTCCAGGCTTTTCGCTATCTATTTGAACCTGAATAAGAATTTTCAAACTGAGCCTTTAATGCCGTGTTTTTGCCTAAGTCATTGATCCTGAATAAGTGTTTCACTTATCCTCAAATCTTCGCGTAAAGAATTTCGAAAACAGAAAGCGACTTTGCCGAACTCGAATTATTTGAGATTTTTGTCGCTAGGTGGAACACTTATTCAGGATCAATGACTTAGCGAGGCACTGCTGGCGCGCCACCGGCTATGGCGGCCCGCCTCGCTGCTGTGCCATACCAGCCGCCAGCCGCATCACCGGACGCTCACCCCTCCAGCCGGCCCTGTTGAAACCTTGTCGCTGCAAGCAATTTGGCGCGCGATCAATCTTCCGGGTGTATCGGCAGGGGACCGGGCAATGATGGGACTGAACGCCGCTCCAGCGCAGCGAGGACAGCGGCGATCTGATCCCGGATCCAGGCACTTCCTGGATCGCGGTCGAAGCGGCGGAGCCAATACATGGTCACGTCCATTTTCGGCGAATCCATCGGTGGCATGAACACGTCGATGCTTAGCCGGTCGGTCAACATACCGGCAAAGTGAACCGGAATGCTTCCGAGCATTTCGCTCGCTTCCACGGCAAGGGCGACCGCCTGGAAATGCGGCACCGTGATCATGACACGTCGGGACAGGCCAAGGCGCGCGAGTGCCGGATCAATCGTGCCGACCTTGCTACCATCGGCTGAGCGGAGAACGTGAGGGAGGTCGCAAAAGACATCCACCGGTATTGCGTCTCCTGGACGAATACCGCGACGGGCGAGATGCGAGTGCCCCCGTTTTGCGATGCATACCAGCCAAGATCGGAGGACCTTGCGGCTCCCGACCCAATCGGGCGGTGCGAGCGATCGATCGATAACGATGTCCGCTCTTCCATCACGCAGCATTTCGAAAACCTCAGATGAGGGATGATCTATCATCTGGAGAGTGATGGAGGGTGCCGCTTCGGCAACACGGGCAGCAAGGGGTGGCATCAGCAGCGTGGAGAAATAATCCGAACCAACCAACATGAACGACCGGGTCGACGTGGCGGGATCAAAAGCAATGGTCGTCGCCAATGCCGCTTCCATTCCTGCCAGTGCTTGCCGGATGGGTTCGCCCAGCTCGAACGCGCGGGCGGTTGGCATCATCTGATTGCCCTCGCGGACGAACAATTCGTCATCCAGCAGGGCGCGCAGTCTTCCGAGCGCCGAGCTCACGGCCGGCTGGGACAAGCCGACACGCTCGCCGGCTCTCACCGTCGAAAGTTCGGCCATCATGGCGTCGAATACGCGCAGCAGGTTTAGATCGAGGGCGGCGAAATTCACGGGATCAATATCCCTTATATGATCATTAGATTTCCTTAGGGCTACGCCCGGGGATAATGATCGACAGCAGCACAGAATTCTAGTCAATAACACTTTGGAGGGAAATGACGATGAGCGTCGCTGCGGAAAACATACGCACTGTTACTTGGATGGGCACAACTTACACCATCAATGTCGGAAGGTTCGAAAGCGGCGGAATCGTCGGAGTTTTTGAAAGTATCGTGCCTGCAGGTGGCGGGCCGCCTGTCCACATTCATCACAATGAGGACGAAGTGATCCATGTGATCGAGGGCGACTATGAATTTTGGATGAATGGCGAAGTCGTCCTGGTACGCCCCGGCAACTCTATCTTCCTGCCCCGCGGCGTAGCACATACTTTTCGCGTCGCCAGCACCTCGCCGGGACGTAACCTGACAATCTTGACACCCGGCGGCATGGAGGAATTCTTTGTCGAGGCGGCTGCACAGGCCCCACGGCTACCCGAGCACATGGATCGGTTACTGCAGCTTGGCGACCGATATGGCATCGAATTTCGCGGGCCGGCGAACTGGGTAGTCGACCAGGCGCATTGAGAACAGCATTGAGCTACAGCTGTAATTGCTACGGATGAATGGCGGGCACAACAGCCATCGTCAGTCCTGCAGGGGCCTGGTAACCGCCTGTTCACTATCGAAATCGGCGGCGACCCTGGTATCGCGGAGCGGTTTTACTGTGCGGGTGGAAAGGTCATAATCGGGATGCGCCTTGTAGGCGGCGAGCGTTTCCTCGCTTTCGAATTCTCCATAGACGACAAAATCGATCGCGTTGCCCCACTGGTCCACCTTGACGTTTTCGCCGATTTCCAACTTCAGCGCGTGCGGTATGCCCGTCAGTATCGATAGCCCCTTGCGCACAGCATCGCGGTTTTCCTCCGGCACGGTGAAGAAGACGATATGGCGGATCACGCGGGACACTCCTGTGGCAGTTCTCTGGATTGAGCTTTATAAGCTTGACCCGGGCGATAACACGCGCAGCCTGGGCCATCAACCGGGCCACAATGCCGCGTCAAGCCTATACCCTACGTCCAAAGAGCTGGATGCGGGCGGATCGCCGTGAGGAAAGCCCGTCCATATTCGGCAAGCTTTTCCGCCCTGTCGGTGCCGTTGACGATGCGGCGGGCATTGACCCAGTCTTCCCGCTCTTCATTGAGTTGATCGCAAAGCCGATGACCGGTGAAGCTGCCGCGTAGCATGCCTTCGATCAGGATCGTCACAGCCGGCGTCATTTCCATGGCGCGATCGGGCTCGGCGACGAGATCGATGCCTGTCACGTCGCTCATCGCCTCGTAGTTTCGCTTGTGGGTGAGCTGCACCAGCCCGCGGCCGAGCCAGCACTTGCCGTCCTCGTCCGCTCGCCAGTAAGGCGACTTCACCCAGGAGAGCCGGCCGGACGCGAAGGCGGTTTCGAGGATCTCGATGGCGCGCGAATCGCTCGTTGCCAATGTCTCGCGCACAGGCTGCATCGTGTAAGCGGTCTCATGAAATGCGGTGGCCAAAATATAGGCCAGCCAGCGCCGATCAGCAGTGGCCAAATTCGCGTCCCAGTAGTCGAGGATCGCATTCATGCCTTCGATCTGGGCCGGCGCGAGGTTATCCTTGAACAGCGCATGCTGCACCATGTCGAAGAAGAATTGCCGATCGAGTGAGGCAGTCATGATACGCTTCTCTAAGGCCCGCTGTGGTTAATGCCGGCTTAATCGATTGAATTTTTTTTAATCGTTTCAAGTGTGACCGGGGTCGATTTACACGCAGTTTTTGTTGTGCAATGCATCAATCCGTAAGCACACCCTTGCTGAGGAACAGAGGTATACGATGCAGACCACCGCAGAAACTCCGACCAAGATCCCCCAGCACGTCGTCGACCAGATGGAAAACGAGTGGCGCCAGGTACGCACGCAGCGCGAGAATCCGCGCCCGGTCCGCATGCCCTCCCAGAACGACGCTTGAACACAATCATGACGGGTGAGAACGTCCTGGACCCCTCACCCGCTGCTCCCCGCGTTGCCGGCACTCGTGCTCCTGCCATCGCAGCGGCCACGACTTATCCCCCACGCTTCGTCGCAGCCAGCCTGCCAGCCAGCCGGTCCAGGGTTCTGCGGAACATTTCCTTGTCATCCAGCGCCCGCGAGAGCACCAGTGCGCCCTGAATACCGGAGACGGCCTCTTCGGCCGCGGCAAGTGCGTCATCCTCGGAGCAGTCGGCGCGGACCAGCGCCTGGCGCAGCGCCTCGATCCAGCGGACGAAATAACTCCTGATGACCGGCGAGAAGCGCTGGCGCGTTTCGTCCAGCGCAAAGGCACCGACGAGGCAGACACGGCTGCCGGAGCGGAAATAGTCCATCACATTCGTCCACATCGCATCGATCGCCGCCCCGGGATCGTCACGGCGCAACGGCTCGTAGATAGCGCGTTCGAACCAGCCGTCGACATCGGCAATGACGGCGGCCGCCATCTCCTCTTTCCCGCCGGGGAAGAAGTGATAGAGGCTGCCCTTGCCGATGCCGGTGCGCTCGGTAATGCGGCTGAGTGTCGTGCCCTCGTAGCCAAGCTCGCGGAAGATCTCTGCGAGCAGCGGCACGACATCGGCACGTTCATAAACGGTCTTCACACGTCACCTTACCTTCGCGCCTCAAAGGCCGAGGTCGGAAAGGCCCGGATGGTTATCGGGCCGCCGGCCGAGCGGCCAGTGGAACTTGCGATCCGATTCCTTGATCGGCAGATCGTTGATGCAGGCGAAACGGTGCTGCATCAAGCCCTCGGCGTCGAATTCCCAGTTCTCGTTGCCATAGGAGCGGAACCAGTTGTTGCTGTCATCATGCCATTCGTACGCAAAACGCACGGCGATGCGATTGTCGGTGAAAGCCCAGAGTTCCTTGATCAGGCGGTAATCCAGCTCCTTCGCCCACTTGCGTGTGAGGAAAGCGACAATCTCGGCGCGACCGGTGACGAATTCGGCGCGGTTCCGCCACTGGCTGTCCGGTGTGTAGACGAGGGAGACGCGCTGCGGATCGCGGCTGTTCCAGCCGTCTTCCGCAAGGCGGACCTTCTGGATTGCGGTTTCATGGGTAAAGGGAGGAAGCGGTGCGGGCATGTCTTGTCTCCGTTACTGGATTGTACCTTTCGTTTTCCATTGTACCGATCAGTACAATTGATGCAAGTGGTTTCGGCAGACGCCGTCTGCGACATTTTGGCTTGAGGGCATCCGCACAGCAAAAAGCCGTTCGAGGAACTCGAACGGCCCGGCATTCATATCAGGCGCTTTTCAGAGCGCGGCACTTGCAATGCGGAACGTCAGGCGAGCTTGCCCTCTTCCGCCTTGTAGAAATACTGGCTTGCCACCAGCCATCCCTTCAGCGGCCTCAGTGGCGGAATACAAGTGGCGAACATGAAGGGGCCAGTGACCAGCAGCTGGACCCAGAGCGGCGCCGAGAAGGCAACTTCCAGCCAGACGCCGAGCAGCACGCTCGGCACGCAGGCGAAGCAGATCACGAAGAAGGCCGGGCCATCGGCCGGATCGGCGAAGGAATAATCCAACCCGCAGACTTCGCATTCCTTCTGCAGCGCAAGGAACCCCTTGAACATATGTCCCTGTCCGCAGCGCGGGCAACGGCCCCGGATGCCGGTCTGCATCGGAGGGAGAGGAGGATATTCGGTGTCCATGGCGATCTCGCTTTTCGACGTTGCCGGGCATCGGTTAATCCATTCAATGCCCCATAATGTATGCATACAATATAATTACATTGAAAGCGGATTGCCAGTCTATTCGTCAGAATGACGCAGGGATTTGCGCGTTGGGTTTGCGACGTGTGACGGCGGGAGAATTGCGGCTGCTGGGCGCATTTGCGCGCTCGTCAAAACCCCTCCCTGGGGCTAACCCGTGGCACCGTATCGCCCAGCTTGAAACATTGAGGAAGTGAGAAGCGGCCGCAGCAAGTTAAGCCCCTCCCCTTGTGGAGAGCGGTTTGGGGCGGAGTCTTTATTGAATTGAAGCCGTCAGTTCAGAAAAACGAAGCCGACATTTCCGGCGGCCCCTCAAGCGCATGCGCCATGAAGTCCAGCGCGCCCTTCAGCCTCTCGCGACCGATCGGCCCGCCGAGGCAGACGCGCACGGCTTCGGGGGCAGCACCTTCGACCGTGAAAACGTCACTTGCGACCACACCAATGCCGGAGGAGCGCATGTGGCTGCCGAAGGTCGAGCGGGTCCAGCCGTTTGTCAGCGGCAGCCAGATGTTGAAGCTGATCGGATCGGCCCTGTAGCTGCCCTTGGGCAGGATATTCGCCACCATCTGCTGGCGCGCGGACGTTTCCGCCCGGATGAAGCGCAGGATCGTGTCCGCGGTGCCGTCCTCGATCCAGCGGGTGGCCAGCGCCACCGTCATCGGCGAGGCCATGACATTGTTGGTGCGCATGGCGCTGACGAAGGGCCAGATCGCCTTGGTGTCAGGCGCCACTACGTAGGCAAGGCGAAGTCCGGCACCGATGCATTTGGCGAGACCGCCGATATGCCAGGCCAAGTCGGGCGCGATGGCCGCCAGCGGCGGCGGACCGTGCAGCGGGATGAAGCCATAGGCATCGTCCTCGACGACAGGCACATGATACTTGCGGGCGACGGCGGCGATTTCCTCGCGGCGCTTTTCAGGAATGGTCAGCGTCAGGGGGTTCTGCAGGGTCGGATTGAGATAGAGGGCCTTCGGGGCCAGGCGCTCGCAGGCCTCGGCAAAGGCGTCTGGCAGGATGCCCTCCTCATCCATCGGCAGGCCGGAGAGATTGAGGCGAAGCTGGGCGGCGATCGAGCGCATGCCGGGATAGGTGATGTTTTCCGACAATACGGTCTCGCCAGGCTTGGCCAGCAGGCCGAAGATCGCGAGCAGCGCCGGATGGGCGCCGGGTGTCACGAAGATGCGCTCCTGCGAGAGCACCAGCCCGCGGCGGCTCAGCCAGGCGGCAGCCGCCTCCTTGTCCATGCCCGAGCCTCCAAAACCCTGGTAGCGTAGCAGCGGGATGAGATTGGTTGCCACCGCCGACATGCCCTCGCGCATACGGGCGATCAGATCCTGATCATCCGGCTCGGGCGGCAGGTTCATGGAGAAATCGACGACGGAGGCGCGGCGCGGATCGGGCGCGGCATCGGAGGCGAAGCCGCGGCGCTCCCTGTCCTGCCTGCCGGTGACGAAGGTGCCGCGGCCGACATGCGAATCCACCAGGCCGCGCTTGTGCGCCTCCACATAACCGCGCGCCACCGTGGTGAAATCGATGTTCAGGCGCTTGGCGAGCTCGCGCTGCGGCGGCAGCCGGTCCCCCACCGCGAGCACGCCGCTTCGCAGATCCATTTCGATCAGATCGGCAATTGCCATGTAACGGGGGCTTGATGAGCGGGTAAGGTCGGGATGCCAGTTTTTCACGTGTGATCCAAAATCCATTCTCAAGGCCGGCAGGATCTGGCCTGGATTGACTGTATATTGTTGTGTAGCGATCCTGTCATCCCAAAACATTTGGCATGCGACAGCGTATCACTCAGCTGACCATTCCGCCTGCCTGAGCGAGTCCCGCAGCACCACAAACACCCTGTCATCCAGCGTCTGCGAGACATTGAAGCGCATGAAGCCTGTTGCCGATTGCGACAGGCTGAAGGCGTTGCCCGGGGCGAGGACAACATTCCGGGCAAGTGCGGCACGCGCGACTGCCGCGGCATCCAGACCATCCGGCAGGTGACACCAGAGGAACATGCCGGCCTGCGGCTCCAGCCAGGGGCGAATCCCCAGAGGCTTCAGGCGGGCCGTCACTTCGAACATCACCTTGGCAAGACGGCTGCGCAGGCCCTCGGCATGTTTGCGATAGCTGCCGTCGCTGAGCACACCAAGCACCAGCTCGGCATTCAGCCTGGCGCCGCCGAAGGAGGTGGCGATCTTGAGGTCGATCAGGCCCTCGATCCATTGCGGTCGCGCCGCGATGAAGCCGCAGCGCGCGGCAGCCGAGAGCGTCTTTGAAAAGCTGCCGATATGGATGACGCGATCGAGGCCGTCAAAGGCGGCAAGGCGCGGAGCCGGCGTCAGTTCGAAATCGGCGAAGATATCGTCCTCGATGATGGTGAGGCCGTGTTGCTCGGCAAGCTTGAGCAGCCGGTGGGCCGTGACCGGCGAGAGCATGGCCCCGGTTGGATTGTGGATAGCCGAATTGGTGATGTAGAGGCGCGGCCGATGCTCGGTAAGCGCTGCGGCGAAGAGCTCGATATCTGGGCCTGAGGGCGTATAGGGGACGCTGACGACCTTGGCGCGGTGGGCTCTGAGCAATGCATGGAAGTTGAAGTAACAGGGATCGTCGACCAGCACGGTATCGCCCGGCTCGATGAGGAAACGGCAAAGAAAATCGATCGCCTGCGTGCCGGATTCGGTGAGCATGACCTGATCCGGCGATGCCTCGATGCCGCGCTCCGCCGCGCGGCGTGCAATCAGCTGACGCAGCGGCTTGAGGCCGAGGGGCGAGCCGTAATCGGAAAGGCTTGCGGCATCGGCGCGCGACAGTGATCGCAATGCCCGGCGGATCGCGTCTTCGGGAAGCCATGCGGGCGGCAGCCAGCCGCAGCCCGGTTTGAGGTCGCTTTCCTGCGCCTCCAGCGATTGTCGCGATACCCAGAAGGGATCGACGGCGCGGTCGAGCTTCGGGCCGATATTGGCGAGCGAGAGCGGAGCTGTCTGGCTGGCGACATAGAAGCCGGAACCGGGGCGGGAGAGGATCGCGCCTTCGGCGACCAGCCGCTCATAGGCATCGACCACGGTCGAGGCCGAGACTTTCAAGGTTCCCGACAGGCTGCGGATCGAAGGCAGCCTGGCGCCGGGCGTGAGGCTGCGGCCGGCAATACGCTGGCGGATCGTCGTCATGACCATGCCGACCCGGCTGCCTGCTTGTATCTGTTCGTCCATCCGTACTGCTTCCTTTACCATAACAGTTTCGGCAAATTGTATCGAACCGTGGCTGGCAGCGCCAGTGCGAACGGCGGATAAGCATGGGGCAAACAAAGGAGTGCCTACATGGATCGCACAACGACCGGATGGATCAATGGTTTTATCGGCGTGCTCATCTTCAGCGGATCGCTGCCGGCCACGCGTGTGGCCGTGATGCAGCTCGATCCAGTGTTCATCACGGTGGCGCGAGCGGCGATTGCCGGTATCCTAGCGCTCTGCCTGCTGATCGCCTTCCGGGAAAAGCGGCCTTCGCGGCAGGATCTCACTTCGCTCGTTGTCATCGCGCTCGGCGTCGTCGTCGGCTTTCCGCTGCTGACGGCGCTGGCTCTGCAGCATGTGACCTCGGCGCATTCGATCGTCTTCATCGGCCTGCTGCCGCTCGCAACCGCAATCTTCGGCGTCATCAGGGGCGGCGAGCGCCCGAAGCCGGCTTTCTGGCTCTTCTCGCTGCTCGGCAGCGCGCTGGTCGCGGGCTTTGCGCTGATGCAGGGGCTTACCGCCTCGCCCATCGGCGATGCGCTGATGCTCGGCGCCGTTATCGTCTGCGGGCTTGGCTATGCAGAAGGAGCACGACTGTCACGCCAGCTCGGCGGCTGGCAGGTGATCTCCTGGGCACTGGTGGTTTCGCTGCCGGTGATGATCGTTCTAGCAATCGCCTACCGGCCGCCGAGCTTTGCCGAGATCCAGACGCCGGCCATGCTGGGGCTCGCCTATGTCTCGCTCTTCAGCATGCTGATCGGCTTCATCTTCTGGTATCGCGGCCTCGCGCAGGGCGGTATCGCCGCCGTCGGTCAGCTGCAGCTGCTGCAGCCCTTTTTCGGCCTGGCGCTTGCTGCAACGCTGCTGCGCGAAACGGTGAGCTGGTCGATGCTCGCCGTGACGGTGGCTGTCATTCTCTGTGTGGCGGGAGCGCGCAGGTTCGCGAAATAGGCCGGCAAATTGACAGGCCGGGCGTCATGTAATAACTAAAGTTACATGCAGATTGACGATCACCCCAGTCCGCCCGCCTCTCGCAGGACGGCATCTGCCTTTACCGGCGATGCCGTCAAATCCTATCTCAAAGGGCCGCCGCGGCAGGTACCCGGCTTTTCAAGCCTGCATCGGATGGCGGCAATGCTGATGGCGGAGCGGATGCCTGACAATGGTCGCGTGCTCGTGCTCGGCGCCGGCGGCGGGCTTGAACTCAAGGCCTTTGCCGAGGCGCGTGCGGGCTGGACTTTTGATGGCGTCGACCCCTCCGCCGACATGCTGCAATTGGCGCGGGAGGTTGCCGGAGAACATAGCAGCCGTATCGGCTTTCACCAGGGCGGCATCGATGCCGCGCCTGAAGGCCCTTTCGACGCCGCCGTTTGCCTGCTGACTTTCCATCATGTCCCCGTCGAGCAGAGGCTTGAAATACTTTTGCAAATTCGCCGCCGACTGAGAGCCGGCGCCCCCTTTGTTGTTGCGCATATGAGCTTCCCGCAAACCGAGCCGGAGCGATCGCTGTGGATCGATCGCCATATCGCCTATGGCGCGCCTGACGGAACAGACCCTTTCCGACAGGAGAATGCACGCAAGGCGGTGCGGGAAAGGCTGCATATTCTCGCCCCCGACGAAGAGGAGGCCATGTTGCGCACGGCAGGCTTTTCAGATGTCAGCCTGTTCTACGCCGCCTTCAGCTTCAGGGGATGGGTCACTTATGCTTAGGCAGCCTGCTCCGGCGGCCTTTAGACCTGCCTGATCCGGTCGCGGTGTGCGGCCTGCTTGGCGCGGTTGCCGCAGAGCGCCATGCTGCACCAGCGCCTGCGGTGACCGCGCGTGTGGTCGGCAAACAGCAGGGTGCAGGACTGTCCCTCGCAGGCTTTTACATTGGAAAAATCCTCGGTGCAGACGAAGCGGCCGAGCGCCTCGCCGACCGGCAGCAGCAATGCTTCCGGCGAGCGCCATTTGCGCATCGGCTGGAATTCGAAAGCCTCGCCTTCGTCGGTCTGCCGCACCACGACGCGGCTATAGCCTTCGTCGCGCTCCAGCAGGCGGTTCAGCGGTTCGAGTTCGGCCAGGGCGCCGGGCTTCAACCGTTTTCCCTTGTGCTCGCGGACGAAGGTCCGGAACCACTCGCGGAGGTTCCTCGCTTGATCGGCGACCTTGTCCAATTCTCCCGGCAGCGCCTGAGCCCGCATGGCTTCCAGCGTTTCCGGCGAGACAAGCTTTGCCTGATCGAGCCAGCGCAGCAACCCCTCCCCGTCCTTGATCCAGTCGACAGGCACATCGACGGGTGTTGCCACCGAGTTCAGAAAATCCAGCGCCGGTGCGTCACCCAGAAAAAGGGCGGGAGAGGGGTTAGCCATCACAGGTCCTATTCCGGCTGCCGGTTGCAATCGAAAGCAGCCTCTTTCGAAACGTGATTAACACGTAACCACTCAAAAGGCCGTTGACAAGTTACTTTATTCGAGAGTAACCGTTCTATATCGATTTAAACAGTTACAAGCTGAAAACGAAGAAGAAGGTCATCCGCGAGCGGCGGCAACAGTGGCCCGCAACCCGAACGACCGACATATCGCCCCTCACCTCAACCGAAGGAAACATGATGACCAAGATCAGCTACCGCAACACCACCGTCGACGGCATCAAGATCGCCTATCGCGAGGCCGGCCCCAAAGGCGCGCAAAAGCTCCTGCTGCTGCATGGCTTCCCGACCTCCGGCCACATGTTTCGCGATCTGATCCCGCTGCTGGCCGACCGTTACCATATTATCGCACCCGACCTTCCAGGCTTCGGCCAGTCGGACGATCCCGCGGTTAACAGCTTCGACAGCATTGCAGACACGATCGACCACTTCACAGAGATCGTCGGCTTCGATCGCTACGCAGTCTATGTCTTCGACTATGGCGCTCCGACCGGCTTCCGCCTGGCTGTGAAGCACCCAGAGCGGATCACGGGCATCATCTCGCAGAATGGCAATGCCTATGTCGATGGCCTCAGCGATGCATGGAACCCGGTGCAGGCCTATTGGCAGGACGCCAGCGCAGAAAACCGTGCCGTGCTGAAGGCGTTCCTCGGGCCGGAAACGACGATCTGGCAGTATACGCATGGCGTTGCCGATACGACCAGGATTTCGCCCGACGGTTATTCGCTCGACAATTTCTATCTCTCGCGTCCGGGCGCGGAAGACGTACAGCTCGATCTGATGGGCGACTACAAGAGCAATGTGGCGCTCTACCCTGCCTTCCAGGACTATTTCCGCACGTACAAGCCGCGTTTCCTCGCCGTTTGGGGCAAGAACGATCCCTTCTTCCTGCCGCCGGGCGCGGAAGCCTTCGCCCGCGATATTCCCGACGCCACGATCAAGTTCTTCGATACGGGCCACTTCGCGCTCGAAACGCATGCGGACGAGATTGCCGCTGCGATCCGCGATTTCCTCGGCTGAGGTTGACTGATTAGTCGGAAGTGACACAGAAATTGTTGCCTTCGGGATCGTTCAGCACGGTGTAGTCAGCCGTCTCCCGCACGAAGGTCGCGCCCAGGGATATCAGGCGCGCGACCTCTTTTACCCGGTCGTCGGCAGCGATATCGAGATGAACGCGGTTGCGAGCGGGCCGCTCTCCTTGGCGAAGGTGGAAGCACAGGCGCGGGCCCGGCCCCTTCACCATTACCACCGGGTCGGTCTCGGGTGTCAGGCCGAGCGCTGCAAGGCGGGCGATTTCCTCGTCGTCGTAAGGCAGCACCGCGTAGCCATCGAGTGCGGCGGCCCAGAAGCGGGCGACGCGGGAGGGCACATCGCAGTCGATGACGATTTCCTTCAGCCGCCCCATCGGTTCCTACGAATTGCCGGAGCGGCGCTGAACGAGATGTTCAAGGACCGCACCGCCGGCGGCCGGCAGCAGGGCGAAAACGATGAGCTGTGGCGTTCCCGTCAGCGCCAACAGGCTGGACAGGAGAATGGCGACGAGCATTCCCGCCAGTCCGCCGATCAGATAGGGAAGATAACCCTTCAAGAGAGCCTCCGTCTTATCGGGTTTCAGTGAAAGTGAACTCGCATCGTCCCACATAGGATGGCCCGAGGAATCGACGCTTTCGCCCACGAAACTAGGCGCTCGCTTTCTTCGATGCCGGTTTGCGCGCCGTGTTCAGCGCCACTGCCGCCTGCACCAACGCCTTCAATGCCGCTTCATTAATCTCCTCCCCTTCGTGAATATCGATCGCGCGGCGCGTATTGCCTTCGAGGCTGGAATTAAAGAGGTTGGACGGGTCTTCCACGGAAGCGCCCTTGGCGAAGGTCAGCTTGACGACCGCCTTATAGGTTTCGCCGGTGCAGATGATGCCGGCATGTTCCCAAACGGGGACGCCGCGCCATTTCCACGTTTCCTCTACCTCCGGGTCAGCCTCGCGGATGATGGCCCTGATGCGGGCGAGCGTTTGGCCGCGCCAGTCGCCGAGCTCCTCGATCTTCGCATCGATGCGCTCGGAGGGAGAGGCTTCCTTCTTCTCGGTTTCCTTTTTCGTCGTCGCGGCTTTCATCAGACTCTCTTCCTTACATTTTCTCGCCGGGCAGCAGGCTTGCCTGTTTCACCCATGATGTAAACTGCGCCTCGTCAATCTCATCCTGTTCGTGGATGTGGAAATAGCGTGTTTGCGCTGTCCTGGATTCTTCTGGCGGTACAGGCTGCAAGGCAGCGCCGCGGAAGAAGGCGACCTTGATATATTTGTTGTAGCAATGGATGCCGAGGAACCAGCCGTCGCCCTTCACGCCGTAGAACGGCGAGTTCCATTTGACGGCCTTGTGGGCATCGGGAACGGTTTGCATGATCAATGCATCGAGGCGTCGGCCGACATCACTTTTCCAGCCGGGCATCGCGGCGATATAGGCCTGCACCGGGCCATCGCCCTCGCCTTTGACGATCTGCGGATTGCCGCCGAATAGCAGCTTGGGCTCTGCCGGTTTTGCCGGTTTGGCGGATATCTTGTTGGTCATAGGCACCTCCCCTTGGTGATAATAAGGAAGGATGTCTCGATTTCCAGTCGTGCGTAATGGACACAGGCTGCAAAGATCACAGCTTGCTGACGCGGAAAACCTGCGACACGGCGGCGAACCCGTGGCATAAGGGCGCCAAAATTCTCCCAAGCTTCCGCGTTAGACATGATCCGTATCGAAAATATCAGCAAGCAGAACAGCCACCGCATCCTCTTCATTGAAGCCACAGCCGCCCTCAATCGCGGCGAAAAGATCGGTCTCGTCGGTCCGAACGGCGCCGGCAAGACGACGCTTTTCCGCATGATCAACGGCGAAGAACTGCCGGATGAAGGCCAGGTCTCGGTCGAAAAGCATGTGACCATCGGCTATTTCAACCAGGATGTCGGCGAAATGTCCGGCCGCAGCGCGGTTGCCGAGGTGATGGAGGGCGCCGGCCCGGTCAGCATCGTTGCCGAGGAACTGCGCGAGCTGGAAGCGGCCATGTCCGACCCGGATCGTATGGACGAGATGGACCAGATCATCGAGCGCTACGGCGAGGTGCAGGCGCGCTACGAGGAACTGGATGGCTATGCGCTGGAAGGCCGTGCACGCGAGGTCCTGGACGGCTTGAGCTTCAGCCAGGAAATGATGGACGGCGATGTCGGCGCGCTCTCGGGCGGCTGGAAGATGCGCGTGGCGCTCGCCCGCATCCTGCTGATGCGCCCGGACGTCATGCTGCTCGACGAACCGAGCAACCATCTGGATCTCGAGAGCCTGATCTGGCTCGAGGAATTCCTGAAGACCTACGAGGGCGCGCTCTTGATGACCTCGCACGACCGCGAGTTCATGAACCGTATCGTCACCAAGATCATCGAAATCGATGCCGGCTCCCTCAACAGCTATTCCGGCGACTACGGCTTCTACGAACAACAGCGGGCACAGAACGAAAAGCAGCAGCAGGCGCAGTTCGAGCGCCAGCAGGCGATGCTTGCCAAAGAAATCAAGTTCATCGAGCGCTTCAAGGCGCGTGCCAGCCATGCCTCGCAGGTGCAGAGCCGCGTCAAGAAGCTGGAAAAGATCGAGCGCGTCGAGCCGCCGAAGCGCCGCCAGACGGTGGCTTTCGAATTCCAGCCGGCGCCGCGCTCGGGCGAAGATGTCGTCAATCTCAAGAATGTGCACAAGAAATACGGCAGCCGCACCATCTATGAAGGGCTGGACTTCATGGTGCGGCGCAAGGAGCGCTGGTGTATCATGGGTGTCAATGGCGCCGGCAAGTCCACGCTTCTGAAGCTGGTGACCGGTACGGCCGAACCGGATGCCGGCAGCGTGGCGCTAGGCGCCAGCGTCAAGCTCGGCTATTTCGCTCAGCATGCCATGGATCTGCTGGACGGCGAGCGCACCGTGTTGGAATGGCTTGAAGATTCCTTTCCGCTTGCCGGCCAGGCGCCACTGAGGGCGCTTGCCGGCTGCTTCGGCTTTTCGGGTGATGATGTCGACAAGCGCTGCCGCGTGCTGTCCGGCGGCGAGAAGGCGCGCCTCGTCATGGCCCACATGCTGTTCGACCCGCCGAACTTCCTCGTGCTCGACGAGCCGACCAACCACCTCGACCTCGACACCAAGGAAATGCTCATCAAGGCGCTCGCTGACTTCGAGGGCACGATGCTCTTCGTCTCGCACGATCGCCATTTCCTGGCAGCACTTTCCAACCGGGTGCTGGAACTGACACCCGATGGCATTCACCAGTATGGCGGCGGCTACACGGAATATGTCGAGCGCACCGGCTACGAGGCGCCCGGCATCCACGCCTAGGATCTAGCGAAGGCGTCTACACCGGTCAGTTCCGCCGAGAGCGCCCAGAGCCGGGCCGCCTCGTCGGGATCGACGGCGTAGGCGCGCACGCTGGTTTCGGCGCCGTCATCCGAGATGACAGCGACATCACAGTCTGCGCAATAGAGGCCGCCGAGCCCTTCGAGCTGCGGCGAGGTTGCAGCCCAGACCTGTGTGGCGGCACCCTGTTCTGGGGTCTTGAAACTCGGGTCGTTGGCATTGCCCTCGGCATCGATCCAGCCGGCGGCGACCATATCCTCTTTCTGCAAATGGCGCTGCAGCGGCGTCAGGATCTTGCCGGGATGCAGTGAGAAGGCGCGTATGCCGGCATCCCTGCCCAGCCTGTCGAGATGCACCGCAAAGAGTGCGTTTGCGGTCTTCGATTGTCCATAGGCCTGCCACCGGTCATAACCCTCCGAGAACTGGATGTCGTTCCAGCGGATAGGCGTGATGCCATGCGCACCGGAGGAGACGGCAACCACACGGGCTCCCCTTGCAATTGTCGGCCGGAGACGGTTGATGAGCGCGAAATGGCCGAGATGATTGGTGGCGAACTGCGTCTCCCAGCCTGGACCCACCCTTGTCTCACGGCAGGCCATGATGCCAGCGTTGTTGATGATAATGTCGGCCTTGCGGCCGGAAGCGACGAAACGCTCGGCAAACTGCCGCACACTTTCGAGATTGGAAAGATCGAGCCTGTCGACCTCGACATTGGCGACGCCGGAGAGCGCCTTGGCCGCCGCTTCCGGCTGACGCGCGCCGACCAGCACATGGGCGCCCGCCCGCGACAGCGCCTTCGTCGTCTCCAGCCCAAGGCCGGAATGGCCGCCGGTGACGATTGCCAGTTTGCCTGTGAGGTCGATGCCGGCGAGCACGTCGTCGGCCGTCGAACGGGCGCCGAACCCGGAGCCGATCGGGTGTTGTGCGTTTTCCATTGATGTCTCCTTTTTGCTTCTGTCGGAGACTAATGCGGTGGCGGCCATACGATCTATGCGTTAAAGTCCATGAGATGTTTGCGATCGTCCGGATTTCCGCATGAGTTCCGTTTCCATGGATCCCCTCTCCGATGTGCTGGCGCTGTTAAAGCTCAAGAGTTATGTCTCGGTCGGGCTCGACGCCGGTCGCGACTGGGCGATCGATTTTCCGCCGCCGCAGGGCATCAAGTTCAATGCCGTGCTGTCGGGCAGTTGCTGGCTGGAGATGGATGGTATCGCTGAACCTATCCGGCTGGAGGAAGGCGATTGTTTTCTGCTGACGCAAAGCCGGCCCTTCCGGATGATGAGCGATCGCGGCCTGCCGACGATCCCGGCCCATGACATCTATGCGCATGCGAAGGACGGGATTGCCACCTGCAACGGCGGCGGCGCCTTCTTCCTGGTCGGCAGCCGCTTCGGCTTTGCCGGCGTCGGCGCGGACCTGCTTGTCGGCATGTTGCCGCCGCTTGTCCATATCAGCCAGCATTCGGAGCAAGCCTCGGTCTTGCGTTTTGCCATCGACCAGATGGCACGGGAACTGCGCGGCCGGCATCCCGGGGGCTTCCTGATGACCGAACATCTTGCGCATATCATGCTGATGCAGATCCTGCGGCTCTATCTTTCAGCACCTGAGACGGAGGGCACGGGCTGGCTCTTCGCGCTCGCCGACCGGCAGATCGGCATGGCGATCGGCGCCATGCATGCCGAGCCGGCGCGGCGCTGGACACTGCAGCAGCTTGCTGCGATGACCGGCATGTCGCGTTCCTCCTTCGCCGAGCGTTTCAAGGAAAAAGTCGGCAGCGCGCCAATGGATTATCTCACACGCTGGCGTATGATGCTGGCGGGTGAGCGGCTGGCAAACAGTCGCGAGCCGATCGGAACGATTGCGCTTTCGCTGGGCTATGAGTCAGAAAGTGCCTTCAGTACCGCCTTCAAGCGCGTGATGGCGCGCTCGCCGCGGCAATACGGCCGAGACGCAGCAGGATAAAAGACGCAAGCCGCGGTCTTGCAGAAACGGCAGTCGTTTCATACCTATAGAAGGAATGGTATGCGTCCGGCCCTTGCCGGCCCTCGCAGCATTCCAGGCCTTTGTGCCGCGCCTTACGAGGATGAAACCATGAATATCGACAGGATCCTGCGGTCAGTTGTGGCCGTTCGCGCCTCCATCCCCGAAGATGCCTTCACCGCGAATACGCTAGGCACCCGCCGGGAAGGCAGCGGCGTCGTCATCAGGGAAAACGGGCTGGTGCTCACCATCGGCTATCTGATCACCGAAGCAGACGAAATCTGGCTGACGCGCCATGACGGCAAGGTCGTACCCGGCCATGCTCTGGCCTATGACCAGGAAACCGGCTTCGGCCTCATTCAGGCTCTCGCCCCTCTCGAGCTGCCGGCCATCGAAATCGGCGACAAGGTGAAGACCACCGTCGGCGATGCAGTCGTCTTTGCCGATGGTCTCGGCGAATTCGTGCAGGCCCATATCGTCGCCAAGCAGGAATTTGCGGGCTACTGGGAATATCTGCTCGACGAAGCGATCTTCATCGCGCCCGCCCATCCCTCCTGGGGCGGGGCAGCACTCATCAGCGATGAAGGCAAGCTGCTCGGCATCGGCTCGCTGCGCCTGCAGATGGTGCAGGACGATGAAGTCGCCGACATCAACATGGTCGTGCCGATCAACCTCCTGCCGCCGATCCTCGACGATGTGCTCAACCGCGGCCAGATCGACCGGCCGCCGCGACCCTGGCTCGGTGCTTTTTCGGCCGAAAGCAATGGCGAAGTGGTGGTCATGAGCGTTGCTCAGGGCAGCCCGGCCGCACAGGCCGGCCTACAGCAGGGCGACGTGATCTCGGAAATTCGCGATGGCGAAGTGGACGGGCTTGCCGATTTCTACCGCAAGGTCTGGAAGAGCGGCCCGGCAGGGGCGGAAATTCCCATGCGTGTGCTGAGGAACGGCCGCGAAGCCTGGCTGCGCATCAAATCAGCCGATCGCAACAGCTTCCTCAAAAAGCCGCTGATGCAATAAATCAGATACAGAGCGGCGCCATTCGGCAGCGTTTAGATATAAAGCGGCGCCATCGGCGGCGTTTAAATATAAAGCGGCGCCATTCGGCGCCAGGCACCGGCGCGGTGCGCCCTACCATCCCAGAAATGCAGCCGATGGCCGACACCCTTGTCCGCAAGCAGGCGGCTGAGATAGCGGTTATTGTCGAGGAAGGGATCCTCGTTGCCGATCGTCAGGACGATCTCGACCTGCCGCAGCTTCTCCAGCCGCCAGTCAAAGGAAAGACCCGGCAGGAAATGGGTCGGCATGTGGAAATAGACCATCTCGTCATAATAGCCATCGAAAAGATCGCCGAAGGACTCGACCTTCATCGTCAGGTCATAGCGCCCGGAAAAGGCCACGAGCTTGCGGAAGAGATGCGGGTGGCGGAAGACCAGGCTGGCGGCCTGGAAGGCGCCGAGGCTGCAGCCGTGGACGATGGTGCATTCGTGGCCGTTGCGGCTCTGCATCAGCGGCAGAACCTCGTTCAGCACATATTCCTCGAAAGCGATATGGCGGCGGATGCGATCGGCCGGATGGCGGCCGAAATCGTAGAAGCTCTCGCCGGCCAGACCCTCTATGCAGAAAAGTTGCAGATGACCGGCCTCGAGCTTTTCGGCGAGGCTGGCGACGATCCCGAGATGTTCATATTCCCAAAAGCGCCCTTCCCGCGTTGGGAATACCAAGACTTTGGCGCCGGCATGCCCGAACACCAGAAGCTCCATGTCACGATGGAGCCGATCGCTGTACCAGCGCAGATATTCCCGGTTCATAGATTCCTGAAAAACCGCCCGACTCGCTCCTGCAGTGCAGCCTGTTGCACTGCACTGTCAGCATAGTCGAAATGCCCGGCATCCAGGATGAAGATTTCATTAAATTCTGATTTCGGAAGAGCGTTCGCCACCGCGAACTGACAGGGGGGTGCCACCGCCGGATCGAAGAGCGCAACAGCGGCCAGCATCGGCACAGTGATGCGGGCCGCAGCCGTTGCGGCATCGAAAAGGCGCAGCTTTTCAAAGACATCCGGATGAGCCTTCGCATATTCCTGCACCGAATGGGCGCTGCCCACCGTCGGCAATGTCAGCCAGAGCTCTCGGGCGCCGAAAGTCGGTACGGTCAGATGGCCGCGTTTGATCCTGATATCGAAGGGAATGCCGAGCGCGCCGATGCCGCCGCCGAAGCTGATGCCGCTATAGCCGATGTGGCCATCAAGCACGGGATAGAGCGACAGCAGTGTGGAAACGGCAACCCAGAGATCCTCGACGCAGCCACCGATCACGTAATGGTCGGGATCATCAATATCATGCAGAACATGGAAGGGAGCGTCAGGCGAAATTGGCGGATGAGCGCTGCGCGACAAGCCGCGGAAACAAGGAAAGAGGATTGCTGCCTCCTCGACAGGAATATCGAATTCCGGCTGATCGCGCCCGCCATAACCATGGCCGACGACGAGGCCACGCTTGACCTCGCCCTTGCGGGGCGTGAGCAGCCAGCCGCCGATGCTGATATCATCCGTGGACGTGTAGACGATATCGCGTACCTGCCAGTTTGGATGGGTATGCTTGCTTGGGCTCAGGCGCGGCTCCGGCTTTATCGCGAGAGCCCTGGCATAGCGCTTCTGCCAGAAGAGATCGAATCCCGAGGGCGATTCCGGTGGGCGGATCGCCTCCAGGTCGGCAAGCGTCATGCCGTAGGTGGGATCGAAGTCGAAAGGATAGTCCGTCGGGATGCTCATGCAATGCTTGTTGCCGTGAAACCAGCCAGGGAGCAAGGCCTGCGGCCAGCTCCAGCCCACAATCAAACCGCCCTCTCCCTGAAATTGCGTGACAGCCCTGCTCGGCAGGTTTTAACTATGATGCGCCGTCCATGCCGACTCGGGCGGCGCTCATTCGTTTTGCGTTCACTTCATCGGTCGGAGGAACCGCTTCAAATGAAAATCTCTGTCAACGGCGCGGCCGCGATGATCGGCCGGAAACTCGTCCGTGCCTCGTGCGGGCACGGGATCCGCGTCCATATCGAGCATGAATTGAGCAACAGACCACCGGAGCGCACCTGACATGCTGCTTGGAGCCATTGCCGACGATTTTACCGGCGCCAGCGATCTTGCCAATACCCTTGCCCGCGGCGGCATGGCGACGATGCAGTTCGTCGGCCCCGGCCGCGGCAAAGTCAATTGCGAAGCCGGCGTGGTGGCGCTGAAGACGCGCTCGGCATCGGTCGAGGACGCGGTGTTGCAATCCATGGATGCGGCGCGCTGGCTGCTGGATCAGGGCTGCGAGCAGATCTTCTTCAAATATTGTTCGACCTTCGATTCCACACGTGAAGGCAATATCGGCCCGGTGGCAGAAGCGCTGCAGCGGCTGACGGGCGCCGATGTCACCGTCGTCTGCCCGGCCTTTCCGGCAACCGGAAGGCGGGTGTTCATGGGCCACCTCTTCGTCAAGGACAAGCTGCTCAGCGAATCCGGTATGGAAAACCATCCGCTGACGCCGATGACCGACCCTGATATCCGCCGCTGGCTGCGGTACCAGACGCGCGGCGGCGTCGGCAGCATCACGCTCGATACGGTGCGCGAAGGTTCGGGCGCCATCCGCAGCCGGTTGCGCGACGAGCTCACCGATGGCAACCGCCTCGTCGTCGTCGATGCGATCGAGGATGAAGATCTCATGACGATCGGAGAGGCCGTCGCCGACCATGCGCTTGTGACCGGCGGGTCGGGGCTGGCGCAAGGGCTGGTCGGCAATTTCGCCAAGCGCGGCAAGCTTTCCGGCATTCCTGCCGACGTACCTGTCGTCACCGGACCGGGCGTCGTCCTCTGCGGCTCCTGCTCGCTGGCCTCGCAGAACCAGGTCGCCTGCCATCTGCAGAACCATCCCGGTCTTTCGATCGACCCGGCCGCCATCGTGCGCGGCACCATGTCGGTGGAGATCGCCGCCCGCTGGGTCGCTTCCAATGCGGCCGACAATCCGATCGTCTATTCCACCACTTCGCCCGATGTCGTGAGCTTCGTGCAGCAGCGCTTCGGCCGCGATGAATCGGCAAAGATCCTCGAAGATTTCTTCGGCAGCCTCGCCAAACGGCTTGCCGATTCCGGTACGCGCCAGATCGTCGTCGGCGGCGGGGAAACATCCGGCGCGGTCGTGGAGGCACTCGGCCTCAAGCATATGACCATCGGTGCGGAGATCGATCCCGGCGTGCCGGTTCTGGTGTCGGAGCACAGCCGGCCGATGCGCCCGATCGGGCTTGCGCTGAAGAGCGGCAATTTCGGTTCACCCGATTTCTTCGCCAAGGCTCTCGACAGGATTGCCGGCCATGAATGAGACGGCACTGCGCCAAGCCATCGTCCGCTGGGGAAAATCGCTCTTCGAGCGCGGCCTGACGGCCGGGTCCTCCGGCAATATCTCGGTGAAGACCACAGACGGCTACCTTGCGACGCCCACCAATTCCTGCCTCGGCTTCCTCGATGCCAACAGGCTTTCGAAGCTCGACAGCGACGGCGAGCATCTCTCCGGCGATGCGCCGACCAAGGAACTGCCGCTGCATTTCTCCTTTTATGAGAAGCGGCCGCAAACGGGTGCCGTGGTGCATCTGCACTCCACCTATGCAACGGCCCTTTCCTGCCTTGCCGATACCGATCCGAAGGATGCCATTCCGCCGCTGACGCCCTATGTGGTGATGCGGGTCGGCAAGGTTCCGATCGTACCCTATACCCGGCCGGGTTCGACAGAGGTGAAGCCGCTGATTGCCGAAATCGCCGGCCAGCACAGCGCCGTGCTTCTGGAAAACCACGGGCCGATCGTATCGGCCGCCACGCTCGATTCCGCCGTCTTCGCGATCGAAGAGTTGGAAGAGGCAGCAAAGCTTTCGATCATCACCCGCGGCATGAAGGTCAGACAGCTCAATGCCGAGCAGATCGGTGACCTAGAACGGCATTTCAAGCTGCGCTAAGCGAGGTCAATCAAGAGAGCCCGGTGATCGGAAACTTCGGGCTGCTCCACCACCTCGAAGCGCTCCACCACGATATCCGGTGTCGCCAGCATATAATCGGCAAAGCGTCCCTCCTTCGGATAGAGCGAAGTGCGGGTATCCGAAAAACCCTTGCCGGTGACGAGATCGTTGAGGCCGAGGCGACCGAGCTTTTCGAAGGTGATACTCTCAGGCAGCACGTTGAAATCGCCACAGACGACGAGGCGTTCATCACCGGGCCAGACGCGTTCGATCAGCTCGACCAGCGCATCCGCCTGCGTATGGCGAGCTGGAATATCGCCCTTGCCGGCGGGATCACGCAAGCCGTGGAGTTGGGCGATGGTGACCGAAAAGCCGCCGGTATAATCGAACAGCCGGATGCAATGGGCGTTGCGGGAGCGCGGATGCTCGCCCCAGCCATTGGGCGAAAAGCGGCCATGAATAAAATCCACCGCCTGGCCGATGACCGGATACGACTTGCGAACGAAAGTGGCGATGCCGAATTCGGTGGCAAACACCCTCCCGCCGTGAAAGAGATCGCCCCGCGCAAACGGGCAGAAGAAGCCGTCATGATCGGGCAGAACGGCGGCGATCTCGTCATAAAGATGGGCGCGCTGCGGCAGCACGACGTTCCCATCGCGGTATTCCAGCCACTCCGGCGCATTGGCGGCCGATCGCACCACCTCCTGCAGGCATAAAACATCGGCCTCGGCGCCCGCGAGGTAAGTGATCAGCGGCGCATGGATGCTCCCGCCCCAGACATTCAGTGAAATAATCCGCAAACCCGTGCCAGCCCCTTTCCGGTGGGAAACTAGCAGATTCTTGCGAGGAACAAATGCCGGTCCTGCCCTGTTGTTGCCTTTGGACAGCAAGGAGAAACATCATGGCATCGAACAGCCCCAAGGATGGTGCACCAGGCACTACGGATCAGTCGCCGCGTTGGGAAGGGCCTCAGGGCACAAAGCCATCAGGCTATCTGCCTGCGAAGGATGATCCGGAAAAGGCCCGCGACGCGCATGGCGAGAACCTCAACCACCCCAAGGTGAAGAAGGTTTCCGACGCCATGAAGACGAAGGAAGACGAGTAGAAAAAACGGGCTGCGGTCAACCGGCAACCTTTCATGACACCCGGAGACGGTGCCCCGCTCATCATCCTTCGAGCGCGGCCCGCGAGGCGGTGGATGTGTAACCTCAACAGCTCGATCAGCGATAGCCGGTTTCATCAGCCGGCCTGCCGGGTTCTTGTACCTCGGCCAGGTAGCGCCAGCAATCCGGCCGCGTGCCGTCGAGATCGGTTAAGTCGTAGGCTTCTGCGAGTTGGAAGCTTGAAAGCGATTGGCCGTTCCATCTGCTGCGATCGGGATCGGCGGCAAGGGCAGCTACCCCCCGGCCGGTGAAACGCGGCGTTTCGGAGATAGCGAAATGCGGCTGGACTTTGGTGGCGTCGCGCCAATTTTCTTCCTTCACGCCATAGTTATCCAGCATCATTTCCGATCGCATCCAGCCGGGAGAAACCGAGACTGACGTCGCGCCGTGGGGCGCAAGATCCCTGGCGTGCGCCCAGGCCAGGCGGTTCGTGCCCGTCTTGACGAGATCGTAGTAGGGGCAGAGCCGGTAATGCGTGGCATTGTATTGCGCCGTGCCATCGGTCATCTCCACCAGCAGGCCGCCAGGCTTTTCGATCATTAGCGCCAAAGCGTAATGGGCGGTGATGAAATGGGTGTCGATCGCAAGCCGCAGCATATGCAAGCCCTTGTCGAGAGAATGCTCCCAGACCGGCTTGTCCCACTCCGTCAGGTGCTCACCGCCCCAGATATCGTTGACGAGGATATCGAGCTTGCCCTCCTCCGCCCGGATGCGGGCAACCAGCGCTTCGACTTGCTCGGGCACCAGATGATCCACCTGCACGGCAATGCCACGACCACCCTCCGCGTTCACCAGTTCGCCTGTTTCCTCGATGGTCTCAGGCCTGCCATATTCGGATTGCTGCGTGCGAGTCGTACGGCCGGTCACATAGACCGTCGCGCCTGCCGCGCCGAGTTCCACCGCAATGCCGCGACCGGCACCGCGCGTTCCGCCGGCAACAAGCGCCACCTTTCCCTTCAAGTTCACTGTCACTTCGCTGTCCTCCCCGCTACAAACAATCAACCGGCCTGGTAGGCTTACTTGTATATAAACGAATGTTCGTTCATAAATATGGCGAGCGCAAGGGAAAAATTTCATGCCGCGTCCGCGCACGCTTTCAGATGAACAGCTACTTTCGATGGTTCTCGATGTGATCCAGTCCGAGGGGCCGGATGCGGCGACCTTTGCGGCGGTCGCCAAGGCGAGCGGGCTTTCCGGTTCGACGCTGGTGCAGCGCTTCGCCACCAAGGCCGGCATGTTGCGCGCCGCGCTGCTCCACGCCTGGGATCGGCTGGACGCGGAAACGGCGCGGCTTGCCGAAACCCTCCCGAAGACCGCGGAGGGTGCGATCGCGCTGCTGACCGGTCTTTCCCAGGACTATGGCGACAATCCCGTTTCCTACGCGGAAGGCCTGCTCCTGCTACGCGAAGATTTCCGCGATCCGGTGCTGCGCGCCCGCGGCGGGGCCTGGGGGTCCGTGCTTATCTCGGCACTTGCCGAGCGCTTCGAGGGGCACAGTCAAGCACAGACCATTGCCCGGCTGATGCTTTCGCAATGGCAGGGATCGCTGCTCTGGTGGGGGTTCTCGTCCGATGGCGCGGTCGCCGACTACGTGGAGCGGGAACTGCGGCTCTTTCTTGCCGCTCTCGAGCCCAAATTAAACTAGGGTCTCCTGCGAGTTCTTATCGTTTGTGGAGGGGCAAAGGGCCAAGCTATCGAGCGTGTGTCGGCGGTATCGCCGGATGCGCTAGGAGGAACTACCCATGAACACAAGATATTGCCTTATCGCCCTCGCCTTGTCGGCAAGCCCGCTTCACGCGGCAGACCTGACGGACAAGGCGTTCCAGGAGACGGCAGATCGCGTTTTTCAGCCGGTGATCAGGGAATACGACATCCCGGGACTAGCCGTCGGCGTGACGATCAATGGCTCGGAATTCTATTATACCCGAGGGGAAGCCTCGCGCGAAACGAAGGCGCCTGTGACCAGCGACACGATCTTCGAACTCGGCTCCGTCAGCAAAATTTTTAATGTCACGCTTGCCGCCGTTGCCGAACAACGCGGCCTGCTGTCGCTCAATCAGCCGGTTTCGACCTACCTGCCGGAGCTTAGGGACAGCGCCTTCGACCAGATCACCCTCCTCAATCTCGCCACCCATACATCGGGCGGCCTGCCGCTGCAGGTTCCCGATAGCGTGACTGATGATGCCGGGCTGATGACCTATCTCAAGAGCTGGAAGCCGGCCTACAAGGCTGGCACCATGCGCTCCTATTCCAATGTCAGCATCGGCCTTCTCGGGCGCATTGCCGGAGAGCGTTTCGACAGCACCTACAGGCAGGCCGTCGAAGGGCAGCTGTTTCCCGCCCTCGGTCTCAAAAGCACCTTCATCGCGGTTCCGTCTGATGCCATGGATCGCTACGCTTTCGGTTATGGCAAGGCCAACAAGCCGACCCGTGTTGGACCCGGCGTCCTCGACGATGAGGCCTATGGCATCAAGACCACGGCGCGTGACATGGTGCATCTGTTGGAGCTGAATTTGAAGCCGGATGCTCTGGCGCCCGAATTTAAGGCGGCGATCGAGAAGACACATACGGGCTATTTCGATACGGCCTATTACACGCAGGACATGGTCTGGGAGCAATATGCCTGGCCCGTCGCGCTCAAGCAACTCCTCGACGGCAACTCCGCCAAGATGAGCCTGGAAAGCCAGCCGGTCAAAAAGCGGACAAAGCCGCTTGCGCCGCAGACATCAGTGCTGATGAACAAGACTGGATCGACGAACGGCTTCGGCGCTTATATCGTGCTGGTGCCGAAGGCGCATATCGGGCTGACGATGCTGGCGAACCGCAACTATCCGAATATCGCACGCGCCGAAGCAGGACGGAAGCTCATCCAGGCACTCGAGGCCTACGCCGCTAAATAGCCGTCACGTCGGCCGGTCGCAGCAGCGGTTGCGGCCGGCCGACGTCACCGGTGGCGATACCCTATCCATTCGTGTCAGAGGACAGAACTTCTTCATCCGTGATATAGGGTCGAACGCCCCAACCAGGATGCAATGCATGTCATGGACTATGCTGGACGATCCGCTGTATCAGTTTATCGCTCTCGTTCTGCTCAGCGCCGTGGCACGGTTCATCTTCGGACGAAACCCGACCTTCCGGCTGATTGCCAATTTCGTCTTCTTTGCACTGCTGACGCTGCTGCTCGTTGAGAACGAGATTGCGCCCTATACATCAGACATGGGCAAAGCGACGGATCTTTTCCGGCGCACTTTCGTCGGGGTCGCAAAGGCGGTCTGGTGGATCGGCGGCGCGATGGTGCTGGCAAGCTCGGTGCGGCTCTTCCTAATCTTCGAGCGCAAGCCGCGCGAGGCGCGTCTGCTGCAGGATCTCGTCGTCGCCATCATCTATGTCGGCGCAGCACTTTCAGTCGTAGCCTATGTCTTCGGTGTGCCCGTTGCCACGTTGATCGCCACCTCGGGCGTCTTCGCCATCGTGCTCGGCCTGGCGCTGCAGAGCACGCTGAACGACGTCTTCTCGGGTATCGCACTCAATCTCGGCAGGCATTACAGCGTTGGCGACTGGATCGTCCTCGATGACGGCGTTCAAGGCCGCGTGGTGGAGACGAACTGGCGTTCAACCCACCTTTTGAACGGCACGAACGACCTCGTCATCGTTCCCAACAGCGCGCTTGCCAAGGCGCGGCTGACGAACCTGACGAGCCCTGAAGAAGCCCATGGCGTGTCGCTGAAGATCCGGGTCATGCCCTCAAGCCCGCCGGCGACCATCGAAGAGACGATGCGCACGGTGCTGCTCAGCAGCAACGCCATCCTGAAATCCCCAGCCCCCGTCGTCAGCATCACAGGGCTGGACAGCAGTGCCATCGAATTCGAACTCTCCTTCCGCGTCTCCGGATTGGGCGAAGCGACCGCCGCCCGCAACGAAGTCTACGATCTCGTCTATCGTCACATCAGGGCGGCCGGCCTGCAGCTTGCCACATCCGCGGGCTCGCCGGCCGTACCGGTTGCCGATCCGCCGGAGGAAACCGGGAAACATCCGAACTCGGCCTGGCGTCTGCTCAATGCCATCCCGCTCTTTTCGACGCTGACGGAAGACGAGAAGGAGTCGCTCGCCGCCGACATGAAACGGCTGACCTTCCGCAAGGATGCATTGATCGCGACACAGGATTCGTCGCTGACATCGCTGATGATCGTCAGGCGCGGGGTGGCCGTCGTCGAACGCAAGGAAGGCGAGGAGACGATCGAACTTGCGAGAATTGCACCGGGCGATCTGTTCGGCGAACGCGGTGTGCTGATGGGGGCGCCGGAGCCAGCCAATATCCGTGCGCTCACATCCGTCGTTGTTTATGAGATCGCCAAGGATCATCTTGCCGCCATCATGCAAGAGCGGCCGGCACTTGCCGAAGAGCTCGGCCTGCTGCTGTCGCGCCGGATCGAATCCGAGAAACATCGTTTCAGCGCCGGTGTGTCGGCCGACGCCAGTCATCCGACGACGCTGACGACACGTATAAGGCATCTGTTCCAGATCCCTCACAGCACCTGGTCGTGACGCTCAGCCGGCCTTTCCCGCAGGTTCTTCGGCGCCTTCGCCGACCGTCAGCGGCCAGTCGACGACATAATCCTCGAAATCATCGATATCGACGTCGTTTTCGCTGATGGTGCGGCCGCGGGCAGAGATGCCGGCAGCGTGGACGGTTTCAGGATCCCCTGATACCAACGGGTGCCACCAGTAGAGATCACGGCCCTCATTGACGAGGCGATAGCCGCAGGTCGGCGGCAGCCATGCAATCTCGGAGACGTTCTCCTTGGTGAGCTGAACGCAATCAGGCACGAAATCCCAGCGGTTCGGATAGCTGGAACAGCGGCAGCTTTCGCTGTCGAGCAGCTTGCAGCGGACCGAGGTGAAATAGACATCGCCGCTATCCCATTCCTCGAGCTTGTTGAGGCAACAGAGACCGCAGCCGTCGCAGAGGCTTTCCCACTCCTCGGCATTCATTTCGGCAAGCGTCTTGCGCTTCCAGAAGGGCAGATCGTTCATCGCTCGTTTCTTGCAACAGCCGCCCGCAAATTCGCGTGACGACCGTTCAACTCTCTTGTTCTTGTGCGCAAAATCAACCAATTATTCAACTTGCTCCGGCTATCCGGAGAGTGAGGCGGCCCATTCAGGCCCGCTCCGGCGTCCGGAATCCGACGGCGGCAAGCGTGTTCAAGCGGGAATACAGGACGTGCAGGATCCGGACAACCCCGAAAGCGGGCCAGATAAACCCGAAAGCGGGCAAGGCAAGACGCCAGATAAGCGGGAGGCCAGGAACCGCCACCTGCTGCTGCGCATCGATTCGTGGATCGACTCGACCGTCTGGAACGCCGGCTTCCGCGCCGCCGAAATCTGGGAAGACACCACCATCTTCTTCCGCCGCTTCCGCGTTCGCGGCTGGAAACGTATGGTTTTCGAACTCGCTGGCGAGGGATTGACGCTCGGTTCCGTCGGCATGGTGCTGATGCTGGCGCTCGCCCAGCCGGCTTTCGAGGCCACCAAGGAAGACTGGCGCAATCGCGGCGACTTCGCCGTCACCTTCCTCGACCGTTATGGAAACACCATCGGCCATCGCGGCGTCATCCATCAGAATTCCGTGCCAATCGACGAACTGCCGGATTCCCTGATCAAGTCCGTTATCGCGACCGAAGACCGCCGCTTCTTCGACCATTTCGGCATCGACGTCATCGGCCTCTTTCGCGCCATGGTCACCAATGCCCAAGCCGGCGAAGTCGTCCAGGGCGGCTCGACGCTAACGCAGCAGCTCGCCAAGAACCTGTTCCTGTCCAACGAGCGCTCGATCGACCGCAAGATCACCGAAGCCTTCCTGGCGCTCTGGCTGGAAGCCAACCTCTCCAAGAAAGAGATCCTCGCGACCTATCTCGACCGCGCCTATATGGGCGGCGGCACCTTCGGCGCTGCGGCTGCGGCGCAATTCTATTTCGGCAAGAACATCACCGACGTGAACCTTGCCGAATCCGCCATGCTCGCCGGCCTCTTCAAGGCGCCGGCCAAATATGCGCCGCATGTGAATCTGCCGGCGGCGCGCGCGCGCGCCAACGAGGTGCTGACCAACCTCGTCCAGAGCGGACTGATGACCGAGGGACAGGTGATCGCCGCGCGGCGCAATCCCGCCACCGTCGTTGACCGCAACGAGGTGGAGTCACCCGATTTCTTCCTCGACTGGGCCTTCGACGAGGTGCAGCGCCTTTCACCGCGCTTCCATCAGCGCTCGCTGATCGTGCGCACCACGATCGACATGGGCATCCAGCAGGCGGCGGACGACTCCATCGAGACGTCGCTGCGCGAATATGGCGAGGCTTATCACGCCAAGCAGGGCGCGATGGTGATGATCGAAAATGGCGGCGCCGTGCGCGCCATGGTTGGCGGACGCGACTATGGCGAGAGCCAGTTCAACCGCGCCACCAAGGCGCTACGCCAGCCGGGCTCCTCCTTCAAGGTCTATACCTATTCGGTAGCCATGGAGAGCGGGATGACGCCGAAGACGACGATCATCGATGCGCCGATCTCCTGGGGCAACTGGAGTCCGCACAATTACGCAAACCGCTATGCCGGGCGCATCACACTGGAAACTGCGATCGCCCAGTCGATCAATACTATTCCGGTCCGCCTTGCCAAGGAAAAGCTCGGCATTCAGCCGATCCGCGCCATGGCGAAGGCCATGGGTGTCGAAACGCCGATCCGCGACGACGTGACAATCCCGATCGGCACGTCCGAGGTGACGGTGCTCGACCAGGCGACCGCCTATGCCGTTTTCCCGGCCGGCGGCTTCCAGTCGCGCCGCCACGGCATCACCCAGGTCCTCGATTACGACGGGGACGTTCTCTACGATTTCGATCGTGACGAGCCACCCGCCCAGCGGGTGCTTTCCGAACAAGCCGACAGCTATATGAACCAGATGCTGTCGCGGGTGCCCTATGTCGGGACGGCGCGCAAGGCCGCGCTGGACAACGGCGTCGTCACCGCCGGCAAGACGGGAACGACGCAGGCCTATCGCGATGCCTGGTTCGTCGGCTTCACCGGCAATTACACCTGCGCCGTCTGGTTCGGGAACGACGACTATACCTCGACCAACAACATGACCGGCGGCTCGCTGCCAGCGATGACCTTCAAGCGCGCCATGGACTATGCCCATCAGGGCGTCACGCTGCGCCCCATCCCCGGCATCGAAAACCCGCTGCCGTCCGAACAGGATGTCGCAAAAGCCCAGGCCAACAAGCCGAAGGACGGCACGCCGGCCCTCATTCGCCCGCGCATGCTCTCGGTGCAATCGACAAACACCCTCAAGCGCATCGGCGAGAAGCTGAAGGATGCCGCACCGCTTGAAGTGCAGAAGGTCGCGAGCGCGGAGTGATGTTTCACCTGTTTTAGCAAAACCGGCATGGCTGGTTCCTCAAGACAGGGGGACACATCGCCTCATGGCATTCCACCCTGCCAGAATCAGTGGTAACCCTTTCAACTGATTTGATCTTCAAGTTTGATCTTCAAGGGCGCAAGGTGTTTCGGTTCCCCCTTTTCATCCTAATCACGCTGATCGTCGCCTTCGGCGGCGGGATCATGATTTCGCTTTATGCGCTGGATGCGACGCAGGGGTTCGGGGCGATCAAGCTCGGTGCCTGGGAGGCTTTTCCGGAACTCCAAACCGTCGACGCTGATCCCTATGCGAAGTCGCATCGTGCGCGTGCAGGCAAGCTGCTCTATGGCAGCGCGGAAGGGCTGATATTTATAGCAGGTGTGGACGATAGCGGCGAGCGGCTGAACGCCGCCTGCCACTACCGCATCACCGGCCAGACGCCGCCGGCGCGGCTGTGGACGCTGTTTACTGCAGACAATGCCGGCAATCCCGTTTCCCTGCAGGCGAGCCTGCCGGCGGCGCTGAATTCATGGACGGTGCTGCGACAGCCCGACAGCAGCTTCGCCATCGACATCGCCGCACGGGCTCAGCCCGGCAACTGGCTGGCACTGCCGCAGGCCGGCTCGTTCCGGCTGGTGCTGACGCTGTTCGACACGCCGACGGCCGGCAGCTCCGGCGTGATCGACCTTTCCATGCCGAAGCTGACCAAGATCGGATGCGGCAATGCTTAGGGTGTTCTTCGCCCTCCTCGCCGGGCTTTTCGGCGCAGCGCTTCTGCACCTCGTCATCATTCTCGCGCTGCCACACTTCACCGGCCGTGATGCGGCGACGCGCGTGGAGGCGGAAGGCGATCCGAACAATTTCTATCTGCTCAGCAGCCGATATGACGAGGCGGGGCTCGCCAATGGCGATCCCTTCGTGCGCACCGCCGTCTGCTCCTTCGATGTGGGCGAGGCTCCGGTGCATTTCACCGCCAAGGGCAATGTGCCTTTCTGGTCGATCGCGATCTACGACCGCGCCTCGAACGAGGTCTTCAGCATGAACGACCGCACCTCCGTCGGCGGCGCGCTCGACGTTCTCGCAGCAAGTCCCATCCAATTGACGGATCTCCGCAAGAACCTGCCGCAGGCGCTGGAGCAGACGATCATGGTGGAGATGGCGCATCCCGAGGGTTATGCGGTGCTGCGTACGTTGGCGCCGCAGTCAAGCTTCGACGAAGCGGCTCGGGCTTTTCTGACGGAAGCCGGCTGCGATGAACTCGATGCCCGCTAGGGTTGTCTTCGTGGGTTACTTGTTGTTGACGCGCGGCGCAGAATGCGTCGGGCTTTTATCAGGGGTTTCGACGATCCGTTCATAGCGGACGCCGGTGAACCAGAGGATTTTTGCTTCGCGGGGCTCCTTGCCCGTGCGGCGCGGCTCCTCACGCAGCCGGTCCGCCAATGCGACTACAATTGCCATTCTCGTCTCCTTGCACTGCCCGAGACGGATGAACTTGCGATGGATTTCACCCTGCCCGCCATGTTGCGGGCCAGCGCGTCCTCAAGCGCCGGATGAACCGGATCGAGGGCATTCGCGCCTTTCTCACGGCACCTGACTGAAATACCGTGATGTTGCGGAGCTTCCACGATCGATATTCCCAAATCGCGTCGTTCCTGTCCGAATTGAGACACACGACAGTTAACAGATTACTAATATTCTGCCATTGCTTGAGCAGTCTGCTCGGCACCGAGATAACGCGCAGAATGGTTGTTTGGTTGCAGCCGCGGAAAAGAAAAGCCAAGGCGACGTCTATCCGATAGAGTTGAAGGCAATTCAAATGGTTAGGGGTCAAAGCCGCAAGCGGGGGGCAGGTGTTGCAAATATGCGTCATGAAAATATTAATTGCAGCAGGGTTGGATCGGTGTATCCTCCTCCCATCGGCCAAAAGGGTTAAGGCGACGGCCGCTCGGGAGATCATACGTGCTCTTGCTGTCATTCGGAGCGCAGCCCATGTCCTTTCTCTATAATTCGGCCTTCACGTCAGAAGACCTGGATGTGTTGCGCGATGCACTGGATGCTTGGTGCGCGGAAAAGCGTATCGACATCAGAAGTGTCGAAGCACAATTCGCCGCTTCCACGGCGCTCGACCTTTACCAGTCCGGCCATGACGATCACGACAAACTTCTGTCGGCGCTCAGAAGCCGCAAGAGCCTTTAGATTATTGCCGGCTATTTACCTCCATCTTTAAATGCTGAGGATCGCCTCACCTCCGGCGCGGTAGATTTTATTTTGCCGGCTCATCAAGCTGCAACACGCAAAACGTGTACATTTCTGTTGCATTTTAATAAAATCTTCAGCATGCATTAACCGTACCGGTGTAGGATTTGTTCATAACCGTATGGTCCGACATGCGTTCCGCCAGCGCTTGTCAGCCCACGGTCTCCCGCTTGTTCTGCGTTTTCAGGGTGTGCTTGTGCGTGACCGGTTTCGAGACCTAGAAGGCCCCATGGCCGTCAGGAAGAAGGACGTGGTGTTAATGGCGACTGTCAGCAGTTTCGAGAACCTGTCATATCCGACACGCTCCGAACTGCGCCAGTTTGCCGAACTCTTCATGCCGCTGTTTCAGGCCTCCTCCGAAGAGGCAAGGCGTCAGGCCGTGGCAGCCCTTTCCCAGTGCGAGAACATGCCGGCAGCAGTCGCACTCTTCATCGGCAACCAGCCGATCGAAGTCTCCGCCCCTTTTCTCACCGCCTCCAAGGCGATCAGCGACGACACGCTGATCACCATTGCCCGCACACAAGGTGCTGCACATCTAAAGGCTATCGTCAGCAGGGATTCCCTCTCGCCTGCAGTCATCGATGCGCTGGTGGCCTTGCGCCAGGCAGAGCTGCGGCCGGTCGCCGCCGCACCTGCCGAGCAGCCGGCGATGCCGCTTTCGCCGATGCCTGCCCCGCCCGAAGTGAACCGGGAGGAAGCGCGGCGTCTTGCCGATGAAGCGGCGCTGCGCGAGCGCATCCGCAGCCTTGCAGGCCATCTCCGCCGCAATGATGAGGACCGGCTCGGCCTTCGCTCGTTGTCCGACATTCAGGAGGCGCTGCTGGTGCGCTTTGCCCGCTCGCGCGAGGCCACGCATTTCGCCACCGCACTTGCCGATGCGCTGTCGGCCAGCCGATGGCTTGCCGAGCGCATCATGCTCGACCTCTCGGGCCAGCAGCTCGCCATCACGCTGACCAGCCTCGGCATGAACTTTCTCGATTCCGTCTTCGTGCTGGAAAAGCTTTATCCGCATCTTGCCGAGGTACAGCACAATGTCAGCCGCGCCTTCCTCGTACTCGATGCGCTGGACCCGGAAGAGTGCCATGCACGCGTTGAGGCCTGGTGTCGGGCCGACAGCTACACCTATAATCCGGTCAAGCCGGCCGCAGCACAGCCGGTTCCCGCGGCCCAGGCGCAGGCTCCATCCTATCGCTTCATCCGGCAGGCGCCGCTGCGCGACCTCAAGAGCGTCAACCGGGCGCGCTAGCCGTTTAGCAATGAGCGCTGGCTGCGCGACGAGCCCCGGCTCGACGTCATGACGCCTATCGCGAGGTCTGCGACATTGCCGAGCTACTGTCTGCCGAGAACCAGCTCGGCATCTCCTTCGCGTGATTATCTTGCCGCCAGTTCCAGCCGGCGCGAGATGCCGACCATCTCCAGGAACACCTCGTCGTGGCTGACGATCAGCAGTGCGCCGTCATATGCCCCGAGACCTGCTTCGACGGCAGCGACGGAATCGATGTCGAGGTGGTTCGTCGGCTCGTCGAGGATCAGCAGCGACGGCGGTGTCGCGCCGCCGAGAACGCAGGCAAGGCCAGCGCGCAGAAGCTGGCCGCCAGACAAAGTGGAGACGATCTGCAGCGCCGCATCTGCCCGGAACATGAAGCGGGCAAGTGCTGCGCGGCAGGCATTCTCATCCGATTGCGGATTCAGGCGCCGGAAATTGTCGCGGATCGAGGTTTCGGGGTCGAGCAGGCTGACGCGCTGGTCGAGCATCGAAAAAGAGGTCAGCACTCGGACCGTTCCTTCCCGCGGCTGCAGATCGCCTGAAATCAGCGCCAGCAAAGTCGTCTTGCCCGAGCCGTTGGGGCCGGTCACAGCGATACGTTCGGGACCTGTAATCTCGAAGGACAGTTTGCGGATGACGGGCTCATCCGCCTCGTAACCGGCCGTGACCGCATCGATCTTCAGCACCGATCTGCCCGGCGGCAGGCCGGTCGAAGGCAGTTTGACGGAGAGCGGCTGCAGGATCTCGATGCGTTTGCGCGCCTCCTCGGCATCCGCAAGCGCCTCCGCGCGACGCCGTTCGGCGAGGCGGGCATTCTCGCCGCTGGTATTCTCCGCCTGCCGTTTCAGGCCGCCGGCAACGATACGGGGCATGTCGCCCCTGGCCGCTTTCTTCTGGCCGGCGCTGTCCTTGCGGGCCTTGCGCTCGGCCGTTTCCTGCGCGCTGCGGGAAACCTCGGCCACGCGTTTTTTGGCGTCCGCCAGATCGTGCTCGGCGGCGGCAAGTTCAAGCGCTTTGCGGGCGCGATAATCGCTCCAGTTTCCGCCGTAGCGGGTGGCGCCTAAGGTCGTCAGCTCGACGATGGCGTCCATCGTCTCCAGCAGTTCGCGGTCATGGCTGACGACCAGAGCGCCGTGGCGCCAGCCACCGAGAAGCGAGAGCACTGCCTCACGCCCGTCCCGATCCAAATTGTTGGTCGGTTCGTCGAGGATCAGAAAATCCGGATCTTCGAAGATCAGGGCGGCGAGTGCTGCGCGGGTGCGCTGGCCGCCGGAGAGCGCAGCCAGCAGCGTCTGCGGCGCGGCGGCGAGGCCGGCACGTTCCAGCGCGGCTTCGATGCGGGCTTCGAGCGTCCAGTCGGCAACGGCAAGTTCATCGGCACTCGCTTCGCCGCCTTCGGCACGACCGAGAATGGCAAGCGCCTGCGTTGCGCCGAAGAGGTCGGCGACCGTTTCATCCGGCCCGACCTGCACACTCTGGCGCAAGATGCCGATAGTGCCGGATACGGTGACGGAGCCAGTCTGCGGCTGCAACTCGCCGGCCACCAGCTTCAGAAGCGTCGTCTTGCCGACGCCGTTGCGACCGACAAGACCGGCGCGCTCAGCGTTGAAGCTCAGATCGATATTGGAAAGAAGTGGCCGGCCGTCAGGCGTGGACCACGAAAGATTGGCAAGTGTGATAAATGCAGGCATGGAAATCCCCGATGGCAAGGCGAATTGGCATTGCGATCAGGTTGGAATCCATTTTGCACCGTCCTGTTGGTATTGCGGATGGCGGTAAACTAGGTGGCAATTGGCGTAAATTCAAGGCAGACCGTCAGCCGGCCATCGGGACGAGTTCCGAGACCTTGTCTGTCTCCAGCTCGACAATCCACAAATCGGGGTCGAACTTGCGCTCGCGGTCCAGCATATCCCGCACTTTGTCCGGCTCAGCACGCTCCAGCCTGACTTCGAACAGACGGTCGCCGCTGCTCTCCTCGTCGAAGAAGCTCTGGGGGGCGGGCGCATAGAGGGTTTCGAGCCCGTCGCGGAAGCGCTGGCGGATGAAGATCGCGCCGGCTTCCTCCGCGCCCTTCTTCTCCACGGCAGCAAAATCGCCGGCGGAAAACACCCTGCGGACGAGTGCGGAGACGTAGATATCGGCGCGTAATCTCATGGGCGCGGTATAGACCGCCTAGCTGGTCGCGGCAACGCTATACCTTGATCGCCAGCCGCAGCCCGCCCCAATGCCTGCCGCGGACGGTGATCGGCGCGGAAATATCCTTCATCATCACAAAATTGCCGCCACCCATGTCTCGTCGATAGGTCTGAACGAGGAAGGGCGCGGTGCTTCTGCCGGCAGCAAGGCCGACACGATCGTTGAAGATGCGGCGGTTGCGGCAGTTGGCGGTATTCCAGACGATATCGCCCGGCCGCTGCGGCTGCGAGAACTTCTTGTTATGGGTCGGCAGGTAGCCATTTTCGTCGACGGCGGCGCAGAAGGCGATGCGCTCATCCGAGCCGGCAACCGGTTCCTGGATCGGCGGCAGCAGGCGGTCGGCGAGGCCTGTGAAGGGAACCATCATCTGCACCGGGTCGGTGCCGGGAATGGGCTGATACTGTCGATTGAACAGGCTTTCCATACCGATTGCGCCTTCGGCCACCGCACGCTCCAGAGCATGCGATATCTGGGTAGCGACGGATTGCGCCTGTTCGATCCAGCGGCGGTCGGCGGTTTCCACACCGGCGCTCGCGGTCAACTGGATCAACGTTTCCGACAGGCCGACGACGCTGTCGACGCGTTTGGCCGCCTGCTGCAGCCGGCCGTTGGAATCCAGCACCTCCGCAGACATTTCGCCGAGCTGAGCGACGAAGCCGGCGCAGTCGCGATCCACGGCCTCGGTCGTATTGGCCATGACGGCGGATGAATCGAGGATGCGGGTAATGACATGCTCCATGCTTTCGAAGGCGCCGCGCATAGCCTCGGACTTTTCGCTGACGCCGGCAGCACTCTTGCGGGCCCCGCCGCCGACAGTCGAGAGACGATCGATCTTGACGCGAAGCTGCTCCAGCGTTTCCTGAATGGAGCCCGTCGCCTTGGACGTCTGCAGCGATAAAGCCCGAATCTCAGAGGCGACGACGGCGAAGCCCTTGCCCGCCTCGCCGGCGCGGGCGGCCTCGATCGCCGCATTGAGTGCCAGAAGGTTAGTCTGGCGAGCGATGGTGCTGATTTCGGCGGCCACCTTGTCCACGTCGGTGAGCGAGCGGGAGAAGCCGGAGATTTCCGTGCTGATCTCTTCCGAGGACTGGACCATATGGCGGATTTCCTGGACCGAGCCGGACAGGCGATCGGCCGATTCCTTCAGCATGTGACGCGCCTGGGTGGCGGTGCTGTCCGTCTCGCGCAGCGAAACGGCAACGGAGCGGTTGGTCTCGGCGATGGAAAGGGCTGTGCGGGTGACATCGTCGAAGGCGGCGGCATGGCGGGCGGACATCGCCGCCATGTCCTGAATGGCGCCGGCTATATCGACGAGGTCTACTCCAAGCGTGGAGGCTTCTTCGGCGAGGCGCGAGAGAATATGGCGCAGGGTGTCGCGATCCGGTCCATCCGGCGCATGGGCTGGACCTCCCGCATTATCCTCTACGGCCTTCAGCGCCTGCATGATCGAGCTCCCCCAAGCTATATTAGAGAAGCTTCAAGCAACATGATTAACAATTGCCTAAGAATATGGCAGCTTATACTTAGGTCTTACGTGGCCTTCAGCTCGGCGTCAGGCCCGTCAGCCTTTCGCTCATCTGCCAGAGGCGCTCGGCAAGTTCCGGATCGGTCGCCCAAGGGCGCACGCCGAGCAGCTCCTGGGAATCGGAGGGTACAGCCTTTGCGATGTTGCAGTTCTCGCAATAAACGCCGCCCATGCCTTCCAATTCATCGCTGACGGCGCACCAGACGGTAGTTGCTGCGCCCTGGGCAATGGTTTTCTTGTTATTTTCGGGGTCGATGACCGGATTACCGCCCGCATCTACATAGCCGCTCGCCTGCAGATATTCGCGCGACTGGTGGCGGACGAGATCGGTCGTGACGATGCCGCCCGGATGCAGTGAGAAAGCGCGTACGCCCTCCCTTGCACCCAAAGCATCCAGCGAGACGGCAAAAAGTGCGTTGGCCGTCTTCGACTGGCCGTAGGCGATATAGGGCTGATATTCGCGGTTCTCAAACATCGGATCTTCGAAATCGACGCCGGAGCGGACATGGCCGCGCGAGGAAACGGCAACGACACGCGCGCCCTCCGCCTTCGCCAGCGCCGGCCAGAGGCGGGCGGCGAGCTGGAAGTGGCCGAGGTGATTGGTGGAGAACTGCGATTCATAGCCGCGGCTGTCGCGCGTCAGCGGGTTGGCCATGACGGCAGCGTTATTGATGAGGAAATGCAGCGGCTCACCGTCCTCGAGGAAGCGATCGGCGAAATCGTCGATGGAGTCGGGATCCATCAGATCCATGTAATCGAGCTTCAGGCCGGGGACGATTTCGCCGGCGGCTCTGGCCTTTTCGATATTGCGGGCGGGCACGATGACCTTGGCGCCGGCGGCCGCCAGCACGCGAGCGGTCTCAAGGCCGAGACCCGCATAGCCGCCGGTGACGATCGCCACCTTGCCCGTGAGATCATGGCCGGCAGCCACCTCTTCGGCCGTAGACGCCGCGCCGAAACCGGAGCCGATAGGAGCTTGTGGAGTGGACATCGAATGTTCCTTTCTGGTCGGGGAACATTTATCTCCGGCCTGCGGGATTTTGAATGCTTTTAAATCCCAATTTCTTGCGCCATCGTACAAGAATGATCAGCGACCCCCTCTCCGAAATGCTCAGTCTGCTCGATGCCCGCTGTCTGATTGCCGGCGGGCTGATTGCCGGTGGCGCCTGGGCACTTGCCTTTCCGCAGCCGAACCGCATCAAGATCAGCGCCGTCGCGAAAGGCCGCTGCTGGCTGGCGCTCGATAACGGCAGCGCACCGATCCTGCTCGAAGCCGGCGACGTCGTCCTGCTCAACGGCAAGCATTCCTTCGTGCTGACAACCGATCTTGCGGTGAAGCCGGCCGATGCCGTCACGGCTTTCAAGGAGAGGAAGGTCAACGGTATGACGCGATACGGCCTGGGCGAAGATTTCCTCTATATCGGAGGGCATATTGCGCTTGGAACGACCGGTACGGCGCTGTTGCTCGACGTGCTGCCGCCGGTCATCCATGTGCGGGCGACCCTTGCCGAGGCTGGCGTGCTGCGCTGGCTGCTGGATCAGTTGGTGCGGGAAATGGCCGCCGGCAAGCCGGGCGCGTTGCTTGCCTCGGCCCAGCTTTCGCAGCTCATCTTCGTGCAGGTGCTGCGCGCCCATATCATGACGTCGGAACCGCTGACGGTCGGCTGGCTGCGTGCCTTCGGCGACGAGAAGATCGCGCCGGCGCTGCGACTGATGCATTCGGAGCCGGCACATGACTGGCAGCTTGGAGAGCTCGCGAAGGCGGCCGGCATGTCGCGCACCAGCTTCGCGCTGCGCTTCAAGACGGTCGCAGGCGTCGCCCCACTCACCTATCTCACGGCCTGGCGCATGCGGCTCGCCGAACGGGCGCTACGGGAGGGCTCGATACCGGTTTCTGCACTGGCGCTTTCACTCGGCTACACCTCCGAAAGCGCCTTCAGCAATGCGTTCAAGCGCGTGACCGGCATCGCGCCGAAGCGCTACCGGACGTCGGCGGCCATCAATGCCGGGCCGATCGAAGAGGTGGTCGATGTCGAAGGACGGGTGCCGGTGGACTACCGGCTCCTGCGGCTGGCGAACCGGCCGTCAAGCGTGACACGGCAAGGTTAAAGACGGTCGGCGGCATGCCGGACTGGGGCTCATCGTCTGCAATTCGACGGCAACGGAAAGCGGAGACGACCTGTTTTCCTCAGGGCGCGGTCAGAGCGCGCCGATTTCCTTGAGTTTCTTCAACACGGCTTCGCTCGGTTCACCGTTTTCCGGAAGATTATAGTGCTTCTGGAAGTGCCGGATAGCAGCGCGGGTCTGTTCCCCGGCGACACCGTCGACGCCGACATTGGCGTAGGCCATGTTGACCAGGCCCTTCTGGATCTTCAGCACCAGATCGACATTGGAGATGCCTGACAGCGGTACCTGTTTCGGCCCTGATGGAGCCGTCTTGACGGTCTTTTCGGCGCTGCGGATGGCAGCTGCAACCGGGTCTTCCTCCGTCGCCTTCGACGTCACATCCTCCCGCGGCTTCTCGACAGGAACGGTCGAAGGGCCGGCGGCATCGGTTTTGAGCGCTGCGAGCACATCGGGCGTCGCTTCGCCGTTTTGTGCCATGCCGACAGTTTCCTCGAAGAAGAGGATTGCCGCACTGGTACGCGGTCCGATAACGCCGTCTGCATTGCCGTTATAAAGACCGCGGCGGATCAACTCCTTCTGGATATCCATCACGAGCTGGCTCGGCTGTGGGGCGGCCACGGCAGGCGGCGGCGTGGTTTGCGTCGTTGCAGTGGAATCGTCCGGCCGCTCGATGCGGAACGTGGTGACATTGCCCTGCAGCTCGGCCTGCGGATGGAAGCCGATGGCGTTCGGCGCACCCGGATCGCGCGTGCGGAAGATCGGATGGGGATGCGCGCCCGGCTGATACCAGAGCGCATTGGCGGCGACGAAGGAGAAGATGACGACGAAGGCGATCGTACCGCCGGCAACAGAGGGATTGCGGCCGATGACACCGCCAAGCGCACCGGCGCCCTGAAGACCCAGGCCGCCGAGCGCGGCCGCGCCTTGCAGGCCGACGCCGCCGAGCGCCGCCGCACCGGTCATCAAAAGGCCCGGCTGCTGCCGCCCCTTCCTGCCCTTAGGCGATTTTCGCTTGCGCGCGGCCATCGAAAAGCCCCTCTTCCAGTTCTGCGGTACCCACCGCGCCCTTCAGCCGCGGCGGGAATTCGACCGTTTCCGCCTGGCCGACATCTTCAACAGCCGATGCTCCGGAACCATCCGCCGCGATCTCGATGGTGATGATCGTGCCCTCGCCCGGCTGGCTGGCGATGGCGAAATGGCCACCATGCAGGGCGACGAGGCCTTTGACCAGCGAGAGGCCAAGACCCGTGCCCTCGAATCGGCGGGTATAATCATTCTGGATCTGGACGAAAGGTTGGCCGAGCGTGGCGAGCCTGTCGGCGGGAATGCCGATGCCGGTATCGCTGACCGTCAGCTTGAGAATACCGTCGCGCATGGCCGCATCGACGGTCACCACGCCGCCGGCTTCGGTGAATTTCACGGCATTCCCGACGAGATTGATGAGAACCTGCTGCAGCGCGCGCTGGTCGGCCACGACCTCTCCGATACCGCGCTGGACGCGGCTCGTGAGCGTCACGCCCTTGCTCTTGGCCTGCAGGGCCAGCATCGATTCGCAGGAGCGGATCGATGCGCCGATATCGAAAGGCTCGAGCATCAGTTCGTAGCGGCCGGCCTCGATCTTGCTCATGTCCAGCATCGTGTTGACGACGGAGAGCAGATGCGCGCCGGACTCACGGATCAGGCCGACATATTCACGCTGACGTTCGTTTTCGAACTTGCCGAAATATTCGCCGATGAGGATATCCGAAAAACCGAGAATGGCGTTCAGCGGCGTGCGCAGCTCGTGGCTGACTGCAGCAAGGAAACGGGATTTGGCATCGTTGGCCGATTCCGCATCGGCCGCGCGGGTCTGCGCCTCGGCGCGAAGCCGCTGTTCTACCGACACGTCATGCAACTGGGCGATGACGGCCGAAAGCACGCCGTCGACATCGCGCCGCGCGGTCATATCCATGCGCAGGTAAGCGAACTGCCTGTTATTACGCGAGACCGAGGGTCGCTCTAATCTCAGATCGACGATTGCCTTTTCCTCGCCCTGGCGCAGCGCATCGAGCGCCTGCAGGAAAAGGATGCGATCGGAAACATGCACCTGCTCGAAGAAGCCACGGCCCTTCAGGTCGCGCATCCAGGCGAGATAATCGCGCTTGTCGCGGCCGCCCGTCATCGTCACGCTGCCGTGCGGGTCGAGGAAGAGCACCAGGCCCGGGCTCATCTCAAGGAAGAGATCGTCGGCACTGGCTGCCGTCGTGTGCTGCGGGATAGCCTGGCGGGCCAGCGCGATGCTGCCGACAGCGGAAAAGAGAAAGGCGGCGCAGACGGTGGCGACGCCGGCCGGCAGCGCAACGGCGGGGCTGGTGACGATGGAGAGGCCGACAGGAGCGGCGATGAGAGCGGCAGAGGACAGGAAGACGAGGCGGCGCAGAATGGCGAGTTCGCTCCCGCGCACGGCTTCGCCGCCGTTCGTCCGGGAGAGCCAGCCTGCCGCTGCCCGGTCTACGAGGGCTGTCGCCCGGCCGCCAATGTCACTCAATACACGCACGCAATACCTGCCCGAAAAGGCCTTTCGTTGACCTGGACAATAGGCCCCGGCGGCTTAAGGAAAGGATAAGGCAAAGTCGCCTTCCACAGCGCAAAAACGCCAAAAGTCCCGTTTTGGGCCATCTGTGCTGCTCTTTGAATTTCGTGGTTAATAGCAGGTAAGCGACGGATTTTCCTCATATTTCGGCATTGCGTTAACTCTTGTGGCAGAGCGGCGGGCCAAAAGCCCAGCAATTGCAGGCGGCGGCTGCCACCATGCTTAACGACATCAGGTAGAATTTGACTGAAATGTTCCGAAAATACCGATCATTAAAATTTGAGACAAATTTGCCGCAAATGCCGGTGAGTTTCGAAAAGCGGCATTCGCAACTTATCGGTAGGGTGCAGACACACCGGACAACCGGCCCGATTCGGCGACAAGACCGGACGGGAAAACAGGATGGGCAAGACAATGTGGTTTCTGATCAAAGGATCATTCTGGTTTGGCCTCGTGCTCGTCGCTCTCTCCGTTTTCAGCTCGGAGAGTTCCGACAATGGCGGCCACCCGCAATTGCAGCTTTCAGACGCCTTTACGGCGGCAAGCGGCGCCTATGACTATATGACCGGCATGTGCTCCGAAAAGCCCGAGGTCTGCACCAAAGGCGGGGAGACGCTGACGGCTCTCGGCTATCGGGCTCGCGAAGGCGCCCGTGTCGCCTATGAACTGCTCGACAGCCAGTTCAGGGATGACAGCACCAAAGTGGCTTCCGCAAAGACGGCGGTGCAGCCTGTGGGGCTCGCCGCGCCTTCCCTGCCGGAAGCGGTCACCAATACGATGCGCGAGGCAGAGACTGCACTGAACCAGCCGATGCCGCACCTGCCGCAGCCCTACCGCGCGCCTGTCGATGACGACGCCTCGGCCGAACAGGTCGTAACTGGTACCATTCCGGCCGGGTCGATCCCGCTGCCGACGCCGAAACCGGCAATCTGACGAATTTCGCGGGCACCTTGCCCGTGCCCAAGCTTGCATCGGCGGTCCGCATGACGCGGAAATGCCCCATGCCTGACGTGCCTGCCCTGTTTATTTCAGCACTTTGCTGCGCCGTGAGGATGCCCATCCCTCACGGCGTTTCTTTTTGACGGGTTCAAATCTGCGGTCATTTCACCTATATCATCCGGTAACAGTGAAAGGCCTGACAGCATGGCGACCCTCGACCAGATCATCGACGACTTCTCCTTCCTGGACGATTGGGAAGACCGCTACCGATACGTCATCGAACTCGGCAAGGCGCTGCCTGATTTGGCAGACGAGAAGAAGACTTCCCAGAACAAGGTGATGGGCTGCGCCAGCCAGGTGTGGCTGGTAACGCATACGTCAGGCGATCCTGACGATCCGGTCATGACATTCGAAGGCGATTCCGATGCGCATATCGTGCGTGGCCTGGTCGCCATCGTGCTTGCCACCTATTCCGGCAAGACGGCGTTGGAAATCGCTTCGCTGGATGCCTTGGAGATCTTTTCCAGGATCGGGCTCACCGAAAACCTCTCCTCGCAGCGCTCCAACGGGCTGCGTTCGATGGTGAACCGCATCCGCGAGGAAGCACGTGTCCACGCTGCAGCCTGAAAGGCGTGAGCGGCATATTCCAGAGCTGCAATGACATTCGGCCGAGCGCCCGGAGGACATCCGCCGGGCGCCGAAGGATGATATTCCTGAATTATTTGCCGTCGGCCATCTTTTCGCGCAGGCGTTCTTCCTGTTCGGCAAGCTCCGGCGTGAAAGCCTCACCGAAATCGGCAGCTTCGAAGACCTGGCGGATCTCGATCTCGCTTGGGCCAGGCATCGGATTGGGGCAGCGCCTGACCCATTCCAGCGCCTCATCCATATCCTTGACCTGCCACAGCCAGTAGCCGGCGATGAGTTCCTTGGTTTCGGCGAAGGGGCCGTCGATGACGAGCCGCCTAGGGCCATCAAAGGCGACGCGCTTTCCCTTGGAAGACGGATGCAGGCCCTCGCCCGCCAGCATGATGCCGGCATTGACGAGATCCTCGTTATACTTGCCCATGGCCTCCAGAAGCTCGGTCGAGGGCATGACGCCCGCTTCACTGTCTGCAGTCGCCTTGACGATAACCATTACACGCATGTCTCTTCTCCTCTTATCAGCGGCGGCATGAGCGCCTGCCTGTCTTGAGATCTTCGTTTTATTCGAACACGAAGATGCTCGATCTTTTTGCTTTCACGCAATTCCGGACGCAAACTGCTACGCACTTTTGCTGGAATTGCTTTAGAGACGGATGAGCAATCGCCGGGCCGACATTTTTTGCCGCGCTTTTTGAACATAGCTGACAGAGGTTGGAAGTCATTCGAAGAGGCAACGCCACTTTGAGGACGAATAAAAAAAGCCGGGTCCCAGGCCCGGCTTTTTGTTATCCAGCGGCGCTTGAAGCTCAGCCGCGACCGCGCTTGCGACGCTGCCCCAGGCCCATTTCCTTTGCGAGGCGCGATCGCGCTTCGGCGTAGGCCGGGGCCACCATCGGGTAGTCGGCAGGCAGGTCCCACTTCTCGCGATATTCTTCCGGCGCGAGATTGTGATGCGTCATCAGGTGGCGCTTCAAGGACTTGAAGTTACCGCCGCATTCCAGGCACGTAATCTGCTCGTCCTGTACGGACTTGCGGACAGAGACTGCGGGCTTCTGCTTTTCGACGACCGCTGCCACCGGCTGCGGTACGGATGTGTTGCTCAATGCCGAGTGTACGTCGGAAATCAGATTGGCCAGATCACTGACCGGGACAACGTGGTTGCTGACATAGGCCGCGACGATATCGGCCGTCAGTTCCACAAGCAGCTCCGGCGCATTGCCGGTCGCCATATCCGTCATATTCTTTCTCCTGTTAGCATGCTCAAACGGTCCTTCTCTCAAGAGACAAAGAACCCTCGTCGTAGAGCAAAACAGCAAAAGAGCAGGTGGCAGCCTTTTGTTTCGAAAAACCGGAAATCCACCCCTAGATTCCGAAGACCGTATTCTGCACCAATACTGCCTGAAGGTGGGTTACTACGTATTCTTCCAGGCCGTTACCCAGTTAGACATTGGCAATCAAGGCAAAGGGACTTAGAAGCAGTACGATTCTAATTCACAATCAGAACTCTACTTGATTTTTCAAATAGCATCGTTTTCGCAAAAGGCCAATTATTAATTGTGATTTTCCTAGAAAAAAAAATCCCTCACAAAGAATTGGTCAGCAGTTCAGCAAGCTTTACTCGTGCTTCCGGTGCATAAGTTTGGGTAAAATTGCTTAAAATTCTGAGTAGCCCCGTCCTCAGCGCATTCGCATATCGTCACGTACTGAGATATCGGCCGGAAAGTGCCCGGTTTTATGCGCAGCTTTCGCAAGAAGGTGTGCAGAAACAGGTGCCGTCAGGATGAAAAAGAGGAAACCCGCCAGCGCTCTTGCAAGCACGGCAAGTTCGCCCGAGTAAAGCCCGGCGGCAAGCAGCAACAAGCCGGAACCGACCGTGCCGGCCTTGGAAGCGGCGTGCATGCGCGTGTAGAGATCCGGCAAGCGCAGGATACCGATCGCTGCCACCAGCGCGAAGAAGGCGCCTGCCAACAGCAGCACGGCGGTGACTATGGCGAGTGCATAGTCCATCATCATTCGCTCCTCCTTTGCGCCCCAGGCCCGGTATCTCCCACCTGTCCGCGCGAGAGCACGAAGCGAGCGAAGGCGACGGTTGCCAGGAAGCCGACGAGACCGAGCGCAATGGCAATATCGATGTAAAGCGAGAAGCCGGTACGCACCGCGACGACAGCGATGAAGCCGATGGCGATACCCGTCAGCATGTCGAGCGCCAGGATGCGATCCGGCAGGCTGGGGCCGGCAATGACCCGCCAGACCGTTATCAAGAGCGCTACGCAGAGGATGCCAAGCGCTGCGATTGCGGCAGTGGAAACGATTGCGGCGGGCGTTATCATCCGAAGGCCTCCATGATACGGCGCTCGAATCCGTCAGCAATATCGCGTCTGATAGCCAGCGGATTGGCACAGTGCAGCGCGTGCACATAGAGCGTGCGCCGATCTGCGGAAACATCGACCGAGAGTGTGCCGGGCGTGAGCGTGATGAGGTTGGCAAGCAGAGTGATCTGGAAATCATCCCTCATCGTCAACGGGAATGCGAGAATGCCGGGAGTAAGCTGCATACGCGGCGAAAGCACCGTCAGCGCCACCCGCCAGGCCGAAAGCGCCAGCTCCTTCAGGAAAAGGCCGGCAAGGAGGAGGATATGCAGCGGGCGGATACGGCGCGGCGGGGAACGGTGGGCAAAAGCCTCGCGCACGACGGCGAGCGACAGCAGCGACAGGGCCAGGCCGAAAACGAAATTATGCGGCGAGGCGCTGCCGGTCACGGCGACCCAGGCAATGGCGAGCGGCAGACTGAGGAACAGGACGCTCATCGTATAGTCCCTTCCGGAAAGACGGAGAAGATATAGGCGGAGGGATCGGCAAGCCCATCGGCGGCGGAGCGCGCGAGTTGCAGCAATTGCTCCGGCAGGACGCCGAAGCCGACGACCAGGATCGTCAATGCAGCAAGCGGCAGACCGGCCGTCCAGCCGGTCCGCACCTCCGGGAGCGCGATGAGCGCGGGACGCCAGTATGCAAGCAGGAAGACGCGGCCACAGGCGATCGTCAGCAGGAAGCCGCCAAGCAGGATCGCGCCTGCCAGCCACCAGGCGCCGACATCGAGTGAGGCCTTGACCAGCAGCACCTTCGGCCAAAAGCCGGAAAAGGGCGGCAGGCCGCAGGCGGCCAGAAGCAGCATCAGCGAAATCGCCGCGAACCAGCCGTTCTGGCGATAGAGGCCGGCGAGCGCAGCAATCGAGAAGGAGCCGCCCCGCCTGCCCGCTTCGCCGGCCAGAAGATAGAGCGCCGTCATCAGCACCACCGAATGCAGTGCATAGAAGACAGCACCGGAGAGACCGTCGGCGGTGCCGAGTGCCGCACCGACCATCATGTTGCCGATGCCCGAGATCACCACGTAGCCGAGCAGACGGCGCAGGTCGGTTTCTGCAAGCGCGCCCAATGCGCCGACGATAACGGTCAGGACCCCGACGATCGCGATCAGCAGGCTGAGTTCATCGCGCTCGGCCGGTAGCAGCATGACAAGAACACGCAGCAGCGCATAGATGCCGACCTTGGTCAGCAGGCCGGCAAAGAGCGCGGAAACAGCGATGCGCGGCGTGTGATAGGAGGCCGGCAGCCAGAAATTCACCGGAAAGGCCGCGGCCTTCATGGCGAAAGCAAGCAGGAAGAGACAGGCGAGCGTCATCAGCGGCGCCGTGCCGCTCAAACCTGCTGCCCGCTCGGCGATATCGGCCATGTTGAGCGTGCCGAAGCTCGCATAGAGGATGCCGATCGATATCAGGAACAACGTCGTGGCGATGAGGTTCAGCACTGCATATTTCAATGCGCCATCGATCTGCGCCCGCTCGGAGCCGAGGATCAGCAGGCCGAACGAGGAGATGAGCAGCACCTCGAACCAGACATAGAGGTTGAAGATATCGCCAGTCAGGAATGCGCCGGTGACGCCTGCTATCAACAGCATCAACATCGGAAAGAAACCGTAACGCCGGCCGCTTTCAGTGGTATCAGAGAGCGCATAGATGCCGGCCGAGAGGGCAGCGACCGCTGCGGCGAGCGCCATCAGCGCGCTGAAGACATCGACCGTGAAAGCAATGCCGAAGGGCGGCAGCCAGCGGCCCATGACCATGGTGAGCGGGCCGTGTTCGACGACCTGCCGCAGGAGCGCGGCGTCGAGAAACAGCAGGACGGCAAGGCCGGCGATGGCGATCCATGCCTGCAGGCGGGGAAGGCTGCGCAGCATCAGGAGCAGCGCGCCGAGGCTGATGCAAAGCGCGACCGGCAGGATCGCCAGCCAGTGGGCCGGCGGGATCGGGGTGGTGACCATAGCGGTGGCAAGATTGGAGACGGGCGCGGCCATTTAGTGGGTGCCTCCCGTGAAGGTCAGTGGATGGGTGAGCATACGCATCTTACTCACCATCAATATCCCAACGGCGGCAGCGGCCGGTCGTCGGGTTCGGCATCGTGCATGCGGGTCGTATCGTCGGTGCCGAGCTCCTGATAGGCGCGATAGGTCAGCACCAGCAGGAAGGCAAGGAAAGAAAATGAGATGACGATCGCCGTCAGGATCAGCGCCTGCGGCAACGGATTGGCGGCACCTGATGGCAGCATGTCGGCCCTGGTGGCTATGATCGGCGGCACTTCCCGCGTCACCCGTCCTGCCGTGAAAATCAACAGGTTCACGGCGTTACCGAGAATGGCGATGCCGAGCATGATGCGGATCGAGAAGCGCGACAGGATCAGATAGACGGCCGCCGAAAAGAACAGGCCGACGAGAATGGCAAAGAGCGCTTCCATCAATCCATCTCTCTTTCTTCCAGCGCCAGCGCAATCGAGGCGACGGCGCCGAGCACGACGAAATAGACGCCGAGATCAAAGAGCATGACGCTGGATAGCGGCACCTCCACGCCAAAGACGACAGGATAGATCCAGAGGCCGGTCATGAAGGGCACGGCAAAGAGGATCGAGGCCAAGCCGGCAATGCAGGAAAGCAGCAGACCGAAACCGGCAATGGTCAGGGGGTGGAAGCGGATTGCCCGGCGCACCGCTCCCACGCCAAAGGCAATGCCGTAGATCGCCAAAGCCGAAGCGGCGATCAAGCCGCCGATGAAGCCGCCACCCGGCTCGTTGTGGCCGCGCAGCAGGATGAAGACGGAAAAGAGCAGCATCAGTGCGGTGATAAAGGGCGTGACCGTGCGGAAGATGACTGTGTTCATGGGGCGCCCCTGCTTATCGGTGTGGCCGGGCGGGCAGACACAGGAAGGCGGACGCTGGTCGATCTGACTTGCCGAAACCTATTCCCTCTCATCAAGTCAACAAATGAGGAAAGCGGTGCTCGTGGCCCCCTCACCCTAACCCTCTCCCCGGTGGGTAGAGGGGACGTGCCCCACGATGCCCTTGAGAGTGCGCCGACGGTGCGGAAACTCCCCTTCTCCCCGCGGGGAGAAGGTGCCGGCAGGCGGATGAGGGGGCGGAACCGCGGTACGTCAACTACTGTGCTCATGCCTCCTCCGCATCCGGATCGTTCGTTGCCAGCCGGCGCTCCGTATTGCCGCGGATGCGGATAAGCGCGAGGATGGCGAGGCCTGTTACCGCGACGACGGCGATTTCGCCGAGCGTGTCCGTGCCGCGGAAATCGACGATGATGACGTTGACGACATTGGCGCCGTGGGCGATCAGCTTCGAATGAGCGTTGAAGAAATCGGTGAGCGCCGTGTTGAACGGTGCGTCGGTGGCGCGCATCAAAAGCAGCGCAAAGCCGAGGCCGCAGGCCAGCGAAAGGGCGATGTCGAAAAGGCGGCGGGCGCCATGGCGCGGATCGGTCGGCGACAGGCGCAGACGGGTCATGACGAGAGCGAGGATAACGACTGCGAGCGTTTCGACCATGAACTGGGTGAAGGCCAGGTCCGGGGCGCCGAAGAGCAGAAAGATCAGCGCGACAGCAAAACCCTGAATCCCGAGCGAGACGATCGCGGTGAGCCGGTCGCGGGCGATCAGCACGGCGGCAAGGCCGAACATGGCGATCAGCATGATCCCCGCTTCGTGCAGGCGCAGATCTGCAGGCCAGACAAAGCCCAGCGGCAGTTCGTCATGGCCGATCAGCGGGACGAACAGGATCGCGGCGACACAGAGGAAGGTGCAGGCGACGTAGACATCCAGCCGTTTTGGCTGGACGATTCCGATGACGTGGTACGCGAAACGGACAACCCCGGCGATGACATGATCGAAACCACGATCCGGGCCACGAACGGAGTGCAGCAAGTACGCGACAAGAGTGCGGGCACGGTCGAGCTGCCAGTAGACAGCGATGCCGAGCAGTATCGTCAGCAGCGACAAGGCAAGCGGCACGCCGATATGCGGGACAAGCGAAATGGAGACAGCCTTGCGAGTGCCGGCAACGGCGGAGGCCATGGGCGAGGAAATAGCGCCATGAATGACCCCGGAAAAGACGGCGGCAAGCAGGCCTGCCAGAGCAAGAACGGCAGGTCCGAGCCAGAGCAGGACCGGCGCTTCGTGCGGAGGTTTCGGCGTTTCCACCGGCCGGCCGAGAAACGGCCTCAACGCCACGCCAAAGGCGATCGCGAACATCAAGGCATTGCCGAAAACGGCGATGGTCGTGGCGAGGATGGAATAGAGATCGCCGCCGACGAGAGCCGTGTAGATTTCCTCTTTGGCGAGGAAACCGAAGAAGGACGGCAGGCCGGCCATGGAAAAGGCGGCAGCCATGGCGATCGCAAAGGTTAGCGGCATGGCTTTTCGCAAGCCCCGTAGCCGCGTGATATTGCGCGTGCCGGTCTCATGGTCGATGATTCCGGCGACCATGAAAAGCGCACCCTTGAAGAGCGAATGCGCCACCAGATAGAGCACCGCCGCTTCGATGGCATAATCCGAACCGAAGCCGGTCAGCAGCACCAGCAGGCCGAGAGAAGAGACGGTCGTATAGGCAAGCTTCAGCTTCAGATCCGTCTGGCGGATCGCAAGCACCGAACCGGTAACGAGCGTCAGGCCCCCGAAAATGGGCAGCAGGACCTCCCATGCGGGCGTCGCGCCCATGACCGGGTTCAGCCGCATCAGCAGATAGACGCCGGCCTTTACCATGGTGGCGGAATGCAGATAGGCCGAAACGGGTGTGGGCGCCTCCATCGCGTTCGGCAGCCAGAAGTGGAATGGAAACTGAGCCGATTTGGTGAAGGCGCCGCCGAGCACCAGCAACAGGGTGGCGAAATAGAGCGGGCTGCCCCTGATAACATCGCCGAATTGCAGCAGCTCGGATAGCTGCGCAACGCCTGTCTGCCCCCAAAGCAGGAGCAAGCCGGCAAGCAGCAGCAGCCCTCCTCCGCCTGTGACGACGAGGGCCTGCAAAGCGGCGCGACGCGCCGCCTCGCGTTCATGGTCGAAGCCGATCAGCAGGAAGGAGGTGATCGATGTGAGCTCCCAGAAGATGAAGAGCATCAGAAAGCTGTCCGACACCACGACGCCGAGCATCGCACCCATGAAGAGAAAGATGAAGGAGAAGAACCGGCCCTGATCCGCATGGCCTTTCAGATATCCGCCGGCATAGAGCACGATCAGCGTGCCGATGCCGGTAATGAGCAGGGCGAAGGTGAGCGACAGCCCGTCGAGGAACCAGGAAAAACGCAGGCCCAGGCCCGCCACCCAGTCATAACCGCCGGTTATGATTTCGCCATGAGCGATCTGCGGCAGGAGACGCAGGAAATGCAGGAAGGCGAGCAAAGGGACGACGGCGAGCAGCCAGGCGCCGCCTGCACCGAAGGCGCGAATGACGAGGGGAGCCGCAAGAGCGCCGATCAACGGCAGGCACAAGGCCAGAAATGTCAGAGCCGTGACATCGGCCATGTCTCCTCCCCGTGAGCACGGATGAAAGCCGGCAATCAGCCTTTTCCAAGGCTTAGGTGAATCGGCTGTAAGCCTCAAGCAATTTCGGCAACCCGCAATGGATGCAGGCGGCGGTTTTCACAGGCTTGACGTTCAGGAAAGGCGTGTGGCGAGACGGGAAATGGAACCGTGCAGGATGAAGAAAGCAAGCGGCAAAGGCCAGAGAATGCAGGCGATCAGCCCGCCAACGCGATGCACCGTCCAGCGGTCATGGTTGACCCAGCCTTCCAGCAGGGTGATGCCCAGGGCAATCGCGGCTACTGCGCCGTACAGAACAATCATCAGAGTATGAAACACCGTTTGTCCCCGAAACACGCAGCATTAAGCTTAATGGCACACTAAAGATAAAGCACGGGTGATTCGCCGTCTTCCCCCGAATTGGGTAGATGGCAATTGGGGCGTTGAAGCGGCGGGTTTGATCGTGAAGCCCGATCACAGACTTGATCAATCGTGCTCAACGCACCACATTTGCGCACGAAAAGAGATTGCCCCATCGGCGAAAGGAGCACTCCATGGCCGAAACGACCGCTACCCCGAAAGTTCACAAAACCGATGCCGAATGGAAGGAACTGCTGACTCCCGAGCAGTATCGCATCACGCGCCAGCACGGCACCGAACGCGCTTTTACCGGTCCCTACTGGGATTCCTTCGAGACCGGTCTTTACCGCTGCGTCGGCTGCAACGCGCCGCTCTTCCGCTCCGACACGAAGTTCGATGCCGGATGTGGCTGGCCGAGCTATTTCGAGGCGGTTTCTCCCGATGCGGTGACCGAACACCGCGACACGACCTACGGCATGGTGCGCACAGAGATCCGCTGCGGTACCTGCGAGGCCCATCTCGGTCACGTCTTCCCCGACGGACCGCCGCCGACCGGCCTGCGCTACTGCATCAACGGGCACGCAATGGTTTTCGAGCCCGGCAAGTAAAGGCTTGTAAGTAAAAGGAAAGCGGATCCCAGCCGATCCGCTTTTTTCATATCAGGCCAGCCGATGGGATGAGTGGCGAGCGCCGGTCTTCCAGTATGTGCTCGGCGGCGAGCCGTCCAAGCAGCGGTGCGAGAATGACGCCGGGATGACCGACGGCGACATAGGCGCCCTCGATGCCGGGCAGGAAACCGAGCCGAGGCATTTCATCGGGGAAGAATGGCCGGTAACCGGCAGCAGCCTCGACCAATGAGACGCCTTCGGGCAGGCGCAGGCGCTCATGCATGATCTTCAAGATCCGCTCACCAACTCTTTCCGGTGCGTTCTCCTCGCGATCGTCGATATAGCCCTTGGCGACGTGCAACATGTTGTCCGCCGACTGGCGAATTTCCAGGCCAGGGCCGCGGAGGATGCGGTTCGCGACAGGCTCTGCGCACCTATAGCGCAGGATGATCGCGGGCGAGGCTTCGACGCCGGTTCGGAAGCCCAGGCTTTCCGTCAGACGGTCGACTGCTGTTCCGCCGGCGAGGATCACGAGATCGGCATCGATCGTGTCGTCGGCCAAGCGCACGCCACGCACCCGGTCACGCGAAAGGATGAGGCTTTCGACCGTCCGGCCGAAGGTGACAGTTACGCCGGCGGCATCGATCAGGTCCCGCGCCAGCCTCGCAGGATCGAGCGCGAGATCGCGTGGCGAGACGATCGCGCAGGCAGGGGGCTCAAGCAGATTGGGCTCCCATCTCGCGATCCTTACGGCATCGACCAGCTCGACATCCGTCCCTTCGGCGCGATGGGCTGCCGCGAAGGCTTCGGTTTCCGCAATACTCTTGAGCCAGAACAGGGAGCCCGGACGCGCGGAGAGAAATGCATCCTGCAGATCGGCCTGCAGGCGGGTATAGTCGGCGAGCGCCTGCTGCACGAGACCGTAATTTGCGGCTCCCGGTATGACGTTGATGATGTTCACCCAGCCGAAGGCACGCGCCGTCACGCCGCTGCCGGCTTGCACATTTTCATCCACCACATGGACAGTGACTCCACGCCGGGCGAAATGGAAAGCCAGCGAAGCGCCGACAATGCCGGCACCAACGATGATGACGCCTATCTTTGCAGATGCCATGGCGAGAACCCTCGTATAAAGGGAGAAAGAGTGGACGCGGCTTAGGCCCGCTCCATGACAGAGGGATGAAACAATGTCCATCGTCCGGGAGATCCTGCGCAGCGACCGGCTGGTGTTGCGCGAAATCACCGTCGCGGACATGCCGACGCTCGAGCGCATCTTCGGAGATCCGCTGTGCATGCGGTATTACCCTTCCGTGAAGGATGCCGCAGCAACGCGCGATTTCTTCAACAGGCTCGCCTTCGGAAGCTATGAGAAAAATGGCTTCGGCCTCTGGGCCGTGATCGATCGCGAGAGCGGCGGTCTGCTCGGCGACTGCGGGATCACGCTGCAGGATACATCGCGTGGAATGGAGCCGGAGCTCGGCTACCATCTCTGGCCGGATTACTGGGGCAAGGGCTACGCCACCGAGGCCGCTTGCCTGCCGCGACCATGCCTTCTCAGTCATGGGACTGTCGCGCCTCGTCAGTATCGTCAGCCTGGAAAATCTTCCCTCGCAGAAGGTCGCCGGGCGGGTGCATCAGCGACGGGAGGTCTTCAGCAAGAAGAATGCGGCCGGCGAGACGGTGGAACGCTATCTCTACATCAGCGAGAAGAATTCAGGCGCATGAGCACGATCAGCCACCCCGAAGGATCGGGCATCTTTCCGGCAGGATCGAACGCGATCGGCTCGGACGTAGCGAGGGGTACTCTTCTGCGTCAGCCTTTGCCCTGGCAAAAGCCTGCTCCAGCAGAATGCTGCAATCTAACCAGGAAAGGCTCTAATCCTGCTCCTGCGGGCAAGGCCAGTTCGAAGGGACAGAAAGCCCCGAAGGCAGCTTAGTGGAGGAATCGCCGCAGGCAAGGTCGATCTGCGCCTGCTGCAAGCCGGTGGTGGCGGACAGATCCAGCCCCTCGATGCGGGTCAGAAACATGAAGGCTCGGTCGAAGCTGATCGGACCTTCAAAACTTGCGCCCGTCAGATCGGCGCGGGAGAGATTGGCGAGCGCGAAGCTGACGCCTGTCAGCACCGCCTTGTCGAAATTGGCCCGGCCCAGTTCGGCCTTCTCGAAATTGGCCCTGGTCAGCTGCGCGCCGGTAAAATCAGCCCGCTGCAACTCTGCACCGACAAAACTTGCGCCGTCAGCGATGGCGCCCGCAAAGGTGGAGCGGTAGGCTTCGATCTTGCCGAAGTTGGCGCCCTGAACGCTTGCCCCGGCCAGCGAGGCGCGTACGAGGGTTGCCTTTTCGGCATTGGCGGATTTGAGGTTGGCGCCCCCGAGGTCGGTCAGCGAGAAATCGGTGCCGGCCAGATTGGCGCCCTGGAGGTCGCTGCCCTGAAGCATCAGGTTCTTCTTGTTGCACTCCTGCCAGTCGAGCTCCGGCGAAGCCGTGCTGCCGCAACTGGCCGCCATCACCGGCAGCGAATAGGCTGCCATGGCCAGGAAAGCCGAAAGACCGAGCACTGAGCGTCCAAACATCAACCTCTCCTCTGCGAGTCGCGCCACCAGAGATTTCTAGAAGGCGCAGACTACGATAAAAATATGGTTAGTCCCGGCCGGCAATCAATCTGGAGATGGCCCCGTCAGGCTTTTGGTACGCGCAATTCCATGCAGGTGAGATCCAGCCAGCGGCCGAATTTGATACCGACTTCGGAAAATGTGCCGGCGATGCGGAAACCGAGTTTCTCGTGCAGTCTGATGGAAGCGGTATTTTCGGCCTCGATGCCGGCGATCATGACGTGAACATTGCCGGCGCTCGCACGCTCGATCAATGTGCGCATCAGCTTTTCGCCGATGCCGGCGCCGCGGCAATCCTTGTCCACATAGACGGAATGCTCGACCGTGTGGCGGTAGCCATCGAAGGCGCGCCAATCGCCATAGGAGGCGTAGCCGACGACCTTGCCATCCATTTCGGCGACAATGACCGGAAAGCCCCTGCCCCTGCGCGCCTTGAACCATTCCAGCCGGTTGTCGAGATCGACGAGCGTCTCGTTCCAGATCGCCGTCGTATGCTCGACCGCGTGATTGTAGATATCCCTGATGGCTGGAATGTCGGCTTCGGCAGCGTTCCGGATGAGAACGGTATCGGTCATGTGGCAGGCCCGGTTCGGAATGGTCTTGTTCGAATTAAGCTTGTTGGCGGGGCATACGCCGGGTGCGGGCCGATGTAAACGCCAGAAATCAGAAGCTGGGAACCGACAGGCTGAAGCAGGTCAGCACGGCTGAATAATGCACGGCGGCGGCGGCGACCACGAAGCCGTGCCAGATGGCGTTCTGGAAGCGCAGCCTCTCCCAGACATGGAAGATGACGCCCAACGAATAGATGATGCCGCCGATGACGATCAGCAGCATGGAAGCATAGGGAATGCGCGAGGCGACGGGCTCGGCCACCAATACGCCGCTCCAGCCCATCGCGAGATAAAGCAGGATCGCCAGCCGGTCATATTTGCCCGGGAAAACACATTTGACGAAGATGCCGAAGGCGGCAATCAGCCAGATGACGATCAACATGCCAGACAGCAGCGGATCGTCGGCGCCGCGCTCCAGGAAGGGGGTGTAGGTGGCGGCGATGAGGATGAAGATCGCCGAGTGATCGAGCCGGCGCAGATACCATTTGGTGCGCGAAACCGGCCAGATATTGTAGGAAAAGGAAATGCCCAGTGTGAGCACCAGTCCGACACCGTAAACCCAGGCGGCAATCAGCGCGCCGGCGGGGCTCCAGAGGGTAGCGTAGAAGATCAGCACGGTCACGCCGATCAGGGCAAAGAACATCCCGACGCCATGGACGATGCCGTCGGCGATCAGTTCATATCTGTCGTAAGCCCAGCGAATGCCATTGATTTCGCCCATGCGCTCACCCTTACTCAGAGTGAGAGGATCGTCGCATTGATTTGGCCAAGGCGCAACCGAACGCCCGGTGGCGTCAGGTTAAATCTTTGTGACGAGCCATGCTCGTTTTTGATGAAGCACCTACTTGCCCGCCGCGCAATCCTCGCAGAGCGGCGTCTGCGGCAGCACCGCGAGGCGAGCTTCCGATATCTTGGCGCCGCAGCGTGCGCAGGTGCCGTAAGTGCCCTTGGCGATGCGTTCGAGGGCGGCGTCGATGGCGCGCAACTCATCCTCGCCAGCCTGGCCGAGACCTTCCAGCACTTCGTCATTCTCGTTCTCGATGGCGCGGTCGTCGTCATCGGCAGTCTTGGTGCGGCTAAGGTCCGTGTCGATCTTTCGCAGGCGCGCTGTCAGTTCGTGCCAGCGATCGCGCAGAATCTTTTCCTGAAGTTTCGTGTCCATGGCTTCACACCCTACCGATCCACCAGCACCGAGCACTTGGCGTGGCGCACCACGCGATCGGCGGTCGCACCGATGAAATAATTATAGATATCGGGAATGTGCGAGGCGATGATGATGAGGTCGGCGCGACGCTCTTCGGCCGCAGCGATGATTGCCGTAGCAGGCGAACCGTTGCGGACTTCGACGGCGGCCGGAATGCCGGTCTTGGCAACGAGGCCGCCCAGCCGCTCGCGGCTTTCCTTCATGGCATCCTCGACGATGTTTCCCGGCAATTCGATGGCGACATAGGTCGGAATATCCTCGACGACATTGAGGAGGATGATCTCGCCGCCGTTGTCGAGCAACTCTGCCGCCTTGCGGAAAATCTTCTCGCCTTTTTCGATGCTGCCGATTTCAATCGGAACGATGATTTTCTTGTACATGCGATCCTCCTTGAGGTGTTGCCCTTCGCGGTCAACTTCCTCCTCGGATAGATAAAGCGCATTGACTGATATCAAGTGGGGCACGAGCCATCGTCAATGTTTACAGAACGCTTCATCGTCAAAAACTAGCCTTCTGTGAACAATGCGAATGGGCCATATAGGGATCAAGTACAGCAGCCGAGGGGAGCTTACAGGCGAATGGACCGGCGAAAATTCCTCGCGCTCGCTACGGGCGGCACATTTGCCGCCACCGCCGGTACGCCTTTCGATTCAAGGGCAGGAGAACATTTCATGACGTCATCTGAAACATCCTATGCGCTGACGCGCCCTGCCTATATCGACCAGTCGCATCTCGTCGTGAAGGACCTGTCAGCTGTTTCCGGTTTCTATCAGAAGATGCTCGGCCTTTCGGTGCTCGAAGAGAACGCAAGCGGCGAAGTTCTTGGGGTCGCCGGCCTGCCGCTGCTGACGCTGACGACCGACCGCACCGCGCGCGAGGCGCCCCGCAACGCCGCCGGCCTGTTCCACACCGCCTTCCTCATGCCCAACCGCACCGAGCTTGCACGCTGGCTGCGCCATGCCGCGCACAATAATGTCACCCTCGAAGGGGCGTCCGACCATCTGGTCAGCGAGGCGATCTATCTTTCCGATCCTGAGGGCAACGGCATTGAAGTCTATGCAGACCGGCCGCATGAAAGCTGGAAATTCCATCCGGACGGCATGGTGGAAATGGCGACGCAGCGGCTCGACCTGCAGGCGCTCTACAACAGCGCGCCAGAGGATGCATGGACCGGCATGGCTGACGGTACCGCGATCGGCCACATCCATCTGCAGGTCGGAGACATTCCGCAGGCAGATGCCTTCTATCGTGACGTGCTTGGCCTGAAGGTGATGGCACGTTATCCGAGCGCGAGCTTCTTTGCGAGCGGCGGCTATCATCACCATCTCGCCGCCAATATCTGGAACAGCCGCGGCGCCGGCCTGCGCGCCGACCACATGACCGGCCTTTCCGACTATAAGATCCGTTTTAACGACAAAGAAACGCTCGACAAGGCCGTTGCCAAGCTCGATGAACTGGAGATCAAGAGCGAAAAGCGCGACGGCGGCGTCTTCCTGAGAGATCCCTGGGGTATCGGGCTCACGCTTTCGGCCTGAAGGAATATTCCGAGACATCGAAAAGGGCCGTTTGGTTTCACCGAAACGGTCCTTTTTTACGCATCCAGACGACAATGGCGCCGTTTCCGCCGCCATTTGCATTTGCAGACTCATTATTTAACGACGGGGCTCGATGGTCACTTCGCCGAACATGACACCGCGCGTCAGCGGCTTGGCGAGGAAGTCATGCGGGAAGCCGAGAGCGACGGCGCTTGCCTCGGCCAGCCGGGCACGATGCTCGTCCGACAGCACAACGTCGAGCGCACCGAGATTGTCTTCGAGCTGGGCCATCGTCTTCACACCCATGATCGGCGACGTGATGGCCGGATTGGTCAGTGTCCAGGCAATCGCCACCTGTGCCGGCGTCTTGCCGATTTCGGCAGCGATCTCTTTCACGACATCGGCAATGCCGAGATTGCGTTCGGTCAGCGAACCGTTGCCGGCAGCGACATTCTTGCGAGTACCGACCGCGCTTGCGTTGCCGGCACCGATATCGAGATCGGAGCGGCTGTATTTGCCGGTCAAGACGCCCATGCCAAGCGGCGACCAGGGAATGACGCCGAGGCCGAGTTCAGCGGCCATCGGGATCAGTTCGCGCTCAACCGTGCGCTCGATCAGGCTGTATTCGATCTGCAGCGCCACAAGCGGCGCCCAGCCGCGCAGGTCGGCCAGCGTCTGCATGCGCGCCACCTGCCAAGCCGGCGTATCGGAAATGCCGGCATAGACGATCTTGCCAGCGCGCACGAGGTCGTCCATGCCGCGCATCACCTCCTCGACCGAGGTCGTGAAGTCCCAGGCGTGCAGGTAGAAGAGGTCGATGTAATCGGTGTTCAGCCGCTTCAGACTATCTTCCAACGAACGGACCATGCTGCGGCGGTGATTGCCGCCGGAGTTCGGATCCTTCGGGCGCGAGGTGATGGTATATTTGGTGGCGATGACAAGTTCGTCGCGGCGGCCTTCGGCAAAGCGGCCGACGAGTCTTTCCGAAGTGCCGCCGGTATATTGATTGGCAGTATCGATAAAATTGCCGCCGCGATCGACATAGGCGTCGAACATGCGGCGTGCCTCCTGCTCATCGGCGCCCCAGCCCCACTCGGTTCCGAAAGTCATGGCGCCGAGCGCAAGCGGCGAGACGCGCAGGCCTGAACGGCCGAGGAGACGGTAGCGGTCAAGGGACAGTGCGTTGGCTGTTTTAACTGTCATGAGGGTAAATCTCCTGTGTTGCAGACAGAAGATGCGCCTTGCCGATACTGACAACAATGCTACATTATCAGCATGGCTTCTTTAGAAAATAGAACATAATGCGCGGCAGCGACTATGCAGAACTCAGGGCCTTTGCAGCAGTCGCCGAGCACGGCAATTTTGCCCGTGCGGCCGCCCGGCTCGGCATGTCGGCCTCCGCACTCAGCCAGACGATCCGCACACTCGAAGAACGGATGGGTATCCGGCTGCTCAACCGCACGACGCGCAGCGTAGCGCCGAGCGAGGCGGGCCAGCGGTTGCTCGCGCGGCTTCTGCCGGCACTTGCCGATCTCGACCGGGCGGTGGCCGATGTCGCCGCATTGCGCGATACGCCCGCCGGGCTGTTGCGCATCAACGCGCCGCGGGTCGCAATCGTCCACAGGCTGGCGCCGCTGATTGCGCCCTTTCATGCCGCCTATCCTGACATCGTCATGGATGTCGTGGTCGATGACAAACTGACCGATATCGTCGCCGGCCGTTTCGATGCCGGCATCCGGCTGGGTGAGATGGTGGAAAAGGACATGGTAAGCGTGAAGCTCGGCAGCGAGATGCGGCTCGTCGTCATTGCCTCGCCCGATTACATCGCGCGCCACGGCGTGCCGGAAACGCCGCGCGACCTGCGCGACCACTCTTGCGTCGTCTCCCGCTGGCCGACAGATGGCAGCCTCTATCACTGGGAATTCGAGCGTGGGGACGAAAAGCTCGAAGTGGCCGTCTCAGGACCGCTCAGCACCACCGACAACGACCTGATGCTGCGGGCCGTGCTCGATGGCGTGGGCATCGGCTATCTCTTCGATTATCACGTGGCGGACCATCTCGTCGCCGGCCGGCTGGTCAGCATGCTCGACGACTGGACACCCCCCTTTCCCGGCTTCCACCTCTATTATCCCAGCCGGCGCCAGATGCCGCCGCCGCTGCGTGCCTTCGTGGATTTCATAGGGCGGCAGCGAGCGGCCTAGATGCCTTTATCCTCCCGGGGAACCGGCGGCACCCCCTACGCGTTGATTGGCGAGGCAATGGGGCTTCGGGGACATATCGCACATGGGCATCGCCAACGGCATCCGAAAACAGGCAAACAATCTCCGCCTCGGCGAACGCCATACCAGCGCATGGGCACGAACGCTTCAGGAAGCTGCCGAAGAGCTTCCACAGGCACCGATGCGGCGTGTCGAGAAGGACGGGCTCGATGTCAGCATGGCATGGGCCATCATCGGCATTTTCGGTATACTTGGACTAGCGGCGGTCTATCTGATGTCGCTGATCCTGATCCCCATCACGCTCGCAGTGGTCGTGGGCATGATCCTCGGCATGGCGGCGGAAAAGCTCTCGAAGATGGGCGTCCCGCGGCTCGCGAATGCGGTGATCCTCTCTACCGGCGTCGCGCTCGTCATCGCCCTGCTGATCAATTCGCTTGCTGGACCGCTGGCGATGCTTGCCAATGAGGCGCCTGACTTCATCGGGCATACCACCCAGCGCATCATGCCGTATCTGGAGCGAATCGAATGGCTGCACATCACGCCCGCGACCTTTCAGAGCGGGCCGATGTCCATCGATGCACTACTGGAAAACACCGGCAACGTGCTGCATGTCGTGACGACGAACCTGACGCCGGCGCTGGTGCAGGGGCTGATCTTCTTTGCGGCGCTGCTGCTCTTTCTGGCAAGCCGCGTTAGCCTGCGCAAGACGATCATCATGACCTTTCGCACCCGTGCGCAGCGGCTTGCGGCCATCCGCGTCATCAACGCGGTGGAGCAGGCGCTCGGCTTCTATTTCGCCACGGCTTCGCTGATCTATGTGGCGCTCGGCTTCATGATGACCGTTATCGCCTATGCGGGCGGGCTATCCATGCCCATCCTTTGGGGTTTCTTCGCCTTTCTTTCGAGTTTCATTCCCTATCTCGGCATAACGATGATGACCCTTGCGGTAGCCATCGCCGGCGTTATTACCCATGATGCCATCATTATCGGCCTTATGCCGGCTGCAGCCTTCTTTACTGTCCACCTCGTGATGGAGAACCTGATCTTTCCCGCTGTCATGGGCAGGCGGCTGGAGATCAACCCATTCATCGTCTTCCTGGCGATCATCTTCTGGACATGGATGTGGGGGGCAGTCGGCGCGATGCTGGCACTACCGCTCTCGCTCATCGTCATGACCATCATCGAGGAGCTGGTAATCGAGGAAAGACCGCAGCCGCAACTGCCGAAGTAACGACAGCGACCGGGGACCGAAGACCAGTTGAGGTAACCCCGCCCCATTCTTGTTTCACGCGATTCCGATGTAAAGCCGCTGCACGCTGCTGCTGGAATTACCCTATTCGGTCGTCTTGTCGTCACCCGTATCGGCAACATCCTGCAGCCGGACGAATTCCGTACCCTTGGCCTTGAGATCGACAAGCGCCCTGGCAACGCCCGCACCGGCCGCGTGGGTCGGTTGGTTGATGTGGGAAATGACGACATCGCCGTCCTTGGCCGAGGAAATGCGCTTTTCGGTGATCGCAGCACCGAGCAGTGAACCGCCGTCGCCATTCACGGAATAGCCGGCGATACGATAACCCATGGCGCGGATCTGGCCGATGGCCGAGAGGTCATACTTGGCGGTCGAGCCACGGAACCAGTGAGGCGCCGGAATGCCCGACGCGACCATCGCGGCAGCACCGCCTTCCACTTCCTGCCTGACGGCATCGGGCGAGCCGGCAGCTGCGATGCCATAGACCAGCACCGGCGTGTCGACGGCCGGGATATGCTTCTCGCCGTGATTTTCCAGTTCGAAGAGATCGGGATTCTGCAGGAAGATGGCAACCGCCTTCGGATTGCGCTTCAGCCAGCGCGCCGTGACGAAAATGGTCGCGGGAATGCGCTCATTCACCAGCGTCGAGAGAATGCGCTCATCGGCCTCGCCCATGCAGGCATCGAAGGTGAGCGCAACGCGGGCATGGCCCGTGACGTTCGAGCGGGCGATATGCAGGTGCGGTTCCACGAGCTTCGGGCCGGCGGTCACGAGCGGAGGGGCGAGCACAGCAGGTGGAACTTCCGCGGCAAGCGCCGAAGAGGCAGCAGCAAGCAGCAGTGCAGATCCAAGGAGAAGTCGGTTCATGAAGAATCAGATTCAGTTGATCTTTTAGCTGATGTTAAAGCAAACCCATGAACCGATCCATGTGGCCTGATGCCGCCCGCCAAGGACGGCTCATGTCTCAATCTGCCCGCATTGCTTTGCCTGGCACAGGGAATGCGAAAGAGCGGGAAAAGAGCGAGGACTCAATCGTAGAGGAAATATTTGGTCCACTTATCCTTCGGCACCTTGTCGCCGATCTTGTACTTCAGGTCGCGTACATTGATGTGCTGCGGACCGGTGACGCAGGTATAGGACAGATGATACCAGTCGCCCTTGCTTCGGAAGACGGCGCCGGGCGCTTCGAGGCGATCGTCGCTCGGTATCGGATCCTTGAACGTATAGGCGATGACCTTGTCCGGCCGGAAGCCGGTGCCGTCCTGGTTGATGCGGCTCATGGCTTCGGTATCGCAGCTCTGCTCGAGGCGGGTGGCCGGGTCCAGTTTTTCGAGCTGCTTCTTGATCGTGGAATCGACCGCAAGGGCGGACGAGGCGGCAAGGCCTGCGAGCGACATAAACAGGACCAGACGTTTCGGCATGATGGAGAAACCTTTACTGTTATGTATTCGTCATACCGCCGCCGGCAGCTTGCCGGGGCCTGATGCGGATGCAATTTTCGTGCGGGGCTAGCGGACATTCTCAAACAATGTGGTGACATCAAGGCGACGCGCCGGCCATTTGTCCCACGAAGGTTCACCGACCGACGCTTGATCATGACCTGCAGCACCTCTATCTCTTGCCCACCGACACCGCCCTTACGGAGCCTTCCTTGACCCCTTTCAAGAACCTGCCTACCCCGCCCGCCGCCGAAAAAAGACCCGTCTCCGACACGCGCCACGGCATCACGCGGACTGACGACTACGCCTGGCTGCGGGCCGACAACTGGCAGGCGATGTTCAAGGATCCTTCTATCCTCGATCCTGACATCCGCGCCCACCTGGAAGCCGAAAACGGCTACATGAATGCGGCCATGGAAGACACCAAGCCGCTGCAGAAGACGTTGTTTGCGGAGATGCGCGGCCGCATCAAGGAAGACGACAGTTCCGTACCGGTTAAGGATGGTGCGTATGCCTACGGCACTTCCTTCGTCACTGGGGGCGAGCAGCCACGCTATTTCCGCATCCCCCGCGACGGCGGGGTGATGGACGAGAGGATCCGCACCATCCTGCTCGATGGCGACAAGGAGGCTGCCGGCAAGGCCTATTTCCGCCTCGCCGGGCTCGATCATTGCACCGACCACAGCCGCGGCATCTGGGGCTATGACGACAAGGGTTCCGAGTTCTTCACGCTGAGGGTTCGCGACCTCTCGACGGGTGCGGATCTGCCCGATCTCATCGAGAATACGGGCGGCGGCGGCGTCTGGGCGCCTGACGGCAAGAGCTTCTTCTATTCGGCGCTCGATGAGAACCACCGTCCGTCGAAAGTTTTCCACCATATTCTCGGCACGCCGCAGAGCGAGGACCGCCTTGTCTACGAGGAAGCGGATGCCGGCTTCTTCATGGGCGTCGGCGGTTCGCTGCTCGACGATTTCATTTACATCGACATCCACGACCACGAAACGAGCGAGTATCGCCTGCTCTCGACCAAAGACCTGACCGCCGAGCCGAAGCTGGTGGCTGCGCGCGAGGAAGGCATCGAATATTCGCTGACGGAGGGCGGCGATGTTTTCTATATCCTGACCAACGACAGCGGCGCCAAGGATTTCAAGATCATGGAAGCACCGGTTGACAAGCCGGGCAAGGAAAACTGGCGCGAGGTCGTGCCGCACAAGCCCGGCACGCTCATCATCAGCCATATGGCCTATGCCCGTCACCTGCTGTGGCTGGAGCGCAAGGACGGCCTGCCGCAGATCATGATCCGTGACCGCCGCAGCGGCGAAGAGTATGCGATCGCCTTCGACGAGGAAGCCTATTCGCTCGGCCTTTCGGGTGCCGCCGAATACGACACCGACGTCATCCGCTTCTCCTATTCGTCGATGACGACGCCCTCGCAGCTTTACGACTACAACATGGTCACCCGTGAGCGCACGCTCCTGAAGACGCAGGAAGTCCCATCGGGCCACAATCCCGACGATTACGTCACCCGCCGCGTCTTCGCGACGGCATGGGACGGCGAGAAAGTGCCGGTCACACTGCTCTACCGCAAGGACACGCCGCTTGACGGTTCCGCGCCCTGCCTGCTCTACGGCTACGGCGCCTATGGCATCACCATTCCGGCCGGCTTCAACACCAACTGCCTGTCGCTTGCCGATCGCGGCTTCGTCTATGCCATCGCTCATATCCGCGGCGGCAAGGACAAGGGCTTTGCCTGGTACGAAGACGGCAAGATGGACAAGAAGACCAATACCTTCAAGGACTTCATCGCTGCCGCTGACTATCTGAATCAGGAGAAGTTCACATCCTACGCGAACATCATTGCCGAGGGCGGATCGGCCGGCGGCATGCTGATGGGCGCAGTCGCCAATATGGCGCCGGAAAAATTCGCCGGCTTCATCGCTGCCGTCCCATTCGTCGACGTGCTCAATACCATGCTCGACGACACGCTGCCGCTCACCCCGCCGGAATGGCCGGAATGGGGCAACCCGATCGAGAGCAAGGAAGAATACGAGCAGATCGCCGCCTATTCGCCCTATGACAATGTCGGCGGCAAGCCCTATCCGCCGATCCTGGCGCTCGGTGGTCTGACCGACCCACGGGTCACCTACTGGGAGCCGGCGAAATGGGTCGCGAAGCTGCGCGACAAGACGACGGGTGCCGCGCCCATTCTGCTCAAAACCAACATGGATGCCGGCCACGGCGGCGCTTCCGGCCGCTTCCAGCGGCTCGAAGAGATCGCGTTCGAATATGCGTTTGCGGTCAAGGTGGCGGGCAAGATGTGAGATTGGATGCGGCGTGTTCTCAGCACGCCACTCAATCAACGGAGGGAGAAATGGCTGTCTATATCGCGCTGCTGAGAGCCGTGAATGTCGGCGGCACAGGCTCCCTGCCGATGGCGGAGCTGAAGGCGATCTGCGAGGAGCTCGGTTTCACTGACGTGAAGACCTACATTCAGAGCGGTAATGTGCTGTTTCGCTCGGATGAGGCCGAAAAAGCGATTGAAGAACAGCTCGACGAAGCGCTGGGCAAGAAGATGGGAAAGCGGCCGGGCGTGATGGTGCGTAGCCGTAAGGAACTCGATGGCATCGTCGCCCACGCTCCCTTCCTCGACGCCAAGCCGAATTTTCTGCTGGTCTATTTCCTGCCAGAAGCGGCACCCAAAGATGCCCTGGAAAAGATGGTGGCGCCCGATGGCGAGGAAGCGAAGCTCGCCGGGCGTGAGATTTATGTGCACTATCCCATCGGCTCAGGTCGGTCGAAGCTGAAGCTGCCGGCGCTGAAGGCGGGGACCTCCCGCAACCTGAACACCGTGCGCAAGCTCGCCGGCCTGGCGGCCGAGATGGAAGACGGCGAGGTTTAAAGCTGGCTGCTCCGGCTCATCGCCCCATAGACCGTGCCTGACGGCGACGAGCGGCGGCTGGATGGCTGCAGAAGAGCATCCTCACCAAGAGAACGCCTACTTGGCCTTGTAGCCGCTGATCTCTTCGCCTGCGGTCGGCGAGAAGCGGAGGTTCCAAATGGTGGCGGTGATTGAGATGATCGCAACTACGATGAAGGCGGTGGAGAAATCGCCAAGCTCAGGTGTTTCGACACCGTTGAAGGCCATCGAAGCATGCAGGGCCAGCGCACCGATGCAGATGCCGAGCGAGAGCATCAGCTGCTGGAAGGTAGTGTAGAAGCTTGTGGCCGAGCTCATGCGTTCCTGGCCGATCTCGTCATAGGCGATGGTATTGTAAGCCGTGAACTGGAACGACATGAAAAAGGCGCTGAACACCAATGCGATGAAGATCAGCGGCATCGGCCAATCCGGCCGGAAGGCGGCGCAGAGGCCGTAGCCGATGGTGCCGAGAATACCATTGATAATCAGGCTTCTGCGGAAGCCGACACGGCGGAAGACGGCACGCGCCAGCGGCTTCATGAACAGCGCGCCAAGCGCGGTGGAAATGACGATCTGCCCAGCGGCGGCCGCCGAAAGGCCGAAGCCGATCTGGAAGAGCAGCGGCAGCAGGAAGGGCTGCGCGCCCTGCGTGATGCGGGTCAGCGAACCGGCAATGACCGAAGTGCCGAAGCTCGGCACTCTCATCAGTGAGAAATCCATGATCGGCGCCGGATGCCTGCGGGCATGGCGCAGATAAGCGATGCCGAAGAGCAGACCGATCGCGATGAGGAAGATCGAAAACGAGCCCTGCCCTTGATGGCTTGACAGTTCGAAGCCGAAGAGCAGCGAGCCGAGTGAGATGCCCGACAGGATGAAGCCGATCGTATCGAAAGGACCGGCCGCCTTGCCCTTCACTTCGTCGATGTAGATCGAGACGAAGATCATGCCGATGATGCCGATCGGCACGTTGATGTAGAAGATCCAGCGCCAGTCGAGATAGGTGACGATGAAGCCGCCGAGCGGCGGGCCGACGATCGGGCCGATCAACGCCGGCACCAAAAGCCAGGACATGGCGCTGACCATATCCTTGCGGTCGACGCTACGCATCAGCACCAGACGGCCGACGGGCATCATCATGGCGCCGCCTATGCCCTGCAGCAGGCGGGCAAGCACGAGGAACGGCAAGGTCGGCGCGAAGGCACAAAGGATGGAGCCGACCACGAAAACGGCAATCGCCGAACGGAAGACGGTGCGCGAGCCGAAACTATCCGCCACGCGGCCGCTGGCGGGGATGAAGATCGCAAGGCTGAGCAGATAGGAGGTCAAGGCGATCGACATGGCCGGGGCGTCGACGCCGAAATCGCGGGCCATGGTCGGCAGCGCGGTCGCCAGCACCGTTGCGTCGACATTTTCCATGAGCATGGCGCTCGCGACAATCATCGCGATCACCCGGAAATTGGGTGCTGCACGCCGAGCCAACGGCGCATGATAAATCTGATCCGACATCGTCAGGGATCACTCGCAGTGGCGCAGCGGAGCACACGGGGCGACAGGGCCGCGGGAGAAGACATGGCAAAAATGCCAAGGGGAGATGATTTTGCTATACGCCGGCAATCATGGCGGCGCTATGTCTTTTATGGCAAATCTGCTTTGACGAAAGGGAAAGGCAGATCACCATTCCTTGCACTTTTTTGCCCTTCGTGAAGGGAGTAGTTTGGCACGAAGATCGGCTTGCGTGATCGCACCTGCGGCCCTACCTATTAGCCATGACCTCCGCCCTGCAGAAAAACCGGCCGGACACGGCCTTCGGCTTCGACAATAGCTACGTGCGGCTGCCGCAGAACTTCTTCGCCTTACAGGCGCCGACGCAGGTGGCCGAGCCATGGCTCATCAAGCTCAACGAGCCGCTGGCCAGAGAATTGGGACTTAATGTCGACATTCTGAAGCGCGACGGGGCTGCGATCTTTTCCGGCAACCTCATCCCCGAAGGTGCCGAGCCGCTGGCGATGGCTTATTCCGGCCACCAGTTCGGCCATTTCGTCCCGCTGCTCGGCGACGGGCGCGCGATCCTGCTCGGGGAGGTGATCGACCGGAACGGCAAGCGCCGGGATATCCAGCTCAAGGGTGCGGGGCAGACGCCCTATTCACGCCGGGGAGACGGGCGGGCAGCGCTTGGCCCAGTCTTGCGCGAATATATCATCAGCGAGGCGATGTTTGCACTCGGCATTCCCGCCACGCGGGCGCTTGCAGCCGTGCTGACCGGTGAAGGCGTTCGGCGTGAGGATGTCTTGCCGGGCGCCGTCTTCACGCGCGTTGCTGCAAGCCATATCCGCGTCGGCACCTTCCAGTATCTTGCCGCTGGTGGTGACGAGGATGGCATCAAGGCGCTTGCCGACTATGTGATCGAACGGCATTATCCCGAGTTGCAGGCGGCAGAGAATCCTTATCTTGCGCTCTACGAGGCTGTCTGCGACCGGCAGGCGGCGCTGATCGCCCGCTGGCTGCAGGTCGGCTTCATCCATGGGGTGATGAATACTGACAATATGACGATCTCGGGCGAGACGATCGATTTCGGTCCCTGTGCCTTCATGGACGCCTATGATCCGATGACGGTCTTCTCCTCCATCGATCAGCACGGGCGTTATGCCTATGCTAACCAGCCGGGCATCGGGCAATGGAACCTGGCGCGCCTCGGCGAGACGCTGCTGCCACTGATCGATGTTGACAGAGACAAGGCGATCGAACACGCCAACGCCATCATCAAGGCCTATGGCGAGCGGTTTCACGCCCATTGGCTGCAGGGTATGCGCGGCAAGATCGGCCTTGTTTCCGCCGAAGACGGCGATCTTGAACTCATTCAGTCGCTGCTGGCGCTGATGCAGGCACAGGCTGCAGACTTCACACTGACATTCCGGCGGCTTTCGGCCCTTGCAGGCGATCCGGAGGCAGAGAGCGCTTTCGCATCGACATTCCGCGAACCGGCTGCCACCGCCGATTGGCTCGCACAATGGCGCGAGCGGTTATCGCGCGATCCGCAGATGCCCGCAGATCGGGCCGCTGCCATGAAACGGATCAACCCGGCCTTCATTCCGCGCAATCACCGCGTCGAGCAGGCAATCGAGGCTGCCGTTCAGGATGGCGATTTCTCGTTGTTCGAGGCGCTGCTGGCTGTTCTTTCGCACCCCTATGATGAGCGGCCGGCATTTGCGGCATATACGGAGCCGCCGAAACCCGAAGAGCGGGTGCTTCAGACCTTCTGCGGAACCTGATTTCAGTGAATTCCATAACAATTGGCCATACTAAATGGAGATAATGATGACCGACCTTCTCGATATCCCGGTCAAGACCGTTCAGGGGCGTGAGACGACACTTAACGAATATCGCGGCCAGGTCCTGCTCATCGTCAACGTCGCCTCCAAATGCGGATTGACCGTGCAGTATGAAGGGCTTGAAAAGCTCTATGCCGACAAGCGCGAACGCGGCTTCGTCATCGCCGGCTTCCCGGCCAATGACTTCAAAGGCCAGGAGCCAGGCACAGATGCGGAAATCCTGGATTTCTGCACCAGTACCTTCGGCGTCGATTTCCCGATGTACTCCAAGATTTCCGTCAAAGGGCCGGACAAACATCCGCTCTATCAGAACCTGACCAGCGCAGACGTAGAAACGACGGGCGAAGGACCGATGCGCGAACGGCTGAAGAGCGCCGGCCTTGCCTCCGACGACAAGGAAATCCTCTGGAACTTCGAGAAATTCCTCGTCGGTCGCAACGGCAAGGTCGTTGCCCGTTTCGCCCCCGACGTGACGGCTGACGACAGTCGTCTGGTCTCGGCGATCGACCGCGAGCTTGCAAAAGCGAATTAGTGCGACAGTTTCAACCGCCGCGAATTGCGGCGGTTGAAAGGCAGCCCTTCCGCTCTACCTGCCTGATCGGCGTATGTTTTTCGCCATCCTCCGATCCGGCTAACCAGCGGGAGACTGCCGTATGGCAATCGTCATTACCTCCATCCTTTTCATCATTTTCGGACTGGCCCTAGGCGCCGGCGGGCTCTGGCTCGTCACGCTCGGCGGCAGCGTCTTCTATCTCTTCGCCGGACTGATGTTCCTGCTGACGGCAGGCCTGCTTCTCATGCGCAAGGCAGTGGCGCTCTGGGTCTATGCCGTGCTTGTGATCGTGGCCCTTGCCTGGGCGATCTGGGAGGTCGGATTCGACTGGTGGCAGCTCGGTCCACGCGGCGGGCTCATCATCCTCTTCGGGCTCTGGCTGCTGACACCGTGGATCCGCCGGCCGCTCGGCTTCCGCAGCCCGACCGGTACCTACTACGGCGCCAATCCCTGGCCGCTCGCCATTCCTGTTATCGCCGCCATCATCGTCGCTGTCTATTCGATGACGACGGATCCGCACGACCTCGCGGGCGACCTGCCGACGCAGGCGGTTACCGCCACGCCGACCTTCGGCGGCAATGTGCCTGATGGCGAATGGCACCAATATGGCCGTACGCCCTACGGCCAGCGCTATTCGCCGCTCGACCAGATTACCGTTCAGAATGTCTCCTCCCTTAAGGAGGCCTGGCGCTATCAGACCGGCGACGTGAAACGGCCCGACGACGTCGGCGAGACGACCTATCAGGTGACGCCGCTGAAGGTCGGCAACACGCTCTATCTCTGCACTCCGCACAATTGGGCGATCGCGCTCGATGCCAAGACCGGCCAGCAGAAATGGAAATATGGCGCCAATTCCGGCATGAACCCGGACCGGCAGCACCAGACCTGCCGGGGAGTGACCTATTACAGCGATGAGGCGACGCCGGCAGGCCAGCCCTGCAAGGAGCGCATCTACCTGCCGACTTCGGATGCGCGGCTGATCGCGCTCGATGCCACCAATGGACAGGTCTGCACGGGCTTTGCGGAACAAGGCGTGCTGCAGCTACAGGCCGGCATGCAGTACAATCCGGCCGGTTATTATTACTCCACCTCACCGCCAGTTGCCGTTGCGGGAAAAATCATCATCGGCGGGGCGGTCAACGACAACTATTCAACGAAAGAACAGTCCGGCGTCATCCGCGCCTATGACATCAACAGCGGCGCACTGATCTGGAACTGGGATTCCGGCAATCCGAACCAGACGACGCCATTGCCGGAGGGACAGCATTACACGACGAATTCGCCAAACAGCTGGTCGGTCTTCAGCGTCGATGATCAGCTCGGCATGGTCTATATCCCGCTTGGCAACCAGGTGCCGGACCAGCTCGGCATGAACCGCAGCGAGAATGTCGAGAAGTTCTCCTCCTCCGTCGTGGCGCTCGACATCAATACGGGCCAGCTGCGCTGGGTGCAGCAATTCGTCCACCACGATCTCTGGGACATGGACGTGCCGGCCCAGCCGGTGTTGCTCGATCTGACCAAGCAGGACGGAACGGCGGTGCCGGCGCTGGTGGCATCCACCAAGCAGGGCGATATTTACGTGCTCGACCGGCGCACCGGCCAGCCGATCATTCCCTTCAAGGAAATCCCGGCACCTGACGGAGCGATCCCGGAAGATCACACGGCACCGACGCAGCCGATCTCCGATCTTACCTTCTCGCCGGAGCCACTGCAGGAAAAGGATATGTGGGGTGTCTCGCTGTTCGACCAGCTTGTCTGCCGCATCGATTTCCACCGCTACAAATATGAGGGCCGATATACGCCGCCCTCGCTGCAGGGGACCATCGTCTATCCCGGTAATTTCGGCACCTTCAACTGGGGCTCGGTCGCCGTCGACCCGGAGCGGCAGGTGATGTTCGGCATGCCAACCTACCTCGCCTTCACCTCGCGCCTGGTGCCATCAGCCGATATTCCGCCGCGCGGGCAGGATGAGAAAGGCAGCGAACAGGGCCTCAACCGCAACGACGGCGCCCCCTACGGCGTATTCATGGGTCCGTTCCTCGGGCCGCTTCAGATTCCATGCCAGGCGCCGCCATGGGGCTATGTCGCCGGCGTCGACCTGCGTAGCGGCCGTATCGCTTACATGCACAAGAACGGCACGGTCCATGACATGACGCCGTTGCCTCTTCCCTTCAAAGTGGGCGTGCCCGGCATCGGCGGGCCGATGGTGACCAAGGGCGGCGTCGCGTTCCTCGGTGCAGCCGTCGACAACTATCTGCGCGCCTATGACGTGACGAACGGCCGCCAGCTCTGGGAGGCGCGTCTTCCGGCCGGCGGACAGGCAACGCCGATGACATATACGACCGATGACAACAAACAATATGTTGTCATGGTCGCCGGCGGGCATGGGTCTGTTGGCACCAAGCCCGGCGACTATGTCATCGCATACACGCTGCCGTAGTACGGCAGCGGAGAGACACAAGCTCCGGGCAGGTTTGCCCGATCATGCTGCTGCCGTTTTTCAAGGGGATTTTTTCATGGAAATCGGTAGCAGCCTTTCAATTTATTCCGGCCTTGGTGCGCTTTTCGAGCAGGGCAAATCCAAGAACAAACAGACCGACGAATTTGGCGGCAGTGTGCGCAATCAATCCGGCGCCGGCCTAGAGCCTAGCACGACGCCGCCGTCCATCGCCAATACGATGTGGGCGGTGCAGGCCGGCAACGAAACCTACATCAATCCGCCCTCCGATGAGGAGGCAACGATCAAGGAGGCAAATAAACGCGTCGCTGCTGAATTCAGCGAGTGGAGCAGCATGACGCCCGAAGAATTCATCCGTGCGCGTTATCTCGCGGCACACAATCTCACCGAGGACGACCTCAAGGCGATGTCCGCGGACGAGCGCGCCGCAATCGAGAAGGAAATCGCTGAACAGATCAAGCGCGAACTTGCAGGTATCGAGGATGGCGGAGACGGCAACAAAAAACCCGCCGCTGCGCAATCGACGAGCACGCAGGGCGAAGAAAACTCAGCCACCTGATCGCTACGCAAGTTCAAAAAGCCGCGAGTATGCTGCGCCGCGGCTTTTCAATGATCGACGTCCGGCCTGCTCCGATCCGCCGACCCCGGCGGAAGATCGTAGAAAATCAGGCGGCCTCTCCTACACCATCTCGGTGATCATCTTGCCGATTTCGGCGAAGACGGGATTGAATTCGTCCATCTTCACGGTTGTTTCCCCGATGTAGACGGCGGCGACGATCGGGCCGCGTTTGGGGGGCCAGATGATGGCAATATCGCCGGCAGAACCATTGTCGCCCGTGCCGGTCTTATCGCCGATCTTCCAATCGCCGGGCATGCCTGCGCGCAGGCGCGCGCCGCCGGTCGTGTTTGCAATCATCCAGTCGATCAGCTGATTTGCAGAGGTTTCCGCCAGAACCGAGCCGAGGGCGATATTGCCGAGAGAATCCAGCATTGCATCGGGTGTCGTGGTGTCGCGCGGATCGCCTTTCGCGGCCTCGTTTAGTGCGGTTTCCATGCGGTCCAGCCTTGTCGTGCCATCACCGATGGAGCGCAGCCAGTCGGTGAGTGCAGCCGGACCGCCAAAGCTTTCCAGCATCAGGTTGCCGGCGGTGTTGTCGCTCAGCGTAATGGCTGCCTTGCAGATCTCGGCTATCGTCATGCCGTCACCGCCCGCATGCTTTTCGGTCTCGGGGGAATAGGTGACGAGCTTGTCCTTGCCGTAGGTGATACGCCGGTCGAGGCTGTCATCGCCCTTGTCGACACGGGCAAGAACGAGGCCTGCAGCCAGGACCTTGAAGGTGCTGCACATGGCGAAGGGCTCGCTGCCGCGATAGCCGAAGGATACATTCGTGTCGCTGTCGAGAACGGAAACCCCGAGGCGCCCGCCAATGCGCGCTTCAAGCGCTGCGAGCCGCTTGTCGATATCGTCATTCTGCTGCTCGGCGCGCAAGCGAGGTGCAAAGCCCAGCGCAGGCAGCAGCAAGGCAGAGCCAATAAAGCTGCGGCGGGTGAGGCTGTGATTCATGAAGACCTCCGGGGAATCAGGATCACAGGCGTAAGGCCCGATTGCGGCGGCATCTCGGCTTTTTGGCGGGATCAGGCAGCGCGCGTGACCTCCACCGTCACATGCGACAACTCGCCCAGGCTCGCCAGCCTCTCCTTGTAGAAGGCGGTATCGCGCGACTGCGGCGTCAGCACCGCGACGATCGCTGCATGGTGACCGGGACCGACCTGCCAGACATGCAGATCGGTGATGCGGTCGCCATCGCCTTCGATCGCGTCCCGAATCTCGTCCGGCAGTGTTTCCCCTTCCGAGAGCACATCAAGCAGCACGGCGCCTGACGATTTCATCAGCCCCCAGGCCCATTGCGCGATGATGAGAGCGCCGACGATGCCCATCAGCGGATCAAGCCACAGCCAGCCATAGAGGCTACCGAAGGTGAGTGCGGCAATGGCGAGCACCGAGGTCAAAGCGTCGGCGATGACGTGCATATAGGCGGAGCGAATATTGTTATCCGCATGACCATGGTGATCATGGCCATGGGCATGATGATGATTGTGATGGTGATCATGCCCGTGACCGTGATGGTGGTGATCGTGGCCGCCACCACTGAGGAGCCAGGCACTGACGAGGTTGACGGCAAGGCCGATGACGGCCACGGCAATCGCCTGGCTGAAGCTGATCGGCACCGGCGACGTGATGCGCAGGAAGCTTTCCCACCCCATCAGCAGGGCAATCATCGCCAGAATGATGGCACTCGCGAACCCGGCGAGATCGCCGAGTTTGCCGGTGCCGAACGTGAAGCGCGGATTGCGGGCCTGCTTCCGGGCGAAGAGATAGGCGAGCGCAGAAATGAGCAACGCGCTGGCATGGGTGGACATGTGCCAGCCGTCGGCCACCAGAGCCATCGAGCCATAGATCGTGCCGGCGCCGATTTCGACCACCATCATGACCGCCGTCAGCGCGATTACAAGCCAGATGCGGCGTTCGTTGCGGGCATGGTCCTGCCCCAGGAAGACATGCTCATGTCCGTAGCTATTCGTTCCTGATATCATTTGCCAACTCCTTACCGATATCGATCCGGCTCAGCGGATATAGGTTCGCAATACTTCCGATATTTCCTCGACCGCCTCCGCCCTCGCCTTCTCGTCGGCTGCATGCAGCACGTGTTCGTGCAGATGGTCGTCCACCACTTCGCCCGTGAGACCCGTCAGCGCGCCGCGCACGGAGGCTAGAAGCTGGAGGATCTCGCCGCAGGGGCGCTCGCCCTCCAGCGCACGTTCGACCGCCTCGAGCTGCCCGCGGATACGGCTGACGCGGGCAATGAGCTTCTTCTTCTGATGGGTCGTATGGGACATGGCAGTCTCTGATGTAGTATAGGGGAGTACCCTATATTGCCTTCACGAAAAACGAAAGCGGCAATCCATCGAAGCCGCCTTGAATTTACATAGGACTCCTATATATTGCCTCTATGGAAACGCCAAAAGACCCAACATCGATCGACAACCGCATCAGCGAAGGCCTGACCCGCATCGCGATCGCGATGCGCAGCGACGAATGGTCAAAGGCCGAAAAGGCCGGACTGAAGCCGACGCAGCTTGCGATCCTCGAATTTCTCGCCGGCCGCGACAGTGCGCGGGTTAAGGAGATTGCGGCGCATCTCGGTGTCTCGCAGCCGACGGCGACGGATTCGATTGCGGCACTGGAGCGCAAGGGGCTCGTCGCCAAGGCGAGCGCTCACGGCGACAAACGTGCCACCGCGATCCGCATCACGGCGGAGGGAAAGGCGGCGTTCGGCTCCGTTTCGCCGATCGAAACGGCAGCGATGGAAGCAGCCCGATCGCTTTCCCCAGGCGAGCAGGAAGGCCTGCTGCTGTCGCTCGTCAAGATGATCCGGCATCTGCAGGAGGCAGATGCCATACCGATCCAGCGGATGTGCACGAGCTGTCGTTACTTCCGTCCCTACCAGCATTCCGGTGCGGCCAAACCGCACCACTGCAATTTCGTGAACGCGGCCTTCGGCAGCAATGAGCTGCGCATCGACTGCCGCGACCATGAAACCGCCGATCCGGCAACCCGGGCTGCCACCTGGGATGCCTTCGAAAAAGGATAGGCGCACTCTCCAGGCAACCTAGAAAGAGAAGGAAATCAAAATGTTGAGAAAATTGATAACTGGCGCGGCCATCGCCGGAGCGCTATCCCTTTGGCTCGGCTCAGCTATGGCGCATCCCGTCAAGGCCGAACCGTCCGAAGGCGTGAAAGCCTCGTTCGACATCATCGAAACCAAAATCGTCACCAAGGGCGACAAGGCGGTCTTCTCGACCCGCGTACGCGGCGAGGCCGGCGCAGAAAAGCCCCCTGCGACAGGCAAGTTCGAAGGCTCCGGTGTCTATGCCTATGTCTGGCCGACCTCGCTCAACAGCGGCGATATCGGCTTCGAAAGGGATCAGGGCATCGTGGCGCTGGCCGTGACTTTCCATCCTGACTTCGACGATGCCGCCAATAAGGGCAAAAACCGCGATGTCTGGCATCCGCACTGGGTCGTGCTCAATGAGGACAAGGCATGCGCCGGCGGATTGAAGGTGACCGACATCCCTGACGGCGCCAAGCCGAAGCTTCCCGCCACATGGCCGGGCGTTCCGCTGCTGATCGACAGCCCGAATTATCCGACGGTGCTGAAGGGCGACCGTGTCGATGTCGCCATCCCGCTGTCGCTGCTCGGCGGAATTACCGGCGCTTCCTATGACGGCGTGACCGCAGGGCTGAAGGTCAACGGCAACCTGCATGCGCCGCTGCTTTGCGTGGACAATGTCTTCAAGGTCGCCTCCGGCAATCTCAGCCTGCCGGGCAAGGTCATGCCTGCAAAGTGAGCGGGTCGCCGGTCCGGCGACTGCCATCGCCGGACCGGCTCTTTCCTCTCTCCAGGCAAATAGAGAAGAGAAAACACCAGGCAGGTTTAATCCTTTGCGCCCCGGATGCAACTGATGACGCAAGCACCTGCCCAAAGAGCAAGGATTTCGCCATGTCCGACCTGATACTCGCAGCGGAACTTTCCGTCAGCGATTGGTTCAACACACCGCAGCCGCTCTCCATCGCCGGACTGCGCGGCAAGGTGATCTTCCTGCACAGTTTCCAATTGCTCTGCCCCGGCTGCGTGGCTGAAAGCCTGCCGCAGGTGCGCCGCATCGAGCGCATCTTCGCCAACACGGATCTCCAGGTCATCGGCCTGCACACGGTCTTCGAACATCGCGAGGCGATGACGCCAACCGTGCTCAAGGCTTTCATTCACGAATACCGGCTGACCTCGCCCATCGGTGTCGATCAGGCCGAGCAGCGCTCCGACATACCGGTGACGATGCGCCGCTATGGTTTCAGGGGAACACCCTCATCCGTCCTGATCGGCCGCGATGGTGCGATCCTGCATCATGCATTCGGCGTCGAGGATGATATCGCACTCGGCGCTCGCATCGGCATGGCGCTTGCAGCATCCGTTCGGGCGGCGACATCAGATGAAAATGCAGAGGGCTGTGTGGCAGGTATCTGTGCCGCGCCAGCAGGTGCCGCCTGATCGCCTCCGATCTGAGGCCAAACTGCCATTGACAATCATGCGGTTTCGGAGAATCTATGGCGCATGATCAAGAACGCACACCATAACCGCTCGTATTTTTGGCTGTACCTGTAAAGGGCGGCCGAGACAGATCATAATGTCAACAAGCCGCCGTCAGGCGGCTTTGTTGTATCAGCAGCGTCCTGGCGGCATAAACGTAAAAAGGACGCGAAGGCCATGCTTGAAATCGAAGACAGCGAAATATCACTCATGCGCCCGCCGGTGGTGACGATCCGCACCGCCAAACCCCGCGACATCTGCGAACTCCATGAAATGATCGGCCTGCTTGCCGCCCATCATGGCGACATATCGGCCTCGACGCCGGAACAGCTCGAGCGCGACCTCTTCGGCCCGACGCCCTGGATTTCTGCCATTGTCGCCGAAGGCAGCGAGGGACTGATCGGTTACGCGATCCTCGTTCCGCTCTACAGGGCGCAGGAAGGCAAGCGCGGAATGGACCTGCATCACCTTTTCGTGCGCGACGGCCATCGCGGTCATGGCACCGGCCAGCTTCTCGTCGACCGCGCCCGCGAAACGGCGCGCATTGCGGGCTGCGATTACCTCTCCGTCAGCGCTGCGACCGGCAATCTCAAGGCTCACCGCTTCTACGAACAGATGGACTTCACCCCTCGCCCGGTCACCGGCATGCGCTATATGCAGGCTCTGTCGTGAGTGGCTCCAGCCGCTCGGCCATCTTGCAAGGGAGGAAGGCATGACCCGACTGGCGGTGGTTCTGACCGAAGGCTTCGCGGACTGGGAAGTGGGGCAGCTTGCTGCCTCCGCCCGCACCCATTTCGGCTTCGATGTGGTGACGGCAAGTCCCGGCGGCGCGGAAATCCGCTCCATGGGCGGCATGCGGGTGGCGGCCGATACTGTGGCCGAGAACCTGCATGGCGACGCTTTCGATGCGCTTGTTATCTGCGGGGGCACGATCTGGGAAACCGAAAGGGCGCCCGACCTTTCATCCGTCATCGATGATTTCATCTCGCGTGGCAAGGTCACTGCTGCGATCTGCGGCGGGACGCTCGCCCTGGCGCGCACGGGCGCGCTGAACAATATTCCGCATACCAGCAACGCGCCCGACTTTATTGCCAGTGCTGAGGGCTATCGCGGCCAGGCGCATTATCGCGACGGTCCGCAGGCCGTAAGATCGGGCATGATCGTGACTGCGCCAGGTTCGGCGCCGATTACCTTTACGGCTGAAATCTACCGGGCGCTCGGCTTCGGCAGTGAAGAACTCGACACCTATGTGCAGATTCTCGGCGCGGAGCATCAGCCGAAGGCGGCCTGACGCCCCAAGCATGCCAATCATTTGAGCCGTCGAACCTCTTTCGGCAGGCTGTCTCCGGGCGCCACCTCATGCACCGGGCGGGTCGCCCATTGGTGCAGTGCTCTCCTCACGAACAGGAAGGCTGCGGTCCTCGCCTGCGCCAGATCGCGGGGATCATCGAGACGGCTGGCAATCTTTGCCTCCATCACGGCGAGCGTATCGGTGAACCAGCGCGCAAGAATCGCGTTGCGCGCGGCGAGCCGTTCACGCACGCGGGCAATTGCGGCGTCTGTTTCCTCAAGGGTCGGGTGCTTCATTGTGCCAGTGTGGCCGGCTGTGCTTGTGCCAAACAGACGCTACTTGCTCGGAACCGCCTTCAGATAGGCGGAAATCGCCTCGATGTCGGACTGCGGCAGATGGGCGATGTTCCGCTGCACGTCAACCATCTGGCCGCCGGCAGAGTCGAAATCGGGGGTGAAGCCGGTCTGCAGGTAGTTGGTGATATCGGCCTCGCTCCAGGAGCCGACGCTCTTCGAGCCCGGCGTGATGTCTGGTATGCGACCCTTGCCTTCCGGGTTCGGCGCCCCGGAAAGCCACTGGTCACGGACGAAGCCACCGAGGGAATCGCGCGGGGTGTGGCATTCGCCGCAATGGCCGAGACCTTCGACCAGATACTGGCCACGCTTCAACTTGTCGTCGGCATTGGCAAGCACGACGCGGGGTTGATCATTGAAATAGAGGAGTTTCCAGCCGCCGAGCGCCAGGCGGATGTTGAAGGGGAACGGCAATTCGTGCGGCGGAGTGACATTGCTGCTCTTCGGCAAGGTTTTCAAATAGGCGAAAAGGTCGTTGACGTCCTTGTCGCTCATGCGCGTATAGGAGCCGTAGGGGAAGGACGGATAGAGATGCTGCCCGTCGGGGCCGACGCCGCGCTTCATGGCGTTGCCGAACTGAGCGAGCGTCCAGCGGCCGATGCCGGCCTGCTCATCCGGGGAAATATTCGGAATATGGAAGGTGCCGAAGGGGCTTTTGAGTGCAAGGCCGCCGGCAAGGATCAGCTTCGCATCGCCTTCCGCTCCGGGCGTGGCATGACAGCTGACGCAGCCGCCGGTCCAGAAAACCTTCTCGCCATTCGCAACGTCGGGAGCGCCGAGATTGGCCCAGTGGCTTTCCGGCAGCGCATCGGGCGCCGTGACGAAATAGAAGGCCGCGCCGCCGAGCACCACCACGCCGATGAGACAGAGCAGAATGCGGATGAACCTGCGGACCATGCGCCGCCTCTCCTTACGGTCGATATCAAGGGCTTGCCGGCCCGGCAGCCGGAAGAATAAGGCAATCCGCACCGGCGGCAAGACCAGTGCGGATCATGGGATCATGCGAGAAGCGCTCTATCGCTTAGTCTTTTTTGATGCGATAGAGCTGATGACAGCCACCACAATTGCCGCCGACCGCGTTCAGCGCAGCGCCGACGCCGGCAGCATCGGCCGGAAGCCGAGCGAGAACGGTTTCGGTGTCGGCAGACAGCTTCGCGGCGCGTGCCTTGAAGTCGTCCATGTTTTCCCAGATCTTCGGACTGGCTTCGCTGTCGCCCGTCTCGGTACCCGGCTTGAACTGGTCCGGAAAAGCCTTCGCCGTTTCGGCGATCGTCTTCAGAGCCGTCTTCACGGCTTCGGCATCATAGGGCTTGGTGCCCTTGGCGATGGCAGCGAGAGAACCTGCTGCGCCGCCGATCTGCTTCATCATTCCAATGCGTGCGTCGTGCGTGCCGTCGGCGGCCACAACCGGGCCAAGGGCGATGCCGGCGAACGCCATGGCCGCAGCCACTGCTTTCCAATTCATATTCTCTCTCTCCATTGTTCCGCCGGCGAAGCCGGCCGAGGGCAATCTGCACCGTGATCATGACAAAATCCATGTCGCCGAATAGTCACGTTTAGCCGGATCCTCATAAAAACAATGTGATAAGAAGAGGCAGGATCAGGCCGCCTTCCACCCTTGCCATAGACTGACCGCGGAGATGACAACCAGCAGCAGGCCAGCGAGGCGGCCGATGACGGCCGTCGTCTTCGGGTTGGACACCAGGAGATCGCGGCTGCGGCCGGCCGTCATCGCAAGCGTGCCGTAGACGGCAAACTGTGTGAGCACAGTCATAATGCCCATGATCAGCCCCTGCAGCCAGATCGGGCCATATTCCGGCTTTATGAATTGCGGATAGACAGCGAGCACGAAGATATAGGCCTTGGGATTGACGAGGCAGGTGACCGCACCCTGCCGGAACGCCTTCCAGGTGGAGCGAGCCGTGCTGGGGCCGACCGTTTCGACCTTGACCGAGCTACGCATCAGCGAGATGCCGATCCAGATCATATAGGCGACGCCGGCAAAGAGCAGCACGTTGAAGACACCAGGCAGCATGGCGACGAGAATGCCGACGCCCGCCGCACCATAGGCCGAATGCACCGCCCCGCCGAGCATGATGCCGCTGGTGGCGGCCAGACCCCGCCTGGTGCCGCCCGTCAGCGAATTGGCGAGCACGAAGAGCATGTCCATACCGGGCACGATGATGATGCCGAAGAGAAGGGTGAAGTAGAGCCAGAGGCTTTCGTGGTAGTCCATGTCAGTTGTCCATCTTCCTTTCAGGCACGCTTCTGACGAAGCGCGTTGAATTTCAATTCGATAGACGACTCTATACGGCAAGCCAACTGACAGTGTATTGTCAGGAGCGTGGGAGAAAGGGCGGCAAATGCGCAAGGCCTCCAGGCTTTTCGAGATCATCCAGATATTGCGGCTGGCGAAGAAGCCGATGACCGCCGCGGTCATGGCTGAAAAGCTGGAAGTGACCGTACGCTCGATCTACCGCGATATCGCCGCGCTGCAGGCGATGCGGGTGCCGATCGAGGGCGGGCGGGGCATCGGCTATATCATGCGGCCGGGCTTCGACCTCCCGCCGTTGATGTTTTCGATCGAGGAGACGGAGGCGATCGTGCTGTCGCTGGCGTTGCTGGAGCGCACCGGTGACGAGGAGTTGAAGCTCGCGGCCCGACGTGTCAACCAGAAGCTTGCCGGCGCCGTGCCGCCGCCGTTGCGGCAGGCGATGGAGACCAAGGCGCTGTATGCCTGGGGCACGGTCGCACCGGCACCTGCAGGAGTGGACCTTGCCATTGTGCGCCGGGCGATCCGCGACGAACGCAAACTCAAGCTCAACTATCGCGACGAAATGGGACGCGCGACTGAGCGGATGATCCGCCCCATCGCGCTGATCTATTATTCCCAGACCGCCAATATCGTCGCCTGGTGCGAACTCAGGCAGGCGATCCGCAATTTCCGCGGCGACCGGGTGGAGGTCTGCTCGGAGGCCGACACCTTTTTCAAGGGCGAAGGTGACGGGCTGCGCTCGCTCTGGACGCAGAGCTGGATGGAGAAGCCGCTGGCCGCGAATGCTTGAGTACGCGATACCCTGCAAATAGGCGTTCACCACCGAGGGCGGAAGCGCCGGAGCAGCGAGCACAGAAACCGACGCTTGCGCCAGGAGGACGGAAGGCCGCCGAATTCAGTAAACCAACGTGCGGCTATCCTCGCGGCCGAAACCGCGAATCTCCATCCGGTTCGCATACACATCGACGATGGCGAAGGTGTTTTCGCTCTCGGTATCGACCACGCCCTTGAAATTGACGAAGTGGCAGCCACCGACCTCGCCGTAATTGCCGACATGGTTGTGACCGTTGAGATAAGCGACGACGTTTTGCTGCGGGGACAGGAGTGCGATGATGCGCTCGCGGTCCCACATATCATGTTCACAGGGTGGATAGACGGGGAAGTGATTCATCACAATCACCTTCTCGCCCGCGACCTTCGCCGCTTCGATTTCGCCAGCCAGCCAGGCGAACTGTCCGTCACTCAGCGACGCGTTCCATTCATGGGCGTTATTGGCGCCGGCTGCCAGCAGAGCCGCCAGACGCTCGCGACCAAGCGCACGATGGGGATGGTCTTCCGGCGGCGCGAAGGTGCTCACCTCATTGCCGTTGAGCACGATGAAGCGGAAACTATGGCGCTGGAAGCTGTAATAAGGTGCTGGCATGCCGACCCGTTCCGCGACCTTCTCCAGATGCTCAGGAGCGACTCCGAAGTCGTGATTGCCGAGCAGGAAGTGCGCCTCGTGCCGCAGCTTTTCATAGACCGGGAGGATATCGTCGAAGCTATTGAAATCGCGGTCGATAATATCGCCGAGTGTCATGACGAAACTCAGTTCCTCGCCATTGAAGGTCTCGATCGCAGCGCCGACCTTGGCGAGGCTGTTGGCATAATAGCGGCCCATCTCGACTTGCGGTTCGATGGCAGCATATTGCGGATCGGCGATGATTCCGAAGCGGAAAAGCGGATGATCGGCTGATGACATGCCGCGTGATGTAGAGGCCGCGGATGACAGCGATGTGACGGCTGCCAGCCACGGTCTCCGCGGAAAACGCATTCCCTACCCTGCATCCGATACCCGCTCGCTGCGACCGGTGAAATAGGGCAATGCGAACATGTAGAGGCCACTGAACAGCAGCAGGAAAAGCGGCGGCAGCGGCGAATAGACCAGCCAAGCGGGCGGCGTGCCGAAGGCCATGGTACCGAAATTGGCTATGACAGTCAGCGTGAAGATGATGGACAGCCAGCGGTGAAGCTGGCGGATAGACTTGTTCCAATTCAATGCTATTTCCTCCTCAACAGGCCGAAGCCTTTGTCTCAGTCTTCGCGCCGCAGAACTTCCTGCAGATTGTCCAAGAAGCGCTGCCAGCCGAACTTGGCGCCCTGGTAGGCCTGTTCCTGGTCCGGGCGGAAACCTGCCTGCTCCATGCGCAGACGCGTGCCGGAACCGGCGGGGGTCAACGTCCAGGTGACGGTGCTTTCGAGGCCGTAGGCATCCCATGTGTAGGAAAGGGTCCTGTTCGGCTCGATCTCCAGTACCTTGCAATTGACGGAGCCCCATTCGGCGGTGAACTTGAAGCCGTGATCGCGCTCGGGCTTGAAATCGCTTTTCATCAGCCACTCCGCAATCAGATGCGGCTGCGTCAGCGCACGCCAGATCTTCTCCGGCGGGAACGCGATCTCCCGCTCGACGATGACGGAGCGGACTTCAGTTGCGGTGTCGTTCATTGGTCCATCCTTTTGAGCAAGTCTTCCAGAGCGTCGAACCGGCCTTCCCAGAAGCCGGCCATCTCCGTCGCCCAGTCCGCCAGAGGAGCAAGCGCCTTGATCTCGGCGCTGTAATGAGTCTGGCGGCCTTCATGACGGTCGCGCACGAGGCCGGCAGCTTTGAGCACCGCCAGGTGCTTCGAAACGACCGGCTGGGAAACACCGGCGCCGACCGTCAGAATGCCGACCGTCTTCTCGCCTTCACGGCACAAACGCTCGAAAATGGCGCGCCGGGTCGGATCGGCTAGCGCCTTGAAAAGTGCGTCCTGAACATTCGACATCAGAATTCATACCTGATTGGCTATGGGTCAACTTATAGCCATACGGGTATGAGTGAGTCAAGCAGCTTCGAAGGTATTTGTTTCGGCAGAAACGAAAACACCCGGCGCTTGGCGGCGCCGGGTGTTAAAAAACCAAAGCTTTATAAATGTTTATTTCGTTGCCGCTTCGTAACGTTCCAGGACGTAGTCCCAGTTGATCAGGCTGTCGATGAAGGCTTCGAGATACTTCGGACGAGCGTTGCGGTAGTCGATGTAATAGGAATGTTCCCAGACATCGACGCCGAGGATCGGTGTCGCGCCGTGCACGAGCGGGTTTTCGCCGTTCGGGGTTTTGGAGATTTCGAGCTTGCCGTTCTTGACGGAAACCCAGGCCCAGCCGGAGCCGAACTGGGTGGCGCCGGCATTTGCGAAATCGGCCTTGAACTTGTCATAGCCGCCGAGATCGGAATTGAAGGCTGCTTCGAGCTTGCCCGGCAGCTTGTTGCCGCCGCCGCCCTTCTTCATCCACTTCCAGAAATGGATGTGGTTGTAGTGCTGGGCAGCATTGTTGAAGAGGCCGGCATTGGTGCCGAAAGACTTCTTGACGACCTCTTCCAGCGAGAGATCGGCCATGCCGGCTTCCGCTGCAAGCTTGTTGCCGTTGTCGACGTAAGCCTTGTGGTGCTTGTCGTGGTGGAACTCCAGCGTCTCCTTCGACATGAAGGGAGCAAGGGCTTCGTAGTCATAGGGAAGTTCAGGCAATTCGAAAGCCATATCAGATCTCCTCTTGGCAATAGATTGCGTCATCGGCAGGTGAGGCGGAACATAGGAGGGGAAGCACAGACAGGCAACCGGCGAATTATCAAAAAACAACGACTTCGAGGAAAAAACACCTCTCGCCACAGGCTCTCTTCGAAAGCGCAAACCGCGGGGAGTATCGCGCTTTGCGGGACATGAAAGCGGCGTGGCCACAAGGAATTGCAATGCCGCCGGAACCGGAGCCTGCCTTCATGAGTTTGAAGGCAGGGTCTGGAGGAGGCGCGCACGTGGGACAAGTTCACAATCAGGCGGAAGACCAGCAGAAAATTTACCAGCGCTGGGCGCCGGTCTATGACCGGCTCTATCGTGGTCTCCTGCGCGACGGGCATCGCACGCTGGCGCAGCTTGCAGCTAGGGCCGGTACGGACATTCTGGAAATCGGCGTCGGCACCGGGCTGGTGCTTTCCCACTATCCCCGGCGCTCCAGGGTGACGGGCATCGACATTTCCGAGCATATGATCGCCAAGGCGCGGGAAAAAATCGCCCGCGACAAGCTTTTCCATGTGCGGCAATTGCAGGTGATGGACGCGCACGCGCTGGCTTTTGAAGATAAATCTTTCGATGCTGTCTGCCTGCCTTTCGTCATTACGCTTATTCCCGAGCCGGAACGGGCGCTGGACGAATGCGCCCGTGTTTTGCGGCCGGGCGGCGAGATCATCCTGGCCAGCAAGCTCGGCGACGGTGCAGGACTTCAGGGCGCGATCGAGGAGGTGGTGGCGCCGCTTGCCCGGCGGATCGGCTGGAGCTCGTCTTTCCGGATCAGCCGGATCACCGACTGGGCACGCAGGAGCGGTTTCGATGCAATTGAAATATTGCCGGTTTTCCCGAACGGCTTCTTCAAGGTCATGCGCCTCAAGCAGCGCTTTCCAAACGTCTGAGACGGAACCTTTTCGTGCTCGACATGTTTGCGGCCAAGCCTTCGCTCGTCAGGGATTTTCATGAGCACGGATTTCTTCCTCTTCGTCATCGTCGGTTTCTGCGCGCAGATCGTTGATGGCGCCCTCGGCATGGCCTTCGGTGTGCTGTCCACGACCAGCCTGCTGACGCTCGGCGTGCCTGCTGCCAACGCCAGCGCCATGACGCATGTGACGGAACTGTTCACGACGGCGGCGTCGGGCATCTCCCATGTCTGGCATCGCAATGTCGACTGGAAGCTGGTGGCGCGGCTGGCGCCGGCCGGCATGATCGGCGGGGCGGTTGGCGCCTTCCTGCTTGCCAGTGTCGACGGCAAGGTGATCGAGCCCTTCGTCTCGGCCTATCTGATCGCAATCGGCCTCCTCATTCTCTGGAAGGCCTTCCACCCGACGCCGAAGCGCGATGTCCGCGACTGGATGGTGCCGCCAGTCGGGCTTTGCGGCGGCGTGCTGGACGCTATCGGCGGCGGCGGATGGGGGCCGGTCGTCACCAGCTCGCTCGTCGGCCGTGGTCACGATCCGAAGCGGGTGATCGGCTCGACCAATTTCACAGAATTCGCCGTGACGCTGATCATCTCGATCACCTTCGCGCTGGCGCTCGGCTGGTCGGAACTCGGCTCGGCGGCGGGCCTGATCATCGGCGGGGTTATCGCCGCGCCGTTCGGAGCGATCCTCGTCAAGCGGCTGCCGGTGAAACCGCTGATGATCGCAGTTTCCATCGTCATCATCGCGACATCGGCCGTGCGGCTCTTCTAGGTCGTGTTGCGGCCGAAATAGACATCGACCGAGGCTATCCTGTCACCGTCGAAACGGAAACTTTCCATGTTGCGGAAGGCCTTGCCATCAGTCATTTCGGCACGGTAACGGACGACCGCCTCATCACCCTGAACCGTGAGGAACTCGATGTCGAAGGCCTTCAACGCCGGCTCGTTCGGCCAGCATCGCTCAAAATAAGCGGTGCGGTCGATATGATTGTCCTGTGGACTGGAGAAAGTGAAATCCTCAGCCAGCATCGCGCCGACGAGATCCTTGCGGTGACCGATATAGGCTGCGTAGAGATCGCGCAGCATCTGTGCGCGGTGTTGATCGCTATTAATCATGTCTGCTCCTTCATATTACTGATTGCATATTGCAATCAGTAAGCGGCGAAACCATGGCATTCAAACTGCCGTCCCCTTGTCGACAGGTCTGATCGGGGGGAATTCGTCCTTGGCAGGATTCCGGTCGGTGCGTAAAGTGAGGATCGCTTCATCTTGGCCGCGCCAGACTGTACCGAAGAAGATCCGCAATGACAGACACTCGATGGGACGCCGCGAAGGTGGTGCCCGGATCCGCCTACTGGAAACGCAATCTCGTCATCTCATTGCTTGGTTCGTTCACGACCATCGTGGCGATGACGCTGCTGCTTCCGTTTCTTCCGCTTTATGTGGAAGAACTTGGCGTGAGCGATCATGCGGCGATCGTGCAGTGGTCGGGCATCGCCTATGGTGCGACCTTCTTTGCTGCCGCCTGTGTGGCGCCGCTCTGGGGCCGCCTGGGAGACATCTACGGGCGCAAGCTGATGCTGGTGCGCGCCAGCCTCGGCATGACCATCGCCATCTCGCTGATGGGAATGGCCGGCAGCGTCTGGCAGTTGGTGGCGCTGCGCCTCTTCGTGGGCCTGGCGGGCGGTTATGCCTCCGGCTCGATGGTGCTGGTGGCGACGCAGACGCCGAAGGACCGGTCTGCCTGGGCGCTCGGCGTGCTCTCGTCCGGCATCATGGCCGGCAATCTCGTCGGGCCGCTGATCGGCGGGGCACTGCCGCCCATCATCGGCATCCGCGGCACGTTTCTGGCCGCAGGCGGCATGATCTTCATTGCCTTCCTGGCAACCACGTTCCTGATCAAGGAGGAGAAATCGGCAGCCCGAAAGCAGGCGGCTAAGGCCTCCGGCGGCTGGAAATCCATTCCAGACAAGGGGCCGGTGGTCGCCATGCTCGCGACCGGCCTGCTGCTGATGCTCGCCAACATGTCGATCGAGCCGATCATCACCGTCTATGTGGCGCAACTCGTCCCTGATCAGGATCAGGTGACGATGGTGGCCGGCATCGTGATGTCGGCGGCAGCGCTCGGCAGCATTCTCTCCGCCTCGCGGCTCGGGAAGCTTGCCGACCGGATCGGCCACTGGCCAGTCATTGCGGGCGCGCTCGCAATCGCGGGACTGCTGCTCATTCCGCAGGCCTTCGTGACCGCCTCATGGCAGCTGATCGGCCTGCGCTTCCTAATGGGCCTGGCGCTCGGCGGGCTGCTGCCCTGCATCACTGCCGTCATCCGGCACAATGTGCCGGATAGTGCCGCCGGCAGCATTCTCGGACTGTCCATTTCTTCGCAATATGTGGGACAGGTCACCGGGCCTATCCTTGGCGGTTTCGTCGGCGGCCATATCGGCATGCCGGCGGTCTTTCTCGGTACCAGCGTCCTGCTGCTGGCGGGCGCGGCCTTCACATGGCTGGTGCGGACGAAGGAGGAGGAAGCCTGAACCTCAGGCTTTGCCGCAGATCATATCTACGCCGGACCGTGCCAAAGCCTCCAGCGTCTTCCGGCTGTCACCGGCCCGGGCGCGCACGGCGAGCGAATGCATGACGGCCGAGGCGAGCCTCGCAAGCATGTGGACATCGCTGCCGTCAGGCAGTTCGCCTCGTTCGACGGCGAGCGCCATGCGCTGTTCGATCGCACCGTCAAAATCCTCAAGACTGCGGCTCAGGAGGTCACGAACACGCTCATGCTGGATCGCCTCGGCCGTCGCGGTGCTGATAAGGAAACAGCCCCGCGCAGAGGTCTTACCGTGAAGATAAATCTCGAGCGCGCTCTTATAAACCCTCGCGAGATTGTCGCGCAGCGGCAGTGACGGATCAAGTGCATCCGCCAGCACATCCATGCTTTCGGCCCGATATGCCTCCATTACATCGAGATAGAGGGCCTCCTTGTCGCCGAACGCACCGTAGAGGCTCGGACGATTGAGCTGGGTGGCAGCGCTCAGCGTATCCAGCGACGTGCCGGCAAAACCGCGGTCCCAGAATACGTCCCTCGCCTTTTCCAGGGTCACTTTAGCATCGAAGGCTCTCGGGCGGCCACGCTTCTTCTCGCTCATTTTGTACCGTTTCGCATAAAATAATTGACCGAGGAAATTTTATGCGAAATAGTACAAATGTCCAACGGATTGATGCGGCCGGTCTCGAGCCGCCGCAGGAGGAGAAGCCATGAAGCTTTATATGCATGCAGCCGCCTGTTCGCTGTCGCCGCACATTATCTGCCGCGAACTCGATATCGATATCGAGCTCATCACGGTCGATCGAAAGACGCACAGGACCAGCGAGGAAGACGACTATTTTTCGATCAACGGCAACGGCTATGTTCCGGCGCTGGTGCTTGACGATGGCAAGGTGCTGACGGAGGGACCGGCGATCGCCCAATTTCTCGCCGACAGTTCCCCTGATGGACGAAGGATGCTGCCGGAATTCGGCAACTTTGCCCGTAACCAGGTGCAGTCTCTGCTGAACTTTATCACATCGGAACTGCACAAGCCGATGGCGATGCTTTTCAACGCCGACTATGCGACGGCACATGACGCGATGCGGGAGGTCGTCCACAAGCGTCTCGATTGGATCAACGGAAAGCTTGCCGGCCCCTATCTCACCGGCGAGGATTTCACGGTCGCGGATGCTTATCTTTTCGTCTGCCTTAACTGGTCGCCATGGATCAAAATCGATCTCGACCGGTTTCCGGCGCTTCCCGCTTTCATGAAGCGTGTCGGGTCGCGGCCGGCAGTGCAGACGGCATTGAGAGAGGAAGGGCTGATGGCCTTCGATGCTGGCGGGAATTTCTTTGCACCGATCGCCTATATCCAGTCCGCCGGTTACATCGGCTCGCCGGTCCGGCCGTGATAGAGTGCCGATCCGGCAGCGCCGTCGATTGCCGGGCCGGCCAAGCGGCGCCTGGCCCTTCGCGTGGCTCAGGGCGTTCGAGCCTGCAATCGATCCACTGGATCGATTGCTGCCGCTACGCGGCACCGGCTCTCACCACCACCACCACCACTATTCATCGCTCGCAGAGCGGCCGTAGGCCCAGTCCATGTAGAGTTCCAGCGCCTTGCGTGTGACCGGGCCTTCCTGGAAATGACGGCCGTCGAGCCTGTTGACGCCGACCACCTTGGAATAGTTGCCACTCGTGAAGACCTCGTCGGCACCCATGAAATCCTCAACCGACAGCGTTGCCTCGCGCACCTCAAAGCCTGCCTTGCGTAAAAGGCCCATGACGCGCAGCCGCGTGATGCCGGCGAGGAAGGTGCGGTTGGCGATCGGTGTGAAGACCACGCCGTCCTTGACCATGAAGACGTTCGAGGAAGCGGTTTCGGCCACATTGCCATTCATGTCGCGCATCAGGGCATTGTCGAAGCCGCGGCTTTTCGCTTCGGCGATGGCGCGGCCGCTATTCGGATAGAGCGAACCTGCCTTGGCGTCCGTCATTGCCGTTTCCGGGGTCGGGCGACGGTAGGGAGAGACAGTGAGCGAGGAGCCGCCGTGTCCGCCCATGGCCGCCTCGAACAGGCAGAGCGCAAAACGGGTGGATTCGCCGTCGACGGTCACGACGCTGCCCGCCGAACCGTGCTCGCCCCAATACATCGGCTTGATATAGATTGGCGTCTTGCCGTCGAACTTCTCGACACCTTCCCAGGCAAGCGTTTCGATCTCCTCAGCCGTCTTGACCGGTTTCAGGCCCATGGCGACGGCGGAGCGGTTGATGCGCTGACAGTGCAGGTCGAGATCGGGCGCGATGCCATTAAACCAGCGGGCGCCGTCGAAGACGGTAGAGCCCAGCCACATGGCATGCGAAGTCGGCCCGATCAGCGGCGGGTTGCCGGCAATCCACTCTCCGTCGACATAAGTCCAGGTGGTCGTGCGGGGTGATGTATCGACGGGCATTTTGGGCTCTCCTCTGAAGTCGGCAAAGCAAAATCCTCCGTACGCGGACCGGTCAAGCGCAAATTGACGGTTGAAACATCGAAGCAACAAAATGCCGGAGACCGCGCTGCGATTGAAATATTGATGCGCGTGTCACGGTACCAAAGCGATGGGTCCATAACGGAAAATGATGGAAGGACGACTGGATGAAAACCCTCACCGCATGGCATCATGGATGAAGACAGCCCCGTGCCGCCCGAGGAGAAGAACAAATGAAAGCCATGTACTATGAAGCCTTCGAGCAGGCGCCTGATATCCGCACCGTGCCGGATCCGACACCGACTGAAGATGGTGTGGTGATCAAGGTCGGCGCGACCGGGCTTTGCCGCAGCGACTGGCACGGCTGGATGGGCCATGACCCGGATATCCGGCTGCCGCATGTGCCGGGGCACGAGCTTGCCGGCAAGATCGTCGCTGCCGGCAAGGGCGTGGTACGCTTCAAGGTCGGTGACCGAGTGACGGTGCCCTTCGTTTCCGGCTGCGGCCATTGCAGCGAATGCCATTCCGGCAACCAGCAGGTCTGCCCCAACCAGTTCCAGCCGGGCTTCACCCACTGGGGCTCGTTCGCCGAATATGTGGGCATTGATTATGCCGATACCAATCTGGTGCATCTGCCGGAGAGCGTGGACGATGCCACCGCGGCGAGCCTCGGCTGCCGCTTCGCCACCTCCTTTCGCGCTGTCGCCGACCAGGCGCGCACCGGCCCCGGCGAATGGATCGCCGTGCACGGCTGCGGCGGTGTCGGGCTTTCGGCGATCATGATCGCGAGCGCACTTGGGGCCAATGCGATCGCCATCGATATCTCCGAGGAGAAGCTTGCCTTCGCGCGCGAATGCGGAGCGGTGGCGACGATCAATGCCTCCGCAGTCGCCGACGTGGCAGAAGCCGTGCGCGAACTCACCAAGGGCGGCGCGCATGTTTCCATCGATGCACTCGGCCATCCCGTCACCTGCTTCAATTCGATCAAGAACCTGCGCCGGCGCGGCCGGCACGTGCAGGTGGGGCTGATGCTCGGCGAGCATTCCACGCCGCAGATCCCGATGGCGCAGGTGATCGGCCACGAGCTGGAAATCTACGGCAGCCATGGCATGCAGGCCTGGCGCTACGACGCCATGCTTTCGATGCTCGCATCCGGCAAGATCGCGCCGCAGAAACTAATCGGCCGGCGCATCAGCCTTGCCGAGGCCGTGCCCGCGCTGATGGCGCTCGACAGGGCCGAGGGGACCGGTATCAGCGTGATTACGCAGTTCTAGGATCGTGGGATGGGTTCGAAGCGAACTACCGGGCTAAAGATTGCGATCCCACCTATGGTAGATGAGGCCGCGGGTTCGCCGGCGGCATGGGGGATTTCATGAGCGAGACGCAACGCAAGCTGACGACGATTTTTGCAGCCGACGTGCAGGACTATACGCGCATGATGGGCGAGGACGAGGAAGGGACGCTCGCGATGCTGAAGCATTACCGCGATGCCATGTCCCGCCTGATTGCCTCGCATGGCGGACGAGTGATCAATACGTGGGGTGACGGGCTGCTTGCCGATTTCCCGAGTGTGGTCGAAGCCGTCCGGGCAGCGATCGACGTGCAGAACGAGCTTGCCGGCAAGAATGCGGCGCGGCCCACAGATGGACGGATGCTCTTCCGCATCGGCATCAATCTCGGCGACGTCATCGTCGAAGGTGAGGATATCTATGGCGACGGCGTCAATATCGCTGCCCGCCTGCAGGCCTCCGCGCCGGCCGGAGGGATCGTAATCTCGAACACTGTCTACGATCAGGTGCGAAACAAGGTCGCTGTAGGGTTCGACTTTCTGGGGCCGCTGGAGATGAAGAATGTTGCCGATGCCGTGCCGAGCTACGCCGTGCGCATCGGCGATATCAGCCTGGAGCCGCGGAAGCCGGCAGCCGCTCCCGAACGGTCCCTCGAAACGCCGACGTCAAAACCCGGCCCGGCGCTGCGCCCGCGCGGCAGGCTGCGCAAGCTCGGTGGCATTCTCGCTCTTATCGGCGCGGTACTCATCTTCATCAACATCGTCACTTGGGAAGGCGAGTTTTGGGCGGTTTGGCCGCTGCTTGCCTTCGCCTTCGTGGCGGCAATGATATGGGTGCGGAGGCAGGACCGGTTCGATCAGCGCGTCGCCGCGCTTGCCGTCATAGGGGTTGGCATCGTGGCCATCAACATGCTGACATGGCACGGGACATTCTGGGCAATATGGCCGTTGCTGGGGCTGTCTGTCGCCGCCGGCATTCGCTGGGCGATGCGCGACTGAGCCTCAGGCGCTTTCTGCGAGCCGCCGTTCAGCGCCATCGATTATCATCTGCAAACCGGCTTCGAAAAAGGCTTCGTGGCCCGATTTTCGGTAATGCGCAATTGCTCGGTGTGTCAGCGGGAAATCGGCTGCGGCAGCGTCGAGCTTTTCCTGCTCCGGCGGCGGTTCGGCCTGTTCCTCGATGACGCAGCCGACAGTGTAGCGGGCGACAGCGACGAGCAGCTCCATGGCGAATTCCGCTTCGATGCCAGCTCCAACAAGGACGGCGATATGGGCTTCGACATTGGGAAGATCCTGCGGGCTGGTTTCGGTGCCGGCGTGGACGCGGGCGCCATCGCGATAGCTCAAGAGCGTGCGACGGAAGTCACGGGCGTTTTCGAGCATGAATTCCCGCCAATTCTCAGGTACGACCGACCAGTCGTGGGTGTGACCTCGCGCCATGATCTCCTCGGCCATGGCCTCCACCAGCGCTCGTTTGCTCTTGAAATGCCAGTAAAGGGCGGGCTGGCGCACATCCAGTCGCTCGGCGAGCATTCGTGTGGAGAGCGCATCGATGCCCACCTCGTTCAAGAGCTTCAGCGCTTCGTCGACGATTTGCGCGCGGTCTACCTTCATCCCGGTTCCATTCCCTGTTGCCATTTCGATTTATCAGCGATAAGGAACTTATCAGTGATAAATTTTCAGACGATCCCATGAAAAAAGCGCTCGCAGTCGTCTATGCCACCGTGATCCTCGATGCCGCCGGAATTGGGCTGACCCTGCCGATCTTTCCGCGGCTGCTGCAGGATGTCGGCCATACTGACGATCTCGGATGGCGGTTCGGTGCCTTTCTGGCACTTTATGCGCTGATGCAATTCATCTTCTCCCCGGTGCTGGGTTCACTGTCGGACCGGTTCGGCCGCAAGCCGGTGTTGATGGTGTCACTCGCCGGCGCCGCAGTCGACTATGTCTTTATGGCCGCAGCACCATCGCTGTGGCTGCTCTTCGTCGGCCGGGCGATTGCCGGTATTACCGGCGCCAGCAACGCGGTGGCCGCAGCCTGCGTGACCGACCTCACCGAGGATGCCGAGCGCACCCGCCGCTTCGGCCAACTCAGCGCCTGCTTCGGCATCGGCTTCATTGCCGGCCCGGCGATCGGCGGCGTTCTGGGTGAATTCTCGGTGAGGCTGCCCTTCATTGCTGCTGCTGCACTCAATGCTGCCAATCTGCTGATGGCGCTCTTCATGCTGCCGGAGACGCGCATGACCGGTGCGGAAGCCGAGAAACAGGAGTTTTCACCGCTCGCGCATTTCCGCTGGCTGATGGGCTACCGGCTGCTGCTGCCGCTTGCCGGCGCCTATTTCATCCTTGCCCTTGTCGGCGAGGTTGGCGGCACGATCTGGGTTCTCTACGGTCAGGACAAATTCTCCTGGTCGCCGATGATGGTCGGCCTTTCACTTGCCGCCTTCGGCTTTTTCCATGCGGTCGTGCAGGCCTTCATCGCCGGGCCGATCAGCGAGCGATGGGGAGAGCACCGGACGCTGCTGATTGGCATCGTCGCCGACAGCGCGGCCTATATCACCATCGCGCTGGTGACACAGGGCTGGATGGCCTTCCTGCTCATGCCGCTCTTCTGCCTCGGCGGCATCGGGGCGCCGGCCCTCCAGTCTCTGGTGACAGGGCGGGTCAATGGCGATCATCAGGGACGCGCACAGGGGCTGCTGGCGAGCATGACGAGCCTTGCCTCGATCGTCGGGCCACTGGCGATCAGCACGGTCTATTTTGCCTCGCGCGATGTCTTTCCGGGGCTGGTCTGGGTGTTGGGCGCAGGTCTCTATGTACTCTGCCTGCCGGTCGCGTTCACGCAGCGGCCGAAAGATGCCGCGGCCTGAAGGGTTGCGGCGGCGAGACATCACTCGCCGCCGATCCCGATTTACTGTGCTACGCCGATCGAAGTCAGATATTCGGCCGAAGCGATGATCTTCGACTTGTCCTTGATCTCGATGATCAGGCGCGGGTTGCTTTCAACCTTGGCAAGGGCTGCAAAGACCGCACGCCAGTTGACGGTGCCTTGGCCGAGCGGCCAGTGGCGATCGGCATAACCATCGGCGTCCTGCAGATGAACATGGCCGAGGCGGTTGCCGGCGGCATGGACGTAATAATCGACCGGCGGGGCGCCGGTGGAGCCGTGAGCGTAGTGCGCATGGCCGGTGTCTATGGAGACGGCGACGGTCGGCGAACTGAAACTCTCAGCCAGCGCCACACGGATATGCGGATCCTTATCCTCGATGTTTTCGATGACGAGAGTGCAGCCGATTTCCTCGGCACGCTTCACGGCTTCCCGCATCGTCTGATGGCAATAATCGATGATACTCTCGCGCTCGCCGGGATTGTTGTCGAGATTGTTATAGCCCCAGGTCGTGTAAGGGCTGTGGATGACCATATGCGTGCCGCCGATCGCAGCGCAGACATCGAGGCCCTGCAGCATGCGGCGGGAGACAACCGCGCGGATATCCGGATCCTGAGAGGCGATGACAAAGCCCCAGAACGGGCCATGGATGCCGACGCGACCCTTGAAGCCATCGAGCAGTTTCCTGGCGCGATCTGCGCGCGCCGTCCAGTCGCCATTCAGAACGTCGGCATCGATGAAGCTCTGCAATTCGAGGTCGCGGGACTTTTCGAAGAGCCAGTCACGATGGTTTTCGAGTTCGTCGATCGTCGTGGCGGCGCCGACGACGGGAAGAGAAGACATGGGGTTGCTCCGCTGGTGGTATGCCGATTGGCGGGAAGGATCGGCGCGTTCTATGCGCCTCTTCTGTGTCGCCGATATTACAGGAATGGTGGTGGCCAACCTGTCGCACTTGCGAAGAGAAGAAGCCATACCGATATGATCGCGGTCGGTTTCAGGGCCTGAAAGCACGCAAAAGCCGCTCTTTCCTTGCCCTCCCCGATTTTGCGGCGGTTGCCAAAACCGCCGCGAAGGTCTATCGGACCGCCCCGCAAGAACAAGAAAGAGACATCATGTCCAACTCATTTGTGAAAACAGATGCCCGTTCGAAGGCAAAAAGCTTCTTCGTGCTGGGCGACAAGGTCGAGCGACGGGCTCGCCTGACAGGCAACTGGCTTAACATCTTCGACGTGACGGTCGAGCCCGGCGGCAAGACGCCGCGCCACGCCCATGCAAGCCCGGAAGTCTTTCGGATCATCGAAGGTACACTGACGATCTGGCGGCTCACCGATACAGGGCCGGAAGAGATCGAGGCGAGCGAAGGCGATATCGTCACTATCGCGCCCTTCATGGTGCACGGCTATTCCAACAATGGAACCGTCCCCACAGTCTTTTCCGCCATCGTCGATCGCGACATGGCCGAATTCATCGAAACCGAGGGTGTTACCGAGCAGCCGCCGGGCAGCCCGTCACCGGAAACCGTGGCCCGTATGCGGGCCGCTGCAAACGCCCACGGGATCACCATACTGGCGGCGTAAGCGCCGTCAGTTTCTCCCGATGCTACGGAGCGACCAGCGAAGAGGTCGTCCTCAAGGCGTCGCCCGCGTTGAACACATTCGCTATTTGACTGCCTAAGCACCGCTTTCAGTATTGTGCGCAGCGGTTGATCCGTTAGCATGTATTTTGCGGTGTCTGGGGATTTGATCGTGTTTCTGCGTACTGTCGTTTTAGGGGTCTTGACGTCCACATCCTGGTTCGGAACTGCATGCGCAGACATCGCACTACAGCGCGTGCCCGCCGCAGTGTCTTCCGCAATCACGGTCGAGCGGCCAAACGCAACCGACTTTCCGGTTCAAGGCCGGTTTACCGGAAAGACGGTGTTGCCGGATTTCAAAAGGCGTGACCGTGACTTCAATAGTTTCAGAACGCGCATCCGCGAGGGAATGCGTCAAGGACCGAATTTCGCTGGACACTATACGCTTATCCAGATTGGTTGCGGCGCCGGGTGTTCTTTCGCCATAGTCGCCGACAACCAGACAGGTCGTCCGGCATCTTTCCCCCGTGGTGGCGAAGATAATATGTATCTGGACCTGGATTATAGCCCGGACAGCCGGCTCGTTGCCGCCCAGTGGCTGAGCTACGAGGTCAACAAGTGTTTCATCGAGTTCTTCGACTTCGATCGGAATACATGGAAGCCCATCAGCAAAACCGAGATCGGCGACACCGATGCCTGCTACAAGCCGATAAAAGAAAATCTTCGCTGACCCCGCCGACATTCGTCGAGATCTGAAATGTGCAGGTGTTGGTGCGGCGGTCCTGGTCGCCTGAATCGGTCGGCCTGCGCGGCCGATCCTCTTGCGCCGACGGATGCACGGTCCAACGTTCACGGGGAGATAGGACCTACGCTCTGAATACCCTCAGAGATAACCACCATCATCGCGTTCGGAAGGATGCCGACGCTTTGCGGACGCCGTAGCTCCCGCAGGTCTCAGCGCGCCCAGAGGATTGGACCCGCCTTCCCGGCCGATAGTAACATCGGGCAGCGCTTAAAAGGCAATGGACTCTACGCGCCGTGATTGCAGCCTGTGGCAACAGAGTCTAGTCGCAGACGGTCCTGTATCGTACCACGCGGTGGTGATGCCTATATCCGTAGTATCTCTGTGTCCAGCACCGGTCGCGATGGCGATACCTCGGGCGGTCATAGTCGTCATCGTAGGCGTAGCGTGGCGGATAGCGATAGTACCGTGGTTCTGGGCGATCGTAATAGCGAGGGCCGGTCCCATACTCGAAGTAGATCTGAGAGAATGCCGGCGACGCTGTTAACGCCGTCGCTAAGGCCAGAGCTGCGATAATGAGCTTTTTCATGTCTTCTTCCAATTCCGATTCATGCGCACTCCGTTGAAGGCAATCTCCCCACGCCTGAATCTTAATATGTCGTCTGCACTATGTCTGGACACTGGACCTAGGTCCCGCTCGAACAAGGACTTAGGTCCGATGACATAAAGCGGGGATCCTCGGCGAACGCATTACGCGTCCGTTTTGCGATGGATCATTTGGCATTGCCGCGTTATAAGCGCGCGCTATTTCGGGAAGAGCCTTTTAGCGGTAACCGATGCCAAGTCCTCCCAAATCCCCAACGCAAAGTGCCGGTGGCCCAAGCACGGGTGCCGATCAATCGGCAAATATGGGGCTTCCGACTGACGATGCTGGGGCGCAGGCGCCCGCCACGGACCCATTGGACGGAACCAGTTCACCCCCCCAGACCGACCAACCGCAACAACCCGTCAAGTCCTTCGGCCAAAGCAAACAGGCGGCGCACAATTTACTGCATGCCCTGGCTCATGATTTGCGGGTGAGTTCAACCTGGGCCAAGGCCAAGACAGTCGCAGCCGCTTCGTATTTGAGGACGAAATTCAAGGGATCAATCCGGCCGGAAACCACAACGACGATCGGCAATCTTGGCAAGTGGTTTGCGACTGCTCTGGCTAAAGCAGGACGCGGTATCTGTGCGATGCCCTTCAAAAATCGCCGACGCGGCTCGCATGCAGGATGGTGGAAAATCGCTCTGGGATCGGCCTTTCTTGTCTGCCTCCTCCTGACGGGAAGCCTGCTGGTGTGGGCGCTAAAGGACGTTCCCTGGGGCGAGATCCGCGATGGAACCTTGAAGCCTGTCGTGGTGCTGGAAACCGCTGACGGTGCACCGTTGGTCAGGCAGGGGCCGTATCAAGGAGCCTATGCGCAATACAGCCAGTTTCCGCCGTATCTGATCGGCGCCGTCCTCTCAATTGAGGATCGGCGGTTCATGCATCACTTTGGCATCGACGTCAGAGGGATCGGAAGAGCGCTCCTGCGGAATTTCCAAGCCGGCTCGGTGGTAGAGGGCGGCAGCACGATCACCCAGCAGCTTATCAAGCTGCAGTATCTCGACAGCGATCGGACAATAAAACGAAAGATACAGGAGGTCGTCATCGCCCTCTGGCTGGAGTGGAAACTCGGCAAGCAAGAAATCCTGACACGCTATCTCAACAGCGCTTATCTCGGCGCCGGCGCGACCGGCATGCCTGCGGCCGCACGGATCTACTTCAACAAGGATATCGCCTCCCTGGATCTGCCGGAATCGGCAATGCTGGCGGGATTGCTGCGGGCACCGAGCCAGTGGAATCCGATCGATAATTTCGAAGGCGCCCGGCAACGCACCGCCGTTGTTCTTGACGCGATGGTGGCCAATGGCAAGATCACCGGACCGGAGGCGGAGAAAGCCAAGACGAGTTTCGCCAAGCTGCATCCCACGACACCGACACCGCGCTCCGGAAGCTGGTTTGCTGACTGGATTTCGCCGCAGGCGAGCGAGATCGCCGGCTCCTCGCCAGGATCGACGACGGTGCGCACCACCCTCGTGCCGCATCTGCAACAGATCGCTGAAAGCGTCGTAAAAAGAGCCTTAGACAAGGAAGGAACGGCTGCTGGAGTATCGCAGGCAGCGTTGGTTGCGATGACACCGGACGGCGCTGTCGTTGCCATGGTCGGCGGCCGCGACTACAAGGCAAGCCAGTTCAACCGCGCCGCCACGGCGATGCGGCAGCCGGGTTCCACCTTCAAGCTGTTCGTCTATTACGCCGCCCTGAAGGCTGGGCTCACCTTGTCTGATTGGGTTCTCGACGCGCCGATCGACATCGACGGCTGGTCGCCGGAAAATTCCGGCGGCCGTTATCACGGCTGGGTAACACTCGCCGAGGCTTTCGCCCGGTCGCTCAATGCCGCGACTGTCAGGCTTGCCGAACAGGTGGGGCTCGACAATGTGATTGCCGCCGCACGCGAGCTCGGCATCGATGCGCCGCTTGCCAATACACCATCCCTGGCACTCGGCACATCCGAAGTGAACCTGCTTGACCTGACCAGTGCCTACGCATCTGTCCTTTTTGGCAAGGCGCCCGTAAGGCCCTGGGGTATCATCGACTTTCAGGCGGCGGGGCAGCCAAAGGCGTTTCGGGTTGGTTCACAAGCCAGGCCGAATATCGACCTTTCTCCCTATCAATCCGATCTTCTCGGGCTCTTGCAGTTGGTGGTCGAGCGCGGCACCGGAAGGGGCGCCGACCCCGGGACGTTCGCGGCCGGCAAGACCGGCACCAGCCAGAACAACCGCGATGCCTGGTTCGTCGGCTTCACGAAACCGCTCGTCGCCGGCGTCTGGGTGGGCAATGACGACGACGCACCGATGAACGGCGTCACGGGCGGCGCCTTGCCGGCACGGATTTGGCGTGACTTCATGCGGGAGGCTATGACCGAGCCTGCCCCGAATGCGGCGAAGTCGCCAGGAACAATGACTGACGGTCAAGGCGCACCGCCGCAGTCCTGCAACATCATCGCCTGCTCCCGCAGCTACCGTTCCTTCCGGCCGTCGGACTGTACTTACCAACCCTACTCTGGCGAGCGCCTGCTTTGCGAAAAGTGATCTTCGCCTCGACGCAGGAACTCTGCTGGACGGCCCATTCGAACCGGATGGCAGCAAGTGAAATTATCGGAAATAGGTCGTTCGAGTTCGAAATAGTCAAGCTCGATGGCTGCAATCGACAAGGTTCGCATTCGCCACGTCCCAAGACGTGGCCCGACATCAGGAGAAAAATGATGGCATGGTCAGCAGGCCAATATGTGAAGTTCGAGGATGAACGCACCCGCCCGGCGCGCGACCTGCTGGCGCAGGTGCCGCTGACGGAATTGCGCCACGCGGTCGATCTCGGCTGCGGGCCGGGAAATTCAACAGAACTGATCATCGACCGCTATGGCGCCGCCAATGTGTCCGGTCTCGACAGCGACCTCAACATGCTGGAGGCGGCCCGCAAGCGTCTGCCGGGCACGGCTTTCGTGGAGGCCGACCTTTCCACCTGGCAGCCTTCCGAGCCGGCCGACCTGCTCTTTGCCAATGCAGTGTTCCAGTGGCTGCCCAATCATCTCGACATTTTCGACAGGCTGATGGACGGGCTGGCGCCGGGCGGCGTGCTCGCAGTGCAGATGCCCGACAATCTTGGCGAGCAGAGCCATCTTATGATGGAGGAGACGGCGCATGCCGGCCCTTGGAGGGCGGCCTTCGAGACGAAGAGCATGCGGCGCAATGGGCTTGCGCCGCCATCGACCTATTACAGCCGGCTGACCGCCAAATCCTCCCGCGTCGACATCTGGCATACGATCTATAATCATCCGATGGACAATGCCGCTGCGATCGTCGAGTGGGTGAAGGGAACGGGCCTGCGTCCCTATCTCGATCATGCCGGCGAAGAGCATCGCGAGGCATTTCTGGCCGACTATCTCGAACGCATCGAGCGAGTCTATCCGAAGACTGCCGACGGCAAGCTTCTGCTCAAGTTCCCGCGGCTCTTCATGGTGGCCGTAAAGGCCTGATCGCACAGTCCCGGTTTATTGCCCTGAATGCCGGCGGCGGTCCTTGTGGTTACTGCCGTCGCAGCTTTGCCGCCATCGGCAAGCCACACGCAAAGTTTGAAGTGTAGTGATCAGCCCTGTGTTTCTCCATCCAGACGTGCTTTTGCTGGCGTCATCGATGCCAATCCCTATCCGTTAAACGCCTTTGCGCCGCCATGTGCGAGGCCTGATAAAGAGATTTTGAGATGGTTTCTTCTGTTTCGAACATGAAGCTCATGACGGCGCAGATCGCGTTGCAGACGATCAAAGGCAATTCTTCTGACGGCGGCTCCAGCAGCCCGAGCGATCACGACTATTCCAGCCTTCCCTCGCAGTCCCGTTCGGCTCTGTCGGTCATGCTCGACAGGATCAATGCCGGCAAGGCAGGATCGACAGACGCATCCGGCGACACCACCGCCAGCACCGATATCACCACCGCCTCTTTCATGGCGCTGCTGCGGCAGAACATGACGGCTGCGGCAGACGCCAAGGGCGAAGGCAGCCAGGAAGCCGCCATGCTTGCCGCCTTCAAGAAGGGCCAGCTGACGGTAACCGATCCGACCCAGGGCGTTTCGATCAAGGCCTGGGACGTGACCGACCCCAAGGAAGCCGATATCGACCAGAAGAAGGGCACTGATATCAAGACCGACGACTGGAACGACTTCCCGCGCGACCATCTCCAGCGCGATTCGCACGGACGCCTGGTCCGAAGCGAAAATGGCAGCTTCATCGAGAAAGGCACCGGCAATGAGGTCTACTTCGGACAGGTGGGCACGCAGAATTATTACATTACCTGGCCGGTAAAGACCGAAACGAAGCCGGCCACCGGTACGACAACGGACAAGTCCTCCTCCAAGGCGTAAATTGTCATCACCTAAAAACGGCCATTACGGAAAGCTCTTCCGCAATGGCTTATTGTCTCAGGTGCCGACAAGTTCGACCAGCGACACTATCGCAGTCGCGAGAATGACGAGGCCAAAGCAGATGTTGAGCGCCCGCTCGCTCGATTGTTCCAGCTTCGCCTTGCCCAAAGCAACGCCCAGCCATAGCCAGAAAATATCGACCACGATCATGACCAGGACGCAGAGCGCCCATTTGGCCTGCATGTCCAGCGCGCCATCCTGCGAAAGCCGGTAAGCAGCAAAAAGCGAGGCGAAAGCAATATAGGCCTTGGGGTTTGTGAGGCCCAGCACGACACCGCCGGCAAGGGTCGGAGACGTCTCGCGCCGAGCAACGGATAGATCGGCACCGACTGGCGCCGAGGCAATCTTCCAGGACAACCAAACGAGATAGAGGGAGGCGGCAACCGTCATCACCAGCATTGCCAGAGGGATTGCCTCGATCAACGACAGCAGGCCGGCCGCAGCCGCTGCGGCCGCAATCGCGAGGCCGATCTGCAAACCGAGATAAAAGCGCAGGCCGGTCGCCATGCCGTGCAGGCGGCCTATTGCGAGAAGGGCGGCGATCGCAGGCCCCGGCGAGCCGAGAAGTGCGAGAGCGGCCATGACGAAGAAGCCGGCGCTGACAATGTCGATCAATGGCTACCCCCCCCCCGAATGACATAATGACATCTTTATGTCTTTATATATTTGGCTCACCATGTCAAACGCTTGTTATCGTTGAACCGCAAGGTGCTTGCGACAAAGCCGGAGCGCTTTATATTCGGCGGGGACAATTCAGCAGGAGATGGCACGTATGGACGCACACCCCACCCCGCCCGTCACTCTCGTCATCTTCGGCGCCACCGGTGACCTGACACGGCGATTGCTTGTTCCGGCCATCATCAATCTCACCCGTAGCCGCCTCGTCGGCCAGGATCTGAACATCCTCGGCGTCGGCATCGAGCCCGGCGACGATGAATTCCTGCGCCAGCGGCTGGATGCTTTTCTTGCTCATCTCGAAGGCGAGGAGGCGAGCGCGAAGGATGAAGCCTGGGAGAGCCTGCGAGCGCGCATCTCCTATCTGCAAGGCGATTTCACCAAGGACGATATCTTTCTCGAAATCGGCAAGCGCCTTGGCACGACCTGCAATGCAGCCTTCTATCTCGCCGTGCCGCCGAGCTTCTTCGGCCCGATCGTCGAGAAACTCTCCGATCTCGGGCTGATGGACGAAAGCGGCGGCTGCTTCCGCCGTGTGGCGATCGAAAAGCCCTTCGGCACCGACCTTGCCTCGGCCCGGGCCTTAAACGCTCGCATCCTCGCACGCGTGGACGAAAGCCAAGTTTACCGGCTCGACCATTTCCTCGGCAAGGAAACGGTGCAGAACCTGATGACGGCGCGTTTCGCCAACATGATGATCGAGTCGCTATGGAACAATCGCTATATCGATCACGTGCAGATCACCGCCTCGGAGATCGTCGATGTCGGCACGCGCGGGAAGTTCTACGATGCAACCGGCGCGCTGCGTGACATGATCCCCAACCACCTCTTCCAGCTTCTGGCGATGATCGCCATGGAGCCGCCGAACAGCTTCGACGCGGAGGCGATCCGCAACGAGAAGAGCAAGGTGCTGAAGGCGCTGCGCATCTATACGCCGGAAGAAGCCAAGGCGAATGGCGTGCGCGGGGCTTACACCGCCGGTCCGCTTAACGGCACCAGCTTGCCCGCTTATCGCGATACGAAGGATATTTCACCCACGAGCAAGACCGAGACATATGTGGCGTTGAAACTCTATGCCGATACCTGGCGCTGGGCAGGCGTTCCCTTCTATTTGCGCACCGGCAAGGCGATGACGGCGCGCGATACCGAAATCGTCATCACCTTTCAACCCGTTCCTTTCGCGCAGTTCCGCGAGACGGAGGTTAACCGACGGCTGCCGCCGAACAGGCTCGTCATCCAGGTGCAGCCCGATGAGGGCATGAGCATGGAGATCTCCATCAAGTCACCGGGGCAATCCGTCGACACCGTACCGGTCTCGCTCGATTTCCGCTATGCCGACAAATTCGATATCAGCAAGACAACCGGCTATGAATCCCTGCTCTACGACCTCTTCATCGGCGACCAGACGCTATTCCAGCGCGCCGACGGCATCGAGGCCGGCTGGGCGGCGGTGCAGCCCTTCCTGGACGAGTGGGCAAAAGATGACCGCATTCCTGATCCCTATGCTCCGGGCAGCATGGGACCTGCCTGTGCCGACGAACTGATTCAGCGCGACGGCCGCGAGTGGCATGAACTGGGCGTGATCCTGCACAGGAACGGGAAATAGCCGTTCCTGCTCTATCTAACCTGAACTTATTCCGTCAGCGGCAGGCGGCTGCCAGCGTGCCATCGCGCTCGGCCACGCGATATGCCCGCGTGCCATGCTTTGGGCAAACCGTCCGATCGGACGGAACGACGACGGTGATGTTCTCGCTTTCGACCGGGTCGAGCGGAATGGAGATGCCGCCGCCGCTGGCGTCAGCATCAGGCACGGTTCCAGGCGGCATGCCGCCGAAACGACCGGAATAGTCCATATCGCCAAGGGTTTGGGAGAAGACCGGTGCGGCGAAACCGAGGAGAATGATCGAGGCTGCTGCAATGACCGTACGCATGACCATATTCCTTCTTATCTGGCCGATATGAAACGGGATCTGGGCATCCATCGTTCCAGCCGATCCGGCCGTCGGTGAAAAAATCCGGCATGCACTTATCTAGGAAGAGTCGGTGCGGATTTCCATCCGGCGACTGACGCCGCCGGATGGTTTGCTTTGATCTCAAAAAACAACCGACCATTGGCGAATAAGGTGCTCTCATCACCGACGATGATCGATCATTCGTGTTCATCGAGACAAAAACCGCCCTGCGCCTCTCAACCTGCAATACTCAGCCTCAGGCTCTCGCCCATGAACGGGCGGTCGCGCTTACCTTTCTGACCATGGCCGACACTCCAGCAAGACGGCCAGACGAGGCGTTCAAGCCCTGCCGAGGCGATCGCCTCCAAGGAGGACCAGGCCGCGCTGCCGTCGCATCGCCAGAGTACGCCGCCCGGTCCCATGCCGCCATGCAGGAGGATGTGGAGATCGAAATCCTCGCCCGGCGGCAGGTCCGGACCGAAGAAATAATAGGGGCTGCGACCGGGATCGCGACCGAGGATGAGCGTCAATTGCTGCCGCCTGCCGCGCAGGCCAAGCCATAGGGGCGCCAAGCCTTCATCGCCGAAAGCCGAGAAGATCGTCTGCGGAGGGGTCCGGGCGTCCGATGCCATCCGGCCGCTCAGGCGCAGTTCGATGATCCGGTCGGCACCCATCGGCCCAGTCCAGAGAGCGTCGCCCACGCCATGGGGAAGGCTAAGCCATCTATCCTCGCGCGCAAGGACAGGCGGCCATTGCAGGCTTTCCCGCACAATGCCTTCGGTATCGAGAACCTGATAGCAAAGGCCCTCTTCATCGAGGGCTGCCTGGATGCAATGGAGATATTCGACGCCCTCGGGCATTCTGTGGGCGGTTCCGGCCCCTGCCGTGCATATCTGCAGCACGCCGCGATGGACCTGCACATCGAAAGCCAGGATATGGCTGCAACAATAGGCAAGAACACCAGCCTCCACGAGAATATCCCAGAAGCGCTTGGCATATTCATGGCCGATCTCGCGCTGATAGGTGCCGGCGTAGCCATTGACCGGAAAGACCGGATGATGGCCAAGCACAAGCTTATAGCGAGCATCAGCATGGTCGTTCAGCGTCGCCTCCAGCCACTCCGTTTCGACGTGACCTTCCCCGCCAAGACCGCTCCAGAGTGTATGTACGAAGACCATAAGCAGATCGCCGCGGCGAACCCAATAGGCGAGCCCCTCCTGCCCCGCCGGCCCGTTTGCCGGAAGGCCGAGCACGTCGCGGAAGACGGCCTCGCTCATCTCGTCATAGGTCGTATGATTGCCGGTCGTGTGCCACATCGGAATGCTCGCCCGGTCGAGCCAGGCCATCTCGACATCGAACCAATGCCGCCACTGGGCGCGCAGCGATGCTTCATCCGTCGTCAGGCCGATGATCTCATCGCCCGGAAAGAGAATGAACTGCGGCTGGGGTTCAAGCCTGCGCAAGACAGCATTAACGGATGCAAAAGTACGCTCGTGCAGAGCGCCGGCAACGCCCGAGCAGGAATCGCCATAGAGCACGAATTGGTGGCCGCCCGACTTGGGCAGCAAAGCTTTGATCGGGAATGTGTCGGCCATGAAAAACATACAGAGAAAAGAGGGAAAGGCTTTAAAAACAAAGCCCCCGGACGATGCCGGGGGCCCCAGGAAATGATGAGTCGCCTCAGACGAACTGGCTGAGGCCGGGTACGGAGGCGACGACCTGATCGACCACCTCTTCGCCGGCATGTTGCTTAGCGATGGCTATGGTTTCCTTGGCGAGCGAGGTGATTTCGCTCATGCCGAGGCCTTCGCTCATCAGCTGCTGGCCGAGGCCCATGATGCCGCCACCACCGAGCGCGCTCATCAGGCCGCCGAGCAGGCCACCGCCACCGCTGGAACCTTCGCCATTGAACTGGGCGACGAGTTCGGTGGCGCCGGGGAACTTCTCGATCATCTCGGCAACCGGGCCGTCGGCCGCTTCGCGCTGCAGGAAGCCGAGCATCATGCCGAGCGCTTTTTCGGCCAGATCAGGCGCAATGCCCACACGATTGGCGATTTCAGTCACAATCTCATTCATCGTCTGCCTCCTATTTGACGTTAACGTCAACGTAATCGAATCAAGGCGGCAACTCAAGCGGCTCCGTTGGAGAGTGCCCGCTCCTGCTTTTCCTTTTGACACAGACAGTTGTCCGTCTCCCGTCGCCTGCTTATAACAGAGAAACGATATTTGCATGACTGTGCGGAAAGAGCATCCCGCATATTCTGGAATTGAGCGGCGGCATCGACCGAGGGAGACATTCTACATGCTCGAGGACGGCAAGATTTTCATCGGCGCAAGCCGCAATCCCGACGACAGCATCAACAAGGGCGAATATCTCGACCTCAAATTCGGCAACCGGCACGGCCTGGTGACCGGCGCAACCGGTACCGGAAAGACGGTGACCCTGCAGGTGCTGGCGGAGGGTTTTGCAAGAGCCGGCGTGCCGGTTTTCGCTGCCGATATCAAGGGCGACCTTTCGGGCATCGCCGCCAAGGGCGAGCCGAAGGATTTCCTCACCAAACGGGCCGAGCAGATCGGCTTTACCGACTACGAATTCGACCAGTTTCCAGTCATTTTCTGGGACCTCTTCGGCGAGAAGGGTCACCGGGTGCGTACGACAGTTGCCGAGATGGGGCCGCTGCTGCTGGCCCGCCTGATGGATGCTTCCGAGCCGCAGGAAGGCGTCATCAATATCGCCTTCAAGATCGCCGACAAGGCCGGCCTGCCGCTGCTCGACCTCAAGGACTTCACGGCGCTGCTCAACTATATGGGCGAGAATGCGTCAGAGCTTTCCAGCCAGTTCGGGCTGATTTCCAAAGCCTCGGTCGGTTCCATCCAGCGTGCGCTGCTGGTGCTGGAACAGCAGGGGGCGGAACATTTCTTCGGCGAACCGGCCCTTAAGATCACCGACATTATGCGCACGTCGAACAATGGCTACGGGCAGATCTCCGTGCTTGCCGCCGACAAGCTGATGATGAACCCGCGCCTTTACGCCACCTTCCTGCTGTGGCTGCTCTCCGAGCTCTTCGAGGAACTGCCTGAGGTCGGCGACCCCGACAAGCCGAAGCTGGTGTTCTTCTTCGACGAAGCGCATCTGCTCTTCAACGATGCGCCGAAGGTGCTGGTCGAGCGTGTTGAGCAGGTGGTGCGCCTCATCCGCTCCAAGGGCGTCGGAGTCTATTTCGTGACGCAGAACCCGCTCGACGTGCCGGAAACGGTACTCGCCCAGCTCGGCAACCGCCTGCAGCATGCGCTTCGCGCCTATTCGCCGCGCGAGCAGAAGGCGGTGAAGACGGCCGCCGATACGTTCCGCCCCAACCCGGCTTTCGATTGCGCCACGGTCATCACCACTCTCGGCACCGGGGAAGCGTTGGTCTCGACGCTCGAAGCCAAGGGTGCGCCTTCGATCGTCGAACGCACGCTGGTCCGCCCGCCATCCGGCCGCGTCGGACCGGTGAGCGATGCCGAGCGCCAGCAAGTGATGGACCATAGCCCCGTTCTCGGCGTCTATGACGAGGATATCGACCGCGAATCCGCTTTTGAAATGCTCGCCGCACGTGCCAAGAAGGCGGCTGATTCCGAAGCCGCCAAGCGGGCGCAGGAAGAGGCCCCGGCGCCACAGGAGGGCGGCACGACGTCCGGCTGGACGCTGCCGGGCTTTGGCGGCGCCGACGACGACCAGCCCGCCCGCGGCCAGTCTCGCGGCCGCGCCGGCTACCAGCGTGAAACCGTCATGGAAGCGGCGATGAAGAGCGTTGCGCGCACGGTGGCGACCCAGGTTGGGCGGGCGCTGGTGCGTGGCATCCTCGGCAGCCTAAAGCGCTAAGACTAAAGCGTGGGGCAATCTTTCAGATTCGCTTGCCACGCTTTAAATTCCTGTTTGACGCATGTTGCGCAAAATCGCTGCGCTTTGCGCAACTTGCCTTGATCAGCGCTTGCGGACAAATTCCGTGCGTAGCACGAGGCCCTTGATCGTATCGTGACGGCAGTCGATCTCTTCCGGATTGTCCGTCAGACGGATCGAGCGGATGACCGTGCCCTGCTTCAGTGTCTGGTTGGCGCCCTTCACCTTCAGATCCTTGATGAGCGTGACGGAGTCACCGTCCTTCAGCACATTTCCGGAGGCGTCGCGAACCTCGGACGCAGCCTGTGCGGCTGCCGTCATCTCGGAGGCAGGGCGCCATTCGCCTGTCGCCTCGTCGTAAACATATTCGTCGTCACCGCCGGCCATGATACTCGCCCTCGATCAGGAATTGTCTCAATCTATCGACCGCCGCTTATACGATCACACACTGGTGCGCAACCGCAGTGGCAAACTGGCAGGCGTAACGCGTCAGGCCAGAATCCAGGCGAGATCAAAGCGGCCGGGACATGAAGACTTCGGTATGGCTGATCTCAGCTGGAACCTCATGAAAAGGCGGGCAATGGACGAAGCCAAAGGCTTCGTAGAGGGAGACCGCATTCTTCAGATAGGCAGCGGTATTGACGAGCATAGTGGTGCGTCTGCTCTTCTTTGCCTCATCGAACACCCTTTGCATCAGCAGATTGCCGATGCCCCGGCCGCGAAAGGCGGGATCCACGTAGAATTTATGGATCTCCATGGCATCGGTCTCGAAGGGTGCGAGCGCGATACAGCCTGCCGGTGCTCCCTCCCATCTGGCGAGGAACATCGCCGCTTCATTGGAGCCGTATTTCCGGGCGAGGCTTTCATGATTCTCGCCGTGAAAAAGCGTCATGACAATCTCGGCAGGAACGCCATGATCACGTCCCATCTCCACATCCAGGGCACCGAGCGCCTCGCAGAAGCCGGCGGCGATGACGAAATCCTCTGTGCTGCCTGCCCTTGAAACGGAAATCATCCCGCGTTCCCGGTCCCGGATGATGAAGGTCCTTTATACCATCTGAGCGTGTTTACTGCCATCGTAATCCCTTGTTTCCAGACGCGAGCAATGATATTTCCCTCGTGCAATCGAGAAAGAAAGGAGGGCTGCGCGTGAATATGTATTTCCGGCATCATCGCCAGCGTGGCCCAGTCAACGCCCTGCAGATGCGTTTGCAGGGCTGACCAGAGACCGTTTCTCGTAAATCTCTTCCTGGTCTGCCCCCAGTGGCACTGCTGCACCTGAATGCCCGCCGTTCAAGCTGCAGCATTTCATAATCCGCCAAGCATAACGCGCTTTCCGTCGATGGCTGCAAGCCCCGGATAGGCGCGATCGCTTGGCAAGACCAGGATCCGATCATGACCCTCATCAATATCCGCAATCTCGGCATCGTTCTGTCCGCCCCGCTGTTTTCGAAACTCAATCTCGTCGTCAATGCCGGCGACCGGATCGGCCTCGTGGCGGCGAACGGGCGCGGCAAATCCACCCTGCTCCACCTCATGACGGGCAAGCTGGAACCGACCGAAGGCGAGATTACGCGGGCGCGCGGGCTCACCATCGGCCATGTGGAGCAGAATATGTCACCGGCACTTCTCGACGCCAGCTTCCGTGACGCCGTGCTTCTCGCCCTTCCTCCTGACCAGGCTGACGGCGAAAGCTGGCGTGCGGATGTCGTGCTGGAATCGCTCGAAGTGCCCGAGGAATTGCGCGAGCGGCCGCTCCGACAGCTCAGCGGCGGCTGGCAGCGGCTGGCACTGATTGCCCGCACATGGGTGAACGAACCTGATGTGCTGCTGCTCGACGAGCCGACCAACCATCTCGACCTCGAAAAGATCGCGCAGGTGGAAAACTGGCTGAACGCATTGCCCCGCGATACGCCCGTGATCATCTCCAGCCACGACCGCGCCTTCCTCGATGCGACGACCAACCGGACGCTCTTCCTGCGGCCGGAGCAATCGCCGGTCTTCTCCCTGCCCTATAGCCGGGCGAGAGCGGCACTCGACGAGGCGGACGCCTCCGATGCGCGGCGCTACGAGAAGGACATGAAGACGGTCGAGCAGTTGCGGAAGCAAGCGGCCAAGCTCAACAATATCGGCATCAATTCCGGCAGCGACCTGCTGGTGGTCAAGACAAAGCAGTTGAAACAGCGCGCCGAAAAGCTGGAGGAAACGGCAAAGCCCCCGCATCTGGAGCGTTCAGCAGGCGCGATCCGTCTCGCCAATCGCGGCACGCATGCCAAGGTGTTGGTCACGCTTGAGGATGCAGAAGTCACCACGCCTGACGGCATGCTGCTCTTCCGAACGGGAAAGCAGTTCATCTGCCAGGGCGACCGCATCGTGCTGCTCGGCCTCAATGGCGCCGGCAAGTCGCGGCTCGTCTCCATGCTGCGCGCGGCGATCGCCGAGCCTGAAACGGCAAAGGCCGGCATCAAGGCGACACCCTCGCTGGTGCTCGGCTATGGCGACCAGTTGCTTGCCGATCTCAGCGATGCCGACACGCCGCTGCAAACGATCATCCGCCGCTTCGATGTCGGCGACCAGCGGGCGCGCTCACTGCTTGCCGGTGCCGGCATGACGATCGAGATGCAGAGCAAGCCGGTCAAACTGCTCTCGGGCGGGCAGAAGGCACGGCTCGGCATGCTGGTGCTCAGGCTGACGCAGCCGAACTTCTACCTGCTCGATGAGCCCACCAACCATCTCGACATCGAGGGGCAGGAAGCACTGGAAAGCGAGTTGCTGGCCCATGAGGCAAGCTGCCTGCTCGTCTCCCACGACCGCAGCTTCGTGCGCGCGGTCGGCAATCGCTTCTGGCTGATCGAGCGGAAGAAGCTGGTGGAGGTGGAGAGCCCGGAAGGCTTCTTTGCGAGCGTTGGCGGGGCTGGGTAACAGGGTTTGAAGGCTACAATTCGTCGCCAGCCGCGTCGTGTGCCCTCTCATCCGCCCTTCGGGCACCTTCTCCCCAATGGGTAGAGGGGAGTTGCGGCAATAGCCTATTCTTGCCGCCGCCATTTGTGATGGAGAGGCAGTGCAGCATATCCCTTCTCCCCAGCGGGGAGAAGATGCCGGCAGGCAGATGAGGGGGCCACACGGCACATGTTCCAAGTCTTCGTTCCTGCCGTTTTCAGGAACGAAGAAGCGCGAGATGCATGCGCCCTATTTTGCGACTTATCGCTTGCCCGCCGAAAGGCAGAAATAGGCGCCTTGCGGGTCCACTGCCTGGCAGACCCAGCCGCCGGGGACTTCCATGGGGCCGTTGACGACCTTGCCGCCGCCGGCATTGGTGCGCTCGATCGCGGCATCGAGCGCCGGCACGGTGAAATAGTGGGACCAGAAGGCCATCTTGACTTCGGGCGGGCGGGTCATCATGCCGCCGGTCTGTTTTCCATGTTCGGCGAAGATGTGGTAGACGCCCATCGGCCCCATGTCGAAGTCCTGATCCTTCGTCCAGCCGAAGAGCTTGGAATAGAAGTCGAACGCCTTCGCCCCGTCATTGGCGTAGAGCTCGCGCCAGCCGACATGGCCGGGCGTGTCGAAGGGCAGTTCCGGCGGCGGATTTTCCATCGGCAGCGGCGTCATGATGCAGAGCACAGCTCCGTCAGGATCGGCTACCACGGCAAAGCGTCCTATGCCTGGAATATCCGCCGGCTGGCGGCGGACGGTACCGCCGTTTGCCGCGAAGTCGCGTGCCGACTGATCGACATTGTCGACGGCGACATAGCCGGTCCAATTCGGCGGAATGCCCTGCCCTTCCAACTCTGCGGGAAAAGGCATCATGCCGGCCACTCTGACGCCGTTCGCTTCGAAGATCACGTATTCCGGCTGGTCTTCGGCCGGCATTTTACTGGACGTCCAGCCAACCACCGAGCCATAGAATTTCGCCGCCGCATCCGGATCCGGCGTCATCAGTTCGCACCATATGAACTTGCCATGCGTATTGGACATCGTGTTCTCCTCGGTCCACGCTTGAGTTCTGTCTCCTGGCTTTCATGCAATTTCAGCCCTTGCGGGTATATCTGGCTTCCATGAACTGCTTCCAGGTGCCATCAGGCTCCCTGGTGCTCGATGTGAAGGTTCTGACGTCGTGGTCGAGGAAGGTGATCTGCTCGCGATAGTCAGCAAGGCCGCTGCAGTCGAAGGCCGGCCCCCTCGTATACAGCGACAGCACGTTGCCTGACGGCTCGACCTCGCCCTCATAGGTCCACATGTAATCCATCATGGAGCCGATCCAGCTGCCGACGTACTTGCCTTTGCTCGGGTCGTAGCCGAGGGTCAGGATCGTCGTCGCCTGCTTGCCGTCAGTCATTTCGCCGCTGCCTTCAGCGACGAACCAGATACCCTGCAGGGAACGAACGGTCTCTTCCCAAGGCTTCTGACCGGTCATGTCTGGAGCGTTGACGGTCCATTGGCCGACCATTCTCTCCAGAAAACTATGCTCCTTCAGCACTTCTGCAGTCTTCATCGTCCTTCTCCTGCGGATGATGGCTGGCTAGAGCATTTCCGTGTTACTTCGAGTCCCGAAACTGCTCTGTCTCACTGCTTTCACGCAATTCCGGATGCAAGACCGCTGCGTACTTTAGGTTGAATCGAATTAGTGGCAGCTGGATGAGGCCTTGGGGGCTTCCTCATATTCGTCGTGGCGCTTCACGAAATCCATGGTCGAATCTTCGTTGCGACCCTTGGGGGCGTGATCCAGGATCATCAACGTACCGAGCAATTCTTCCGCACCTCGGGCATAGCTCGAATAGGTATGAAACACTTCGCCCTTATCATTTTTGTAGAAGGCGGAAAGTCCCGGCAGTTCGTCATTGGCATCAGGGGGCGCTATCGGAGAGAAATTATAAAAGACCTTGTCCTTGGCAAGGTCTTCAGGCGTGAAAGATACGTGATAATGGAAGTTGAAGTCGCTGCCGAAGGACGAAACCCAGGGGAACTTCCATCCCATGCGCTGCTTGTAGGCCTCGATCTTGGCGAGCGGCGCGCGGGCGACGGCAACGAGAGTGACGTCGTGGTGGTTGAGGTGAGGCAGTGTGCCGTCGAGGTGATCGGCCAGGAACGAGCAGCCAGGGCAGCCGGCTTCCCATTCGGGGCCGAACATGAAGTGATAGACCATCAGCTGGCTGCGGCCGTCAAAAAGATCCGCGAGCGATTTCGGGCCGTCGGGGGTGTCGAACGTATAGTCCTTGTCCACCTTCACCCAGGGCAAAGCCATGCGCTCGGCATTCAGCTTGTCCCTGAGATGGGTTGCCTCCTTCTCCTTCAGGAGAAAGGCGCGGCGGGCTTCGAGCCACTCCTCGCGGGAAACGACGGGATTTTGAATCACCTTGTTCAACATGGTCTGCGCCCTCCTCCGGCGCGGCCGGACTTTTCCGACGGACAGTCTCCTCGTCTTGACTAAATACATTGATATCAATAGAAATAGGCTATGTCAAACGTGACGATTCCTTTCTCTACGACGCTTCTGGTGCGGGATACGTGTCTGTGCCTGCATGTGCAGCGTGCCGCCCGTGCGCTCGCAAGGCTGTTCGACGATGCGCTGCGGCCTGTCGGCCTTACCAACGGCCAATTCTCCCTGCTGATGTCCCTGAACCGGCCGGAGCCACCGCCCATGGGGCCGGTGGCGAACCTGCTCGCCATGGACCAGACCACGCTGACGGCGGCGCTGAAGCCGCTGCAGCGCAAGGGTTTCGTCGATATCGTGGCCAACCCGAGAGACCGGCGCGGCCGCCTGCTCCGCCTGACGGATGACGGGCGAGCGGCACTGCAGAAGGCCTTGCCGATATGGGAAAGCACACATGCTGCTCTGGAAACGAAGCTGCCGAACGGCAATGCGGATGAGCTGAGGCGGGACCTGCAGTACCTGGCTTGATCCTGCAAACCGGAATCTGACGACCGCAAAATAAGCAACAAAAGCCTCTTGACTTAGAGTGCGCTCGAAGCCGTAGCTTCGTTGGCGTCGTGACGAGAACAGGTGTCTCATGAAGATCAGTGACCTCGCGAAACGGTGCGGTTTGTCGGCTCATACGCTGCGTTATTACGAGCGTATCGGCCTGCTACCCTATGCCGACCGCGACCGATCCGGACAACGCGACTACGACGCTTCCATCCTTTCCTGGATCGAATTTCTCGGCCGTCTGAAGACGACCGGCATGCCGATCCGCGACATGCTGCTTTATGCAAAGCTTGCCGACAGCGGGAAAGCCACTTTCAGCGAGCGTCGCCAGATGCTCGAGGAGCATCGCGAGCGTGTCCGGGCCCATGTGGCCGATCTCGAAGCCTGCCTTCGCGTCCTCGACGGCAAAATCGCCTCCTATGCGGAGGCGGAAGAAAGGACGAGAGATGAGAAACGAAACATTGCAGACACGCCGGCTCGGGCACGGACTTGAGGTCGGATCGATCGGCCTCGGCTGCATGGGCATGAGCTGGGCCTATGGCGCGACGAAAGCGGACAGGGGCGAGGCGATTGCGACAATCCATCATGCGCTCGATCGCGGCGTAACCCTGCTCGATACGGCCGATGTCTACGGCCCGCATACCAACGAAGAGCTAGTGGGTGAAGCGATCAGAGGCCGGCGAGAGCAGGTGGTGCTGGCAACCAAATTCGGCATCGTACGCGGATTGGAAGCAATACCTGGCACCCAGACGGTCAACGGGCGGCCCGACTATGCCAAAGCTTCCTGCGAAGGATCCTTGCGGCGCCTCGGCGTCGGCCACATCGACCTCTATTATCTCCATCGCGTCGACCCCCACACACCGATCGAGGAAACGGTCGGCGCGATGAAGGAGCTCGTCGAAGCAGGCAAGGTCAGGTATATCGGCCTGTCGGAAGCCAGCCCTGAAACGATCCGCCGAGCGCATGCCGTGCATCCCGTCACGGCTGTCCAAAGCGAATATTCGCTGTGGTCCCGCGACCCTGAAGGTGGCGTGCTGCAGACATTGCGTGAACTCGGGATCGGGCTCGTCGCCTATTCGCCGCTCGGGCGCGGCTTCCTGTCGGGCGCCATCCGATCCATCGACGATCTTGCGCCTGACGATTACAGGCGGACCTCGCCCCGGTTCATGGGTGACAATTTTGAGCGTAACCTCGAACTGGTCGCTGTGGTCGAAGAGATTGCGCATCGCAAGGGCGTAACACCGGCGCAGCTGGCGCTTGCCTGGGTGATGGCGCAGGACGAGAACATCGTTCCGATCCCCGGCACCCGCCGCCGCAGCCGGCTGGACGAGAATCTCGGTGCGGCCGCCCTTGATCTGACGGCGCAGGATCTCGAGGAAATCGCCAGTGCCCTGCCCCGCGCGGTCGGAGATCGCTACGGCGAAATGGGCATGCGCGAAGTCAACGGCTGAATTCCGAAACAAAGGAACAGCAGGCGGCGTATTGAATTCAAACGAAAAGGCCGGAGCGCTGCCCCGGCCCTTCTCAATCGATATTACAGAATAATCAGGCGACCGTGACCGGAACTTCGGTCGAAGTGCGCATCGCGTGGCTGTAAGGGCAGACAATATGGGCGGCCGCCGCAAGCTTTTCGGCGGTTTCGCGGTCGACACCCGGGATGTTGACGGTCAGGGCCACTTCGATGCCGAAGCCGCCGCCATCTTCACGCGGGCCGATGCCGACGGTTGCGGAGACGGTGGTTTCCTCGGGAATCTTGACCTTTTCCTTGCCGGCCACAAATTTCAAGGCACCGAGGAAGCAGGCGGAATAACCGGCCGCAAAGAGCTGTTCGGGATTGGTGCCGGTTGCGCCGTCGCCGCCGAGTTCCTTCGGTACGGTCAGCGTGACGTCGAGAACGCCGTTTTCGGAAACGGCGCGGCCTGCGCGGCCACCGGTGGCGGAAGCTTTGGTCGTGTAGAGAATAGGCATGATAATCTCCTTTGGTTGGCCCTGTTCGTTCGGGTTGAGTTTTTAATAACGTCCAATTAAATTGCACGCAAGTGAATTTTGCAAATTGCATTCGGAATTTGAAAAGAGGACAATGAAGACGTCTAGGGATGGCAGCGATGAAAGCAAGAACGGCGAAAGTGATGGAAATACCGGAAGAGGAAAAGCGGCTGGAGAAGCAGCTCTGTTTCGCGGTCTATGCGACGGCGCATGCCTTCACCCGCGCCTACAAGCCCATACTCGACAAGGTGGGCCTCACCTATCCGCAATATCTCGTCATGCTGGTTCTATGGGAAAAGGCCGAACTGCCGGTCAAGACGATCGGCGAGCAGCTCGACCTCGATTCCGGCACGCTCTCCCCTCTCCTCAAACGGCTGGAGCAGAACGGTCTCATCAAGCGCACCCGCGATTCCCGCGACGAGCGGCAGGTCATCGTGTCGCTGACGCCGAAAGGTCAGGCGATGAGGGGCGAGGTCAATACGATCATGTCGTCGATCGGCGAGGCGATCGGCTGCACGCTGGAGGAAATGGCGGTCATGCGCGACATGCTGACCCGGCTGCGCGGAAATCTCAACGCAAGCACATAGGCCGCGACTGAGCACGGCCTGAAAGAGGATGCCCGCGCCACCCGGCGCGGGCAATTTGCATTATTCTGCTGCCTGATAGGCCTGCGGGCGAAGCGTTGCGGTCTTCGGGCCGACAGCGGCAAGCAGGGTGATCAGGATCGCCAGCAGCGCCACGAAGACGATGCCGCCGACATAGGGATCCCAGCCGAAGTGCGGGGCCGCGGCGAAGATGGCGGAAGCGGCCGCAAGCACGATGCCGCCGCCGATCTGGAAGGAAGCGAAGAGCAGGCCGGAGGCAAGGCCGGACTTGTCTTCCTCGACATCAGACAGTGCTGCAACCTGGATTGCCGGATAAGTCATGGCATAGCCGACGCCGAGCGGGATCTGGTTGAGGGCAACCAGGATGATCGGATCGATGTGGCCGACCAGAGCAACCCAGAGGATATAACTCGTCGCCTGCAGCCCGAAACCAACCGCCATCAGGCCTGTCGTGCCGCGGTTCTGCGCCACAGTTGCAAAACGCGGCGCAAGGAACATCACGCAGACACCGCCGAAAGCGAAACAGAAGCCGGTGGCAAAGGCCGACCAGCCGATCACATCCTGATAGTAGAGCGTCGCGATGAACTGGAAGCCGACATAGGCGCCCTGGAACAAAGCGGCGATGGCATTGGCATGGCTGAGCTTTGCCCGGCGGAAGATATGCAGCGGCACCATGGGATCGGCATGGCGCGATTCCACGATCAGGAAGAGCGCGATCAGCACTGCGGAGGCGACGAGCGAACCCCAGGTGAAGAAGTCATTCCAGCCGGCTGCGGCAGCGTTGGTAATGCCGAAGACGAAGAGCAGCAGGCCGGGGGTGATCGTCAAGGCACCCGCCCAGTCGAAATGCTTGCGTCCCTCGCCGCGCCGAGCATCCGGAGGCAGGACAAAGGGAGCGATCGCCAGCGTGAGGATCGCGACCGGAGCGCCCATGACGAGCGTTGCCCGCCAGCTCACGAGGGTGGCGGCACCGCCGAGCACCATACCGAGCACAAAGCCGGTGGCACCCGTCGAGGCGAAGACGCCGAGCGCCTTGGCCCGCTTTTCGCCCTCGCCGAAGACGGAGAGCAGCAGGGCGAGTGCCGCCGGCGCGGTGAAGGCGGCAGCAATTCCCTTCACCAGGCGGGCAGCGATCAGCGTCGGCCCGCTATCCACGAAGCCGCCGGCAATGCTGGCGGCCGCGAAGATGCCAAGCGACCAGAGAAAGACGCGGCGGTGGCCGAAGAGGTCGGCGACGCGGCCGCCAAGCAGCAGGAATCCACCGTAACCCAGCACATAGGCGCTGACGGCCCATTGAAGCGAGGTTGCCGGCATACCAAGTTCGGTCTGGATGGCAGGCAGGGCGACCCCGATGGTGGACACATCCATGGCGTCAAGGAAGTTCGCAGCGCAGAGCAGCAGCAACGCCAGGCCGGCTCCGCGTGGAGATGGGGAATTGGTCATCAATCTCGGTTCCTTCTTTGCTGACGCCTTCACCGGGAGGCTGGCGGGCGGCAGGGAACGAGAAAATGTACAGCTTCAAACTCTATTGCAAATTGATAGTAGCCATGTCAGGTATTACTCATAATGATGAATGACGCTGTCCTTCGCAAAATCGATCTGAACCTTCTGCTTGCCTTTTCAGTGCTGATGCAGGAGCGCAATGTCAGCCGTGCAGCCGAAAGGCTGTTGCTCGGCCAGCCCGGACTTTCCGCCGCGCTCAAGCGATTGCGCGAGGCGCTGGACGACGAGTTGTTCATACGCGTCGGCCGCGGCCTGCAGCCGACAGCGCGGGCGCTGGCCATCGCACCGGCGATCGAGGATGCTCTTTCCGGCATCGAACGGGCGATCCGCCCGCCCAAGGGTTTCGACCCATCGACCTGGCAGGGTGAATTCCGCGTCGGCATGTGCGACAATCTGGAAACCGCCTTCTTCGGCCCGCTGGTTGCGCGGCTGCGTCAGCTTGCGCCGGGCGCGCGGCTCGTTGGCGTGGCAGCCGACAAACGCGATGCGGCGCAGATGCTTGATGACGGCGCCTACGAATTCAGCATTTCCGTGCATGGCGAACCCGCCTCCTGGCATATCCGCAAGCCGCTGTTCGAGCAGTGCTCGATCGCCATTTACGATCCGCAGCAATTGAAGCTGAAGCCGCCGATCAGCGTCGAGGATTTCGTCGCCGCACCGCATATCGCCATCTCCTTCGTCGGCAGTGCAACGACGGCAGTCGATGCCGCGCTCGACAAGGTAGGCTTGAGCCGCAATGTGGTGGCGACCGTTCCCCGTTATTCGGCCGTGCCGCCGGCGCTGAGAGCCATGCCGTCGATCGCCATCGTGCCGGAATCGCTCGGACGCTGCATGGCGCAGCTTCACAATCTCGAGGTCTCGATGCCGCCGATCGAACTGCCGGCCGATCCCGTGTCAATGCTGTATCGGCGGGTTGACAGGGCGGATGAGCGGGCGTCGTGGTTTCGGCAGTTGTTTGTCGACGTGGCGGACAAGGCGCTGCTTGCTTCGGGGTGCAAGGCTGGGATTTGCGCCGAGGCGGCATAATTTGATTTCGAAGCCAAACAAAAAGCCGCCCGTTTGACGAGCGGCTTTTTTGTTTTTGGTCGGGCACCCTTCCAGCCCTTCGCTTGGGCTCAGGGCGTTCGTCGTTACAATCGATTCACTGGATCGATTGTTGCCGCTCCGCGGCATCACTCCTCACTGCCAAACAACGATCGGGGTTTTGTTGGGGACGCGATCGTAGAGGTCGATGATGTCTTGGTTAAGCAGGCGCACGCAGCCCGATGAGACGGCCTTGCCGATGGAGCGCCATTCGGGATTGCCGTGCAGGCGGTAGAGCGTATCTTCACCGTCGGAGAAGATGTAGAGCGCGCGCGCACCGAGCGGATTCAAGAGCCCTGGCTCCATGCCGCCACGCTCGATCGAGTATTTCGCAAGCTCCGGCTGGCGGGCAACCATCTCATTCGGCGGCTTCCAGCGTGGCCATTTCTGCTTCCACTGGATGACGCCATTGCCCGACCACGCAAAACCTTCGCGGCCGATGCCGACGCCGTAGCGCATCGCCATGCCGCCGGGCTGGACGAGATAAAGGAATCGCGAGGGCGTATCGACGACGATGGTACCGGGCGGTTGGCCGGTCGGATCCACGACCTGTTGGCGATAGTAGCGCGGGTCGATCTGCTGGTAGGGAACGGCGGGGATGAGGAAACCGCCGTCTTCGATTGGGCCGTACATGACGGCAAGTTCTGCTTCGCTGGGTACGCTCGTCGTCTGGAACGCGCGGAAGGGCGAACGGTAGCTGATCGACATGCCACCATTTTCGACCGTGTTCGAAGTGGAGGCACAGCCTGCCAGCGCGGAAGCCGCTGTCAAAGCCGAAAAGGAAAGGAAGCTACGACGGGAGAGGGGTTTATCGAGGCTCATGACGCGGGACTGATTTCCTTCGTGATGCGGGGCTTGCCATAAACGCAGCTCACCCCTGATTCGTCCAATGCCGAAATCGACAAAGAAAGATCTATCGGCTTATGCTGAATAAACCATAGCATCACGCAGACGTGTGCGGCTTCGGACAGACGATCTCGCCCGCTCTGTTGCAGCCCTACATCACCACGATCTCGGACTTGGCTGGCACGCGGTCATAGAGGTCGATTACATCCTGATTGAGCATGCGCACGCAGCCGGAGGAAACCGCCTTGCCGATCGACTGCCAGTCGGGCGTGCCGTGGATGCGATAGAGCGTGTCCTGGCCGTCCTTGAAAATATACATGGCGCGGGCGCCGAGGGGATTTGCAAGGCCCGGATTCATGCCGCCATTTTCCGCCGAGAAAGGGCGAACTTCCGGCTGGCGGGAGACCATTTCGACCGGCGGCGTCCAGCGCGGCCACTTCTGCTTCCATTGGATGACGCCACGGCCTTTCCACGCGAAGCCCTCCCGGCCGAGGCCGACGCCGTAGCGCATCGCCTTGCCGTTGCCTTCGACGAAATAGAGGAAGCGGTCCTTGGTATCGACAACGATCGTGCCCGGTCGCTCGTTGGTCTGGTAATCGACCTCCTGGCGCAGATATTCCGGATGGATGCGAGTGGCGGGAATGGCCGGCAGCGTGAAATCGCCGTCCCTGACCTGGCCGTACATGCCCATATCCAGGTTCAGCGGGTTGCTGACCGGCAGGCCGTAAGTCTGATGGAACTGCGTCTTGTAGAGTTCGCGCGTCTGCGGCACCGGCTGATCAGGGATCGGCTTGACGCGGCGCGGGTCGACGCCGGGCGGCTCGTAAAAGACCGGCGAGATTTCCTGGACGAAGCGCGCAGGCGAATCGGCTGCGACATCGGGAACGAGAATGTTGCAGCCGCTGAGCGTCATTGCGGCAGCCGCGAGCCCGGCAAAGGGAAAAGCCCGGCGCAGAAAATTCATCAAACCACCCTCATCAGCGATAACAGAGACAGCATAATCTGCTCGCAGGATGGCATTCGCGGCTGGCGCGAGGCTGGTGGCCGACGCTAAAAGCCGGCTGAAAAAGCATGATGATGCGGGGCCTTGCCGGACCCGCACCCGACAGTCATCACGCCGCCACACCGTGGAAGAACTGGATGCTCTGAGCGATCTCGGCCGGCAGTGCCGAGGTATGGTTGCCGACGACAGTATTGGCTTCGATATGCGTGCCCGCCGCGCGAGCGCGAGCGACCAGCAGATCGGCGCGATCGTTGAAGTGAGACTCTTCGGTGCCGTGCAGCACCCGCACCGGGCATTTGAAGCTGTGCGCGTAGCAAAGCGCCGTGCGCACCTCGAATTCATGTGCGTTGGAATCGTCGAAGCGGATGTCCTCAGGGTAGCGGTTGAAGAAGCGGAAGGCATCTGCGTTGCCCGAGATTGGCACCGCAGCCCGGAACTGGCGGGTACTCATCGCTGTCAGCATGGTCAGCGTGCCGCCGATGCTGTGACCTGCGATGAAGAGGCGCTCGGGATCGACGCCCGGCAGGTGGCGCAGGCGCTCGGTCGCGGCTAGCACGTCGTCTACCTCGTCATAGAAGCCTGAGAAATTTCCCATCTGGCCGTTTTCGCCGCGCAAGGACGGCATCATCACGACATAATCGGCATCGATGTAAGGTTTCACGAGCTGCCAATGGCCGATACCCATGGCATTGCCGCCATGAAGAAAAAGAATACCGGGCTTCGCCTTGTGCTCACGCTTGTATTTGGACACCCAGGCGGTCAGCTCCAGCTCCCCGCCATAACCGGAGCGGTAAAAGATCCGATCGGCATCGGCGGGTGCTGCCAGCGGCTCGTATTTGTCCGGCGCCGGCCCCTTCTGCAGCAGCTTCGTGCGGAAGTGACGACGAACGCTGGCATAGTCATGCTTAGCGAGCCTCGGGACGTCGGGCACGTCGAAGGCTTTCGCAAGGTTTGGCAGCAGAAGAGAGCCGGCCATGCCTGCAAGCAGGCCGCGGCGTTGACGGAAAAAGGCATTTCGTTCTTGCGAGCTCATACGCGGCACCCATCGTTTCCCCGGCTCAAAAAACCTGCACCGGAAGAGCGCTGCCGCCAATACACATGCTGTTGAAAACGTGGTGTCTGCGTCATTTTTGCGCAGGCAGATAATATCAGCCCGCTTTGGCGTCGATCATGGCAATGAGCGTGCGCAGGCGATCGGCCTCGTAGGACGGCTTGTCGGGACGCAATCTCGCGATGCGGGGGAAGCGCATGGCGACGCCTGACTTGTGGCGGGTGGAGCGATTGATCCCCTCGAAGGCGACTTCCACCACGAAGCCGAACTCCTTGTCCGCACGCACTGCCCTGACTGGGCCGAAGCGTTCGGTCGTATTATTGCGCACGAACTTGTCCAGCACTTCGAGCTCGGCATCGGTGAAGCCGAAATACGCCTTGCCAACCGGGACGAGCTGTTCCCCATCCTCGTCCTCCGCCCAGACGCCGAAGGTGAAATCCGAATAATAACTGGAACGCTTGCCGTGGCCGCGCTGGGCATACATCAGCACGGCGTCGACATTATAGGGGTTGCGCTTCCACTTGAACCACGGCCCCTTCATGCGACCGGCCTGATAGATGCTGTCGCGGCGCTTGATCATTACGCCTTCGATGACGGGATCGGGCGGCGCGGCCCGCAGATCGTCCAGCTGCTCCCAGGTCGAGAAAGGCACGAGCGGTGAAAGATCGAAGCGATCATGGGGCGCGTGCTCGATGATTTCGGAGAGACGGTCGCGGCGCTCGACATAATTCCTGCCGCGCACATCCTCCTCGCCGTCGAAGAGCATGTCATAGGCGCGGATGAAGGCTGGGTATTCGTCCAGCATCTTTGCCGTCACCGTCTTCCGGTTCAGGCGCTGCTGCAGATCGGAAAAAGTGCGGGTCGGACTATTGGAGCGCGCCGTGCCGCCGACCAGAAGCTCGCCATCGATGACACCGGAAAAGCTGATCGATTCCAGAATGTCCGGGAAGGCACCGGAGATATCGTCGCCGGAACGGGAGTAAATCTTGCGTGTCTCTCCAGCGCGCGACAGCTGGACGCGGATGCCGTCCCATTTCCACTCGGCAGCGTAATCGGCAGGGTCGAGGGCACTCAGATCACCCTCCTCCACCGGATTGGCAAGCATGACGGAATGGAAGATGGCGGGCGTTGCAAGCACCGGCTTTCCTTCTCTGCCCTCAAGCCATTTGAAGAGCGATTCATAAGGCGGCTGCAGGCCGTGCCAGAGGGTCTCGATCTCCGTGACATCCTTGTCGCCAAGATCGGCGAGCGCCTGCTTGGCAAGCCGGGCGGAAACGCCAATGCGCAGCGCTCCGGTCGTGAGTTTGATGAAGGCGAAGCGACCGGAGGAATCGAGGCGGTCGAGCAGGTCGCGCACGAAGCCGCGCACCTCGGTGCGGCCGAGCGAATTCATCCTGACGACTACTTCGCCGAGGCGCGGCTGGGCAAATGCGGAGCGGTCGATATCGCGCTCGTTGTCCCAGACCAGCGAGATGGTTTCGGCGAGGTCGCCGACATAATCATAGGAATAGTGGAAGAGCACCTCGTCCATGCGCTCCAGCACCAGATCGCGCAGCATGGCGGGCTTGACGTCGCGCACTTCGAGCGTGCCGGCGATGGCGGCAAGGCCGTAACCGCGGTCAGGGTCCGGCGTATCGCGGAAATAGTCGGTCAGAAGCTTCAGCTTGCCGTTGCGGCTGGGGGTGAGAACCAGGCGGTCGAGGAGATCGGCGAAAGCCTTCATGTTGAGCCTCCGACCAAGGGAAAAGTCCCCTCCCCAACCCCTCCCCACAAGGGGGAGGGACTAGACTGCCGATGCCACCGGATCGCTTCAAAGGGAGCACCGAGGTTGAGGCGAAGAAGCCCCTCCCCCTTGTGGGGAGGGGTTGGGGAGGGGGTTTCAGCCACGAACTCCATCCTCAATCCCCCTCATCCTCATAGCCGACCAGATGCAGCGGCTTGGCCTTGATGCCCTGCAGCTCGCACCAGCGCACCAGAGCCTCCTCACGGCCGTGGGTGACCCAGACCTCCTGCGGGGCAAGTTCAGTGATCGTCTCGGTCAGTTCCGGCCAATCGCAATGGTCCGAAATGACGAGCGGCAGTTCGACGCCGAGCTGCTTGGCGCGCTGGCGCACCATCATCCAGCCGGAGGCGAAGGACGGCAGCGGGTCATTGAAGCGGCGCGCCCAGCGGTCGGCGAAAGCAGAGGAAGGACCAATAACGACAGCACCTTTGAAGATGGACTTGTCGCGGCTTTCGACAGTGGCCGGCAGAAGTTCGCCGAGATCGATGCCCTGGCTCACGTAATAATCGCAGAGCCTTTCCATGGCGCCGTGAATATAGATCGGCTCGCCGTACCCGGCATCGCGCAGCAGGCGGATGACGCGCTGCGCCTTGCCGAGCGCGTAGGCGCCGACGAGATGCGTGCGTTCCGGGAACTGGCGCAGCGATGCGAGAAGCTTGCCGGTCTCGTCGATCGGATCGGGATGGTGGAAGACCGGCAGGCCGAAGGTCGCCTCGGTTATGAAGACATCGCAGGGCACCGGCACATAGGCTTCGCAGGTCGGGTCGGGGCGGCGCTTGTAATCGCCCGATACGACGATGCGTGTGCCGTTCTTCTCGATGGCGATCTGCGCCGAGCCAAGTACATGGCCAGCAGGATGGAAACTCACCTTCACGCCGTTGACGAGGAGTTCCTCCCCGAAAGCGACAGGCTGTTCGCTGGCTGAAAAACCGTCGCCGTAGCGGATGCGCATGATATCAAGCGTCTGAGCGGTGGCGAGCACATTCACATGGCCCGGACGGGCATGGTCGGAATGGCCATGAGTGATGAGCGCCCGCTCCACCGGCCGCACCGGATCGACATAGAAGCCGCCTTCCGGGCAATAGAGCCCTTCGGGGGCGGGATAGAGCAGCGCGTCTGGTCTCATGACAGCAAAGATAGTGGGAAATGTGTTTTGCGCCAGAGGGATGGCGCGTGTCACCTTTTCCTTCGTTGCATCAACCCATCAGTCTCGCTAGCTTCGCCCGCGCTGCAACAAGGAAGCGATCGAGGCGCATGCGGACTGTTTTCGGATTTGGACTACTGGCGCTCGGGCTGATGCTGCCTGCCGTGGCCTCGGCAACCGACTGGCAGCCGAGCGAAGAAGTGAAGGCCTATGCGATCACCGGCCGCACCGGCATGGAACTTTACCGGTCCATCGGCGAACACGGGCCACAGGCTGGGCCAGGACGGGTGATCGCGCATACGACTTTCAAACTGACCTGGACGCGCAAATACGAACAGCAGGGGAGCGCCTGCACTCTTACCTATGCGAAGCCGAAGCTCATCATCATCTACACATTGCCGAAAGCGCCAAGCGACCTCCCGGCCGCAACCAAGGCAAGCTGGGAGAGCTTCATCTCCGGTGTGCGCACCCATGAGCGCTGGCATGGCGAGACGATCATCGAAATGGTCAAGGAGATCGAGACGCTGAGCAACGGCTTCTCCGTGCCCGACGATCCCGGCTGCAAGAAGATCAGACCGGAGCTGACGGTGCGGCTCGGAGAGCTCTCCAACAGGCAGCGGCAGCGCGGCCGGGATTTCGACCGCGTGGAAATGAGCGAGGGCGGCAATATCCAGCAGCTCATCCTGAAGCTGGTGAACGGTCCCTGACCGGTTCAGAGCGCGGCGAGGAAAGCGTCGACGCGGCTCCATGTGGCTTCCGCCGCCTTTGCGTCATAGTCAGGCAGCGACGGATCGGTATAGAGATGACCGACGCCGGGATAGAGGAAGACCTCAAGGGCGATATTGGCTCTTGCGGCATGCGCGCGCCACGGAGCCACCTCGTCCGCCGGCGCGAACTCGTCGGGCTCTGCCAGGTGGACCTGAAGGGGAATGCCTTCGCGCGCATTGGCAGGAATTTCTGCGATACCGTGCAGCAAGAGAATGCCGGCCGCTTGCGGTCGGCCTGGCCAGAGGCTTGCCGCTACGCCTGCTCCCATGGAGAAGCCGGCGAGGACGGCCGAGGACGGCAAGTCGGCGACCGCTTTTTCAGCACGCTTGCAAAGTTCGGGCCAGCCAATCTCTTTCTTGAAGGCGAAGCCTTCTTCGAGGGTGCGCCCTACCCTGCCCTCATAGAGATCGGGCGCAATCACCTGATGGCCCGCCGCGCGCAGGCGCTCAGCCGCGTCCCGCTCAAGCGACCGAAATCCGTAGACCGAATGAAAAAGGACAATCGCCGCCATCGTTACCTCCCTGTTTTGCGGGGCCAACATAGGGTTTTTGCAACGTGAAGGCGAGCCTTTACCCACAAAAGCCCTGAATGAGCCCAAGAACCACCGGAATCGCTTTGTAGCCATTTGCCGAGGCAGGAGCGGAGGGGATGATGGGACGGAAGCTCAAATATACCGGCATGGCGGTTATCGCCTTTGCAGCCGCAGTTTATGTCAACAATACCAGCTTTTTAGCCGAACATCGCGAGGGTAAGCCATTGCTTCTGGCGCATCGCGGCATCGCCCAGCGTTTCGACGAAACGGACCTCAAGAACGACACCTGCACTGCCGCGCGCATGCTGCCGCCGAAACATGACTATCTGGAAAATACCATCCGCTCCATCCAGGCGGGATTCGATGCCGGCGCCGACGTTGTGGAGATCGACGTGCATCCGACGACGGACGGACAATTTGCCGTCTTCCACGACTGGACGCTCGATTGCCGCACGAACGGTCATGGCGTCACGCGCGAACATTCCATGGCTGAGATGAAGACCCTCGATATCGGTTACGGCTATACGGCCGATGGCGGCAAGAGTTTCCCGTTCCGCGGCAAAGGCGTCGGCCTGATGCCCGCCCTTGACGAGGTTCTTTCCACCTTCCCGGACAAACATCTGCTCATCAATGTCAAAAGCCGCGATCCCTTGGAGGGTGAAAAACTCGCGGCCGTGCTGAATGGCCTGCCGGCTGAGCGGCGCGCCAGGATCATCGTTTATGGCGGCAACGAGCCGATCGGTCGGCTCCGGCAATTGGCGCCCCATATCCGCACCGCCTCACGCGCCAGCCTGATGGGCTGCCTTACCGGCTATATCGGCTACGGCTGGACGGGTATTCTGCCTGGCGATTGCAAGAATGCGATGATGCTGGTTCCGATCAACTACGCGCCATGGCTGTGGGGCTGGCCGGACAGGTTCCTCAACCGGATGCAGGGTGCCAATACCCAGGTCTTCGTCATCGGCCCCTATCACGGCGGCGGTTTTTCGACAGGTATCGACAATGCCGAACGCTTCGCGCAACTGCCTGCCAGTTATTCCGGCGGCATATGGACGAACGAGATCGAGACAATCGCCGATCTGATGAGTGATCAGGCGCCTCGCGCCAGCAGCATGACGACGATATCTTCCCGTGCGACAGGCCTGGAGAAGCGATAGCCCTGCGCCTCTTCGCATCCGGCATGACGCAGGAACTCCAACTGCGCATCGGTTTCCACGCCTTCGGCGAGCACCGAGAGTTTGAGCGTCTGGGCGAGCGAAATGACGGCCGAGGCAATGGCGACGGCGGTCTTGTCCGCAGGCAGAGCCTCGACCAGCGAGCGGTCCATCTTCAGCCGGTCGAAGGGGAAGGTCTTCAGCGCCGCAAGCGAGGAATAGCCGGAACCGAAATCATCAATCGACAGGCGCACGCCGAGAGCACGCAACGACAGCATCATGGAGAGCGCGCGCGCAGCATCCTGCATGATAACGCTCTCGGTCACCTCCAGCTCGAGCCAGTGCGCGCTCAGGCGGTGGCTGTCGATCGCCTCGGCGACGTGAGAGGCGAAATCCGGATCGGCAAACTGCTTGGGCGAAACATTGACGGCAATAGTCAGCGGCGTCAGGCCCATATCCTGCCAGGCGCGAGCCTGACGACAGGCCTCGTTCAGTACCCAAAGACCGAGCGGCACGATGAGACCGGTTTCTTCGGCAAGGGGAATGAAATTGACGGGCGGTATCACACCCTTCGCCGGATGGTTCCAGCGCACCAGAGCTTCGAGGCCGGTGATGCGGCCGGTCGCGACATCGACCTGCGGCTGATAGAGCAGGAAAAGCTGGTTGGAAACGATCGCTTGGCGCAGCTCCTCCTGCTCGCTGAGCGGCAGGTCGACGGGATTGCTCACGACGCCGTCGTGATATTGCAACGTATTCCCCCCAAGCTGCTTGGCGCGGTACATGGCGCGGTCGGCATTGGTGAGCAATTCTTCCGGTGTTGCGCCATCCCATGGGAAGGCGGCGATGCCGATGCTGGATGTGACAGCGATTTCCCCCGCCTCGGAGCGGACCGGCTTGGAAATCGCCTTCTGCAGCTCGCGCAGACGCCGCATGATGCCAGCATCATGGCCGGACTGGTGGACGAGCACGACGAGGAATTCATCGCCGCCGAGACGCACGACCATATCGGAGGCGCGCACGCAGTTTGCCATGCGGGCAGCGGTCTCCTTGAGCACCTCGTCGCCGACGGTGTGCCCGCTCGTGTCATTGATTTCCTTGAAATTGTCGAGATCGATGTAGGCAACCGTGACCTTGCGGTTGTTGCGCCGGGCCTGATCGAGGATCTTCGCCATGCGCTCCTTCAGGAAGGCGCGGTTCGGCAGACCCGTCAGATCGTCATGATGGGCCATGAAATGGATGCGGTCATCGACGCGCTTGCGCTCGATAGCAATGCCGGCGATATGGGTGGCGAGCGCCACCAGCGTCATCTCGTGTTCGGTCGGGCGGCGCGTCTCTTTCGAATAAAGCGCGAAGGTGCCGAGCACATTCTTCTGCGAAGTGCAGATCGGCGTGGACCAGCAGGAGCGGAAGCCGAACTGGCTGACCATCGCCCGGAAATCTTCCCAGAGCGGATCGGCCATGACGTCCTCAACGATGATGGTTTCGCCACGCCAGGCTGCCGTGCCACAAGAGCCCACCTTCGGGCCGATGGCAACGCCGTCGATCATACGGCTGTAGGCGCCGGGCAAATTGGGAGCCGCGCCGTGGTAGAACCGTGTGCCGTCGCTGTCGAGCAGCAGCACGGAGCCGGAAATGCCGGTCATCTGCCGTTCGATCATCAACACCAGCGCCTCGAGTATCATCGGCAGCGGCTCATTGCGGGCGATCATTTCCAGTAGGTTCGCCTGACCGCGATAGAGCTCCTCCTGTCGCTTGCGCTCGGTGATGTCACGGGACACGCCAATCAGGCCAACCACCTCGCCGTTATCGTTGCGCAACGGTATCTTCGAGGTCAGGCGACACACGGTGCCGCCACCTGGCAGGGGCACGAGTTCTTCCATGTCGATGCGGGGCTCGCCGCTCGACATGATTTCCTGCTCGATATCGAAATACCGGCGGGCCGTTTCAAAATCGAACATATCGAAATCGCGTTTGCCGGCGATCTCGGCAGCGTTCTCCAGCCCGTGGCTGCGCGCCACGACGGCATTGGCGAAGACGAAGCGGCTGTCGCGGTCCTTGACGTAAAGAAAATCGGGAAGCTCGTGGACGATCGCCTTGAGGCGGAGGTTTTCTATGCCTTCGGAAATATGATGGGCAGTCGCCGCCATCAAGGCTTCGGTGGCAGCCACGATACGCTGTGTCTCGGCACTGAAGCTGTCACCAGATTCCCAACGCCGGGCACCCATTCCATTCATGACGCTGTTCTCCCGGTAACCGCAGCTGTCCACAATAGTCATAATTGAAACCGCTTTCTAAAATAACGGGCATTTCCTTCGGGGTGCTTAAATGGAAAGGTGAACAAGACGACAATATTGGAACGGTTGTGTTTGCTACTCGACCGATGATTATTCTTCCCCTGCGGATATGCGTCAAAAAGAGACATTTCTGCTGGCATGAATCCTGCGTGGACACCGCTATGAAGAAGGATTTCACCGAATTCTCCCGACGGGATATACTTGGCATGGCAGCAGCCACCGCAGCAGCCATGCTGGCGCCGCGCGCTTTTGCTGCTCCGCTCGGTACGGACCAGTCTGACCTGCGCGGTGCGATCGATACGGTGCAGTATCGCGCCATTCCCGAAAGCGGCGAACAGACGAACCGTAACCTGCAGCAAATGATCGGGAAAGCGGCGCGTGAGAACGTGCCGGTCTTCCTGCCGCCAGGCACCTACCGCATCTCCAACCTGACGTTGCCGGACAATACGCGCATCATTGGCGTGCCCGGTGCGACGCGGATCGTCTATACCGGAGAAGGTCACCTCTTCGCCGCTGAAAATAGCGGCCGTATCGAACTTTCCAATCTGGTCATCGACGGATCGAACCGCTGGCTCGCGGACTATGCCGGCGCTCTCATCCAGTTCACCGGCATCAGTGAGGTGCTGATCGACAATTGCGAGATCGTCGGCAGCCGGAAGCATGCGCTGCAGCTCGAGCGCTGCAGCGGGCGGATCGAGCGCAGTAGGATCTCCGGCGCAGGGCAGTCTGGCATCTATGCCGTAGAATCTTCGGGGCTTTCGATATCAGGCAATACGGTTTCGGACTGCGCCAATGGCGGCATTCTGGTCCATCGCTGGAAGAAGGCCGAGGATGGTACGATCGTTTCTGGCAACCGTGTTTTCAACATCCGAGCCGATGACGGCGGCACCGGCGAAAACGGCAATGGCATCAATATTTTCCGCGCCGATGGCGTGACGGTGACTGATAACCAGATTTCCGATTGCGCCTTCACCGCGATCCGGGCCAATTCCGGCTCCAACATCCTCATCAGCAACAACCAGTGCCGGCGCTCCGGCGAGACGGCGATCTATGTGGAATTCGAGTTCGTCGGCGCCGTCGTTTCAGGCAACATGATCGACGGGGCGGCAAACGGCATCTCCATTGCTAATTTCGACCAGGGAGGCCGGTTGGCGAGCGTGACGGGAAATGTTATCCGCAATCTGACGCTCAAAGGCCCCTACAAGCACGAGGTCGGCTTCGGTATCGGCATTGCGGCGGAGGCTGATACGCTCGTATCAGGCAATGTCATCGAGGATGCGCCGCGCTGGGGGTTGCAGATCGGCTGGGGGCCTTATCTGCGCAATGTCGTCGTCAGCGGCAATGTGGTGCGCAAGTCGCCGGTCGGTTGCGCGGTCTCCGTTGCTGAAGGCGCGGGTTCGGCCGTCATCTGCGACAATATTTTTCAGGAGATGGGCAAGGGCGCCGTCATGGGGTTCGAATGGGACAAGCAGGTTTCGGACGAGCTTGCCGACAACAGCTCCCGCTATAAGCAGCTGACAGTCGAACGAAACCGGACTTCCTGAGCGCTATCAAAAGCTTTCATCGACATATCATCCGCAGGCGCTTTCTTCGCGGCGGTGCTGGCTTTAGGGTCTGCGCATCGAGGAGAGGACAATGCCATGCTGACAGTCTATGGGGTTTATCGCTCGCGTTCCGCACGTGTTTACTGGATGCTCGAGGAACTGGGGATCGAATTCCGTTCCGTGCCGGTGCTGCAGGTCAATCGGCTTGCCAATCCGCTATCCCCGGATGCACCCATCAACACGCTCTCACCGGAATTCCTGGCCATCAATCCGATGGCGATGATCCCTGCCATCAAGGATGGCGACCTCGTCATGAACGAGTCGCTGGCGATCAATCTCTACCTCGCGCGCAAGTACGGTGGCGGTCTCGGCGGGAAAACCGTCGAGGAGGACGGTTTGATGACGATGTGGACGATATGGGCCGTTTCCGAACTCGATTCAAATACAGGCAAAATTGTTTCGACCTACGACGACGGCAAGGAAAACACCGAAGCGGGACGCGCCGTAATCGATGTCGCCTGCCGTACGATGAAGCGTCCGCTTTCGGTTCTCGAAAAGCATCTCGACGGCAAGGACTGGATCGTCGGCGGGCGCTTCACCGTCGTCGACCTCAATATCGCGGAGGTGCTGCGTTACGCCCAGAGCGAAACCGCTCTCTTTGAGGCGCACCCGAATATCAATGCCTGGATCACGCGCTGCCAATCGCGCCCGGCCTACCTGGAAATGCAGCGCAAGCGTTCGCTCGAGCCAGTCGAAGTCTAGTGGTCAGCCGAAGATTGCGGCGGTTGCGGCCATTTCCTGCCGGATCCAAGCCTTGAAGTCGCGCACCTTCTTCTGCTCGCGGCTGCCTTCGGCGGTAACGAAGTAATAGCCATCGCCGGTACTGGCGCGGATGCCGAAAGGCGCGACCAGCCGCCCTTCCTGCAGCGAAAAGCCCGCGAGCGTCTGCCAGGCGAGCATCACGCCCTGTCCGGCAATTGCTGCATCGAGACAGAGCGAGGCGTCGTTGAACACGTGGCGCACGGTTGGCGGCGGGCCTGAAAGGCCGGCGGCTCTCATCCAGACATCCCATGTGAACATGGCATGGGCATCGATGACGGCGGGGAGTTTCGTGATATCGGCCGGCTCCTTCAGCTTTGCGGCCATTTCGGGAGAGCAGACCGGAAACACCTCCTGTTCCAGGAGATGCTCGACCTTGACGCCCGGCCAATGGCCTTTGCCGACACGGATCGCGACATCGATGTCGGAGGCGGCCAGATTGACGAGCCTGGTGGTCGCATCGAGACGCAGGTTGATTTCCGGGTGACGCTCCATGAAACGGTCCAGCCGGCAGACCAGCCAGCGGGCGGCGAGAACAGGCGCCACCGAAATGGTCAGGATGCATTCGTCCTTGCGTTGTGCCATCGCGACGGCTTCAGAAAGCCGAAGGAAGCCTTCGTTCAGCGCGGCAAGAACAGCGATGCCGGCTTCCGTTACCAGCATGCCCTTCGATGTGCGCTCAAAGAGCAACCGGCCGAGTTGGGCTTCAGCCTTTATGACCTGCTGGCTGACGGCGCCGACGGAGACGCCGAGCTCATCCGCGGCCGCCTGAAGCGAGCCCAGCCGACCGACCGCTTCCACGGCGCGAAGGCCGTTGAGATGTACGGAACTGAGGTTTCTCATATAGCTTTTCTATAGCAGGAAATTGGTAATCTCAATTGAAAACCAACCCAGCCGCCGCCAATATTGATATCACAAGAGTGGTGCAAGCAGTTCAGAATCTATAAACGAGCCGGCGCAGCTATGTCTCTGCGCCGCGAGCCGAACACGACCCCCAGAAAGCGAGAGCAAGATGTCGCTACTGAAGTTTTTCTGGAGCCAATCGACCCCTAGGTGGGTCGCTCAACGCAAATATGACGAGGACGAAGATTTCCTCGATCATCCCGATATCGCCACGATGTCGCAGCGGGAGCTTGCGGACCTGCCTTTGCCGATACCTGCGCCAAAATGCTCGACGCAACCGCAATCAGGCTCAGGATCTATCGGTTGACGGCTTATGGCCCGCTCTTTTTTGCCATCTCTTGCGGAAGTCTAATCGCCGCACCGGTCAGGACGTTGTTGAGTTCCTGCGCCATCCGGAGGTGATCCAGCACCTTCGGAAGAAGGGCCGCCGCCAGCCGCTGCATGTCCGCATCCTCGCCCATAGAGATCTCCCATGAAAGCAGTTGCGCGGTTTTCTGATGGTCGACAATCTGGGATTTGACGTAGGCGGCGTCAAAGTCGTCGCCATTCAGCTTCTGAAGCCGGTCGCGCAGGATTGAGTGCTCTGCGTCGAGCTGGTCTGGGAAAGGGATTTTGGCGGCGTCAGCCAGATCCTTCAGCTTGGCGTTGGCATCGGAATGATCCCGGACCATCATCTCGGCGAAGCGCTGTACGGCGTCTGCCTTCGCCTTTTCACCGGCCAGTTTTCCAAAATCGACTTCAGCGACGCCGCCGGCTATCGCGAGCTGCGCGAACAGCCTGTCCTGGTTGTTGGTCTGATGCGGTGCGGGAAATCCCGGCTTCGTCATGCGGGTATCGACGCCCATGCCGGCCGGGTTGCCCATTTGCGCCGCGGCGGCGAGCGGCGTGACGCAGAGTACGGTGTTTAGAATTGCGGTGCGGATTTTCATCGCCGTCTCCTATAACGTCAGCATGTAAGCAACGAGGTCCTTCTTCTCCTGCTCCTCCAGCTTGGTGCCGAGAACGAGGTTGAAGAACTCGACGGTGTCGGCAAGCGTCATCAGGCGGCCGTCGTGCAGGTATGGCGGCGAGTCTTTGATGCCGCGCAGCGTGAAGGTCTTGATCGGGCCATCGGGGAGTGTGACGAGGTCGTTGAAGACTTGGCCGACCTTATAGAAACGCTCGAGCTTCAGATCGTGCATGTTGTTGTCCATGAACTCCGTCTGCGGCACGTGGCATTCGGAACAACGCCCCTTGCCCATAAAGATCTTTTCGCCTGTCAACTCCTGTGGAGCGGCAAGTGAAGGATCAAGCCGATTGAACGGGTCGAGCTTGGGCGCCGGGGGAAAGTCGATAATGTTTTGCATCTGCGCCATCATCGCGACCTGGTTCGTCCGGTCCGGCAGGTTGGGGCCTTTGCGAGTGGCGCTGACATGGTCGCCATTAAAGTAGGCCGTCCGCTGTTCAAATTCACTGAAATCTTCGACGGACCGCAAGGAGCGCTTTGATCCATGGATCTGCTGGTTGAACAGACCTCTTATGCTTGTCGTATCGAGACGGAAGCGGTCTGCCTGCGGCCTTACATCTGGCGTCAGATGAAAGGCCGCGTTGGTGTGAAAATTCGAATGACAGTCGAGACAGGCGACCCCGGTGCTCTGATCAGCCACCTTCCGGTCTTCCGTCTGGTTGAACTCCTCTTGCGGGAACGGCGTCAGCAGCAGGCGCAGTCCTTCCATCTGCACCGGCGTCACAATCCCGTTCATGATCTCGTAGAAGTTCTTGATGGTGAGGAGCTGCCCTCGGGACACGTCGCCGAGTTCCGGATGAGTGGTCAGGAAGATCGGCGGCGGAAATTCCGGCGTGAGATTGTCGGGCAGATCGAAATCGACGTCGAAACGACGAAGGTCGCGCATCTCCTGCGCATGAATCTCGTCTATCTGCCGGTTAGGAAACACTTGGCCGCCAGTCGCCTGCTTGACGTGAGGCAGGGGCAGGAAGCCTTCGGGCAGGAGGTTTTTGTTCCTGATCTCGAGCGGCTTCATCGTTGCGAGGTCAGTCCAGCTCGTACCAGGGGCGAGTTTGACGCGGACGCCGTCTTGAACCGGTTTCAGTCCGCCGGACATCATTACGCCTGCCATCGGCCTGTCGGAAAGATCGTAGCGCCTTTCGAGCAGGTCGCGCTGGCGCTTCATGACCTCGGGCTTCTGGGCCTCGTCGATTTGACGAGCCTGGGAAAACGGCATCGTCGGTAACGGCCGGTATGTCGTGTCGGGAGGCAGCGGATCGGAAAAGGCTCCGACCGCAAAAATAGAGACCCCTACTGACAGAGATCCAGCAATGAGCATCATAAAGATTCGCGAATTGGACATGATTTCCCCCTGCGTCGAGCGCACGTCCAACTCCGAAGAATTCAAAATGTTCCCGTTAAGGCATCATTGATCCAGCGCCGCAGGCTGAAGGGCGCATGCGCAAGCGGCGGCGAGACAAAAGCCAATCCTGAACGTGTAAGGTAGCTGAAGACGTGATAGATTTTTGCGGGGGACAATCGGCGGACACCATGACCGAAAGCGTGGAATGCATTCTGGCGCGACTGAAGCGGCTGGCAAAGGAGGCTGGCCTGCCCGGCATCGAGGAAAGTACGTCCTATGGCAGCCTGGCGCTGAAGGTCGGCGGCAAAAGCTTCGTCTCGGTCAAGAACGACGATACGGTGGTGATCTCGATCCCGATCGACCACAAGGAACATCTGCTGACCATGGCGCCTGACATTTATTTTCAAACGAACCATCATGTCGGCTGGCCACACCTGCCCGTCCGGATCGCCGTCATCGGCGACGACGAACTCAAGCAGCGGCTGATCGACGCCTGGACTTACCGGGCGCCGAAGAAGCTGATTTCGGCCTACCGCGCTTAGGCTTTTTCGCGTGCCAATGCTCGCTGGACGGCCGGGCGCTCCAGCATGCGGGCGTAATGCTCACTGACCTTGGAGAAGCGCGCGGGATCGACGCCATCGGATGGCAGCCAGCCGGTCATGACAAAGAGATAGGGATCGGCGACCGTATAGTTGTCACCCATCACCCATGGTCCCTTAAACATGGTCGCCTCAATCAGCTCGAAGCTTTCGCCCATGGTCTGCGGCACCTTGGCCTTCATGGATTCCAGCGCAGCTTCATCATCGGCCCAGCGGGAACCGCGCGGGCGGTGGGCATGGTTCACATGGACGGTCGAAGATATGTATCCGTTGAACGCCTGGAGGCGGGCAAACTCGAACGGGTCGTCGAGCGGGGCAAGCTTCGCCGCTGGCGCCGTCTGAGCGATGTAGGCGAGGATCGCCGTCGATTCCGTCAGCACGCCGCGATCGGTGGCAAGTGCCGGAACGCGGCCCTTCGGATTGATCTTCAGATAGGCTTCCGAGCGCTGCTCGTTCTCCCGCGTATTGACCTTCTTCGTATCGAAGGAAAGGCCAGATTCCTCGAGGGCAATAAGGCTTGCAAGAGCGCAGGTACCCGGTGCGAAATAGAGTGTGATCATGGTGAGACTCCCCTTTCGGGGAGCCTTATAGCGCGAGTTTCAGGACCGGCGAAAGACGCCAGGGGCGCTTTCTCTTCTCCCCGTTGGGAAGAGGAGACAGGGCCTCAAGCGCAACCCGGCACGTCCTCCAGCCGGTACCAGACGGGAATGCCACGCTCGGTGGCGATGCGCACGTCATTATCGGCACCCTTGGAGTCGCCCGGCAAGCGCAGCACGCCTTCGCAAAGCTGCAGCAGCCGGCCAGCGACCGGATGAAAGATCTCCTCGTAGAGATCGTCACCCACCTGCTTGCCGCCGGCTGCATGCCAGACCGGCAAGGCCACCCATTCGCCGATCATCGGCACATGGCCTGCCTTGAAGAGCGCGTGCGACGGCGCCTCGAGGCGCTTGAGGTTGGCAGCCATCTTTGTTGGGTCATCGCCCGTTCCGGACCTGTAAGGCCCGGCAATCAAAATCAACATGATCTACTCCATCAACTCCCGACGTCATGCACGGGATTTCGCGAAAATGCACGATATTTCTTGAATGTCGAGTCAATTCATGCATATTCACGATGTTTCGTAAATTTTCGTGCAGGAGCATTCATGCTGACCAGCCAACGCAAGGCCCTTATCCTCGATATCCTGCGCCGCGACGGGCAGGTGATCGCCAAGCGCGTGGCGGAGGATTTCGAGCTCTCGGAGGATACGATCCGCCGCGATCTGCGGGAGATGGCCGCGGAAGGGCTGCTGAAGCGCGTGCATGGCGGGGCCTTGCCCATTGCCCCCGAGCTGCCCGACTTCACGGCCCGCCGCGACGTCGCTTCCGACATCAAGGCGCGGCTCGGCGCGAGAGCGGCGCAGATGGTGAAGGCCGGGCAGATGGTATTTCTCGACGGCGGCACGACCACCGCGGAAGTTGCCCGTCGCCTGCCTCGCGACATTGCCTTCACGATCGCCACCCACAGCCCGACGATCGCCGCCGAGCTGGAGCATCACCCAACCGCCGAGGTGATCCTCTGCGGCGGCAGGCTCTACAAGCATTCCATGGTGGCGACAGGAGCAGCGGCGGTGGCGGCAATCTCGCAACTGCGCCCCGATCTCTTCTTCCTCGGTGTCACGGCTGCCCATCCGGTGCATGGACTTTCCACCGGCGATTTCGAGGAAGCGGCAATCAAACGGCATATCGCCCGCTGCTCGGCCGAAACCCATGTCCTGCTAACCGAAGAGAAGTTCGACCTCGTCTCACCCTGCCCGGTGCTTGCCGTAAGCGACGTGGCGGGGTTGATCGTGCCTGCAGAAACGCCGGCTGAACGGCTTCAGCCTTACGCCGAGCTCAATGTCGCAATTACCGCAGCTTGACCTGCATTCGGCGCAGCGAAGGAACGAGGCCTGGTGGCAAATGCTTGATTGGGGCAGCGATCAGGCGAAGGCCTCGGTTACCCTGATATCGCCGACATGGATGCCGTTCCAGTTGCGCATTGATTTATTCGCCATCGCCATCAGCGCAACCTCTTCCTTTCCGCCCTTCTCGAAGAAGCGCGCAAGCGTGGCAGCAACCATGGCTTCGGCGGCGCGGGTGGTGCCGTCATCACATTTAAGCGCAATCGCAATGCCCTGTTCTGGTATCGCGGCGCAGAAGACGCCTTCCGCACCCGTCTTGCAGAAGATCCGGCCGGGGGCGATCTGCATCAGCACCGTGCAGGCGCGGCCTGAGCCGGCAACATAGAAAGGCTCTGCCATGCAGGCTTCGACGAGCCGGCGCGAAGCTTTCGCACGCTCGCGGCCAAGGCCGTTGCCCGTCGCCATTTTCGCAAAGCCATGCGCAAGTGCTTTCAGCGGCACGGCATAGGTCGGAATGGAGCAGCCGTCAGTGCCGCAATTATCATGTCCGAGTACGGCACCCGTGAGGCTTCCCATAACGTCGCGGATCTGCTGCTGCAGAGGATGGTCGTAGCCGACATAACCCTTGGTATCGATACCCTGATGACAGCAAGCACAGATGAAGCCGGCATGTTTGCCGGAGCAATTGTTGTGAAGCGCCGTCGGCCTCTCCAGCGTGCGGGCCTGGTGGATCAGCGTCTTCTGGTCCGAAGACCAATGCGCGCCGCATTCCAGCGCTTCCATATTACGGCCGGCCCGCGACAGCATGGAAGCGGCAAGCGCCACATGTTCGTCCTCGCCGCTATGCGAGGAACAGGCGAGCGCAAGCTCCTTGTCACCGAACCCATAGGCATCCGCCGCACCGCTTTCAATCAATGGCAGCCCCTGCATGGCCTTGCAGGCCGAGCGCGGGAAGACATTTGCCTCGATATCGCCGAGCGAAAAGGCGACACGGCCGTCGCCATCCACGACCGCAACCGAACCGCTGTGGCGGCTTTCGACGAGCGAGCCCCTGGTGACTTCGACGAGGACAGGATTGAACATGGGCAAGAATCCGGATTGTGGGCAAGGATGCTGCAGGCATAGCCCCTCCATCTCTGAAAGCCAATGGAGTTTGCGCCGAATGACGGCCGATCACAGCATCTAAACAGCCATCACATGAAGTGACTGCCGGTGCGGCAAACTATCGTTTTGCGTGTAGGCGCGATGCGGCTAAAGGTTTGACGTCAGGACTCATTCTCATGCCATCCTTATTTTCTTCCATCATCCGCGACAGCCGCATCCGCATTCCAACCGTCACGCTGGTTGCGCTCGCCTTCACCTATGCCTCCACGGTTCCCTACCAGTCGATCATCGGCATCAGCGAACTCGGTATGAGTGACGGCGCCTATTCGGCGCTGGTCTTCTTTGCTGCTATCGTCAATGTCGCGATCAGCTTGACGCTCGGCATATGGTCGGACAGGCTGACGGAAAGACGGCCACTGGTGCTGGCGCTTTCCATTGCCGGCATAATCGGCTTCGGATCGATCGCGCTCATTCATAGCCCTGCCGTCTTCATCTTCTCGGTGCTCTTCCTCGTACCGATGAGCAACTCCACCTATTCGCTGCTCTTTGCGAGTGTCAGGGCGCGCACCAATCAGCTGGCCCGCAGCGAAGCGGTCGCCATCACCTCGACGGTGCGGGCGCTCTATTCCGGCTCCTGGGCGGTGGCGCCGGGACTGGTCGGGCTTGCCCTCGTCACTTCGCCATCGATGACGCCGGCCTATGGGGTGGCGGCGGTCGCAAGCCTTATCTGCTTCTGCCTCTATTTCTTCTTCGCGCCCGGCAACGGCCCGGTGCGCGAGACGATCCCGAACCAGCCGGGATTCTTCGCCTCCCTGAAACGCGTCTTTGCCCCCGATGTCTTCATCCGCGTCTTCGTCATGTCCCTGTTGCTCGGCCTGCAGCGGCTGAACGGCATGGTTTCGCCGCTCATCATCGTGCATAAGATCGGCGGCAGCGTCGTCGATGTTGGCTTTCTCTCAGGCCTGACGGCCTTCCTCGAGATGCCCTTCATGATGATGTGGGCCCTGGTGCAGCGGCGCTTCCAAACCGCGCATGTGCTGGCATCAGGCACGGTGCTCTATTGCCTCTATCTGGTGCTGCTTGGCTTTGCCACCGCGCCCTGGCAGCTCTATGCGCTGCTCGGTCTCAACGCCTGCGGGGCAGCAGCCATCCTCAGCCTGCCGATCACCTATCTGCAAGACCTCATCGCCGACCGACCGGGCCTGGGCAGCTCGCTGATCTCTCTCAACACCTTCATCGGCATTGGTGTGGCCGCAGGCCTTTTTGCGCTGGGAACAGCCGTGACGGATTATTCCGGTACGGCCTTCGTCGGCGCCGCCGTCGGCACCATAACCATCGTGATCCTGCTCTATCTGGAAAGCGGCAGTCGTGTGCGCCAGCCCGCTTAAATTACCTTGGTGTAATCCGATAAGCACAGCGGCGCGCGCCGAGCAGGATATGCTCGCTGCGCTCGACATTCGCCGAAAGCACACTGCGGAAGGTTTCGATTTCCGAACGGCAGAAGCCGGCGCAGACCGCCGCCGCCGCACAGATCGGACAATGGTTTTCGACAAGCATCAATGATCCATCCTCCTCCTGCCAGCTATCAGCCATATAGCCCTCACGGCTTCGGATGGCGGCCAGCCCCTCGACGCGGGCGGCAAGATCCGCCCTGCCAGTCAGTTCGTCGCGATAGCGCTGCAGCGTTTCGTTTTCGCGAGCGGCAATGACAGTATCGAGCGCGGCGGGACCGAGCTGCGTGGCAACGGTCGTCAGCAGGTTCGCCGTCAGTTCGGCATGACCGTCCGGGAAATGCCTGTTACCTTCGACCGTCAGGTGCCAGAGCTGCTTCGGACGTCCCCTACCCTTTGCCGCGACCGTCACAGGTTCCACCAGTCCCTCTTCCGCCATTTTGGCAAGTTGCTGGCGGGCGGCCTCGCCTGATATGCCGAGTGCATCACCGACCGCAGCGGCGAGCTGCGGCCCCTCGGTCTTCAACAGGATCAGGATGCGGTTGACAGGAGACTGGCGCATATTTTTCCAAGTTATTTCTTGTTTTAATTCGATGCCCATGTAATTTTCCAATTCATAACTTGGAAATAATCATAGGTCAGGAAAAACGCAAGGATTTCATTATGTCCGAGACCGCATTGGAGCCACCTCGCTCGTCAACCTCCGTCTTCGAACTCTTTTCTCCATCGTTACTGCCGGCGACATTGATGCTTGGCGGCGGCGTGACGATCTCTGCCGTTGAAAGCTACATCACGGCGACGATTGCGCCGAGCGTCGTGCGCGACGTCGGCGGGCTGGAGTTGTTTTCGCTCGTCACGACGCTCTACGTCGCCGCCACCATACTGGGTTCGATCTTCATGGCGATGCGGCCGAGAGGTATAACGCTGCGCAGCGTCTATGTGCTGGCGACCGTAGTCTTTGGCGTCGGCAGCCTGCTTTGCGCGGTGGCACCGTCGATGCCGGTCGTGCTGATCGGACGAACGGTGCAAGGGTTCGGCACCGGCGCGCTTGCCGCCCTCTGTTACGCCTTCATCCGCTTTGTCTATCCCGAGCCGCTCTGGCCGAAGGCTTCGACCCTCTATGCGGCGATCTGGGGTGTTTCGACCGTCATAGGCCCGACGCTCGGCGGCTTCTTCGCGCATGACAGCGCCTGGCGTTACGCCTTTGCCGTGCTCGTTCCTCTCAGTGTGCTGATGGCGGTGCTGGCGCCGCGGCTCTTGCCGCAGGCCGAAGATAACCGCGAACAGACGAAAATGCCCGCCGTACAGATCTGCCTGCTGCTTGCGGCGGTGCTGCTGGTCAGCACAGCAGGGACAACCGAGATGGCGGCGGCCAAGATCGGGCTGATCGCCGTTTCGGTCGTCGCCGTCGGCGCCATGCTCGTTATGGAGCGCAAAGGCAACAACCGGCTGCTGCCATCAGGCGCGGTGACGCTAAGCCAGCCGATATCACGGGTCTATCTGACGATGCTCGGCCTCAACTTCGTTCTCGTCAGCGATATTTTCATTCCCTATTTCCTGCAGGTTCTGCACGGGGTAACGCCGCTGATTTCAGGCTATCTGGTGGCTCTCGTCGCCCTCGGCTGGACGGTGGCCGCCTTCCTCAGCGGCTCCTTCTCCGGCAGGAAAGCCAACGCCGCGATCGTTGCGGGCTGCTCAACCGAAGCCGCAGCGACGGCCTTGCTCGCCATCTTCCTTGCCCGCGAGAATCCCGAGGCACATCTAATTATCCTCGGACCGGCGGCAGTCGCCATGTTCATGATGGGTTTTGGCGTAGGCCTCGGCTGGGCACATCTCGTCGCCAAGGTGCTGAAGCTGGTAGCCGACAGCGAGCAGGACAAGGCTTCAGCCGCTATCCCGACCATAAGCTCGCTCGGCAGCGCCTTCGGCGCGGCTTTCGCCGGTGTCATTGCCAATGGCGCTGGACTGGTCGAGCCGGGCGGCATTGCAGGCGCGCTATCGGCGGCGAGCTGGCTCTATCTCGTCATGGCACTGCCGGGCGTGATCGCCATCGGCGCGGCGCTGTCTCTCAACCGAGCTTCAGCATGATCTTGCCGATATGGTTGCTGGTTTCCATCAGCCGATGGGCAGCGGCCACGTCCTCGAATGCAAAGGTCCTGTAGATGACGGGCGCGACCGTGCCGGCTTCCAGAAGCGGCCAGACCTCGGAGAGAAGATCATCGCGGATCGCCCGCTTCTCCTCTGCCGTGCGCGGGCGCATGGTGGAGCCGGTCACCGTCAGGCGCTTGACCATGATCGGCGCCAGATTGACCTTTTCGGCAACCGCACCCTGCAGGAAGGCGATGATGGACAGGCAGCCGTCCTTCGCCAAGGAGGCGATGTTCTTTTCGAAATAGGCTGCGCCGATCATGTCGAGCACGATATCGACGCCCTGGCTGGTCTCTTGCCTGATGACGGCGGCGAAATCCTCTTCCCGGTAGTTGATGGCCCTCGTGGCTCCGAGCTTCTGACAGGCCTCGCACTTCTCCTTGGAGCCGGCGGTCGCATACACCTCGGCGCCGAAAGCTTTGGCGAGCTGAATGGCGGTTGTGCCGATGCCGCTGGAGCCGCCATGGATCAGCACTTTCTCGCCTTCTGTCAGGCCGGCCATCTGGAAGAGATTTGCCCAGACGGTGAAGAAAGTCTCCGGAAGGGCCGCCGCCTTCACTGCATCGTAGCCCTTGGGGAAAGGCAGCGCCTGACCGGCCGGCAGAAGGCAATATTCTGCATAGGCGCCGCCATTGGCGAGCCCGCAGACCTTGTCGCCTAGCGAATAATCGGTCACGCCGGGACCGATCGCGACCACCTCACCGGCGAGTTCCAGGCCGAGAATGGGGCTTGCATCGTTTGGCGGCGGATAGCTGCCCTGGCGCTGGGAAATATCGGGACGGTTGATGCCGACCGCTTCGGTACGGACGAGGATCTGGCCTTCTGAGGGCACCGGCACTGGTCCACTTGCAATGACCATTGCCTCCGGCCCGCCGAAAGACGGCAGATCGACGAAACGCATTTGCGACGGCAAAGACATGGCTCGGCTCTCCCTATTCCGAAGCAAAGGAGATAAATCAGGGTCCCGAGCTTGGGAAGGCCGGAAGTGCCAGAGGCGTCAATTCGCCTCGCCTAGCGTATGGAATACGAGGCCTTCGTCGCTTTCCTTGGCGCTCGACTTCACCTGAGCGATCTCGGCGCTGACGCGATTGATGTCGTCGATAACGAGACCTTCCGGCAGTTCGAGAACGCCGATCGAGCAGCGCATCAGCGGGAAGAAGGTTTCCGCGCCGGTGCGATCGTGCCCACGGATCCGGCCGGCGGCGCGGTCCTCATCCGAATAGAGGTCGAGCACGTCGTCGTGGAAATCGCTGATGAGACGATCGAGGATTTCCGTCAGTTCCTCCTTCGTCCAGCCGACGACACCAATGAAGAAGTCGTCACCGCCGACATGGCCGAGAAAGTGGCGCTCGGCGAAGAAGTAACGGCGCATCAGCGCGGCAAAGAGCGAGATCGCATGGTCGCCGAGATGGAAGCCGTAAGCATCGTTGAAGGGCTTGAAGTTATCGAAGTCGCAATAGCAGAAATGGCGCACGTCATCGCCGTCGCGGCCGGAATGGCGCATGAAATCGCGGATGGCGCGATTGCCCGGCAAGCCGGTCAGCGGATTCTGGTCCTGCGCCGTCTTCAATTGCTTCTCGTTTATGACCTTGATCAGCGAGGCAGCGGAGACGACGCCGGCGTAGCGCATGTTGTCGGTGAGGATCAGGCAGTTGCTGCCTTCCATATTGGCGAAGATCACCATGAGCTGATCGGCATCGCTGTCGAGGCCGACAATCGGCGCACGCTCGACGAAATGCGAAATGGTGCGCTCGTAGTCCTTGTTCTTCAGAAGGTCGCGGCCGAAGGGCTGATAGATGTATTCCTTGAGGTGATGCTCGTGGATGATGCCGCGCGGCTCGCCATTGGCATTGAGAACAGGGAAATAAGCCTGACGCGGATTGCGGCGGAAGAGTTCGAAGACCGTATCGATCCCATCGCTCTCATAGACGGTCGGCAGCATTTCGATCTGCTTGCGGATGAGGATTTCGTCGAGCGACTGGCTGTTGCCTTTGTTCTTGCCGAGTTCCTGCAGGTGCGGGAAGGCAGGCACGAGTTCGGAGAGATGTGTGGACGGACGCGAGATGAACCAACCCTGTACGAGGTCCACGCCATAATCGCGGCACACGATGAATTCGGCTTCCGTCTCGATGCCCTCGGCGATCACGCGGGTGCCGAGCACATGAGCCATGTTGACGATGCTCTTCAGCAGGTGGCGCTTGCGCGGACTGCGATCGATATCCTCAACGAAATGGCGGTCGATCTTCAGGTAATCGACGGAATAATCGCAGAGCAGTTTCATTTCGCCGTGGCCGACCCCGAAATCGTCGATCGCCAGCTTGAAACCCGCCCGGCGCAAACGCGAAACGAGTTCGGCGAATTCGGGCACGCTGGTATTGTCGAAGCGTTCGGAAAATTCGAAGCAGACGGAGGATGGCGGGATATTCGCCGTTTTCAGCTGCAGCAGCAGGCTCTCGACCAGACGATTGCCATGTGGGATGAGGCGGACGTCGAGATTGAGAAACAGCGTTGCGGTTGCGAAGTTCGACAGCGTGGCGAATTTGGCGAGCGCGCGGTTGGCGACCATCTGCTCGAGTTGCAGGAGCTGGCCGTGCTCATGGGCTTCGTCGAGGATTTCGATCGGCGTTTCAAAACCGATGCGCTCCTGTCCACGCATGAGGGATTCATAACCAAAGACCGTGCCGGTGCCGGCTTCGACGATCGGCTGAAACGCATTTTCGATGACGAGTTTGGCAAGGGTAACGATCTGATCGCTGGCGTAACGACGCACGACACCCGGTTCGACGCTGGCAGCCAAAGACATGCCAATCTCCACTGTGACCTTTTCTTTTTCGGCCGGACAATGGAACAGAAGGGTCAACGAACCCTTTCGTCAATGTGAAACTTTTATGAACGCGCAAGCGCTCATGCACGCCGAGCGCTTATTCGATTTCCGATTTTTCAATCAACAGCTTATTCAGGCCGAGCGGCGATGCTCGGCTTCATGATCGGCGAACATATCGGCGACGCATCTGCCACCGCTCGGTGCGCTTTCATCGGCCGGGACTTCGCTGCGATATTCGCCCAGTTTGCGGGCCGCATCCCACAGGCGCAGTGCCTCGCGCACGACTTCGCTGCTCGATGCATATCCGCCTTGATCGACAGCATCGCGGATGCCGGCTGCCTGAAGCGGTGAGATGGAAACGGTGACCATCGGCATGGAATTCTCCTCCCATTCTATTTCGGCAGAGACTGCCTCGGGGGTCCATTTTCGGCTTCTCAAGGCGACATGCGCCAATGCCGAAGTGCCTCAGCACAGGAGGCAGCCCTTCTCCGGAGCCGGCCTTCAATCGCGGAATTTTAGTACCCAGTCATGTTCTTGTCAAAAAAGAACGGCCGAAACGGACCATCCGGCAGCCTCTCTCCACAGTTTCAAGAACGGATACCTAGGCCGAAAGCGAGCATTGTCCAGCCCTGAACAATGAGATCGACCGCCAGAAAGAGGCCGAGAATCCAGAGGCTGTTGACCGGCCAGCCGAGGGCGATCACGAAGCCTGCAAGGGCGGTGATGACACCGCTTGCGACGATCCAGCCCCAACCTTTGAGCGGTCGCATGCGCCTGCCGACGAAGACGCGGAAGACACCGGCAACGAGCAACGCGATGGCCAGAAACAGGGTCAAGGCAGCCGAGGTGAGGATGGGATTAATGAAGGCGCAGATGCCAGCGAGCACATACAGCACACCGCTCAACGCCCAGAAGAGCACATGATCCCAGCCGCGCACCTGGAAGGCGTGGATCAGATAGATGACACCGCCTGCCAGCATCAGCATGCCGACATAAAAGACCGAAGCGACGGTTGCCATCAGCAGATTGCTGAGGGCGATGAGGCCGCAGATGAGAAGCAACACGCCGAGACCGACGAACCATACCCATTTCGACCGCAATGGGGATTCGGGCATTCCGTCGTAAATATTGGCCATTGGCGCACCTCCTGATTGCTGGAGATATGCTGCAGCAATTTCTCGTGAAAAGAGGTGATCCGGATCAATCCGGCGAAAGATTTTTGTTGATTGATCAGTCAATCAAAAATACGCTTCAATCCATTCTCGGGAGAACTGAGCTTGCCGAAGGTCGGAATGGAACCGGTGCGCCGCAAGGCGCTTGTGGATGCAGCGCTGCGGGTCATCGGCGATCACGGTTCGCTGACCGTCACCATGTCCGATATTGCCCGGCGGGCCGGGGTCTCGCCCGCCCTTGCACACCACTACTTCGGCAGCAAGGAACAGCTGCTGATCGAGTCGGTTCGTTTCCTTTTACGCCAGTTGCGCGACGACGCTGTGGCGGCACTGCGGCAAGCGGCGACACCGCGGGAGCGGGTCTCGGCCATCATCCGCGTCAGCTTTAACGCCGACCAGTTCGCGCCGCAGACGATTGCCGCCTGGCTTGCCTTCTATGCCGACGCACAGCGATCGGAGGAGACACGGCGTTTCCTCGTCATCTACGCGCGACGCCTGCGCTCCAACCTGCTTGGGGCGCTCAAGGCGCTGTGCCCTGACGATGCCGCAGAACGCATCGCCGAGGGCGCGGCCGCGATGATCGACGGGCTCTATATCCGGCAAAGTCTGAAATCGGCACCGATCGGCATTAAAGCCTCGATCGCGCTGACGGAGGATTATGTGACGATGCAGCTTGCCCGCATCGGCAAATGAATAACACCAAGACAACCAGCCAGGGACCAGCGACATGAAAGCCCAGCCGAAAGCATCGCACTTCATCGACGGGGAATATGTCGAGGATGACAGTGGCACCCTCATCGAAAGCATCTATCCGGCAACCGGCGAAGTGATCGCCCGGCTCCATGCCGCAACGCCTGCTATCATCGAAAAGGCGATCGCGGCGGCCAAACGCGCGCAGCCGGAATGGGCGGCACTGAGCCCGATGGCGCGCGGGCGCATCCTGAAGCGCGCGGCCGAGATCATGCGCGAGCGCAACCGCGAGCTTTCGGAGCTGGAAACGCTCGATACCGGCAAGCCGATCCAGGAAACCATTGTAGCCGACCCGACCTCCGGCGCCGATGCCTTCGAATTCTTCGGCGGCGTGGCACCCGCCGGCCTGAATGGCTCGCACATCCCGCTCGGCCAGGATTTTGCCTATACGAAACGCGTGCCGCTCGGCGTCTGCGTCGGCATCGGCGCCTGGAACTATCCGCAGCAGATCGCCTGCTGGAAAGGCGCGCCGGCCCTGGTCGCCGGAAATGCCATGGTCTTCAAGCCCTCGGAAACCACGCCGCTCGGTGCGCTTGCCATTGCCGAGATCCTGCATGAGGCCGGCCTGCCGAAGGGGCTTTACAACGTCATCCAGGGCGACCGGGACACCGGGCCGCTGCTCGTCAACCACCCCGATGTCGCCAAAGTGTCACTGACCGGCTCGGTCCCGACCGGGCGCAAGGTGGCTGCGGCGGCTGCAGGCCAGCTTAAGCACGTGACGATGGAGCTTGGCGGCAAGTCGCCGCTGATCGTCTTTGACGACGCCGATCTCGACAGCGCCGTCGGTGGCGCGATGCTCGGCAACTTCTATTCCACGGGCCAGGTCTGCTCCAACGGCACGCGCGTCTTCGTGCAGAAGAAGATCAAGAGCGAATTCCTGAAGCGATTGAAGACGCGGACTGAGGCGATCCTCATTGGCGACCCGATGGATGAGGCCACGCAGCTCGGCCCCATGGTTTCCTGGGCGCAGCGCGAAAAGGTGTTGTCCTATATCGAGAAGGGCAAGGCCGAGGGTGCGACACTGGTAACCGGCGGCGGCATTCCGAACCATGTGACGGGCGAAGGCTATTATGTGCAGCCGACTGTCTTTGCCGATGTCAATGACGGCATGACGATCGCGCGCGAAGAGATCTTCGGCCCGGTCATGTGTGTACTCGATTTCGACGATGAAGCCGAAGTCATTAAGCGCGCCAATACGACGGAATTCGGCCTTTCCGGCGGCGTCTTCACCGCCGACCTGACGCGCGCACACCGCATCGTCGACCAACTGGAAGCCGGCACGCTCTGGATCAATACCTACAATCTCTGCCCGGTGGAAATTCCGTTCGGGGGCTCGAAGCAATCAGGCTTCGGGCGGGAGAATTCGCTGGCAGCGCTTGAGCACTATAGCGAGCTGAAGACGGTTTATGTCGGCATGGGGCCGGTCTCCTCGCCTTACTGACCTCATCAGAAGTCGATACGGCAGTTGCACACGACAATCCAAAGGGAACAGCATGCAACAGGCAGATTTCGTCATCGTCGGCTCCGGCTCGGCAGGCTCGGCACTGGCTTACCGGCTTTCGGAAGACGGCAAGAATACCGTCATCGTCATCGAGGCGGGTGGTTCGGATTTCGGGCCGTTCATCCAGATGCCGGCGGCCCTTGCTTGGCCCATGAGCATGAAGCGCTATAACTGGGGCTATCTGTCGGAGCCTGAGCCCCACCTCAACAACCGGCGCATTACAGCCCCGCGCGGCAAGGTGATCGGCGGCTCTTCCTCCATCAACGGCATGGTATATGTGCGTGGCCACGCGGAAGACTACAACCGATGGGAAGAGCTCGGCGCCAACGGCTGGGCCTATGCGGACGTGCTGCCCTATTTCAAGCGCATGGAGCATTCGCACGGCGGCGAGGAAGGCTGGCGGGGCACGGACGGGCCGCTGCATGTGCAGCGCGGCGTACTGAAGAACCCGCTGTTTCACGCCTTCATCGATGCCGGAAAACAGGCCGGCTTCGAGACGACCGAGGATTATAACGGCTCGAAACAGGAAGGCTTTGGGCTGATGGAACAGACCATCCATCGCGGCCGGCGCTGGTCGGCTGCAAGCGCCTATCTGAAGCCGGCGCTGAAGCGGCCGAACGTTGATCTCGTTAAGGGCTTTGCGCGCAGGATCATCATCGAGAACGGCCGCGCGACCGGCGTGGAAATCGAGCGCGGCGGCGCAACCGAGATCGTCAGAGCCAGTCGCGAAGTAATCGTCTCGGCCTCCGCCTTCAACTCTCCGAAGCTCTTGATGCTGTCAGGCATCGGCCCGGGCGGGCATCTGCAGGACATGGGCATCGAGGTAAAAGTCGACCGGCCGGGCGTCGGCGCCAATCTGCAGGACCATATGGAATTCTATTTCCAGCAGATCTCGACCAAGCCGGTGTCGCTCTATTCCTGGCTGCCGTGGTTCTGGCAGGGCGTGGCCGGCGCGCAATGGCTGCTTTCCAAGGGGGGGCTCGGCGCTTCCAACCAGTTCGAGGCCTGCGCCTTCCTGCGTTCGGCACCCGGCCTGAAACAACCCGATATCCAATATCATTTCCTGCCGGTCGCCATCAGCTATGACGGCAAGGCGGCGGCCAATACGCACGGCTTCCAGGTGCATGTCGGCTACAATCTGTCGAAATCACGGGGCAATGTCACGCTGCGCTCCGCCGATCCGAAGGCCGATCCCGTGCTGCGCTTCAACTATATGAGCCATGCCGAAGACTGGAAGAAATTCCGCCACTGCGTGCGCCTGACGCGCGAAATCTTCGGCCAGAAGGCTTTCGACCACTATCGCGGCCCGGAGATCCAGCCGGGCGAGAAGGTTCAGACGGACGATGAGATCGACGCTTTCCTGCGCGAGCATCTGGAGAGTGCCTATCACCCTTGCGGCACCTGCCGCATGGGCGCGAAGGACGATCCGATGGCTGTGGTCGATCCCGATACACGGGTGATCGGCGTCGATGGCCTGCGCGTTGCCGACAGCTCGATCTTCCCGCATGTCACCTACGGCAATCTGAATGGTCCGTCGATCATGACGGGCGAGAAAGCCGCAGACCATATTCTTGGCAAACAGCTGATGGCACGATCCAATCAGGAGCCGTGGATCAATCCGCGCGCGGCGGTGAGCGACCGGTAGTCAGTGGTGGTCGTCTTCGCGGTGGTACGGACGGCGAGCACGATGACGGTCGCTTTGAAAGAGCGATGACATACCCGGCCGAGCCGAATGGTAAAAAACTAGAGCGGGATGCCAGAAAGTGTGCGCGGTTTTCGGCATCCCGCTCTTATCTTTATTGAGAGACAGGTTCAGATTTCAGGTCTATTCGACTTTAAGTCATCAGGCCGCGCGGGATACCTTTCGGCCTTGCTCTCTCTGCGTTCGCATCTGGAACTGGGCCAGCAGTTCGGAAAGACGACCGCTTTCTTCCGCGAGACCTGCTCCTGCGGCGTTCATCTCTTCGACCATCGCGGCGTTCTGCTGCGTGACCTGATCCATATGGTTCACGGATGTATTGATTTCGGAAAGACCGGATGCCTGTTCCTTGGCGGCAACTGCGATCGCTTCCATATGCTGGTTTATCGCCACAACCAGTTGCGCGATTTCCTTCAAACCGTCGCCGGTATTGTTGACCAGAGTAACACCCTGATTGACCGCAGCCTCGGAGTTGCCGATCAGCGTCTTGATTTCCTTGGCCGCCTGGGCCGAACGCTGGGCAAGCTCACGAACCTCCTGAGCCACAACCGCAAAGCCCTTACCGGCTTCGCCCGCCCGGGCTGCCTCGACACCTGCGTTCAGCGCAAGAAGGTTGGTCTGGAATGCGATTTCATCGATGACACCGATGATGTTGCTGATCTGGTTGGATGCGGTTTCGATCTTCTGCATGGCATCGACAGCGTTCGATACCACTTCCCTGGAGGTTTCCGCACGAGCGCTCGCATGACGGACCATCTCGCGTGCTTCGCTGGCGCGTTCCGATGTCTGCTTGACGTTGGTCGTGACTTGCTCCAGCGCGGCGGCCGTTTCTTCCAGCGACGCAGCCTGCTGTTCGGTGCGCTTGGAAAGCTGGTCCGAGGCGGTCGAAATTTCGCCGCTGCCGCTGCGAACGCTGCGCGCGGTATGGCTGACACTTTCAAGCGTAGTACGCAACTGGCGCACGGAATCGTTGAAGTCGTGGCGAAGCGTCTCGAATTGTTCGCTGAAGACCTCGTCGATTTCGCACAACATATCGCCGGAGGCGAGACGCTTGAGACCGTCGGCAAGTCCCGATGTCGCCTGCGTCAAACGCTCTTCCGCCTCGCGTTCCACCTTTTGCTGGATGGCAATCCGCTCGATCTCTGACTCTTGGCGCGAACGCTCCGCTTCTGCTTCCAGGTTCTTGTTGTGAAGCGCGGCCTGCTTGAACACTTCGACCGCGCGGGCCATCTCGCCGATCTCGTCCGTTCTGTTGGCGCCGGAGACGACAACCGAAAGGTCTCCGCTTGCGAGCTTGCGCATGACCGCCGTCAGCATGCTGATCGGATTGGCGACACGAAAAACTACCGTCATGATTCCGGCGATCGATAGAGCAAATGTCAGGAGTGTGGCGACACCGTAAATAATGATCGATTGCGTTGCGGCGGAAACATTTTCAGACGTTGCGTTCGTCATCTCCGTCAGCGCCGCTGCTGCGATGTCTGCGAGCGAAGCCTGCGCAGGGGCAGCAGGTTTGCGCCACTCGTCGACAGCGATATTCATCGGCTGACTGGCCTGGAAAGATTTGATCGCTGCTATCCGCTGATCCGCAAAGGGTCCGGCAAAGTAGGTCGTCTGCGCGGTGTCGTACAATTTCACGAGCCGCGCAGGCGTTGCCGGGCTGCGTACTATCTGCGTAATGACACTCCATGCAAAATTGACCTTCGCATCCAGGAGAGCGACTTCCGCAAGCTTGCCGGCGGGCAAAGCTTCTTTGGCGATAATCGCACCCACAAATGTCGAGTTTGCCGATCCGGCGTTGGTGCGGGCCGACCATGCAAGCGAGCGAAGCTGCGTGAACATCATCATTCCAGGCTCGCGCGCATTGATGGCAGCCTCGACGTCGTTGGCGGCCTTTTCGAGGTCGCCCAGCATCTTATCCGCGAGTGGCAGAACCTGTGCGGCCAGGGCGGGGTCACGATTAGCGACCGGCATTTTCAGGGCCGCGTCGATCTGTTGACGGAAGGACATCCATTGACTGTACCCCTGAAGGACAGGGGAAAGCGAGGTCCGCAGCGCGGTCGACTCGCTGTCGTCATTCAGGTCTTTGATCGCTGCAAACGCGGGATCGACACTCTTTCGCCCCGCTTCGAGGTTGACCAGGCTGGATTGCGTTTCAGAGGGCTCGAGTTTGATGGCCGACGAAATAGCGCCGCGCTCGCCGCGCAACCCAAGCAGTGCATCGAACAGCCTCGCGTCGAGCTCAGCGAGCTCCGAAAGCCGTGCGGAATTCTGATAGACGTGAACTTCCCGCTGCAACATGCTGCCGACAAGCCCAATGACTGCAAGACTTAATCCCACCAAAGTTAGAACCAAAGTGTGCTTGATCGAAATTTTCACTTTAATTACCCCAAAAAGATAGCAATTACGGCCTGAATTATGCTTCGTCGAAGCTCAACAAATGCTTCCTGCAGCAACCGAATTGCCTACCCGCAACCCGTTGCGTTCAAAGATATTATGAGCCTGCGCGAAAACGATAAAAATTGAATTAAACGCTTGCAGGCTACAATATGACTGGCTGGCAGCTCTGAGTTTTTTCGCCAGATGCCATACGCAGGGACCGACGCAACTTTTCCCCAAGACGGCGCAGCTGAGCGACATCAGGCGGACCGCCGCGTCAGAGAAAACCGATCCACCTGCCGGCGACGACGGCAGCGATCCATATCATCGCCGAAAGAGTCGCGGAGAACCGCATGGCGGGACGGACGATGCCGATCGTCATCGCCGCTCGCCACCCCTTACCGGTATGAATCAGGAGCACATTGAGCACACCGAGGCCGATCAGCCCAAGCTTGGCGAGAAAGGCAGGATTTACGGCATATTCAGTCGGGCGGACACTGAACAGGCAAAAGCCGGTGAGCAAAGCCAGGGCGAGACCGATGCCGGCCAAACGGGACAGGAATGGCGCAGCGACCTCCACCGGCACCTTGCCGAACAAACCTGCAAGCCTGAGATCGAGCGGCAGAATGGCACCTATCAGAAGGCCGATCGCCAGGATGTGGGCGGCGTTGACGAACATGTAGAGCGTCGCGGAGCGCCTGAGCCCGACCGCAAGCGTGGTGGCCGACAGCCGTTCGAGAAACTCCATAACGGGGCGTCAGTTCGTCTGGATGCGTTCCGGATAAATGTCGTAACGCTTTTCACCGATCGTGATGCGCACGACCTTCAACCGTTTCTCATTGCGGTCCTGCGAGCGGTTTCCGAGTGCTGTGACCTGATCGCCGGGCTTTGCGACGCCCTCCACGAAGCCGGAGCGCTCCGTCTGGCGCGGATTGCCGAGCTCGACGCGCCACACGCCGTCATCAACGGTTGCGACATCGAGCGTCGGATGCGGCCCGCCCATGGATATCTGCTGGATGACACCGCGGAGCTCGATCTGGTGGGCTTCCGCCCATGACCAGCCATGATGCGCCGCTGCACCCGTTGCGAATGCGGCCGAGAGCATGGCAGCCGCCAGCACTCGCTTGCCTGAAAGTGCAAACATGATCTTCTCCCTACCCGAATGCACGGGCAAGTGGAGTATGGACGACATAGAGAAAAGAGCACTCACCGAATCTTGAAGACCGGTGAGTGGGAGGAAAACGGATCAGGCGAGCAGGCGCGTGACCTCGGCACCCTGCTTGGTTCCCACAGCATCGGCGATGGTCGTGGAGAAGAGCACCTTGCGGGTGGCGTCGGCTACCTTGGCGAAGACGTGGCGGATTTCGCAGGTCTGTTCGCCGTCGCAATCGTCGCACTTGCGGTAAGCGGTGATCGACAGGCACGGCAGCGGCGCGATGGGACCGTCAATGATGCGCAGAACCTCGCCGAAGGTGATGCTGTGGGCCGGCTTCAGCAGCAGGTAGCCGCCCTGCTTGCCGCGACGGCTGACGACGATGCCATGATGTTTGAGGTCGAGCAGTATCTGTTCCAGAAACTTCTTCGGGATCTTCTGCTGTACGGCAATGTCGGAAATCATGACGGGTTCGTCGGCCGTAGCTTCCGCCAGAACCGTCAGCGCCCGCAGCGCATATTTTGCCTTTTGCGTAATCATCTTGGACCGTCGACACACACAAAGCGATCCCGAATCCCGACATCGCACGAAAGCTATTCGCCTCTATTGCACAGCCAGCATGAACGGAATTTGAACGCGCCGGAAAAAGCCTTGAGAGACAAGTGTTTTGGCCCTGTTTTTTACCCTCGGCCAACGCTTGATAATTTACGTCATGAGACGGCAATTTTCATCCTCCCTGCCATCAATTCAGATTTCCAATTGACAGGCGCCGTGTAACACTACTATTTCTATAGACATTAAACCGAGGCGTCATTTCTGCGCTGGCGGCTGCTTTTCTGCATTGCGGCAGGATGAGAGAGATATTTGCTCCGCTAAGCAGCCCTTTCGAAATCCCTTTTTCTGTCCGATCCGTCCTTCAGCTGTAATACTCCGGCCAATATCAAGGACAGGATCCCCCATGACTGTTATCAATCCGATCGAAGAAGCCGAGGCTTTGGCTGACAAGCTCTCGGGCCTCGACCTCGCCGGCCGGCTTTCGTTCGTCGCAGGCCTTGGCGGACGTGTGGTCTTCACTACTTCACTCGGCATCGAAGACCAGGTCATCACGGCAGAAATCGGAACGCATCGCCTCCCGATCGATGTCGTGACGCTGCAGACAGGCCGGCTTTTCAAGGAAACGCTTGATCTGATCGGCGAGACCGAGACCCAGTACGACATTCACATCACCCGCTACGAACCGGAACAGGCCGATATCGACGCCTATGCAGCCAGATATGGCATGAACGGTTTCTATGAGAGCGTCGAAGCTAGGCATGCCTGTTGTGGCGTGCGCAAGCTGAAGCCGCTTTCGCGAGCGCTGGCAGGCGCCACGATCTGGATCACCGGCCTGCGCCGCGGGCAGTCGGCCAACCGCGCCGAGACGCCGTTCGCCGAATATGATGCCGAGCGGCACCTGCTGAAGGTCAATCCGCTCGCAGACTGGGACATCGACAAGATCAAGGCCTTCGTCGCCGACAACGGTGTGCCAATCAATCCGCTGCACGCCCGCGGCTACCCCTCGATCGGCTGCGAGCCTTGCACCCGCGCCATCAAGTCCGGCGAATCGGAACGTGCCGGCCGTTGGTGGTGGGAACAGGATGAGAAGCGCGAATGCGGCCTGCATGTCGCCGAAGAGGCGGCTGCGATCGCCGTGCAGCAATAAGAAGTCTGGAGTACGAAATGCCCGATACCCGTCAGGATACGGAACTGACCAATCCGCAGAGCGCCAAACCGCCGCTCGACCCGCATCTGAAAGCCCTGGAAAACGAAGCGATCCACATCTTCCGCGAAGTCGCCGCCGAATTCGAGCGTCCGGTGATGCTCTATTCAATCGGTAAGGATTCTTCGGTGCTGCTGCACTTGGCACGCAAGGCCTTCTACCCCGGCCGCGTGCCCTTCCCGCTGCTGCATGTGAATACCGGTTGGAAGTTCGCGGAGATGATTACCTTTCGCGACGAGATCGTGAAGAAGTACGATCTCGACCTGATCGAGTACATCAATCCACGCGGCGCGGCTGAAAACATCACGCCGTTTACCTACGGCTCTGCCCGCTACACCGACATCATGAAGACGGAGGCGCTGCGCAATGCACTTGATGCCGGCCAGTTCGACGCGGCCTTCGGCGGCGCACGGCGCGACGAGGAGGCCTCGCGCGCCAAGGAGCGCATCTATTCCTTCCGCACACCCGACCATCGCTGGGACCCGCGCAACCAGCGCCCGGAACTCTGGAACGTCTATAACGGCCAGATCCGCAAGGGAGAGAGCGTTCGCGTGTTCCCGCTGTCGAACTGGACCGAGGTCGATATCTGGCGCTATATCCAGGCCGAGGAAATCCCGATTGTGCCGCTCTATTTCGCGGCCAAGCGCCCCTATGTCGAGCGTGACGGCATGATGATCGCCGCATCTGATCCGCGTCTGGAACTGCTGTCCGGCGAAAGGAAGCAGGAAGATTTCATCCGTTTCCGCACGCTCGGCTGCTTCCCGCTGACCGGCGCGATCCGCTCGACCGCCACCACCCTTGAAGACATCATCGCGGAGCTCGAAATCGCCACGGTTTCCGAGCGCCAGGGCCGCGCCATCGACCGTGACCAGTCCGGCTCCATGGAAAAGAAGAAGCGTGAAGGATATTTCTGAGATGACTGCAGCAGTTCCCGCAAACGCCGTCGCCGTGCCCGCCGCCGAGCCCCTGAAGGCCGTGCGCGACTCGCGCCCGTTGCGCCTCATCACCTGCGGCAGCGTCGATGACGGCAAGTCCACCCTGATCGGCCGCCTGCTGTGGGACACCAAGGCAGTCAAGGAAGACCAGGCTGCAACGCTTCGCCGCGATTCCACCGGCAAGCAGAACGATCTCGGCCTGCCCGATTTCGCGCTGCTGCTCGACGGGTTGCAGGCCGAGCGCGAACAGGGCATCACCATCGATGTCGCCTATCGCTATTTCTCGACCGACAAGCGCTCCTTCATCGTGGCCGACACGCCCGGCCACGAGCAGTATACCCGTAACATGGCGACCGGCGCTTCGACCGCCGATCTTGCCGTGCTGCTGGTCGATGCCCGCGCCGGCATTCTCGAGCAGACGCGCCGTCATGCTACGATCGCCTCGTTGCTCGGCATCAAGCAGTTCGTACTCGCCGTCAACAAGATCGACCTGACGAACTATGACCGTGCCGGCTTCGACAAGATCACCCACGAGTTCAAGGAATTTGCGCTGTCGCTCGGCGTCAAGCAGATCACCGCGATCCCGATGTCGGCATTGAAGGGCGAGAACGTCGTCTATTCCGGCCAGGCAGCCATGCCGTGGTATAACGGCCCGACGCTGGTCGAGACGCTGGAGCACGCAACCGTCCGTTCCGGTCAGTCGACCGGCTTTCGCCTCTCTGTCCAGCGCGTCTCGCGCCCCGGCGAAAGCTTTCGCGGCTACCAGGGCACGGTTGCCGGCGGTTCGGTGAAGCCTGGCGACAGCGTCATGATCCTGCCGTCCGGCATGGTTGCCAATGTCAGCAAGATCGTCACCTTCGACCTGGTGCGCAATGCGGCTGTTGCCGGTGACGCGATCACGCTCGTTCTCGACCGCCAGGTAGATGTGGCGCGCGGCGACATGATCGTGTCGATCGACAGCCAGCCGCAGACCGGCCTTTCCTTCGATGCGCAGGTCGTTGCCCTGCAGCCTGAAGGCATTGAAGCCGGCAAGCGCTACTGGCTGAAGAGCGGCTCGCGCCGCCAGCGTGTTCAGGTTGAGCCTGTCAGCCAGCTCGAATTGAAGACCGGCACCTGGAATTCCGCCCAGCGGCTTTACATGAACGCCATCGGCAAGGTGCGTCTCATATTCGACGAAGCGGCGATCTTCGACCCCTACGAGCAGAACCGCGCCACCGGCTCCTTCATCCTGATCGACCCGGAAACGAACAACACCATCGCCGGCGGCATGGTGACCGGCAAGCGTGCGGATGTCAGCGGTCTCCATGGCAATGATGCTCGCGTCATTCTTTCGCTCCCGGCCGATCTCGCAGAGCAGATCATGGCGAGCGAGATTTTCGCCAACCGACGCCACGAAGCGGAGGTGCGACGCATGACGGCGTCAGAAGCGGCCGAGCTCTGGTCGAGCGCGGCAAGCGATATCTAAGGAAAAGGGGCCGAATGGCCCCTTTTTTGTTGCGTTGGCTTTGAGCGCCTCGAATCACGCCCACTCGGGAAAGGTCCCGAGTCGCTCTTGCGTTTATACAGCGGCAGGCCGGCAGATCATCACGGGAAAATTGAACATATTTTAGCATTCGGGACGCCCGCGGTGCGGCAACAGCCGGCGCCGGAAGAATTGCGGCGATGCTTGGCCACGCAAGATTAAATTATAGTAATGTCTTACGATACCGTAATATAAACATGATCAATGTTTAATTTGTAAACCCCGCGGAACGTGCCATATAGATATTAAGCGCCATTTCTTCTATTGCATAGTATTTTCCACCCCATATATGGCGAGATACAGGCAATAGAGAGCTATAATTGGCGGCAATACTCGCTGACGCCAAGTTCCATGGCATGGAACCAAGACGCCATTCAATGCCAACGCTCTCGCAAGGGACTTCCACATGTCAAACATTCTTCGCAAGCATCGGGCCGCAGCACTTGTCGGAGCGGCCATCGTTCTCGGCGCGGCTTCCATGCCCTTCGCCCTCTCCTCTTCCTCGACGGCTCTTGCTGCACCGGCTGAGACTGGCGGCATTCTCGCCTCCAGCGGCTCGTTTGCTTCCGTCGTCGATGCCGACAAGCCGGCCGTGGTGACCATCACCACCACGATGAAGGCGACCAATGCCAGCGCCGACAACTCGCCGATGGACGAGCAGTTCCGCCAGTTTTTCGAACAGCAGGGCATTCCTCTGCCGCACCAGGCACCGCAGCAGCACGGGTCGCAGCATGCCATGGCGCTCGGCTCCGGCTTCGTCATCAGCCCCGACGGCGTGATCGTCACCAACAACCACGTTATCGACAATGCCATCGACATCAAGGTCACGCTCGATGATGGTACCGAGCTGCCCGCCAAGCTGCTTGGCGCCGATGCCAAGTCGGACCTGGCCGTTCTGAAGGTTCAGGCTCCGCATCCGCTTTCGACCATCGCCTGGGGCGATTCAGACAAGCTGAAGCTCGGCGACCAGATCCTTGCCATCGGCAACCCGTTCGGCATCGGCACGACGGTGACGGCCGGCATTGTCTCGGCCCGCGGCCGCGACCTGCATAGCGGTCCCTATGACGACTTCATCCAGATCGATGCACCGATCAACCACGGCAATTCCGGCGGCCCGCTCGTCGATCGTGACGGCAATGTCGTCGGCATCAATACCGCCATCTACTCGCCGAACGGCGGCAGCGTCGGCGTGGGCTTTGCCATTCCCTCGGATGAAGCCAAGACGATCGTCGCCAAGCTGCAGAAGGACGGTTCGATCGATCACGGCTATCTCGGCGTGCAGATCCAGCCGGTTACGCAGGATGTCGCCGATGCTGTCGGCCTCTCCAAGCCTGAAGGCGCGCTGGTAGCCGCCGTCTCCGACGGAACGCCTGCCGCTCATGCCGGCGTAAAGATCGGGGATATCGTGACTGCCGTCGGCAGCGAAAACGTCAAAACGCCGAAGGATCTCTCGCGCCTCGTTGCCGACCTGTCCCCAGGTGCGAAGGAAACGCTAACCGTTTGGCGCGGCGGCAAGACGGTCGATGTCAACGTCACCGTCGGCGGCAATGAAGACACCCAGAAGCAGGCCGCCGTCGAAAGCAGCGGCGACCTGGGCCAGGCCGCCGGCCAGCCGAGCCTCGGCATCGGCCTTGCCGACCTGACGCCCGATATCCGCCAGCAGCTCAACCTGCCCCACGGCGTCGCCGGCGCCCTCGTTGCCAACGTCAAGCCCGACAAGTCTGCCGCTGCTGCCGGCATCCAGCCCGGCGACGTCATCGTCTCGGTCAACGACAAGCCGGTGCACGACGCTCGCGATGTCAAGACTGCCGTTGCCGACGCCGGCAAGTCAGGCCACAAGTCGGTGCTGCTCCTGATCGAACGCGGCGGTAACAAGACCTTCGTGGCCGTGCCCTTCGCCGCCGCTTGAAGCGCACCCACGTGAGCGCTGCGCCCGGACCCGCTCCGGGCGCATGCGTTTCTAACCCAGCACCAGTCTGAGATCGGCGGCCAGTCTTTCGACGGCCACGGTTTCCGCCCGGGAGATACCGAAGAGGATGCCCGGAGCGGACCTTCCGATAAAGAAATCCGACATCGGCATCAGGCCATATCCTGATGCATTTACCTTCGCGACGACCGCCCGGTCATCCGCCGTCTCATCGCAAAACCAGGCCGCAAGCTGCAGACCGCCATTGCCGCCGGAAATGACAAGCCTTCCGCCAAAATGGCTCTGTAGCATTTCGATCGTACGGCCCATACGCTCGGCATATTGCTGGTTCATGCGCCTCAAATAGGCACGCAGACGGCCCTCGTTGATGAAATCGGCAAGTGCTGCCTGGATATGGGTGGAGACGGCGACGCCCCTGCGATGCAGCATCTCCGAAGCCTCCGATACCAGCCAGCGCGGCACGATGGCATAGGCGACACGCAGGCCGGGTGCCAGTACCTTCGAGAAGGTCCCGACATATGCCACAACCTCCGCCCTGTCGATGCCCTGCAAGGCGGCAATCGGCCGCGAGCCGTATTGAAAATCGCTGTCATAGTCGTCCTCGACGATAAGGCTTTCATGACCGCGCGCTGCCTCCAGCAGCGCCAACCGCCGCGGCAGGCTCAGCGTGGCGCCGGTCGGATATTGATGGGATGGCGTCACGTAGATCAATGCTGGAATCAGCGCCGGCTCCCCGCCGTCCACCCTGGAAACATCGATACCCTGATCATCGCAAGGGACCGGCACGACCTCGGCGCCTGCATCGCCGAGCAGCAAGCGCGCGGCGGGATAGCCGGGGTCTTCCATCCATGCCGTCTTGCGCCCGTTTCTTCTCAACATGGTTCTCGCCAGCATGTCGATCGCCGCGCGTGTGGAGGGCATGATCATGACCTGCTCCGGCTCGGCGATGACGCCGCGCGTCACAGAAATATGCTCAAGGATGGCTTCGCGCAGCTCGCGGATACCGGTCGGGTTCTCATAGCCGAGGTGATGGATGCGCAGCGAGCGGCTGCGTGCGGCAAGATGACGGCTCCAGGCGGCATGCGGGAAATCCGATACATCGGGCACACCGGGCCGGAACAGGCCGCGGTAGGAAGGCTGATCCGATCTCTTTTCCTCCACGGGAGCCCGGTCGTTCCTTTGGTGCTCGGGCCGCATTCGCTCGAGCGCGGCAACCCGCGTCGCGGCACCGGCAGACGCCTCGATATAACCTTCGGATCTCAGGCGGTCATAAGCCTCTACTGCCGTGGAGCGTGCAACACCCAGCGAAGCCGCAAAGGCACGAGTCGATGGCAGCTTGTGGCCGGCCGGAAGCTGGCCAAGCAGGATACGGTCTCGCAGGCTTCGGTAGATCTGCCCGGTCAGGTCACCACCGTTTCGATCGAGGCTCAGCCAGGTAGGTGCCGATGTCATGCGTCAACTGGTCTGCCAGAAAGTTCAAAACTGGACTTTTACTCCAGTCCATTCACAAGGCAAGAGCAATCGGAGTTCGATGCATAAGTTCAATGGAATGACGGATATGACAAAGGATCTTGCCGACTGGAAGGGCGTTGCCCGCCCCGCCCGCGCCCCGATCGAAGGCCGCTACACCCGCCTGGAACCGCTGAATTCGGCAAAACACGGCGCCGATCTGCTCCGCTCGGCGCAGCAGCCGGGCGCGGAAGACCGCTTCCGCTATCTCTTCGAAGTGGCGCCCGCCGACATGGCAGCCTTCACGCCCTGGCTGGAAAGGTCCGTCGCAAGCGAAGACCCGCTGTTCTTTGCCGTCATCGACAAGGCAACGGGACGCGCTGAAGGCCGGCAGGGGCTGATGCGCATCGATACCGCCAACGGCGTCATCGAGATCGGCAATATCCTCTGGGGACCGGAGATCGCCCGCAAGCGTGTTGCGACCGAAGCGCTCTATCTCTGCGCGGCTTATGTCTTCGACACGCTCGGCTACCGGCGCTTCGAATGGAAGTGCAACAATCTCAACGAACCGTCAAAGCGCGCCGCACAGCGCTTCGGCTTCGCCTTCGAGGGCGTTTTCCGTCAGCATATGGTGCAGAAGGGCCGCAACCGGGACACCGCCTGGTTTGCCATGATCGACAGCGACTGGCCGAAGCTGAAGGCCGGATATGAGGGATGGCTTTCGCCTGAGAACTTCGATGCCGACGGCCAGCAGAAGAGCAAGCTCAGCTTCTGAATCGCGGCGCACTTTTGCGCGGCACGCTGATAGCGGCAGCGATTAAAAAGCCGCTGCCCCGATGACAAGAACTTCATTGCTACCAATATGTTCATGGGTCCCAATTGAGGTTAAGGATTGGGGCCTTCATTCAAAGCACGAAGTTATTCTGTCAGGAGCTCACATGACCAGTTCGTCCGAATATACGCCCCCAAAGATCTGGACCTGGGACAAGGAAAACGGCGGCCAATTCGCCAACATCAATCGACCGATCGCCGGGCCGACCCATGACAAGGAACTGCCGGTCGGCCGCCATCCGCTGCAGCTTTATTCGCTGGGAACACCGAATGGCGTGAAAATCACCATCATGCTCGAAGAGCTGCTGGCGCTTGGCCATAGCGGCGCGGAATACGATGCCTGGCTGATCAGGATCGGCGATGGCGACCAATTCGGAAGCGGCTTTGTCGAAGTCAATCCGAACTCCAAGATCCCGGCCCTGATGGACCGCAGCGGTGAGAAGCCGGTGCGCATTTTCGAATCCGGCGCGATTCTCACCTATCTCGCCGAAAAATTCGGCGCCTTCCTGCCGACCGATCCGGCAAAGCGCGCCGAATGTTTCTCCTGGCTGTTCTGGCAGGTGGGCAGCGCGCCCTATCTCGGCGGCGGCTTCGGCCATTTCTATGCCTATGCGCCGACGAAGATCGAATATGCGATCAACCGCTTCGCCATGGAAACCAAGCGCCAGCTCGACGTGCTCGACCGGCGTCTGGCCGAGAGCGAATATATCGCCGGTGGCGAGTTCACCATCGCCGACATGGCGATCTGGCCCTGGTATGGCGGCCTTGTGAAGGGCTGGATGTATGGCGATTCCGCCGAATTCCTGCAGGTGCAGGAATACAGGAACATGAAGCGCTGGGCCGACCTGATCGGCAACCGCCCCGCCGTCCAGCGCGGCCGCATGGTCAACCGCGTCAGCGGCGAGCCCTCCAGCCAGCTCCACGAACGCCATGACGCCAGCGACTTCGAGACGAAGACGCAGGACAAGCTGCAGGCCGTCGGCTGACATCGGAAAGGCAGGCGCGCCGTTCCGACGGTGTGCCTCAGCTCCAAGAAAAACGGTGCCGGGCGGGAATCGCAAATTTTCCCACTAAAAATTATGGGTTTTTAAGCGAACTGTACCGAATCCAGCAAAAGTGCCCTCGCCTCATCCTTTCAGTCTTGCTGAAATGCAAAAGCTCTCCTGCCACCTTTCGGAGAGCTTTCCCCATCTACCCCGCCGAATGCCACCGGCGGGGCTTTTTATCTCAGGCATATGGGGAATCATAAATCTCTCAGCTGCACCAGAGCGGACCGGCGCCGACGATCATGGCAAAGCTTTGGTGAGAACAGCTTCCAGTTAGCGCCACTTCGGCTGAGGCGTCGGAGCATTCGCCTGGATCTCATGGAGCGGCGCCCGATGGCCAAGGAGCTTCTTCAGCTTTTTCTCCTCGGCGGGGCCAATCCCGAATTTTCGGCAATGCTCGGTGATATCCTGATCTTTCGGGCCGGGAATTCGAACCTGTCGATTGTCCATCTTCTTCATTGACGTTTCCTCCTCCGAAGAAAACCATCGTAGCGTCTGTTTGTTCGTTAGAAAATTCTAAAATTTAGATGTTTGAGTGTTTCAACCGATGTGTTGATGGAGAACACAGTCCCCGAGCGGCGGCTAGCGAATGCCACCAGAGGGATAAACTGACGTGTAAAGAACGGAGAAAGCCACAAAAGAAAAAAGCCCGCTTCCGCGGGCTTTTCGGCTGGTCGGAGTGGAGTGATTCGAACACTCGACCCCCACGTCCCGAACGTGGTGCGCTACCAGACTGCGCTACACTCCGTGACCAGCGGCGCCTCTATAGACCGGCCTATCATGTTGCGCAAGCGCCAAAATTCAAAAAGGCATCGGAATTTTGGACAGGCTCGTGACAGGGCCTTTCGAGCCGGCTGTGCAGCAAAAAGCCACACCCCCTGCAAATTTTTCAGAAGCCGCCAAGTGGTAATTTTCTTTTGCCGGGTTACGCGCTAAAGCGCTTGACGGGACAGGCGAAACCGCCGCGAGGGCGGCTTCGCAGCCACTGGCTAAATATCAGGGACGACACCATGAAACTCCGCACCATGACCGGGGCCGCCGCGCTTGCTATTACGCTTGCCGGATGCACCACCATACCTTCTGCCGGCAATCCGATCGAGGCACGCTGGGTTGGCCAATCGGCCGGCAAGTTCTTTGCCGCCTACGGCCCGCCGCTCAGCGACCGCGACGAAGGTTCGTCCACGATCTACAGTTGGAAGGGCGGCTATAAGACGGTGCGCGTACCCGCAAAATATGCCGAAGGTGCCGACGGCAAGCGCGGCAAGCAGATTGCTTCGGCCCGCACGCTCTACCTGCGCTGCCAGGCCGAAATCACTACGAATTCCGACTACACGATTCGCGACATCCGCACCGTCAACGATATTCCGGGCGTGAACGGTTCTTCCTATTGCGCCGAGCTCCTGGCGCCGGAACAGAAGTAAGTTCGACTGCTTGAGTTTTTTGACTTACGCCCGCCGGAAAAAATCGGCGGGCTTTTCTTTGTCGTGAGGGCAAGAAGTGTGAAGGCCTCGTGAGGCTTCACTACATGGATATTCGATTAACCGGATGTGGCTGGGGCGCCTGGATTCGAACCAGGGGATGGCGGTACCAAAAACCGCTGCCTTACCGCTTGGCTACGCCCCACCAGAGCTGAAGCGAATGCCGCTTCGCCAAAACGTGGCCTGATTAGCAAAGGTCGGTCTGCCCCACAATCACTAAGTTCACTGCGACGTCATATTTGTATGCGCCGCCATGCCGGCATGGTAGGACTTCAAGCATCGACACAGCCAATGGAGACACCGTTGAGCCAATATCGCGCCCGTCCACCCGCGCTTGCGACGCTGCTCCTCGATGATGCCGTTGTGCGCATCACCCAGTGGGATTTCGAGCCGGGTGCCGATACCGGCGTTCATACGCATGGGTTCGGTTATGTGGTCGTGCCGATGACCGACTGCCAGTTCCTGATCGAAGATGCCGAGGGCAGCCGGCGGGTGGATGTTGCCAAGGGGGCCGCCTATCGCCGTGAGGCCGGCACCGAGCACAATGTCGTCAATGCCGGCGACCAGCCCATGTCCTTCATCGAGATCGAATATAAATAGACATGTCCGGCGCGAACTTCGATCTCTTCTTCGAGCCGGCTTATGGGCGGGCGGTTCCGGTCGCCGAGAGCGTTCAGCGCCTGACGGCGAATAATCCGAGCCCCTTCACCTTCCGCGGTACGAACAGCTATATCGTCGGCGGCTCGTCGGTCGCAGTCATCGATCCGGGGCCGGAGGACGAGGCGCATTTCGAAGCGCTCATGGCAGCGCTTTCCGGCCGGCAGGTGACGCATATTTTCATCAGCCACACGCATCGGGATCACTCGCCGCTCGCAAGACGGCTGAAAGAGACAACGGGAGCGCTGACGGTCGGCGAAGGGCCGCACCGCCCGTCGCGGCCGCTGCGCGAGGGCGAGATCAACCTCTTTGCCGAGAGTTCGGATACGGATTTCGTACCCGACATCGCCATCGGCGACGGAGAGACGATTTCGGGTGACGGTTGGGCGCTGACGGGGGTGCTGACGCCCGGCCACACCGCTAATCACGCGGCCTTTGCGCTCGAGGGCAGCGGCATCCTGTTTTCGGCCGACCATGTGATGGCCTGGGCAACGACGATCGTGGCGCCCCCTGACGGTTCCATGGCGGACTATATGGCTTCGCTCGACAAGCTGATCGCCCGCGACGACAATCTGCTGCTGCCCGGCCATGGAGGGCCGGTGAAATCGCCTGCGCCTTTCGTGCGCGGGCTGAAGACGCATCGGCGCCTGCGGGAGCGCTCGATCATCGAGCGCATCCGGGCCGGAGACGGCACCATCCCCAAGATCGTCGATATGATCTACCGCGATACCGATAAGCGGCTGCATGGAGCGGCGGCACTTTCGGTGCTGGCGCATATCGAGGACCTGATGGAACGCGGCGAGGTAACGGCCGACGGGCCGCCTTCCCTCGTTGCGCATTATCAATTGGTGGGAGCCTGAAGATGGCGGCGCATTCGGATTACAGCTATCGCGACGACCCTTCGGTACCGGCCTTTGCGGACGACAAGCCGCTGATCCTCTTCGATGGCGAATGCGTCTTCTGCTCCGGCTGGGTGCAATTCCTGCTGAAGCGGGATAGGGAAAAACGCTACCGGTTCATCGTCGCCCAGACGCCGCTCGGCGAAGCGCTCTACCGGCATTACGGACTGGAGACGCGGGACTATGAAACCAATCTGCTGCTCGACAAGGGTCGCGCCTATTACAAATCGGACGCGACGATCCGGATGCTGGAGGGGCTCGGCATGCCGTGGGCTCTGGCCGGTGTGCTGCGGATCGTGCCGCGGCGGATTGCGGATGCGGCTTATGGGTTGGTTGCGCGCAACAGGTTCAGGATTGCCGGGCGGCGGGAGAGCTGTATGGTGCCGACGGTTGAGGTGCGGGAGAGGTTTTTGGGGTGAGGTGGTTCTGCACTCCTTCGTTGGCGCCAGGTGCTCGATATAGGACAGGTTCGCGGTAAGGGCGTTTTCGTGTGCCTCACCGTATCCCGGCCCTTCGCATGGCTCAGGGCGTTCGCCCCTGTAATCGATCCACTGGATCGATTACTGCCGCTTTGCGGCACCGGGGCTCACCCACCCGCGATCCCCAGTAGTTCGGAGTCGAGAGCACCAAGATACTGCTCGGCCACTTCGGCGCTGAAGCCGAGGTCGTGCTGGCCGTAACGGGAGGCGACGCGCACGTCGACAAAGGTGGTTTCGGCCTCTTCGCGCAGGCGGATGATGAAGTCGAAACGCAGGCCAAGGATGAAGGTGCGGGTCGTGCCCTGCAGAACCACGCCATTGGCGCCGCGGATCAGCTTTGCCACATCATCCACATAAGGGCGCGGTGTCGGCACGGGGATGACATCGGGCGAATCGGCGACACCGCTTTCCGGCTGGTTCGGAACGGGCTTGTCTTCCAGTTCGCGGCCGGGCGTCGTGTCGCCTTCACTCCTGGTGATGGTGATGCCGTTCTGCTTGGCGACCTTCTTGACTGCTTCGAGAACACGGTCGAGCGCGCCATCGTAGCGGCGGCCGGTAAGCTCCGGATAGGCGGCAAGCTGCCGCTCACGATCGCCTGATGTCACGACGGGATCACGCGGCAGCCAGATCTGGTCGGCCTGCGGCTGCGACAGCCAGTCGGGTATGGAGGCCGTATCCGTAGTCACGTCATAGATTGCCGGCAGGGTGACATAACGCTCCGCCGCAAAAACGCCGATACCGAGCGGAAAGGCGGCATAGATGAGGGCCGCCAATGCGTTCAGCCCGCCTTCGGCACCCGTCATCCAGAGGCTGCGCAGGCCGATAGCGGCAAGCAGGACGGCGAGAATCGCACAGCCGATGGAAACGAGCAGCAGCAGGACGAGATAGGGTGTCGCCAATCCGCCGAAGCGATGGGCAATCAGCACCGCCACCGAAAGCACAAGCGCAAACGCCCCGAAGTGTCGCGAAAAGCGGGCAGCGCTGGAAACGGGACGATCGAAACGGATGGCCATCAAAACTACCGGTTGGTCGGCGACGACGCATCGAATGGCGCCTGCTGCCAATGACTTTCCTACCGCATAATTCCTTAAATCGGAATCGATTTAAGGATGAAATCATGCGGTAATTCAAAGTGCTACAGCGTCCTTTACGCATCTGAAAAGACGCGCGGCGCTGTAGTGCAAAATTTGTCTAAATTGAAACTCTTGTCTGAGCATTGCCGACGCAATTCACGTTAAAGGTCCATGCCAAACGCTGGGCCACTTCCATAAGCTGTTGCTCATGCGCCGTAAAAAGGCCATTCTGCCGGGGTTTCATGCATGTCCCACGAAACAGGAGAGACAAATGATCTCGTCCGAGACGATGGAAAGGCAGCAGACATCCTCGCTTGGCGGAATTGAGCGCGGCGAACCGCTCTTACCGCTGGAGCTTCTCGAACTCGAACTCTCGCTGGAAGGCTATGCGGGCGGCGAGCCCGGCTTCTGTGAAGTTGTGCGCAAAGCGGCGATCGAAACCGGCGGCGAATTTCTCTTCGACCTGCCGGCGGCGGGCCTTGTGGAGGATTGCCGGCGAATCGCGGTCCTGCGCATCCCGACTTCGGACAAGAAGATGCGGGTGGTTCTGGCCCTGCTCGACCAGAACGGCACGGAGATCCGCATGCAGGCGCCCGATGAAAACAGCGAACATCTGGTGCGTTTCGCCGATGCCTTTGTCGAGGTCCTCGAACGGATCTGAATTCTAAAGCGTGACGCGATCTTACAGGTTCGCTTGCCCACGCTTCAGATCTTTGTTTTACGCATGTCGTTACCTCAAAAACCGCTGCATACTTTTGCGCGACATCCTAAAGCGCGTCGCGATCTTTCAGATCCGCTCGCTCCGCTTTAGGTCTTTGTTTTTACGCATGTCGTTGTCGCAAAACCGCTGCACACTTTTGCGCGACATGCTTTAGTTGCGCCCGGCTGCGGCTTCCGCCAGCGAGCGGAAGGGAAACTTGCGTCCGCATTCGCATTTCAACATGAACGTTTCCTGATGGACCGAGGGGCGCTGCACGAAGAAGCCGCGCGGCAGCTGATCCACCTTGAAGTCCGGATTTCTGCGTTTGGCGTCGTCGATCTCGGAAGCTTCGGCAAAGCCGCTATTGCCGCATTGCGGACAGGTGAGTTTCTTCGAGAATCGGTCGCGGATCGCCATGGTGCTCTTTCCAGTGCTGCTATCTTTGCTCTTACATAGGAACGCAAGGCGGCGAAATTGGAACCAAGCATGCATCCTGCCGTTCCTTTCCTAACGAAGGAGGCAATCATGCCGAACAGAGATCCAGTTCCCACACCAAGCGCCGAACCGCCGCTTGGTCCGCAGCCGACCCCTGATATTCCCGACCGAATTCAGAAAAAGCCGCCGGTGGATCCGGCGCAGGACCCGAACGAGCCGAAGAACCCGGAAGGCCGGCCGCTTGATCCGGCGCTGCTGCCGATTGGCGACCCGGCGGGAGCGGCCTGATATAGGTCGGTTGACGACAGCAGGCAGATGGATTTTCTTGGCGAGAGGTTCATGCTCAAGGAATAGACCGATGCGACCCTATGTTCTGCCGCTTCTTGCCGTCCTGGCCGCCGGGCTTGCCGCCTGCCAGACCCTGACGCCCGAGGAGCGCCGGGCACGTGATGAACAGACCTGTCTCGGCTACGGCTTCAAGCGTGGAACGGACGGCTTTGCCAGCTGCCTGCAGCGCATCGATCTCGACCGCCGCGCCCAGGCCCGCTACGATAGCGACTGGGTTATGGCGGACATGGCTTATAATCTGAACGGTCCCTACGTTTATCCGCGCTATTATCGCTACCGTCACTGAGCGCCCGAGATCACGGCCTGGGCTGCTGCAAGCCGCGCAATTGGCACGCGGAAGGGTGAGCAGGAGACATAGTCCAGGCCGATCGTCTCACAGAAACGGATCGAAGCGGGATCGCCCCCATGTTCGCCGCAAATGCCGAGCTTCATATCGTTGCGCGTGCGGCGGCCGCGCTCGGCTGCGATGCGGATCAGCTCTCCTACTCCATCGAAATCCAGAGATATGAAGGGATCGTGCTCGATGATGCCCTTACGCTGGTACGTGGGGATGAAGGCGGAGGCATCATCGCGTGAAATGCCGAAAGTGGTCTGCGTCAGGTCGTTGGTGCCGAAGGAGAAGAATTCGGCGGCCTCGGCGATAACGTGGGCACGCAATGCCGCACGCGGCAGCTCGATCATCGTGCCGACCAGATAATCGATGCGCATGCCGGCTTCCGACATGACGTCCCCTGCCACGGCATCGATCTTCGCCTTCACGTAATCGAGCTCGGAGCGTAGGCCGACGAGCGGGACCATGATTTCGGGAACGACCGCGGCCCCAGTTTCCTGTGCTGCGGCAACCGCCGCCTCGAAGATGGCGCGGGCCTGCATCTCGACGATTTCAGGATAGGAGATGGCGAGGCGGCAGCCGCGATGGCCGAGCATGGGATTGAACTCGTGCAGCGCATCGACACGCTGGCGGAGTGCTGCAGGTTCCATCCCCATGGCATAGGCGACTTCGGCCACCTCCTCATCCGTCTTCGGCAAGAATTCGTGCAATGGCGGATCGAGCAGGCGAATCGTCACCGGCAGGCCGTGCATGACGTTGAACAGGCCGGTGAAATCGCTCCGCTGCATGGGCAGGAGCTTGTCGAGCGCTACCCGCCTGCCCTGCTCATTGTCGGCCAGGATCATCTCACGCATGACATGGATGCGCTCGCCCTCGAAAAACATATGTTCGGTGCGGCAAAGGCCGATGCCTTCGGCGCCGAAGGAGCGGGCAGCGCGGGCATCTGCCGGCGTGTCGGCGTTGGTGCGCACGGTCATGCGCCGCGCGCGATCCGCCCAGGCCATGATGCGGCCGAAATCGCCTGACAGTTCCGGCTGGATCATCGGCACTTCGCCCTTCAGCACCTGGCCGGCGGAGCCGTCGATGGTGATGATATCACCTTTCTTCAGCGTCACGCCAATGCCGATCAGCCGCTCGTTGCGGGCATCGATACGCATGGTGCCGGCGCCAACGACGCAAGGGATGCCCATTCCGCGCGCAACGACGGCTGCATGGCTGGTCATGCCACCGCGCGTCGTCAGAATGCCTTCAGCCGCATGCATGCCGTGGATGTCTTCGGGGCTGGTCTCGACGCGCAGCAGGATTACCTTGCGACCTTCCGCCTCTGCCTCGACGGCCTCCTCCGCCGTGAAGACGATCTCGCCGGTGGCCGCCCCCGGCGAGGCCGGCAGGCCCGAGCCGATCACTTGGCGGCTGACGCGCGGATCGATAGTGGGATGCAGGAGTTGATCGAGCGTCGACGGCTCGATTCTCAGGACGGCCTCGTCCTCGGTAATGACACCTTCATCCACCATGTCGACGGCGATCTTCATGGCAGCCCGTGTCGAGCGCTTTCCCGAACGCGTCTGCAGCATCCAGAGCTTGCCGCGCTCGATGGTAAACTCGATGTCCTGCATGTCGCGGTAATGGGATTCGAGTTCGGCGCAGATACGGCCGAATTCGGCAAAGGCCTCAGGCATCAGCTTTTCCATCGAGGGCTTCTCGGAACCTGAGGCGATCCGCCCCTCCTCTGTGATGCTTTGGGGGGTGCGGATGCCGGCGACCACGTCTTCGCCCTGCGCATTCACCAGGAATTCACCGTAGAGGATCTTCTCGCCTGTCGAAGGATTGCGGGTGAAGGCAACACCAGTCGCAGAGGCATTGCCGAGATTGCCGAAGACCATGGCCTGGATATTGACGGCCGTGCCCCAAGCTTCCGGAATATTGTGAAGCTGGCGATAGGTGACGGCACGTGCGCTCATCCAGCTTGCAAACACCGCGCCGACTGCGCCCCAGAGCTGCACCGCAGGGTCCTGCGGGAAGGCCTCGCCGAGTTCTTCCTCGATCAGCGCCTTGTAGAGCGAAACGACATGCTGCCATTCCGTCGCGCTGAGCTCAGTATCGAATTCGTGGCCAAGGCGCGCCTTCTCGTCTTCGAGAATTTCTTCGAAGAGATCGTTGCCGAGTCCCATGACGACATCGGCATACATCTGGATGAAGCGGCGATAGCTGTCCCAGGCAAAGCGTGCGTCGCCGGCATCATGACCGAGCGCCTGCACCGTCTCGTCATTTAGGCCGAGGTTGAGCACCGTATCCATCATGCCCGGCATAGAGACGCGCGCGCCTGAGCGAACGGAGAGCAAAAGAGGTCGGTTGCCCGCGCCGAAACGTCGTCCGGTTATCTCCTCGATACCGGCAATGCCTGCGAGCACCTGCTTTTTCAGATCAGGGTCGATCTTGCGGCCGTTCTTGTAATAGGTGGTGCAGGCTTCACTGACGATGGTGAGGCCGGGAGGAACGGGGAGGCCGAGGCTGCACATTTCGGCGAGATTGGCGCCCTTGCCGCCAAGTATCTCCTTATCTCGCGCCCGGCCTTCAGCCTGCCCGTTGCCGAACGTATAGACCCACTTGGTCATCTTCCCCCCAACACTATTTCGGGAACCAGCTTAATCCCTTGGTGCTGAAATGAAAATCGACAAATGCGGCGAAATGTTGCGCTGCACAATAAATCCTGGCAGGCTATGAAATCAAACGATTGAAACTCATGAGGCGCAGCGAATGCGCACAAAAAAAGCTTTGCGGGACTGCAACAACGGTCCCGCAAAGCCTTGTTTCCGTCCGGCCAGGAAAACCGGACGGGGGGTCCAATATGGATTGTGACTTCGGTCCCCACCCCAGCCCGAAGACAGCGTTGCAAATTCCACAGTACGCAACGACCGATTGCTACTTCTCCGCAACGGCCCGGTTGCGATAAAACAACTTCTAATGCAATGCGCATAAAAGAGCATCACCCAAATGGGGTACGTACCCTATGTCAGGGTGACCTTTTTTGGTCTTTAATTAAAATGCCGCGTCAAGCCGTTTCGCGGAGACGCTCTGCAGTCTGCAAGTCGACCGAGACGAGCTGAGAAACACCCTGCTCAGCCATCGTGACGCCAAAGAGGCGATTCATGCGGGCCATGGTGATGGGGTTGTGGGTGATGATGACGAATCGCGTCTCGGTCGAGGCCGCCATCTCGTCCATCAGATTGCAATAGCGCTCGACGTTGTGATCGTCGAGCGGCGCGTCGACCTCGTCCAGCACGCAGATCGGCGCGGGATTAGTGAGGAAGACGGCAAAGATCAGCGCCATGGCCGTCAGCGCCTGTTCGCCGCCTGACAGCAGCGTCATGGTTTGCGGCTTCTTGCCCGGCGGACGGGCGAGAATTTCGAGACCGGCTTCAAGCGGATCGTCGGATTCGATCAGTTGCAGTTCTGCCGTGCCACCGCCGAAGAGGTGGGTGAAGAGGCGCTGGAACTGAGCATTGACGACATCAAAGGCGGCGATCAGGCGTTCACGGCCTTCGCGGTTCAGGCTCTGGATCGCACCGCGCAGCTTTCTGATGGCGTCGATGACGTCATCACGTTCCCTGATGAGCGCTTCCAGCTTCTCGCTGAGTTCCTTCTGCTCCTCGTCGGCGCGAAGGTTGACGGCGCCCAAGCGCTCCCGCTCGATCCGCAGCCGCTCAACCTCGCGTTCGACCTCGCGCGGATCCGGCAACGTCTGCAGTCCCGGCCGGTCGGCAAGGCGCATCGCCTCATGGGGCTGGACGTTCAGTGTCTCACGAATGCGCTGCTCGCTCTCCTGCCGTTTCTCGCGTGCGGAGACGAGGCGCTCCTCGGCCCGGCCGCGGCGCTCGCGGCTTTCGGCAAGTTCAGAGAGCGCGGTTGCCGCCTGGTGGTCGGCATCGCGCTGCAGCAGTTCGGCTTGCGCAAGGAGATCGGCAGCATGGCGGCGGGCTTCGTCGGCCTTCTGCAGCTCTGTCAGCAAGGCGCGGCGCTTGTCGTCGAATTCATCAGGCGCCATTTCGAGTTCGGCAGCCTCCTCTCGGGCCTCCTCCTCGCGCTCACGCAGCGTGGCGATGTGGTCCTCGGCGCTGGCTGCACGCTGGCGCCACGTCTCACGCTCCTGGCCAATGGCGGCGATGCGGCGCTGGCGGGCCTCGTTTTCACGGTTCAGGCTCTCGTGGCGGGCGCGGGCTTCAGCGAGCGCGCCGCGATCCGTTGCGACCTCGGCTTGCTGGAAGCGCAGCCGGTCGTCGAGCGCGGTCAGATCAGGTGCATCTTCCAGCTCGATGCGGGCATTTTCCTCCTGAACGGCGACATCCTCAAGCTGCGCCTGCAACTGGCTGACGGCTTCGGCGATGACATCGCGGCGGCGAATGAGATCGCCAGAGGCACGCTCGGCAACAGCCAGCGCCTCTCGCGCCTCGGCCAGATGGCGGGCGGACAAGCGGCTCATATCGCGGGCTTCGGTGAGCCTGCGCTCCTGCTCGCGAATGGTATCGGCGGCAGCGGCAAGACGCTCCTCAGCCTCCGTCAGAACGTCGCGGGCAACCTCCACCTCGCCTTCCAACTCGGCAAGACGATTCTTCTGGGCAAGGCGCAAGGCTGCAGCGCTCGGCGCGTCCGCGCCGGCGACGTGACCATCCCAGCGATAGACGGCGCCGTCCTTGGTCACCAGGCGCTGGCCGGCCTTGAGTTCCTTCACCAGACGCGGCGCGTCGGCATCAGCCACCAGACCGATCTGGCGCAGGCGGCGGATCAGCGCGGCGGGCGCGCGGACATGGTTCAGCAGCGGCTCGGCGCCAGTGGGAAGCGCTGGATCGCCAGAGCCATCGCCGTTCTCCGACCAGTGGGCAGGCGCATTCGGATCAAGCGGGGATTCGAGATCGTCTCCGAGAGCGGCACCAAGTGCCGTCTCGAATCCGCGATCGACCTTCAGCTCCTCGGCGACGGGCGGAAACTCGCCTGCTGCAGCGCCGGCCAGCATGCGCTGGATGGTGCGGGCCTCCGTTTCCAGCGCGTTGAGCTTGCCGCGCGCCTGCTCGACCGGAGCGCGGGAGAGCGCTTCCGTCTCGCGTGCCATGGCAAGTGCCTGCTCGACGGAGTGGATTGTCGTCTCGGCCTCGGCTAGGGCCACTTCGCCCGCCTCGACCATCGCTCGCTTCTCGTCCGGGTCCGGCAGAACTGCGATCTTCTGCTCGATGCCGGCAAGTTCGCGGTTTGCTTCGTCCATCTGGCGCTCAAGTCGCAACTTGCGATCGGCGAGATCACGGATGGCGCGCTCCAGCTGATTGCGGCCGGCAGCGGCTTCAGCACGTTCTGCCGTCAGGCTGGTGAAGAGGCGTTCGCTGTCGGCGAGCTTTGCGGCCGCCTCTTCGAAAGCCTGCCGCGTCTCTTCGGCATAACGGCCGGAATCGGCGAGGATTTCGACGATATCGGCCTCTTCGGCATCGAGTCTTGCCAAGATAGCGGCATTGTCGACAACGAGCCGTTCCTCGCGCCTGATGTCTTCGGAAAGCTGCGCGAGACGGCGCGTAAGCTCGTCGCGACGGCGCAGGATGCGGTTGGCATCCTCTTCGAGCTGGCTGCGGGCGATCTGCAGGCGCTGGAGTGCGGCAGCCGCCCTCGCCTCGCCTTCGCGCAATTCGGGCAGCTTCAGGGCGGCGATGCCCTGATTCTTTGCCGCATCCATCTGGATCTGCGCCTTTTCGGCGACGGCCACGGTTGCCTGGTTGAGCGCGCTATCGGCCTCGGCTTCAGCCTCCTTCGCCTGCATCCAGCGGATATGCAATAGCATTGCCTCGCGGGCGCGGATATCGGCAGAGAGCGTCTTGAAGCGGTTTGCCTGGCGGGCCTGCCGCTTCAGGCTCTCGATCTGGCTTTCGAGCTGCGAGGTGACATCGTCGAGACGCTCGAGATTGCTTTCGGCGGCACGCAGACGAAGCTCGGCCTCGTGACGGCGGGAATGCAGGCCGGAGATGCCCGCCGCTTCTTCCAGGAGCTGGCGACGAGCCTGTGGCTTTGCAGCGATCAACTCGCCGATGCGCCCCTGCCCAACCATGGAAGGAGAGCGGGCGCCGGTGGAGGCATCGGCAAAGAGCAGCTGCACATCCTTGGCGCGGCTTTCCTTGCCATTGATGCGGTAGATCGAGCCCTGTTCGCGCTCGATACGGCGGGTGACCTGAATTTCATCGCTGTCGTTGAAGGCCGCAGGGGCGGTGCGCTCGCCATTGTCGAGATAGAGGCCGACTTCAGCGGTGTTGCGCGCCGGCCGGTTTCCCGAGCCGGAGAAGATCACGTCGTCCATGCCTGACGCGCGCATGTTCTTGTAGGAATTCTCGCCCATGACCCAGCGCAAGGCCTCGACGAGATTGGATTTGCCGCAACCGTTCGGGCCGACGACGCCCGTCAGGCCGCGCTCGATGATGAATTCGGTCGGTTCGACGAAGGATTTGAAGCCGACAAGGCGGAGCTTGTTGAACTTCATGCTACGGCCTCACCAAACGAAAAAGCGGGCGCACGGCTTTCGCCGTCGCCCGCCTTCGCAAAACGGCACGGATCAGAGGAGGCTGTCGATGAGGGCCGACATGGTGTCAACCGGCATGTCTCCAGAATAGCGCTTGCCATTGATGAGGAACGTCGGCGTGGCGTTGACGCCAAAATCCTTGGAACCCCGTTCCCGCGTGGCATTCACTTCATCCAGCAGCTTCTGGTTCGTCAAGCACTTCGTGAAGCTATCCTCAGTAAATCCGGCAAGCTTCGACATCTGCAGCAGCGCGGCGCGGCCATCATCGGCGGCAGCCCAGACCTGCTGCTGCTTGAAGAGCATTGCGACCATCGGGAAATACTGTTCCGGCGTTGCCAGCTCTTCAGGCTTCTGCGGATTGCAGCGGGCGAGCATGAAGGCGGCGGCAGCGCGCGGATCGAAGGGGAATTCGCGCAGGACGAACTCGACCTTGCCGGTGTCGACGTATTTCTGCTTGATCGTATCGAAGGTGGTGTTGTGGAAGTGGGCGCAGTGCGGGCAGGTCATCGACATATATTCGACGATCTTGACCGGAGCATCGGTCTTGCCCAGCGCCATTTCCGGTAGCGCGCCAGGGGTCATGACCTTGGCCATGTCGACATCGCCATCCGGCTTCGGGATTTCGGCGGCTGCCTGCGCCGTACCGTATACCGCCATGGACGCGGTTGCGGCGGCGACACCGCCCAGAAGCTGGCGTTTCGTCAGTTGCATTTCAGAGATGCGCATGGGTTCCCCATAAACAAGTGTGGCAGCTAGTTGTGCGATATAACGGCAGCAAGCCGCGAACAAGGCACGCTTCGCCAACTTTCTTCAAAGAATTGTGACCTGCGAAAGACGAAGCCGCAGATCAGTGGACAAATCAATCATTCCCGGAAGGCATATTTCGCCCCGCCTCGACGCTTTTCTGCTGGTAGCCCAAGGTGACCGTCATGGGCTTGCTACGGCTTTTTACCGAGAACCGCCGTCCCGAGGCGAGCAATCGCCTGTCTGATTTTTTCGTCCTCCAAGCCCTGCATCATATTCTCCAGTTTCCGGGCAGCCTCGCCCTTCAGTGGCGGCGGTGTTCGGGAGCGTTTGACCGGCTGATAGACCGGCTTCTGGACGATGCGGAGCTGGTGGACGGCGGCGAAGCCGAAGAAGCTGTTGATGCGCTGAATGAGCTCGCCCTGCGCATGGGTCAGAAAAAGGGCGCGTGCGCCTTCGCAGGCGACGGTCAGCACGCCGGGGCGAAAGCTGCCGTCATCGCCACCGCGCGCCCAGGCGATTTTTTCGGGCCGGGTGCAATCGGCGAAATCCTCGCCGGCGATTTCGTCCCAGGAACCGAGGAGCGCGCTGTTGATGCCGGCACGGCGGGCGAGAACGGGATCGATGATGCCGTTCGTCAGCTCGGAAATCTGCTTCCCATCTTTGCGTGGATTACTCATTGAAACCTTGGTAAACGGCATCCAGTCGCGGTGGCCGGCTTGATCCCATCGCGTTGCTTCGCCAAGTATAGAGCACTTCCCCCGATCGCGGCAAATAATGACGATACGCACACCGGACGCGCCGACCGCCTCCCCTCTTCTCGAATGGTACGACCGCCATCATCGCGACCTGCCCTGGCGGGTTTCGCCGCCGATGGCCAAGCGCGGCGTCAAGGCCGATCCCTATCACGTGTGGCTGTCCGAGGTGATGCTACAGCAGACGACGGTGCAGGCGGTAAAACCCTACTTCGCCAATTTCCTGGCGAAATGGCCGTCGGTGACGGATCTCGCCGATGCGCCTGTTGAAGCGGTGATGGCCGCCTGGGCGGGGCTTGGCTATTATGCGCGTGCGCGCAACTTGAAGAAATGCGCCGAAGCCGTTGCGAGCCAGCATAGTGGCGTCTTTCCCGATACCGAAGAGGGCCTGAAAGCCTTGCCCGGCATCGGCGATTATACGGCGGCGGCAGTGGCGGCGATTGCCTTCAACCGGCAGGCGGCCGTGATGGACGGCAATGTGGAGCGGGTGATCTCGCGGCTCTATGCCATCGCCACGCCGCTTCCAGCCGCCAAGCCGCTGATGCGCCAGAAAGTGGCTCTGCTGACGCCAGCCGACCGGCCCGGCGATTTCGCTCAGGCGATGATGGATCTCGGCGCCACGATCTGCACGCCGAAGCGAACGGCCTGTTCGCTCTGTCCCTTCAACGGATCGTGCGAGGCGCTCAGGCTCCATGATCCTGAGCAGTTTCCAGTCAAGGCCGCCAAGAGGGAAAAGCCGATCCGGCGGGGTGCGGCCTTCGTGGCGGTCACCTCCGATGGCGATATCCTGCTTCGGCGGCGGATCGAAAGCGGCTTGCTGGGCGGCATGACGGAAATTCCGACGACGGCATGGACTGCGCGGCAGGACGGCGAGACCTCAGCCGAAGCGGCGCCCTTCAAGGCCGATTGGGAGAGCGCCGGCAGCGTCACCCACGTCTTCACGCATTTCGAGCTCAGGCTTTCGATCTTCCGCGTAACAGTCCCTGCCCCTGTCCAGACCAATAACGGATGGTGGGAGCCGGTTATAAATCTTGAAGCTCAGGCGCTGCCGACCATCATGAAAAAAGCGATCGCAGCGGCTATTCCTCTCGCGTTCAAAACAGCCAAGGGATGACTATGGCAAACGACATCAAGCATATCGTTTTCGATATTGGCAAAGTTCTCATTCATTACGATCCGCATATTCCCTTCAGCCGCCTTATTCCCGACGAGGCCGAACGCAACTGGTTTTTTGCCAATGTCTGCACGCACGACTGGAACATCGAGCAGGACCGCGGCCGCACCTGGGCCGATGCCGAGGCATTGCTGATCGAACAGCATCCGGCCCGCGAAGAGCATATCCGCGCCTTCCGCAAGAACTGGCACGAGATGGTGCCGCATGCCTATGAAGACAGCGTTTCGATCATGGAAGGTTTTATCAACGAGGGCCGGGACGTGACGATGCTGACGAACTTTGCCTCCGACACGTTCCGCGAGGCGCAGGAACGCTTCCCCTTCCTCAAGAAGCCGCGCGGCGTGACCGTTTCCGGCGATGTCGGCCTCATCAAGCCCGATATCGCGATCTATGAGACGCATGTGAAGAGCTTCGATCTCGATCCGGCCGCGACGATCTTCATCGATGACGCACCTGCCAATGTCGAGGGTGCCAAGGCTGCCGGCTGGAACGCAGTGCTTTTTACCGGCGCCGACAAATTGCGCGCCGATCTCGCCACCTATGGACTGAAGGCCTGAGCCATGTCTTTCGATCCCGCTAAGGCCATCGACCGTTTCCACGCGGCGATCAACGATCTCGATTTTCCCGAGATTGAGAACTGGTTTGCCGAAGACGCGACCTACGTCTCCAACGGTGTCGGCAGCCTTGCCGGCCGGGCCGAGATCATGGCCGCCTTCCGCCGCTACTTCGATGATTATCCTGATCAGACCGCGGAGAATTCGCTGGTTGAGACGTTGACGCCGCTTTCAGGCCGGGCCGTGTGGTCCGTTCGGGCAACGCACAGCAAAACCGGAAAGCCGTTGATCCGCGAAGGCGAGGAGACGATCACCTTTAACGAGGACGGTAAGGTCACGCGCGTCGACGTGACTGATTACCAGGAGTTTTGAAGCGGCAAGAGCCTGGAAACAGGAGGCCCGGGGTTTTTACTGCCCCGGGCCTCTTATTGCCTCTTCCGTAACTGGAGGTACAAACCGGAAGAAGAGGTCGTTCGGCCTTGCAAGGATGTCGCTCAACCCACCTTTGCTAGGTCACTGCGGATGACGGACCTGAGATCATCGATCGGGCGCAGCGATTGCCCGTCGTCGAAGTGCCAGAAAGTCCATCCGTTGCATGCGTCAAGGCCTTGCACTTTCGCGCCAAGGCGATGAATTGAGCCTGCCTCGCCGCCGGCGGCGACCGTGCCATCGGCGCGCACCACGGCGCTATAGCGCCGCTTGGCATCCGTCAGCACCTGGCCGGGCTTGATGAGGCCGCTTTCGACCAGCACGTTAAAGGCGACGCGCGCCTCGGCCTTCTTGCCGGTCATCACAGTCAGTTCTGCCTTGCCGAGCGGCTCGACGGCGGCGATGCGGGCGGAGGCCGCGTCGATATAATCCTGCTCGCGCTCGATTCCGACGAAGTGGCGCCCGAGACGCTTGGCGACGGCGCCCGTCGTTCCCGAACCGAAGAAGGGATCGAGGATGATATCACCAGGCTTGGATGAAGCCATGATGACGCGGGCGAGCAAGGCTTCCGGCTTCTGTGTCGGGTGGACTTTCTTGCCGTTGTCGCCCTTCAGGCGCTCGTTGCCGCTGCAGATCGGAAAGAGCCAGTCGGAACGCATCTGCACGTCGTCATTGGCAGCCTTCATGGCATCGTAATTGAAGGTGTAGCCCTTGGCCTTGGCGTTCGGGCTTGCCCATATCATCGTCTCATGGGCATTCTGGAAGCGGCGGCCCTTGAAATTCGGCATCGGATTGGTCTTGCGCCAGACGATGTCGTTCAGGATCCAGAAGTTCAGATCCTGCAGCGTGGCACCGACGCGGAAGATGTTGTGATAGGAGCCGATGACCCAGATCGTGCCCGTCGGCTTCAGCACGCGGCGGCAGGCGAGCAGCCAGGCGCGGGTAAAGGCGTCGTAGGCCTCGAAGGAGGCGAACTGATCCCAGTCGTCATCGACGGCATCGACCAACGACTGGTCCGGCCGGTGCAGCGTGCCGCCGAGCTGGAGGTTGTATGGCGGATCGGCGAAGATGACGTCGACGGACTGGCTTGGAAGAGCCTCAAGGGCTGCAACGCAATCACCCTTGATGATCGTGTCGATCCAAGAGCCCGGCTTGACGGAAGTCTTGAGGTCGGCAAGCGGAAATACAGACGCCATGTGGATACTCACTCATACGCTTTACGCTTAACTATCCGTTATGGTTACGCAAGTTGGTTACCAAAGCCTGAAGCACCGACCCGTTTTGGGAAAAAACTATTCCACTTGGCTAAAAGTGAGAGGTGGACCGACGGATCGGCCCGCTTCGAATTCATTCCGCCGCCTGCTGTATGTGAAACTGCCTGCTATCGTCAGGGGCCTCCGTGCGATCGCTCATGCCGTAGTCCCTGACGACATGAGCAATGCGCAAGCGATAATCGGCGAAAATGCCGTTGCGGCCGGCTTTTTGCGCGGCCCGATGGACTTCGCGGTTGCGCCACTTCTGCACCGCCTCTTCATCCCGGAAGAAGGGAAGCGAGAGGATCTTGCCGCGCATTGTCAGGCTCTCGAAGCGCTCGATCGAGATGAAGCCGTCGATCTTTTCGAGTTCGGATGTGAGCTCGCCGGCGAGATCAAGATATTTGTGGCGCTCGCCGAGATAGGGGATGACTTCGAAGATGACGGCGATCATGGCAGCACCAGCATCGCATGCGGGGCCGAGACGTTCTTCAGAAAGATACGGTCCTCCTTCAGGATGAAGCGTTCGCGGCGGGCGAATTCATAGTTCTCCTTGCCGAGCGGATCGGCTGTAAGCCGTGCGCGATAGGCCTCGTAGGCGGCGAGGTTTTCGATGTTGTAGACACCGTAAGCCGTTGTTGCCGAGCCCTCGTGCGGGCCGTAATAGCCGATCAGATCGGCGCCGTTTTTCGGAATCGCCTGCCCCCAGTTGCGGGCATATTCGGCAAAGGCATCCTTGCGGAAGGGGTCGATCTCGTAGCGGATGAAGCAGGTGATCATCGGTTTCTCCTTTCGTATGAGAGGAGTTTCGCATATTGCCGTACGAGAATGCTTCGGTTACGATCGAAGTATGAAAGAAGGACCCGACATTGCGCAGATCGGCGCGCTCATCGGCGATCCGGCGCGCGCCAATATGCTCGCGGCGCTGACCGGCGGCCGCAACCGAGCTTGCGGCAGCTGGCGGCATCACGCTGCCAACGGCAAGCACGCATCTTTCGAAGCTGGAAGGCGGCGGCTTGCTTGCCCAGCGCAAGCAGGGGCGGCACCGCTATTTCACGCTTGCCGATGAGGCCGTGGCGCGGCTGATCGAAAGCATGATGGGATTTGCGGCTAGCCGGGGGCATCTGCGCCACCAGCCCGGCCCGAAGGATCCGGCGCTGCGCAAGGCGCGCATCTGCTACGACCATCTCGCAGGCGATTTTGGCGTGCGCATGCTGGACAGCCTCGTTGCGTCGGGATCGATCGATGCCATCGGCGACGGGCTCGCGGTGACGGCCAAGGGCGAGAGCGATCTGCAGTGCATCGGCATCGATGTCGGCAGCCTCAAATCCTCGCGCCGGCCGCTCTGCCGCTCCTGCCTCGACTGGAGCGAACGCCGCGCCCACCTCGCCGGCAGTCTCGGCAAGGCGTTGCTTTCGAATTTCATGGAAAAGGGTTGGGCGCGGCGAATGCCGGAAAGCCGCTCGGTGGTCTTTTCACCGGAAGGCGAGCGTCAGTTTCTGAAGTTGTTTCCGCTGGAAAACTAGCAGGCGCAACCAACGTGTTCCTGAAGTGATTGCGCGCGACGGTGCCGCAGAGCTCGCTCCATTCGCAATCTTCGCAAGCATTACGGATAGTATCGGCAGCGAAGGCGCGGCGTAATCTTTTCAGCAGCGCTTCATCCGGAATAAGGCGACTTCCCTGCTCTATCCGGACGCCTAGAAGTTTGCCTACGGCCTCGGCGGCAGCTTCATCCCTGGCCTTCGGACCAGGCAGGAGGCAATGCGCAGAAGCCTCGGACAGCAGGGGCGCGCAGATATCGTCTGGGCCGGAGAGGATTTCGATCTCCTCTCCGGCCGAGAGGCGCTCTGCGATGCGGCGGTAGTTGGCGGTGAAGGCCGGAGTGTAGCCTTCGCCGACAAACGTCAGCATGCAGAGCAGATGATGGGCGCGCAGCCTGACGGTCAATGCAGTTCTGTCCGGCCGCCGTACATGCGGATGCCTTTGAGCACCGCCGCAGCGAGTGCGGACTTCAGCACGCCGCCGAGGATGAAGGGCGCAACGCCGAGCAGCCAGCCTTTTTCCGCGCCGATCAGAGAGGCGAGATAGAGGCCGCCGAGGGCGAGGCAGAAGATGTTTGCGGCAAGATGCGCGGTGAAGCTGCGCACGACGTTGTCACCGGTCCAGCCGCGCTCGGCGAGCCAGCCGACCATCAGCGCCATCAGCGGAAAGGCGACGAGATAACCGGCGGTCGGGCCGGCAAAGGGCGCAAGACCGCTGGAGCCGTTTGCCAGTACCGGTGCGCCGAGCATGGCTTCGCCGAGCCAGGCGAGGACGGTGAGCGCACCGAGACGCCAGCCATAGAGCGCACCGATCATGGTGACGGCAAAGGTCTGCATGGTGATCGGCACCGGCACCATCGGCACCGAGATCTGCGAGGCAAGGGCCAACACCAGCGTGCCGGCGAGAACGAAGAGATATTTGACGACAATCGACCGTGCGGACAGGCGCAACGGATCAAAAGCGATTGTACGGGACTGGTCAGAGAGGGACATGAATTCTCCTTTTCAAAATTATAGATAATTTTTGACTCCCATCTATTTGATGACGGAGATTCTTACACAACGCAAGAGCAGGCGTGCGGATTCGAATGCAGCCGAGCCATAGATGAGCGCAATAGCGCCAAAACGGCCGTAAAAATGAGCACACTTCGTTCTGAAATTATCTATAATTTTGGAATTCAGCCGACGATAGCAAAGGCTTCCCGCTCGCCGCTCTTCTGAGCGGGCTGCGGAGCGCGCCCGATCCATTGCACATGCTTCTGCAGGATGACGGCAGCCTCATCGGCTCTGCCCTGGCGAAGTGCAGCAAGGATAGCACGATGGTCGTGATCGGTCCGCTTTTCCCAACCCGAACGCCAGGCTGAAAACAGGAAGCGGGCGCTTGCCGCATGCAGGTCGTCGATCGAAGCCAGCAGGCGCGGCATGGCGCAAGGGGTGAGGATCAGGCGGTGGAAGCGGCGGTTTGCGTCTTCCCAGGCGTGGACATCGGCAGCGGCATCCCCCTCGCGTGTCGCCTCTTCCGCGGCATCGAGGATGGCGGGCGTCAGGTGGCGGCCGGCGTGCTTCAGGGCAAGAACTTCGAGGGCGGCGCGCATTTCCGCCACTTCGCGCACTTCGGCGAGATTGAAGGACGCGACGCGCACACCACGGCGCGGCTCGCTAATCGCCAAGCCTTGCGCTTCGAGCCGGCGAAAGGCCTCGCGCACCGGCACATGGCTGGTCTCGAATTCCTCGGCGATGTGGTCCTGCCGGAGACGGGCGCCGGGAGCGAGTTCACCATGCACGATACGATCTGCAAGCACGCGGGCAATACGCGCGGCGATGGTGTTGTCTTCGGGTTCGCTGCTCATTGTCATCCAGTAGCGAGCCCTGCAGGGCTTGTCGAGGTGGCATGAAAGCTGCTCTCCGCAAAGCTGCCCGCGCCGCGCAATCCAGCCATGCCCCGTCGCCGGTTGAGCTTTCGGCTATCATCGTGTAAAGCCGCATCATCCCCGAACAAGGCATGAGTACATGGACGGCTTCGACCTCATCATCTTCGACTGCGACGGCGTTCTGGTCGATTCCGAAATCATCGCAGCGGACGTCGAATCCAAGCTGCTGACGGAGGCGGGCTATCCGATCAGCGTCGAGGAGATGAACGAACGTTTTGCTGGCCTCACCTGGCAAGACATCCTCTTCCAGATCGAACGGGAAGCCAGCATCCCGCTCTCTGCATCGCTCATCGATCAGTCGCAGAAGCTTCTGGACATCCGGCTCGAACAGGAAGTCCAGGCCATTCCCGGCGTCGAATTTGCTGTCAGCCGCCTGTCGATGAAGCGCTGCATCTGCTCGAACTCCTCGAGCCGGCGGCTCGACATGATGCTGAGCAAGGTCGGCCTGAAGAAGCTTTTCGCGCCCAATATCTTCTCAGCAAAGGATCTCGGCCCCGACCGCGCCAAACCGAAGCCAGATATCTATCTGCACGGCGCCAGCCAGATGGGCGTTCCGCCCTCCAAAACGGTCGTCGTCGAAGATTCCACCCATGGCGTCCATGCCGCGCGCGCTGCGGGCATGCGAGTGATCGGCTTCACCGGCGGCTCGCATACTTACCTCTCGCATGCCGACAAGATGACGGATGCGGGCGCGGAGACGGTCATCTCGCGGATGAACGATCTGCCGGGCGTGGTCGCCGCGCTGGCGGAATGGGAAGGCGTGCTTTAGGGCACAGCCTTCTAGTCTTTACACAAGCTGAACGTCGAACTCGTAGACCTACGGGGCTCTTTCACATCCAAATGATCGCTAGCCACGCAGCCGCACATCCCGCGTCGCCACGGTGTCTCCAACTGCATTAGGTCGCGAGCAACCGATTGCTTAGCTGCTCTTCTTTTTGGAATTTTTGGCGTTCTTGGCTGGCTGGGTATCGAAGCCAACGTTGACGCGAACCAGCGCGCCCGAGCCGACCGGCATCTTGACGCCTTCGTGGCGGAAGATGACCTGAGCTGCCGGCGCGCCCGGCGGAATTTCGGTCGGGAAATTGATGACTTCCGACGACAGCACGTCCTGGCCGTCCAGCACGGAGATGCGGATCGGCAGGGTAACCGGACCCGGAGTACCGCCCGGACCGGCGACGAGGCGAAGCTTGGCCACGACAGTCATCGAAAGCGCTGTATCGTTCAGGGTGCACTGGCGGGTGTAGTCGCTAAAGGACGCCTGGAAGACGACCTGCTGCGGATCGCCGGTCTTTGCGCCCTTGGCATAGGTGCGATAGATCGCGTCCTGGTCACGCATGAAGATCTGCGGGCAGGCGCCTTGCACGACGGGGGCGACGTTGCCTCGTGCGGTGACGCCGGTGCCGATCGGTGCCTGATTCGACGAAGGGTTGGTCGGCGCGACCGGCATGATCTGGGCTTTGCCGTTCGGTTGAAGCGGAGCGGGGCCGCTGCTCGCAGCTGCGGCTTCAGGCTTGCTGTCGCCGCCAAGGCCGAGCGAATTGCAGCCGGCAAGAGCCGCAAGAAGCGATGCGGAAACGATGAGACGAGAGACCTTGCCGAGCACGATATTCCACCCCTTGCAAACGCTTTTCTTCTAGGTTCCTGCAGGTTATTGCGACTTTCGCGCAAGGCCTTTCATGACAGTTGGCGATGGTCTATATCAGCGGCGCAAAGAAAAATCGATTGGGTAAGCACCGTTTTGATGCACTTTTCGGCGCCGGATGCGGGCAACTTCAATAGGATACCTGCGACACTGCCCCGACAGGCCGTTAAGCCTCCTCTTTTCGGCGGAACGGCAGCGTCCCGTTTGCGCGCCGAATTTCTCCAGCCATAGATCAAGGATGACGACCGTGGACTATATCTCGACCCGTGGCGAGGCCCCTTCCCTCGGCTTTTGCGACGCCCTTCTGACGGGTCTGGCGCGCGACGGCGGGCTCTACGTTCCCCGCAAATGGCCGAGCTTTTCCAAAAAGGAAATCCGGGCGCTGCGCGGCAAGAGCTATCAGGAGATCGCGTTTACCATCCTTTCGCCCTTCACCAATGGAGAAATCCCCGACGAAACCTTCCGGTCGATGATCGATGATGCCTACGGCACCTTCCGCCATCCGGCGATCGCGCCACTGGTGCAGACCGGCCCGAACAGCTTCGTCATGGAACTCTTCCACGGCACGACGCTCGCCTTCAAGGACGTGGCGATGCAGCTTCTTGCCCGCCTGATGGATTACGCTCTGGAAAAGCGCGGCGAAAGAGCGACCATCGTCGGCGCCACCTCGGGCGATACGGGTGGCGCTGCGATCGATGCTTTCGCCGGCCGTGAGCGCACCGACATCTTCATCCTCTTCCCACATGGCAAGGTCTCACCGGTACAGCAGCGGCAGATGACGACGTCAACTGCCGGCAATGTGCATGCGCTGGCTGTCGAGGGCAATTTCGACGATTGCCAGACCCTCGTCAAAGCCATGTTCAATGACGTTACCTTCCGCGACAAGGTGAAGCTTTCGGGCGTCAACTCGATCAACTGGGCGCGCATCATGGCCCAGATCGTCTATTATTTCACGACGGCGGTGGCACTCGGGGGACCGGACCGGAAAATCTCGTTCACAGTGCCTACAGGGAATTTCGGCGATATCTTCGCCGGCTACTGCGCCAAGCGCATGGGCCTGCCGATTGACAAACTCGTCATCGCCACCAATGAGAACGATATCCTGGCGCGGACGCTGAAGACCGGCCGCTACGATATGAAAGCGGTGAAGGCTACGACTTCGCCTTCCATGGATATACAGATATCCTCGAACTTCGAGCGGCTGCTGTTCGAAGCCTATGACCGGGACGCCTCCAAGGTTCGCGCCGCAATGGAAAGCCTCAAGCAATCCAATGGTTTCGAAATTTCGCCCGAAGCACTGAAATTCATCAGGAAGGATTTCCGGGCCGGCCGCGCGAGCGAACGCCAAGTGGCGGAAACGATCCGCAAGACCTATGCTGAAACCGGCTATCTGCTCGATCCGCATTCAGCGATCGGCGTCTTCGTCGCCGCCAAGCGGGAAAAGCCTGATACCCTCATGGTGACGCTTGCGACTGCGCATCCGGCGAAATTCCCCGCTGCCGTAAAATCCGCCTCCGGTATTGACCCGGCGCTTCCGACGTGGCTTGCTGATGTGATGCACAGGGAGGAGCGCTTCCAGATCATCGAGCCCGAGCTCAAAGCGGTTGAAACCTTTATCGGCAAGCATGCCCGCAGCTAGATGACGGCAAGCGCAGAAAGATAGCACATGACAGTTGAGTGCACCCGGCTCAAATCCGGGCTGACAGTAGTCACACAGACCATGCCGCACCTTGAAAGCGCTGCGCTCGGAGTCTGGATCAAATCAGGTTCGCGCAACGAAACAGAAGACGAGCATGGCATCGCCCACCTGCTCGAACATATGGCCTTCAAGGGAACGGCACGCCGTTCCGCCCGTGAGATCGCCGAGGAGATCGAGGATGTCGGCGGCGAAGTGAATGCTGCGACCTCCACCGAGACGACCTCGTATTATGCCCGCGTTCTGAAGGATCACGTGCCGCTCGCCATCGATATCCTCGCCGATATCCTGACGGAATCCGCGTTCGAGGAAGAAGAGCTGGAGCGCGAGAAGCAGGTCATCCTGCAGGAGATCAACGCGGCCAACGACACGCCCGACGACGTCGTCTTCGATCGCTTCTCCGAGGTCGCCTATCGTGGCCAGACGCTTGGGCGACCGATCCTGGGCACGCCGGAAACCGTCCTTTCCTTCACGCCGCAGCAGATCCGCACCTATCTCGGCCGCAACTATACGACCGACCGGATGTTCGTCGTGGCGACCGGCGCCGTCGAGCATGACGAATTCGTGCGCATGGTCGAAGACCGCTTTGCGAGCCTGCCGAGCGAGCCCAATGCGCCGCCGGTTATGGAGCCGGCGCGCTATATCGGCGGTAATGTGCGCGAACCGCGCGACCTCATGGACGCGCAGATCCTGCTCGGCTTCGAGGGCAAGGCCTACCACGCCCGCGATTTCTACTGCTCGCAGATCCTCGCCAATATCCTCGGCGGCGGCATGTCCTCCCGCCTCTTCCAGGAAGTGCGCGAATTTCGCGGCCTCTGTTACTCTGTCTACGCCTTCCACTGGGGCTTTTCCGATACCGGTATTTTCGGCATCCATGCCGCGACCGGCGGCGAGAACCTGCCGGAATTGGTGCCTGTCATCATCGACGAGCTGCACAAGTCGGCAGGCAGTATCCACCAGAAGGAAATCGAGCGCGCCCGCGCGCAGATCCGCGCCCAGTTGCTCATGGGCCAGGAAAGCCCCGCCGCCCGCGCCGGCCAGATTGCCCGGCAGATGATGCTCTATGGCCGTCCGATCTCCAATCCGGAGATGATGGAACGGCTGGAGGGTATCACCATCGAGCGCCTGACCGATCTTGCCGGTCGCCTCTTCTATGATACCGTCCCGACGCTCTCGGCGATCGGCCCTCTCGAGCAGCTTGCCCCGATGGAAGACATCACCGCCTCGCTTTCGGTTCCGGCACCGAAGACGATGCAGGCAAGCCGCTGACCGACACATACGTTGCGCCGGAGGGTATCGATGCCAAAATCGGTTTTTCGGTTCCTGTCGCGACAGCCTGAAGCGGTCGAACTCGAAAATGACAAATATCTCCTGCGCCTGCCGCGCTACCAGGATTTCAATCAATGGCACCGGCTTCGCGCCGACAGCCGCCGTTTTCTGGAACCCTGGGAGCCGACATGGCGGCGCGACGAGCTGACCGAAGGCTCGTTTCGCGCCCGCGTGATCCGCGGCAAGCAGGAATATGCTTCGGGACAGGCGATCCCACTCTTCATCTTCCTGAGGAAAGACATGACGCTCGTCGGCGGCGTCACCATCGGTTACATCCGCCGGGGGGCTGCCCAGAGCTGCATGATCGGCTATTGGATGGGCGAGCGTCACGCCGGCCAGGGACATATGTTCGCCGCACTTCAATTGGTTATTCCCTATATCTTCGCAGGGCTTGAGTTGCACCGTATCGAAGCAGCCTGTATTCCAGACAACGCACGGAGCATCCGCCTGCTTGAGAAAGCCGGGTTCCAGCGGGAAGGCTACCTGCGCGGATATTTGAAGATCAATGGTCAGTGGCACGATCACGTGATGTTTTCACGCCTGGCCACCGACGCGGATACAGGCAGGAAACCCAACAGCCGATGAACAAAGACCGCATGCTGCTGACGTCACCGTCCGGACGAGTGATCGCGGTGATCGCAGCCCTTCTCCTGTCGGTGTTCGCCTTTGCGGCGGGAACCGTGCAGGCGGCCGAACCGGTTAAGATTTCCCGCGACGATACCGCGCTGGACCTGACTGCCACGACTGAAATCTATGCCAATCAGGGCGAGGCCTTCCAGGTTTCCACCGCAGCCGGTGCCGATGGTATCCGCCGGCGTATCGAGGTGCGCGCAAGCTCGCAAAACCATCAGGGCGACTGGGCGGTCTTTGCGCTCGCCAACGTTTCGGAAGAGCAACTCGAACGCGTCATCGTCGCGCCGCACTTCCGTCTCGTCAATTCCAAGCTGTTCTGGCCCGACCTCGGCTCTCAGCGCATTATCGCGATCACGCCGAGCGAAGGCTTTGCGCTCGACCGGCAGCCGAGCGACGAGGCGGACGTTTTCCGCATCACGCTGAACCCGGGCGCCGTCATCACTTTCGTTGCCGAGCTTGCCACACCCGATCTGCCGCAGATCTATCTATGGGAGCCGGACGCCTACAAGGATACGATCAACGCCTTCACGCTCTATCGCGGCATCGTGCTCGGCATTGCCGGCCTGCTCGCCGTCTTCCTGACGATCCTCTTCGTCGTCAAGGGAACCTCGATGCTGCCGGCGACGGCGGCCCTTGCCTGGGCCGTGCTCGGCTATATCTGCGTCGACTTCGGCTTTCTCGGAAAGCTGATCAGTGTCGCCTCGGCGGATCAACGAATATGGCGCGCCTGTGCGGAGGTGGCGCTCGCCTCCAGTTTCGTCATCTTCCTGTTCACCTACCTCAATCTTAACCGATGGCATGTGCATCTCGGCTATGCCACGCTTGCCTGGGTTCTGGGCCTTGCCCTGCTGTTCGGCGTTGCGATCTACGACCCGTCGATCGCTGCCGGCATTGCGCGGCTATCCTTCGCGCTGACGGCGGCGACCGGGCTGCTGCTCATCATCTATCTCGGCTTCAACCGTTATGACCGCGCCATCCTGCTCGTGCCTGCGTGGGCGCTGACGCTCGTCTGGCTGTTCGGTGCGTGGATGACGATCACCGGCCGGCTCGACAACGATATCATCCAGCCGGCACTCGGCGGTGGCCTCGTCCTCATCGTCCTCTTGATCGGCTTCACGGTCATGCAGCATGCTTTTGCCGGCGGCGCCTTCCAGCAGGGACTGTTTTCCGATCTCGAGCGCCAGTCGCTGGCGCTGACGGGCTCGGGCGATATGGTCTGGGATTGGGACGTGGCACGCGACCGCGTCGTCACCATTCCCGATGTTTCCGTAAAACTCGGTCTTTCCCCTGGCACGATGCATGGCGCGGCGCGCAACTGGCTGCCGAGGCTGCATCCTGACGATCGCGACCGTTTCCGTGCGACGCTGGACGTGCTCTTGGAGCATCGGCGCGGACGGCTGAACCATGAGTTCCGCATCCGCGCCGAAGACGGGCACTTCCACTGGCTGCTGATCCGCGCGCGGCCGGTTCTCGGTTCCAACGGCGAGATCATCCGCTGTGTCGGCACGATCGTCGACGTGACCGAGCAGAAGAATTCAGTCGAACGGCTGCTGCACGATCCACTGCACGACAACCTGACCGGCCTGCCGAACCGGCAGGTGTTCATTGACCGCCTGCAGTCGGTGCTGACGCTGGCACCGGGCGGCGAGACGTTGCGCCCGACCGTGATGGTGATCGACATCGACCGATACAAGCTGGTCAACGATTCCCTCGGTGTCGCCGCCGGTGACAATATCCTGATCGCGCTCACCCGCCGCCTGCGCCGTCTTCTGAAACCGCAGGATACGCTGGCGCGCCTTTCCGGCGACCAGTTCGGCCTCATCCTCGTGTCCGAGCACGACCCGGCCAAGGTTGCCGATTTCGCCGATGCGATGAGCAAGGCGATCATGGTGCCGATCAACTTCTCCAACCGCGAGATCATCCTGACCGCCTCCATCGGCCTCACCTCCTGGGTAGATCAGCAGGAGAGCGCATCGGGCCTGCTCAGCGACGCCGAGCTTGCCATGTATCGGGCCAAGCGCGCCGGCGGCAATCGCGTGGAACCGTTCCAGCCGGCCTTCCGCGATTTCGGCACCGACCGCCTGCAGCTCGAATCGGATTTGCGCCGCGCCATCGAGCGCAAGGAGCTTTCGATGGTCTACCAGCCGATCGCGCGATTGGAGGATGTCGAGATTGCCGGCTTCGAAGCCCTGATGCGCTGGGAACATCCCAAGCGCGGCAATATCCCGCCGTCCGAGTTCATCCCGATCGCCGAGGCCTCCGACATCATCGGCGCGCTCGGCATCTTCGCGCTGGAACAGGCGACCAACGATCTCATGGCGTGGCAGAACCAGACCGGCGAACTGCCGATCTTCGTCTCCGTCAATCTGTCCAGCGTGCAGCTTCTGAACAACGAGCTTTACGACGACGTTCGCTCTGTGCTGGCGAAAACCCATTGCGATCCGTCACGGCTGAAGCTGGAACTGACAGAATCCATGGTGATGGAAAATCCTGAACAGGCCCGTCTCGTGCTGCAGAAACTGAAGGAAGCTGGGCTTGGCCTGGCCCTCGACGACTTCGGCACGGGCTATTCTTCGCTCGCATACCTCACCCGCTTCCCCTTCGACACGATCAAGCTCGACAGGGCGATGGTGCGCGACAACAGCGACAAGAAGACAACCGTGCTGAGATCGGTCATATCAATGGCCCGCGAGCTGGAGATGAAGGTGGTCGCCGAAGGCATCGAATCCAACGAGGACGCGATCGAGCTCGCCAAAATGGGCTGCAGCTACGGCCAGAGTTACCTCTTCGGTCCGCCGATGCCCTCAGAATCAGTGCTTCGGCTGCTGAAGGAACGGTTTCCGCTGACAAAGCGAGCCTAGCGACGGCGGAAACGAAACATCGTTGCCCTTGCCGTTTTCCTCGTTATTCTGCGCGAAAACATAATCGGGAGGTACCTTATGATCCTGCACTGCGTATTCATGCGGCTGAAGAGCGCTATGACACCTGACGATAAGCAGGCGCTGTTCGACGCCATCGTGGCGCTGAAGCAGGTGATCCCGGGAATTCTCGACATCAAATACGGGCCGAATGTTTCGCCCGAGGGGCTGCATGGCGGTTTCGTCGACGGTTTTGCCGTGACCTTCGAGAGCCCGGAGGCTCGCGATACCTATCTCGTGCATCCCGAGCATGTGGCCGTCGGCGAGCGCATCGTCTCGTCGACAGATGGAGGCCTGGCCGGCCTCCTGGTTTTCGATCTGGTTATCTAAAATCCGGTCAGCTCAGCTCGATTTCGCCATAGCTGCGGAGAGCTGGTCGACATTGTAGCGGAACATCTTTTCGTAGGTCGGGGCAGGGCCTTTCGAGTCCGAGAGAGATTCGACGTAGAGCTCACCGCCCGGCTCGGCGCCGGTTGCGGTGGCGACCTGCTTGACGAGGCGCGGATCGTTGGAGTTCTCGAAGAAATAGCTCTTCACGTGTTCCTGCTTGATCTGCTCGATCAGCTCGGAAACGTCGGCGGCCGATGCTTCGCTTTCGGTCGAAAGGCCGAGTGGTGCCAAGAAGCTAACATTGTATTCCCGGCCGAAATAGCCGAAGGCATCGTGGCTGGTCAGTACCTTGCGTCTGTTATCGGCGATCTTGTCGAACTTGGAATGCGCATAGGCATCCAGTTCGTCAAGCTTCCTGGTGTAATTCTCGGCATTTGCCTTATACGCTGCCGCATCGTCCGCATCGGCTGCAGAAAGCGCTTTCTCGATATTGGCGACCCAGACCTTTACGTTGACAGGGCTGTTCCAGACATGCGGATCGGTGACCGTTTTACCGTCCTCTTCCATCGTGCGGGTGTTGATGCCCTCTGACACCGTGACCGGCCTGCCCTTGTAGCCGGAGGCAGTGATAAGGCGGCCCATCCAGCCTTCCAGCCCCTCGCCGCTCACGAAGACGACCTCGGCCGCATTCAGAGCCTTGGCATCAGCCGGTGACGGCTCGAATTCGTGGGGATCGCCGTTCGGGCCGACAAGGCTCGTGACCTTGACGTGGTCGCCGCCGACCTGTCGGACGACATCGGCAAGCACTGTGAAGGAGGCCACGACCTTCAGCGTTTCGGCCGAAGCCGGCACCGCCGAAAGCGTCATCAGGACGGGCAAGGCGGCGGAGAGAAGCAGTCTGCGGGATATCATTGATGGCTCCTGTAATCAGCCCTTCAGATGCGGGCGGGGGAAGACGCGCCGGGCAAGGCCCGACGGTGCGAAGAAGATGGAGAGGCCGTAGAGCAGCGCCGCCGTCATGATGATCGTCGGGCCGGAGGCAAGCTCGAGGTGATAGGAGGCGATGAGGCCGAGATAGCCGGAGGCCGCTGCACTTGCCGCCGCTGTCGTCATCATGACCGGGAGGTTCCGGGACCAGAGCTGGGCGATCGCAGCCGGCAGCATCATCAGGCCGACGGCCATCAGTGTGCCAAGCGCCTGGAAGCTCGCGACAAGGTTCAGCACCACCAAGAGCAGGAAGAGAAAATGATAGACCGGCCCGCGCCCGCCGACGGCGCGCAGGAAGCCCGGATCAAAACATTCCGCGACCAGCGGGCGATAGACGATCGCGAGCGCCAGCAACGTAACCGACGTGATGGCGCCGATCTGCGTCAGCGCCGGCGCGTCGATGGCGAGGATGGTGCCGAAAAGTACATGCAGCAGATCGATGTTCGAACCGTGCAACGAGACGATGAGGACACCCAAGGCCAGTGACGCCAGATAGAAGCTTGCGAAACTCGCATCCTCCTGCAGCACGGTCATGCGGCTGACGACACCCGAGAGCAGTGCGACAGAGAGGCCGGCAACGAGACCACCGATACCCATTGCGGTCAGCGACAGAGAACCGGCAACGAGATAACCAATTGCCGCTCCCGGCAGCACGGCATGGCTCATTGCGTCTCCCATCAGGCTCATGCGGCGAAGCATGAGGAAGACGCCGATGGGACCGGAGCCGAGACCGAGACATAGGCAGGCGACGAGCGCGCGGCGCATGAAGCCATAATCGGCAAAGGGTGCGAAGAAGACATCGTAGGCCGTCATGCCGCCGGCTCGCAAGCTTCGGCATCCTCATCCCAGCGTTCGGTCATGGCGCGGGCCTGCAGAAGATTGGCAGACGACATGACCTCCTGCGTCGGCCCCCAGCCGATCAGCCGGCGGGCGAGCAGTAGGGATTCCGGGAAATGCGCCCGCACCTGTTCGAAATCATGGAGCACGGCAATCACCGTCCGGCCATCGCCGTGCCAGCGGGCGATGATATCAAGCAGATCCCTGGTCGTGCGGGCGTCGATGGCAGTGAAGGGTTCATCGAGCAGGATGACGCGAGCATCCTGCAACAGCAGGCGGGCGAAGAGAACGCGCTGGAACTGGCCAGCCGAGAGCGAGCCGATGTGACGCGCCTCGAAACCTTCCAGTCCGACGATGCGGAGTGCGGCGCGAGCGCGCATACCGTCCTGTTTCGCAACGCTGCCGAAAGCGCCGGCCGACCGCCAGCTTCCGAGCAGTACCGTATCCAGAACGGAGATCGGAAAGCGCCTGTTGATGTCAGCTGCCTGTGGAAGATAGCCGAAATCGGCACGTTGCAGCCGGTGCTCCACTCGCCCCTCGGCCGGGCGCAGTTCCCCCATGATCGCCTTTAGCAGCGTGGATTTCCCCGCCCCGTTCGGCCCGGCGATTGCCGTCAGGCTGCCGGGCTGGAATGCGCCGGAGAGATGATGGACCGCCGGGTGGCGATTATAGGAGACTGTCAGGTTGTCGAGGCGGATGACCGGCGCGCTCATGGCAGCAGGATCGCCCAATGGATCGCAAGCCACAGGAGCGCAACGACAACGATTGCGCCGCCGGCACGCTGAAGCGCCGATTGTCCAAGCAGGCTGATGGCGAAACGTTGGGGGGCAGTCGGCATTGTTCATTCCTTTTATGTAATAACATAACCGTTATGTTATAACAATTATGGCAAGAATGAGGCAAAGACGACCGCCGGCGCCATATCCCATCTGTCTCAACGAAGAATAAAAAAGGCGCCCGAAGGCGCCTTTCACGTAAGCGTCAATGGGTCCGACTCAGAGTTGCTCAAGCATCGCCGCCGCGCCAGAAACCGTTGCCTGGCCGGGCGTTTCTTCGACGTTGAGCGACTTTACCACACCGTCCTCAATCAGCATCGAATAGCGCTTGGAACGCACGCCAAGGCCACCAGCCGAGAGATCAGCATCGAGGCCGACTGCCTTGGTGAAGCCGGCATCCCAGTCAGCAAGGAAATGGATCTTGCCAAGGCCGCCCGAAGACTGCGCCCAGGCGCCCATGACATGCCAGTCGTTGACGGCGAGAACGGCGATGTCGTCAACGCCCTTGGCGAGGATGGCATCGCGGTTTTCCAGATAGCCAGGCAGGTGGTTCAGCGAACAGGTGGGTGTAAAGGCGCCGGGTACGGCGAAGAGCACGACGCGCTTGCCGGCAAAGAGCTGCTCGGTGGTGGTTTCGACCGGGCCGTCGGCTGTCTTTTCCTTGAAGGTGGCGGCAGGAAGCTTGTCGCCAATCGCGATGGTCATGGATTTTCTCCTCGGTTCTGGCTGGTTGCGGCAAGACCGCGTGGGGATTGAGAGGGACTATAAGATGCGGTCAATCAAAGGCAAGCGTGGTTTCCATGGCACGGGCGCCGTCAACGACGAGCACTCCCCATTGCTTGCCCTTGATATCGTAATTGCTCGGGAGCTTTCCGATGGCAATATCGGCGGAATAGGCCCTGCCGCTGCGCCCCACATTCATCTGCTTGGTGAAGGCATAGCCGCTCGGGCCAGTAACGATGATTTCGGGCGTTCCATTCCCCGCTTCCGGCAGAGTAACTTTCAGCGAAAGTTGCTTCAGGTCGGCTGACATCGCGTGCGCCACGACCCCGAAATCGGCAGACGGCGCTTCTGGAAGGCAGGCAGCCGCACTCTGAAGGATCGTCTGCTCCTGCGGGCGCGACTGAGCGGCAGCACCGAGACTCAGCGAAAAATGAGCCTGGAAAGGGATGCAGATATCCTTGCAAATGCCGATGAACGCCGTGGCATCTATTACGACCGGCCCTGCCTTCCAAGAAGTAAGCGATAATGGGAGGGTCACCGCCGCCGCATAGCCGATATCCTCCACCTTGCCGCTGAAGATACGTTTCGGGACGGGATAGGAAATGGCGTCAAGTGTCACACCACTTTGCGGTGCGATGGTGATCTGCGGCGGGATGCCGTTATTGCCCGGTTCACGCCAATAGGTAATCCAGCCAGGTTTCGGCTCGATCTGCAAGCCAGCCCTTATATGACCGGCAGCGTCCGGCGGCAGCACCACGAGACGCATGCGGCCGCCCTCGTTCTCCGCCCAGCCGCTCATTTCCGCATGCCCCTGACGCAACAATACGAGTATGGACGCAGCCGAAATGGCTGCAAACAACAGGGGCCGCGCAAGCGATGAAATAATTCTCATGGAACAAGGGTTTACCGAAACTTGCCAATCGCCGCCAGAAGTCCTGCCATTTAAAATCTTCATTTTCGGTTGATTGATTTGTGACATTGCCCCATGTTTCTCTTGTCGGAGCCTTTGTGCGGTCTGGCGGCAGGAGGAACCATGTCCCTAGCAACGCTGAAGAACAGACGGGAACGCGGATTTTTCGATGGTCAGTTCTTGATCGCCATGCCCGGCATGGAGGATCTTAACTTCGCACGCACAGTGATCTACATTTGCGCCCACTCCGATGCTGGGGCCATGGGCTTCGTCATCAATCGCCCGCAGAGCCTCACCTTCACCGATGTCCTGCTGCATCTCGATATGATCAAGCAGGAAGATTCCATCGTGCTGCCGAAAGATGCGCGGGAGTTTCCGATCCAGACAGGTGGGCCGGTCGAGAGCGGTCGTGGTTTCGTGCTGCATTCCGACGATTATGTCAGCGACTCCTCCATCCCCGTCAGCGACGATATCTGCTTGACGGCGACGCTCGACATCGTCCGCGCCATCTCCAAGGGCGGTGGGCCGAAGCGGGCCACCATGCTGCTCGGCTATTCCTCATGGGGTGCGGGGCAGCTCGAAAACGAAGTGGCCGCCAATGGCTGGCTCAATTGCGCGGCCAATGAGGAGCTGATTTTCGACCGCTACCTCGACGACAAGTACGAGCGGGCGCTTGCCAGCATGGGTGTCACGCCGGCCATGCTTTCCGCCGAAGCCGGCCACGCCTGACGACCGCATTGGGTCCGGAACGAAACGCGTTCATCAGCGTTTCCTGTCGGCAAACGCGGACGTTCCGTCCGCCGTCCGAGAGGAGACACGAATATGGGTAGCACCGGCGACAAGATTTCCGGCAAGGTCAACGAGATGGCCGGCAAGGCGAAAAAGACTGCCGGCAAGGCCACCGGCGACCGCGAAATGCAGGCCAAGGGCAATATCCAGGAAGCCAAGGGCAAGGTGCAGGTTGCGACCGGCAAGGCCAAGGACAAGCTGAAAGGTGCTGCCGATCGGCTCTGACGCCCTCCCCGTTTCAATACATATGCAATGCCTGTCGCATCCGCGTGCGCCGGGCATTTTCCGTCATATGCTGCCTGTGAGACTGCCATGAGGCTATTTACCTGCGACAATTGCGATCAGGGCATCCACTTCGACAACAGGCAGTGCGTGCGCTGCAACCATCGCCTCGGTTTTTTTGCTGGCGATCTTTCCATGCACGCACTGGAATCGCGCGACGAGGCGAACTGGCAATTTGTCTCCGATCCGAACCGGCTTGTGCGGTTTTGTGCTAATGCGGGCCTCGATATCTGCAATTGGCTGGTGGATGACGGCAATGATTTCTGCATTGCCTGCCGGCACAATCGATTGGTGCCGAATACCGATACGCCTGACGGTATCGCGCGCTGGCGGCGCATCAGTCAGGCACAGCGCCACCTCTTCTATTCGCTGCTGCGCTGGAACCTGCCGCATCCCGACCGGCGGGAAGATCCGCAAGGCGGCCTAGTCTTCGACTTTCTTGAGGACACCGTGCAGAATGACGGCAATGTCTTGCCGGCCATGACGGGTCATGAGGAAGGGCTGATCGCTATCCGTGCGGCAGAGGCTGACGATGTCACGCGCGAGCGGGCACGCGCGGCGATGGATGAGCCCTATCGCACCCTGCTCGGCCATTTCCGTCACGAAACCGGGCATTTCATCTGGAATAAACTGGTACGCGACCGCAATGGCTTCGACGAATTCCGCGCCGTCTTCGGCGACGAGCGGCAGGATTACGGAACGGCACTGCAGGAGCGCTATGCGAATGGACCCGCTCCGGGCTGGCAGGAGAGTTTCATCAGCGCCTATGCCTCCGTCCATCCCTGGGAGGATTTTGCAGAATGTTTCGCGCATTATCTGCATATCGTCGATACGCTGGAGACGGCACGCAGCTTCGGCATGGCGATCGATCCGCGCGGGCATGAAGAGATTGCAGCGGAAGTAGATTTCAATCCCTACCGTGCGCAGAGTGCGGAACAGCTCATCAGCGCCTGGGTGCCGCTCAGCCTTGCGATCAATGCTATCCAGCGCAGCATGGGCCAGCCGGATTCCTATCCCTTCGTGCTGTCCCCGCCGGTCGTGGCTAAGCTGGAATACCTGCACCGACTGATACAGAATGCCGCCAACGAGAAACAGCAGGCGGCATGATCAGCCGACCTTCTTGCTTCTTTTGAAAGGCTCCATGCCCTTGCGGGCAAGCTCATCGGCACGTTCGTTCTCGGGATGGCCGGCGTGACCCTTGACCCAATGGAGCGTCACCTTATGCCTGTTGCGGGCCTCCTCGAGCGCCTGCCAGAGTTCGGCATTCTTCACCGGCTTATTGTCCGATGTTCTCCAGCCGTTCTTCTTCCAGCCGAAGATCCATTTGGAAATGCCATCTTTCACATAGGCGCTGTCGGTGTAGAGATCGACCTCGCAGGGCTCCTTCAGGGCGCTGAGCGCGGAGATGGCAGCCAGGAGTTCCATGCGGTTGTTGGTGGTGTCCGCCTCGCCGCCGGAGAGTTCCTTTTCCACCTCGCCAAAACGAAGCACCGCCCCCCAGCCACCGGGACCGGGGTTGCCGGAGCACGCGCCATCGGTGAAGATATCGATGTGCTTCATAAACTCAGTCCATATTCTGCCGGCGAGGTAATCCGGCGGTGGAAGCGCAGCTTGTGCAGATATTCCAGCGGATCCTTTTTTGTCACCATCGCCCCCTGAGGCGTCGTCAGCCAGTCGTAAAGACGGGTCAGGAAGAAACGCAAGGCCGAGCCGCGGGAGAGAATCGGCAGGGCAGCGATTTCCTCATCATTCAACGGCCGTACGCTCTGATACCCTTCCAGCATCTGCATGCCTTTGGTGATGTTGTAGGCACCGTCCTTCTCGAAGCACCAGGCATTGAGGCAAATCGAGACGTCATAGGCGAGAAGATCGTTGCAGGCGAAATAGAAATCGATGAGACCCGACAGTTCGTCACCGAGGAAGAAGACGTTGTCCGGGAAAAGATCGGCGTGGATGATGCCATCAGGCAAATCCTTCGGCCAATAGGCCCGCAGGAAATTGAGCTCGCTGCGGATCTCGTTCTGCAGCCCGGGCTCAACTTCGTCGGCGCGTGATTCCGACTTATCCCATAGTGTCTGCCAGCCTTCCAGCGACAGGGCATTCGGCCGCGTCAGTGCAAAACCTTCGCCAGCGACATGCATCTGCGCCAGCGCCTTGCCGACTTCGCGGCAATGTTTGGCTTCCGGCTTTCTGAGCCACATGCCTTCCAGAAAGGATATAAGCGCGGCCGGCCGGCCCGACAGCGTGCCAAGCAGCGCGCCATCCTTGCGCGGCAACGGCAGCGGGCAGGACAGGCCGCCGGCCGACAAATGCTGCATCAGGCCGAGGAAGAAGGGCAGATCGCTCTTTTCCACCCGCTTTTCGTAAAGCGTCAGGATGAGCGGCGCCTTGGATGTGTGCAGCAGGAAGTTGGAATTCTCTACTCCTTCCGCGATGCCCTTATAGGAAAGCAGCTGGCCGGCATCATATTCAGTGAGAAACCATTTCAGCTCGTCTTCGGCGATATCGGTATAAACTGCCAAGGTGGGTATCTCACTGTAGTAGCGGTGTTATCGGGTAGGCAGGGCAGAGAGGGCAGCCCCTCACCTCATTCCCCGTTCACGAATGCCATGTCCGCCGTCGTCAATTCAAGGCTGCGCAGTTCGCGATTAACGAGGAAATGCTCGTTTTCCTGCACGGTTTCAGCAAGCTCGACGCGGGCATCGAAGCGGGTGCGGAAGGCCTCGATGATCTCGTTGACGATCACTTCAGGGGCGGAAGCACCGGCGGACAGACCGAGCGTGGCAATCGGGCCGATCTCATCCCAGTCGAGCTCGGAAGCGCGCTGCACGAGGATCGACTTCGTCGCGCCGGCCCGGAGCGCCACTTCGACGAGCCGCTTGGAATTGGAGGAATTCGGCGCGCCGACAATGATGAACAGATCGCAGCCGGGGGCTGCTTCCTTCACTACCTCCTGGCGGTTGGTCGTGGCATAGCAGATGGAATCAGCAGCCGGCGCCTGCAGCTTGGGGAAGCGCTCTTCCAGCCGTTTGATGACCCCGGCGGTATCGTCGACCGAGAGCGTCGTCTGCGTGACATAGCCGAGATTATCGGGATCATCGGGCTGATAAACGTCTGCATCCTCGACAGTTTCGATGAGCGAAACAGCGCCTTCGGGCAACTGACCCATGGTGCCGATCACTTCGGGATGACCGGCGTGGCCGATCAGGACGACATGGCGACCGAGGCGATTATGGCGCATCGCCTGCTTGTGGACCTTGGAGACCAGCGGACAGGTTGCGTCGAGATAAAAGAGGTTGCGGGCATTTGCATCCGCGGGCACGGATTTCGGCACGCCATGGGCGGAAAAGACGACCGGCTGGGCACGATGTTCTGCCGGAATCTCGTCAAGCTCCTCGACGAAGACGGCTCCCTTGGCTTCCAACCCTTCCACGACATAACGGTTATGGACGATCTCGTGGCGGACATAGACAGGCGCGCCATAGGCCTTCAGCGCCAGCACGACGATCTGGATGGCCCGATCAACGCCGGCACAGAAGCCGCGCGGACCGCAGAGCCTGATCGTCAACGGAGGTTTTGCCGCAATGTTCATAACATATCCAGGTTAAGCTTCAGGGACCTCTAACCCAATATGGGTCGGAATTGAAGCGATACTATTGCGCTGCACCTTTGCAGGGACGAAACCAGGAGATGGCAACGACAACGACCAGCACCGCAGCCAGCCCGTACCAGGTGAAGGCATATTGCAGATGGTCGTTCGGCAGATCGACCTGCGTCACGCCGCCGATCGGAAAGCCCGCCGGGTTGGGCGTGGAATCGGCATCGACGAAGAAGGGCACGACATCAGCCTTGTTGAGATCGACGCTCGATGCCATTACATCGAGATCTTTCCAATAGAAGATGTTCTTCGCCACGTCATTGTCAGGCACGAGCGAGGAGGGTTTGCCGGGGAGTTTGGCACGCGCGAGGCCGGTAACCGTCTGCTGGCCGGTCAACTGGCCCTGCATACGCATTTCCGGCTCCTTGTTCTCATAGGGAACGAAGCCTCTGTTGACGAAGAGGTACCGCCCGTTCGCAAGCTGCAGCGGTGTATAGATGTAATAGCCGGTCTGGCCGCGCCAGGTGGCGAAGAAATGGCGTTCCTTGTTATTGATGTAGCTGCCAGTGGCAGTGACCGTGCGGTATTCGATATCGCCGCCCTGAGCGGCCATCGTCTCGATATCGGCAAGCGGAACCGGAGCTGCGGCTCGGCGCTCGGCAATATCTGCGAGCAGCCCCTCCTTCCAATGAAGACGCTCTACCTGCCAGGTACCGAGCGAGATCAGGATAGCGAATGCGATGAGAACGGCAGCGCCGGTAAACACCGGCAACTTGCGACGCGGGACCGGACTCTCGATGTCAGTCACTCAGGCGTCCCTCCCGAGCATTATGGCGATATTGCATGGCGATGAGAATGCCTTTGCACCAGCGCAGCGCCAGCAGGGAAAGTATGATTGTGAGCGGGGCAAAGAGCAGAATGTGAACCCAGATCGGCGGAGCATAATTGACCTGCAGCCAGAGCACCGAACCGATAATGATGAAGCCGACGATGAGGATGACGAAGACGGCGGGGCCATCGCCTGCATCGGCGAAGGAATAGTCGAGCCCGCAGGCTGAGCAGTGCGGCTTGAGGCTCAGCACGCCATCGAAAAGCTGCCCATGACCGCAGCGCGGACAGCATCCCCTGATGCCGGTCTTGACCGGATCGAGCGGTGGAAATTGCACGTTGTCTTCACTCATGCCCGTCTCCCATGCCGACGCTTTTGCCGTCTGCCTTAACTCTCCCATAAAGTATTCGCATCCCGAATGGAAATGCCTGCGCGGTTTCGCCGCCGCATAATTCCTCAGATCGAAATCGATTCAGGGAATTATGTAGCAATTCAAAGTGTTACAGCGTCCTTTGCTCGTCTGGAAAGACGAGCGGCGCTGTAATGATTCGCGCCAAACAGAAGAAGGAGACTGATGACCAACGATAGCCATGCCGGACAGATCATTATCCTGAACGGCGCGCCGCGAAGCGGCAAATCCAGCATTGCGCGCGCAATCCAGGAAGAATTCGAGGGGCCGTGGATCAACCTCGGCGTTGATACCTATAATGCCATGACACCGAAGCGCTACCTGCCCGGCATCGGATTGAGGCCCGGCGGAGAGCGGCCGGATCTCGAAGAACTGGTGCCGTTCTTCTATGCAGCGCTTTATGAATCGATCGCCATCCATGCCGGTTTCGGGCTCAACGTGGTCGCCGATCTTGGCCATCACGACAGCTATTCGCAGCCACTCGGCATTCTCGGCGACTGCGCCCGCCGCCTGGAAGGCTTTTCCGTGCTGTTCGTCGGCGTCAGATGCCCGATCGAAACGATCATGCAGCGGCGCGAGATCAACCAGGAAGGGCGCGAGGCCCTCTACCTGCGTGCTACCGAGGAGACACCTGTGCCGGAACCGGTGCAGCGCTGGCAGGACGAGGTGCACCGCCCCGGCCTCTACGACATGGAGGTCGATACATCAGTGCTGACGGCGCTCGAATGCGCCGAGGCCATCCGCCACCAGCTCGATCTCGGCGTTCCCGAGCCTTCGGCCTTCGAGAGCCTGGCCGCCCAGCGATAAGCCGAGAACCATTTAAGTAAAGAAAAAGGCGGGGCCGATGGCGCCCGCCTTTTCTGATTTCTATCCGGCCTCGATCAGCCCGCAGCGACCGGAGCACCCCAGCCGCCCCAGACATAGATGCAGAAGAACAGGAACAGCCAGACGACGTCGACGAAGTGCCAGTACCAGGCAGCCGCTTCGAAGCCGAAGTGCTGCTTTGGCGTAAAGTCGCCGCGCAACGCCCTGATGAGGCAGACCAGCAGGAAGATGGTGCCGACCAGAACGTGGAAGCCGTGGAAACCGGTCGCCATGAAGAAGGTCGCGCCGTAGATCGAGTTGCGGAACTCGAACGGAGCGTGAGCATATTCATAGGCCTGGACGGAGGAGAAGAGAACGCCGAGCAGGACCGTCAACGTCAGGCCCTGAATAAGGCCCTTGCGGTCGTTGTGCAGGAGAGCGTGGTGAGCCCAGGTCACGGTCGTGCCCGACAGCAGCAGGATGACGGTGTTATAGATCGGCAGGTGCCATGGATCGAGAACTTCGATGCCCTTCGGCGGCCAGACACCACCGGTATAGGCTAGGCGCGAAGCCTGGATGGCTTCATGCGGATAGAGGCTGGCGTCGAAATAGGCCCAGAACCAGGCTACGAAGAACATCACTTCCGAAGCGATGAACATGATCATGCCGTAACGCAGGTGCAGCGACACGACGCGCGTATGAGCACCCTCATGAGCTTCCTTCACGGTGTCGGACCACCAGCCGTACATGACGTAGAAAACGACAGCCAGGCCGATGAAGAAGACCCACGGCTGAGCCCATTCGATACCGAAAACATGCAGCGAGCCGCCGTTCAGGTAGCGCATGTAGCCGACGCCGCCAAAGGCCATCAGGAATGCGCCGAGCGAGGCCAGTATCGGCCATGGGCTCGGAGCTATGATGTGATAGTCGTGATTCTTCTGATGAGCATCGGCCATGTCAGATCCCCGGTGTCTTCCTTCTCCGCTTCCGGCAATGCCGGAAACACTCCTCAATCAAAGTTTCTTTTCAGTCTTTTCCGTTCCACCTTCATTCGAAGCCACCGGCTTCGGACCCTCTTTGGGGTAGAACGTATACGAAAGCGTGACCGTGCGAATGCTTTTCGATTCAGCGGCCTTGGTAATTTCCGGATCGATGTAGAATACGACCGGCATTTCAAGCTTTTCGCCCGGCTTCAGGTCTGTCTCATTAAAGCAGAAACATTGCACCTTGTTGAAATAGGCGCCCGCCTCGCCCGGCGTCACGTTGAAGATCGCCTGACCGCGCTGGGTTTCGTTGGAACGGTTTTCGGCGATGAAATTGACCTGGATGGTCTCGCCGATCTTCGGATTGACCTCGCGCTCCACCGGCTTGAATTCCCATTGCAGGCCGGGAGCGACGTTGGCGTCGAAGGTGACGCGCATCGTCCGGTCAAGAATGACGCTCGAGACCTGATCCACACGCTGCGTCGTGCCGTTATAGCCGGTCACCTGGCAGAAGAGCCGGTAGAGCGGCACGGCAGCATAGCTCATGGCGCCCATACCGACGACGAAGCTCAGGCACATGAAGACGACGGCAGCATTGTTGCGCGGCTTCTTCGGTGCGTTGACGGCGTCGCTCATTCCGTCACCCCCCATGTCCCAGGAACTTGACGATGGTGATGGTGTAGAAAAGAATCACCAGACCGGCGAGCGCGACACCCAGTGCGATGTTGCGATTGCGGCGCGACTTGCGCTGCGCTTCGGTAAGCTTGACCAGCTCCATCAGAATGAGCCTCCTGCATACGAGACCAGCATGGCCACCAGCCGGTCGAGCAACAGCACGGAGAACACGGCGAAGAGGTAGAAGATCGAGAATCCGAACAGCTTCTTCGCCGGGATCATCTTCAGATCGCCGTCGGGCATACGCCAGACGGCGATGGAACAGTATATGAAGACCACACCGAGTGCTGCGGCGACGACCCCATAGCCGACGCTGGCAAAGCCGAGGAAGGTCGGCAGCACCGCGCAGACAGCAGTTAGCATGGCATAGGCGACGATCTGATGCTTGGTGGTGCGCTCACCCGATACGTTCGGAAGCATCGGCACACCGACGGCTTCGTAATCCCGCATCTTGAAGAGCGCGAGCGCCCAGAAATGTGCCGGCGTCCACAGGAAGATGATGAGGAAGAGGACCGTGCTTTCGATCGTGATGGAATTGGTTACACAGGCCCAGCCGATCATCGGCGGGAAAGCGCCGGCCGCGCCACCGATGACGATGTTCTGCGGCGTCGAGCGCTTCAGCCACATCGTGTAGATGACGACATAGAAGAAGATCGTGAACGCGAGGATAAAGGCCGACAGCCAGTTGACCGCAAGGCCGAGGATCGCCACCGAGAAGCAGGAGAGAACGAGGCCGAAGGCCAGCGCTTCCTTGGGCAGGATGCGTCCGGCCGGGACCGGGCGCTTGGCGGTGCGGCTCATGACGGCGTCGATGTCGGCGTCATACCACATGTTCAAAGCACCGGACGCCCCTGCGCCAACGGCAATGCAGAGGATGGCGGTCAGGCCGAGGATCGGATTGATGTGACCCGGCGCCAGCACCAGGCCGGCAAAGGCCGTGAAGACCACGAGCGACATGACTCGCGGTTTCAGAAGCTCGAAATAATCGCGCGCGCTAGCTTCCGACAAGCGAAAATCCCCGTCGTTTGCAAGAGCCTCGTGATTGTCGAAAACCGTCATCATTCAGTCCTGAATTCCTCAATCGCCAGACGCCGCAGAAGCCTGCAGCGTCTGGATCCGGCATTTTACTTGATCCGCGGGAGCTGTTCCCACTGATGGTAGGGCGGCGGCGAAGGCAGCTGCCATTCCAGCGTCGTTGCGCCCTCACCCCACGGATTATCGCCGGCAATGCGCTTCCTGGCGAAGGCTTCCCAGACGCCGATGAGGAAAATGATTACGCCGACGAATGAGATGTAGGAGCCGATCGAGGAAACGTAGTTCCAGCCGGCGAATGCATCCGGATAGTCGATGTAGCGGCGCGGCATGCCGGCGAGGCCGAGGAAGTGCTGCGGGAAGAACACGAGGTTCACACCGATGAACATGACCCAGAAGTGCAGCTTGCCAAGGAACTCGTTGTACATATAGCCGGTCATCTTCGGGAACCAGTAGTACCAGGCAGCGAAGATGGCGAAGACGGCGCCGAGCGACAGAACGTAGTGGAAGTGAGCCACGACGTAATAGGTGTCATGCAGCGAGCGGTCAAGGCCGGCGTTGGCGAGCTGGACACCCGTCACACCACCGACGGTGAAGAGGAAGATGAAGCCGATCGCCCAGATCATCGGCGTGCGGAAGGTGATAGAGCCACCCCACATCGTTGCGATCCAGGAGAAGATCTTCACACCCGTCGGGACAGCGATGACCATCGTCGCGAAGACGAAGTAGCGCTGGGCGTCGAGCGACAGTCCAACCGTGTACATGTGGTGAGCCCAGACCACGAAGCCGACGGCACCGATGGCGACCATGGCGTAGGCCATGCCGAGGTAACCAAAGACCGGCTTCTTCGAGAAGGTCGACACGATGTGGCTAATGATGCCGAAGCCCGGCAGGATCAGGATGTAGACTTCCGGGTGACCGAAGAACCAGAACAGGTGCTGGTAGAGGATCGGGTCACCGCCGCCCTCCGGCGCGAAGAAGGCCGTGCCGAAGTTACGGTCCGTGAGGAGCATGGTGATCGCGCCGGCCAGAACCGGCAGCGACAGCAGCAGCAGGAAGGCGGTGATCAGCACGGCCCAGGCAAAGAGCGGCATCTTGTGCAGCGTCATGCCCGGAGCGCGCATGTTGAGGATCGTGGTGATGAAGTTGATCGCACCGAGGATCGACGATGCGCCGGCAATGTGCAGCGCGAAGATCGCAAGGTCGACCGCCGGGCCAGGGTGACCGCCGACTGCGAGCGGCGGATACATGGTCCAGCCGCCGCCTGCGCCATATGCGCCGGCTGGGCCTTCGACGAACATCGAGATGACCAGGAGTAGGAAGGCCGGAACGATCAGCCAGAAAGAGATGTTGTTCAGGCGCGGAAAGGCCATATCCGGTGCGCCGATCATGATCGGCACCATCCAGTTGGCGAAACCGCCGATCATCGCCGGCATGACCATGAAGAAGATCATGATCAGCGCGTGAGCGGTGGTGAAGACGTTGAACATGTGCTTGGCGCCGTCGATGGCGGCATCACCTTCGAAGCCGTAGACCATGGAGGCCAGGCCGTGGAAGATCTGGATGCCCGGCTCCTGCAGCTCCATGCGCATGGCGACGGAGAGAAGGCCGCCGACGATACCGGCGAAGATCGCGAAGATCAGGTAGAGCGTGCCGATATCCTTATGGTTCGTGGAGAAGAACCAGCGGTCGGCAAAGCTCGGCGCATGAGAGTGATCGTGATGGTCGTCATGCGCGTGAGCGTCATGAGCGTGGTGATCATGAGAATGATCGTCGTGAGCGGAAGGTCCAGCCATTGTCCCGATCCCCTATCTTACTTTGCGACGTTTTCAGCGACATCGACGGTCTTTGCAGGACCATCGGCAGCGGCGATCAGTGTCTTGTAGGCGCCGGGCAAGTCGCTGGCGGCCGTGGTCAGCCACTGCTTGTACTTGTCCTCGGAGACGACGCGGATAGCGATCGGCATGAACGCATGGTCCTTGCCGCAAAGCTCGGAACACTGGCCGTAGAAGAGGCCTTCGCGCTCGGCGCGGAACCAGGTTTCGTTGAGACGGCCCGGAACCGCGTCGATCTTGATGCCGAAGGACGGCATGGCAAAAGCGTGGATAACGTCGGTCGGCGCGGCAGTGACGAGAACACGAACGGTCTTGTTGACCGGCAACACCAGCTCATTGTCGACGGCCAGAAGACGCGGATAGACAGCAAGATCGGCCTTGCCCGCAGCAGCGCGATCCGGTTCCTTCAGAAGATAGGAGTCGAAGGCGACAGGTGTTTCGCCCGAGCCTTCATATTCATAGTTCCACTGCCACTGGGTCGCGGTCGCCTTGATGGTCACGTCAGGGTTTTCCGGCAGCGTCAGCTGCGCAGTGAGCAGGTTGAAAGAGGGAACGGCGAGAAAGAGAAGCACGAGGACCGGTCCCACAGTCCAGATGACTTCGATCAGCGTGTTATGGCTCGTCCTGGAGGGAACCGGGTTTGCAGAAGCCCGGAACTTGAAACAGACGACCAGGATGAGAACGAGAACGAACAGCGTGATCGGAACGATGAACCACAGCGTGTATTGTTCGAACCAGTGGATCTCCCGCATGATCGGCGTCGCTGCCGGCTGCAGGGTGGCCTGCCACGGCGTCGGCTGATCGGCATATGTGCCGGAAGCAAAAAGCAGACAGACCAGCGCGGTCAGAGCTGCAAAAGCCTTCTTAATCACCTTGTAATCTCCCTCGAGCGCTGATCTACATCAAATCGGACGCAGAATCCTTGCCATCTTCTGCGCTTCAAACCACAGTTTGGCATCCGCCGCAACAGGCAGAAGCAATTGTCTATGCGGCATTTTTGCTTAAAGACTGCCTGCTCGGCGGCGGCAAAACATTGCAAGCTTTTCATCAGCATACGAAAAACGCGCTTCAGGGCCAATCCGTCTGCCGCACATTCTTTTGGCGAGGTCCTATTTCTGCCGCAGTCCCCCGGTTTTCACGGGGTGGGGCTTTTCATTTTCCGTGGGCAGCTTCAACAATAGCGGCAATGATTCGATATCCAGAGGTTTTCATGGGTTTCCGTTCCCTCGCGCGGTCTTTTGTTCTGACCGCAGGCATCGCGGCCGCCGCGACGAGCCCCGTTTTCGCTCAACAGACGCCGACGCCCGCGCAGTCGCGTCCTGCCGCGCCTGCTCCGAAGCCCGCCCCGGCACAGCAGCCCGCACCGTCTACGACGCCGAACGTCGAGCAGGTGACGCCCGGCCAGACCCAGCCTGCGGCTCCCGGCACGGTCCGTTCCAACCATGGCGCATGGTCGGTCGTCTGCGACAAGCCGGCAGGGGCTTCGACCGAGCAGTGTGCGCTGATGCAGAATGTCATCGCCGAAGACCGTCCGGAAGTGGGCCTGTCCGTCGTCGTCCTGAAGACAGCCGACCGCAAGTCCAAGATCCTGCGTGTGCTGGCGCCGCTTGGCGTGCTGCTGCCGAACGGCCTCGGCCTCAATGTCGACGGCAAGGATATCGGCCGCGCCTATTTCGTGCGCTGCTTCGCCGATGGCTGCTACGCCGAAGTCGTTCTCGAAGACGAACTGCTCAAGACCTTCCGCAGCGGCGCCCAGGCGACCTTCATCGTTTTCCAGACGCCGGAAGAAGGCATCGGCATCCCCGTAGACCTCAAGGGGTTCGCGGAAGGCTACGACGCCCTGCCCTGATTTGGCGGGGCTTGCTCGCGCAGCACAACAGACCTACATCGGCTATTGAGCATTCCCGCTCTTCTTGCGGAGCAAAAGACCATGACCAACGATCTCCTGACGCTTTTCGATGCCGATGAAGCGACGATGCGCAAGCATGTCGCTGAAGCGCTTTCCGGCGCCGATGACGGCGAACTCTTCATCGAGCACGCGCAGGCGGAATCGCTGACCTTCGACAACGGTCGCCTCAAGGGCGGCAGCTTCAACACCGAACAGGGTTTTGGCCTGCGAGCAGTCGCGGGCGAGGCTGTCGGCTACGCGCATGCGGGCGATCTTTCCGTCTCGGCGCTGAAGCGGGCAGCCGACGCGGTCAGCGCCGTGACACGTGGTCATTCCGGCTCTTACGCGGCAGCGCCGCAGCGCACTAACCGCAAGCTCTACACCGACGACAACCCGATCGGCTCGCCGACCTTCGAGGAGAAGGTGAAGGTGCTGACGAATATCGACGCCTATCTGCGCGGCAAGAATGACAAGGTGCGGCAGGTCACGGCATCGGTCGCGGCAAGCTGGCAGGTGGTCGATATCCTGCGCGCCGACGGCCACCGCGTGCAGGACATCCGGCCGATGACGCGTATCAACATCTCCGTCATGGTGGGCGAAGGCGACCGGCAGGAGAGCGGCTCCTACGGTCAGGGCGGACGCATCGGTTTCGGCGATTTCATCGCAACCGGAAACTGGCAGCACGGGGCCGATGAGGCGCTGCGGCAGGCACTTGTCAATCTCGAAGCGATCGATGCGCCGGCGGGCACGATGGATGTGGTGCTCGGCTCCGGCTGGCCGGGCGTCATGCTGCACGAAGCCGTGGGCCATGGCCTCGAAGGTGACTTCAACCGCAAGAAGACGTCCGCATTTGCGGGCCTCCTGGGCCAGATGGTAGCGGCACCGGGCGTGACCGTCGTTGACGACGGCACGATCGACAGCCGCCGCGGCTCGATCACCATAGACGACGAAGGCACACCCTCCGCCTACAACGTGTTGATCGAAAACGGCAAGCTCGTCGGTTACATGCAGGACCGGCAGAACGCCCGGCTGATGGGCATGGCGGCGACTGGCAACGGCCGCCGCCAGGGCTATGCGCATGTGCCGATGCCGCGCATGACCAACACCTATATGCTCGGCGGCGACAAGTCGCCGGAAGAGATCATCGCTTCGGTCAAGAAGGGCGTCTACGCTGTCTCCTTCGGCGGCGGTCAGGTGGATATCACCTCAGGCAAGTTCGTGTTCGGCTGCACCGAGGCCTATCTCATCGAAAACGGCAAGATCGGCGCGCCGATCAAAGGCGCCATGCTGATCGGCAACGGCCCGGATGCGATGAAGCGCGTATCGATGATCGGCAACGATATGAAGCTCGACACCGGCATCGGCAATTGCGGCAAGGCAGGCCAGTGGGTGCCAGTCGGGGTCGGCCAGCCGCATCTGCGCATGGATCAGGTGACCGTCGGCGGCACACAGACCTGAGGCGGTGCGACCATGGCCGAGATCGAGATCAGAACCTTCGCCCCTGACGATGCCGATGGCGTGATCTCGGTCATCCTGCCGATCCAGCGCGAAGAATTCGGCATCGACATCACCGCCGATACCCAGCCCGACCTGCGCGTCATTCCCGACTTCTATCAGTCGGGCAAGGGCCAGTTCTGGGTCGCAGTGAAAGATGGCGTGATTGTCGGCACGGTCGGCCTCAAAGATATCCGCAACAATCAGGCAGCCCTTCGGAAGATGTTCGTCGCCGCTGAGGTGCGGGGCCGCGAACATGGTGTGGCCACCCGCCTGCTCGAGGCGCTCCTTGCCCATGCCGGCGAAGTCGGCGTGATCGATATCTTCCTCGGCACGACCGAGAAGTTTCTTGCCGCACACCGGTTCTATGAAAAGAACGGCTTTTCCGAGATCCCCACTGAGGACCTGCCAGGAACCTTCCCGCGCATGGCCGTCGACAGCAAATTCTACCGGCGTAAAGTCTCTGCCCTCTGACCATCAAACGGCTCAGGCGCCGGCCTGAACTTCCATTTCCGTTCAATAGCGGCCACCAAATCAATGTCATGACGCCGAGCGAAGAGCAGCACGTGACCGAGGATATCGGCAGTCTCGTCTGCGAGGTCGCGCTCCATCTCCTCGGGTGACCGTCCCTTGGCCCGGCCGCGGCCGGTCAGACGGTTCCAGGCCTGGGTTAGCTCACCCATCTCCTCCTGCAATTTCAGCAGGAACCAGTCGGCATCACGCTCGATGTCGTTGGCGGCGGCGTAGGTGGACGATGAGGTCTCGAACTGATCGGCGAGCCGTTGCAGCATGACGTTCTCCTTTTGTTTATGAGGAGAGCGCCGATTCCCGAAAATTGTCCAGAGTGTGGAAATCAACCCTGGTTCGGCAGGAGCATGCAGTCATAGGAGCGCTTCTTCAGGGCATCGCAGGCAGACGTCGCATCTTCCTTGCTCCTGAAGCCGACGAAACGGGCGCGATAAACCGCATTGGCGCCCTTGCCGACAGCTTCCGTGTAAGGCGAGGCGGAAACGAGCGGCGCGCCGGCCTCGGACTGGGCCTGCGCAAGAAGTGCGCGGGCAGCATCGGCGCTCGGGGCGGCCGAGATCTGGATCTGCCAGCCACCTGCCTTGTCGGCTGGTGCCTTGCCGACTGGCGCTTTCGGCGCCTTGCCGGCATTCATGATCTCGTCCATTGCCGCCGGGCGCTCCAGCGGGATAACGCCATCGTCGGCATAACCGAGCGTCTTCGGTGCCGGTGCTGCTGCCTCATCCACAACGCGCGGCGCGCCTGCCGGCACGGGAACATCGGCGTCATCCGCGGCCGATGCGACCTCGACCTGCTGCTTCGCATTGATGCTGGCGGTCAGCTTGGCGGCGCCGGAGGCGGCACGTTCCATATAGCGGTCGAACAATCCGGCCATTTTGGCATCACGGCTGCGGGCGGTGCGGCCGCCGAGCACTACGCCGACCACGCGGCGGTTGCCGTCTTTCACGGCGCTGACGATGTTGAAGCCGGAGGCATTGGTGTAACCGGTCTTAATGCCATCCATGCCCTGGTAGCGATACATGAGATTGTTGTGGCCGCGGATGGTCCGGCCGCGGAAATTGAAGCTCGCAGTGGAGAAGAGCCGATATTCGCTAGGATAGTTCTTCATCAGCGCCACGGCGAGTGTGGACATGTCACGCGCCGTGGTAACCTGGCGATTGTCCGGCAGGCCGGAAGCATTGACGAATACCGTGCGGCTCATGCCGAGCTGGCGAGCCTTCTGAGTCATGCGCCTTGCGAAATTACTTTCCGAGCCGCCGAGCTTTTCACCGATGGCGGCAGCAGCATCATTGGCCGATTTGACGATCATGCCATAGACCGCCTCACGCACGGTGATGGTACCGCCCGCCTTTACGCCGAGCTTCGTCGGCGGACGGGAGGCCGCATATTTCGACATCGTGATCGGCGTATCCCAGGTGAGCTTTCCACGGTTCAATGCCTCGAAGGTGAGATAAAGGGTCATCATCTTCGTGAGCGAAGCCGGATGGTTCAGCGTATCGCCGTTTTCGGACGCGAGGACCTTACCGGTGCGGGCATCGAGCACGAGGGACGCACTGCCGGCGAAGGCCGAAACGGGTGTGGAAAGAGCCAGCGTCGCAGTCAGAATGGCAACCAAAAGCGTCTTCATGCACGTCCCCTCGAATGTTCCGGCAGTTCAACACGACCGGCATTTTGTCCCGTATTGTGACACATGCCCATAATCTGGCGCGACTTTGAGGCAACGGCCAAGAGTTTTCCAAGCTTTTGTGCCGCTCGGTTAACGGGCGGTAAAAGCATCCTTTTTCCGAGCAGGATTCAGCAAGGTTTAACGGCGGTATTGATAACCTCTGTGACACGAATACCGAGCGGGGTCACGGAAAAAATGGGGCAGTGGAAGCGGCGTCTGAAGCGCATCGCGATCGGCGGCGGTCTGGAAGGGGCGTGGCTGGCGAACGCCGCCGGGCTCATGAAAGAAGCCCGCGGACGCGGTGTCATCTTCACCCTCCACCATGTGCGCCCGCATATCGCCCAGCCGTTCGAGCCCAACCGCCATCTCGAAATCACTCCTGAATTTCTGGACGCCGCGCTCCGGCGGCTGAAGCGGATCGGCTATCGTTTCGTACCGCTCGATGCGGTGCCTTTCCTCTTGTCAGACCCGCGGGACGATTGCCTGTTCGCCGCTTTCACGCTGGATGACGGATACCGCAACAATCTGGTCCACGCCCTGCCTGTTTTCGAACGGCATGGCGCACCCTTTACCGTTTTCATAACGCAGGGCTTTGCCGAGGGCTCGCACAGCATCTGGTGGGAAACGCTGGCACTGCTGCTGCGCAGAGAAAACAGCATCGAGTTCAACTTCGGCCGCGGCAGAGAGAGACTGCCGCTTGATACGCCCGTCCGCCAATGGGAAGCCTTCGACCGGTTCGCCGCATTCGTCCACAGCCACGATGAAGCCCGTGCCGTTTCCAACTTGGACGCGATGGCGCGACATTATGGCATCGAACCGACGGATATTACCCGCGATCTGGTGATGGGGCCGAAGGACTTGCGGGCGCTTGCGGCAAGTCCGCTTACCACCCTAGGCGCCCACACGATCAGCCACCGGGCGCTTGCCCGCCTGCCCTGGGCCGAGGCCAGGATCGAGATGGAAATTTCGGCTGACTATATCGAATCGATTACAGGAACTCGTCCCCGGACAATCGCCTATCCCTATGGCTTGCCGGCGACCGCGACCGCCCGCGAAGCGGGCATTGCAGCCAATCTCGGCTTTGCCGTCGCCGTGACGACGCAGCCGGGTTTGCCGGCGGCAGGACAGCCCACTTATATGCCGCGCATTTCGCTCAACGGCTTTTACCAGAAGCCGCGCTATGTCTCGGCGCTGGCTTCCGGCATTCCCTTGAAACTACTCGGGAAATAAGCCCTTTACGGGTACATCCGCACCTTGCCCCAGGCCCCCTCTGGCGTCGGCCGGTGAAACTCGATCCGGTCGTGCAGCCTGAATTTCTGGTCTTTCCAGAACTCGATCGAGGTCGGGCGGATCCGGAAACCGGACCAGTAAGACGGGCGTGGAATCTCGCCGATGGCATAGCGCGCCGTATATTCGGCAACGGCTTTTTCCAGTGCGAAGCGGCTTTCGAGCGGCCGCGACTGCTTGGAAGCCCAGGCACCGATACGGCTGCCGCGGGGACGGGTCGCAAAATACGCGTCGGCCTCGGCATCGGTTACAATTTCGACAGGACCGCGAACGCGCACTTGACGGCGCAGCGTTTTCCAGTGGAAACACATGGCGGCTTTCTTCTGTCCCAAGATTTCGCGACCTTTCCGGCTCTCGAAATTCGTGTAGAAGACGAATCCGTCGGTATCGAAACCTTTCAGGAGAACCATGCGGACATTGGGCAGCCCATCTTCATCGACCGTCGCGAGTGCAACAGCATTGGGGTCGTTGACTTCGGAAGCCTCCGCCTCCTTCAGCCATTCCCCGAAGAGCTTGAAGGGCTCTTCACTTTCGGTAAAGTCACGACCTGTTAACCCGTTTGCCGACATATTAATTCAAATCCCGCGGTTTATGAAAACTGACCCGGCCTCCAGGACTGGGGAAGGACACAGGGTGGAAGTCATAGCAAAGACACATCTCCATACAAAGGGTTCGCTGCGCCGCAGCTGCAGACTCTCCATCGTCGGTATGGCGATCCTGTCACTCTCCGGCTGCGTGTCGGGAGGGTTCGATTTCCTGAGCTCAGCAAAAGTGGATCGTTCGGTGGCGACAGGAACCGTTCCGCAGCCAGCACCCAGCACCGATACGCTGTCCGACGAAATGACGGTGCGCAACGCCGTGACCTCTGCCGATATCCAGAAGCTCGAGGGACAGCCGCTTCCCTGGGCCAATGCGTCTACCGGCAGCGCCGGCATCATCGATACGATCGTCGAGAATAATGATGCCGGCCAGGTTTGCCGCCAGTTCCGCACCACACGGCATTCCTATGTCGGCATCGCCAAATTCTACGGTAAGACTTGCCTTGTCGGCGGCGGCAACTGGCAGCTTCTGAGCTTCCAGCCGGAAAGCTGATCCCACCCGTCCACCTGTTTCGGCACGATGCGTCCCTGACACGTCAGGGTTAATGCGCCTTGCCGATTCGCCTCAATGTTTAGCGAAAGGCTAACCATTCACGGTAAAACATCCCATATCCAGCTTCGGAAATAAGAAGTGATTAGCAACTCTCCCGCACGATCGCCCAACGAGCGGGCTTTCCTGTCGCGAGAGCGGACCGGACGGCGCGCCGTGAATTGAGATTCGGTTTTCGGGAACGGCCACGAGGAACATGCCTCCCGGATTGCGGCAGCGGCGGTGCGAACTAATGCGTGATCCATACAAGATCCTGGGCGTCAAGCGCGACGCGGATGCGGACGAAATCAAAGCGGCCTGGCGCAACATGGCCAAGGCCGTGCATCCCGATCACAATCAGGGTGACCCGACGGCGACCGCACGTTTTGCCGAGATCGGCCGCGCCTATGAAACGCTGAAAGATCCGAAGAAGCGTAATCTCTTCGACAGCGCCGCGCGCATGGCGGAAGCCAAGAAGCAGGAACAGACGATCATGCAGCAGCGCCAGGCTGCCCGTGAGGCCGCCGCTCGGGCCAAGGCCGCACAGGCCAATGCCGAGCGCGTGATGGAAGAGCTTGCACGCGCCAATGCCAATGCGCAGAAGGCCGCTGCGGCAGCAGGTGCCAAACAGCAGCAGCCAGGCGCAACCGAAGCTGCAGAAGAGATGGTCGAGCGCATTTTTGGCGCGCAGGCAACCCGCGCCGCCGGCCCACAGCAACCACACGCCCCGCAGGCGCATTCTCAACAAGCACATTCCCAGCAGGCGCAAGCCAAGCCACATGCAGCCGAAGCGGCCAGGCAACCGGAACAGGAAACAGCTGAATCAGAGACCGCCAAGGCGGAGGACGAGCAGACGGAGGCCACTGCAGGCGCTGGCGCCAACATGTCGCTGCCGCTCAGCCTACTGACCTCGCTCGTGCGCCGCTTCACCGGCGCAGGCCAGCCTGGTCTTGAGAAGGCCCCGGATGAAGTGGCAACCGCGACCGTGACGATCGAAGATATCATGAAGGGAAGCTGGACGACGGTTTCCCTGCCGGAGGGCCGCGAAGTCGGCTTTGCCCTTCCGGCTGGCACGACTGAAGGCCATCAGATCCGGCTCAAGGGCCAGGGATTCAAGCTGCCGGGCATGCAGCGCGGCGATGCCGTCATCAATATCCACATCGCACCCGATCCGCGCTTCACCGTCGATGGTTTCGACGTGCATGCTGTGCTGCCGCTCAACATCGAAAACGCGGTGCTCGGCACCGAGGCGCGTGTTGACGGTCCGCAGGGACCACTCAATGTAACGGTTCCGGCCTGGTCAGGCTCCGACAAGACGATCCGCATTCCCGATCAGGGTCTGCCCAACGACAGCGGCGGAAAAGGCGATCTCGTCGTTGAGTTGCGTATTATGTTGTGGGAAAAACCCGACGCCAAAGTCACTGATCTCATGCGCAGCATGCGTGAAGGGCTGTTTTTATGAAATTTTAGTGACAATCGCACCCTTTGTTACGATCCCTAACAGTTGATGATCTTGGGCCTGCTTGAACCGATTAACGGCCTATGCCATAGGCAGGATCATCAGAATTCCTAGGGAAGCGAAATATGGCTCAAGCATCCGGCCTCATGGCAGGCAAACGCGGCGTCATCATGGGTGTCGCCAACAATCGTTCGATTGCGTGGGGTATTGCCAAGGCCATTCATGCGCAGGGCGGAGAAGTTGCATTCACCTACCAGGGCGATGCCCTGAAGAAGCGCGTGGAGCCGCTGGCCGCCGAAATCGGCGCCGTCATGGTCGGCCATTGTGACGTGAGCGACGAATCCACGATCGACGCCGTTTTCGAGAATGTCGAGAAGCTGTGGGGCAAGATCGATTTCATCGTGCACGCCATCGGCTTTTCCGACAAGGACGAGTTGACCGGCCGTTACGTCGATACGACGCCTGACAATTTCGCGAAGACCATGCAGATCTCCGTCTACTCCTTCACCTCGGTCGCTCGCCGCGCCGAGAAGCTGATGACGGAAGGCGGCTCGATGCTCACCCTCACCTATTACGGTGCAGAAAAAGTGATGCCGAATTACAACGTCATGGGCGTCGCCAAGGCTGCGCTCGAAGCCAGCGTCAAGTATCTCGCCGTCGACCTCGGGCCGAAGAACATTCGCGTCAACGCCGTTTCGGCGGGCCCGATCAAGACGCTTGCCGCCTCCGGCATCGGCGACTTCCGCTACATCCTCAAGTGGAACGAGTACAATGCACCGCTGCGCCGCACCGTCACCATCGAGGAAGTGGGCGATGTCGGCCTCTACCTTCTTTCGGACCTGTCTCGTTCGGTGACCGGCGAAGTGCATCACGCCGACAGCGGCTATCATGTCATCGGCATGAAGGCTGTGGACGCGCCTGATATTTCCGTCATCAAGGACTGATCCGTCCTCCCCGAAGCGGAGCCGATACCCGTGCTCATCTATGTGATCAGACACGGCCAGACCGACTGGAATGCGGAGCGCCGCCTGCAGGGGCAGAAGGATATTCCGATCAACGCGATCGGACGCGAACAGGCAAGACAGAACGGGATCGCCCTTGCGGCGATCCTGGAATCTCAAGTCATGGAATTCGATTTCGTCGCAAGCCCACTCGGGCGCACGCGGGAGACCATGGAGATCATGCGGTCAGCCATGGGGCTTGCGCCCAACGATTACCGAACCGACGAACGTCTGGTCGAAGTCTCCTTCGGCGACTGGGAAGGCCATACGCTGAAACAGCTCAGGGCATCGCAGGCCGACCGGGTAACGGAACGCAACATCAACAAGTGGGATTTCATTCCGCCGGGCGAGGATGCGGAAAGCTACGAGATCATGTCGTGGCGAACCGGCGCATGGCTGAATTCGGTCGACCGGCCGACCGTCTGCGTCACCCACGGCGGCGTCATCAGAAGCTTGTTCAAGATCATCTCCAACCTGCCGAAGGACGTCGCCTCCGAAGGCGAAATCCCGCAGGATCGGATTTTGAAGATCGAGACGTCGCAGAACCTGATCGGCTGGATCTAGGCAAATCGGCTTGCTTGACGATCCTACTTAACGATATCCAGATCGTTAATGACGCGCTTGCCGTCGACTTCCGTGTAGAAGATCACAACCTTGACCCCGGCTTTGAGGCCTTCGAAATCGAATTCCTCGGGCGCCTGATAGGTCTTGCCGTCATCGAGCGTCAGGACGAGATTGGTCGTGTCGACCTTCTTGATCGTCGCTTCGACATCGGCGCTCTCGGCAAAACTGCTCATCGGCGAAAGAAAATTTGCCGTGGCCAGAAGCGTAGCAATAACGAAACGCATATCGGCAATTCCTTTGAAACGCTGCCGTTGATATCGAGTGGCCACAGATAAACTCCTGAATATGGCGAAAATTGCCCGGAAGAATGGCTTTCGGCGCCCAATTGATGAATAGGATTTTACGGATAATCAAGAGGCTCGATTAACCGTATTTTTTTCTCTGTTTACGCGATTTAGCAGGCGCGAATGCGCGCAATCGTAAATTAACCCCTGCCCCCTAAAGTCAGCGTGAAGGTAGGGGTGTGTGATTTGCAATTCCGGCTGAGCAACAGCAAACAGCTGCGGCGAGTTTTGAAGAATACGCGTGTCTCGCTGCTGGTTTCCGCCCTCGTGGCCATCGTCGTTATTGCCGTCGGCTTTGCACTCGACAGTGCGAATACTGCCGCCTATCTGCGTGAGCTGAAAATCCGTACTGAAAGCCAGACGAACCTGATCCGTGCCCGCATGTCGGCGCAGATCAATATGGACATTACCGCCGTCCGCGACCTTTCCAACCTGATCTCGCTCGGCACGCAGACGAATGAGGCGGAGATGGAGCGGCAGATCAACTGGCTGCTGATCCAGAACCCGCATTTCATCAATATTGCGCTCGCGCCTGATTTCATCGTCAAATCGGTCTATCCGGCCCAATCCGACAAGGACCGAATCGGCAAGGATGTGCGTGAGCGGCTGATGGAGCGCATGTCGATCAGCCGCAATGCCGGCGACCAGTCGGCACGCTTCTACGGCCCCTTCAAGACGACGGATGCAGAAAACGCCTTCGCGATCTTCTTTCCGGTTTTCGTCAAACAGAACGGCCAGCGCCGCATCTGGGGCGCGGTCGAGGTGGTCATCGACCAGAACATGTTCTACGAGGCGACGGGCCTGAAGCCCGCACGCAACAGCGAAAACCAGGAGCGCTATCCGCATCTCGACCATCTCTCGATCGCGGTGCGCGACATCGGCATTCCGGACGAAACCGCGGCGCCCTTTTTCGGCCCTTCCAATATCTACGAGAAGGATCCGCTCCGCCGCAAAATCAGTTTCGCGGGCGGCCGGTGGGAACTGGCGGCCGTGCCGAACAGCGGCTGGAACACCATTCCTGACAATCAGCCGGAACTGCGGCTGATCATCGTTGCTGCGGGTTGCGTGATCATCATCCCGATTTTCTTCGCCACATGGCTGCTCGGTGAACGCAACCGCAACATCGCGCAGCTCGAGACCCGCGGGGGCAAGCTCCTGGAACTGTCGCAGCGCCTCAACCTGGCGCTCGAATCCTCCCGGATCGGGATATGGGAGCTCCAGGAAAACGCCACCAGCCTTGTCTGGGATTCACGCGCATCCACCCTTCACGGCCTCAAAGCGATCGAAGGCAGCCAGCCACTGGATGTGTTGCTTTCGACGATCGCGCCCGAAGACCGAGAAATCGCCGAGGTTCACTTCTTCGGTTGCAGCATCGCCGGAGAAGCCTGCACCACGCAATACAGGGTCATGCGGGAAGATGGTCGCATCCGCCATCTGCGCTCCATCGGCGCCTTCTATACGGATGCCGGCGGCACGGGAAAGACGATCGGCATCGTCTGGGATGTCACGGCCGACGTGGAACTCACCAATACGCTTCGTGTCGCCAAGGAAACGAGCGAGCTCAAGAATGCCGAGCTGGAACTCGCGTTGGCAGAACTTTCGAGCCGCGAGGCGGAGCTTGCCGAACTCTCCGGCAAGCTCGACCTGGCGCTCGATTCCTATCAATGCGGTATCTGGGAGGCAATTCTCGGCAAGCGCGGTTCGATCTGGGACGAGCGCATGCACGAGCTCTACGGATTGAAGCAGAGCAATGCCTTCGTGACCGAAGAGGCCTGGCTCTCGCGCATTCATCCCGATGATCGCGAACTGGCGCTCGAAAGCGCCCGGCATTTCAAGCAGCTCGGAGACACGCATACGCTGGTCTGCCGCGTGCCGAACGAAAATGGCGGTCTGCGCTACGTGCGCTCCGTCGGCAAGGTGCACCGCACGCCGACCGGCGAGATGAAGATCATTGGCATCGCCTTCGATTCGACTGAGGATGCGTTGATGACGCTGCGCCTCAAGGCCGCGAAGGATGAGGCGATTACCAAGAATATCGAGCTCGAGCTCGCCAAGAGCAGGATCGAGCACAACTCCCTGCACGACCCGCTCACCTCGCTCGCCAACCGCCGCAAGCTCGATATCGCGCTGGAAAACCTTACCGATGCCGGCCGCGGTGAGCCGCAGACGTTCGCGATCCTGCATATCGATCTCGACCGGTTCAAGGAAATCAACGATACGCTGGGACATGCCGCCGGCGATGCGATGCTGGTGCATGCTTCACGCGTGCTTTCCAGAAACCTGCGCGACAGCGATGTCGTTGCGCGTATCGGCGGCGACGAGTTCGTCATCCTCTCCTTCGACGTAGGCGACAAGGAAATGGCGGAGCTCGCCGGCCGCGTCGTCGAGGAAATGCGCCAACCGATCGATTTCCAGGGCTTCTCCTGCCGCTGCGGCGTATCGATCGGGATTGCGCTGGCGAGCGGCATTCACGTCGATGCGCGCAAAGTGCTGATCAATGCCGACATCGCGCTCTATCGCGCCAAGAGCCTCGGCCGCAACCGCTTCGAATTCTTCAACCATAATCTCCAGGCCGACATCATCAACAACAAACGCACGGCCGATGAGATCCTTGCCGGCATCGACAATGGCGAGTTCACGGCCTGGTACCAGCCGCAGTTTTGTGCACGCTCGATGAAGCTGACGGGGGTCGAGGCTCTGGTGCGCTGGCGCCACCCCTCCAGAGGTTTGCTCACGCCGGACAAATTCCTGCGCATTGCCGATGAAATCAATGTCGTGCAGACGCTCGACCGTATCGTCCTGGAGACCGCGCTGCGCGACAAGATGCGCTGGGCGGCACAGGGCGTCTTCGTACCGAAAGTCTCCGTCAACGTTTCGGCGCGGCGCCTGCATGATGGCAGCCTCGTGGAATCGTTGACCGACCTGCATATCCGCCCCGGCGAAATTTCCTTCGAACTGGTGGAATCGATCTTTCTCGACGAAAGCGAGGACGGGGTCTCGCAGAACCTCGAACGGATCAAGGCGCTTGGTATCGATATCGAAATCGACGATTTCGGCACCGGCCACACCTCGATCGTGTCGTTGCTGAAGCTCAAGCCGAAAAGGCTCAAGATCGACCGGCAGCTTGTCCAGCCGATCGTCACCTCCTCACAGGAGCGCGCGCTCGTCAGCTCGATCATCGAAATCGCCCGTTCGCTCGGCGTGGAGACGGTGGCCGAGGGCGTCGAGACGCTTGATCATGCCGAACTGCTGCGCGATCTCGGCTGCGATCTCCTGCAAGGCTATGCCTTTGCACGCCCCCTCTCCTTCGACGATTTCGCCATCGAGGCGCGCGGAACCGCATGGCTGCTGGCATCGTAGCTAAAGGCGAGCCTATCGTCGTTCGTGAATACGGAAATACCATTTCCCCGATCGCACCATCCGGCGCAAAGAAAGGCTTTTGCCTGAACTGTTTTTTGGCCTATGAGTGTCGCGCCTTTTGAGTAATGGCGCGGCCGACGACACCGGTCCGCGCATCCGGCGGGAACACATGTCGCATAATACATTCGGTCATCTCTTCCGTGTAACCACCTGGGGCGAAAGCCACGGGCCAGCACTCGGCGCCGTCGTCGACGGCTGTCCTCCCGGGCTGCGCTTCAAGCTTGAGGACCTGCAGGTCTGGCTCGACAAGCGCAAACCCGGCCAGAGCCGTTTCGTCACCCAGCGGCGCGAAGACGACCTAGTGAAAATTCTCTCCGGCGTAATGATGGACGCCGACGGCGAGACGATGGTCACGACGGGAACGCCGATCTCCATGCTGATCGAAAATACCGACCAGCGCTCCAAGGATTATGGCGAGATCGCCCGGCAATATCGCCCCGGCCATGCCGACTATAGCTATGACGTGAAATACGGCATCCGCGACTATCGCGGCGGCGGCCGTTCCTCGGCGCGCGAGACGGCGGCGCGGGTTGCGGCCGGGGGCATCGCCCGGCTCGTCGTGCCCGGTGTCACCATCCGCGGCGCGCTGGTGCAAATCGGAAAGTACAAGATCAATCGCGCCAACTGGGATTGGGATCAGGTCGGGCAAAACCCGTTCTTCTCTCCCGATGCCGAGATCGTGCCGGTCTGGGAAGAATATCTCGACGGCATCCGCAAGGCCGGCTCGTCCATCGGCGCCGTCATCGAGGTGATTGCCGATGGTGTCCCGGCGGGCCTCGGCGCGCCGATCTACAGCAAGCTCGACCAGGATATCGCTTCGCTGCTGATGTCGATCAACGCAGTCAAGGGCGTCGAGATCGGCAACGGCTTTGCGGCCGCCGAGACGAGCGGCGAAGACAATGCCGACGAGATGCGCATGGGCAATGACGGCGAGCCCATCTTCCTGTCCAACAATGCCGGCGGCATCCTTGGTGGCATTTCTACCGGCCAGCCGGTGGTCGCCCGCTTCGCCGTCAAGCCGACCTCTTCCATTCTCACCGAACGGCAGTCGATCGATGCCGACGGCAAGAATGTCGATATCCGCACCAAAGGCCGTCATGACCCTTGCGTCGGCATCCGCGCCGTGCCGATCGGCGAGGCGATGATCGCCTGCGCCATTGCCGACCACTATCTTCGCGACCGCGGCCAGACCGGCCGGCTGAAATAGGAATTGTCTCATGTCGTATGATCAAAAGCGCGTTGTCGATGCTATCAGGGCTTTCGAAGCCGGCGAGATCGTTGTCGTCATGGATGACAACGATCGTGAAAACGAGGGCGACCTGATCGTCGCCGCCGTGCATGCGACCCCCGAAAAGATGGCCTTCATCGTGCGCCACACCTCAGGCATCGTCTGCGCGCCGATGCCGAGGGAAGAGGCGAAGCGCCTGAACCTCAACGCCATGGTGGCGGAAAACGATTCCGCCCATACGACCGCCTTCACCGTTTCCGTCGACTTCAAGCACGGCACGACCACGGGCATCTCCGCCGACGACCGCACGTTGACGGTGCGCAATCTTGCCAATCCGAATGTCGGCGCGTCGGATTTCGTTCGCCCCGGCCATATCTTCCCGCTGGTCTCCCGCGAAGGCGGCGTGCTGATGCGTTCCGGCCATACGGAAGCGGCGGTCGATCTCTGCAAGCTTGCCGGCCTCCCGCCGATCGGCGTCATCTCCGAACTCGTCAATGACGACGGCACGGTGACGCGCGGCCCGCAGGTCGTGGACTTTGCCGAACAGCACGGGCTGAAGCTTCTTTCGGTCGCCGACCTCATCGCCTATCGCCAGCGCAAGGAAACGCTGATCGAGCTCGGCTCGAGCTTCGATATCGAGACACCGTTCGGCAAGGCCAAGGCCCATACCTACTCCCTGCCCTGGGATCCGATGCAGCATCTCGCCGTCGTCTTTGGCGATATCAGGGACGGTGTCGATATTCCGGTGCGCCTGCATCCGGAAAACGTAGCCGACGACCTCTTCGGCAAGCGCAAGCCGGTCGACTTTTATATGAAGAAGATCGCCGAAGAGGGCCGCGGCATCATCGTTTATCTGCGCGAAGGCTCTGTCGGAGTCGGCCATTACGACAATGGCCGCAAGGCGCGCGGGCAGGGCCGTGAGGCTCATGCCGAAGCACAAACGCGCGACAGTGAGTGGCTGGAGATCGGCCTCGGTGCGCAGATCCTTAGGGATCTCGGCGTCGGCTCGATCAAGCTCCTGACCAGTCGCGAGCGGCATTATGTCGGCCTGGAAGGCTTCGGGATCAAGATTTCCAGAACCGAGATCTGCTGACCAGCTAGCCGTCTCCCGCTGGAAAAGGATTATCCTTTCCAACCGTCCAAATAGACGACTTTTTCCACACCGACGAAACGCGCCAAGCGTTCGAGCTCGGCTTCGAGCTTTTCGAGCCGCCCAGCAGATGCCTTGACGCGCGGCTCCAGCCATAGCCTTTTGACATCCAGCGTACCCTTTTTGCGGTCGGCCTTCATGTCGATGCGGCCTATGAGCCTGTCGCCTTCCAGGAGCGGGAAGACATAATAACCATATTCGCGCTTCGGCTCCGGCACGAAGACTTCGATGCGATAGAAGAAACCGAAAAGACGTTCTGTCCTGTTTCTGTCGCGAATCATCGGATCAAACGGGCTGAGCACCCGGATTCGCGGCGGCGCTTGGGGAAAATTATCCATCGCGCCAAAAAAATCGGCGAAAGCCCATGAGGCACGCGGCTTGCCGCCAAGCGCGGGTTCGATCATCACTTCGATTAGTTCATCTCTGTTTTCGGCAACCCAGGTCTTGGCTTCGTCCGGCGACAGCAGATCCCAGAAGGCGGCAATTTCGCCATGTGTCGCAAAACCCAGACGAGTGAGCGCGCTGCGGCAGGCCCAGTCGACGAATTCCTCGCGGCTCACCTCCGGCTCGCGGAATTCGGTCGGAATGACGCGCTCGACGAGATCGTAGATCTTCTGGAAGTTGGAGCGGCCTGCGATGGCGAACTTGCCGGTGCGCCAGAAATATTCGAGCGCCGTTTTGTTCGGGTGCCAGTTCCACCAGCCGCCGGAAACGTGGCCATCCGCCTTCATGTCGCGCGCCAGGATCGCGCCGTCCTTGACCACGCGATCATAGGTCTCCTCGAAGGAGGCTTCGAAACCCTCGCCGCGCCATTTGCGCCAGCGCTCGACGATTGCCTTCTCCTCGTCGAGGAACTTGTGCTTCCAGTATTTGAAGAAGGCGCTCGGCAGGATGGAGGCATCATGCGTCCAATGTTCGAAGAGCGTACCTTCCTTTTCCAAAAGTGCGGTCAGGTGTTCGCGCCGGTATGTTTGGTTGCGGGAAAAGAGGATCTGATGATGGGCGCGCTCCACCGTCTGGATGCTGTCTACCTGTACGAAGCCGAGATCGTGGATGAGGTCCAGCAGGCCGGCTTTGGTCAGCGCGCGGTTCGGCGGGGCGCTCAGGCCCTGCTTGGCGAGAAAGATACGGCGGGCATCGGAATTGGAGAGCAGATTCGTCATGTCGCCATCATAGCGCGGAAAATCTTCCTAGCCACCCGATACCATATTCCAACCGATCTGATTTTGATCCTTTATCGCACGGCCGCAGCCTTATAGAAGCAGGAACTCAAACAAGGGGACCCGTACTTGGATATTCGTTTCGACAGCGCAGGCGCCAGTTTCGGAGCAAGGGTCGCGGTCGAGCCGCTGACGCTGTCCCTCACCGAAAATCGCCTCGGCGTCATCGGTCTCAACGGTTCGGGCAAGACGACCTTCGCGCGGATGATCAACGGGCTCATGAAACCCACCACGGGCAAGGTTATCGTCAATGGACGGGATACGCGCGACGAGAAGACGGCGCTTGCCGATGTCGGCTTCATCTTCCAGTCGCCGCAGAACCAGATCATCCTGCCGATCGTCAGGGACGACATCGCTTTTGGGCTGAAGGGCCGTGGCTTTACCAAGGCGGAGATCGATCGAAAGGTCGAGATGGTGCTCGCCCGCTTCAATGCCGGGGAACTCGCCAATCGCCGTGCGCATGAGCTTTCGGGTGGCGAGCTCCAGATCGCGGCGCTCTGCTCCGTGCTGGCGACCGGTCCCGATATCCTTATCCTCGACGAGCCGACCAATCAGCTTGACCTGCGCAACCGCGCGCTGGTGCAGAAGATCATCCACGGGCTCGAAGAAAATGTCGTCGTCATCACCCATGATCTCGAATTGATTTCAGGTTTCGAGCGGGTGCTGCTCTTCCATGAAGGCCGGCTGGCCGCCGATGCACCGGCGGCGCAGGCGATCGCCCGCTACAGGGAGCTCGCCGCCTGATGCAGTCGCTCTATGTCGAAGGCGATAGTGTCCTGCACCGGCTTTCGCCGCGGGCAAAAATCTTTTCGCTCTTCCTACTCGGCTTGGTGCTGTTCATCAGCAACAATATTCCGTTGCTTGCAGTCGTCATGCTGCTGACCGTGCTCGCCTATCGCACCGTCGGCATGCCGATGAAGGAATCAGCTGCTCGACTGAAACCGATCTTCCTGACAATCGCGTTCGTAGCGCTTATCACCCTTATTGTTAATCCGTGGCATCAAGCTTTGGCAACGTTGCTACGGCTGACCGCGCTAATGCTGTTTGCCGCTGCCGTGACGGCCACAACGACGATCGCCCAGTTCATGGACGAGATCACGACGCTTGTGCGGCCACTGGAACGCACCGGCTGGGTGAGCGCTGACGATGTTGGCCTGGCGGTCGGCCTCGTGCTGCGTTTCGTGCCCGAGATCATTGCCCGCTACCATGCAATCAGCGAGGCGCATGCAGCGCGGGGGTTGAAACTACGACCGACCACGATCCTTACCCCGCTCATCATTCTGACGCTCAGGGATGCGGATAACGTTGCTGCGGCGATTGACGCGCGCGGCATTCGGCGGCATGTCAGTTAACGTCTTGTGAACTGGAGATCACAATGAGCACCCGAGACCTCGTTCTTACCGCTCTTTTCGCCGCGATCATCGTGGCCCTTGGCTTGCTGCCGCCAATCTATGTCGGCATTGTTGCAGTTCCGATCACGGCGCAATCGCTCGGCGTGATGATGGCAGGTGTCGTCCTTGGCGCGAAACGCGGCTCGATCGCGGTGCTCATCGTGATTGCACTTGTCGCGATGAACCTGCCAGTGCTTTCGGGCGGCCGCGGTGGAATGACGGCCCTTGTCGCTCCTACGTCAGGCTTCCTGTATGGGTGGGTGGTCGCTGCTTTTGTTACAGGCTTCCTCAGCGAGCGGCTGGTCAACGCTGGACAGTCAGGCCTCGTGCAGACGGTGAGCTTTTTCCTTGCTGCCGTCATCGGCGGCATCTTCGTGCTCTATCCATTTGGCATTGTCTTTGCGGCTATCGTGGCCGATGTCACCTTACAGAAGGCCTTCCTCGGCAGCCTTTTCTACATCCCTGGAGACGTCATCAAGGCCTTCGTAGCGGCCCTTGTTGGCCGGGCTGTTATGGTCGGCTATCCGTTGCTGCCGGTTCGCGCTTAATCCAGAAAGCCGTAGAGCCAGTCGCGCGTCTCTTCGGGAAGCGCGGCCGGCGAGCCGTCCTCACGGCTGCGTGCCTGCCAGGTGATCTCAACCTCGGCTGCACGCTCTTCTTCGATCTCGGCAGCGATAAGGAAGCCTATGGAACGGACGCCGATCTTATCGACGCCGGCTGTGAAGGTTACCGTCTCGTGATAGTGCAGTGGCCGGTGAAGAATGCAGGATACCTTGGCGGGAGTGTAAACAGGCTCGTCCTCCACGCCGGGTCTCAATGACCAGAAACCTGCAAGTACGGATTCCGCATAAGAAATATAGGAGGCCAGAAACATCTGGCCGTTCATATCTACATCGCGAAACGGCACACGCAATTCCACCATGTCCGGGCGGTTCGTCTTACTCATTTACAGGTCTGCCTTGCAGGTTATCACTTAGACCCTAACACGGGGTCCGACGAAGTAAATGAAACAATTAAAATAGCGTAAACGACGGCAAGCAGAGCGTTAACCGCGATGATGCGGCTTGTTGAAATCGACTGGCAGTGCCCCATCTGCTGTGGATCATGACATTTACGATCGATAGAGTGCCTGCATGAGCACCCGTCTTTACGAACATCCTGTTTTCCTCGAACACGTGACGCCGTCAGGGCATCCCGAACGTTCCGACCGTATCCGCGCGCTCAATGTGGCGCTGGAACATCCGAATTTCGAGCGCCTGGACCGCAAGCAGGCGCCACAGGCGAATGAAGACGCCGTGCTGCTCGCCCATCCGGAAGAACATCTGATCGCCGTCATGCGGCAGATCCCGGAAGAGGAAGAGCAGATCAACCAGCTCGAGGCCGACACCTATGCCAGCCAGAAGAGCTTGCAGGCGGCGCTGACCGGCATCGGCGGGGCGATGGCCGCCGTTGACGACGTCTTCAGAGGTAAGGCTGACAATGTCTTCGTCGCCGCGCGTCCGCCGGGTCACCATGCCGAGAAAATGACGGCGATGGGCTTCTGCTTCTTCAACAATGCGGCGATCGCCGCCCGCCACGCGCAGAAGGTCCATGGCGCCGAACGTGTCGCGATCGTCGACTGGGACGTGCATCACGGCAACGGCACGCAGGATATTTTCTGGGACGATCCTTCCGTGCTCTTCTGTTCCACCCATCAGATGCCGCTTTATCCCGGGAGCGGGGCCAAGGACGAGAGCGGGGCGCATGGGACGATCGTCAACGCGCCGCTTTCGCCCAATGTCGGCAGCGACCATTTCCGTGAAGCCTTCAAATCCCGCGTGCTGCCTGCGCTTAACGATTTCCGGCCGGATCTCATCATTATCTCCGCCGGCTTCGACGCCCATCACCGCGATCCGCTGGCACAGATCAACCTGACGGGCGAGGATTTCGACTGGGCGACGGGCCGGCTTCTCGAAGTTGCCGACCGCAGTGCCAATAACCGGGTCGTCAGCCTGCTCGAAGGCGGGTATGATTTGGAAGGACTCGCCGAGTCGGCGGGCATGCATATCCTGAGAATGATGAAGGGTTGAGAATGACTGACAGCGCCAAGCCGGAGGTTTCCGGTCTTTCCTTCGAAAAGGCAGTGGCCGAACTCGAAAGCATCGTTGCGCGCCTGGAACGCGGCGACGTGGCGCTGGATGAATCGATCGAGATCTATGAGCGCGGCGAAGCGCTGAAGAAGCATTGCGAGACCCTTCTCTCGGCCGCCGAAAACCGCATCGAGAAGATCCGCCTCGACCGTGCCGGCAAACCGCAGGGCGTGGAACCGCTCGACGGCGCTTGAAGCGCCCGCCGAAACTCCCTTTCAAGACGCTTGGCGACCGGCTTCCGACCGATCTATGATCCCTCGATAAACATCAAGGGAACAGCAAGATGACGGACAGATTGAAGGGCAAGGTCGCCATTATCTCGGGTGGTGCGACTGGCATGGGCGGCGCTGCCTCGAAGCTCTTTGCGGCTGAGGGCGCGCGCGTCGCCATCATCGATCGCAATGGCGAGGCGGCAGCGAAAACCGTCGATGAAATCCGCACTGCAGGCGGCAAAGCTGATTTCTGGACGGCCGACGTCTCCGAAGAAGCAGCCGTCAATGCCGCAGTCGCCGGCGTCGAGGAACGCTACGGGCCGGTCACGGTGCTTTTCAATCATGCCGGCACGATCGTCATCAAGCCGTTCCTGGAAACCACGCTGCAGGAATGGGATTGGCTGCACGCCGTCAACGTGCGCTCGATGTTCCTGATGACGAAGGCGGTGCTGCCGAAGATGATCGAGGCCGGCGGCGGATCGATCGTCTGCACCTCGTCGATCTCGGCGGTTGCCGCCACGCCGATGGAAGTGCTTTACGATACGACGAAGGGCGCGGTGCATATGTTTGCGCGTGCCATCGCGGTCGAATTCCGGGACCGCAACATCCGCTGCAATGCCGTCTGCCCCGGCTTTATCCGCACACCGCATGGCTTGCGCGAGGTGAAGGAATTGCAGGCGCATGGTGTCGATGTGTCGGATGCGGCAATTGCCGCCCAGCAGGGCCGGATCGGTGAACCTGAGGATGTCGCCCGTGCGGCGCTCTATCTCGCCAGCGATGAATCGATCTTCGTCAACGGCGCGCACCTCTTCGTTGATAACGGCTTCACCGCGATCTGAGGCCTTAGCCGCGATCTGACAAACTGACCCTTTCGCCACGGACCTGCAGACGCTATCTGTGGCGGGAGCCTTTGTGATCGGAGCGCGCCATGTCGTTTTTCCCCGGTAAAGATCCCCTGCCCGGCGATGCCTTCGCCTGCGACGCGATCGAGAACCTGATCATTCCACGCACCAGCGATATCGGCGGCTTCCAGGTGCGGCGCGCCCTGCCGACACGTCAGCGCCGTCTCGTCGGGCCTTTCATCTTCTTCGACCGCATGGGGCCGGCCATCCTGAAACCGGATGAGGCGCTCGACGTGAAGCCGCATCCGCATATCGGACTTTCGACCGTCACCTATCTCTTCGACGGGGAAATCCGCCATCGCGACAGTCTCGGCACGGAAAAGGTCATCCGCCCTGGTGATATCAACCTGATGACAGCCGGCCGCGGCATCGTGCATTCGGAGCGCACGCCGGACAATCTGCGCGGCCATCCGCTCTCCATGTCCGGCCTGCAGACGTGGCTGGCGCTGCCCGACGACAAGGAGGAGATCGATCCTTCCTTTGCCCATACCGAAAAGACTGATATGCCGCTGATCGACGATGGCGGGGTGACCGGCCGTGTCGTCATCGGTTCGTTCGAAGGACTGAATTCGCCGGTCAAGGTCTTCACCGATACGCTTTACGCCGATATTTCCCTGCAGCCGGGCTCGAAATTTCCCTTCGGTGCGGCGCATGAGGAGCGCGCCGTCTACGTGCTTGCGGGCGAGGTCGTCATTGCCGGCGACAGGTTCGCGGCGGACCAGCTTCTCGTCTTCCGGCCAGGCGATGCGATCACGCTCGAAGCCGGCACCGAGGGCTGCCATCTCATGCTGTTCGGAGGTGCTGCCCTCAACTCGAAACGCTACATATGGTGGAATTTCGTATCTTCCTCGAAAGAGCGGATCGAGAAGGCCAAGGAGGAGTGGCGCACCGGCCGCTTCGATATCGTTCCCGGTGACGAAGAGGAATTCGTGCCTTTGCCGGAGGGCTGAAGTGCTCTAAGGTGAAAAACTTGCGGTTATGCAAATGCAGTTGTTCTGCCGCAATTCAATCGAATAAAGCAAAGCCGATCAGTCAAAGAAGAGCGCCCGCCCGTGACACAATCCCCGAAGACCCCGCTGCTCGATCAGGTCACCTATCCGGCCGACCTGCGCAAGCTCGAGGATCGCGATCTGCCACAGCTTGCACGCGAAGTGAGGGACGAGATGATCGATGCCGTTTCCCGCACCGGCGGGCATCTCGGCGCCGGTCTCGGCGTGGTGGAGCTGACGATCGCCATTCACAGCGTCTTCAATACGCCTGACGACCGGCTGATCTTCGATGTCGGTCACCAATGTTATCCGCACAAGATCCTGACTGGGCGCCGCGACCGGATTCGGACGCTGCGCCAGGAAAACGGCCTGTCTGGCTTCACCCGCCGGGCCGAAAGCGAATACGACCCCTTTGGCGCCGCACATTCCTCGACCTCGATTTCGGCCGGCCTGGGCATGGCGGTCGCTGCCGATATCGACAAGACGGATCGCCGCGTGATCGCCGTTATCGGTGACGGGGCGCTCTCGGCCGGCATGGCCTATGAGGCCCTGAACAATGCCGGCGCGCTCGATGCCCGCCTGATCGTCATTCTCAACGACAACGACATGTCGATCGCCCCTCCGACCGGGGCGATGAGCGCCTATCTCGCCCGCCTTGCTTCCGGGCGCACCTACATGGGCTTCCGCGATTTCGGCAAGAAACTGACCGCTTATCTCGGCAAGAACGTCGACCGCGCGATCACCCGCGCCGTCGAGCATGCCCGCGGTTATGTCACCGGCGGGACGATGTTCGAAGAGATGGGCTTTTACCATATCGGGCCGATCGACGGTCATTCCTTCGATCACCTTCTGCCGGTGCTGCGCAACGTGCGCGACAACGCCAACGGCCCAGTGCTGATCCATGTCGTGACGCAGAAGGGCAAGGGGTATCCGCCGGCGGAAGCCGCCGCCGACAAGTATCACGGCGTCAACAAGTTCGACGTCATCACCGGCGCGCAGGCGAAGGTGAAGCCGAATGCGCCGAGCTATACCAATGTCTTTGCCGAGACGCTGATCCAGGAAGCCACGCTCGACGACCGCGTCGTCGGCATCACGGCCGCCATGCCGACTGGCACCGGCCTCGACAAATTCGCCGAGATCTTCCCGTCACGCTGTTTCGATGTCGGTATCGCCGAACAGCATGCCGTGACCTTCGCGGCCGGTCTTGCCACCGAAGGTTTCAAACCGTTTGCAGCGCTCTATTCCACCTTCCTGCAGCGCGCCTACGACCAGGTGGTGCATGACGTGGCGATCCAGGGCCTGCCCGTGCGCTTCCCGATCGACCGGGCCGGCTTCGTCGGTGCCGACGGGCCGACGCATGCCGGCTCCTTCGATACGGCCTTCCTCGCCACCCTGCCCGGATTCGTCGTCATGGCAGCGGCCGACGAAGCGGAGTTGAAGCATATGGTGCGCACGGCAGTCGCCTATGATGCCGGCCCGATTTCGTTCCGCTATCCGCGCGGCGAAGGTATTGGCGTCGACATGCCGGAGCGCGGCGAGATCCTTGAAATCGGCAAGGGCCGCATCGTCAAGGAAGGCACGAAAGTCGCGCTTCTCTCCTTCGGCACACGGCTTGCCGACTGTCTGCTGGCAGCCGAGGATCTCGATGCCGCAGGTCTGTCAACCACGGTTGCCGACGCCCGCTTCGCAAAGCCGCTCGACCACGCCCTGATCCGCCAGCTTGCGCGCCATCACGAAATCCTCATCACCGTAGAAGAAGGTTCCGTCGGCGGTTTTGGCAGCCAGGTCATGCAGTTCATGGCGATGGATGGTCTTTTTGACCGCGGGCTGAAGGTGCGCACGCTCGTCATGCCCGATATCTGGATGGAGCAGGCAAAGCCGGAAGCGATGATCGCCCATGCCGGGCTCGACCGCGCCGGCATCGTTTCGACCGTCTTCAACGCGCTCGGACGCGGTGTTGCGGTCGGTGTTGCCGGCTAAGGCACACACCGACCCCGCCTCTCTCTAATCCGGCTTCCTGCCGTCACGGTAGAAGATCATGCCGCCGTGATGCAGCACGCCGTCGATGAAATCGCCGTCGGCGGTGAAGCCGGTATCGTCCCAGTATTCGATATGGTCGCCGGTGACTTGATAGCGGCCTTGATAGGCACTTTTTCGTGCGCCACGCGCTTCGTCATAACGGCCGTTCGACAGGAGTTCCTGGCGGATATGGCCGTCGCCAGTGATCCACATGCCGAGATAGGGATGGTTCTGCATGGTCGTTTCCTCTGAAAGAGCGGATGAGGCGGCAAGCGAAAAGACCGCCCCGACAAGGACCGAGCGGATCGCCATAGTCACATTCCCACGCTCAAGGTCGGGCGGACGGTGATGTCATTCACATCGACGCCCTCGGGCTGCTCGATGGCGAAGCGGATCGCACGGGCGATGGCATCGGGCTTGAGGGCAATCTCCCGGAAGGAGACCATGGCCTCTGCCGAGAAGGGTTCGGTGATCGTCTCGGCCAGTTCAGATTCGACGACGCCGGGATAGATGCAGGTCACGCGCAGCTTCTTGTTTTCCTGGCGCAGCCCATCGGAAATGGCCCGCACCGCATATTTCGTCGCGCAATAGACCGCCGCGGTCGGCACGACCGACAGACCTCCGATCGAGGAGATGTTGATGATCTGCCCGCGCTCCTGCGCGTTCATGATCGGCAGCACGGCGGCGATACCGTAGAGGACGCCTTTGATATTGACGTCGATCATGCGATCCCATTCCCCGACCTTGAGCGAGGACATCAGCGACAACGGCATGACGCCGGCATTGTTGACCAGCACGTCGATGCTGCCGAAAGCGTCCACTGCTGCCTTTGCGAAGGCCTCGACATCGGCCCGGTCGGTCACATCGAGCGCCCGGAATTTCACCGTGCCGCCGCCCTCGCGAATTTCCTCTGCCAGCTGTTCCAGCCGGTCGGTGCGACGCGCGCCGATCATCAGCTTTGCGCCGGCGGCACCCAGTTCGCGTGCAGTACCGGCACCAATGCCGCTGCTCGCGCCCGTGATCAGAACTGTTTTATCCTTGATACCAGTCATGTCTTTTCCCTGTGCCTCAATGATGATCGGAGCCGGATGCTGCCGATCCATTTGCATGAGATTGGGCTTGAAGGGCGGAAACCGGTAGCAAGCTTCTCCAGATTTCTTGCACGATCTTCCGAAAGCAGCCGAGAGTACTTGGCATTTGCTGCGTCCCGGTTCATGCTGCCTGCATGGAAAAGATCGCCGAACTAGCAGAATTGATCGATCGCCACACAGGCACGGACGGCAGCTTCGACACAGCGCTGCCGCGTGTCGGCATCATACGATCCTCCGCCCGCACAGAGCCGATCCACACGCTCTACGAGCCCTCCTGCTGCATTGTGGCGCAGGGGCGAAAACGCGCGCTCATCGGCGATATCGCGCATGTCTATGATGCCGCGCATTATCTCGTGGTCGGCGTCGACCTGCCCGTTATCGGTGCGGTCGTCGAGGCGAGCGCCAACCGGCCCTATCTGTGTCTGAGGCTGCAGCTCGACCGCAGCCTGCTGGCCGAGATGCTTCCTGCCGTCCACGGAAGGCTGCCGGAAAGCCCGGCGGCGGGGGTCAGCGCGACGACGCCTGAACTGATCGATGCAGCCGCGCGCATGCTGCGGCTGCTCGATACGCCTGACGATGCCGAGATTTTGGCACCGCTGATCGAGCGGGAAATCCTCTATCGTCTTATCCGGGGGCCGCAGGGCGCACTCTTGCGGCAGATCGCCAGTGGCGAAAGCAGGCTCAACCAGATCGGCCGGGCGATCGATTTCGTGCGGAAGCACTTCAGCGAGCCCTTCGCGATCGAGCATCTGGCTTCCGTCGCAGGGATGAGCGCCTCATCCTTCTATGAGCATTTCAAGATGGTGATGGCGATGAGCCCGCTGCAGTTTCGCACCCAGCTTCGCCTGCAGGAGGCGCGGCGGCTGATGGTGACCGAGGGGTTGAGCGCTGCCGAGGCGGGTTTCCGCGTTGGGTATGAGAGCCCATCGCAGTTCAGCCGCGATTATGTCCGCGTGCACAACGTCCCGCCACGGCGGGATATCGAGCGGCTGCGCGCCTCCGCAGGGTAAGCGCAAAGAGAAAGGGCGGCACTGAATGCCGCCCTGCCCTTTTTCGTTTCCGGAGAGATCCTTCTCAGAACTCGGTCCAGTCTTCCTGGACGACGGCAGCAGCTGCGGCTGCCGGCTTGCCACCGAAGGCCTTGCTAATCTTGCCGGCGAGCGCGCGGGCCGGAGAAGCGACCGGGCGGGACGCGGTGGTTGCAGCAGCGGTTCTCTGGACCGGAGCGGCAGCCTGGACGCCGAGCTTGAACTGGCGCAACAGGTTGTCGAGAGCCGAGGCCTCCTGGGCGAGCGCATGGCTTGCAGCCGTCTGCTCTTCGACCATGGCGGCGTTCTGCTGAGTGCCCTGATCCATGTTGTTGACGGCGGTATTGATCTCCTGCAGGCCGATCGATTGTTCGCGGGTGGCCGTGACAATCGCCCCGACGTGACGGTTGATTTCCTGGACTTCGGCAACGATAGCTTCCAGCGCTTTGCCGGTTTCGCCGACGAGACCGACACCGGAATTGACCTGTTCGCTCGACGTGTTGATCAGCGCCTTGATCTCCTTGGCGGCGTTTGCCGAGCGCTGGGCGAGTTCACGCACTTCCTGGGCGACGACCGCAAAGCCCTTGCCGGCTTCACCGGCGCGCGCGGCTTCGACGCCGGCGTTCAGAGCGAGAAGATTGGTCTGGAAGGCTATATCGTCGATGACGCCGATGATGTTCGAGATTTCGCCTGAGGACTTTTCGATCTGCTGCATGGCCGCAACCGCCTTGCGGACGACTTCGCCGGACCTCTCGGCGCCGAGGCGCGTGCGTTCGACGAGATTGCCAACGTCTTCGGCGCGTTTAGCGGAGTCACGCACCGTGGTCGTGACCTCTTCGAGAGCGGCTGCGGTTTCTTCAACGGCAGCGGCCTGCTGTTCGGTACGGTGGGCGAGATCGTCGGCGGCGGAGCGGATTTCACCGGCGCCGGCGTTGATCGCCGAAGCGTTGCGGCCGACGGACTGCAGGGCAGCCTGCAGCTTTTCGACGGCATTGTTGAAATCGTTGCGCAGGCTGTCGTACTGCGGCGCGAACGGGGTGTGGATGCGGGCTGCGACATCGCCAATGGCAAGGCCTGCAAGTCCACCGGCCAGCGCTTCGACGGCGAAGCGAATCTCGCCTTCTTCGCGGGCTTTCTGCTCGTCGCTCATCTGGCGCTGACGCTCGGCTTCGCCGCGCATGCGGTCGGTTTCTCCGGCAAGCCGCTGCTTTTCGATCGCAGCTTCCTTAAAGACCAGCACGGACTGCGCCATGCGCCCGACTTCGTCCTGGCGGCCGGTTGCCGGGACTTCGATATTGTGATCGCCGCCGGCCAGCCGGTCCATGGCGGCCGTCATGCCGACGATCGGACGAACAATGGTGCGCGACAGAGCCCAGGCCAGAGCAGCGGCGGCAAGGGCGGCGGCAATGCCGCCGGCCAGAAGCGTGGTCTTGAGATCGCTGTTGGCTTCAAGCCGAGCGGCAGCCAGCGCAATGGACTTGTCGCGGGCGAGAGACTTGATCTTGGCGGAAGCGGCGCGGAAGCCGTCGAGCTGGCCCTTGGTGGCGTTGACGCCGATCTTTACGACGTCTGCTATCGGGGTCTCGGTTTCCTTGCGGGCCTTAGCCTGCGGCTCGGCGAGCTCGTGAAAATAGAGGTCTGCGGCCTTCTGCATGTCATCGATCATCGAGACCAGCTCGGGCTGGGAGGCGGCAGTCTGCTTGGCTGCGGCAATCGCCTTCAGCATGCGCTCGCGATTGGCAAAAATATCGCCATAGGTGCTGTCGCTGCGGAAGAGGATGAAGCCGCGCAGGTTGACGGCCTGTTCGAGCATGGCCTGCAGAGCGTCGTCGATCTGGTTGACCAGAAGCTCGGATTTTTCCTGTTCGGCGGAAGCGCCCGCCGAGGTGGTTGCCTTGGAATAGACGAAAGCGGAAACGGATACGAAAATAAGGATGAGTGCTGCGAACGTGGCCGCAAGCTTACCGTTCAAAGATATGTTTCGAGCGAACATCGGTCATTTCTCCTGGCGACATCAGGCGCGACAAGGGCGACCACGCAAGTGCGCAGCCACAAAACTTCTTGATGAGGAACATGATCGGCGGGAGGACGCGGGAGCCTTCATGGCACCAAGCGATTCAATAGCGAACCGCTGCAATCAAACGGAACCTATGCGGGTGGGATTTAAAATTGTTTAAATTTGTGCGCCGCAGCGCAGGTTGGTTAGATAATTGCGGCTCCAATGAGGAGGAGCCGTGCCGGCATGTCCGCGATGCTAATAAAATGCTTGCAACCGGCGGCTTTGCCGGTCATTCACAGCCAATGTCCGATCAGAACAGCCAGCGCCTCGACCAGCTTCTCGTCACCCTCGGCCTTTTTGCGAGCCGTTCGCGGGCACGGGATGCCGTATCGCGCGGCACCGTCAAGGTCGCCGGCAAGGTGGTGACGAAGGCCGGCGCCGTCTTCGGCGCCGATGCGACAATCGAGATCGACGACCCGGCGCAGGATTATGTTTCGCGCGCAGCATTGAAGCTGGTGGCGGCATTCGATCACTTCGGGCTCGATCCGTCGGGACGGTACTGTCTGGATGTCGGCGCTTCGACCGGCGGCTTCACGGAAGTGTTGCTGGAACGGGGTGCTGCGCATGTGACGGCAATCGATGTCGGCCACGGGCAGATGCATCCGAGAATATCGGCCGATCCGCGCGTGACGAACGTAGAGGGGCTGAACGCCCGCAACCTGACGGCTGAAGATATCGGCCACGCGGTGGATTTCATCGTCTCCGACGTTTCCTTCATCTCGCTAAAGCTCGCGCTTGCCCCGGCACTCGATATCGCAGAGCCCGGCGCCCTTGCCGCAATTCTCGTCAAGCCGCAGTTCGAGGCAGGACGCGAGGCGATCGGCAAAGGCGGGCTCTTGAAGGACCCCGCTTCCGGACCGGATGTGGCAGCAGAGCTGGCGCGATGGTTCACCGAGGATATGGGCTGGAAGAGTTTCGGGCTCATCCCCTCGCCTATTTCGGGCGGAGACGGCAATCAAGAATTTCTATTGGCAGGGACGAAAGCGTGAGCACGGAAACGATCACCATCGACAGGCTTGGCGCACAGGGCGACGGCATCGCCAACGGCAATAACGGACCAGTCTATGTGCCCTTCACGCTGCCGGGCGAGACGGTCGCGATCGCCCGCGTCAAGGACCAGGGCACGGTCATGTCGATCGCCTCTGCCTCCCCCGACAGGCAGGAGCCGCCTTGCCGGCATTTCGGGCCTGACGGCGTCAACGGTACATGCGGCGGTTGCACGCTGCAGCATATGGCGGATGCGCCCTACCGCGCCTTCAAACGGCAGCTCGTCATCGATGCGCTGAGGTCCAAGGGGTTGACGCCCGAGGTCAGCGAGATCGTCGCTGCCCATCCCGGCGAGCGGCGGCGGGTGGTCTTTGCGGCGCGAAAGACCGAAAAAGACATGCTTGTCGGATTCAACCAGGCCGAAAGCCATCACATCGTCGCCATCGAGGAATGTCCGATCTCGTCGGCAGGGATCATCTCCCGGCTGCCGGCGATCAAGGCTGTCGGGGCGGCAGTCGCGACCAATGCCGATGCCTTCCGGATTGCGGTTCTGGAAACGCTCTCCGGTCTCGATATTGCGGTAGAAGGCGTGAAAAAGCTTTCCGACCAGCAGCGCCGCAAGGCGGTCGAGATCGTGCTCGGCCTTCGCGGCATCGCCCGCGTTTCGCTCGATGGCGAAATTCTCATCGAGCCTGCGAAACCGATCGTCGAATTCGGGGGCGTGCAGGTTTCTCCGCCCGCCGGCGGCTTCACGCAGGCGACGAAATCGGCTGAAGAGGCGATGGCGAAGCTCGTGCTTGCCCATGTCGGGAAAGCCAAGCGGATCGCCGATCTCTTCGCGGGCGCGGGCACATTTTCGCTGCAGCTTGCCCGTCTCGGCCGCGTGCACGCTGTCGAAGGCGACGGTAAGGCGATTGCGGCGCTCGACCATGCAGCTCGCAACACTCAGGGGCTGAAGCCCGTGACAGTCGAAAAGCGCGATCTCTTCCGCCGCCCGCTGATGACCTCGGAGCTCAAGGCCTATGACGCGGTCGTCTTCGATCCGCCGCGGGCGGGCGCAGAATTCCAGTGCAAGGAATTGGCACGTTCGATCGTGAAGAAGGTTGTTGCGGTAAGCTGCAATCCGGTCACGCTTGCCCGCGACCTCGCGCTCCTCGTCGAGGGCGGATACCGGATCACCTCGGTCACGCCGATCGACCAGTTCCTCTGGACCTCGCATGTCGAGGTGGTGGCGACGCTGGAGAAATAGCCACCTCGGGACTCGCGACCGTGAACGGTTTCGCAGCGCGGGGGTTAAGCGCGCTGCGAACTGCGAGGCTGTGGGTAAATTTCGGACAAGGGGTTCGTACGAAACACGTCACGCGTCCGGACGGTTGGGGATCCGTCCTCGGTTCAATAATTAGATTATGCTTAAGAGAGGCTTAAATTGGCACATGATAATAACCACTGATTTTTAGGGGCTCAGCGACGCATGAAAGCCTCGAAGGCGGCGCGAGCTTCTGCGCTTTTAAGGCGTGCGGCGAAATGGCGAGCCTCTTCATCGATACGCGTGATGACCTCTTCCCGCGGGCCGCGAATGAGGTCACGGGCGAGCCTCAGCGCTTCCGGCGGTTTGGCGGCAAGCTTCGCGGCCGTAGCCAGCGTCTGGCTTTCCACCTCTTCCGGCGCCGTCACCTTCCAGATAAGGCCGGCTTGCCTCGCATCCTCGGCCGTGAAGGCCTCACCAGCAGCGAGCATGGCAAAGGCGCGCTGATAGCCCATGATGCGCGGGGCGATTAGGCTGGAACCCGCTTCCGGGACCAGCGCCAGATCGACGAAGGGCGTGCGGAACTGGCTGCGATCGGAGGCAATCGTCAGGTCGCAATGCAGGTTGAGCGTCGTACCGATGCCGATTGCGAGACCGTCTACGCCCGAGACGAGCGGCTTTCCGGCATTGGCGAGGGCGTAGAGGAAATCGATCAGTTCCTGGCCCATGCCGCCGCCCATGGCCGCGGCGAGGAAATCGCCGATGTCGTTTCCGGCAGAAAAGCAGCCTTCGCCGCCGAGAAAGACCGTTACCCTGATGCCGGCATCACTGTTTGCGGCATTCAGGGCATCCGTCATCGTACGATACATGGCGCGGGTGAAGGCGTTCTTCTTTTCCGGCCGGTTGAAGCGGATGATCTGGACAGCCGGATTTTCTGCGGATCGCGCGATGATGACGGGATCGCTCATTGTCAGCTCCTCAGGCAAGGACGGCGCGGGCAGCGGCGAGGCTATCGGCGCCGTTGACGATACGGTCTTTCAGCGCCGCTGTTTCGGACAAAAGGTTTTCCGCAGTAAAGCGGCAGAGCGCGATGCGGCCCTCGACTGCCCCGTCTTTGGTGCGGGCAAGGCCGCCTTTGGCGAGATAGCAGCCGGTCAGCGCAAGGCCGAAAAGACGCTGAAAGGGCGTCGCGCCCGACAGGGCCTCGGCGGACCTGCCCTCGGCAAGGCGGGCAAGAAGCCAGCTTGTCGCCTCCTCCAGATCGGCAAGGGCGGAATCCAGCCTATCGGCCGTCGCGCCGAAACTGTCGAGGTTTGAACTGCGGACAGCCTCAGCGATCGCCTTCAATTCGGCAATGAAGCCCCTAACCTGCTTGCCATCAGACAAAGGCAGCTTGCGGGTGACGAGATCGATCGCCTGAATGCCGTTCGTGCCTTCGTAGATCGGGGCGATGCGGGCATCGCGCAGATAGCGGGCGGCACCCGTCTCCTCGATGAAGCCCATGCCGCCGTGCACCTGTATACCGAGGGAGGCGACGTCGACGCCGGCATCCGTCGCGAAGGACTTGGCGATCGGTGTCAGCAATGCAGCGCGCTCCTGCCAATGTTCGCGCCGTTCATTGGCGCGATGGGCCATGTCGATCGCGTGGGCGCAGGCATAGGTGATGGCGCGCGAACCCTGCGTCAGCGCCTTCATGGTGAGCAGCATGCGGGCAACATCGGGATGTTCGATGATCGGGCTCATGCCGGAGCCGCTCCAGCCGGGCGCCTTGCCCTGCGTACGCTCCTTCGCATAGGCGATCGCTTTCTGCGTCGCCGCCTCGCAGATTGCCACGCCCTGCATGCCGACAGCGAGGCGGGCGTTATTCATCATCGTGAACATGCAGGCGAGGCCCTTGTTCTCCTCGCCGATCAACCAGCCGACAGCGCCCTTTCCGCCGAATTTGCCATCGCCATAGATCATGGTGCAGGTGGGCGAGCCATGAATGCCGAGCTTGTGTTCAAGCGAATGACAGTGGAGATCGTTGCGGGCGCCGAGAGAGCCGTCGTCGTTGACGAGGAATTTCGGCACGAGAAAGAGCGAGATGCCGCGCGTACCATCAGGCGCATCCGGCAGACGCGCGAGTACGAGATGGATGATGTTTCCGGCTGCGTCGTGCTCACCCCATGTGATGAAGATTTTCTGGCCGAAGATACGGTAGCTGCCATCTTCGCGGCGTTCGGCGCGCGCCTTCAGCACCCCGAGATCGGAGCCTGCATGCGGTTCGGTCAAGTTCATGGTACCGGTCCATTCGCCAGAGACCATGCGCGCAAGATATTTTTCCTTGAGAGCGGCACTGCCATGAACGTTCAGCGCTTCGATGGCGCCCATGGTCAGCGTCGGGCAGAGGGCGAAGGCCATGGAACCGGAATTCCACATTTCCAGCGCTGCGACATTCAGCATATGCGGCAGGGCCTGGCCACCGAATTCTTCCGCCGCCGTCAGGCCGTTCCAGCCGCCTGCTGCCCAGTTGCGGTAGAGATCGCGCCATCCGTCTGGCGTTTTCACCTCACCGTTGGAAAGACGGGCGCCTTGGCGATCGCCGATGTCGGCGAGAGGGGCGATTTCCTCCGTGGCAAATCGTCCCGCCTCGGCAAGGATGGCTTCGACGAGATCCTCGCCGAGATCGGCCAGTAGACCGTCGTCGATCGCCTCCGCCATGCCGGCAACATGCTTCAGCGTGAACGCGATCTCCTCGACGGGCGCCTTATACATCTTATTTCCTCCGCATTCAGCTCACGCACGGCAAAGCCGGTGCATAAGCGCCTCCAACCGAAGAGCTAATTGATTTTTACGTAAACGTCAATTTGATTTCCGTCGATTACCTATCGAGAGCGCCTTTTCGCTTGTGCACTTGCACAAACAAACGTCATGGAGAATCTCTAAGCGTGTCGCGATCGTTCAGATCCGCCGCCGGCAGCAGGTTTTTGTTTTAAGGCATGCCGTTATCGCAAACCCGCTGCACAGTTTGCGCGACATGCTCTAGTAGGATTGATCGCTTTCGCGAGAGGATCGACAATAATGGATACCTTGCCTGCCAACATACCCGGCCTCGTTTGGGCCTATCGTTTCTCGCCGGAAAGCAAGAAGGCCACGCGGCTGCAAAACAGCGCGACGGCCGCGGAGCTGACTGCAGACCAGGGTTTCTATTGGCTGCATCTCAACCTTGCCGATGCCCGAGTGCCCGCCCTGCTCGACACGCTCGGCGTGATGGATGACGCCAAGTCGGCGCTGACCACGCGCGACACGCACGCGGTCCTGACTGTCGACGAACAGATGCTCTACGGTACGCTGGTGGACTGCCAGCGCGAATTCGATCAGGACACGGCCGATCTCGGCTGGCTGCATTTCGCCATCTCCGACCGTTTCATCATCACCACGCGCCTGCAGCCGCTGAGAAGTGTGGAACGAACGCGTGTCATGATCGAGAAGAATCCCGCCAAGTTCACCCGGCCCGTCGACCTCTTCGAGCTGCTTGTGACCGAGTTCCAGCGCACGCTGATCTCCGTCGTCATGGAGCTCACGGAAGAGCTCAACCTGATCGAGGACTTCGTCTACGACAACGCGCCGCGTGACGAACGCCGCAGGCTTGCTCCCGTCCGTCGCACGATCGTGCGCTTGCATCGCCACCTGCGCACGGTCCTTGCGCTGATGCGGCGAGCGGCAGCCTCCGACGAAGACGAAATGCCTTTCGGCTTCGACGATATTGCCGGACGACTGACAAGCCGGCTGGAGACAGTCGATCACGATGTCTATGCGCTGCAGGATCGGGCAAGGCTGCTGCACGAAGAAATCGATTCCAAGCTCTCCTCGGAGACGAACCGCCACCTCTACATCCTGTCGATCATGACGGCCTTCCTGCTGCCGCCGACGCTGGTGACCGGCTTTTTCGGCATGAACACAGCCAACCTGCCCTTCGCCGTCGGAGACTACGGTACGGAATATGCCGTGGGGCTCATCCTCGCCTCCATCGCCTTGGCCTGGTGGCTCTTGAAGCGGGTGGATATCCTCTAAATGAAAACGCCCGGCTGGATGGCCGGGCGCTTTATCTCAATCTCTGGTTTCCCCTCAGTAGTAGGGCGAATAGCACTGCTGACGCGGACCGTTATAGGGCTGGAACGTATTGTCGTAGACCCTGTAGGAGCGGTAGCGATTTTCGCACCATGCGATGTGGCTCGGCGTCATGCCCGAGGGAGCCGGTGCAGGCGCATAGTAGCGCGGCTGAGCGACGACGGCGCCGCCGACGATGGCACCGGCACCGAAAGCGGCCAGCGGATACCAGTAGCCGTTATAGCGGCGATAGCCCGGACGATAATAGGAATAGCCGCGATAGCCGCCGTACCAGCCGGGACGGTAGGCACGAGGATAGTAGCCGGGGCGATAATAACGGCGGTACTGGACGGTTTCGACAGGCGATGATTTTTCCACCTGTGGGGCGGACGGCATCTGAATTGCCTGCGACGGCACGAAGCTCGTCGCAACGACGGCGGCGGCCATCACCGCAGTCGCGACCCTCTTAGTCAGCCCAAACATTGCGTATCTCCGATCAAGAGCGAAAAAAGCATGCCGGACAACGGATAATATGGGAAATTGTTCCCAAAAGACCCGAAAACGGCATCTACACTCCGCTTTTACCGGAGGCGAAATGAACCGGGCATTAACCGCTGGCGATCGCCCTCAGGCAACGACCGAGAGCTTTGCCTGATCACCCTGCAGCCGATTGACCATGAAGCTCGAATACCACTCGAGGAACTGCATTACGCCGCCTTCGTGAGCGGCAGAATAGGGACCGGGCTCATAGGCCGGCGAGTGGATGCCGAAGGCGTTCTCTTCGACGATGCGGCGATCCTGATCGTTGGTTTCGGTCCAGACGTGGGTCAGTTCCTCGAGATTGTAGTCTACTCCTTCGACTGCATCCTTGTGGACAATCCATTTAGTCGTCACCGCCGTCTCGTTGGCACTCAGCGGCAGCACGCGGAAGGAGATGGCGTGGTCGCCAAGCAGATGGTTCCATGTGGTCGGATAGTGGAACAGTAGCATAGTGCCGATGTGGCTGATCTTGACATCGTTGGAGAGCGGGCGTTTGACGGCGGGCTTTCCTGACATGGTGTAGCTTTCGGCGTCCTCGATCAGCGGCATCCGGGCAGTACGGAACTGTCCGTCCGGCGAGATCTGGAACTTGCTCGGCAGGCCGGCCGCTTCGCAACGCGCCCAGTGGCCGGCAATCTCCGGATCGTCGGCGCCTCCGTCCGTGCCTGTCACGCTCGGTGCTTCCGGATAGGTGCGGCAGAGCTCCGGGTGATTGGCGGCGCAGTGGTAGCACTCGCGATTGTTTTCCCAGACAAGCTTCCAGTTGCCCTTCTCAATGATGGTGCTCTGAAAGGCGATCTTGGCCTCGCCGATGTGATGAGGCGCCATATAGGGCTCGATCCTATCGCGCACCGTCTGGAAGTCCGGCGCAACATTGGCGAGGCAGATGAAGACGTAGCCGGCGACGATTTCGCAATGGACCGGCTTCAGTCCGTAGCCGCTCTTATCGAAATCATCGCCCATATGGCGTGCGAAGGCGAGCTTGCCGTCGAGATCGTAGGTCCATTGGTGATAGGGGCAGACGAGACGCACCGACGAGCCGTGCTCCTTGGTGCAGACACGCGAGCCGCGGTGGCGACAGCTGTTGTGGAAGGCACGAATGACATTGTCGCGTCCGCGCACGATGACGACGGGATAGTCGCCGATCTGGACGGTAAAATAGGCGCCCGGCTTCGGCAGTTCGCAGTCATGGCCGATGAACAGCCAGTCGCGATAGTAGATCATCTCCATGTCCAGACGGAAATAATCCTCATCGATGTAGAAGGGTTGCTCGAGGCTGAAACCCTCGCGGCGGCCCTTGAGCTGGCGCAAAACGTTGCTGCGAATATCCATCTGCCTATCCTCGTGCATGTTGCTGCCACTCCTTTAGAGCACGACAGCGGAAGCGCGCCCGTTTCCCTCTCTCTCCGGAGAGCTGGTCATGGCGTCATTTAAGCACCGAGCATGCCGGTCGCTTGGTTGTAAAGCGACATCCGCTTCGAAATTGACGACAGTGAGCCGGGTGTCCTCAGAAACAATCACTCACCGTTGACCGTTGTCAATTACGACATTCGCGGCGCTTCAGAAATAAGCGAATCCAATGCTGCGGGCCGATTTTATCGCATTTGCGACATCCCGCTCTCAAACCCGGCACCCGCGCCTTCTTCCCGTTATTTTAACAGGACGTTAAGCACGAAATCCTATCCTGCGCAGTGACCGACACAGCGAAGACTGCGAAAGCCATGGCCAAACTTCGATATTTCGACGCGCGGGAACAGATCAAGCCCGCCGAATCGCGGCTTCCTACCAAGCACTCAGAATTCCTGCGCACCGGCCGCATCAGCCGCCGCCGCGAAGACTGGCTTCCGGAAGAGCGCCGCTATCTCACCCATGAGGAAGTGGCTGAAAGGACGGCACGGAAGCTGCAGGCCGCCGGCGAAAAAACCCACCAGAATATCAACGGCTTCCACCGTTCGATCCAGTTTCCGAAGATGATTTTCCACCGGACGCTGGCCGACAGCCCGCATCTCGGCTACTGCCACGTCACGGCCGCACGTACCAAGTTCGCCCGCTACGACGAAGTGGCATGGGCCTTCTATATCGCCAACTTCTATTCCGACATCGGCGACAACGACAATTTCTTCGACAATATCGCAGTGCAGAATTCCCGCATGTATTTCGCCGTGGCGATCAAACCGGGCGACAGCACGCCAGAGAGGATGGTGGTCGACCGCTCGGTGCGGGGCAACGGCTTGCTCTTCCGCACCGACGATCCGCAGATCGCCATCCGCAACATCCTCCTGCTTGGCGCCCGCAACGAACAGCTGCGCCAAATCATTCGCCAACTGTAGGTTCGCCGACAGTTGATCCACCAGCTCCGGGCGGGATTGATCGCGCCGCAAGGAAGGCCTAATGACTGCCGCAGTAAAACCGGGCAGGACATGGCAAGAATAATCGACATCAAGGCGGACAGACAGACGGCGCTCGAAGCCGGCTGCGTGGCACTTGCCGAAGGCTTCGCGGTCGCCATTCCGACCGAGACGGTCTATGGCCTTGCCGCCGACGCCACCAATCCGACCGCTATCACCCGCATCTACGAGACCAAGGGACGGCCGCGCTTCAATCCGCTGATCTGCCATATGGCGGATCTTGCGATGGCAGAGGCCTATGCAGAATTCGATCCGATCTCACGCGCGCTCGCAGAAGCCTTCTGGCCCGGCCCGCTGACGCTGGTACTGCCTCTCCAGACCGGCACCGCGATCCATGCGCTCGCCACGGCGGGCCTCGACAGCGTCGGCATCCGCATACCGAAAGGTTTTACCGGCGACTTGATCCGTGCGTTCGGGCGGCCGCTTGCGGCTCCGAGCGCCAATACGTCAGGCAAGGTGAGCGCCACGAGCGCGGCCCATGTCGAAGCTGACCTCGGGGCAAAGATACCTCTCATCCTGGACGCTGGCGCGAGTACCGTCGGCGTGGAATCGACGATCGTGAAGGTCGAGAACGGCGAACTTCGGTTGCTGCGGCCAGGCGGCCTGCCGACGAGGGAGATCGAACGGGTGGCCGGCAAGCGCTTGCTGCGCTCGACGAAGGCAACCGCGGCGATCGAAGCGCCGGGCATGCTCGCTTCGCATTACGCGCCGGGCGCGGCCGTCCGGCTGGAGGCCACGGCACTGAAACCCGGTGAAGCGCTGATTGCCTTCGGTCCAGACAGAGTGGCGGGTGCAGAGCACGCGGCGATCACGCTGAACCTCAGCCCACGCGGCGATCTCTCGGAAGCGGCCGCCAATCTTTTCGACTACATGAAGAAGGCGGATGCCAGCGGCGCGGCCGTGATCGCCTTTTCGCCAATCCCCGACGAAGGGCTTGGAGAGGCGATCAACGACCGGCTGCGGCGCGCGGCAGCACCGCGCGAGTGAGGAAAGAGGAACCCGGCTCCATGGGCAGCACAAGCATTTCTCCAGACGTTATCGAACGTTTCACCGCCATCGTCGGCGAAAAATATGCGCTGCGCAGCGAAGCCGATCTCGCGCCGCACCTCATCGAAAACCGCGGCCTCTATCACGGCTCCTCCCCTCTCCTGCTGAAACCCGGTACGGTCGAGGAAGTCTCCGCAATCATGAAGCTTGCGACAGAGACCGGCACGGCGATCGTGCCGCAAACCGGCAATACCGGCCTCGTTGGCGGGCAGACGCCGCGCGAGGGCAAGGCCGACGTCATCCTTTCGCTCGAACGCATGAACAGGATCCGCGATGTCGATCCGGTCGCAAACGTGCTGGTCGCCGATGGCGGCGCGATCCTCGCCGAGGTGCAGAAGGCCGCCGAGGCGCATGGGCGTCTGTTTCCATTGTCGCTCGGTTCGGAAGGATCCTGCCGCATCGGCGGCAACCTTTCCACCAATGCCGGCGGAACCGCGGTTCTCGCTTATGGCAACATGCGCCAGCTCTGCCTCGGCCTCGAAGTCGTACTGCCGACGGGCGAGATCTGGGACGGGCTCCGCCGCCTCAAAAAGGACAATACGGGCTATGATCTGCGCGATCTCTTCATCGGCGCTGAAGGCACGCTCGGCATCATCACCGGTGCGGTGCTGAAGCTTTTCCCGCAGCCGCTCGGCCATCAGGTGGCCTTTGCCGGGCTTTCTTCGGTCGACGACGCGCTCGCCTTCTTTAATCTCGCTTCCAGCCTCTGCGGCACGTCACTGACGGGCTTTGAACTGATGCCGCGCTTCGGCGTCGAGATCACCGTGCGCAATATCGACGGCGTGCGCGATCCGCTCGAAACGCCGCATGACTGGTATGTGCTCATTGATATCTCCACCTCCGATTCCGCCGAGACGGCCGAGCGGATGATGAATGCCGTTCTCGAACAGGGTTTCGAAGCGGGGCTTGTGCAGGATGCGGCAATCACCTCCTCCGTCGCGCAGCAGAAGGCGCTCTGGCACATGCGCGAGAGCATGTCGGATGCCCAGAAGCCGGAGGGCGGCTCGATCAAGCACGATGTTTCCGTGCCGGTTTCGAAGATACCGCACTTCATGAACGAGGCTGCGGAGGCGGTGACGGCCGCCATGCCCGGTGCGCGCATCTGCGCCTTCGGCCATATGGGCGACGGCAATATCCACTATAACATCTCGCAGCCCGTCGGCGCCGACAAGGATGCCTTCATCGCCCGCTGGCACGAGATGAACCATATCGTGCACGGGCTGGTGCTTGCCCATGGCGGTTCGATTTCCGCCGAGCATGGCATAGGCCAGCTGAAGCGTGACGAGCTCGCGTCGATCCGGCCGGCGATCGAGATGGAACTGATGCGCCGCATCAAGCGCGCCTTCGATCCGGCCGGCATCATGAATCCCGACAAGGTGGTGAGCCTCTAGGCGCAATTCCAAATGCAAAACCGATGCACAGTTTTGCTGGAATTGCTTTAGAGGCTCACGCCAATCAGAGCAGCGATGCCGCCTGGCCGGTGCCACCGGTCAGGAGTTGGAGCGCCGGCGACTGCTGGGTGTTGTTCTGGATGTCGTACATGGCGGTGAAGCGCTTGACGAGCTTATCGACCTTCTTCGGATCCTGCAGGTCCTCGAGCTTCACGAAGCGGCCGAGCAGATCGACCTGCTTGGCCACGTCCATCGACGACATCTGCTGCGGCAGGCTATAGGCCGTCTGGACGACCTGATAGAGCGCTTTGTCGCCGAGGATACCATAGAGCGAGGTAATGTCGCCTGCCTTGCGCTTGAAATAGAGCGCCAGCCGAACGCCGTCATTCTTTTCGCCCTCCTGGGTTTCCAGGGTCATCTGCACATACTGCTGCTGCGTATTCGCTTCGGCCTGCTTATCCTGGATCTTGCCCATTTTGGCACGGGTGAGGTTGCCGTCCTTGTCGAAGTTGAAGGAGGCGACGATCTCTTTGAAGCGCGCGTCAGCCGTGGTGTTGAGATAGCTCTTCTTGTCATCAGGATCGGAAGTGAAGATCTTCTTCAGCGTATCCTTGTCGTATTTCTTTGGATCGAGGCCATTTGCTTTCAGCACAAGATCCGTCAAGCGCTTGTCGGCCAGGAAATCGTCGAGCGACGTTATACCTGGCATGGTCTTGCCGAAATAATCCACTTCCTTGGTGGCGTCCTTGGAAGCGCGATCCTTTGCGGGGCCATCTTTCATCAGCATGGTCACGTGCGACTTATAATCGGTCGCATATTTCGCCATAGTCGCGGCAGAAAGAGCCGACATTGGCTCGGCAGCCTTGCCATCGGGACCGAAGTTGAAAGCGCGCACCATCTTGGTGATGCGATCGTCCTTGAAGGATGCGACATATCCCTTGGGATCATAGGGATCGCTGACGAGCAGCTTGCGCATGGTGGAGCGCGAGACGTCATCTGGCGTCAGGCCGTAAGCCTGCAGCGCCATCTCATACAGATCCGGATAGGAGTTGTTGCTGAGAAGCGTATCGGCGGTGGCGTTGGTCTTCATGAAATCATTGACATTCTTCACGCCCTTGGCGTCGTCCATTCGCGACTTGTAGTTCGCGACGATACGGTCAATGAGATCCTCGCCCTGATTGTTGACGCGAGCGCCGTAATTGTCTGACGTGTTGGTCGTCTGCTCACCAGTCTGGGCGCCTGTCGAAGTCGGCAGCGATCCATCCGCGGCGAAATTGAAGGCAGCATTGAGATCGCTCTGGCCGACGGAAGCGGCATGAGCCGGATCGGTGAGAATATTTCTCAGTTCGGCATCGCTCGTGTCGTAGGCCAGCCCGTAGGCCATTTTCAGATAGTCCGTCAGGGACGAGTCGGCCAGCAACTGATCGACATCGTTGACGTCGCCCATCCGGTCCAGGACGCCTTGTTCACGAGCAGAAGCGGCCGAATTCATCGTAGCTTTCTGTGTGGACGTCTGTGCCCAGCCGGGGGTGACCGTGCCGTCGGCCTGAAAATTGAACGCCGCCGTCACATTGGCATAGGGCCCGGTGCCGCTTTGATCCGTGAGAATATTACGCAGATCGGCATTCGAAACGCTCGTCGGAATGCTAAAAGCGTAACGGACGTAGCTGTTCAGCTTCTGGTCGCCCAGCAACTGATCCACGCTGCTGATCGAGAGTATTGTGTTTGCATAATAGGTGGCCGCGTCGTCCGCCTTCTTGGTCATCGCCGCAACCTGAGTGGCGCTCTGCGAGAGGGTATTTTGCGCGACCGTGCCGTCCTGACGGAAATTGAAGAGCTGATAAACGTCGCTGTATCCCTGGGCCGCCGCGACAGTCGGATCAGTCAGAATACCTCGAAGCGTGGTATCGCTGATGTCGTTGCCGATCTGCATGCTGGCACGCAGGAAGCTGACCAGCTTGTCGTCTGCAAGGAACACGTCGACTGCGGCAGTCGAGCCATTATTGGAGAGATCGCCGAGCTTTGTCTGGTAATTCGAGGAGTTGTTTGAAACGAGCTGATTTATGCCTTGAAGCTGCGTGGCGCTCTGCGCGCCGACAACGCTCCCATCCGGCTGCGTCTGGAATGTGACCGAGCCATCCGCGTTGAAATTGAAGGCATCGTGGACGTCCTGATGGCCTGCAGTCGCGGCATAGGTGGAATCCGTGAGAATGTTCTTCAGCTCGGCATTGCTGAAATCCTGACCGAGGCCGTAGGCATCCTTGATGTAGGAGGTCAGCATCTTGTCGGAAAGCAATTCATCGACGTTGTCGATCGGGCTGACGCCACCTGGCGGCATCATCATGTTCGAGAAATAGCTCGACATGTTCGTCGCGTTATTCAGTATACCCGTCAACTGGTCATAGGACTGCGCGCGCTCCGTGGGAGAAACGCTGCCGTCGGACCTGAAATTGAAGGCCTCGTAGGCATCCCCCAAATTGACTGAACGGGCATAGGCCGGATCGGTCAGAACACTTTTCAGCTGCGTGAAGCCCGGATCCATGTTGAAGGCGGAACGGACGTAATCCGCAAGCCGCTTGTCACTGACCAATTGATCGACATTGGTGATCGTGCCGATCTTGGACAGATAGTAGCTCTTGTTGAGATCTGACATCGCCTGGCTGGTATAGTACACATCGCTGGCCGTGCCGTCGCGGTCGACGATCTGCGGTGCAGTCTTGATATTGTACTGTTCAATGACGTTGTTCTTCTGTGCCGCAGTCTGCGCAGCGCCGCCAACTATGGGAGCGCGGAAGGCGTAAAGCGACGCGACGGTTTGGGTCTGACCAGCGCTCTGCGCAGAACCAGCCACCGAACCATCGGCATTGAAGTTGAAATAGGACCGCAGCTCCTTGTACTTGTCGCCGACATAGTTGAGCGACGGATTGGGATTGCTGAGGGGCGCGTCACCGCCGAGCGTTGAGGGATCGCTCGTCAACACCATCTTGATGAATGCGTCGTCGGCCGTTGCCGGATCGATACCCACGGACTGCAGCGCCACCGTGCGCAGGCGCGGGTCGGCGAGAAGGTCGTCGACCGACTGTACTGAACCGATATTGTCGCGGAAATACTGGGCATCGCCATTATCGGGCTTGAAATTGAACTGCTGGGCGAGCGCATAGAGCTTGTCGCCGACATATGTTTTGGTCGGATCGAAGCTCGGATCGCTCGGGTCCGGCGCGCTGCCGCCGAGCTTGCTGATATCGGTCGTCAGGACACCGGCAATATAATCTTTCGACATGTAAGTCGGGTCGATGCCGACGCTCTTCAGCGCGTAGTTCAGGAGACGCGGATCGCTGACAAAGTCCTGAACGGTCTTCACACCGTCGATCTGCGCGCTGTAATATTTCGTTTCGGTGGCGGCCTGCTGTGCCGCATCGGCAAAAGACTGCTTGTAGAGGCCGATCAGATCGTCTTCCTGCGCGTCCGTCTGTATATCCTTGGGCGGCGCATTGAAATTGAAGGCGGCGGCGAACTCTCTGTAACGCGTGTCGGAGAGCTTATTGGCGAAGCTGTTCGCGTCCGTGAGATCGCTCTGCAAGACCTTCTTCATGAAGGCCTTGGCATAGATCATATCGTCGAGACCGTAAGCTTTCATGGCGTAGCTATAGAGCTTGTAATCGCCAAGGAAGTCGTCGACGTCCTTCACCTTGTTGATGTTGTCGGCGTAATATTGGGCGTCTTTCTTGACCTGCGTCTGATTAGCGACGCGATCCAGGCTCTTGGGCATATCGCGAGAGAGAATAACGTACGCCAGGGATGCCGTGATCATAAGTGCGCCCTTTTCGGCAAAGTCTTCAAAGAATGACGAACCATTAGCGCGAGCATTTTGCCACGCAAAACTTACCCGAGACTTACTTGAAGCTGTCCTGCTTTGGCACAGGCCGCGTTCACCATCCGGAAACCCTGCCATATTCGTTTTTGATAACCATCCCCGGAGGCAGGATTTTCTTAACCGCGATTTTTAAGCTGTACGGAACGGGGGCTGCCTATTGTCGGGCCATAGAGGACGAAAAGTCCCGAGGAGAAGACCGGAAATCGGCTCTCAGGTAAGACAAGGGTAGAAATGAAATGAAGAATACCGTTCTGAAGCCCGTCTGGGCTGGCACGACATTGCGTCTTGATCCGTCTCGCTTTCCGCAGCAGGTAAGCTATGCCATCCACGACCATGCCAGTGACGTCAGCATAACGATCGACGAACGCGGCGCGGTCCTGCGCAAGATTCTCCCCTCCAGCGGCCTGCCGCTCTCCATCGCCCTGCCGCGGCGGGTCTTCAAGGGCGTTGCAGCCCGCGCCATCGATCACGGCAATGGCGAGGTCACCGTGACCCTCGAGCTGCATCACGAAGATCCGGAACTCTGCGTTCCGCTTCTCGTCGCTCACGATCTCGGCGATATCGCCGCCGACTGGCGCAGCTGGTCGGAAGCCTTCGGCATTCCGATGCTGATGGTGGAGGCCGATGGCATCGCCCGCCCGCTCGAAGAACATCTGGGCGGACTGCGCACCGGCGAAATGAAGCCGCGCCGCCGTCACTCCTATTTCGCAAATCGCCGCCCACGCTTCCTCGTGCGCCGCACGACCGGCAAGCTCGGCGTCATCATGAAGATCGAAGGCAAGGAAATCATCGCCCGCAGCTGAGCGATACGTTCCGAACCGCTTTCAAAACCCGGCACCAGGCCGGGTTTTTCATTTCGGGGTCATTTTCCGTTTCCGATTAGAGCAATTCCAGCAAAAGTGCGCAGGGGTTTGGCGTCCGGAATTGCGTGAAACCAGAGATAGAGGCATTTCCTTGACTCTGAGAAAAACGGAAATGCTAGGGAATCGCGAAAAGCAGCGACACAAACAGGCCGAGAAAGATGATCAATCCGACGCGGGTGTTCGATTTGAAGAGCGCGAGGCACTGCGCGCCGTCGTTGATATCGAGCGTCCTGATCTGCCACGCGAACATTCCGGCCGCAATCAGCAGGCCGATGAAGGCCAGAAGGTTGACGTCGGCAAGCGCAAAGGACAGGAACATCAGCACCAGGGTCAGCCCGTAGAGTCCGACAAGTGCCAGACGCGTGCGCTCACCGAACAACCGCGCGGTGGAGCGAACGCCGATCAGCTCGTCGTCCTCCTTATCCTGATGCGCATAGATCGTGTCGTAGCCGATCGTCCAGACGACGGAAGCGAGGTAAAGCAGGAAAGCAGAGAAGGACAGGCTACCGAAAATCCCCGCCCATCCCATGAGCGCGCCCCAGGAAAAGGCAAGGCCGAGGAAGAATTGCGGCCAGTCGGTAAAACGCTTGGCGAAAGGATAGAGCGCAACGACGCCGAGCGAGAGCATGCCGAGCAGCACGGCAAACCAGTTAAACTGCAACAGCACGAACAGGCCGACCAGCGCCTGCAGTGCGATGAAAATCTTGGCCTGCCGGCGTGTTACGCGACCCGACGGCAGCGGCCGCGAGCGGGTGCGCGCCACCTGCATGTCGATCTCCTGATCGACAAGGTCATTATAGGTGCAGCCGGCGCCGCGCATGGCGACGGAACCGATAAAATAAAGGAAGAGATGGTAAAGCAGCAGAGCGCCGGAAAACACGCGAGGTTCGATTGCCGCATTGGCGGCAAGCGTGGCCGACCAGAAGCACGGCCACATGAGGAGCTGCCAGCCGATCGGCCTGTCCCAGCGCGCAAGCTGCGCATAGGGCCACAGCCACGGCGGCAGGATGCGGTAAACCCAATTATTCGAAGGCGCATCGGCAACGCGCCCTTTAAGACCATCAATCTGTTGCATGCGGTCATCTAGCGACGGGCAGCGCCCATGGTCAAGGCTTCATCGCCGACGAGTTCGCCCTCTGCGGCTCGATGGAATTCGCTTCGTCTCGCAAGGCTCCTGCTCTGCGCCACGAAGGAAAGTTCATCGCATCGACGGCAGGCTAATTTAGACGATTAGAATAGCCGATTAGTTCAGCGTGAAATTGAACTTGTAGCTCGCAGACAAGCCGATCAGGAACTGGTTCTTCGAACCTTTCTCGCGCACCAGGCTGCTGTCGGCGGCCGGACCGGCAAGACGCTTATATTCCGCAAAGGCGCTCGTCGACAGGTTCTCCGTTGCGTTCCAGGTGAGCGCGGTACCGGCGCCGTAAGACTGGACGCCACCCGAGGGATCATATGACTTCAACCCGCTTGCTGCCGACTGCGCTTCGTTGACGCCGTAATAGGAATGGAAGTATCCGCTGGTCGCAAAGGTGGCGCGCGGGCCACCGGAAAGCTGCAGATCGGGCGCGATATCGGTGAAGGCGTCAAGCGCCACGTCGGCCACGAGGCCGTCATGGGAGCGGATACCCTGGCGTAGTTCGGCGCGGGCACGCAACCAGTCGGTCGGATAGACTTCGGCAAAACCGCCGATTTCCGCACCCCACTTGACCTTCTTCAGGCCGCGCAGATCGCTGTCGTCATCTTGGTCACGTTGCGGCACATAGCGGCCGACGATACCGGCGCGGAAGCCGCCGTTGTCGACGAGCGCGAAGGAGGGGTTATCATTGCGCGAGGAAAATCGTGGACCGGCTCCCTGGCGGCCGATCGAGATCAACGGGCTGAACTTGAATTCGTTGCTCGACGCACCCTCGAACTTCGGGGCGGAAAAGCCTGATACACCGACCTTCAGATACCAGTCACCGGACCACCAGTGGCCGCCTTCCTGAGCAGAGGCAGTGCCGAAAGACGCAAAAACAATAGCTAAAGAGATCGATACGACTGATCGATTGAACACAATCCCCACTCCAGAAAACGCAATACAAGAACGGCCGCGGACGACGGCAAACGCTACATTTATAGCGAGGGTGTTACCTCATTCTTAACCACGTGGCTGAGATCGAGGGGGATCGGAATTACTTCTGGTTCCAGCGTCGGATGACCGGCTCTGTGAGATCGTGCTCGTAGCCGAGGACGCTGATGCTCGTCGTATCCAGAATGAAACGCGAGCCATCCTGTGGTGGCAGGCCGAGCCAGCGGGCGCCGAGCACACGCAGGAAATGTGAGCTCGAAAAGATCAGGACCGGCGCATTGATCTGGCGAAGCTCCGCGATGATGCGATCGGCACGGGCGCCGACGTCGCTTGCCGTCTCGCCATCCGGGCAACCATCACGGAAGAGCCGCCAGCCGGGACGTTTCGACAGGATTTCCTTGGTGGTGATACCTTCGTAGGCACCGTAATCCCATTCGGCGAGATCGGGCTTGATGACGGCCCTCTCCCCGAAACCTGCGAGTCCACAGGTGTTGCGCGCCCGCTGCGAGGGGCTGGACCAGACAGCGGAGACGGAAAGACCTGCGAGCCGTGGAGCGAGCGCGCGGGCCGCAGCCTCGCCATTGGCGGTGAGGGGAATATCGCTGCGGCCAGTGTGCTGGCCGGATAGCGACCATGCTGTCTCACCGTGGCGTACAAGAATGATTTCGGGAAATGCGCTCATATCCGTCTCTCAGAAGGTGAACTTCTCCAGGGGCGGACGCGTCGCCTCGAATTCCCGAAGCTTCGCCTCGTTCGCCGGGATATAGTTCCTGTTGTCGGGCGTCGCGAACTGGTTCTTGGTGATCTGGATCTGCTCGATGAAGAGCTCATCCCAGCGGAAGCCCATTTCGGAGCCGGCCAGATAGAACTCCCACATCCGGAAGAACTTCTCGTCGTAAAGCGCCACCGCCTCTTCCTTGCGGGCCACGAAGCGCTCACGCCAGTGGCGCAGCGTATAGGCATAGTGAAGAGGCAGCACTTCAACGTCGCGGGTGAGCAGGCCAGCCTTTTCAAGCGGAACCAGCGTTTCGGCGATCGAGGGAATATAGCCCTGCGGGAAAATATATTTCTCGATGAATGCGTTGGTAGCGAAGCTCGGCTTCGGACGCGCGATCGAATGCAGCAGCATGACTCCGTTGTCATCCAAAAGCTCATAAATCTTCTTGAAGAAGTTGCCGTAATTGCCGATGCCGACATGTTCGAACATGCCGACCGAGACGATGCGGTCGAACTTCTTGCCCGTCAGGTGACGATAGTCCTGCAGCTCGAAGCGGACACGATCGGCAAGGCCACGTTTCTGAGCCCGTTCGCGGGAAATCTTCAGCTGCTCTTCGCTGAGCGTGATACCGGTCACATCGAGGCCGGGCGTCGATTCCGCCAGATACATGGCCATACCGCCCCAGCCCGAGCCGATTTCCAGCACGCGCTGGTTGGGCTGTGGCATGAGCTTGGCCGCGATGTGGCGCTTCTTGGCGACTTGCGCCTCCTCCAGGCCGATGCCGGGCGGATCGAAATAGGCGCAGGAATATTGCCAGTCTTCGTCGAGGAAGAGTTCGAAGAGCTTTTCGGACAGGTCGTAATGGTGGGCGACATTGCGCTTGTTGTGGTTAACAGGCATGCGGCTCTTGAGCTGCTGCATGGCAATGCGGCCGATCAGCAGGGCTGCCATCTTGAAATCGAAGATTTCATTGGTGGTATTCTGCTTCACCAGAGCGAGAAAGTCGTAGATGTTGCCCTGTTCGAGAATGAACCGGCCTTCCATATACATTTCGCCGAGCTTCAGCGTCGGATCGCGACGGATCGCATCCTCGGCTTCCTGATCGGCAAGACGAACGGCAACCGGTTCCCCGGTGCCGTCGCCAATCGTGTGGGTCTCGCCATTGGCAAGAGTAAGGGTCAAAGAACCCTTTCGGACAATTTTCTGAACAATCGATAAGAATGCCGACGCCATGGACGCCTCGCAAATGTGACAGGATGGTCACATCAACTTAATCGCTCTCGTCTGCCTTACAAGCGCCGGAATTAGCACTCCGCAAATTCAATTGCCAAAGTGTGACATTTTTGCAAATCTGGGAACTAACCCCTTATTTTCGCTTCATGGCTTCCGCGAGTGCCGCGCCGAAGGCGCCCTGGCTTTGCGGCTTGGACTGTTCCGGCTTGCGGTCCTGTTGCGGGCGCTGGCCGGCATTTCCGCGCGACTCACCGCGTGGCGAACCCGAGGGAACGCCATCTTCCTTGCGCATCGAGAGGCCGATGCGCTTGCGCTTCACGTCGACTTCGACCACCCGCACTTTAACCACGTCGCCTGCCTTCACGATTTCGTGAGGATCCTTGATGAAGCGGTCAGCGAGCTGCGAAACATGAACCAGCCCATCCTGGTGCACGCCGATATCGACGAAGGCGCCGAAGGCCGCAACGTTGGTGACGGTGCCTTCCAGCACCATGCCCGGCTTCAGATCGCTGATTTCATCGATGCCTTCGGCGAAGGTCGCGGTCTTAAAGCTCGGGCGCGGGTCGCGACCGGGCTTGTCCAGTTCAGCGATAATATCCTTGACCGTCGGCAGGCCGAACTTCTCGTCGATGAAGTTGCGCGGATCGAGCGCTTTCAGGGTGACGCTGTCGCCCATCAGCGAGCGCAGATCACGGCCACAGGCGGCGACGATCTTCTGTGCCACACCGTAGGCTTCCGGATGCACCGAGGAGGCATCGAGGGGCTCCTTGCCATTGGGGATGCGCAGGAAGCCGGCCGCCTGTTCGAAGGTGCGCTGGCCGAGACGAGCCACCTTCAGGAGATCCTTGCGGCTCTCGAAAGCACCATTCTGGTCGCGGTGCAGGACGATCGCATCAGCAATCGAGCGGCCAAGGCCGGAAACGCGCGAAAGCAGCGGCGCAGACGCCGTGTTGAGATCGACACCGACGGCATTCACGGCATCTTCGACGACGGCATCGAGCGAGCGGGAGAGCTTCGTCTGATCGACATCGTGCTGATACTGGCCGACGCCGATCGACTTCGGCTCGATCTTGACGAGTTCGGCAAGCGGGTCCTGCAGGCGCCGCGCGATGGAGACGGCGCCTCGCAGCGACACATCCAACTGCGGGAATTCGGCGGCGGCGGTTTCTGATGCCGAGTAGACGGAAGCGCCGGCTTCCGAAACGATAACCTTGGTAGGCTTCGGCGCTGGAAGCGCGGCGAGCATGTCGGCTACCAGCTTTTCGGTCTCACGGCTGCCGGTGCCGTTGCCGATCGCGATCAGCTCGACATTGTGCTTGCGGATGAGCGAAGCAAGCTCGGCCTGCGTGCCGCGCACGTCATTCTTCGGCGGGAACGGATAGACCGTGGTCGTATCGAGCAGCTTGCCGGTGCCATCGATGATCGCGACCTTGACGCCGGTGCGGATGCCTGGATCGAGGCCCATCGTGGCGCGCGAGCCGGCAGGGGCCGCCAACAGCAGATCCTTGAGATTGCGTGCAAAGACGTGGATCGCCTCTTCCTCCGCCCTTTCGCGTAACTCGCGCATCAGATCGAGTGATAGCGACATGGAGAGCTTCACGCGCCAGGTCCAGCTTGCGACATCCATCAACCAGCGATCGCCGGGACGGATTGCACCGATTTCGTATGCCGTGGCGATCATGCGCTCGACCGGCTTGTTCGGCGAGGCGATCTCGGCATCCGCCTCGATCGTCAGGGTCAGGACTTCCTCGTTCCAGCCGCGCAGCATGGCAAGCGCGCGGTGGCCGGGAGCCGTCGCCCAGCGTTCGGAATGATCGAAATAATCGGAGAATTTTTCGCCGGTCGCTTCCTTGCCTTCGACCACCTTCGACTTCAAAAGCGTGGCATTGCGCATATGGGCACGCAGCTTGCCGAGCAGATCGGCATTTTCCGCAAAACCTTCGGCAACGATGTCGCGGGCACCTTCGAGGGCCGTTTTCACATCCGGGACATCGGCGGTGATATAGGCCTCCGCCAGCGCGGCCGGATCCTTGCTGCGATCGGCGAGGATCGCTTCGGCTAGCGGGCCAAGGCCACGCTCGCGGGCAATCTCTGCGCGGGTGCGGCGCTTCGGCTTGTAAGGCAGATAGAGGTCTTCCAATTCGGCCTTGGTGGCGGCACCCGAGAGCTTTGCCATCAGCTCGTCACTCATCTTGCCCTGGCTGGTGATGGATTCGATGATCGAATCGCGGCGGGATTCGAGCTCGCGCAGATAGACAAGCCGCTCGGCCAGCGTACGTAGCTGCGTATCATCCAGCCCGCCCGTCACTTCCTTGCGGTAGCGCGCGATGAATGGCACCGTTGCACCCTCGTCCAGCAGCTCGATCGCCGCCTTGGCCTGGTCGGGCCGGGCATTGATTTCAGCGGAGATGCTTGCTGCGAGCGAACGAAGGTCAGCGGCCATGGGATTTCCTGCAGTTCATTAGGGTTGGCGGACCATAGCGACGAAAAGCGGCAAGGCAATGCCTCCCGCCGCTTTCCACAGTTGAAGGCAGCGCTCCCAGCGATTTAAGAGGCATGACTGAGGCGCAATTGAGCCTTCTTCTTCCTGTTTTTGCGGTTGTGCAGATGCGGCATTCTTTGGTAGCAGAGGCGACCATTTTTGATTGTCCCTGCCCTGCAGGCGCCAGGAAAAGAGTACTATGCCGAACCTGCTTCTCGAACTTCGCTCCGAAGAGATCCCCGCCCGCATGCAGCGCAAGGCCGCCGGCGATCTCAAGAAGCTCCTGACCGATGCACTGGTGGAAGCAGGACTGACCTATGAAGGCGCGCGCGAATACTGGACGCCGCGCCGCCTCACGCTCGATATCCACGGACTGACCGCCCGCTCCGCCGATATCCGAGAGGAACGCAAGGGGCCGCGCACCGACGCCAATGAAAAGGCGATCGAAGGCTTTCTGCGCGGCGCCGGCCTTTCCTCGACTTCCCAAGCGCAGGTCGTCAGCGACCCGAAGAAGGGCGATTTCTACGTCGCCGTCATCTCCAAGCCCGGCCGTGCTGCCGAGGAGATCATTGCCGAAGTAATGCCCGGCATCATCAAGGACTTCCCATGGCCGAAGTCGATGCGCTGGGGCAAGGCGTCCTCGCAGCCCGGCTCGCTGCGCTGGGTGCGCCCGCTGCAGTCGATCGTCTGCACCTTCGGCAGCGAGCATGAAGAAACCGTCGTCATCCCCTTCGAGATCGACGGCCTCGTCGCCTCCAACGTGACCTACGGCCATCGCTTCCATGCGCCAGAGGCCATTACCGTCAAGCGCTTCGACGACTACGTCGCGAGCCTTGAAAAGGCGAAGGTCATTCTCGATGCCGAGCGGCGCAAGGACATCATCCTGCATGATGCCCGCGACATCGCCTTTGCAAGCGGGCTGGAACTGGTCGAGGATGAGGGCCTGCTGGAAGAGGTTTCCGGCCTCGTCGAATGGCCGCAGGTGCTGATGGGCTCCTTCGAGGAGGATTACCTTTCCATCCCCTCCGAGATCATCCGCCTGACCATCAAGACGAACCAGAAGTGCTTTGTCACCCGCAAACAGGGCGAAGAGACGCTTTCGAACAAGTTCATTCTCGTCTCCAATATCCAGGCGACTGACGGTGGCAAGGAAATCATTCACGGCAACGGCAAGGTCGTGCGTGCCCGCCTGTCGGACGCGCTGCATTTCTGGAAACGCGACCAGGGCAATCTGCCGGACCTTAAGACGCTGGAAGCCTCCGCCAAGAAATTCAGCCTCGACCTTGCCAAGCCGCTCGACCAGCGCATGGCCAAGCTCGATGCGCTTGATGTCACCTTCCATGCTAAGCTTGGCACGCAGGGCGATCGCGTCGAACGCATCCGCGCGATGGCTGCCAAGATCGCCATGCCCGTCGGCGCCGATTACAAGATGGTGGACCGCGCCGCGGTTCTCTGCAAGGCAGACCTGCGCACCGAAGCCGTCGGCGAATTCCCGGAACTGCAGGGTGTCATGGGCCGCAAATATGCGGCGCTGCAGGGCGAAGACGTTTCCGTTTCCACCGCCATCGAAGACCATTACAAGCCACAGGGTCCGTCCGACCGCGTACCTGACGACAAGGTGGCGATAACAGTGGCGCTCGCAGACAAGCTCGATACGCTCATCGGTTTCTGGGCGATCGACGAGAAGCCGACCGGCTCGAAGGACCCGTTTGCGCTTCGCCGTGCGGCGCTCGGCATCATCCGCATCCTGCTTGAAAAGCGCGCTCGCGTGACGCTCTTGCCGCGCATCGTCTCGCATATGCAGCGCATCGATATGGATATCGGCGCCAGCGTTGATACAGACGACCTGACGCGGCAATTCGATCTGCTCTCCTTCTTCCACGACCGCCTGAAGGTCTATCTGCGCGAACAGGGTGCCCGCCACGACCTCATCGATGCCGTGCTGACGACTGAATCCGACGACCTCTTGATGGTCGCCCGCCGCGTGGAGGCGCTGACGGCTTTCATCACCTCGGAAGACGGCATCAACCTGCTTGCCGGCACCAAGCGTGCCACGCAGCTTCTGGCCGCCGAGGAGAAGAAGGGCACGGTTGTCGCCGACGGCGTTTCCGAGGCGTTGCTGCAACTTGACGCCGAGAAGGAACTGTTCGCCGCCATTACCAAGGCTTCGTCGGAAGCTGCCGGCGCCGTTGCGCATGAAGACTTCCGCTCGGCCATGGAAGCGTTGTCGAAGCTGCGTGCTCCCGTCGACCGCTTCTTCACCGATGTGCTGGTCAATGATGAGGATGCCGCGATCCGCGCCAACCGCCTCGCCCTCTTGCGGATGATCCGTGCGGCGACGGGGACAGTCGCGGACTTTTCGAAGATCGCCGGCTAAACGGCCGACAAAAAAAATGGGGCCGTTCGGCCCCATTTTGCTTTTCTCCCTCATCGTCCCTTTTGCATCTTGGCGATGGTCAGCGTTTCGCCTGCGCGGCCATAACCTCCGTCGACGACCTCATCGACGAGGACCATGGTGTAGGGGCGAACGCCCTCCCCGAAAAAGTCGACGAACATGGCCGTCGTCCGGAGAATGATATCCTCCTTCTGCTCTGCAGTCAGAGTACCCTCGGGAAATTTGTAGTTTGCGAATGGCATGATGAGTTCCTGCCTGGTTTGCGTTGTGACCCGGCAAGCCTAGCGGCAACAGCAACATGCTTGAAATTGATATGAAGAATATGCATTCATCCATGCCATGGATTTGCACGGTATTGATCTCAACCTACTCGTCGCTTTCGACGCGCTCATGAAGGAACGGAGCGTGACGAGGGCGGGCATTCGCATCGGCCGCACGCAACCCGCCATGAGCGCCGCCCTGGCGCGGTTGCGCAGCCTTCTGAAGGATGAGCTTTTGGTGCGGGGCCCGCAGGGCCTGCAGCCGACACCAAGAGCGCTCGATCTCGCCGAGCCATTGTCGCGTGCTCTTGCCGATATCCAGCGCACACTCGATTTCACCCAGGCGTTCGATCCCGCGACCTCGTCTGCCACCTTCACGATCGGTCTCTCCGATCATCCGACTTTCGCACTTTTGCCGCAACTCGCTGCGCATCTTGCCAAGGCGGCTCCGGATGCGACATTGCAGGTCCGGAATTTCAGCGCGCGTGACGATGCCATCGATCTCCTGGATACCGGAGAGGTCGATGTGACGGTGGGCGTGCCGGCAACGAAAACGGGACGCATTCTGACCCAGCCCCTATTTGAGGAGCATTTCGTCTGCATCGTCAGGAGGGATCATCCGACTGCACCACGCACGCTCGATCTCGACGCCTTTCTGGCTCTCCCGCACCTGCTCGTCTCACCTGAGAACGAGCGTTTCGGCCATGTCGATGCAGCGCTGGCCAAGAGGGGACTTCAGCGGCGGCTCGCACTGACCCTTCCCAATATGTATGCCGCGCCGCTCTTGATTGCCCGCTCCGACATGATCGCCACCTTGATGGCCGGTGTCGTGGCAGCCTCCGGCCATGCCGACGAACTTGCCTTGCTGGAGCCGCCGGTCATGCTGGAGCCCATCGCCTTCGTCATGTCCTGGCATCGACGCAATGATGCACATCCGGCGCAGCGCTGGTTCCGGAATTGCGTTGCCGAGGCTGCGCCCGACGTCAGGCGGTGACCTCAGCATGAATATCCGGTAAAGCTCATCCCATGGTGTCCAAGATCCTCGTCAGTGCCTGTCTCATGGGCCACGCCGTCCGATATGACGGACGCGCGAAGCCGCTCGCCCATCCGGCAATCGAGCGCTGGATGCAGGAAGGGCTGATCGTGACGATCTGCCCGGAAATGTCGGCCGGCATGCCGGTGCCGCGGCCGCCGGCCGAAATCGGCGATGCGGCTGATGGCGAGGATGTGCTGGCAGGAACCGGCCGCGTCGTGGAGATGACCGGCGGCGACGTGACCGATGAATTCCTGCGGGCGGCGGAAAATGCCGTGCGGCTTGCGACCGATAATGGCTGCCGCTATGCGCTGTTGATCGACGGCAGCCCCTCCTGCGGTTCCGGCTTCATCTATGACGGCTCCTTCTCGGGCAGCCGGCGGGCCGGCAACGGCGTTACCGCGGCGGCGCTGAAGCAGGCAGGCATCGAAGTTTTTTCTGACCGAGAGATCGATCGGCTGATCGAACGCATCGGCGTCAACGGCACGGCCGCCGGATATTCATCCGGCGGCCGCTAATTACTTTCGTGATAAAATAGCTTGCAGTCACCCCGTCTTTAAGCGGCGCGGCGACCCTGATGCATGGCGGGCGCCGCTGCGGCGTTGCCGACGCGGAAGCCGCGGATGAGGCCGAGCAGTTCGTCGGTATCGGCAGCCAGCGTTTCGGCCGATGCCGTCGTCTCTTCGGCCATGGCGGCATTCTGCTGGGTGGCGGCATCGAGCTGGTTCATCGAGGACGAGATCGAGCGCAGCGTGGTATCCTGCTCGGAGGCGCTGTGGGCGATCTTGGCGACGATCTCGTTGGCAGCCTTGATCTGGTCGGAAATGCGCTTCAGTGCTTCGCCTGCCTCGCCAACGAGGCGGACACCATGGTCGACCTGGCTGGAGGAGCGGGCGATCTGATCCTTGATCTCCTTGGCGGCAGCAGCCGAGCGCTGGGCAAGCTCGCGCACTTCCTGGGCGACGACGGCAAAACCCTTGCCGCTTTCGCCGGCACGGGCTGCCTCGACACCGGCATTGAGCGCCAGGAGGTTGGTCTGGAAGGCGATCTCGTCGATGACGCCGATGATCTTGGTGATCTCGGACGAGGACTTCTCGATACCGCTCATGGCTTCGATCGCCTGGGTGACGATCGCATCGCTGTGGGTGGCTTCCGTCGAGACCGAATGAACCCGCTTGCTCGCTTCATGCGCACCATCGGCGGTCTGGCGCACGGCAACGGTCAGTTCATCGAGAGCGGCCGAGGTTTCCTCCAGGCTGGCGGCCTGGCGCTCGGTGCGCTGCGACAGCTCGTTGGAGGCGCGGCGGATTTCTTCCTTGGCGACACCGATATCACCGCCCTTGGCGCTGACCTGGGCCATGGCAGCTTCCAGATGCGAGAGTGCATCGTTGAAGTTGTCGCGCAATGCCGCATACTTCTGGCCGATGTCGGCGCAGCGCACCGTCAGGTCGCCGCGGGCGATCTGTTCCAGCGCCTGACCGATGGTGCTGACGACACGGGCCTGCAGCAAGGCTTCATCCTGTTGATGGCGCAGGTTGCTTTCGCGCTCGCTTTCGAGCGCCAGCTGCTGGGCAGCCTCGCGATCCGACATCGCGTGACGCTCCCGGATCTTTTCCTGAAGCGACTGCGTTGCCTTCGCCATCATGCCGACCTCGTTGTTCATCCCCGTATGCGGGATGGCAATCGAGACGTCTTCCTCGGCAACAGCCTGCAGCGCAGTGTGAACGTCCTTCAGAGGATTCGATATGCCGCGGATGACGAGATAGGCCGCTACAATAGCGAAGAAGAATAGGACGATGCTGCCTGACAGCGCCGCCAGAATCTTGTCGTTCACCTGGGCATCGAGGTCGTCCATATAGACGCCCGTACAGACGACGACCTTCCAAGGGTCGAAGGCCAGTGCATAGGCCGTCTTGCGATAATCGCCAACGGGCTGGCCGGGTTTGGCTGTGGAATAATATTCGACGAGACCGCCGCCCTGCTGCCCGAGCTTGACCAGCTCTTCGCGATAGAGCTTGCCCTTGCTGTCCGGCTGCCCCTTGTTGACCTGACCGACTTTCGAGGCGTCATAGTGGAATATCATCTTCACGTCGTAGTCATAGCCGAAGAAATAGCCATCCGGCTCGTACTTCATCCCATTGACGGTCGCATAGGCCTGCTTCTGGGCGTCTTCCAGCTTCATTTCGCCTGAAGTCACCTTTGCCTGATACAGCTTGAGAACGGAGACCGCAGACTGGACTTCCGAACGCAGCATGTCATAGCGTTCCTTGTAGATCGCATTGACCGAGGAGCGGACCTGGAGGGTGGTCGCGATCGCAAACGCTACCATCAGGCCGATGACCAGCAAGATAAGTTGCTTCGATATTTTCAAATTTTTCATGATGCCTCGCAACGGGAATGAGTGGCTGCATTCCGGTGCGGTTTTCTACCGCCTGTGCGAGCGCACCGGATAAAGGCGACGCGTCTACCGCTGCTAAAGGAACATGCTGCGACCGGTTAGCTACGATTGGCATTCATCCTATAATAAAGCTTTAATTTTATTAGATTTTGGGCAAAATTTCCCTACAAATCTGGGGGCGCACCAAAAGCAAAACCGCCGGACATTCATCCGGCGGCCGCTAATTACTTTCGTGATAAAATAGCTTGCAGTCACCCCGTCTTTAAGCGGCGCGGCGACCCTGATGCATGGCGGGCGCCGCTGCGGCGTTGCCGACGCGGAAGCCGCGGATGAGGCCGAGCAGTTCGTCGGTATCGGCAGCCAGCGTTTCGGCCGATGCCGTCGTCTCTTCGGCCATGGCGGCATTCTGCTGGGTGGCGGCATCGAGCTGGTTCATCGAGGACGAGATCGAGCGCAGCGTGGTATCCTGCTCGGAGGCGCTGTGGGCGATCTTGGCGACGATCTCGTTGGCAGCCTTGATCTGGTCGGAAATGCGCTTCAGTGCTTCGCCTGCCTCGCCAACGAGGCGGACACCATGGTCGACCTGGCTGGAGGAGCGGGCGATCTGATCCTTGATCTCCTTGGCGGCAGCAGCCGAGCGCTGGGCAAGCTCGCGCACTTCCTGGGCGACGACGGCAAAACCCTTGCCGCTTTCGCCGGCACGGGCTGCCTCGACACCGGCATTGAGCGCCAGGAGGTTGGTCTGGAAGGCGATCTCGTCGATGACGCCGATGATCTTGGTGATCTCGGACGAGGACTTCTCGATACCGCTCATGGCTTCGATCGCCTGGGTGACGATCGCATCGCTGTGGGTGGCTTCCGTCGAGACCGAATGAACCCGCTTGCTCGCTTCATGCGCACCATCGGCGGTCTGGCGCACGGCAACGGTCAGTTCATCGAGAGCGGCCGAGGTTTCCTCCAGGCTGGCGGCCTGGCGCTCGGTGCGCTGCGACAGCTCGTTGGAGGCGCGGCGGATTTCTTCCTTGGCGACACCGATATCACCGCCCTTGGCGCTGACCTGGGCCATGGCAGCTTCCAGATGCGAGAGTGCATCGTTGAAGTTGTCGCGCAATGCCGCATACTTCTGGCCGATGTCGGCGCAGCGCACCGTCAGGTCGCCGCGGGCGATCTGTTCCAGCGCCTGACCGATGGTGCTGACGACACGGGCCTGCAGCAAGGCTTCATCCTGTTGATGGCGCAGGTTGCTTTCGCGCTCGCTTTCGAGCGCCAGCTGCTGGGCAGCCTCGCGATCCGACATCGCGTGACGCTCCCGGATCTTTTCCTGAAGCGACTGCGTTGCCTTCGCCATCATGCCGACCTCGTTGTTCATCCCCGTATGCGGGATGGCAATCGAGACGTCTTCCTCGGCAACAGCCTGCAGCGCAGTGTGAACGTCCTTCAGAGGATTCGATATGCCGCGGATAAAGTAGGCCGCAACGGCCATGCCGCCGACGAAGACGATCAGCGAGGCAGTCAGAGCCTTCCAGATCGTCGCATTGATCTTCTGCTGCAGATCGTCGAGATAGACGCCGGTACCGACGACAATCTTCCAGGGTTCGAAGGCCTTGGAATAAGCGCCCTTGAGAAAGACCTGGTCTGCCGGCTGGCCGGGCTTGCCCCAATAGTAGAAGGTACGACCGCCGCCGGCCTTGCCGTGGTCGACGAGCGCCTGGCTGAATTTCGTGCCCGTCTTGTCGACCTGACCGCTCATATCCTTGCCGATATTGGTCGGATTCGGATGGAAGACCTGGACTACGTTGTAGTCCATGCCGAAGAGATATCCGGATGGCTGGAAGGTCACGCGCTTCAGGATGTCGAAGGCTTCGGCCTGGGCGGCCTCATGCGTCATTTGGCCGGCCTTCTCGCGTTCGTAGAAGGTGTTGAGGACGGAGATGCCTGATTCGACCTGCGTGCGCAGCATGTCGAAACGCTCATCATAGATCGCCTGCTCGGATGTGCGGATTTCAAAATAGGTTGCGACTGCAAATGCAGCCATCAAAACACCGACCAGCGCAAAAAGCTGATGAGCAATCTTGAGTTTCTTCATGATTGGCCTCACGGAAAAGATGAAATGCGGTATCCCGGATCGGTCAACTCCCGACCTGCGCGCGAGAAATCGCGCGCTCAGCTAGCGCAATCATGCGTCCTCCGGCCCTCAGTAAGTAAAATTAATGTGAATGATTAAATTATCTTTTAACAAAGGCAGGGCTTCTACTCGGGCGCTCTAGTAGAATTGATGGGTATCTTCTTGCAGACTTGTATAGGTTGCACCTCTTCATGAGCGCAATCATGTAAATTAGAATATACTTATTTAAAATAAACAAACGCACCCTGCTTCTCTTCAGAGGTGCGTTCGCAACGATCGAAACTTTGATCGGACTGTTATGGGATCCGAATTAGAAACGGAGCTCAAACGCGGAAGCGTCGAGAGGCGTGGTTCCACTCATGCCAGCCGCTACCGGCTTCGTATAGCCGCCGACCACGGCTGCCGTCGCCTGATTGTCGATACCTTCGGTCGGCGCCGGCGGGGCCAGCGCAAGCATCTGCTCGGGCGTTGCCTTGCTCACGAAGAGGACAGGGGAACCGCCCATCCAGTTTTCGGTGCGATAGATCTTTTTCTCTCCATCGACATCACGGACCTCGGCATGCTGCAAAGCACCGGGACGCAATTCCGGCACCGAATAATCCTTCTTCGAGGCTTCCAACTGAAGCGGCGGGCACTGGTCGCAGGTTTCGGTAATGATGCTGCCGGCTTCCTTCGGCCTGCTCGACCCGACCACTTCGATCGAACCGGCCATGGCGGAACCAGCCGCCAGCAGAAATACTGCACTGAGGAAAATCTCACGCATCAACACTACTCCGCCTCATATCAGGAGCCAGATTAGCGCAGCTTTGTTTCCATCCCGTCAGAGGAAAGGGTAAAAATTTAGCGAAACGGGCCGTGTCCGTCCGCCGCTTATGCCTTTTCGCGTTCGACCGCACGCCAGCCGATATCGCGGCGGCAGAAGCCGTTTTCCCATTTTACCCCCTCGATAAGGGCATAGGCGCGGTCCTTGGCCTCGCCGACCGTGCGGCCAGTCGCCGTCACGTTCAGGACGCGGCCGCCGGTTGCCACCAGAGCACCGTCCTTCAGCGATGTGCCGGCATGAAACACCTTCTCGCCCTCGCCGGCTGCCGGCAGCGCTAGGATCGGGGTGTTCTTCTCATAGGAGCCCGGATAGCCTTTCGAGGCCATGACGACGGTCAGTGCCGGGTCGTTGGTCCACTCGGCCTCGACCTGATCCAGGGTGCCATGGGCGCAGGCAAGCAGCAGCGGCAGGAGATCGCTCTTCAGCCGCATCATCAGCACCTGGCATTCCGGATCGCCGAAGCGGACATTGTATTCGATGAGTTCCGGCCCCTTGGCGGTGATCATCAGGCCGGCGAAGAAGACACCGCTGAAGGCATGGCCGCTTTCGGCCATGCCGCGAATGGTCGGCTCGATGATTTCCTTCATCGTACGCTCGATCATCTCGGCCGTCATGACGGGTGCGGGCGAATAGGCGCCCATGCCGCCGGTGTTGGGGCCGGTGTCGCCCTCGCCGACGCGCTTGTGATCCTGCGCGGTTGCCAGCGGCAGCGCACTCTTGCCATCGCAAAGGCAGAAGAAGCTCGCCTCCTCGCCATCGAGATAGGCTTCGACGACGACTTCAGCCCCGGCTTCTCCAAAAGCGCCTTCGAAACAATCGTCGACAGCGGCGAGCGCCTCATCGAGCGTCATAGCGACCGTCACGCCCTTGCCGGCGGCCAAGCCATCGGCCTTGACGACGATCGGCACGCCCTGTTCACGGATATAAGCCTTGGCCTTCGGCGCATTGTTGAAACGCTGATAGGCCCCGGTCGGGATATTGTAACGGGCGCAGATATCCTTGGTGAAACCCTTGGAACCCTCAAGCTGGGCAGCGGCGGCCGAGGGGCCGAAGACTGCAAAGCCAGCTGCGCGCAGCCTATCGGCGATGCCGACAACCAGTGGCGCTTCCGGTCCGACGACAACGAAATTGATCGCCTTTTCGCGGCAAAAGGCGACGACTGCATCGTGGTCGTCGACGTTGACCGCGACCAGTGTTGCATGTTCCGCTATGCCGGGATTGCCAGGCGCGGCGTAGAATTCCGTCATCAGCGGCGATTGCGCCAGTTTCCAGGCAAGTGCGTGCTCGCGTCCGCCCGATCCGATCAACAGAACCTTCATGCCTGATCCCTTTCCTGCTGGTCTGGCCTGTGGGCCTGGCCCGTTGGTCTGGCGGTTAAGCGGGAAGGCCCGAAAGGTCAAGCGGGAAAGCTTACCAGCCCCCCCCGCCGCCGCCCCCGCCACCTCCGCCGGACGAGCCGCCGCCGGAAAAACCCGAGGACGAACTGGAGGGCGGCGGTGAAGGAATAGTGGATGCGATCGTCGAAGCCATCGACGACGAGAAGCCGCCGATACGATCGGAAAAGCTGCCGCTGTTGAAATCGCCGGAATACCAAGCGGGGCTATAGGCAGCCGCAGCCGTTCCGGCTGCAGCAGCCGCCAGCCAGGTCTCGAACGTGCGCGACCATGGCTTTTCGACACCAAGCGCCACGGCATAGGGCAGCAAGGTCTCGAAATGTTGCGGCGACATTTGCGGCGCGCCGGCCATGTTCATCCGGTCCTTTTCGGCGAGCGTCAGATATTGCCGCAGACCATCGACGCCAGCTGTCATCTTGGCACCGAGCGGTGTCGGAGCGCCCATAATGAAGAAATAGAGGATGTTGAGGAGCACGATGCCGCCCACCGCAAAAAGCATGGGCGTTTCGTGGAATTCCATCAGCGAAGAGCCGAGCGCCAGCACCACGGCCGAGAGAATGCTCAAGCCCACAAAAACGGCGATAGCGATGGCGATGACCGCGAAAATCTTGCCGACGAGCGAACGGCCGCGATGCAGCGCCTTTGCAAAGCCTGCCACGAAGACAGACAGGAAGACGGAAATACCGATGGGGATGATCATCAGCGCAATCGTATCCGGCTCCAGCGAGCCGAAGACGAAGAGCGCCACTAGGGCGGCGGCGCTTAAAATCACGCCGCCGGTGATATAACCCGCATTGGAATTGTAATATTTGCCGCGGTGTTCCCGTTCGATCGACGAGCGGAAGTTCTGGCCGACCGATTTAACCTTTTCGCCGTTGGCCTTGTCGATGGTGAGCGTATCGCCGCTTCCCCTGACCGCCTTCAGGAGCTCGGACTCGCCGGCCTGGAGCTTCTCCTTGCCGAGCGGCTTGTTGGTACGGCGGATGACGATCGAGTCCTTGAGATCTCCCAGCGTGACGTAGCCGCGCACGGCAAGATCGAGCGCGGTTGCCGAAAGTGCGGTCCAGCCCTGGCCGGAAAAGCCTCTGTTGTCGACGTAATTGACAAGCGCGGGCGAGATACCAGAAGACGGGTCCCAGCGCGGTACGACAATCTCGCGCGCTGGATCACGGCCAACCTTCAGCCAGGAGCGCGTGTAATAGAGGAAGACGAGGATGAGGCCGCCGAAACCGATGAAATAGTCGCGGTTATCGCTGAACCACCAACTGCTTTCCTGATCGGCACTCGGCGGATCGATCGCACCCTTCGGCAGTTTCGCGGCAAAGGTCAGCCCCTCCTGCGCGCCGAGGGGCGCGGTGGTCGCGACGACCAGTCTGCCGTCGTCTACGCTCGCTCGAGCATTCTTGCCAGTGGCACCGACGGGACCAGTGAAGAAGGTGACATCTTCGGGCACGACGCCCTGCGGAAAGGTGACCGTCGCTACCGCTGAACGGATGGGAAAAATCCAGCCGTTGCCGGTGACGTTCCAATAGAGCTCGTCATGATCGTCGAAGTAACGGATCTGACGGTTCGTTTTGTAGGTGAAGACATATTGATGGCGGCCGGGAGAGATTGTCACGTCTTCGGTGCCTGCATAGATGCGGATGCCACCAGTGATGGATTCCGTATGCCAAGGTTCGTCCCTGCCGTCGCGCTTGACCGAGACGACGCTGAAATCGACGCTGCGGCGTCGGCCGCTCGCATCCCTGAAGGTCAGCGGAAAATCGCGGAAGATGCCCCGCCGGATGCGGTCGCCTTCGGCATTGACGATGATCGTTTCCGCCACCGTCATCGCCCCGCCCTTTTCCAGCTGGATGGCGGAATCGAAGGAGGCGATGAACTCCTCAGCCGTTGCTGCTTGCGCAGACAGCACCAGCAGCAATGCGAAACAAATGCCGAAAAACCGCCGGATCATGTCCCCTCCCCGGTTACGGTTTACCCCAACTCAGCTCAGGCTTCGTCCTTGTAGGCAATCCCCAGTCCCGCAAGCGTGCGCCAGTAGGCAGGGAAGGTCTTGCCGACGCAATCAGGGTCGAGAATGGTGATGCCGTTGATCTTCAGGCCGGCGAGCGCAAAGCTCATGGCGATGCGGTGATCGGCAAAGGTATCAATGTCAGCCGGCAGCGTCTGACCGGCGAGTTCAGGATCGGAATGGACGATCAGATCATCGCCCTCCTCGACCGCCAGGCCTTCGCGAATGTTGTTCAGGCCAGTCGACAATGCGCGGATGCGGTCGCATTCCTTGACGCGAAGGTTGGCAATGCCGACGAAGCGCACCGGTGTCTTGTTGAACGCTGCAAGAACCGCGATCGTCGGGATGGCATCCTGCATCTGCGAGCCGTCGATTTCGGCCGGCAGATGCGGGAACTTGGCGATCGTCTCATAGGCCTTGGCATCAGGCTGCGTGAACGCCTCGTTGGCGACGCCGAGATCGATCTTGCCGCCGCTCAGCACTTCGGCCGCCCAAAGATAGGTTGCAGCCGACGCATCCGGCTCGATGACGAAATCGGCGGCGGTATAGCCGGTCGCCTGCACACACCAGGTCGCGGCATCGAGCTGCTCCACTTTGGCTCCGAAAGCTTCCATGGCGGCAAGGGTCAGATCGACATAACCGCGGGCGCCGATATCCGTGCCCGCGAGCGCGATCGTCACGGGTGCGTTGGCGCCTGGATTGGCAAGCGGTGCAGCCATGAGAAGGGCCGAGACATACTGGCTGGACAGGCCGGCATCGATCTCGACGCAGCCCGAGGCGAAATGACCGTTGCCGCGCACGGTCACCGGCGGGCAACCGGTCGGGGCCTCGGCATCCAATCCAAGCGACTTCAGCGCTGCGACCAGCGGGCCGATCGGGCGCTTGCGCATATGCTCATCGCCATCGACAACGACAGTTCCTTCGACGGAGGCAACGGCCGCCGTCAGGAAGCGGGTCGCCGTTCCGGCATTGCCGAGGAAGAGGGGCGCTTTCGGCTGATGCAGCTTGCCGCTGCCGGTGACAACGAAGGTCGTGTCGTCGGGCTCGTCGATCTGCACACCCATCGCCCGCAGCGCTTCGGCCATATATTTCGTGTCGTCGCTCTTCAGCGCGCCGGTCAGCCGGCTCGTGCCCTTGGCAAGACCTGCCAGCAGCAGGGCGCGGTTGGTGATCGACTTCGAGCCCGGAACCACGGCACGACCGGTGAGCGGCTTGCCCGGCGGGATGATGGTGAGCTTGGCTTTACTCATTGCGCTTGTCTCTTCTGTCCATTGCAGGGGCCGCAAGAGGCCCTATCGGACTGCTCATAGCAGTTTTTGTGCAAAGACAAAGGTCAGAACTTGACGGTCGGTACGGCGCGGTCCGCCTCGTTGGCGATTTCGAAATATTCGCGCTTGGAAAAGCCGAACTGACCGGCGACGAGGTTCGACGGGAAACTCTCGACCTTGACGTTTAGATCGCGGGCAGCGCCATTGTAATAACGGCGCGCCATCTGGATTTCGCTTTCCATCGTTTCCAGCGAGGCTTGCAGTTCAGAAAAATTCTGGTTGGCTTTGAGATCTGGATAGGCTTCAGCGAGCGCCATCATCCGGCCAAGCGCCTGGCCGAGCAGACCTTCCACCTGCGCCCTGCCCGCGACATCGCCTGATGGAACGGCCTGCGCCCTGTTCCTAAGTTCGACTACCTCTTCGAGCGTAGTTTTTTCGTGAGCGGCGTAACCTTTTACGGTCTCGATCAGGTTCGGGATCAGATCCGCACGACGCTTCAGCTGCACATCGATGCCGGACCAGGCCTCCTCGGCCATCTGCCGGGAACGGACCAGGCCGTTGTAGATAAAAACGAGGTAGAGCACGACCAGAACGATGACGCCAAGTGCAATATACATCGCGAATCCCCGCAGCGAAGTAATGTCCGCGCGGAGACTACTCAGGTTTACTGGCTGCCGTCAAACGCCGATATCGGCCAGGATTTGGACAGTCGTCTGCTCCGGTGAAAGGTTTGTCGTATCGATTTCGATGGTGCGTTCAGCCAACCCACGCAGCAGTTTATAGTTTGCCCGCAGCCGTTGCAGCATCGCCGTATCCGTCAGCTTGAGCGCCTCGGATCGGCCAGGAGAGATGAGGCGCCTGGCATTCTCCTCCGGCGCGCAATCGAGGAGAATCGCGATCAGACCCGCGCCTCTGGCGGCAGCCAAATCGAGATACCAGGAGAACGTCGCACTATCATACCCGTCATCCGCAAGAGCATCGGTAAAGACAAAGCTTTCAGCCGGATCGGCGCGCACGGCGTGATCGAAAAACGTTTGCCGAATCTGCTCACGCAGTGATGCATGCATCGGGTTGCTGCGGGCGAAAAGAGCTTCGGCCGGATTAAGCAGCATATGATTGTCGATGAGCCGCGCGCCGAGCCTTTTCGCCAACAAGCGGCCGATAGTCAGCTTGCCAATGCCTGGCCAGCCGTTGATATGAACTATCCGGCTGGCAGGCTTTTGCGTCACGCGGCCTCTTTCGACAAGTTGACGCCACCGGCATCCGTCAGCAGGAAGGCTTCGCCACAGGCCTTGGCAAGAGTGCGTACACGCAGGATATAACTCTGGCGCTCGGTAACCGAGATCACGCCGCGGGCGTCGAGCAGGTTGAAAACGTGGCTGGCCTTGATGCACTGGTCATAGGCCGGGAAGACGCATTTGTGCAGGCGCTGATTGGCATTATCATCAGGAGCGCCGGCGGCGAGCAGCGCCTGGCATTCCTTCTCGGCATCGATGAAGTGACGATGCAGCATCTCGGTATTGGCGAATTCGAAGTTATGGCGGGAATATTCCTGCTCAGCCTGCAGGAAGACGTCGCCATAGCTGATTTTCTCGTCGCCTTCGCGGCCGTTGAAGTTCAGATCGTAGACATTGTCGACGCCCTGGACATACATGGCCAGACGCTCCAGACCATAGGTCAGCTCGCCGGCGACCGGCGAGCATTCGATGCCACAGACCTGCTGGAAATAGGTGAACTGGGAGACTTCCATGCCGTCGCACCAGCATTCCCAGCCAAGGCCCCAGGCGCCGAGAGTCGGGCTTTCCCAGTCATCCTCGACGAAGCGAATATCGTGCAGCAGCGGATCGAGGCCGATGGCGGCGAGCGAACCGAGATAGAGTTCCTGCAGGTTCGGCGGGTTCGGCTTCAGGATGACCTGATACTGATAGTAGTGCTGCAGGCGGTTCGGATTTTCGCCATAGCGGCCGTCGGACGGGCGGCGGGAGGGCTGCACGTAAGCGGCCTTCCACGGCTTTGGGCCAAGCGCGCGCAGCGTCGTGGCCGGGTGGAAGGTGCCAGCGCCCACTTCCATGTCATAGGGCTGCAGAACCGCACAACCCTTGTCCGCCCAGTAATTATGCAGGGTGAGGATCAGCGCCTGGAACGAGCGCTTCGGGTTCATATGGTCTGGAATTGTCGCGGACATGGAGGGGCACCGATTGCTTGAAGTATGAGCGCGACAGGTGCCACGCAGCGCTGCAGGGGTCAAGGCTTTTGCACTGTATTCGCCTAAAGCCAGGTGCTGCTTCGCCGAGCGTTATTCGTCTTCCCGCTTGAGGCGATATTCGCCCGTTGCGGGATCCTTCACCAGCGTGCCGACCGCTCCCGTCTGGCGCTCCTTCTCGGCGCGGCGGGATTTTTCAGCAAGCTTCTGCGCGTCGGAGATGAAGCGACGGTAGAGCCACCAACCCGCGCAGACGAGGATCAATAACGTAATAAGCTGTGCCATTTCCCCTCGTTTCTCCCGTCAAAGCCCGTAGCGGCTCCACAATGCCCTTTCCTCGGCCGCTTCGACAAGCCCGGATGCGAAGCCGGATGCCGCCCCTTCGAACGAAACCGGCGACACACCGGGAATACGGCGGCCGAGCAGGCCACGAGTGGCCGTGACGAGCTGCAGCTTCGTTTTCTGGCCATAGCGTTTCTTGAGCTCCTGGCGCATGTCTCCGAGCCCGTCGATCAGGCCGAGTTCCAGGCCGCGCGTGCCGCTCCAGAAGAGGCCGGAGAAAACTGTCGCATCGTCCGTCAGCTTACCGGCGCGGCGCTCGCGCACCATCGAGATGAAGACCTGATGGATCTCCAGCTGCAAGCTCTTCAGATATTCGATGTCCTTTTCCTTCTCGGGCTGGAAGGGATCCAGGATTACCTTGTTTTCGCCTGCTGTGTAGACGCGACGCTCGACACCGATCTTCTTCAGGAGTTCAGGAAAACCGAAGCCGCCAGAGACAACGCCGATCGAGCCGACGATGGAGGTCGGGTCGGCGATGATCTCATCGCCCGCCAGCGCGATCATATAGCCGCCGGAGGCTGCCACATCCTCCACGAAGACCAGAACCTTCTTCTGCTTTTCACGCGCAAGCTCCCGGATGCGCGTGAAGATAAGGCGGGACTGGACGGGCGAGCCGCCCGGCGAATTGATGGAGATGGCAACGGCCGGCGTGTCCTTCATGGAGAAGGCCTTTTCCAGCACCGGCGCAACATTGGCGAGATTGAGGGTCGGGCGGAACTGGCCACCTCCGCTGATGATCGCGCCCTGCAGCCTGACGACGGGGATGACGATCCCATCCTTGCGAAACCGCTTCGGCATCAATCTTCTCAAAAATCCAGCCATTTCTCTTCCTTAAACATGATCGGCGGCGCCAGCATGCATATGCACATTACACGGGCATTGCATGTATGCGTTGGAACGGCAAACGCAATGGCCGCGTTCAGAAAAGGACAGGCAGCACTTTTCTTGTTGCGAATGACTTGCATTATCATTCTAATCGGGCATAGTGCCGGTATAGTTAAACAGGTGAAATGGCATGGACATCGTAAATCCGAAGGCAAAGGGCGGCTGGCGGACCGAGCGCGGGGAAGCTTCACTCTCCGACGTCTACCGTACGGTTGGTACGGGGCGGCACAGCTCCACGTGGCGGCGCGCGGCAGCCTTCCTCGGCCCCGGCTACATGGTGGCGGTCGGCTACATGGACCCTGGCAACTGGGCGACCTCGCTCGCCGGCGGATCGAAGTTCGGCTATGCGCTGCTAACCGTCGCACTGCTTTCGAACATCATGGCAATCGTGCTGCAATCGCTTTGCGCGCGTCTTGCGATCGGCTCCGGCCGCGACCTGGCGCAGGCCTGTCGCGATGCCTATCCGAGCTATGTCGCAGTGCCGCTCTGGGCTTTTGCGGAAATCGCCATCATCGCCACCGATATTGCCGAAGTGATCGGTACGGCGATCGGCCTCAATCTGCTTTTCGGTATTCCACTCGAAATCGGCGTGCTGATCACAGCACTCGACGTGTTCGTCATCCTTCTGCTGCAGAGGCTCGGCTTCCGCTGGATGGAGGCCTTCATCATCACGCTGCTCGGCGTCATCGCGATCTGCTTTGCGATCCAGATCTTCCTGGCCGACCCGCAATGGGGCGCCGTCATCAAGGGCTTCTTCCCGACGACCGAGGTCGTTACCAATCCGGAGATGCTTTATCTGGCGCTTGGTATTCTGGGTGCTACCGTGATGCCGCACAATCTCTATCTTCACTCGGGTATCGTGCAGACGCGCTCCTACGGCCATACCGTGCCGGAGAAGAAGGAAGCGCTGACGTTTGCGACCCTCGACTCCACCGTGGCGCTCTGTTTCGCACTTCTGATCAACGCCTCGATCCTGATTCTTGCCGCAGCCGCCTTCAATGCCAACGGCAAGACGGATGTGGTGGAGCTCGGTGAGGCGCATTCGCTGCTGTCGCCGCTGCTTGGCCTTGCCATTGCGCCGACCCTCTTCGGCATCGCGCTGCTCTGCTGCGGCTTGAATTCCACGGTTACCGCCACGCTCGCGGGGCAGATCGTCATGGAAGGCTTCCTGAAAATCCGGCTGAAGCCCTGGGTGCGGCGCCTGATCACCCGCGCCATCGCCATTGTTCCCGCGGCTTTCGTAACGATCTGGTACGGCGATCAGGGTACTGCTGAACTGCTGATCCTGACCCAGGTGGTGCTTAGCCTGCAGCTTTCCTTCGCCGTCTTCCCGCTGGTGATGTTCACGGCGAGCAAGGCGAAGATGGGGGAACTCGTCGCTCCGAAATGGCTCAGCACCGTCGCCTATGTGGTCGCTGTCGTGATCGCCGGTCTGAACGTCAAGTTGCTCCTCGACTTCGTGACCGGAGGCTAAGCTTGTTCTCGGGCAATCCTGAATTGGTTTACGCCATTCAGAACGAAACCGCTGCACAGCTTTCCTGGAATTGGTTCAGAGTCTGCCATAGGCCGCGCGGCCATTGTTGAAATCATCGACGAGAGGGGAGAACTTGTGGCCCCCCTCCTCGTGCATGATGAGGGGCGCACGCAGCGAAAGCCGTGCCCGTGAGCCCTTGATCGCCGTTACGAGGATGCGGACGGCGTTTCCCCCTTCACGCGGGTGAATGGCGGTGATCTCGATGCCGCCGAAGCGCCTGCCGCAGGCGTCGATGATCTCGGCGATCGATTGCGGCCTCGCGATCAGCGACAGTTGTCCGCCCGGTATCATGATGGCGCCGGCCGTGCGGATCCAGCTCTCGAACAGGCCATCCGTCATGGCATGGGCCTCCGCCTTCAGCGCATCCGGCGTCCTGCGGTCGCCGGCATCGTTGAACGGCGGGTTCATAATAACGTGATCGAAGCTCTCGTCGATGAGACCCGCATCATTGCGCGCCTTGGCCGTCAACGTGACATCGGCTTCGATGACCGAGACGCGGCCTGCCAAATGGGCATTGTCGGGCAGTTCGATACTACGGCGAGCGTAGTTTGCCATCTCTGCCGAGCGTTCAAACAGCACGACCTCAGCCTTCGGAAGGCGGGAGGCGACGGCAAGACCTGCCGCACCTGCACCAGCACCGAGATCGGCCACTTTTATCGGGCGATCGTCGGCAACGAGGGCCGCCAGCATCATGGCGTCCATGCCGGCGCGATGCCCCCTGCCCTTGGGCTGGACGATATGGAAGAGGCCGCGATGAAAGGCATCCGTTGTGTCGGTCACCGCCTGCATCATCCTTTCACTTCCGCTCGCGCAATTCGCCGCCGAGACCCGCATCGGTGAGGATGCGGCGGGCTTGATCGGCCATCGCCTCATCGACCAACAGGCGACGCGGCAGCATGCCGAGCGAACCCTCCAGCACGCTCATCCCCTGATCAGCGATCAAGCACGGAATTCCCGCATCCTTCATGAGGCTCTCTGCAAATGAGAGCAGAACGGGATCGTTTGCGCGGATAAGCTCATGCATTTGCCGTCATTTTCCTTTTCGATTTTGCTGGCAGCGACAATTCACCCCTTGCCGCCTCCATCGGCCCTTTCTATTGTCAAAGGCAATGAATGAACAGGAGTCCGGGTCGTTGGGCGTGGTCATATCGCTTGAAGAAAACAAAAACAAACTAGCTTCCATCAAGCCGCTGGTGGACCTTACCAAGGCTGATATGGAGCGGGTGAACCAGCTTATCCTTTCCAAGGCCGGCTCCGACGTCCAGATGATCCCTGAGGTGGCAAACCATCTCATCTCCTCTGGCGGCAAGCGCCTGCGGCCGATGCTGACGCTCGCAGCGGCCTCGCTCCTAGGCTATCGGGGCGAAAACCACATCAAGCTCGCCACATCAGTCGAGTTCATGCACACGGCAACGCTTTTGCATGACGACGTGGTAGACGAAAGCGACCTTCGCCGCGGCAAGTCGACCGCGCGCACGATCTGGGGCAACCAGGCAAGCGTGCTCGTCGGCGACTTCCTGCTCGGCCAGGCCTTCCGCATGATGGTGGAAGTCGGCTCGCTGGAAGCGCTCGACGTGCTCTCCTCCGCAGCCTGCGTTATCGCCGAGGGCGAGGTGCTGCAGCTCTCCGTCGCAAAGAACATGGAAACGACCGAGGACGATTACCTCTCTGTCATCCGCGCCAAGACGGCAGCACTTTTTGCCGCGGCTGCAGAAGTCGGGCCGATCGTCGCGGAAACCGGCAAATCCGGCCGCAACGCACTGAAATCCTACGGCATGAACCTCGGCCTTGCTTTCCAGCTCGTCGACGATGCGCTGGATTATGGCGGCAAGGCTGCCGATCTCGGGAAAAATGTCGGCGACGATTTCCGCGAGGGCAAGATTACGCTGCCGATCATCCTCGCCTACCGCCGCGGCACGCAGGAAGAGCGCACCTTCTGGCGTGATGCGATCGAAGGCGGCAACGGCAGCGATGCCAACCTGGAAAAGGCGCTCGGCCTGATTACCAAATACGGCACGCTGAACGACACGATTCAGCGGGCGGTTCATTACGGCACGATCGCACGGGATGCGCTCGCGCCGCTGCCCGAGAGCGCTTGGAAATCAGCCCTGATGGAGGTCATCGACTTCTGCATCGAGCGCGTGAATTAAAGCGTGTCGCGATATCAAGGATTCGCTTGCCACGCTTTAAGATTGTTTGACGCGTGTCGTTACCGCAAACCGTAGCGCACTTTTGCGCGCACGCTTAATCAAACGTCCCAGACGAGGGCTGAATTTCTTGCAGGGCCGCTTCAAAAAAGCCATCCTGTTGTGAATCAGTGTTTGCAACTGATTTTGCGGCCGGCACGTTTTCCGGCCGTCCCTGAAGAAAGGTTTTCTAATGCGGCAGAGATTTGTCACCCGTCTCCTTTCGAGCGCAGCCCTGGCGGCGGTCCTTTCGCTCGGCGGAATTGGCGGTGTGAACGCCGAAGATGCGGCCAAGGCAGATGACGCCAGCAAGGCCGTGACCTTTGATCCGGATAATGTTTCGACCTTCTCCGGCGCTTTCCTCGCTGCCCGCACGGCCGATGTGGATCACGACTATCCGACGGCGATCGAACTTTACAAGAAAGCCCTGCAGATCGAGCCGGGCAATCCGGAAATCCGCCAGCGCCTGATGATCTCGCTGCTCCTCAATGGGGATATCAAGGACGGCGTGAAATATGCCAACGACCTGAAGGGCGATCCGACCGTCGAGCGGATTACCACGATCGTGCGCGGCATGGATGCGATGCGCCGCGGCGAGTTCAAAACGGCAGAATCGATCCTGAAATATGATGGTCCGAACGATCTCGACCGCATGATGAACGACCTTCTGCTGGCCTGGGCGCGAGTGGGTGCTGGCCGCGGCAGGGAAGGGCTCACCATGGTCGAGAAGATGAAGGGACCGGATTGGGTCCGCATCTTCAAGAACTACAATGCCGGTGCGATCGCGATCGTCAACGGCGATGTCAAATCTGCCCGCCAGCATCTCAATGATGCCGTGCTCGACAAGGAAGGCGGCGCGACTGCCCCCGACACGTTCATGCGCGCCATCATGGCGCTTGCCCGCCTCGAAGCTTCGCAGGGGAATAAGCAGAAGGCGCTCGACGCTGTTTCCGTCGGCGACAACCTGCTGCCGAATTATGCCCCGCTGAACGCGTTGCGCGACAGCATCGAAAAGGGCGAGAAGCAGGAACAGCAGGTCAAGAGCGCCGAAGAGGGCGCGGCCGGGGTACTCTTCTCGGTCGGCGGCGCGCTGAACCGCGACGGCGCCGAGGACATCGTCTCGCTCTATCTGCAGACAGCCAAGGCGCTCGATCCGAACAGTGCCGACACGCTGGTACTGCTCGGCGGCATTGCCGAAAAGCAGAACCAGATGGACCGGGCGATCGCGCTTTACCAGAAGGTGCCGGCGAGTTCGCCGATGCGCCGCATTTCAGAACTGCAGCTGGGCCTCGCGCTCGCGCAAGGCGGTAAGGTGGACGAAGCCCGCAAGCACCTGCAGGCGCTGATCGCTTCCGACCCGAAGGATGTCAGGAGCTATCTCGCCTATGGCAGCGTGCTTTCCGACGCCAAGGACTATCAGGCGATGGCCGACAATTACGACAAGGCCGTCGAAGTGATCGGGCCGCTGCCGGGCCGTGCAGACTGGAGCGTCTTCTTCCAGCGCGGCATCGCCTATGAGCGGCTGAAGAAGTGGGACCAGGCGGAGCCGAACTTCCGCAAGGCGCTCGACCTCAATCCGAACCAGCCGCAGGTTCTCAATTATCTCGGCTATTCCTGGATCGACATGAACCGCAACCTCGACGAGGGCCTCGAAATGATCAAGAAGGCCGTCGAGCTGCGTCCTGACGACGGTTATATCATCGACTCGCTCGGTTGGGCCTATTTCCGCCTCAACCGTTTCGACGATGCGGTCGACGAGCTGGAGCGTGCCGCCCAGATCAAGGCTGGCGACGCGACGATCAACAATCATCTCGGCGATGCCTACTGGCGTGTTGGCCGCAAGCTTGAAGCAGTCTATCAATGGAACCGCGCTCTCGCCTCAGAACCAGAGGAAGCCGAGATTCCAAAGATCAAGGAAAAGGTTGCGAACGGCCTGCCAGCCCAGAACGACGATTCTAAGGCTGCCGACAAGAAGCAACCTGATCCGCAGCCGACGCCGCCGCCGCCGGTCGACAAGAAGTCTTGAAGTCGCATGCCTGAAACGGGTGCGCTCCTTTCCGTAACAGGCGATTTCGCCGTTACCGAAAATGCCTGCGCAAAAATCAATCTGGCTCTGCATGTGACAGGTCAGAGGTCTGACGGCTATCACCTTCTTGAAATGCTGGTCACATTTGCGCGCCATGGCGACCGGCTTGGCTTTGCTCCTGCTGATACCGATGATTTCACGCTTTCCGGGCAATTCGCCGATGTGCTGGCCGATGATCCCGGCACCAATCTGGTGCTGAAGGCGCGCGACCTGCTGCGTGAAATTGCAGGTGGCGCTTCGCCCGTGCGCATCCATCTGGAAAAGAACCTGCCGGTCGCTTCCGGTATCGGCGGCGGTTCGGCGGATGCGGCTGCGACGTTGCGCGGGCTGATGCGCCTGTGGGATATCGCGCTTCCCGCTGAGACCGTTGGCGCTCTTGCGTTGAGACTTGGCGCCGACGTGCCGATGTGCCTGAAAAGCACACCGCTGATCGCCCGCGGTATCGGCGAACAGATTGAGACGGTCGATTCCCTGCCCTCCTTCGCCATGGTGCTCGCCAATCCGCTGAAAGGCGTTCCCACGCCCGAGATCTTCCGACGACTTGTTACCAAGAATAATCCGCCGCTGGTCCTGGCGAAAACGCCGCACTGGTTGGAGGCTATCCGGGCGACACGCAATGATCTCGAGCTGCCGGCGCGGGAACTGGTGCCTGAGATCGCCGAGATTTCCAATATGCTGACTGCAGAAGGTGCGAACTTCACCCGCATGTCCGGTTCTGGCGCGACCTGCTTCGGCATATTCGATACGCCCGTTGCTGCGTTGCGTGCCGCTGAGCGTCTTCACGCGGCTCGCCCGGACTGGTATTTCCAGGCGACGGAGACCTTCGCAGGAGGCACATGATGGCAGGCCTGGACGAAAAGAGGCTTTTTATACCCCTCGGCATTGCGGTTCTGACCGTTTCGGATACGCGTACGCCGGCGGACGACAAATCCGGCGATACGCTGGCTGCGCGGATTGCCGAGGCCGGACATCAGCTGATCGACCGCGACATCGTGCCCGACGACCGCGAGAGGATCGCAGCGCGTGTACGCGCCTGGACGGAAGCCAAGGAGATCGACGTCGTCATCACCACGGGCGGTACCGGCTTTACCGGCCGCGACGTGACGCCCGACGCGCTTGAACCTCTCTTCGAAAAGAAGATGGATGGGTTTTCAGCCGTGTTCCACCGGATTTCCTACGACAAGATCGGCACCTCGACGATCCAGTCGCGCGCCACGGCAGGTGTTGCCAACGCTACCTTCATCTTCGTGCTGCCAGGCTCGCCCGGCGCCTGCAAGGATGCCTGGGACGGCATATTGAAGGCGCAGCTCGACTACCGGCAGATGCCTTGCAACTTCGTGGAGATCATGCCGCGGCTCGACGAGCACCTCAAGCGCGGCGCGATGAAATAGGCTGGCTGCGACAGCGACATCGCTATGTCGCGAGGCCCGGCAGGGCGGGCATGCTTTCCCAGCTATCGCCGGACAGTAGCACGCAGCTTATGCCGTGAACGTCCGTGACGATGAGTGTCCAGGTGCCGCTTTCAGCGGCATAGACCTCGAGAACGGCGTTCTGGTTGATCAGTCCGACTGCCGTGAGCTTTTCAGCAAAGTTGCTGTCCAGGAATTTGACGATCTCGGATCGGCCTGCGCAACTGCGCATCATCTGCGATGCCGCCGGATGCGGATGCGCGATCAGCAATGCCGTCAATATGACGGCCAGCAGGCTGTGGACCATATTGCGTAGCATGACGCACCTCCTTTTGCCGGGAACCCGGCAGAAGAGGAGATTTTCGTTGACCTGTTCTGCCGTTCACCGGCATTCCATGGCCATCCGTTGCGAAGCCAAACGCTTCGGCGGCGCCATACTCAAATTATAGCGCGAAATCCTATTGGGCGCCATCTTTTCGCTATTGAGGAGTGCACTAGCGCGCGGCGCGCGCGACCCAGGAGGGAATCAATTCGCTGGAGAGTTGGCGTGGCTTCTGTGCCTTGGCGAATTCGGTAAGGCGCATGCCGCTTTTTGCAGCTGAAATGGCAAGTTTCTTCGGTATGAGCAGGCCGAGCTCCAGTGGCGGCCTGACACGACCTACACGCTGGAAAAAAGGGCGGCGATAGCCGCGCGAGGCGGTAAAGCGCGCAGGGACCTTGTTCAAGGCCACATACTCCGAGACTTCGTCGATCCAGCCTGCCTGCGGTCTTGCGCCCGGCTCGACGAAGAGCAGCCATTCGCCGCGGGCAGAACGGATAATGTCCTTGATATCCCACTGGGAATGGAAACGGCAGCCGGCAGCATCCGCCACCCGCGCGGAGCCATCGCGCGAGCCGTAATCGAGCACAACCACGTCACTGACAAGGCCTTCCACGGCACCCGCCACCAACACCGATAGGGTCTGGGCCAGCTCAGGTTCCTGATCCTGGCATTCGAGAACGACAGTCAACATTGCCTGTTTATAGAGCGCCGCACAAAATTTTGCCAGCACCACTTTCCGCATTTTGTTCTTGCATTGTTCTCATTTTGAGGATAGGAATTTAATCATCAAAACGAGCGGGATCGCGCATTTTTCCGCCGCTGGAGAATCCGATGAAACCACAGTCCCTTGCAGGGCAGGCCGCATTTGCGCCTGCCAATACGGCGGATATTGCCGACGCGATGATCGCGGCTTCTGGGCTGCGCATCGAGGTTGACCGGCGGCGTGGCCGCGGCGCGGGACTGAACCCCAGCGGCCGCTTCGAGCCTACACAGCGCGAAACCTTCGATGACGGCTGGCAGACGCTCGAGGAACTGCCGCCGTTCAAGACGGATGTGCAGATCGAAAAGCCGCGCACTGCGATTACCCGCAACGAATCTCCCGATCTCTCCTTCGATCGGTCGATCAATCCCTATCGCGGCTGCGAGCATGGCTGCATCTACTGCTTCGCCCGACCGACCCATGCTTATATGGGCCTTTCGGCAGGGCTGGATTTCGAAAGCAAGCTCTTTGCCAAGCCGGACGCGCCTAAGCTTCTGGAACGGGAGCTTGCCAAGCCCGGTTACAAGGTACGCGTCATCGCGATCGGCACCAACACCGACCCTTACCAGCCGATCGAAAAGGAATGGCGCATCATGCGGCAGATCCTCGAGGTATTGAACAAAGCGAACCATCCCGTTGCGATCGTCACCAAGTCGGCGATGATCCTGCGCGATCTCGATATTCTCACGGAGATGGCGGCGAAAAACATCGTGCGCGTCGGCATTTCGGTCACGACGCTCGATCGCAAGCTTGCGCGCCTCATGGAGCCGCGGGCTTCGACGCCGACGCGCAGGCTGGAGGCGATCCGCGGGCTTTCGGAGGCCGGTGTGCGGACGTCGGTGATGGCCGCGCCGATCATTCCGGCACTCAACGATCACGAACTGGAACGTATTCTCGATGCCGCTAAAGCGGCAGGAGCGGAAGAAGCGAGCTACGTATTGTTGCGGCTGCCACTGGAAGTAAGCCCGCTGTTCCGTGACTGGCTGCTGCAGAATTATCCTGATCGCTATCGTCATGTGATGTCGCTGGTGCGCTCGATGCGCGGCGGCAAGGATTACGACGCCGAATTCGGCAAGCGCATGAAAGGCGCCGGACCCTACGCCTGGCAGATCGCCCGCCGCTTCGAGATGGCAGTGAAGCGGCTTGAACTGACCCGTCGAAGCCTCGCGCTACGTGACGACTTATTTGTGCCGCCTGACGGAAGCGGGGTGCAGCTTTCGCTACTGTGACTGGTTATTTTCATGCAATTCCAGCAAAACCGTTGCGCACTTTTGCTGGAATTGCCTGTTTCTTTTACGCAATTCCGGACGCAAAACCGCTGCGCACTTTTGCTGGAATTGCTCACGAGCTTGCGTGAGGCGTGAAGAAGACCTGCCCTGCGTCTTCTGCCTTGCGCAATTCCGCGGATGGCCCTGACCGCACCGTCCGCCGGACAGCCCCCGGCCGTCGCCGCCCTGATCCGGGGGCTTGCAGGAAATCGGGTTGGCGTGCGAGGTTCAACCGCATGAAACGTCGCACGCCACCCGATTCTCCTCTGCTCTTTGAAGAGGTCCCCCTCGTCCCGGATTTCCGGCTGGAGCTGAAAGCCCGCAGTGCTGGCCATTGGCCTGTCGCGGGCGCTGATGAGGCTGGACGCGGACCGCTTGCAGGCCCTGTCGTTGCCGCAGCGGTGATCCTCGATCCAAAGCGCATTCCCGAAGGCCTGAACGACTCCAAGCAACTTTCGGCACAGAAGCGCGAGGAGCTGTTCGTCCAGATAATCGCGACCGCCACGGTTTCCATCGCGTCTTCCAGCTCCACGCGCATCGACGAGACCGATATCCGCAAGGCAAGCCTCGACGCCATGCGCCGCGCGATCTGCGGCCTATCCGTACCGGCAAGCTATGTGCTGACGGACGGGTTGGACGTGCCTGCAGGGCTGGACTGCCCGGGGCAGGCCGTGGTGAAGGGCGACGCACGATCCGTCTCGATTGCGGCTGCCTCCATCGTGGCAAAGGTGACACGTGACCGAATGATGGCACGCGCGCATCTGGTGTTTCCCGAATACGGTTTTGCCGCTCATGTCGGTTATGGCACGGCGCAGCATCGCTCCGGCATCGAAAAGCACGGGCCATGCTCGCTGCACCGGATGAGCTTCCGGCCGCTCCGCAAGGACGGCGTCGTGGGAGAGGTGAATGGAGAGATGCTGGAGGATTAGGCTCCGGTGCGGTTTCTACGGGCTACAGCAATGGCAGAAAGCCAGGACACTCCTTTGCCGTACCGACCACCGAAGTTTCGCCAGAAGGTTTCGAAGCTATCCACCGTTTCCAGCCGCCCCACGCATCACCGCTGAGCGCAACGCTATCTTCCAAACAGAAAAGCCCCGCTGAAGCGAGGCTTTTCTAATCCTGTAGAACTGCAGATCAGTTGAGGCGGGTCTTCACTTCGCCGACGGCCTGACCGAAGAGTTCCGACTGAACCTTGCCATCAGCCTGTTTGCCAATGACGGATTCAGCGGCTGCGATGGCGAGATCGACGGCAGCAGAGCGAACAGCCTTCATTGCGTCGGCTTCGGCCTGCTTGATCTTCTGCTCGGAAAGAGCCGTCCGGTTAGCGACGAATTCTTCCGTTTTCTTCTTCGCCTCGGCGGTCAGCATTTCGGCCTCTCGCTCGGCAGCTGCCACGATGTGCGCAGCTTCGGCTTCGGCCTCCTTGCGCTTGCGCTGATATTCAGCGAGCAGGTGCTGAGCCTCTTCGCGCAGACGCTTGGCTTCCGCCAGCTCGTTGCGGATCTGGTCGGCGCGGTCGTCAAGCGACTTCGCCATCATGCCTGGGACCTTCAGGTAAACGATCAATGCCAGGAAGAGAACGAGGCCAACGAAGGCGAAGAAAGTCGCATCGAAAGCAAATTCCATCGATCAAGCCTCCTTCTTGGCGGCTGCAACGGCAGCGGCAACATCAGACTGGGCAGCAGAGCCGCCGATGAGCTGTTCGACAACGGCTGCAGCGGTTTCCTCGGCGATGGCACCGACATCGGCAAAAGCCTTTGCCTTCACATCAGCGATACGGGCCTCGGCAGCCTTCAGCTTTTCGGTCAGGCTAGCCTCGACCGTGCGACGATCACCCTCGGCCTTAACCTTGGCGGCGTCACGAGCTGCAGTACCGATCGAGTTTGCCTTAGCGCGGGCAGCGGCAAGTTCGCCTTCATAGGTTGCGACGGCAGCATCGGCTTCCGCCTTCAGGCGGCCGGCTTCTTCGACATCCTGCGAGATGCGGTTGTGACGCTGCTCAAGGATGGCGCCGATGCGCGGTGCGATGACCTTTTGCATGAGCAGGTAGAAAATGACGAACGTAATCGCCAGCCAGAGGAGCTGGGATGCATAGGTCGACGAATCGAAGGGCGGGAAAGGCCCACGCGCGTGCTCGCCTTCGGCGACGCCGGTCTCGGTATGGACCTCGCCGGCAGCCGGAGCGGCATGCGCATCCGTCGCGGTTCCCGCCGGGACCTCTTCAGCGTAGGCCGGGGTCACAAAAAACATGCTCACCTCCAGGTGTACAAATGCAAAGGATCACGGCTCGCTGTTCGCAGGCCGTGATCCATCAATCCCACCGAAATTAGACGGCGAAGAGGAGGAGAAGAGCGACGAGCAGCGAGAAGATGCCCAGAGCTTCCGTAACGGCAAAACCGAATACCAGACGGCCGAACTGGCTGTCAGCGGCAGACGGATTGCGCAGAGCGCCGGAGAGGTAGCTGCCGAAGATGTTGCCGAGGCCGAGAGCCGTACCGGCCATACCAAAGCAAGCCAGACCTGCACCGATGAACTTTGCTGCTTCCGCGTCCATGTTGAACTCCTTTAAATGGTTGTTGCGGCGAATGACTGACGCCCTTTGACGTCGATGTCGTTATCCTTAGTGCCCGCCTGGATGGATCGCGTCATTGAGGTACATGCAAGTCAGCACCGCAAAGACGTAAGCCTGAAGGAAGGCAACGAGGAACTCGAGACCGGTCAGGGCGACGGTCATGATGAGAGGAAGAACGGCTCCGCCGACACCGACTGCACCGAGGGCTCCAAGCGAGGCGACGAAGCCTGCGAACACCTTCAGCGTAATGTGACCGGCGAGCATGTTTGCGAAAAGACGAACCGACAATGAAATCGGCCGGGACAGGAAGGAAATGATTTCGATCGCGACGACCAGCGGCAACAGAATGCCCGGCACGCCCGAGGGCACGAAGACATTAAAGAAGTGGAAGCCGTGCTTATAGAAGCCGTAGACGAGAACCGTGCCGATGACGAGGATCGCGAGCGCGAAGGTGACGATGATCTGGCTGGTGATCGTGAAGAAATACGGGAACATGCCGAGCAGATTTGCCGTCAGCACGAACATGAAGAGTGAGAAGACCAGCGGGAAAAACTTCATTCCCTTGGTGCCCGCGCCTTCCTTCAGCATTCCGGCAATGAACTCGTAGGACATTTCGGCAAGCGACTGCGAACGGCCAGGAACGATAGCGCGGGTCGTGGTCGAGAAATAAAGGAAGCCAGCAGCGACGGCAGCCGAAGCCACCATGAAGAGCGATGCATTGGTGAACGAGAAATCAATCCCGCCGATCTCGATCGGCACAATCTTGAAGATCTGGAACTGATGAGTCGGATCGTTTGACACCGGTTGCTCTCTCTCTTTGGCCCGCCGGGAAGCGGAAATTGCACTGGGCCGGGCGGCCCTATTTATCAGCGTTTTGGCGATCCAGGGGTTGGGCAACCTTCCCCGCAGCGCGCAAAACATTCAAAACGCCGGCACAGAATCCAAGAAGCAGAAGAACAATCAACCCCCAAGGCGTCGTGCCAACAAAATGGTCGAAGAGCCAGCCGAGTACAGCACCGACAACGATGGCAGAAATGAATTCGCTCGAAAGCTTCATCGCCTGGGCATAACCTTTACGGCTCTGCTCGGCGCTGGCCTCCCGCGCTTCTTCCTTCCTGTCATCGACACGCTTGGAGGCAAGTTCCGCTTCCAGCTGCCGACGGCGCTGTTCAAGACTTTCTTCGCGGTCATCCGCCATCGTGCTCTCCTCCGCTCCCGTCGCCCGCAATCCCGCTACCCCGGTTTTCCGAACCACGGACGCGAAGGTTAAAGAACCTTCCGGCCCGTTCTGAAGTCGCGCGCAACATAGTTTTAGGGATTAGTATAGTCAAGGCGTAGCGAGCTTGTGTCCAGCCATAAAATAATCTCACAAAATCAAATATTTAAGCGGACCTTGCCCCCTCGCGCCCGATTTCATCGACAGAATCCGTCTTCGAACAACGCCGGGCGGCAAAAAATCGGCAATCAGTGCCCTTTTGCTTAAAGCGTGTCGCGATCCTTCGGATTCGCTTGCCACGCTTCAGGCTTTTGCTTCACGCATATCGTTATCGCAAAACCACCGCACGCTTTTGCGCGAAATTAGCTCCAGCCGCCGCCATAGGTGCGGTAGAAGACATGCATGCCGATGCGGCCGACTTTTTCCATGGTCCTCGCCCAATTCGGCCGGACGTAGACCGCGTGGTAATGCGTGGACGACCCCACTTGCGGCAGCCAGATCTTGCCGGCGGTTACGGCTAGGGCGACGTCGCGGGCGACGCGCCAGTGATATTGCGAGTTCACACGGTCCTTGATGCTGTCGCAGGCGAAGGAAAACTGGCAGCGGTTGCGCCAGTCTTCGTTCTGATAGACGACCCCGCAGATGGTCTTCGGATAGGCTGGGTTGCGGACGCGGTTGAGGATGACCTGCGCGACGGCCGCCTGCCCCTTCACGGATTCGCCGCGCGCTTCGAAATAGATCCCTGAAGCAAGGCATTGCTGCTCGCTTGCGGAAAAGACACTGGGCGGGAGGATGCTAGCAGCCCAGGCATGATCCTTCGGGCCTATCTGCGGCACGAAGCGACCTTCATCCTTGTCGGTCAGGATCGAATCGAAAGGCGACTGGCGGGAATAATCCGGTGCTGCCGCCGCATAGGCCGTCGCCAATACATCCGCCTTATTGCTGGTCACGAGGCTTGCCAGCATTGCCGGTACAGCATTGTCCTGCTGTGGCGTCGGCTGCGTCTTGTAGAAGGCCGTGGCAATCTCGATCTCCTTGCCCTTGATTGTCGGCTTCACGAAGGCAGACTTATCCTTGAGATCGAAGACCGGGCGGAAGAGAAGTCTGGTGCGTTCAAGGATCGAACCGGCGGAGAAATCTTTTGGCGGCTGCACCTTTTCGACGGCGACGACGCGGCCTTTCTTGGCATCGCGATTGACGCGATCCTCGTCCGGGCTACTCTCATTGCCCTTCTCACCGGAGACGAAGGCAACCTTACGGCCGTCGGGCAGCACCATGCCGGCACCGGCAGCGATCGAGCCGGTGGCAGCGGGATCGGCAAAGGCGAGTTCCGCTTGATGGATGGAGCCTGCGGGCGAATTGGTCAGAACCATGCGCCAGCTTTCGCCATCGTTGTCGAGACCGGCGAGCATGGTGGCAAGATCGGCGTGGGAAGCGACGCTCGGAAAGATCAGCCAGCCGGCCACGCCGAAGATCGCAGGAGAGATCCAATTCTGGGGCAAGAGACGCAGCTTGCTGCGGGAACGGCCATTTCGACGCAACGCGGACTCCGAGCATGGGACGCAGGAACAGTCCCAAGAAAATCTCGCATTAACCTTGATAGCTGGTTAACGACCTGTTCCGGATTATGCCCATGAGGATTTCAGTATGTTCCAATGAGGCTGACATTCTCACGAGTTGCATCGTCTCATTCCGTGCTCGGCACAGAAATTGGAGAGGACGATATGGCGCCCTCTCCTTCTTTCCCGTCAGATGATGACGTGCGAGCCCAGTTCCACAACGCGGTTCGCCGGCAGGCGGAAGTAGTCCGACGGATTGGCGGCAGCGTTGGCGAGCGCGATGTAGAGGCGGTCCTGCCAATAGGGCATACCGGACTTGGCGTCGGGTACCAGCTTGCGGCGACCGAGATAGAAGGACGTCGTCATAATGTCGAACTTCAGGCCGGTCTTGCGCAGTGCCGCCAGCGCCTGCGAGACATTCTGCGATTCCATGAAGCCGAAGAGCAGTTCCACGCGCGAGAAGCGTTCCGATATTTGCTCGACTTTATAGCGCTCCTGCGGCGAGACGCGCGGCTTGTTGACCGTGCGGATCGTCAGGATGACGTTGCGATCATGAAGCACATGATTGTGCTTGAGATTGTGCAGCAGTGCGGCGGGTGCGGAATCCGGATCGCTGGTCAGGAAGATCGCAGTGCCTGGAACATGGGCCGGCGAATGCTCGCTCTTGCGCTCGATGGAGCTGACGAAGGACGCGAGCGGAATATCGGTGTGACGGGTCTTTTCCGTCAGGATCGCCGTGCCGCGACGCCAGGTCCACATGATGACGGTGAAAGCCGTTGCGATCATGATCGGGATGTAACCGCCGTCGTGAATCTTCAAGAGGTTGGCGCCGAGGAAGATCAGTTCGAGAACAACCAGCGGCGCGAGTGCGATAATGGCAACCGGAAGCGACCAGTTCCAGCGGGCACGGACGAATTCAAAGGCCATGATCGAGGTGACCACCATCGCGCCGGTGACGGAGATGCCGTAGGCGGTGGCCAGCGCATCCGAGGTCTTGAACCCGAGCACGAGGAAGATAACGCCGAAAAACAGTACCGCATTGACCGACGGCACGAAGATCTGCCCGGTATTGGTCTCGGATGTGAAGAGGATTTCCATGCGCGGCAGGAAGCCGAGGTTGATCCCCTGGCGCACGAGCGAGAAGGCGCCTGTTATGACGGCCTGGCTTGCGATGATGGTGGCGGCGGTTGCGAGAATGACGACCGGCAAGAGCGCCCATTGCGGATACATGAGGTAGAAGGGATCGGACATCGTCATCGGATTGCCGAGAACGAGCGCCCCCTGCCCCAGATAGTTCAGCGTCAGCGACGGAAAGACAAGCACAAACCATGCCCACTGGATCGGACGCCGACCGAAATGGCCGAGATCCGCATAGAGCGCTTCCGCGCCGGTGACGGTCAGGAAGACTGCGCCGAGAACGACTACGCCGTAGAAGCCCTCGTGCAGCAGGAAGCTGATGGCATAATAGGGGTTGAAGGCGGCGAGGATGCCGTAATCATCCGAAATGTGCACAATGCCGGCGGCGGCCATGACGAGGAACCAGAGCGCCGTGATAGGACCGAAGAAGCGGGCGACCGCGCCCGTTCCATGCGACTGCACGACAAAGAGCAATGCCAGGATCGCCACCGATATGGGTACGATATAATCCGATAGCTGCGGCGTGACGAGCTTCAGGCCTTCGACGGCTGAGAGAACCGAGAGCGCCGGGGTGATCATGGCATCTCCCAGGAAGAGCGCTGCCCCCATCAGCCCGAGCAGCATCAAGAGCGCAGTGTGGCCGTTGGCGGTCTTCATCAGGAGGGCCAGCAGCGACAGCGTGCCGCCTTCGCCGTCGTTGTCGGCGCGCAGCAGGAAAAGCACGTATTTGATGGTGACGATGATGGTCAGCGCCCAGATCATCAGGGAAATCAGGCTAATGACCTCGAAACGGGTGAGACCGTCATGGGCAACCGGCTTCAGCGCTTCGCGGAACGCATAAAGCGGGCTCGTGCCGATATCTCCGTAAACGACGCCTACCGAACCCAACGCAAGATAGAAGAGCTTGCGCGGCCCAAGGTGACGTTCGTGAGAATGGCTTTCTTCAGACATGAAGCAATCACAGGCTCCTCAGAGCCAGCCTTTCCAGCGGAAAAAGAAGAAGGGAATGACGGCGGAGATCACCATGAGACCGAGCGAATAGGGATAACCCGCGGTCAGGTGCAACTCCGGCATGAATTCGAAATTCATGCCATAAATGGAGGCGACCAGCGTCGGCGGCAAGAACACGACCGAAGCAATCGAAAAAATCTTGATGATGGCATTCTGCTCGATGTTGATGAGGCCGAGCGAAGCGTCGAGCAGGAAGGTGATGTTGCCGGCGACGAAGGACGCATGTTCCGAAAGGGACTGGATATCGCGCGAGATCGTTCGGCAGAGCTCTTTGGTTTCCTGATCGTGCTGCACGACCGGAATCGTATAGAAGAAAGTGAGAAGGCGCGAGAGCGAACCGAGACTGTCGCGCAGTTTGCTGATCATGCGATGATGGCCGGCAATGTCCTTCAGCTTCTCTTCCAGATAGTTCGATGGCTTGCGCACCTTCTTGGCACGGTCACCGAACACATGCACAGAGAGGATGTCCAGGCGGGAGATCGACATCTCCAGAACCTCGGCGGTCCGATCGACGATCGTTTCCAAGAGCTTGGCGAGCAAAGCGGCGCCGCTGCGCCACTGTTCCGGTATGCGGTGCAGAGCGGCGATGAAGAGTGCGAAGGATTTCGGATGGGCATAGCGGATGGTCACCAGCTTGTCGCCGGCGAGGATGAAGGCGACATCCGTCAGGGTCGGCGCTTCCGTTTCCGCTTTCCATATCAGCGAAGCGGTCATGTATACTGCGTTATTTTCGACATAGAGGCGAGCTGACGGCTCAATTGCCCTGAGATCGTCACGGGTTGGCACTTCGATGCCAAGGATCTTTTCGACATGCAGCTCCTCCTCGCGAGTCGGTTCGACCATGTCGACCCATACCACATCCGCCGGAAACTCAGGAGGATTGGCAAGATCACGGATCTCGACCGACTTGCAGTTGGAACAATATGCGGTGATCACAGCCCGCATCTCCCGCGCCCAACCGTCTTAGCCCTTTTCATCGAAAGCCCTTCCACGCCCCCGCGAGTGCAGTCAAGCCAGGGCACACTCGTCATCGATCGTAACGGAAGCGGATAAAGCAGGTTCATAAAACTCCGGCCATGTCGGCCTTACCGGCCGGGTTGCTCCACTGCATCGCAGTCACCAATCCTTCGATCGACAAGTCAACTCCGAATATGCAGAGAGGGCGGAACCTTCATCGACAGGCGGCATCACAGAGCATTTGCAGACGCGCCATCATGACGCCGGCGGGCATATGAAGCAAAGCCGGAAAATAATCAAGACATCTTACCCGAACTGCGCCTTTTCATCTCATTTCCTCCACAATTCGTGGTGAGCGGCGCGTGATTCGCCCTACTCGAAGACGATTGCAGGTGCAGCGCGCTGTGGCCTTTCGCCGACCTGTTCCCAGACCTTGGCAGCAATGGCACGGTAGATTCCGGCGACGATGCCATTTGGATCGGAGGCGACGAGCGGCGTCCCGGCATCCGAAGTCTCGCGGATGTTCATGGTCAGCGGCACTTCGCCGAGGAAGGGCACACCGATGCGCTCGGCTTCCTTGCGCGCGCCGCCGTGGCCGAAAATGTCGTAGCGCGTGCCGGTATCGGGCGCGACGAAATAGCTCATGTTCTCGACGATGCCGAGAACCGGTACTTCGACCTTGCGGAACATGTTGAGGCCCTTGCGGGCATCGATCAGCGCCAGATCCTGCGGCGTGGAGACGATCACGGCGCCGGCGAGCGGCACTTGCTGAGCCATGGTGAGCTGGGCGTCGCCAGTGCCGGGCGGCATGTCGACGACGAGAACGTCGAGCTCGCCCCAGGCGACCTCACGCAGCATCTGCAACAGCGCAGACTGAACCATCGGTCCGCGCCAGATCATCGCGGTTTCCTCATCGACGAGGAAACCCATGGACATGACCTTGAGACCGTAATTCTCCATCGGATTGATGATGCGGCCGTCGATCTGCGTCGGGCGACCGGAAATCTTTAAGAGGCGCGGCATGGAGGGGCCGTAGATATCGGCATCGAGAATACCGACGCGAAGACCATTTGCCTGCAGACCGAGTGCCAGGTTGACCGCAGTCGTCGACTTGCCGACGCCCCCCTTGCCCGACGCGACGGCGATGATGGCGCCAATACCGGGAACGCCGATCCTGGCGGTGCGAGGCGGCAGCTGCGGGGCATGGGAGTGGCCGTGACGGCTGTGGTCAGCCTGTGGGCCGGGGCGCGTTGCGGGCGCATTGGCGGCGGCCTTCTTATCTGCCGTCAGTGCCACAAGCGCGCCTTTGACGCCCGGCATCTCCTTGATGACGCGCTCGGCAGCGAGCCGCAACGGCTCCAGCTCCTTGGCGCGTTCGGCCGGCACGGTGATGGAGAAATAGACCTTGCCATCGGAAATGAAGACATCGGAAACCATGCCGAGTTCGACGATGTTGTGCTCCAGATCCGGGCCTCGCACGGTCTTCAGCGTTTCCAGTACCTGTTCCTTGGTGACCTCGGTCATTCCACCCTCACTGCTTTTTCGTCATCAGTAAATAGTGGAGGCCGGCAGGTTCGCCAAATAAAATCGGGCAGCAGGCACACCTCGCGTCAAAGGAAGGCAGCACATTTCTCTCCGTCGAGAATTGGCGCAATTCGGAGCAACGTAGAGGAAGCAAAAAAGGCTAAAAAAGTAGAAAGAAATCGTCCGGTCTCGGAACAGGGCAAAAGGCGTGGCAAACGCAACAACCGCCGCCGATATCGGAACGCCGGGAGAAAAGCGGCAGCGATATCAGACGGCGGCGTGTCGGTCGCGCCATAGATCTGGCGCTGTTTTCAAAGTCCCCTCTGGACCTCTGTCGATAACGAAGCAGGAAGCGTGCCAACTGCGAAAATCGCGGGAAAAGGATGGCAATCGTCAGTTCTAGCGGCCCATCAAGCAATCGACGCTCAGATATTGAGCAGCCAAACAGCAACTGACGTAATTTTAGGCCGCAGGCCTGCTGAAATCGGGGCCTTAGTTGATGAGGCCAATGCGCAGTGCCTTGGCGACGGCCTGCGTGCGATTGACTGTATCCAACTTCTTTGTTGCGCGGTTCAGGTAGTGATTGACCGTGTGTTCGGAGAGATCGAGGATTTCCGCGATTTCCGCACTGGTCTTGCCAGCGGCAGTCCAATTGAGGCAATCGATCTCACGGTCCGTCAATGTATCGGTCATGCGCGTATCGAGGTTACGGATTTCGGCCAGCCGATCGAAGACATGGATCGCGATGTAGCTGAGTTCCCGCATCTCCGCCGGAGTGAAGGGCTCGCGATCACCGGCAAAGGAGACTGCACCGCGCGTCCCCGACGGTTCATGGGTCGGAAAATAGGCGCAGCGCATCATCTTGAAGCGTTCGAAAAGGGCTGCAACGACACCTGTCTTGCCGTCGTCGCGCGGCCAGTTGGTGCGCGACGTATCGTAGAAGAAAGGCAAAGTCGACGTGCGCAGCCGCCGCAGGACCGGACTGTTCACCATCAGTCCTTCCTGATCGTAGATGGACAGGAGTTCAGCGGGCCAGCTGGTAATGATCGTGTTGCCCTGAAGATCGAAGGAGGTAACCGGCGGCAGGTTCAAAACCATGAATGCCCGGCTGCGATAGGCCTCCGTCACCCGCTTCATGAAGCGGAAAATGTCGAACTGCGTCTTTAGACCGGCGACCTCGTGGACGTAGGCGTCTTCCACCGAAGTTTGCGGTAAGCTTGCCATCAGATTTTTTCGCCTTCGAACCGGGCTTTGGTAAACCGCTGGCAGCCTGCGTGGAAAAACGGTCAGTACAGGGTGGGTTACACGACGCCCGTCAGATCAATAGTATTCAGCCTCGGCGTGCAGCGCGTTCGGCCGGTGAATTGTCGATGATTTCGCGGACGACCCCAGTTGGCGTGATTCGCCGTCAAATCTCAATAATGCACTCATTATAAGCATGCTATGTATACCACGTCCAGCGGTTGAGACGGTCAAATCGGCTTCAACGCCTTGGCCCGAGACGGACGCGCATTTCGTCCATGATTTTCCGGGCCGTCACCTGGACAGGAATGGTCCATTCCTGAAGAAGTTCCATCGACAGCCGGTAAGCGGGACCGGTGACGGAGACCCCGCCGATGAAGGAACGATCGTCCGACCAGATGGGGGCGGCGACACAGCAAATACCAGCCTCGTGCTCCTCGCGATCGAAAGCATGGCCGGCCGTGGCAATTTCGCCAATCTCCGCCAGCAGGCTTTCTGCTTTCACATGCGTCGCTGGGGTGAAGCGGTTGAAATGCAGGGCGGAGAGCAGCTCATTGAGTTTAACGGGCGACAGCACCGAGAGTGCGGCCTTGCCGACACCGGTGCAATAGCAGGGTGAGGCATTGCCGATCTGTGAATACATGCGCACCGGCTGGTGTCCTTCGACCTTGTCGAGATAAATGATGGAGGAGCCGCGCAGCACGCCGAGATGGACGGTCTCACCCGTCTCTCGATGAAGAGAGGCCAGATGCGGAGCGGCAATCAGGCGGAATTCGTTGCGCGCCCAACTTCTCGAGGCGAAATCGAGGAGCCGGAGGCCTGGCGCGTAACGGCCTTCGGCGTCAAGTTCGAGGAGTCCTTCCGCCACCAGATGGCCGAGCTGCCGGTGCAGGGTGCCGCGCGGCTGGTTGGCTAAAGCGAGAATATCGGTAAAGCGCAAGGGAACGTCGGCATGAGTGACGAGATCAAGCAGCATCACCAGCTTGCCGAGCGTGCCAGTATCACGCGATGTGCTAGTATCACGCGAAGCGCCGGTTTCACGCAACAGGCTCTCGTCATCCGCCTGCGCCATGCTGTCGCCGCTGGAGTTCATCGCCTTTCCCACTCTTGACACAAAAGGCAGGCTAATCGAATAATTCCATATAGTCAAATAACGTTCCAAATAATGGAATAATCATATGCCGGGAGGAAAGACGATGAGTGCTGTGACCGCACAATTCCCCGAATTCAGGGATCGCACGGTGCTGGTGACCGGCGGCGGTTCGGGCATCGGCGCTGCCCTCGTCGAGGGTTTCGCAAGGCAGGGTGCAAAGGTTTCCTTCCTCGACATCGCCGAGGCAGAAAGCCGGGAACTGGCAGGACGGCTTTCCGGAGAGACTGCGTATCCGGTCAGCTTCCACCACACGGACCTCCGCGATATCGACGCCATCAGGCGGACTGTGAGCGAGGTTGTCGAAAGGTCCGGGCCGATCCGGGTGCTCGTCAACAATGCCGCCTGGGACGACCGGCACGAATTCGACGACGTGACCGAGGATTATTGGGACAACAATCAGGCAATCAACCTGCGCCATGTCTTCTTCACCTCGCAGGCGGTTGCCCCTTCGATGCGGTCAGCCGGCGGCGGAGCGATCATCAACATGTCGTCGATTTCCTTCAAGCTGAACATGGGCGTCTTTCCTGCCTATGCCGCCGCCAAGGCGGCAGTCGTCGGCCTGACAAAGAGCATGGCCGGAAGACTTGGTCCCGAGAATATCCGCGTCAACTGCATTCTGCCGGGCATGGTGGTGACCGAGCGGCAGATGAAGCTATGGCTGACGGAGGAAAGCATTGCCCGCTCCGTGCAGGAGCAATGCCTGAAGACCCCATTGAAGCCGGACGCGATCGTCGGTCCGGCTCTGTTTCTTGCATCCGACTGCGCGGCCGGCATGACCGCGCAGTCCCTTATCGTCGATGGAGGCGTTCTCTAATGGCAAATCCCGCTTATGTCGCGGTGGACTGGGGCACCAGCAGCTTCCGGCTCTGGCTTATCGATGCCGGTGGCTCCGTTCTTGCCGAGCGCCGCAGCGGCGAAGGCATGACGACTGCCGCCAAAACCGGCTTTTCTCAGGTTCTTGCAGAACATCTAGCAGCCGTCGAAGCGCCTGATAACCTGCCTGTTATCATCTGCGGCATGGCAGGCGCGCGGCAAGGCTGGGTGGAGGCGGGTTATATCGACGTGCCGGCTTCGCTTTCCTCGATTCTATCAGGCGCGGTTTCCGTGCCTGGCGAAAGCCGCGACGTGCGCATTCTGCCAGGCCTTGCGCAGCGCGATGCTGAGACGCCCGATGTCATGCGCGGTGAAGAAACGCAGCTTCTCGGGGCACTCGGGCCAGACAGCAGGGGAATGCAGGCCGTTTGCATGCCGGGTACGCATTCCAAATGGGTGCATGTCAGGGACGGCAAGGTCATCGGTTTCTCCACGTTCATGACCGGCGAACTTTTCGACGCCATCACCAAACACACGATCCTCATGCACGCCGTTGCCGGCGCCGAGGACCAGCCGACCGATGCAGCGGCCTTCGAAGCGGCGGTTGCAGCCGCCTTCAAGCGGCCAGCACTTGCGTCGAACATGATTTTCACCGCCCGCTCCGGCCAGCTTCTGCACGGTATTTCGGCTGCCGCTGCTCAAGCCAAGCTCTCCGGCACTCTGATCGGCCTTGAAATTGCCGGCGCGCTGCAGGATGCCGGAAACGATACGGCCATTACCCTCGTCGCTTCCGGACGCCTGCAGGCGCTTTACGAGCAGGCTTTCCGCACGCTCTCCCTTTCCTTCACCGCCATCGATGCCGATGCCGCCGTCCGCGGTGGGCTTTCGGCTGCTGCCCAAGCCATCTGGCCAAGTTGAGCCATCTGGCCGAACTGAGAAAGATATTTCCCATGAACCGTGTCCCCTTCCCCGATATGAAGCGTCCGCTGATTGCCATCCTGCGCGGCATCAAGCCCGAGGAAACCGAAGCCGTGGTCGGCGCGCTGATCGAAAATGGCCTGACGGCGATTGAGATCCCGCTCAACTCGCCGGAGCCCTTCAAGTCGATAGAGATCGCCGCCAAGATGGCGCCCGCAAATGTGTTGATCGGAGCCGGCACGGTACTGACCACGGAAGCCGTCGACAGCCTGTATGCGGCTGGCGGCAAGCTCTTGGTGACACCGAATGTCGAGGCCGAGGTCATCATCCGCGCCCACGACTACGGCATGGTGACCATGCCCGGGGTCTTTACGCCTACTGAAGCGCTGCAGGCAGCGCGCGCGGGTGCGACCGGCCTCAAGTTCTTCCCCGCGAGCGTTCTGGGGCCGTCAGGCATCACCGCAATCCGCGCTGTCCTGCCGCAGGAATTGGTGATTGCGGCCGTCGGCGGCGTGTCGGACAAGAACTTTTCCGATTATACCAGAGCGGGCATTTTGGCCTTCGGTCTCGGCACCAGCATTTACAAGCCGGGAATGACCGCCGCAGAGGTTGCCGAGCGCGCCAAGGCAACCATCTTAGCCTATGATGCAGCCATAGGAGCATAGGCATATGACTGATATTTATGAATTCGAGGGCAAAACACTTTGCAACACCAATTCGGTTCTGGGTGAGGGCCCCACTTACGATCCCGTTTCCAATTCGGTCTGGTGGTTCAACATTCTCGGCAAGGAACTTCACGAGCTCAATCTTTCGACGGACGAAAAGAAAGTGCATCCGTTGCCTGTCATGGCGAGCGTGCTTGCCAGGATAGATTCCAGCCGGCAGTTGCTGGCGACCGAAGAAGGGCTTTTCGTGCGTGACATCGCGAGCGGCAGCCTGACCTTTTATGCAGCGCTGGAAAACGACAAGCCGGAGAACCGCTCCAACGACGGGCGCACGCATCCCTCGGGCGCGTTGTGGATCAGCACCATGAGCAAGCGCGCCGAACAGCAGGCGGGCGCGATCTACCACGTGGCTGCCGGCAAGGTGACGAAAATCTTCGGCGGCATCAGCATTCCGAACTCCATCTGCTTTTCGCCCGACGGCACGATCGGCTATTTCACCGATACCCGCATCAGCCGCCTGATGCGGGTCATGGTCGATCCGCAGACCGGCCTTCCCTCGGGCGAACCAATCGTGATGGTCGACAGCATGGACGAACCCGGCGGGCTGGACGGTTCGGTCTGCGATGCCGATGGTTATATCTGGAATGCCCGCTGGGGCGCCGGCGTCGTCGACCGCTACAGCCCGGACGGCCTGCGCATCGCCCGCTACAAGGTGCCGGCCGCACAGCCTTCTTGCCCGGCCTTTATTGGAGCCAATGCCGACCGGCTGGTGGTGACGACGGCTTGGGAAGGGCTGGACGAGGATGCCCGCTCCGCTCAGCCGAGCGCAGGCGCGCTACTTGAACTCGGCATCACCGTAAAGGGTGTTTTCGATCCTGCCTATGTGATCTGAACGTCGAAACCCGCATGTACAAAGGCGCTCCGTTGCAGGGCGCCTTTTTGCATTTCGGGCCGCCTTTCGATCAAGGCTCCGTGAAAACCGTAAAATTTTCCGTGTCTTCGTCCGGAACCAATAAGCAAATCGGCCATTTCATTTTTGAACCGGCACGACAGGAATGCCTGAAAATAGGCGCTGCCAGGCCAGGGATCACTCAAGGAACGAAGGTAGGTACGAAATGACACGCAAACTCCTGACGACTGTTGCCGCTGGCGCACTGTTTGCCACGGCTTTCGCACCGACGGCATTTTCGCAGACAGCTCAGCAACCTGCGAATCCTGCCGCCCCCACCCAGTCTGCACCCGCCGATCCTGCATCCCCCGCACCGGCCAAGCCGATGGCTCCTGCAGGTGATGCCGCACAGGCTCCTGCGCCGGCACCGACCACCGATACGGCTCAGGCAGCTAGCGACAGCTATCTTACACAGCAGGCCCCGGACCAGATCAGCGCTAACACCTATATCGGCCAGTCGGTCTATAACGGCAACAATGAGAGCATCGGCGAAGTCAACGACCTCATCATGAAGAAGGATGGCGGTCTCGTAGCGGCTATCATTGGTGTCGGCGGCTTCCTAGGCATTGGCGAAAAGAACGTCGCCGTTCCGATGCAGAAGATCACCGTCGCCCAGAACACGCAGGACGGCACCGTCAAGCTTACGACCACGGAAACCGCGGAATCGCTGAAGGCTGCTCCGGAATTCAAGACGCTGGCTATGCAGTCGGCTGAAAGGGCTCCAGCAGCAACCGGTACGGCTTTGCCGACGGACAATACGGCGACAGGCTCGACGACCAACAAGTAATCCGTACGGAGAGTAGAGCGTCGGCGATGGCGTCCCATGGGGCGCCATCGCTTTTTGCCTTGTTGCGCAAGTCGTAATCGCGAAATCGCTGCACAGTTTGAGCTGCATGCATTATGCGCTGGCGCGTTCCGCTGCGCTTGTATCGCAGTAATAGTTCTCGTGCAGGAAGCGCAGCGTGGCGATGCCATCGGCCGGCCGACCGAAGTGATAGCCCTGTCCCATGCCGCAGCCGAGCATGCGCAGCTTGACCGCTTCCGAATAATCTTCAATGCCTTCGGCCACGACCTCCAGTTCGAGGCCTTCGCACATGGCAAGGATCGCCTTGATTATGTGCTCGGAGGCGCGGTCGGAATTAATGCGTGAGACGAAGGCCCGGTCGATCTTGATCTTGTCGAAGATGAAATCGCGCAGGCGCCCGAGGCTCGACTGGCCGGTGCCGAAATCATCCAACGAGATGCGCACGCCCGCCGCTCGCAGATCGGCAAGGATCCGGTGGGCCGTATCGGCGGAACTCATGACAGCCGTCTCGGTGATCTCAAGCTCAAGCCGATGCGGGTCGAAGCCGACGCGGCCAAGGATCGAAAGGATGGAATTGCTCGTACCCGGATCCATGAGTTGGGCCGAAGAGAGGTTGAAGGACAAGAAGAGTTCGCGCGGCCAGGAGAGCGCCGCTTCCGCAGCCTTGCGCAGCAACGCCTCCGACAGCGCATCGATAAAGCCGCGCTCTTCGGCAAGCGGCACGAAGACGCCGGGCGAGACGAAGCCGAGATCGGGATCGCTCCAGCGGGCAAGTGCTTCGAAGCCCACTACCTGATTATTGGCGAGCGAGACGATCGGCTGGAAATGCACGTCGATTGCGTCGGAAATGATGGCGTTTCGAAGCGCCTGTTCGAGCTGGGTCGCCCGTTTCATCTCCTGCGCGATCTCGCGCGAATAGACGGTGATCTGCCCGCGGCCGCGGCGCTTGGAACGATAGAGCGCGGTTTCGGCGCTCTTCAAAAGCTCGTCGCAGTCCTCGCCTGCAAAGGGATGGATCGCAAAGCCGAACGAGGCGGAGAGACGCACGTTGCGGTCGCCGAGATCGTACGGAGCCGACAGGACCTCACGGATCATCTGGCCGAACTTCTCGGCGCTGGCGCGCTCGAAGATCAGCGGCAGGACGAAAGCAAACTCGTCGCCGTCATGACGGGTCACCAATGCACCATCTGGAATGCAGGCTTTCAGGCGATGGGCGACCTGACACAGGATTTCATCGCCGGCAGCGGAGCCGAAAAGATCGTTGATGGGTTTGAAACTGTCGAGATTGGCGATACCGATGGTGAAGGGCGCCGGGTCGCTGGCCCGCTCGGCTGAAATCTGCATCACCTTGTCGCGCAGACGATTGCGGTTTCCCAATCCGGTCAGCGGATCGGTATAGGCCATCGCCTGGAGCTCGTTCTGACTCACAGTCATGAATGGTATTTCCGGCGAAACCATCACTCCAAACCCAAGATTTTTCCTCCGCACCGGCGAAGAATGACGGCCAAATCTTAACAATTCGATAGTAAATCGAGGGGGCTACAACCTGAAGCACTCCCAAGATCTGGGGGACGCGTCCTTTATAGAGATTGAGCCTTCATCGGCTCATCCACCAGGTGCTTCTGAAATATCGTTTCCAGCATGTCGGGGCTGACCGGCTTCATGACGACATCATCCATGCCGGCCTTGGCGCATTCCGCACGATCGCGCTCGAAAGCCTGTGTCAGTACGCCGATGATCGGGGTCCGGGCACCCTGTCCCTCTTCCATCTGGCGAATGAGGCGTGAGGCTTCAAAGCCGTTGAAAACCGGAAGCGAAATATCCATCAATACAATCTGCGGCCGATGTTCGGCCCAGAGACGAACGACCTCTTCACCAGTCGCTGCGATCCGATGGCGGTAACCGAGACCTTCGAGGATCTGTGTGAAGACGATCTGGTTGATTTCGTTGTCCTCGGCAACGAGAACCTGAAGGCCTGCGGTTTCTTCAGTTGTGGTAATTTCCCAGTCGCCTTCGGTGCCGCCGCCGCATCCGCTGCGGTTGAAGTGGCGGGCGATCTGGAAGGTCAACTCATTGGCAATCTGGAAGCCATCCATGACGAGGGCAGGAATACCATATTGTTCGGCGAGTTCCAGGCAGCGCATGCCCATCTGATTATCGATGATCAGAAGATCGAGCGAGATGCCGGAGGAGCTGGCAATCTCGAGGAAACGTTCTTCCTCATCCTCGCCGCGGACCGAGCAGGATTCGAAGCCGTATTTTGCGAGCGTGCGCAGCGCGGCAGTTTCGGCGGCAAGATCCGAGGTGACGACGACAATCTTTCGGCCGGAGAAATTTTCCGGAACGATCGCCTCCATCGCCGCCGGCTCGCGACGCTGCGATGCGTTCGGCACCGGCACATAAGCGCGGCGGTAGGTCTGGTTGCTGGAAGTGGTGATCTTGGAGGCCTGGCTGAATTCGTCGAGATCGCCTCCGTCGCGCGGCAAGTCCTGCATGGTGGAGACGAGGAAATAGCGCCCCGGTTTGCCGATCCTGTGCTTGCGGCTGACGATGTCGCGTTCGGTGCCATCACGGGCGATCTGGCGCTGGCGGGAGACCGACATTTCACCGGTTTCAAGCACGTGGCGATCGCTTTCCTCGAAGCGCTTGGCAATGTCAGGCGAAAACAGATCACCACTCTTGCGGCCGAGAACCTCGTCCGCCGTCGTCTGGTACTTCTCGCAGAAGGCCTTGTTGACGGCGACATAGGCAAGGTTGCGATCCTTGACGAAGAGCGGGAACGGCAGATGGTCGAGAATATCCTCGGTGAGTTGTACGCGCTCCAGATCATAGCGCCACTGTTCCTCGCGCTTACGCGCCTCGGAAATATCCGAGATGACGGTTACGCCATAGCCGTTCGGCAGGCGGCGCTTCAAAAAGCGAACCCAGCGGTCGGAGCCGTGGCGCTCGACGGATTCGAAACGTTCACGCCAGTGGGAGGCGATGCGCTGGGACAACCAATCCTCGCGGCTGAGCGAACCCGGCTGGCGCCCGAGAGTCTTCTCGCGAATGCCGGTATCGTAGATCGCACCCAGAAAGTCTCGAAGCCGGGCGCCCGGCCGAAGCACAGCCTCAGGTAGCGGAAAGAATTCCATGACCTGGCGGCTGGCGAAGATAAGAAGATCGTTGCGGTCATAGATGACGAACGCGGCAGAAAGACTGTCGCACACAGCGTCGAAAAGCGCCGTCTGAAGGTCGGCCTCAGGCGGCGGCGCGTCACTCACAGATGATGTGTCCGCCTTTTCGAAGCCGGCACTCATTCCTTCACATCCCACATCTGTCCGATTTTCGCGGTTCCGGAGGTATATGAATAAAATGCCGTTTTTGTCTTAAGAGCCGCTTAACAGTAATGCCCCCCAAATTTGGGGGACAAGGCTCGACATCTGTTTCAAGCCCGACGAAAAGCCTTTCCTCATGGCCGCGAATCCCCGAAAATAGGCGCATGGCCATCAGACAGCTCTCGGAAACGCTCATCAACCAGATCGCCGCCGGCGAAGTCATCGAACGACCGGCGAGTGCTGCAAAAGAGCTGATCGAAAACGCGCTCGACGCGGGCGCGACCCGTATCGAAATCGCAACCGCCGGCGGCGGCAAAGCGCTGCTACGCGTCAGCGACAACGGGTCCGGCATGGATGCCGCCGATCTTGAACTTGCGGTCAAGCGCCACTGCACCTCGAAGATATCGGAGACGCTTGACGATATCCGCACGCTCGGCTTCCGGGGCGAAGCATTGCCATCGATCGGTTCGGTGGCGCGGCTCAGCATCGCAAGCCGCAGGCGTGACAGCGCAGCAGGCAACGAGATCTCTGTTGCCGGCGGCAAGATCGTGCATCTGCGCCCTGCAGCCGCGAATCCGGGAACGATCGTCGAGGTGCGCGACCTATTCTTCGCGACGCCGGCACGGCTGAAATTCCTGAAGACGGAGAAGGCGGAAGCGGCTGCAATCACCGAGATCGTCAAGCGTATGGCGATTGCCTTTCCGGGCGTGCGTTTCGTGCTGTCGGGCTCTGATCGCTCGACGCTGGAATTTCCGGCAACCGGCGAGGATCATCTGGCGCGCATGGCGCAGGTGCTCGGCAAGGAATTTCGCGACAACGCCATCGCCCTGGACGCCGAACGTGAAGAGGTGCAACTGACCGGCTTTGCCGGCGTGCCGACCTTCAACCGGGGCAATTCGGCTCATCAATACGCATTCGTCAACGGCCGCCCCGTGCAAGACAAACTCATCCTCTCGGCGATCCGCGGCGCCTATGCCGAAACGATTCCCTCCGGCCGTTATCCGGTCGCGGTGCTCTCCATCACGCTCGATCCTGCGCTCGTTGACGTCAACGTACATCCGGCAAAATCCGACGTCCGCTTCCGCGATCCGGGACTGGTTAGGGGGCTAATTGTCGGCGCAATTCGAGAAGCTCTCGCGCGTGATGGCAGCCGGGCAGCAACGACTGGCGCAAGCGACATGCTGCGCGCTTTCCGCCCTGGCTTTCAGGCGACACCACAGCGGCCGCAGGCACCATGGTCGGCGACAACTTCTCCCTCCCGGCCGTATCAGTCGACGGCCGGTTTCGGTGAAAGACCGCAAGCCTCCTTCGACGGGCTCGTCCATCCGACGGCGCGCTCGGAGCCGGTTTTCGAGCCTGCATCCCAAGCGCAGGCCGCAGCCACTTTAGCCGAACCGGTGGCGCGCTATCCGCTCGGTGCCGCGAGGGCGCAGATCCATGAAAACTACATCATCGCGCAGACAGACAATGGCATTGTCATCGTCGATCAGCACGCCGCTCATGAGCGGCTGGTCTTCGAGGCGATGCGCCAGGCGTTGCATTCCAAGCGGCTGGCCTCACAGGTACTGCTGATCCCCGAGATCGTCGACATTCCCGAAGAGGATTGCGACCGGCTGATGGTACATGCGGCCGAGTTTTCCGAACTCGGTCTTGCGATTGAACGTTTCGGGCCGGGCGCCATTGCTGTGCGCGAAACGCCGGCCATGCTCGGCGAGGTCGACGCGCAAGGCCTCGTCCGCCAGCTTGCCGATGAGCTCGCCGAATGGGACACGGCCTCCGGCCTTTCGGCCAAGCTCGAATATGTGGCAGCAACCATGGCCTGCCATGGCTCGGTGCGATCAGGACGACGGCTGCGGCCGGAAGAAATGAATGCGCTTTTGCGTCAAATGGAAGTCACCCCAGGCTCCGGCCAATGCAATCATGGACGTCCGACCTATATCGAACTGAAGCTTGCTGATATCGAGCGTCTGTTCGGCCGGAGCTGAAAAAGCTGGCAAAACAACTTGTCGGGGAGTATGGCAGACGGATGACAGACCGCGGGGATGGAACGCATGAATTTGTTCGAAGGACACGGAAACCGCGAGGCGAAGATCCGCTATCTCGACGGCGATTTCCAAATTCTGTCGCCCGGCTCCTATGTCGTCTGCGCAATGACGGGCAAACAGGTCCCGCTCGATGAGCTTCGCTACTGGAGCGTAGCGCGGCAGGAACCCTATGCCGATGTCGCTTCGGCACTCGAAGCCGACCGGCGCGCCGGCGTTCTGCCGAGCCAGCGTTAAGCTTTCTTTTTCGCTTCCCTGAGCCGACGCTCACGGCAGGCATCGAAGGCTCGATCGATGATGAGCCTGGGTGCAAGCGGATCAGTGAATGCCATCTCCACCTCGACGACATGGCAGCGGGCCGCAAGCTTCTCCGCCTTGCCGTGATGGCCGGCGAGACGTACGAAATCCTTCGACGTCGTGACGATCGTCAGGTTCTGCTGGTCTGCAGCCGCGAGAAGACCGTCGATCTCTTCCTCACTTAAATGCTCGTGATCGCCGAAAGCCGTCGCCACCTCGATGTTCGCTCCAAGCGAACGAACCGTGCGGAAGAATTTTTCCGGATCGGCAATACCGGCAAAGGCGAGTACTTTGAGGCCATCGAAAGAATTCTCGCCGGACACTTTCAGCGCGGCGGTAAAATAAGGCTTGGCAGCGCGCGCCGCGATGCGGACGATACGGTCAGCCGCATTGCCATCTCCGACCTTCAGAAGCGCGGTCGCTTGGCGCAACTGCAGTCTGACCGGCGCGCGCACCGGGCCACCCGGGACAATATGACCGTTGCCGAGACCGCGCGTCGCATCAATCACCAGAAGCGCGTAGTCGATGGCGAGCCGCGCACTCTGGAAACCATCGTCCATGATGATGACATCGGCACCTTCTTCGACGAGCCTCACTGCACCATCGACACGCTTGCGGGAGATCACTGTCAGGGCTTCCTGCGCCAGCAACAGCGGCTCGTCGCCCACGGCGACTGCGCGGTGATGGGCAGGATCGACGACGGTGGTGATATCCAACGAACCGCCGTGACCGCGGCTTAAGAAACCTGGCTTCAGACCCTTGGCTTTGGCGGCACGGGCAATCGCAATTGCCGTCGGCGTCTTGCCCGCCCCCCCCACTGTGAAATTACCGACGCAGATGACGGGAATCGGAACCGAGGCGCGGCGCGCATGGACCATGCGATAGCCCGCCACACGACCATAAAGGAAAGAAAGGGGCGACAGAGCCCATGCCTGCCAACCTGCCCGCCTCCACCAGAAAGGCGGCGCTTCGGATATCATGATGCCGTCCCGTTTCCCTTGCCCTCACCCCCAGGCGAGGTCTCACAAAATCGACCGGGCGGATTGAGAAGCCAAAACGCATGAAAATGCAAGTCTTTGCGCCTCAAGCCAGTTGCAGATCCGGCAGCAGGGCTTCGATGTGGGTGATGTCGTCGAAAACATGATCGGCGGCGGCGGAGAGCGATTCACGCGAGCCGGTGCCGGTCAGAACCGCGATCGTCAGGCCGGTCTTCGCGTTCCTGCCCATATGGAGATCATGGTTGTTATCCCCGACCATGGCGATCTCTTCCGGCTGAAGGCCCGTCGCAGCACAGAAGCCGAGCACCATGCCCGGCTCAGGCTTGCTGCCGAAGCCGCTGTCGTAACCGGCGATATAATCGACATAGTCGGAAATGCCGAAGCGCTGGGCCGTTTGACGGATCGAGCGCTCATTGTCGCTCGAGGCGATGCCGAGCTTGAAGCCGCGTTTGTGCAGGCGGCCAAAGAAGGCTGCGAGATCGGTGACCGGCACAGAGAATTCTGCGGCATTGGCAAAGAGATTGTCGAGCTTGATCGTTAGTTCGATCACATCGACCTTCGAGCCGGCGGCAACGAGGCCTTCCGCGATCTGGTGGGTGTTACCGGCCGCAAGCAGGCTGTCGGGAACGATATGGCCTGTGACGGGGTCCATGCCGCATGCGGCAAGCAGATGATCGGCAAGTGCTGCGTCGCCTTCGGCGGCGATCCGGGCAAGCTCTCGGTTTACAGGTAGCCAGCTTTCATCATAGTCGAGCAGCGTGCCGTCCTTGTCGAAGAGGATGCCCCTGATCTTCGCCTCTGCCGACATGACCGCTCCTCAGGCCTGCGCCACGGCCTTCGGCAGCAAACGCGCCTTCACCGTCAGCGGATTGATATAGGGCTCCAGCCCCTTCAACGTGGCGCTCAGCGCGCCGCGCATTTCATGCACGGTGGCGATGCCTGCCTGGATCATCTTGCCGCGCGCCTCGTCATTGGTCAGAAGATAATGCACGCCCTTCGCCAGCATCTCGGTGTCGCGCACCATGCGGGCGCTGCCGCTGCGGGCGAGTTTCTGATAGGCCTCGCGGAAATTCTGCACATTGCCGCCCGACAGGATGGCGCAGCCGAGCATGGCCGGCTCGAGCGGGTTCTGGCCGCCTTCGGCAAAGAGCGAGCGGCCGACGAAGGCCACTTCCGTCAGGCGCAAATAAAGGCCCATTTCGCCGATTGTATCACCCAGGAAGATATCGATATCGGGGGTCAGGACATCGTCCCGTGTGCGGCGGGCGACTTTCAGCCCCTGCTTGACGAGGACCGCCTCGATCTCGTCAGCACGCTCGGGATGGCGCGGCACAATAATTGTCAGCTGCTTGTCGCGATCACGCAGCGCCCGATGGACGATGCCGGCGGCGTTTTCCTCGCCGTCGAAAGTGGAGATCGCTGCCCATGTCTTGCGGTCGCCGATCTGCTTTTTGTAGCGGGCAAAGACAGCGCCGTCGTAGGGCGGTGCGTCGGTATCGACCTTCAGGTTGCCTGACGTGATGACCGGCACGGCGCCGAGATCACGGAAGCGCTCGGCATCCAAATCAGACTGGGCGATGACGAGCGCCAAGTTTTCGAAGAGCGCCTCGGCCAGCGACGGGCGCCGGCGCCAGCGGGCGAAGGAGCGGTCCGACATGCGGGCATTGACGAGGATTTGCGGAATGCGGCGACGGCCAAGTTCAAGCACGGTTGCGGGCCAGATCTCGGATTCGGCGATGATGGCGCAATCCGGCTGCCAGTAATCGAGGAAGCGGCCGACGGCGGGCTTCAGGTCGAGCGGCACATATTGATGGATCGCATCATTGCCGAGACGTTCAGCGGCAAGCCTCGCGGAGGTGATGGTGCCTGTCGTCAGGATGACATGGATGTCGCGGCGGCGAATTTCACGGATCAGGGGAATGACAGCGTTGGTTTCGCCGACACTTGCGGCATGAAACCAGACAAGCGGGCCTTGCGGCCGATTGGCGCTCGCATAGCCAAAGCGCTCCAACCGGCGGGCACGATCTTCCTTGCCCTTGGCCGTGCGGTAGGTGATGTAGAGGCCGACGACCGGCGACGCCACAGTTCCCGCCAGACGGTACGCGCTCAGACCGATCCGCGCCATCCGGGAGCTCATTCAGCAGGCCTCCGATCCATGCAGACCGACATCAATCCAATTCCCTAATTATCGTTGCGGCCGCCATGACCGATCAATTTGTTCAGAATGCGTCGAACGAGGGCGAGAACCGATGCGCGAAGGCCCCCGCTGTGGACAGCGGAGGACAAGCCGATTTGCTGCGCGGGTCACTTGCTCCCGATCGTATCCTGCGGATCGAGCAAACGATGCATGTGGACGATGAAATAGCGCATATGCGCATTGTCGACCGTCTGCTGCGCCTTGGCTTTCCAGGCCGTCAGTGCCGTGGCATAGTCGGGGAAAATACCGACAATATCGAGATCCTTCAGATCACGAAACTGGATGCCATCGAGGTTTTCGAGTTCGCCACCGAAGACGAGGTGCAGGAGCTGCTTTTTACCGCCGGAGTCCGTCATTTTTATTCTCTTTCTGCCTATTCTCCTCCGGCCCCTCATCTGAGGGATTTTGACGGAAACGTCAACCATCTCTTAGCTGAGTGAACAAGTCCAGATATTCGCGGAGACGCGGAACCGGCGACGCGCAGAGCGCCTCGTGGCTGACTTTCTCTCTATTATAGGTTGTAGGATGCCCCGAAAGATCGACAAGACCGCCACCGGCGCGCTCGAGAATAAGATCGGCTGCCGCAATATCCCAGTCGTGGGCATTCCGCCCGACAAACGTCGTGTCCAGCCGGCCATCGGCTACCATGGCGATGCGGTAGGCGAGTGAGGGGATATATTTGACACGCTCGCTGCGTTCGCGAACCTCCGCAGGCAGAAGCTTGAACAGTTCCTCGCTGACGGCAAGCTGGCTGAGATCGGCTTCGCCGCGCGTGGAGACGGAAATCGGCTCGCCGTTTTTCAGCGCGGAGCCGCCTTCGACCGCTTCGTAGAGTTCATCGAGCGCCGGTGCATAAAGTACGCCGGCAACCGGGCGGCCACGATGGACGATGCCGACACTGACGCACCAGAGATCCTTGCCGGCCAAGAATGCCCGTGTGCCATCGATCGGATCGACGATGAACAGCGTCTCGTGTTCCAGGCGACCGGCATCGTCGTCGGTCTCTTCGGACAGCCAGCCATAGTTCGGTCGTGCCCTGCGCAGGATGGCTTCAAGCTTTTCATTGGCGGCGAAATCGGCGGCACTGACAGGCGAGCGTTCCTCGTTCTTCCACCAGACTTCCGGCGAGTTGTTGAAGAAACCAAGTGCGACGGCGCCCGCCTGTTTCGCAGCATCGGCGATCAGCGCGAGATCGCTCTGCCAGCGCTTGTGCGTGTCGCTCATCGCGTCATCCGTTCGTCAGCGGCCGGCAAGTGTCATACCTTCAATGGCGAAGGTCGGAGCCGCCACACCGAATTTACGGTCGATGTCGTTGGCGAGCGTCAGCCGCATGAACATGTCCTTGAGGTTCGAGGCGATCGTCACCTCAGACACTGGGAAGGTCAGTTCGCCGTTTTCGATCCAGAAACCAGTCGCGCCTCGGCTGTATTCGCCTGTTATCATGTTGACCCCCTGGCCGATCAACTCGGTCACGTAGAAGCCGTTGCCGACGCTGCGGATCAGCTCTTCCGGCGAGATGTCGCCCGGCTCCAGCGCCAGGTTGGTCGAGGCGGGTGTGACCGAGGTGCCGCCGCGCACGCCTCGGCCATTGGTTTCCAGACCGCCGATCTCGTTTGCGGTGGAAGTCGACAGGAACCAGTGTTTGAGCACGCCATCCTCGATCATGACCAGCCGCTCGCCGGAGACGCCCTCACCATCGAAGGGACGGGAGGACGGGCCGCGCACGATCAGGGGATCGTCGGTGATTGACAGGCCCGTTTTCAGTACCTGCTGACCCATCTTGTCACGCAGGAAGCTCGTCTTGCGGGCAACCGACGCACCATTGATGGCACCGGCAATATGGCCGACAAAACCGCGAGCAACACGCGGATCGAATATGACGGTGATACCCTTGCCGGTCGGCACCTGACGGGGATTGACGCGCTTGATGGCGCGCTCGCCGGCCCGGCGGCCGATTTCGGCGGGATTGTCGAGCTCGGCATAGTAGAGACGGCTGTCGAAATCATAGTCGCGTTCCATGCCGGTGCCTTCGCCGGCAATGACGCTGACGGAGTTGCCGAAGCGCGACGCCATGTAGCTGCCTTCGAAACCATGCGAGGTGGCAAGCACCAACCCGCCCAGTCCGGCAGAGGCGCCCGCGCCTGAGGAATTGGTGACCCCTTTCACGGCAAGGGCTGCAGCTTCTGCAGCAAGGGCTGCTTCCCGCAGCTGGTCGGCGCTGACTTCGGTCGTATCGAGCAACTGCAGATCGGGATAGGTCTTTGCGAGCCTGTTCTCATCGGCGAGGCAGGCGAAGGGATCTTCCGGCGAGACCTTGGCCATGGCGACGGCGCGTTCAGCCAGCGCCGTGAGGTCAAAACCCGGATTGGCGGAAACGCTTGCCACCCGCTTGCCGACAAAGACACGGAGTGAAAAGTCGTCGCTCTCCGAGGACTCGGTGCCTTCGACCTTGCCCAGGCGAACGCTGACCGATTGAGAGCGCGAACGGACGACGACGGCATCGGCGGCATCGGCGCCTGCCTTTTTCGCCAGATCGATCAGTTGACTTGCACGGGAAAGAAGTGTCGAGGAATCGATTTCAGAGGACATGATTTGGCCTTTCCTTCCCGTTCCATTTATTGTGCACTCCTGAAAGCATCAAGGCCGTGGATGCCGATTCTTTTCCTGGCTGCCCGCTTGCCCCGCCACCCGAAAGAAATGAAGCATGTCCGCACCAAACGCGCTTTTCACCGAAACGATCCTGCTGCTCGGCGGCGCGGTCGTCGCCGCGCCGATCTTCAAGAAGCTCGGGCTCGGCACGGTTCTCGGCTATCTGGCTGCCGGCATCGTCATCGGGCCGATCTTCCACGGCATTACCGATGGCGAGCAGATCCTCGATGTTGCCGAACTCGGTGTGGTCTTCCTGCTTTTCATCATCGGGCTTGAATTGAAGCCCACCCGCCTCTGGCAGATGCGGCGCGATATCTTCGGTCTCGGTACGGCACAGGTGGTGGTGACGGGCCTGGCGCTGACAGCACTTGCCTGGTTTTCCGGCGTGCTCGAATGGCGCGGCAGCATCGTCGCCGGCTTCGGGCTGGCGCTTTCTTCGACGGCGTTCGCCATGCAGATCCTCGAAGGCGACGGCGACGTCAATACCCGCTACGGGCAGCGCTCCTTCTCCGTGCTGCTGTTTCAGGATCTGGCGATTGTCCCGCTTCTGGCTGTCGTCACCATCCTCGACGGCGACAAGGGCAGCGGCAATCCGCTTGTTGATTTCGGCGTCTCCGTCGCGGCGGTTGGTGCGATGATCATCATGGGCCGATACCTGCTGACCCCACTCTTCCAGATCATTGCGCGCACAGGCGCACGCGAGGCGATGATCGCGGCCGCACTCTTCGTCGTGATGGGATCAGCAAGCCTGATGCAGTTTGCCGGGCTCTCGATGGCGATGGGCGCTTTCCTGTCCGGTGTCATGCTGGCGGAATCCTCCTACAGGCATGAGCTTGAAGCCGATATCGAACCTTTCCGCGGCGTGCTTCTCGCTATCTTCTTCATTGCTGTAGGGCTGTCCCTGCAGCTTCAGGTGCTGCTCGACAACGTGCTCTTCATCATCATCGCCGTGCCTATCATCATGGCCGTGAAAGCGCTCATCATCTATGTACTCTGCCGCGCGGCGCGCTCCTCACATAATGATGCCGTACGCATCGCCTTCCTGCTGCCGCAAGGGGGTGAATTCGGCTTCGTCCTCTTCACCACGGCTGCCGTCGCGGGGCTGATGCCCAGCAGTACAGCTTCGCTGCTCGTTGCGATCGTCACCCTTTCCATGGCGCTGACGCCTCTGGGTGCCGCCCTTTCCAAACGGATGCTGACGGGAGAGGAGCATGAAGAACTCAACGAGGATTTCGAGGGTGCGGGTGCGGATGTGCTCATGGTTGGTTTCTCGCGTTTTGGCCAGATCGCCGCGCAGATCCTGCTCGCCGGCGGCCGGAGCGTGACCGTCATCGATTTTTCCGCAGACCGCATCCGGCAGGCATCCTCTTTCGGCTTCCGCATCTATTTCGGCGACGGCACCCGCAAGGACGTGCTGCGTTCAGCCGGCATCGACCGGGCCAAGATCGTGCTCGTCTGCACCCAGAAGAAAGAGATCACCGACAAGGTGGTCGAGTTGATCCAGGCCGACTATCCGCAGACGACGCTCTTCGTGCGCTCCTATGACCGCATTCACTCTATCGAACTGCGCAACAAGGGCGTCGATTACGAGCTGCGCGAAACTCTGGAATCCGGTCTGCTCTTCGGCCGGCGCACCCTGGAGGCTCTCGGTGTCGCCGAAGTCGATGCCTACGAGATCGGCGAGGACATTCGCAAGCGCGACGAAGCGCGGCTGGTGCTGCAGGTTTCGGAGGGCCTGCAGGCGGGACAGGACTTGCTGTTTTCGAAACCGATCCATCCGGAGCCGCTGGTCAAGCCCAAGCGGGTGCCGGATCCCTTCGACGACGATCCGCTGGTCAGCAGGTCTGACGCGACGGCAGATGCCTAAACGTCCACCAGCTTCTCAAAAATTAACGCTTCAGCCGCGCCTCAATTTCCCGGTCGAGCGCATATTTCAGCTCGTCCTTGACGCCGACGGACATGGCAAGCACGTCACGAGCCTTTAGGAAATCCATGACACCGGTGCGGCCGACGATTGGGCGCAGGAAGATATGCGGACGCAGGAGCTTCAGCTTCAGGGAAATCGCCGCCTGCATCATCAGCTGGCCCGAGCCGAAGATGCTTTCCATGCGGTTCGGGATGTGGGTTCCGTCGCCCTCAGGTGCACCGACGACATCGATGCCGATGACGATATCAGCAAGATCCATTAAACATTCGTAAGGCACGGGATTGGCGATGCCGCCGTCAATCATGACCCGCCCATGCAGTCTCACCGGCATGAAGACTGCAGGAATGGCAGATGATGCGGCGAGTGCCGGAAAAAGCTGGCCGTGTTCGACGATGACTTCACTCTGGCCGTAATAATCCGTCGTGATCACCTTCATCGGCACAAGCAGATCCTCGAAACGCTGGGGAAGCTCCGATGGCAGGAAAGCTTTCAGGATGCGTTCGAGATTGAATTGGCCGATGCGGATACCCTTGGCCACGGCGTCACGCACCGTTGTCGGCCGCAGACCCCAGATACGGCTGACGACGGCGGCCTTGTTGCCCACTGTCGCCAGCGCATGTTCACGGATTTCCGCCCCCGACATGCCGGCGGCCATGCCGGAGCCCATGATGGCACCGATGGAGGAACCCGATACCGCGATCGGGCGGATGCCGAGTTCATCCAGCGTTTCGATGATGTGGATATGCGAGAGGCCGCGAGCACCGCCGCCGCCGAAGGCGACGGCGACCGTCGGAAGGTCGCTGATGGCAGGCGATTTCGGACTGATGATTTCCGCCTGCGGCACGATCTGCTCCTACGTGCCGGCTACTGCGGCTGATACCGGAAAAAATGTACTCTGGTGTCGCCGAATATTCGACTTTCGAGGAAAACATAGGAAGGATGAACCGAAACGGCAACATCGGCGCGTTCTTCCAGAACGGTAATCGCGCCAGGCTTGAGCCAGCCGCCGTCAGCAGCCGCCGCAAGCGCCTTCTCTCCCAATCCTCTGCCATAGGGCGGATCGGCAAAGAGCATGTCGAAAGGCTCGAGATTGCCGACGCTGCCGAGATCGGTTGCATCACGGCGCAGGATACGCGTCCTGCCATGCAGGCCGAGCGCATCGATGTTTTCCCAGAGGAGCGCCCTGCCCTCCACGCTGTTTTCAACGAACAGCGCATGGCGACAGCCGCGCGAGACGGCCTCGAGGCCGACGGCGCCTGTACCGGCGAAAAGATCGAGTATCCGGGTGCCATCGACGCATTCCGGATAGGCATGGCTCAGAATGTTGAAAAGGCTCTCACGCGTCCGGTCGGCAGTCGGCCGGATGTCGTTGGATTTTGGTACGGCAAGCGGCCGTCCGCGAAACTCACCGCCGACGATCCGCACCGCGTGTCATTCCCTTGCCTTTCGCACCACCTCTGGACGGCCCGCCGGAAGGCTTGCCACCACCACCCGGCCGATCACCCTTCGGCTTGCCGGAAAAATTCTTTGCCGCACGGGATTTGTCGCCGAAAGGCTTGTCGCCGCGCGGACGCTCCGATCGGCCCTCGCCCCCGAAGCTTCTGGCCGTACGCAGAGAACGTTCGCCACCTTCTTCTCGTGGCCGGTCGCGGAAGGAACGCGGACGCTCCTCTCCACCCTCCGTGCGTGGACGGTGCTCGCCACGCGGCTTGCCGCTAAAGGGCTTGTCGCCACGAGGACGCTCGGACCGGCCCTCGCCGCCAAAGCTTCTGGCTGGACGCGAAGAACGTTCGCCACCCTCTTCTCGTGGCCGGTCGCGAAAGGAACGCGGGCGCTCCTCTCCACCCGTACGCGGGCGACGTTCGCCACGCGACTTATCACCAAAGGAGCGCTTACGGCCGAAACCTTCATCCTCATCGCGCTTGGCAGGCGTCTCACTCGAGCGGATCCATTCGCCGTCCTCTTCATGGACGCGATTGATCTGCGGGCGCAACCGATTGGCTGCAGGCTCGAAGCGCTGTTCCTTCACCGGGGTGGTTTCGCCGCGACGGCGCGCAGTCTGGGCATTCTTGGCAGCCTTGGCCGCTGCCTTCTCACCAAGCGGACGAGCACCGGGTGCCATCCAGACATTGGCATTGCGGCGGCTGCCGAGCGTCGGGCGCTTCGGCCTGTCGTCTTCGCTACGACGGTCGTCCTTTCGATCGTCTCGGCGATCATCCCGACGGTCGCCGCGCTTGGTATCGAGGCGGCTCAGCGCCCGTTCGCGCTTGTCCTCGTCGCGACGCGGACGTTCACGCCGCACAGGCGCCGGCTCTTCGGGCTCATCGGCGGCAACGGCCGGAGCGTTATAGATCGGCGCATCGAAATTCGCCTTGGCATCCTCGATGAGACGGGGCCCGAGCTGGTCGCGCAGCGTACGGCCGCGAACCTCGATCACCTCGCCCTCGGGCAGTTCGCCGAGCTGGAAAGGACCGTAGGAGATGCGGATCAGGCGGTTGACCTCAAGACCTAGCGCACCGAGAACGTTCTTGATTTCGCGGTTCTTGCCTTCGCGCAAACCCATGGTGATCCAGACGTTGGATCCCTGCGTGCGGTCGAGCGTCGCGTCGATCGAGCCGTAGAGAACGCCGTCGACGGCAATCCCATCCTTCAGCTTGTCGAGCGCGTCTTGATCTATGTCACCATGGGCGCGCACGCGATAGCGGCGCAGCCAGCCGGTTGTCGGAAGCTCGAGCGCACGAGCCAGACCGCCGTCATTGGTGAGCAGCAGCAGGCCTTCTGTATTGATGTCGAGACGGCCGATCGACATGACGCGGGGCAGCTCTTCCGGCAGATTGTCGAAGACGGTCGGGCGTCCTTCGGGATCTGAATTCGTCGTCACCAGGCCCGGCGGCTTGTGGTAGAGCCAGAGACGCGTGCGCTCGATGCCGCGGATCGGCACGCCGTCGACCTCGATCTTGTCTTCGAGCGTGACGTTGACCACGGGCGTGTCCAGGAGCTTGCCGTTCAGCGTGACGCGGCCGTCCATAATCATGCGTTCGATATCGCGACGCGAGGCGACGCCGGCGCGCGCCATTACCTTGGAAATGCGCTCGGCCTTGGCGTCGCCATCCGCTTCGCTGGCTGCCACTTCAGCAGCAGCGCCCTTCGATGGCTTGTCGATACCGGCCTTGGAACCGCTTCTGGGCCGTGCGTCGCGCGCGGAGGGCCTTTCGCCTGGGCGTTTTGGCTTGTCTTTGGATGTCATTTGTTGTTTGCCTGCCTTTTCGGCCTGTCTATCAGGTCATGCACCTGCGGTTAAGTGGAAATTCTTGCGAACGTGAAGACAAATCGATTTATGAAGATGGCGATCGAGGAAGCGCGCGCTGCTGCGAAACGCGGTGAAGTGCCGATCGGCGCCGTCGTCGTCGTCGATGGCGCGGCAGTCGCCGCCTCCGGAAATCGCACGCGGGAACTCAACGACGTCACCGCCCATGCCGAGATCGCCGCCATCCGCATGGCCTGCGAGAAGCTTGGCCAGGAACGTCTTGTCGGCGCCGATCTCTATGTCACGCTGGAGCCTTGCACCATGTGCGCGGCTGCCATTTCCTTCGCCCGTATCCGAAGGCTCTATTATGGTGCGGAGGACCCGAAAGGCGGAGCAGTCGACAATGGCATCCGCTTCTATGCCCAGCCGACCTGTCACCATGCGCCGGAGGTTTATTCTGGCTTCAACGAGACCGAAGCGGCGGATATGTTGCGGGCATTCTTTTCCGAAAGAAGAGACGCGCCATGATCCTTGCCATCGGAATCGTCACCGTTATGGGTGTGCTTGCCGTTTACGCCAACCGCACGGTCGCGCCGGGCGTGGCGAAGCTGCCGATGCAATGGTCGCTGAAGCGAGAGGTGAGCTGGACAGCACCGCGGGCGATCGCTTTCGCCTTCATTCCGGTGCTGGCTGCCGGCGTTTTGGCCGCGCTCGTGCAGAGCAACCAAGTGCGCAATACCGATATTGCCTGGATGGGCGGCGTCTTTCTCGCGTGCCAGCTTCTGCACATCACGCTGACGCACCGCTGGTTTAACGCGTCGCGCCGCTAGAGCATTTCCGTTTTGCTTTCACGCAATTCCGGACGCAAAACCGCTGTTCAGTTTTGCTGAATTGCTCTTACTGAAGGATCTGCCACCACTTGGTGCCGCTATTGGCGACCGCAGCATCCTTCTTGCGCTGCTTGGCCTTCTTCTGCTCCGGCGTGCCGAGGTCATCGAGCTTTGCCGGATCGTCCACGGCGCGATATTCGGTCGGCGGATCGGAAATATAGCGACGCTGGTCGATATAGGCGCCCTTCTGCAGCGCACGGGCTTCGCGATAGGCCTTGGTCTGGGCTTCGCTCGTCTGGCGACCGCCTTCGATGGCAGAGCTGGCGAGCGGCGAGCGATAGCTCGGATTGTCCGAGTTCTCGTCAGCTTCCTTGACGAGACGGGCGCGAGCCTCTTCCGGCGATTCAACCCACTGCGGATTGTCCTTGTTGGCAACATTCTCCTGCGGCGGGACTAGGGTTTCCTTCTGGTCCTTAGCGGGCATGACGAGCGTCGGGCGCGGCGTGTACTTTACACCGGTGTTCTTGGGACCGGGACCGGTCAGCGAAACGGACTGGCCGAGGTCGTCGGCAAGCTGTTCCATGGCGGTCTTGTCGGTGCCGTAAGTCGGACTGCTGGCGCAGCCTGACATCATGGAGCTTCCCGCCATGACAAGAGACAGGCAGGCGCCCAAACGGAACCAATGCGTCGCTAACATGAAAACCCTTCCCGCACGCCGGTATTAGTATCGTCCACCGGACAATCGTCCCCCTGAAGCAAAAATCCGGCCATTTTCAGGCAGCTTTTACCGGATGAACGCCATAAAGGCAATTCACCCGGCAAATATCTTCAGGTACGGATGCCGAGTTCGCGCAGAGCGGCAGCGTCACGTGCCGAAACATCGGGATATTCCGGATCCGACCCGACATCGGTGGTGATGCGCCAGGAACGGGCACATTTTACGCCTTCGGCAAGCTTTGGAACGACAGCGACGTCAGCGACTTCCGGCAGACGGAAAGCATCAGCCGGGCCGGCGTCCGCCTCGATGGTGATGCCGGAGGTGATGCAGACTTCGCTGAAATCCTGTCCTTCAAGCGCCTTGCGCAGTTCCGCATCGGCGACATGGACAACGGGAGCTGCTTCCAGCGACGAACCGATGCGCTTGTCCTTACGCTCAATTTCGAGGGCACCTGTCACGACACTGCGGATCGCGCGGATCTTCTTCCACTTTTCGGCAAGCGCCTCGTTGCGCCATTCCTTGGCGACCGGGGCGAACTGCTCCAGATGCACGGACACCGCCGACGGGTTGCGCGACAGCCATGCCTCTTCGGTCGTGAAGGGCAGCATCGGTGCAAGCCAGGTCACCATGCAATCGAAGATCATGCGGATGACATAAAGCGCCGAACGACGGCGAAGGCTTGAGGGCGCATCGCAGTAGAGCGCATCCTTGCGGACGTCGAAGTAGAAGGCCGAGAGTTCTACATTGGCGAAATCGATGAGCGCGCGGGCGATCTTCTTGAAGTCGAAAGCGTCATAGTTCTCACGCACGAGTTGGTCGAGTTCGGAGAGACGGTGCAGCATCAGCTGCTCCAGCTCCGGCAGATCCGAGAGCGCGATGACTTCGCCCTTGTCATGCGCCAGCGTGCCGAGCATCCAGCGGATGGTGTTGCGGAGCTTGCGATAGGCATCGACATTGGTCTGGATGATCGTCTTGCCGACGCGCAGATCGTCCGCATAGTCAGAGGTCATGACCCAGAGACGCAAGATGTCGGCGCCCGCATCCTTCATCACTTCCTGCGGCGAAGTGACGTTGCCCTTCGACTTCGACATCTTCTCGCCTTTCTCATCCATGGTGAAGCCATGGGTGAGGACGGCGTTGTAGGGCGCACGGCCGCGCGTCGCCGCCGACTCCAAGAGCGAGGAATGGAACCAGCCGCGATGCTGGTCGGAGCCTTCGAGGTAGAGATCGGCCGGCCATTTCAGGTCGGGGCGGTCTTCCAGCGTGAAGGTGTGCGTGGAGCCCGAGTCGAACCAGACGTCGAGGATATCCATGACCTGCGACCACTTGGCCGGGTCATGCTCGTTGCCGAGGAACCGTTCCTTGGCGCCTTCGGCAAACCAGGCATCGGCGCCTTCGGCATCGAACGCGTCGAGGATGCGCTGGTTGACAGCATCGTCCTGCAGCACCTCGCCATGCTCGTCGACGAAGACGCAGATCGGCACGCCCCAGGCGCGCTGCCGGGACAGCACCCAATCCGGGCGCTGCTCGATCATGGCGCGCAGGCGGTTCTGGCCGGCGGCGGGCACGAAGCGAGTGTCGTCGATCGCGTTCAAGGCACGGGTGCGCAGTGTGGTTCCGTCCGCCAGGGTCTTATCCATATAGACGAACCACTGGGGGGTGTTGCGGAAGATGACCGGCTTCTTGGAACGCCAGGAATGCGGATACTGGTGCTTCAGGCGGCCGCGGGCGAAGAGTGCGTTGGCCTCGATCAGCGCTTTGATGACGCGGTCGTTGGCATCGCCCTTCTTGCCGTTGTCGTCTATGACGCGGGCACCTTCGAAGCCGGGGGCGTCGGCGGTATAGAAGCCGCCGTCATCAACCGGGAACGGGATCTTGGTCTCGATGTGGCGTGCCTCGATCTCGCGGCCATGCGCCATCCATACATCAAAGTCTTCGCGGCCGTGGCTCGGCGCAGTGTGCACAAAACCGGTGCCGGCATCATCGGTGACATGGTCGCCATCCAGCAGCGGTACGGCAAATTCGTAGCCGCCGCCGACACCCTTGAGCGGATGGGCGCAGGTGACGCCAGCGAGATCGGCAGCCGTGACGTTGGTGAGGCGCTTGTACTGCAGCTTAGCCTTGGCGAAGGATTCCTCGGCAAGCTTATCGGCAAAGATCAGCTTTTCGCCCGGGCGCGGACCAAAATCGTTCTCGGCAGCCGTGACTTCATAGAGGCCGTACGCAACACGCGAGGAATAGGCGATCGCCCGGTTACCAGGGATCGTCCAGGGCGTGGTGGTCCAGATGACGACAAATGCATCCTTGAGGGCAGCCGAACCTGAAGCGACCGGGAATTTCACCCAGATCGTGTCGCTTTCATAGTCATGATACTCGACTTCGGCTTCCGCCAGCGCCGTGCGCTCAACGACCGACCACATGATCGGCTTGGAGCCGCGGTAGAGCTGGCCGCTCCTGGCGATCTTCAAGAGTTCGCCGGCGATGCGGCTTTCAGCATGGAAGTTCATCGTCAGATATGGGTTTTCGAAATCGCCGACAATGCCGAGGCGCTGGAACTCGCCGCCCTGGATCGCGATCCACTTTTCGGCATAGGCGCGGCACTCGCGGCGAAACTCGATCATCGCCGACGGCTCGGTCAGGTCAGGCTTGGCCTTGCCCTTGGCACGATAGTTCTCTTCCTCGATCTTCCATTCGATCGGCAGGCCGTGGCAGTCCCACCCGGGAACATAGTTGGCGTCATAACCGCGCATCTGGAAGGAGCGAGTGATGACGTCCTTGAGGATCTTGTTCAGCGCGTGGCCGATGTGGATGTTGCCGTTGGCATAGGGCGGGCCGTCGTGCAGGACGAATTTTTCGCGGCCGGCGGCGGATGCACGCAGCTTCTTGTAGAGGTCCATCTTCTGCCAACGGGCGACGAGTTCCGGCTCCTTCTGCGGCAGGCCGGCGCGCATGGGGAAGTCCGTCTCGGGCAGATAGAGGGTCTTCGAGTAATCGATCTTTTCGGCTGTGTCGGTCATGTGTGACAATCGTTTCTGGCGGCCCGGACGGGGCGCGCGGACATCAAATCTATGGTGACGGAAAGCGCTTGTTCAGTTCAAGCGCAAAAACCCGGACCTTCCGGCCGCTCAGCGCGCGCGGAAGACCGGGCCGATAATTCGTATCGAATGCGCCAGCCGGAATTTACTCATCGGGCCGGTTCATAGGCGTTTTTCAGCGGAAAAGGAAGAGGGATTTCAGCCTCCCGGCTTCACGCAAAGCCGCAGACGGGCATCTGCGGCTCGTCACCTGCGACCGTCAGGCTCTGGCGGCTGCCGGCGCCATCAGATTGACGGTGACGGAGGTCACTCCGAAGCGACTGGCTGCAACAGTTTCAGGTCGCAACGGATCTGCAAAGTGCAGGAACTATGCATGGTGGCGATTTTGTTGCTCTCGATACAAAAAATCAAAGCTCCTGTCGAAATGCGGATTACCCGAACGTCTTTACTCGCAGGCGTGAGAAATCATCATGCCCGGTTAAATCCGTCCGCAAGGAGTGATAAGGATATGAGCAGTTCCTATCGTTGGGTAATCGTCGCGGCCGGCGCACTGATGACGTGCGTCGCTCTCGGCGCCATGTTTTCTCTCGCAATTTTCCAGCAACCGATAGCAACCGCGACCGGCTGGTCGCATGCCGGCATCGCCAGCGCAATGACGCTGAATTTCATCGTCATGGGCATAGGCGGCTTTTTCTGGGGTGCTGCCAGCGACCGATACGGGCCGCGCCCGGTGGTGCTGATCGGCTCCGTCATCCTCGGGCTGGCGCTGATGCTTGCCAGCCGCGCGGAAACGCTTCTGCAGTTCCAGCTGACCTATGGCGTACTCGTCGGACTTTCAGCCAGTGCCTTTTTCGCGCCGATGATCGCCGCGACGACGGAGTGGTTCGACGAGAACCGCGGCCTTGCCGTCTCCTTGGTTTCGGCGGGCATGGGTGTTGCTCCGATGACGATTTCGCCCTTCGCGCGCTGGCTGATCACCGCTTATGAATGGCGCCCCGCAATGATGATCATCGGCATCGGTGCGCTCGTCCTGATGATCCCGGCCGCCCTTCTCGTGCGCCGCCGGCCGTCGCCACCGCAGGATACGCATGAGGCCGTCGTGTCGGGCGATGGCAGTGCCCCCAATTTGTGGAAGGTTTTCCGCTCGCCGCAGTTCATCGTGCTCGGGCTGACCTTCTTCGCCTGCTGTGCCGCCCATTCCGGACCGATCTTCCATATGGTGAGCTACGCAACACTTTGCGGCGCTGGACCTATGGCTGCCGTCAGTATCTACAGTGTCGAGGGTCTCGCCGGTCTCGGCGGACGCCTGCTCTATGGCACGCTGGCGGACCGGATCGGCGTGAAACCGGTCATCATCGCAGCTCTGCTGGTGCAGGCAGCGGCCCTTGCCACCTACCTTGCTGTCAGCAAACTCGGGGAGTTCTATGCGCTCGCCGTCATCTTCGGCAGCGCCTATGGCGGCGTGATGCCACTCTATGCCGTGCTGGCACGTGAATATTTCGGCCCGCGCATCATCGGCACGGTGTTCGGGGCGGCAACGATGCTGTCGAGCATCGGCATGGCGTTCGGTCCGCTGATTGGCGGCTGGATCTACGATACCTATGCCAATTATTCGTGGCTGTTCATCGGCTCCGCTCTGGTCGGGCTCGGTGCGGCGGCGATCGCGCTCGCCTTCCCGCCGCTACCGCGGCAGAAGGCACAGCCCGTACTTGGCACTGCCTGAGCGGGTCTTCGTTTTTACGCATTCCGGACGCAAAACGCTCAAGCGCTTTTGCTCGAATTGCTCAGTCGAAACAGAGCTTCCGGTCGAGCTCGCCGAGCGGTCTCACACCTGACAGAAGCGCCCTCGCCTCCTCCTCGTCGCGCTTGATCTGCGCGACGAGCGGATCGAGCCCATCGAATTTCAGTTCGGGGCGAAGATAACCGAAGAAGGAGACCGAGCAGGTCTGGCCGTAGAGATCGCCGCTGAAATCGAAAAGATAAGTTTCGAGCAAGGGCACGCCGTTTTCAGTCACGGTCGGGCGCCGGCCATAGCTTGCCACCGCATCATAGAGCCTGGCGTTTTCGAGGCGGAAACGAACGGCGTAAATGCCGGCTGCAAGTTCCGCCTCCGGCGGCAACTGCATATTGGCGGTCGGAAAGCCGAGCTGGCGGCCAAGCTTCTCGCCATCGATGACCTTCGACTGCACCGTATAATGATAGCCGAGCATGGCAGCGACCAAGGAGACATCGCCTTCCTTCAAAAGCGCCCGGATATGGCTTGAAGAAACAACGTCCGTGTTTTCGTCGCGGAAAGCATCGATCAGCGTGACGCCGAAGCCGTATCTGTTGCCAGCATCCATCAGAAAGGCAGGTCCGCCCTCACGGCCGCGGCCGAAATGAAAGTCGAAGCCGGTCACAACCTCTGATGCCGCGAGCCAGTCCTTCAGGATGGAATGGATGAAATCCTCCGCCGAACGCTGCGAAAAGTCGTAGTCGAAGGGATATTCAATGACCGCATTGAAGCCCATTGCTTCCAGTATCTGCGCCTTGAAGGGCGCTGGCGTCAGGCGGAAGACCGGCGTATCCGGCTTGAAGACGGTGCGCGGATGCGGCTCGAAAGTCAGCACAAGGGCGGGAATGCCGCGCTCTCTTGCAATATCGAGCGCCCGGTTCAACACCGACTGGTGGCCGCGATGGACGCCGTCGAAATTGCCGATGGCGACGACGCCGCCCTTCAGATGTTCGGGCAACGGATCGCGGGTTTCATTGCGGTGGAACACGGTCATCGGTTTTCTCTTATGCGAGGCGCGGCATCCACCACTTGGGTGCGGCTCTTTCCCGTTCGAGATAGGCGTGGAGGATCGCCTCGTCGGTCTCGCCGTTCAACGTATATTCCTTCGCGTGGATACCACCGCTGATGTAGAGAAGGTCGAGGCCATAATTCAAGGCGCCGCGGACATCCGTCGGCATGCCGTCCCCAATCGCCAGCACACGGTCAATCGGGAAGTCGCCGCGAACCTCACGGGCCGACGCAAGTGTCGCCTCATAGATTGGCCGGTGCGGCTTGCCGGCGATGCGGGTGGAGCCGCCGAGCTGCTCATAATAGGCGGCCATGGCGCCGGCGCACGGAATGATGCGGTGGCCGCGCTCGACGACGAGATCGGGATTGGCGCAGATCATCGGCACGTTGCGGGCTTTGAAGTCCAGCAGCATGTCGGTGTAATCCTCCGGCGTCTGCGTCTCGTCGTCGAAGAAGCCGGTGCAGACGACGGAGGTCGCCTCGCCGGCGGCGGCGCGCTCGATATCAAGGCCTTCAAGGATCGGATTGTCGCGCTCCGGGCCGAGCAGGAAAACCTCGCGCGGACCTTGGGCAATCAGTGCCCGGGTGACATCGCCGGAGGTGACGATGCGGTCATAGGCGCCGTCGGGCACGCCGATCTGGCGCAACTGCTCAACGACCTGCCAGGACACGCGCGGTGAATTGGTGATGAGAACGACGGTCAGGCCGGCGGCACGGGCGGCCTGCAGCGCCTCGCCGGCTTTCGGAAAGGGATCAATGCCGTTATGCACGACGCCCCAGACATCGCAGAGCAGCACATCATATCGATCGGTGATCTCGGAGAAGTTTGCAATCCGCTTTGCCATTCCGCTTTCCTGCTTCGCTTTCGGTCACCGGTGACATTGCAAAGGCGGACTTCAATGGCAAGGCATTTTCTCAGTCCGGAGAGGATGACGGAGGATGCAAACATGGCGGGATTAAACCTGCGCGGTCCCGCCAAGGCTTGTAGGAAAAGCCGGACGTGGCCCCGGCTCGGTAACCATATTGAGGAATCCCGCCCGCTTCCACAATTCCGGCGCAAAAATCCGTGAAGGCTCTTCTTGACTCCTTTTGGAGCCATCCCTAAATGCACGGCGCTAGCACTCACAGGAGTTGAGTGCTAACATCATCCTTGTGGGCCACCCCGGCTCGCGAATGTCATTTGATCGAGGGATTAGACAATGGCAAGCACCAATTTCCGCCCGCTTCACGATCGCGTCGTCGTTCGCCGCGTTGAATCCGAAGAGAAGACCAAGGGCGGCATCATCATCCCGGATACCGCTAAGGAAAAGCCGCAGGAAGGCGAAATCGTCGCTGTCGGCTCCGGCGCTCGTGACGAGTCCGGCAAGGTCGTAGCACTCGACGTCAAGGCTGGCGACCGCGTCCTGTTCGGCAAGTGGTCTGGCACCGAAGTCAAGATCAACGGCGAAGACCTTCTCATCATGAAGGAAGCCGACATCATGGGCATCATCGGCTAATCAGCCGGTTGTCTTTCATTTGATATCGTTGACACCCCTTTTCAGGAGTTCTCAAAATGGCAGCTAAAGAAGTAAAGTTCGGCCGCGGCGCGCGCGAAAAGATGCTGCGCGGCGTCGACATCCTCGCCGATGCAGTGAAGGTCACGCTCGGTCCGAAGGGCCGTAACGTCGTTATCGACAAGTCCTTCGGCGCGCCGCGCATCACTAAGGACGGTGTTTCGGTCGCCAAGGAAATCGAACTCGAAGACAAGTTCGAAAACATGGGCGCCCAGATGGTCCGCGAAGTTGCTTCGAAGACCAACGACGTCGCCGGTGACGGCACCACGACGGCCACGGTTCTCGCACAGGCCATCGTTCGCGAAGGCGCAAAGGCAGTTGCTGCCGGCATGAACCCGATGGACCTGAAGCGCGGTATCGACCTCGCTGTTGCCGAAGTCGTCAAGGATCTCCAGGCCAAGGCCAAGAAGATCAACACGTCGGAAGAAGTTGCCCAGGTCGGCACGATCTCCGCAAACGGCGAAAAGCAGATCGGTCTTGACATTGCTGAAGCAATGCAGAAGGTCGGCAACGAAGGCGTCATCACCGTCGAAGAAGCCAAGACCGCTGAAACCGAACTCGAAGTCGTCGAAGGCATGCAGTTCGACCGCGGTTATCTCAGCCCGTACTTCGTCACCAACCCGGAAAAGATGGTTGCTGACCTCGAAGACGCCTTCATCCTCCTGCACGAAAAGAAGCTCTCGAACCTGCAGTCCATGCTCCCGGTTCTTGAAGCTGTCGTTCAGACCGGCAAGCCGCTCCTCATCATCGCTGAAGACGTCGAAGGCGAAGCTCTTGCGACCCTCGTCGTCAACAAGCTGCGCGGCGGCCTGAAGATTGCTGCTGTCAAGGCTCCGGGCTTCGGCGATCGCCGTAAGGCCATGCTGGAAGACATCGCTATCCTGACGGGCGGCACTGTCATCTCCGAAGACCTCGGCATCAAGCTTGAGAGCGTCACGCTCGACATGCTCGGCCGCACCAAGAAGGTCTCGATCTCCAAGGAAAACACCACGATCGTCGACGGCGCCGGCGCTAAGTCCGACATCGAAGGCCGTGTTGCCCAGATCAAGGCCCAGATCGAAGAAACCACCTCCGACTACGACCGCGAAAAGCTGCAGGAACGTCTTGCCAAGCTCGCTGGCGGCGTTGCCGTCATCCGCGTCGGCGGTTCGACGGAAGTCGAAGTGAAGGAAAAGAAGGACCGCATCGACGACGCCCTCAACGCGACGCGCGCTGCTGTTCAGGAAGGTATCGTACCGGGCGGCGGCGTCGCTCTGCTGCGTTCTTCCACGAAGATCAAGGCCAAGGGCGAAAACGACGATCAGGAAGCTGGTATCAACATCGTTCGCCGCGCTCTCCAGGCTCTGGTTCGCCAGATCGCTGAAAACGCAGGTGACGAAGCTTCGATCGTTGTCGGCAAGATCCTCGACAAGAACGAAGACAACTACGGCTACAACGCCCAGACCGGCGAATATGGCGACCTGATCCAGCTCGGCATCGTCGACCCGGTCAAGGTTGTCCGTACGGCTCTGCAGAACGCAGCTTCGGTTGCTTCGCTGCTGATCACCACGGAAGCCATGATCGCCGAGCTGCCGAAGAAGGATGCTCCGGCAATGCCTGGTGGCATGGGCGGCATGGGCGGTATGGACATGATGTGATAGGCGTAAGCCATCACTGATATCCATTCCGGTCTCCGGAATGAAAAGGGCGGTCTTCGGGCCGCCCTTTTTTATTCAGTCGATTCGAAAATACCTATGGCTTAAACCCTTAAGCTGGCCACGGAAGTCGTCGTTCTTAGCCCGAAGCTTTCGCGAGGCTTGCGCGCCGCGCATTTTCCCCACCAAGGAAATTCGGTCTCAGATCTGCCTAAGCTACGAAAACCACATGCTATGGTATGTGTGAAACCGTTTCCACAATGCATAAATGAGACATTTGACCACCAAATTAGCGGATGACGCGCAATCGGTACAAAATCCAATCATAACGTCAGCCTAACGACGCGGAAAAAGCCGTTGCCGTTTGCGCAAAAGCTCCTATAAATCCGCGCTGCAATTGACGTTCGCCCCGGAAGAATTTTCGCCTCAGACGAGACCGGATACGCCAAAGGCCACGCGTGACCATTCGGGCTTTCGAAGGTCTCCGCGAACATACGAGATGAAATCTTGCGGGGAAATATTGGAGCGGCGGCAGTCAAAGGCGCAGCCGAGCAACTGTTTCCGCAAGATGAAAGCACGGGCATGACGCCTGGTGCTGCGTGATCCTGTTTCTTTGTGTTTGCCGAGTGTGCGGCAGGGGAGCCGCACCCGAACTGGGGAACGCCTTGTTTAAGATCGCCAAAGCCAATGCTGCCGCACCCTTGCTGCCCGGTTCGCTGGACTACAACAATCACAATCACGACATGTTGGCGCAGTTCTCGGTCTCTGAAAGCTGGATCGGAGACTTTTCCACGGGCATGATAAAGCTCAGAGAGTGGAGCGCAATGCTGCACGGTCTCGCGGCGCAGGAATGCGGCCTGTTGAGCCTGGTGCGCTGTTACGACGCCAAGGACCGCAACCACGTTCTGCAGCTCTTCGAGCAGGCTGCGACGCTTTCTTCATCTTTCTGTTTCTCGACGACCATCATCATGCCGAACGGCTTTCGCCAGCCGCTCTTCTGCATGGGCGAATCCAACGGGCTCGAAGAAAAGTACAGCGGCAGCATGGTCGGCGTTTTCGTCTTCCCGCGCTTCAAGCTGGAAGGCGCCAGCCAGATCGCCAGCCGGCAGTAACTTGCGCGCGGGCATAAGAAAAAGGCCGGTCTCGCGACCGGCCTTTCCATTTCAATCCAAACCTCAGGCCGGTTTGACCGGGATGTTAAGGCCCTTCTCGCTCGCCGGACGGGCGATGCAGCGCTGCAGCCAGTCCATGACGGCGGGGAACTTCGCATAATCAAGCACTTCGCGGCCACCATAGAAGATATCGGCGCCGCGGATCCACGGGAAGGTGGTGATGTCGGCGATCGTGTATTCGTCGCCCATTATCCATTGGCGGCCCTGCAGCCGGCTTTCCAGCACGCTCAATAGACGCTTGGCCTCGTCGCGGTAGCGCTCCACCGGATAGGAATTGTTGGCGACCTTGTCGGCGGCAAATTTATGGAAGTGGCCGAACTGGCCGAACATCGGGCCGATGCCGGCCATCTGGAAAAAGACCCACTGGATGGTTTCGTAGCGGCCGGCGGCATCAGCCGGGATCAGCTTACCGGTCTTTTCCGCCAGATAGAGCAGAATGGCGCCTGACTCAAAAAGGCCGATCGGTTTTCCGTCAGGACCGGTGGGATCGATAATTGCCGGGATTCTCCCGTTCGGGTTCAGTGAGACGAATTCAGCGGTCTTCTGATCTGTGTTCGCGAAGGAGACATAATGGGCTTCATACGGCAGAGCGAGCTCCTCCAGCGCCACCGATATCTTCACGCCATTCGGCGTCTGCAGGGAATAAAGCTGGATTATATCAGGATTTTTCGCCGGCCAGCGGCTGGTGATCGGAAATGCGGAAAGGTCGGCCATCAGAGTTCTCCTTGGGTGAGGCGGCGACCATAGAAGACGCCTGCCCTGCAAGGCAACCCATCCCATCGTTTCATATTAGTGAACAAACTGTCCGCTGACGTTTATCTTTCCCCAACGTCAGAAAAAGGCGAAATAGAGGGCATCCGAGGTCCAACACGGTGCCGGGGCATCAAGACCTCAAAAGCTATTCAACGGAGCAACGTCCATGTCGAATACGAATAACGCCCTCATCCTTCTCGCCCGCATTCTTCTGTCCTTCATGTTCATCCTTGCCGGCTTCGGCAAGATAACCGACGCTGCCGGTACTGCAGGCATGATCGCCGGTGCCGGCCTGCCGGCAGCAACCCTTCTGGCCTATGTCGCAGGCCTCTTCGAACTGCTGGCCGGCCTTGCTGTTCTCACGGGCTTCCAGGTCCGCATTGTCGGCTGGCTGCTCGCCGGCTTCTGTGTCTTCACGGGCGTTGTCTTCCATCTGCCCTACGCAAGTGGCACGGAACTCGTGAATATCCTCAACCAGATCATGGTCATGAAGAACATCACACTGGCCGGCGCTTATATCCTGCTCGCCACCGTCGGTGCCGGTGCCTATTCGATCGACGCACGCCGCGGTCTGCAGGCCGTCGCTGCCCGTTAATTCCATTTCCTCCCAAACATGCAAAACCCGCCGTCTTCCGACGGCGGGTTTTGCATGTTCAGTAATAGGATTCAGAGAACCGAGCGGACAGCCTCGACGATCGCCCTCACCGTGGGCGTATCGGCGTGGGCATCCTTGCGGGCACGCACGAGGCAAGCTTCCGAGCGCAGGATGACGCCATCCGAGAGCACCTTGAGATGATTGGCGCGCAGCGTCGATCCGGTCGAGGTGATATCGACGATGATGTCGGCTGAGCCGGATGCCGGCGCGCCTTCGGTAGCGCCGAGGCTCTCGACGATGCGGTAAAGCTGGATGCCGTGCTGACTGGAGAAGAACTGCTGGGTCAAGCGCCAGTATTTCGTGGCGATAGCCAGGCGACGGCCGTGACGGGCGCGGAAATCGGCAGCGACATCTACCAGATCGGCCATCGTATCGACATCCAGCCAGATTTCCGGCACCGCAACGACGACGTCCGCATGTCCGAAACCGAGCCGGGCGCAGAATTCGACGCGCTTGTCGGCTTCCGCCAGTCCCTCGCGCACGAGGTCCTCGCCGGTAACGCCGAAATCGATAGAACCGTTGCCGAGCTCGCGGGAAATCTCCGAGGCCGAGAGGAAGGCGATCTCCACATCGTCCCAGCCCTCGACGCGGCCGCGATAGGAGCGGTCATTGCCGACGGCGTAAATCTTCAGACCGGCGCGCTCGAAGATGGCTGAGCAATCGTCCTTCATGCGGCCCTTGGAGGGAAGCGCAATAGTGATCGTCATGCCGCTGCCCTTTCGGTTTCGATCCGGTCGAGCCAGAGGGAGAAGCCGACGGCGGGAATTCGATCCTTCGCTCCGAGGAAGGTCATAAGCTTGTCGAAACGGCCGCCGCCGGCGAGAACCGCCGAGGAGCCTTCCACCATCACCTCGAAAACGAGACCGGTGTAATAATCGAGCGGACGACCGAAGGCAGCCCGGTACTCGATAAGCGAGAGATCGACACCGGCATTGGAGAGCGCCGCCACGCGGCCGTCGAAGCGCGCCAGCGCATTGCCAAGCTTCAGACCGGCTGCGTCGGCAAAATGCGACAGCGCCGCGGAAGCATTGACGAGCGGCACGTTGAGCGACAGGAACTGCTCCAGCACGTGGAAAGCGGCGTCATCCAGTCGGGTCTCGGAGAGGACGAGCTTCTCCTTGAGGCGACGGGCAATCTCCTGCGGCGAGCGGCTGGCATTGGTGGAATAGCCGGTCGCCTGCATCGTCTCGTCGATATAGGCAATCAGCGCCGCCTCGTCGTCCTGGCCAACAAGACCAGCGACCTTGTCGTCGAGGCCAGTGACGAATTGCGGACTGACGAGGCTCGCCAGCAGGCTCTCCAGCTGGATCATGTTGCCGAAGGCGTGGATCAACCGCTTCTGCCAGCCGAGCGGCAGGCCGAGCGCCTGCACAACGGCTTCGAACACCGCCTGATCGCCGATCGTTACCGACAGATGCCGACCGGGCAGCAGGCGTGAGAGTATGCCGACCGCATCGCCGATCGCGCGGGCATCGGCGCTCGCGAGATTGATATCGCCGAGATCTTCGATGCCGGCCTGATAGAATTCGTTGCTGCCATCGCGCCGCTGGCGGAAAACTTCGCCGAGGTAGGAGTAACGCTTCGGCGTGCCCGTCGCGCTCTCGATATGGCGGAGACACACGGGAATAGTGAATTCCGGCCGCAGGCAGAGGCTGGCGCCGGTTTCGTTTTCCGTCATGAAGATGCGCCGGCGAAGATCTTCACCGGCAATATCCAGAAAGGGTTCGGCCGGCTGGATGACCGGCGTGTCGATGCGCTCCGCCTTGCGGGCGGAGAATTCGTCGAGCAGTTCGCCGGAGAAATCAGGGAGGTTGATCAGAGGCATGGGCTTGACTTCCCGCTTCTCCCCAGCGGGGAGAAGATGCCCGACAGGGCAGATGAGGGGGATGAGGAGTGTAACCGACGAATGTCTTGAGCGGCGAGCGAAGGACAGCTTTTACCGAGCGGCCCCCTCATCCAACCCTTCGGGCCACCTTCTCCCCGGGGGGAGAAGGGGAGATTCCTCTCAAACTTCGTCATCGATGTCACCGGTTTGAGCGGGATCATATGGAACAACGAAGCCGCTGGCAGCCCTCTTCCGATCCTCCGCCTGGGCGACGAGGATTTTCTTCACCTTGGCGACGAGATCGGCTTCCGCGACGGTTTCCTGGGCGACACGCGCCTCGCGCCAGGTCGTGTTGTCCTCGATCTCGCCCGACAGGCGCTTGCCCTCGATGAGATCCTTGATCTGCACGACACCCTGGGCGCGCTCGTCGCCGCCCTGGATGATGGCGATCGGGCAGCCGCGGCGATCGGCATATTTCAGCTGGTTGCCGAACTTCTTCCAGTTGCCCTGAAACATTTCGGCGCGGATGCCGGCTGCGCGAAGCTCCTGCGTGAAACGCTGGTAGCGGCCCATGGCCTCGACATCGCCATCCATGACGGTGATGAGGACTGGCTCGATGATGTCCTGCTGGCCGAGCTTGCCGAGATTCTTCAGCGCCGTCATCAGGCGCGAGACGCCGATGGAGAAACCGGTCGCCGGAACCGGCTGGCCCATGAAGCGGGAAACGAGACCGTCATAACGGCCGCCGCCACCGACAGAGCCGAAGACGACCTTCTCGCCCTTTTCGTTGGTGACATCGAATAACAGCTCGGCCTCGTAGACCGGGCCGGTATAATATTCGAGGCCGCGGACGACGGAGGGATCGATCTTGATGCGATCGGCCTGATAGCCGGCGCTGGCGACGAGCCCGCCGATGAAATTCAGCTCCTCGACGCCTTCGACGCCCTTCTCGGTTCCGGCGACCAGTTCGGCGAGCTGGGCAGCACTTTCTGCATAGTCCTTGATGCCGACGAAGAAGAGAACTTTCTCGATCTGGCTCTGGTCGAGACCGGCGCCCTTGGTGAAATCGCCTGATTCATCCTTGCGGCCAGGGCCAAGCAGCAGGGCCACACCTTCCGGGCCGAACTTGTCGAGCTTGTCGATTGCGCGCAGCACGTTGAGACGCTGGCCGGCCTTGTCATCACCGCCGAGGCCGATCGCTTCCAGCACGCCATCCAGAACCTTGCGATTGTTGACGCGGATGACATAGTCGCCGCGCTTGATGCCGAGGGCTTCCAGCGTATCGGCCATCATCATGCACATTTCGGCATCAGCCTGAACGCCCGGTGCGCCGACCGTATCGGCATCGAACTGCATGAACTGGCGGAAACGGCCTGGACCCGGCTTCTCGTTGCGGAAAACATAGCCGGCGCGATAGGTGCGGTAGGGAAGCTGGATCTCGTTGAAATTTTCCGCGACATGGCGGGCGAGCGGCGCCGTCAGGTCGTAACGCAGCGACATCCACTGCTCGTCGTCATCCTGCAGCGAAAAGACGCCCTCGTTTGGGCGGTCGCTGTCCGGCAGGAACTTGCCGAGCGCGTCAGTATATTCAAGCAGCGGCGTTTCGACCGGATCGAAACCATAATGCTCATAGACCTCGCGGATCTTCGCAGTCATTTCATTGACGGCGCGGAGATCGGCTGCGGAGCGGTCAACAAAGCCGCGCGGAAGGCGGGCCTTGAGCTTTTGCGGTTTCTTCTGCTTGTCGTTCATTTCGGGGGATTTCCACATATGTGACAGTGGCGGTTTCCTAGCGGATTGGGCGGTTAGCGGCAAGGGCAAGGGTCTTGATATGGCGACCAGAATCGATTGAACGATGCGGAAAGAACCTGTCATCAGGATATCGTCATGATCGCGGAAGCGCTTCAGTATCTCGCCACAGCAGCGCTTACGGGCAGCGCCCACCGCCGCTTCGCGCGCTCTTCAGTCAATCTCTGGTCGCGCGCTGGCCGCTGCAGCCGGGATTGGGCAGCCCATGAGGCCAACAGCAAGGAGGCCATTTCCACCGCGATATCAGGACTCACGCAGCGGCGGACCGCTGTCGTGCTCGGCTCCGGATTGCTCCGGGACGTGCCGATCGAGCAACTGGCCGAGAGCTTCGATACGGTGGTTCTCGTCGACCTCGTGCATCTGGCGTCCGTGCGCGTGAGGCTGAAGGGCAAGCGCTATCGGAACGTGCGGCTGATCGAACGCGATCTGTCCGGCTATGACGACCTGGCGGCAAGGCGAGAGCCGGAGCCGCTCGGCTTCCTGAGAAGCGTTCCCTACCTCGACTTCGTCGTGTCCGCCAACCTGCTCTCGCAGATCGGCCGGGGCGTTAAACGGCGATACGAAGCCGAAGCCTCTCCCGGAATGCCGGCGGATACAGTGGAGCGTCTGATCGCGGCGCATATTCAGGGGCTGGCAGACCTGCCCTGCCGGACCTGTCTCGTAACCGATATCTCCTACACCGTCATTGATCGTACCGGCAAGGTACATGAGGAAGCCGACCTGCTGCACGGCGTTAAGCCACGTGAGGTGAAAGCCAGCTGGGACTGGCCCGTCGCGCCATTCGGTGAGGAGAGCCGTGACTACCAAATCCTGCACAAGGTTATCGCCTCCTGGTGAGGTCCTTGGCTTTTGGCCTGCACCCACCTATGTTTTTCCCATGCGCGCTTTCGCCCTCATGACGATGTTCTTCGGCTGGCTGGTCTATAGCACGATGTCCGCATGGGCCGGCTGTCCGACCTGCGCGTCGATGAATATGGCAGTTCAGGCTGAAGCCAGCGCGGCGCATCTCCACGTGGTAGCGAATAGCGGCACGGCTGCCAAAAACAATTCCGCCAAAGATCCCTGCGCCATGGGTGCCGCCCATATGCCGCTCTGCGCCGCCTGCATGGTGGTGCCGCCGGCCTATTTCATTGCCGATGGCGGCAAGGCGGTTTTCGCATATCCGGCTCCGGCGCCCGACCGGGCATTGAGGGACAACAGGCCCACACCGCAGGCGCCGCCTCCCCGCTTCATCTGACCAGCACTTTGCAGAACGGCAGCTGCTCGCTGCCATCGGAACCGATTTCAGACAGAGGAAGGATACTCATGTCTCTGAAAATTATCAGCCTTTCCGCACTCGTCGCCTTTGCAGCGCCGGCCTTTGCCGAGGATATGTCGGCCACGGACATGTCCAAGCACATGGGTGGCCACGGCCCCTCCAGCCAGGCGTTCACCAAGGCCAATGACAGAATGCACAAGGATATGATGATCAAATTGAGCGGCGATACCGACGTGGATTTCGTCCGCAGCATGATTCCCCACCATCAGGGCGCGATCGATATGGCGAAAATCGAGCTGGAATACGGAAAGGATTCTGAGATCCGCAAACTTGCGGAGGACGTCATCAAGGCACAGGAAGCTGAAATCGCCGAGATGAATGCCTGGCTGAAGGCGCACGCCAAGTAAGCCCGCAACAAAGGTTGCGAGGGCCGCCGTCGAACGGCGGCCCTTTTCGATCAGGCCTTCGGCTCGAAATCGACCGGACGGCGGCCGGCAGCCTGGCGGGAAAGCATCCAGCCCGGATATTCCGGAGCCAGCGCACTGACCTCATCGAGTTTCTTGATCTCGTCGGCATCGAGCTTCAGCTTGACGGCGGCAAGGTTCTGGTCGAGCTGGTCGACACGCTTGGCGCCGATGATGACGGTCGTCACGAAGGGCTTGGCGAGGATATAGGCAAGCGCGACAGTGGCGACGCTCACGCCATGCTTTTCGGCGATCTCGCGCATGACGGCGACACAGGCCCAGGCCCGGTCCTTGTCGACAGGCGGAAAATCGAAATTGGCGCGGCGTCCTTCGCCATTGCCCGGTGCGCCCGGACCATATTTGCCCGAGAGCAGGCCGCCGGCGAGCGGCGACCAGACCATGAGGCCGAGCTTTTCTTCCTGCAGGAGTGGCACGATATCGCGTTCGAGGTCGCGGCCGGCAATCGAATAATAGGCCTGGACGGTCTCGAACCGCGCATAGTCCTTGCGCTCGGAAATGCCGAGCGCCTTGGCGATGCGCCACGCCTGCCAGTTGGATACGCCGACGTAACGCACCAGCCCGCGGGACACGAGATCGTCCAGCGCGCGCAACGTCTCGTCGATCGGGGTAACCGGATCGGTGGCATGGATCTGGTAGAGATCGATATGGTCCGTCTGAAGGCGCTTCAGGCTCGCTTCGACAGAATCCATGATGTGGCCGCGCGAGGCGCCACGATCGTTCGGCTTGTCGCCCATGACGCCATAGACCTTGGTGGCGATGACGACATCCTTGCGCGGAATACCGAGGTTCTTCAATGCCTGGCCGAGCAGCCGCTCGGATTCACCGAAGGAATACACGTCCGCGGTATCGATGAAGTTGACGCCGGCATCCAGCGAGCGCTGGACGATTTCATCGGCCGCCTTCTGGTCAACATCGGCGATGGCGCCCCAGGGAGTACCTTCCTTGGCTTCACCGAAAGTCATGGTGCCAAGGCAGATTTCAGAGACGAAAAGTCCGGTATTTCCGAGTTGATTGTAACGCATGTCAAGAAATTCCCTTGTGTCTGCCGCAATAGGGGCTTGCGGACTGCTGAACTCTATTTTTGATTATTGGCCTGCGCGTAACAGGCACAGCCGGAGCTGGCTGCAAGGTGAGGCAAATTTCATGTAGGTCGCGAGCAGCGTTTTTCAACGGACCCGGTTCCGTGCAGAGCAGCGGCAACGCCCTTGTCTCGACACAGGCCAGGAATAGATTGCCCGCCACATTTTAAGAGGTGCGCATATGACCGCCCGACCATTGACGACGATCGGCTTCGATGCCGACGACACGCTCTGGCAGAACGAACATTATTATCGGCTGACGGAAGAGCATTTTACCAGGCTTCTTGCCGATTTCGCCGATGGAGCAAAGATTTCCGAACGGCTTCTCGAGGCGGAGAAACGCAACCTTGCCCATTACGGTTTCGGCATCAAAGGCTTCACGCTGTCGATGATCGAGACGGCGATCGAAATCACCGAAGGAAAGGTGCCGTCGAGCGTGATTGCCAAAATCCTCGACACCGGACGCGACCTCCTAACCCATCCGGTCGAGACCCTGCCGCATGTGCGCGACACCCTGGAAACGCTCGCCGGAAAATATCTGCTGGTGCTGATCACCAAGGGTGACCTTTTCGATCAGGAGCGCAAGCTCGCCCAATCCGGGCTTGGCGACTTCTTCGATGCTGTCGAGATCGTTTCGGACAAGACGGCGGTCACGTATCGGCGCATCTTCTCCAAGGTTGGGGACGGGCCGGAGCGGGCGATGATGGTCGGCAATTCGCTGAAGTCCGATATCGTGCCGGCCATTGCCGCCGGCAGCTACGGCGTCTTCGTGCCGCATGAACTGACCTGGGTCCTGGAGCGCGTCGAGGAGCCGAAGGATGCGCCGCGCTTCCGCAAGATCGTCCATCTCGGCGAGCTTCGCGGGCTGATCGACGGGTTACATTAAGCTCATTGTTCTCGCCCAATTCCGAACGCAAAACGGCTGCACCACCTTTGCTGGAATTGCTGGCTTATTTCCGCTTCGGAAAGAGCGACGGCTGCTCCTGCTGGGCAGGTGTCGGTTGCGTCGGCTGGGGTGCTGCGGCAAGCGGTTCGATCAGGATACTATAGGGCGCACCCAGCCCGCGACGGGGAGAGACCTTGGAATAATAGGGACGCAGCAGCCAGGTGGCGTTTTCCTTGACCGTCGTCTCGTAGCTCGTGCCGTCCTCGTCGGTGCCGAAAAAAGCCTCATCATCGGGCTTCGACAGGTCGAAGATCGCGAGAAAAGCGAATTTGCTCTTCGTTTCGAAACTGATCTTCACGTGCTGGCCGGGTCGCACCGGCAGCGTATAGACATGGCTGTTGCCGAACTTGGTCCAGCCTTTCAGCTGCATGGTCACGGCCGGAAATTGCAGCTTTTCGAGCTTCTCGCCGGGATCAAGCTGCGGCGTCTGCGCAAGGGCAGCAGGGGCGGAGAGCAAAAGAGCTGCGGCAACTGTGAAAGCCGATTTCATGGACGCACCAATGTTGCGCGCATCGCCTCCACTTCGGCGCGGCAGAAGCAGCCTTCGAGATGATCGTTGACGAGACCCATAGCCTGCATGAAGGCATAAACTGTGGTCGGTCCGACAAAGGTCCAGCCGCGCTTCTTCAAATCCTTGGAAATCGTGACTGACGTAGCGGTCGTCGGGTTGGCGACGATATGCTCCCGGTCGACGATATCCGGCCGATCCTCGGGGCGAGGTTCATAGCTCCAGAAATAGCGCGCTAGCGAGCCGAATTCGCTGCGCAGATCGATCGCGCGCCGGGCATTGTTGATCGTCGAGACGATCTTGCCGCGATGTCGGATGATCCCGGTATCGGCAAGGCAGCGCGCGATATCCTCGTCGCCGAAGCGCGCCACTTTCTCGAAATCGAACCCGGCGAAGGCGGCGCGGAAATTCTCGCGCTTGCGCAGGATCGTCAACCAGGAAAGGCCGGACTGAAACCCTTCGAGGCAGATCTTCTCGAAGAGCCTGATGTCGTCAGTCACAGGCCTGCCCCATTCCTCGTCGTGGTAGCGCAGATAGTCAGGGAGATTCGCATGCCAGTGGCAGCGGCTCCTGCCGTCCTCGCCGATGATGATGCCGGTTTCGCTCATGTTTTTATCTCGTTTTGCGGCTGCGAATCCGGCTTTACCATTTGCAAACCTTCTTTCCAAACCGAACGGTAACCCTGACGAAAAGTTTATCCGGCCGTTCGTCTTTTCATGAATCGACATTTACCATTCGCTGGCGGACGCGGTGGCAGCATGACCGGAGGCGGATAATTCCGCCAGCCCATTTTCGGTCATTTGTAGAGAGTTCGTCCGATGATGAAACCCCTTGTTCTTGCCGCAGCCATGCTCGGTATTCTTTCCACGGCCGCCATTGCAGACGACCGCTACGCTTCCCGTCCACCCGTGGTGCTGAGCCCCGACCTCACCGCCCCCTGGATCAACCAGCTCGGCGGCGGCAGGGTTCGTCCCGTCGTCTACCAGCGGCCGGTCGTCTACCAGCAGCGCGGCCTTTTCCAGCAGCGCCGGACGTATATTCAGAGCGCGCCGCAGCGGGCACTGCAGATGGTCTCAGCCGTCCGCCCCGGCATTCCCGTGGTACGCGGGCAGGTCGAGCCACAGTTCCTGCCGCAGCTCGTCGATTACGATACCAGGGAAAGGCCCGGCACGATCGTCATCGATACCAATAATCGCTTCCTCTATCTCGTGATGGATGGCGGCAAGGCGCGCCGCTATGGCGTGGGTGTCGGCAAGCCCGGCTTCGAATGGGCCGGCGCCCACAAGATTACCCGCAAGTCGGAGTGGCCGGACTGGACCCCACCCTCGGAAATGGTGAGCCGCGAAGCCGCCAAGGGCCATTATCTTCCCGCCCGCATGGATGGCGGTCCGGAAAATCCGCTCGGCGCCCGCGCCATGTATCTCGGTTCCACCCTTTATCGCATTCACGGCACGAATGCGCCCTGGACGATCGGCAGCGCCGTCTCCTCCGGCTGTATCCGCATGCGCAACGAGGACGTGGTCGACCTTTACGATCGCGTCAATGTCGGCACCCGCGTGATCGTGATGTAAAAGCCGAATAACGGCCAGCGGACAGCGAGGACAGCCGTCCGCTGCCTAGAAAAACCGTCTCCCTCACCTCTCCGACTTGAAATTCAAACCGATTTGACTAGCCTCTACGCGGTCCTGAAGGAGAGGGTATCGAAAATGAAGCAGTTTTTTAGGCTCGCAGCGGCGGCTGCCGTTGCGCTGTCCTGTACGGTTGTGGCCGTCAGCGCGGAACCGGTGATGACCGCAACGGACGCAGTGCGCGGCGTCAAGCAGACCCGCGAGATCAAGCCACAGTTCCGCAAGCGTGTCGTCCGTCTTGCCACCAGCGAAAAGCCCGGCACTGTTATCGTCGACACCAACAACAAGTTTCTCTACCTCGTCGAAGGCAATAACCGCGCCACGCGCTACGGCATCGGCGTCGGTCGTGACGGTTTCGGCTGGTCGGGTGTGGTGACGGTCGGCCGCATGGCCGAATGGCCGAGCTGGACGCCGCCGGCCGAGATGCGCGCCCGCGAGGCCCGCGAGGGTCACAACCTTCCCGCCGTTCAGCCCGGCGGCCCGGACAATCCGCTCGGTGCGCGCGCCATGTATCTCTACAAGGGCGGCCGCGACACCATCTTCCGCATTCACGGCACGAACCAGCCCTGGACGATCGGCCTCAACATGTCCTCCGGTTGCATCCGGATGATGAATGACGACGTATCGCATCTTTACAACCGAGTCTCTGTCGGCACCAAGGTCGTCGTCGTCGGTCCCGGCAATAAGCAAGGCAATGTCGCCTTCCAGGACAAGGGAATTGATATCCTGCGCACTATGTTTGGCGGTTAGGCAACACTACCTATGAAAAATAAAGGCGCAGCAGATGCGCCTTTTTCTTTTTTAAGACTGTGACACAGAACTCTGCCAAGAATCGAACTGACAACCTTTCGGTACTTCGGGGGCATTCATGGCATATGCATCGCGTCTTTCCACCGTGCTTCTGGCGAGCATTGCGTTTTCCGCACTTGCGTCGGTGGCTGGCACGGCTTCGGCTGAAGATCTGGAATTTTCTATTTACGGCGGCTACCAGACGGCGCCGCATAGCCACGTCGATGTTTCCGACGGCACGTCCTTCAGCGCCGGCTGGGAAGGCAAATCCTTCGGCAGTCCGCCCTATTACGGCGGCAGAGTCACCTGGTGGCTGGGCGACTTCAACCTTCCGAACTGGGGTGTGTCTCTCGATTACACCCATGACAAGGTCTATGCCGACGACGATACCATGGCGCGTTCGCCGGGATGGACGCATTTCGAATTCACCGACGGCCTGAATCTCGTGACGGTCAACGGCCTCTACCGATTCAAGGACCCGGCTCGCCGCTGGACCCCTTATCTCGGCGCCGGTGTCGGCGTGAATATTCCGCATGTGGAAGTCACCCGTCCCCAGGGCACGACCTTCGACTACGAATTCGGCGGCGTAACCTTCCAGGCACAGGCGGGCGTCGACTTCCGCGTCACCGACAATTGGTCGACCTTCGTGGAATACAAGGGCACCTATTCGCGCGTCGACGTTCCGATCGACAGCGGCGATCGCCTGAAGACAAACATCGTCACCAACGCCGTCAACGTCGGTATTTCCTACCACTGGTGATTTTGGGTGCAGGCTGCGGGACTATTTGGTGCCGCAGCTCACTTTGCCTTCGACGACGAAGAAGCTTGTGCTGCCTTCGATGCGCAAGGCATAGGTGCCGCCGAAATTCGCCGCAGTCTCATCATGCTTGCCGGCGATCACCGCAAGATCCAGGGACTCGCGTTCGGCATCGGCACCTTCGATCGTGAACACTTCCAGGCGCAGATCGCCATTGCGCGACCAGCGGTTCGTCAGATCCTTCGATTCGAGAATGCGCTTGCCGAAGCTCTTGGATTTATTGGCGTCCTTGAGCATAAGCGCGCCACGGAAATGGATCAGCTGGTGGCCACCGCCGTCTTGAAAAGCGCTTTCGAGCGTGAACCGCACGTCCTTGTCGTCTGCAGAACAGAAATACCTGGCATCGGCGCGCGCCGCACCAGCCGCGCCGAGCAATACGGCAAGCACCATCAATCCACGCCACATAGCCAAAACTCCTGAGGTCGACCCTGAGACCAGTCAATGAATCGGTGGTCTCAAGCTAGCGGCAAATCCCTTAATTTTTCAGGCACAGCACCGCCATAGGCCCAATCCAGAAGTTCGACGGTATGCAGGATCGGCGTGGCAGTACCAGACCCGATCTGGGTAATACAGCCGATATTGCCGGTGGCGATGATATCGGCCTTGGTCGCCTCGATGTTCTTCACCTTGCGGGCCTTCAGGGTTGCAGAAATATCCGGCTGCATGATGTTGTAGGTGCCAGCCGAGCCGCAGCAAAGATGGCCCTCGACCGGATCGCGAACGGTAAAACCTGCCACCTTGAGCAGGTGCTTCGGCGCCGTGGTGATCTTCTGGCCATGCTGCATGGAACAGGCTGAATGATAAGCAACCGTGATACCTTTCGGCGTGTGAGCGGGCAGATCGAGTCCAACAAGATATTCGGTGATGTCCTTGGCAAGAGCCGACACACGTGCCGCCTTGCCGGCATAGGCCGGGTCAAGGCGCAGCATGTGGCCATAGTCCTTGATCATCGTGCCGCAGCCGGAGGCGGTGATGATGATCGCGTCGAGGCCGCCAGCCTCGATCTCGCGGGTCCAGACATCGACATTGGCTCGGGCCGAGGCGAGAGCCTGCTCTTCGCGCCCCATATGATGGACGAGAGCGCCGCAGCAGGCCTCGCCCTCGGGAACGACCACCTCCACACCCAATCGTGTCAGCAACCTGATGGTCGCGGCGTTGATGGCGGGATCAAGGACCGGCTGCGCGCAGCCGGTGAGGATCGCAATACGGCCGCGGCGCTCGCCCTGCGGTTCATGCCGGCCAGGGCGGGCAAAAGACGACGGCGCCGGAATATTGCGCGGCGCGAGCGCCAGCATAGCCGCGAACGGCTTCAACGCCGGCCCGCGCATCAGGCCGGCAAAGGGACGGCCGATGCGGGCAAGCGCAAGTGCTGCGCGAAAACGGCCGGGATAGGGCAGCACCGCGGCCAGGATGGCGCGCGTCGTCCGGTTCATGAACGGGCGCTTGTAGGTTCTTTCGATATGGACCCGGGCATGGTCGACGAGATGCATGTAGTCGACACCCGAAGGGCATGTCGTCGTGCAGGCAAGGCAGGAGAGACAGCGATCGATATGAGTGACGACTTGCGTATCCGCCGCGCGGCCGTTTTCCAGCATGTCCTTGATGAGATAGATGCGCCCGCGCGGGCTGTCGAGTTCGTTGCCGAGGGTCACATAGGTCGGACAGGTGGCGGTACAGAAGCCGCAATGGACGCATTTGCGCAGAATCTGCTCGGATTCAGCCACGTGCGGATCAGCAAGCTGGGCAAGGGTGAAGTTGGTCTGCATTTCAGTGTCCCGCCGTCTCCGGTATCCTCTTCTCCCCAGCTGGGCGAAGGTGCCCGCGGGGCGGATGAGGGGCCTTTACGCGGAGAGAGCGCGGAAGGGCAGCGAACGACGTGCCCTGTGGCCCCCTCATCCGACCCTTCGGGCCACCTTCTGCCCGGTGGGGAGAAGGGGAAACAAGAAGCACCGTCGTCCAATCCATCGACCGTCCATATTCCGGAACAAGCATCTCCATCATCCCATCTTGCCCGGATTAAGGATCCCCGCCGGGTCGAAGCTTTCTTTCACCCGACGCGAAAGCAGTGCCACTGCCTCTTCCTCCGGATGGAAGGCTGACGCCGCCGCTCTTGCCTGAGCCGTAGCGCGGATGAGCGTCGCATGGCCGCCACCGAGCGCCTTGATGAAGCGGCGGACCAGATCCGCTTCCGGATCGGCTTCCATGCGCATCCAGACGAGACCGCCCTGCCAGTCATAAAAAGCATCGACGCCCGCTTCGAGCCTCAAGGCCGCAACCAGTTGATGGCCGATACCAGGTGCCACTGAAACCCGCCAGACAGGCCGTGCGGTTCCATCGGCATAGGGCGCCACGTCACGGATCTCCTGCCAGAGCTGGCGGCTTGCTGCCCGGTCGAGCCTGACGACCTGGCCGAAAGGCGCCATCGCCGACAGAAGCTTTGCCGCCCGCGAGTCCACTGAGCTGGGCAGGCCTTCGATGCGCAGCACCGTCGCCTCCCCCTCCGGCAGCTTACCGCCGAGAAATTTCCAGGTCACCGTCAAAGGCAGGTGGGCAGCACCCGAAACCTCCACCGGCAAAGCCATGGCCGCCGCCATAGCATTTGCGGCCTCGACATCGCTGAGACCGGAGATGACGATGGTCTCCTCGGTCTTGGGACATGGCGGCACGCGGAAGGTCACTTCGGTCAGGAAACCGAGCGTGCCATGCGAGCCGGAAAGCAGCTTCACCAGATCGAGGCCGGTAACATTTTTCATCACTCGGCCGCCTGCCTTGATGATCTCGCCTTTGCCATTGACGAAACGAATGCCGAGCAGGCTATCGCGCGCAGCACCCGCCACGAAGCGCCGCGGCCCCGAGACATTGGCGGCGAAGACACCGCCGATTGTCGGCTGGCCTGATGTGCCCATCAGGGCGCGATGATCCATGGGCTCGAAGGCGAGCATCTGGCCGTTTTCGGCAAGGGCCGCCTCGACCTCGGCAAGCGGTGTACCCGCTTTCGCGGTCATGACCATCTCACCGGGATTATAGGCGACGATACCGGACAAGCCAGTCGAGCGCAGGCGATCCTCCGCTTCAACCGCATTACCGAAACCCGAGCGTGTATCGCCGCCGCTGATGGCAAGCGCACGCCCCTCTTGCGCATGCGCGCGGATGATGGCCGCAGCCTCCTCTTCGCTTGCAGGCACCAGATCGATCATACGGCAGGACGCCCCTTGAGCGGGAAGACCTTGGAAGGGTTCAGCAGCCATTGCGGATCGAAGGCGGCGCGCGCTGCCATCTGCTGGGCAAGATCGGCCTCGGAATATTGATGGCGCATCAGATCGCGTTTCTCGATGCCGACGCCGTGCTCGCCGGTCAGGCAGCCGCCGGCATCGACGCAGAGCTTCAGGATATCGTTGCCGGCCGCTTCGGCCTTGGCAGCGTCCTCGGGGTCATTGGCATTGAAGAGGATCAGCGGATGCATGTTGCCGTCGCCGGCATGGAAGACATTGGCGACGCGCAGCCCGTAACCGGCGACGATCTCGGACGTCCGCTGCAGCACATACGAAAGCTGGCTCAGCGGCACGGTACCATCCATGCAGATGTAATCGGCAATACGGCCGGTGGCACCGAAGGCGGACTTGCGCCCTTTCCAGATCAGCGCCGCCTCGGTTGCCGACTGGCATTCGCGCACCGTCTTGACGCCATGGGTGCGGGCGATCTTGACGATACTTTTCAGCATGTCGTCCATTTCCGCCTCCGATCCCTCGACCTCGACGATCAAGAGCGCGCCGACATCGAGCGGGTAGCCGGCATGAGCGAAGGCTTCGCAAATTTCGATCGCCGGCTTGTCCATGAATTCGATGGCGACGGGAATGATGCCGGCTGCGATGACGTCGGCCACACAGCGGCCGGCCTCTTCGGAGCTTTCGAAACCGAAAAGCACCGGCCGGGCACCCTCCGGTTTTGCGATGAGACGCACCGTCGCTTCGGTGACGATGCCGAGCTGGCCCTCATGACCGCAGACAAGGCCCAGCAGATCGTAACCCGCCGCATCCAGAGCCTTGCCGCCGAGCTCGATCACCGTGCCGTCGGTCAGCACCATCTTGACGCCGAGCAGGTTGTTGGTCGTGACACCATATTTCAGACAATGCGCACCACCGGAATTCATGCCGATATTGCCGCCGATGGTGCAGGCAAGCTGCGAGCTCGGATCGGGTGCATAGAAGAAACCGTCCGCGGAGACGGCTTCTGAAATGTTGAGATTGGTCACACCGGCCTGAACGACCGCGCAGCGATTGGCAAAGTCGATGTCGAGAAGACGGTTCATCTTCGACAAGCCGAGCACGACGGCGTCTTCCTGCGGGATCGCACCGCCCGAAAGCGAAGTGCCGGCACCGCGAGGAACGACCGGAATGCCGTAGCGATGACAGTATTTCATGACAGCCGCCACTTCCGCCGTCGAGCGCGGCAGGGCGACGGCGAGCGGCAGGCGGCGGTAGGAAACGAAGGCATCCGTCTCGAAGGGCACGAGTTCGCGCGCTTCGTGAATCAGGCATTCCGGCGGCAGGAGATCGACGAGATCGGCAACAATTTCCTTGCGGCGCGCCAGAACGTCGGGGCGTGGAGCGAGAAACGAAATAGCGTCGGACATGGCGTTCTCCCTCGGCCAACATGACGGAGACCGATGGCACTTCCTCCCTGTCACCGGTTCTTCGGGCTTAGCACTTTCCCGAAACCGGCGCAAATGTTAAGCACTTATGCCAAAAGGGAAAAAGTTACAAAACCTTATGACCAATCTGGGTGACTTGGAAATTTTTGCCAAGGTCGTTTCGACCGGCAGCATGTCGCTCGCCGGCCGCGCGCTCGGCTTTTCCCCTGCTGTCGTTTCCAAGCGCATCAAGCGACTGGAGGACCGGCTCGGCACGCGGCTTCTGCAGCGCACGACGCGACAGATTTCGCTGACTGAAGCCGGCCAGGGTTTCTACGATCGCGTCCTCGGTATTCTGGCGGGGCTGGAGGAGGCAGAGTTCTACATTTCCGGGCGTTCGACGCAGATGCATGGCACGCTGAAAATCTCCGCTCCCACCTCTTTCGGCCGCATGCATATCGCGCCGCATCTGAAGGTCTTCATGGAAGCACATCCGGAGCTCACCATTAACTTGGTACTGACCGACGAATTCAGCGATATCGTCGGCGGCGGCTTCGATCTTGCCATCCGGATCGCAGAGCTGACCGATTCCAGCCTTGTCGCGCGCCGGCTGGCGCCCGTGCGTCGCGTGCTCTGTGCCTCGCCTGATTATGTCGCCGCCCATGGCATGCCCAAGCATATCGAGGAGTTGAAACAGCATCGCTGTCTGCCGGCTCATAACAATGATGTCTGGCGGCTCGACGGCCCGGATGGGGCCTTAAGCATGCGGCCCGAAGGCATGCTCATTACCAATTCCAGCGAAGTGATCCGCGAAACGGTCATCGCCGGCCTCGGTATTGCGCTGCGTTCCACCTGGGATATCGGCGAGGAGCTAAAAAACGGCAAACTCGTGCAGGTGCTGCCGGCCTATGAGGGTTCGCACAATGTCACGCTCTCAGCGGTTTATCCAAGCCGGCAGTTTCTGCCGGCCAAGGTTCGGTTGTTCATCGATTTTCTGGCCGAGCTCTACGGCCCGGTCCCCTACTGGGAGCGCTGAGGCCGGCGAGCAGGGACTAATCCGCCAGCCGCTCGACGACGAGATCGAGAAGCGCCCTCAGCCGCGCCAGCCGCTTCATATCGCGGTGATAGCCGATCCAAGTATCGCGGCCGGGCGGCGCTTCGCCGAGATCGACAGGTTCGATGGCCGGGATGGCATCGCCAAGCGGGCGCGGCAGGACGGCAAGGCCGGCGCCTCTGGCACAGAGTGTCGCCTGCACATCGCGGTTATTACTGCGCATGGCGATATCCGCTTTTGGCAACAGCCTCTGCAACCAGCCGACGTCGGGCATGCCACCAAAGGCCTCGTCCATGGTGACGAGCCGGGCGCCTTTACCATCGCCCGCTACAGGATGCGGTAGACCGCGACGGATATAAAGGCCATAGTCTATATGCAGCAGCTTGCGGGATATGACCTCGGTCTCGGTGAAAGGCGCGATCCGGAAGACGATATCGGCTTCCCGGCGTGAGAGGCTGAGAAGCCGGCTGTCAGTCAGCAGTTCGACGACGACCTTGGGATAGGCAGCAGAGAACTCGGCCAGCACCGGCGAAAGAACATGCGCGCCGAACCAGTCTGACGAAGAGAGCCGCAGCAAGCCGTCGAGCTGCCTGCTCTGGCCGGCAAGCTCGCGCTCCAGCCCCAGTGCCTCCTCTTCCATGCGTTCGGCATGGGCGAAGACAGTCGTGCCTTCATCCGTCAGGACAAAACCGTCGGCAGTGCGCTGGAAGAGCGTCTGGCCAAGCGAAGTCTCAAGCGCCCGCAGGCGCCGGCCCATGGTCGGTTGCGTCAGCCCGAGGCTGCGCGCCGCGGCGCCGAGTGTTCCGAGGCGCGCGATTGCAAGAAAGAGTTTCAGATCGCTCCATTCCAATAGCATTGCCTTAAACAAAATTGCATGATCTTCATTCTGTATCTTTCATTTTCATTCATAATTCAATGAGTCATTCTGCGTCCAACAAACCAAGGAGAGTTCCATGAGCACGATGAAAGCCGCGCTTATCGAAGCGCAGAATTCAGAATTCAAGATTGCCGATATCGCAAGGCCAACGGCCCAGGCCGGCCAGATCCTCGTCCGCATCAAGGCGGCCGCACTCAATCCGCTGGATCTGAAGATTCGGGCCGGCGAGGCCGCGCATGCCCGTCACCCCCTGCCCGCCATCCTCGGCATCGATATGGCAGGTATCGTGGAAGCAGTCGGCCCCGGCGTCGAAGGCTTTCGCCCCGGTGACGAAGTCTACGGCATGACCGGTGGTGTCGGCGGCCTGCAGGGATCGCTTGCCGAATTTGCAGCCGTCGATGCCGATCTCGTGGCGCTCAAGCCGCGCAATCTCTCCATGCGTGAAGCAGCGGCCCTGCCGCTGATTGCAATTACCGCCTGGGAAGGCCTGGCGGAACGTACCCAGGTGAAAGCCGGACAAAAGGTGCTGGTCATCGGCGGTGGTGGCGGCGTCGGCCATATCGCCGTGCAGATGGCGGCTGCTGCCGGTGCCCAAGTCTTTGCCGTCGATGGCGGTTCGAAGGCCGAATATCTCCGCAGCATCGGGGCCACGCCGATCGACTATGCCAAGGAGACGACGGAAGATTATATTGCCCAGTATACCGACGGAAAAGGCTTCGACATCGTCTATGACACGATCGGCGGCAAGGGGCTCGACGCCGCCTTCCAGGCTGTCGCCAAGTTCGGCCATGTTGTCACCAGCCTGGGCTGGGGCACGCATTCGCTGGCACCGTTGTCGTTCAAGGGCGCTACCTATTCCGGCGTATTCACGCTGGCGCCGCTGCTGACGGGCGAAGATCGTGCCCATCATGGTGGGATCCTGAAGCAAATCGCAGCACGTGTCGAAGCCGGCTCGCTGATGCCGAATCTCGACCGGCGGCAATTTTCGCTCGGAGACGTCGGCGAAGCCTACCGGCTGCTCGAAAGCCGGCAGGCTGAAGGCAAAGTGGTCGTCGACATCTGACGACCTTCCGCAATTCCGGACGCAAAACCGCAATGCACTTTTGCTGGAATTGCTAGCCTGTTTTTGGCGCAATTCCGGACGCAAAACCGCAATGCACTTTTGCTGGAATTGCTCTAGCGCGCCAGATCGAGATAGGCGCTCGCAACCATCGCATCGATATCCGCCGGAACCGGCACGATGCAGGATTCAGCGCCGACGCCACGCTTTGCGACCCGCTCCAGGCAGCGAGCCTGCAAGGTAAAGCCGAGATCCATGGATTCCACGGAATTGCCAAGCGGACGCGAACCGGCCAGGTTGGCCATGTGGCCGCCACCGAGAACGTGGAATGACCGGCCGTCCTTCAGGTGGAAGGTCTCAATAAAATCGGCCTCGTAGCGATCGATATCAACGACATCGGGATGACTGCGAAAGGCGGCCACATCGATCTCATGCGGGAAATGCCCCCCGTTCATGAGGATTGCTCCGTCGTTGATCAGCGGCAGATCGGCTGCTGTGACGATGCCGGGGAAACCGGTGACGGTGGCGATCACGTCTGCCGAGCGGATGGCCTGTTCGCGCAACGGCGTGACGAAACCGTCGAGATGCGCCTCAAGGCTGGTGACGGGGTCGATATCGACAACGCTCACCGTCGAGAAGGCATTGCGGAAGGCGGCGGCCGTGCCCTTGCCGCAGGCGCCGTAACCGAAGACGGTGACGCGTTTGCCATTGGTGGAGCGGTTGGTAAAGCGCATGTAGCTTTCGAACAGGCTCTGGCCGACGGCGTGTTTGTTTTCTGCGAATTGCTTGATCGGGCTGTCATTGATGACGAGGATCGGCATGGCGAGCTTGTCGCGCATCGGCAGCAGGCGGGTCCGGCCGGAGGTCGTTTCTTCCGTCCCGCCGAGCAGATTGGCATAGGGCTTCTCGGCTGCGATCGCGAAGAGATCACCACCATTGTCGAGCAGGAGATCGGGCTTTTCGGCAAGGACGGCTTCAAGGCTTCGGTGATGGGCGACGAGATCGGTCGTTTGGGTTGCGAAGACGGTGATGCCTTGCGCACGCAGGAATTCCGCGGTTGCCGGCTGCGTACTGTTCAGATTGCCGGTGCAAATCAGGCGCGCGCCACCGGCCCGCAGGGTCATCAGCAGAGCGACAGTCTTCGGTTCCAGATGGATGCCGGTGCCGATCGAAAGACCGGCAAAGGGGCGTGTCTTTTCGAATTCCGCAGCCGTTGCCTTCAGCAGGCGGCAGCTATTGCTGATCCAGTCTATGCGTGTTGCAGGTTTTTCCATCTCATGCCCTTTCCTTTCCTCTGTTCTAGCGAGGCAGAGACAGGGCGGGCATGGAGATATTTCTGATGAAAGGGCAGAAAAACTGCCCTTTCAGGACGCGCCACCCGAGCGCAGCAGCCAGTTGCGGAGTGCTACGAAGGCTGGCCGTTTCGCATCTGATGCCCGGCAGCAGAGGCTGTAGCCGGTCGGCCGGCGGATGAAGCCGTAAGGTGCGACCAGAATGCCGCGGGCGAGATCGTCCTCGATCGAGGCTTTCGGCGCCACTGCAACACCGAGGCCGGCACGGGCCGCACCCACCGCCAAAAGAAGATCTTCGAACTCGCGGCGCCGGGAAAAGGCGACCGACGGCGTACCGCTTTCGGCAAACCATTCCGCCCAGAGTTTCGGCGCGCTTCGGCTGATAAGGATGTTTGCTTCCGCCAAGGCCGCGGCATCGCCTGCAAGTCTGGCCGCCATTGGCGGCGTTGCAACCGGGCCGAATTCGTCTTCCATGAAGCGTGTCTCGGTGACGCCGGCAGAAGATCTGATTTCGCCGCCCATAATCACGGCATCGAAATCCGGATGTTGCGACAAGGGCTCGACGACCGTCATCGGCACGATATCGATTTCGATATCGCCAAGACTTGCCTGCATGTCGGCCGCTCGCGGCATCAGCCACCAGACAGCAAAGGCCGAGGGCACGCCAAGGCGGATGCGCGTTCTATGTGCGTCTTCAAACTCAGCGGCGGCACGCTTCAATATCGTCAAGGCAGCGCTCGCGGCCTCGGCAAGGGCGCTCGCCCTCTCAGTCGGCACCAGCCTGCGGCCATCACGCACGAAGAGCTTGCTACCCAGGTGATCTTCGAGTGTCGATATCTGCTGTCGCACAGCGCCGCGCACCACACCCAGCTCTTCGGCTGCCTTCAGAATGCTGCCGTGACGACAGACAGCTTCAAAGGCGCGGATGGCGTTGAGGGGTGGGAGCCGCATGATCACGATACCTTGAAAAATGCTGGTGGAACAAATGATCGCGGCATTGATTAGGATGCCGCACCGGCCCATATTGTACAGCTGTGCAAGACGACGCCTTCAGGACAGGAAATGACGGAATTTCAGAACCTGCCCAGCTTCGATTTTCCTATGTACAATGAATCAAATCGTGTTCCGGTTCGTTCTGCACGTATGGATCGCGCAAGCTTTTCATACCATACTAATATAACACGACTCAGCTAAACGATCGCAAAGGTGACCCGACAATTGACCCTTCTTGCCCGCCTGGCTTCTGATGTGCAACTCATGTTTCGGCGTCCGCCGCGACAACAGTATGCTGCGCTGTGTTATCGGGTCAAAAAGAAGACGGGTGAGCTCGAAGTTCTGCTGATGACCAGCCGCGATACTGGGCGCTGGGTGATCCCCAAAGGCTGGCCGATGAACCGCAAATGTGCCTATGAAGTTGCGGCGCAGGAAGCCTTGGAAGAGGCTGGCGTACGCGGCACGGTAGAGACCGAAACGCTCGGCGATTATACCTACCCTAAGGTTTTGCGGGACGGCATGAAGGTGACTTGCAAGGTTCAGGTCTATGCCCTCGAAGTGACTGGCGTGGCGAAGAATTTCAAAGAAAAGGGCGAGCGAACTGTCGAGTGGGTTTCCTGCGACGAAGCGGTCAAGCGCGTCCAGGAATCCGAACTGCGCAATCTCTTCCTCGCTTTCAAACAGCGTATGGCCGAACGCCTTTCCAACGGCATTCCGAAACAAATTCCGGCGGAATGAGTCTTGCCATCTTGTGCTGCTAGAAAAGGCGGCGCAAAAGCAGGATCTAGCCAGGAAACAGAATGCCGCAACGCAACGCCGTCCTTACGAAACGCACGCTTGATAAGGACCTCGACAAGCTCACCCATGTCGAGGACGCGGCCAAATATGTTTCGCGACGGCTGGTCGCGCCGGGGCTTGGCCTGATCTTTCTCGGCCTCGCGATGCTTTTTGCCGGCGTTTACGTTTTCGACAGACCAGGGGCGGTCCTGGTGATTGCCGCCGCGGCCCTTGCCGCCTATATGGCGATGAATATCGGCGCCAACGACGTGACCAACAATGTGGGCGCGGCCGTCGGCGCGCGCGCCATCAGTATGAAGCAGGCGCTGATCATCGCCGCCATCTTCGAGGTGCTGGGCGCGACGATTGCCGGCGGCGACGTCGTCAAGACGATTTCCTCCAGTATCGTCGATACCGTGGTGGTGCCGCAGGCCATGCTCGGCTGGATCATGATGGCGGCGCTCACGGCTGCCGCACTCTGGATCAACCTCGCCACCTGGATGAATGCGCCGGTTTCGACGACGCACACGATCGTCGGCGCTGTGATCGGTGCCGGCATCGGAGCGGTCGGGCTCGAGCCGGTCAACTGGCGGGTGATGCTGGAAATCACCGCGAGCTGGATAACGTCGCCATTGATTGGCGGGCTGATCGCCGCGGGGCTCCTCTATCTGGTCAAGACCCTCATCGTCTATCGCGAGGACAAGATCGCCGCCGCCCGACAGTGGGTCCCCATCATGATCGCCACAATGGCTGGCGGTTTCATGGCCTATATGGTGCTGCAGCTCGCGCCGCAGGGACGGTACTCGCCGCTGACGATCCTCCTGATCGGCATCGGCATCGGTCTCGTCAGCTGGCTGGCCGCACGGCCGATCATCCTGCGGCAGGCGGAGAATCTCGAAAATCGCAACAGCTCGCTTCGCACGCTGTTCCACTTTCCGCTGATCGGGTCTGCGGCGCTGCTTTCCTTCGCACATGGCGCAAACGATGTTTCCAATGCGGTGGGTCCGCTTTCGGCGATCGTTCACTCGGCCGGCATCGGCGACGACGCGATGATCGGCCACTCACCGCTCTGGGTGATGCTCATCGGCGCTCTTGGAATCTCCGTCGGCCTCCTGCTTTTCGGGCCGCGGCTCATCCGGCTCGTCGGTGAGGAGATCACCAAGCTCAATCCGACGCGCGCCTATTGCGTAGCGCTATCGACCGCCTTCACGGTCATCGTCGCTTCGTGGCTCGGCCTGCCGGTCAGCACCACGCATATCGCCGTCGGCTCGGTGTTCGGTGTCGGCTTTTTCCGCGAGTGGTACACGCGCCATTCGAAGCGACGTATCGAATTCATACGCCGCAAGGCCGAAACCTTCGAGATCGAGGAGCCGGAGCCGAACGTTCATGAGGCCCGGCGCCGCTACCTGGTTCGCCGGTCGCATTTCATGACGATCGTCGGGGCGTGGATCATCACCGTGCCGATCTCTGCCGCGCTTGCGGCGGTGATTTATTGGGCTATGTTCGCGCTCTTCATGTGAATCAAGGTCTTAAGATGCGCGCCAATTTCCGCATGCAGCGGCTTTTCATCGATGCTCCTTTGTCAAAAGGTGCCGCCGTCGAGGCCAGTTCCGACCAGTTCAACTATCTCGCCAACGTGCTGCGTATGGAAGAGGGTGCGGAAATCCTCCTCTTCAACGGCCGCGACGGCGAATGGAAGGCGAGCCTTACCTTCCCGACCCGCAAACGCATCCTGCTCACGGCGAGCGAAGAGACCAGACCGCAGCCCGCCCCCTCCGACCTGCACTATCTCTTTGCGCCGCTGAAGGTCGGCCGCATGGATTATCTGGTGCAGAAGGCGGTGGAAATGGGCGCAGGCCTGTTGCAGCCGGTCATGACCCAGCATGTGCAAGGCAAGATCACCAATCTCGACAAGATCCGCGCCAATGTCATTGAAGCGGCGGAACAGTGCGGCATCCTCGGCATTCCCGATGTGGCCGAGCCCGTGCGGCTTGCCGATCTGCTCGACCGCTGGCCTGCGGACCGGCGCATCATCTATTGCGATGAGGGTGATGCCGGGCAGAACCCGCTGCCACTGCTTTCCAGGGTAACCGAAAGGAAGCTTGCGCTTCTCGTCGGCCCTGAAGGCGGCTTTTCGGAGGAAGAACGGGCGCGTCTACGCAGCCTCGATTTCGTGACCGCTATTCCGCTCGGGCCGCGCATCCTGCGTGCTGACACGGCAGCCGTCGCAGCCATGGCGGTGATACAGGCTGCCATCGGCGACTGGAATTGATCATCGAAGGTCGATCGGGCGGAAAGTGCCGCTATTTTTTTGATGACCTGTTGAAACAATTTCACTTGCAACTTGGCTGGCTTGGGCACTAATCACCCTTCCAATTATCCTGGCCCCGGCGCCTTCGAATACAGGTACTTTCATGGCTCGCGACACCACCGACCAGACGCCGATCTCTTCGGTTCAGGAGCTGACCGATTATCTCGCCGCCGGCAACAAGCCGAGGGACCGATTCCGCATTGGCACGGAACATGAGAAGTTCGTCTTCTTCCGCAAAGACAATAGTCCGGTTCCCTATTTTGGCGAAGCCAGCATTTCGGCGCTGCTGAAGGGCCTGCAGGCCAAGAGCGGCTGGGAGCCGATTACGGACGGCGACAATATCATCGGCCTTGCCGAGCAGAGTGGCATGGGCGCCATCTCGATCGAGCCCGGCGGCCAGTTCGAACTTTCGGGCGCACCGCTCGAAAACATTCACCAGACCTGCAAGGAATCCAACCACCATCTGGCGCAGGTGCGCGAGATCGCAGAGCCCATGGGCATCGGCTTCCTTGGGATCGGCGGCAGCCCGAAATGGACCTACGCGGAAACCCCGCATATGCCGAAGTCGCGCTACGAGATCATGACCAGCTACATGCCTGAGGTCGGCACCCGCGGTCTCGACATGATGTATCGCACCTGTACGATCCAGGTGAATCTCGACTTCTCCTCGGAAGAGGACATGCGCCGCAAGATGCGCGTGTCGATGAAGCTGCAGTCGCTGGCGACCGCGCTCTTCGCCTCCTCTCCCTTCACCGAAGGTAAGCCGAACGGTGCTCTTTCCTGGCGCGGCGATGTCTGGCGCGACGTGGACAACCAGCGCAGCGGCCTGCTCGACTTCACTTTCCGCGACGATTTCGGCTTCCGGGATTATGCCGAATGGGCGCTCGACGTACCCATGTATTTCGTCATGCGCGACGGGCACTATCACCGGGCAACCCACGTCACCTTCCGCCAATTCATGAACGGGGCGCTGAAAGGCGAGATCGCTGCGTATGAGCCGACGATGGGCGACTGGACGAACCATCTTTCGACGCTCTTCCCCGATGTTCGCCTGAAGCGATTTCTCGAAATGCGCGGTGCGGATGGCGGGCCGTGGCGGCGCATCTGTGCCCTGCCGGCCTTCTGGGTCGGACTGCTCTATGACGATACTGCTCTTGAGGCCGCCGACGAACTGACGAAGGACTGGGGCTTTGTCGAAGTGAATGCGTTGCGCAACGCGGTGCCGGAAGAGGGTCTCAAGGCCGAGTTCCGCGGACATGCGCTGATCGACACGGCGCGTGAGGTCCTCAATATTTCCCGCGCCGGCCTGAAAGCACGCAACAGGCTGAATGGCGACGGCGTCGACGAGAGCATCTTCCTGGCACCACTCGACGAGGTTCTGGCCAAGAAGGCGACACTCGCCGAGGACCTGCTGGCGCTCTATCACGGCCGCTGGAACGGCTCGGTCGAGCCAGTCTTCCAAGAATATCAATACTAAAAGGCGGTTCGCCCTTTCCAAAAAGCCGTTTGCGCATTCGCATTTCGAGCTATAGTAGCACGAACATGCGCCGCTATCCGGGAAAGGGACTTTCATGCTGCCACTTTTCGACATGATGATGCAGGCGCAAAACGGGGCGGCGATGGATGCCATCGCCAAGCAGTTCAACCTCGCGCAGGAGCAGGCGACCAAGGCGATGGCCGCGCTGACGCCGGCCTTTTCCGCGGGCCTTAAGCGCAGCACCAGCAATCCTTACGATTTCGCCGGCCTCATGCAGGCGGTGGCGTCGGGCAATTATGCCAAATATTTCGAGGACATGAGCAAGGCTTTCACCCCCGAAGGCATTTCCGACGGCAATAACGTCCTTTCCCAGCTTTTTGGATCGAAGGAAGTCTCGCGCGCCATTGCCGCACAGGCGGCGCAGATGACCGGCATCGGCCAGGAAATCTACAAGCAGATGCTGCCGGTCATGGCAGGTACGCTGATGGGCGGGCTCTTCAAGCAATCGACCGGTCAGATGGCCTCGCCGGTCAATCCTTTCGTCAATACTGCCATGGGCGAGACGATCCAGAAATGGCTTGAGAGCACCGGCTTCGCGCCGAAACCGAAGACGACACCCGAACCCAGCATTTTCGATAATCCGTTCACCCAGGCCATGCAGCTGATGTTCAGCGTGCCGAAACCGGCGCCCCAGCCGCAACAACCCGTCAACCCTTTCCTGGACAATCCCTTCGCTAAGGCATTCCAGGAGATGATGGCAGGGCTTCAGCAGCCGGCTGCAAAGGCTCCGGAGCCGCCGAAGGAAGAACCGAAAGCCGAAAACGACAGCTATAGCGAGATGCTGAACGCCATGTTCGACAGTGGTCTCGAGGTGCAGAAGAGCTATCAGAAGAGCCTCGAGGCGATCTTCGAAGCCTATCGGCCAAAGACGGCGCCCTCCCCTGAAAACAATGCTCCCGCCGGTCCCTCCACAACAGGCAAGCCATAAAAAAAACCCGGAGATGGCTTGGGAAAGCCGATCACCGGGTTAAGCAGCAGGGCTATTGGCTATCACCCTGCGGGGAAACGCCTGCGTTCAGTCCCTGTAGGGGCGCATGACCGCAATACGCCAGCGGCGCTTGGCCGCCTGCGTCAGATGCTCCGACGGATCTTCGAAGAAGGTCGAAGCCAGAAATGCGGAGGTGACATCGGCCCGCGTCAGGCCGATATCCCGCAACTGATTGTCATCAAGGTCGTAAAGCCCATTCACCTGCGAGCGATTGCGCACGATGCGAAGGGCGGTTGCCAGCGGCGCAAGGCCAGCCATAAGACGCTGGGTGAACGTCGGGGCGAGCTTGCCGCAGTCGAGTTCTAGTGTCTGTTCATGAGTGCGCATCGAACTCTCCTTTCTTCGGGGCGCAGAACAGCCCACCCCGCCTGCGAGGTCGTGCAGGAAGGGCAAAGCTGCTCACAGGCTGGACAGGCAGGGTGTCTGTCCTTCACTTTGCTTGATTTGCATCCCGAAGATGCCAAAGACCTATTGATCAGTCCAACGAATGTTTCTAATGATTAACATCAGAGATCTTTATGGATGGACAAGATCATGTCGGCGCCCCTTGATATCGACCAGTTGCAGACTTTCATCGCAATCGTGGACTCCGGCAGCTTCACCAAAGCGGCCGACAAGGTCTACAAGACACAGTCCGCCGTCTCCATGCAGATGCGGCGCTTGGAAGAACGCATCGGCAAGCAGCTCTTCATCAAGGACGGCCGCGGCAACCGGCTGACGGTCGAAGGTGAAAAGCTGCTCAATTACGCGCGCCGCATCATCCGCCTGAACAACGAGGCGATCGCCGCCTTCGACGACAACAGGCTGGAAGGCACTCTGCGCATCGGCACGCCCGACGATTATGCCGACCGCTACATGCCCGAGATCATCGGCCGCTTTGCCAAGACGCATCCGAATGTCGAGCTCTATATCGTCTGCGAACCATCGGTGGATCTCGCAGATCGCATGCACAAGGGAGAGCTCGATATCGCGCTCGTCACCCACAACCCGCGCGAACGCATTTCAGACGTGGTGCGCACGGAGCCGCTCTGCTGGGTGAGCTCCGCCAACCACCCGATCCGCGACGATGCGCCGGTGCCGCTTGCCGTCGGCCGTCGCGATTGCCAGTGGCGCCAGCTCGCCTGCTCGGCGCTCGATGCCGTCGGCCGTGAATATCAGGTCCTGTTCACGAGTTGGTCCTGCACTGTGGTCGCCTCCGCCGTCCTCGCCGGGATGGCGGTATCGGTCATGCCGGAATCAGCACTGCGGACAGGCATGAAAGTCTTGAGCCAGGCAGACGGTTTCCCGCCGCTGCCACCGGTGCAGATCGGCATCATGAAGCGGCCCGGCGTTTCGCTGTCGCTGATGAACGCGATCACCGCGCACATCACCGCCTGTCTCGATAACATCACGCCGACCGTCATCGAAGACGGTCTGGAACAGGATATGAGGACGGGCTCCTCCCGCCACTATCCGCGGCTGAAGGCTGCTGCCAGCATGATGCCAAGCTGGTGATATTGAGGCTGGCGATATTAGGCCGCTGAAGCTGAGGTCGGAGCAAATAGAGAGGCGCGGATGGCGCGCTTCCATTCGTCGAGAATGCGCTCCCCGAAGCCATCTTCGCTCAGCACTGCAAGGCGGATGGCCGCGCCGATCAGGTGGCTGAAAAGGTAAGTGCGCGCTTTCATCTGCTCATCGCAAGATTCCGGTGCCAGGCGGCGGACAGCGGCTTGAAAGATCTCGGCGACTTGGCCGCTATGCTCGATGTTTAGGCGCAGGAGATCCTGATCCGTCTCCGTTCCCATCCAGACGCCAAGATAGGCGGCATCGTTGCGGTATTCGGCATAATACCAGTCGATCACCGCGGAGATCAGGTCGAGAGCTTCGTCCAAGGACCGAACATCCGCGAACATTTGGGCCGTCTTCTGCTGGATCGCCTGCGCATGGCGGTCGAACAGCGCTTTGACGATCGCCGCCTTTTCGGGGAAATACTGATAGACCGAACCGATCGGAACGTTCGCGGCGACGGCAAGCTCGGTCATCCGCATGGCGCTGACGCCCTTTTCGGCGATGATGGTGGCTGCGGCGTTGAGGATGAGGTCCAGCCGCTGGATGCTTCGCTCCTGTTTCGGCTTCCTGCGAAGAGCAATGCGATCCGAAATATCCGCGATCATGTGGTCCCCATCTGTCTCGTTATCGAGCGGCCGAACTGGTGTGTCACGCCGGCGCTTCGGGCCGATATGACATGCAGGTATTCATCCGTCGTAAATGGAAATGGTCGGATTTTAGGCAATGGCAAGAGGCTGGGGAAAACGGGGCATTGCGCCCCGTTTTGGTCCGCGTGAGAGGGCCTCTCAACACCTCGTTCAGCAAGACCAGCTGAGCATACGTCATCAAACCTGTATCGTCTTTCGGCACAATGCCGAAGCTTGGGGCCGAAGCTTGGGGCCGAAGCTTGGGTCAGGCGAGGTTCCGCTTCAGAAACTCGACCGTACGGCCCCAGGCGAGATCGGCCGCTGCCTTGTCATAGCGGGCAGCCGAGGTATCGTTGTTGAAGGCGTGGTTGACGCCGTCGTAGACGTAAATCTCGAATTTTTTGCCATTCTCCTCCAGCGCCTTCCTGTAGGCATCGATGCCCGCATTGATGCGATCATCGAGGCCGGCATAGTGGAGCAGCAGCGCCGCCTTGATGTTGTGAACGTCAGAGGCCGGCGGCTGTGCACCGTAATAGGCCACGCCTGCCTTCAGCTCGGGCGACTTGACCGCGAGGTTGTTGACCGCACCACCGCCCCAGCAAAAGCCGATCGCGCCGACATTGCCGTTCGCCGTGTCGAGCTTGGAGAGGTAGATGACCGTCGCCTCGCCATTTGCGGTAACCGTGGCCGCATCGAGCTTGCTGAACATGTCGCGCGCCTGATCCTCGTTCTCAGGTGTGCCACCCTGCGGCGACAGGAAATCTGGCGCGAGCGCCACAAAGCCTTCGAGCGCCATGCGGCGGGCGACATCGCGGATATGCGGATTGAGGCCGCGGTTCTCATGGATGACGATGACGGCGCCGAGCTTGCCGGAGGCATTCTTCGGCTGCACCAGATAACCTTTCATGTCACCGCCGCTACCGGGATAGGTAATATCCTTACCGGTGAGGCGATCGTCATTTTCGGCGACGACCTCGGCGGCTGCCTTGTTGGCGGCCAAGAGCGGCGCGATTGCCGCGGCCGCGGTTGCCGAGCCGGCAAGCTTCGTGAGCTTGTCCATGAAGCTGCGGCGATCCAGCGTCAGATGCGTATATTCATCATAGGCATTGATCATTGCCTGCGTAATGACGGGCTTTTCCATGACGGACCTCCTTGTTTCCACCCCATGCCCAATCGGCAAAGGGGAACATAGGTCAGCGGCCGATAACGGAGGAACAAAACTGTGTTACCGACCTACCTGTAAAAATCACCCCGGATCAGGAGAATAGCATCCAGCCGGCGAGCCAGGCCCACATGGCAGCTAACACCACGAAGCCGGCGGCGAAGAGCGGGCTGCGATAGCGCAGATCGTTGCTGGTGACATGCACATAGGCATGGGCATATCGCAGGGTGACGAAAAGCCAGGCAAGCACGACGGCCGCCAGATTATCCGCCTCAGTGATATAAAGAAGAATGCTGCAGGCATAGAAGAGCACCGGCAGCTCGAACTGGTTGGAAAGGCTGTTCTTGACGAAAAGGCATTCGGCTGGTTCATCGCGGTTCTCACGAAAATCGGATTTCCTGATCCGTCCTTCGCGCACCGCTTTGCCGCGGCGCATGCCGAGCAGCCCATAGAGGATATAGACCAGCAGGACGTGGGCAAGCAGAGGCCAGAACATCTCGTAGCCAGTCATCAATCATTCCTTCTTTCGGCGACTGCCGGAGCAGTAGCGGAAAGACCTGCCGGATGCCAGAGCCGTGATGGCCCGCCGTGGAGCGGGCCGTCTTCAGGGTCAGACCTGGGCGATACCGCCGTCGACGAAGATCTCGGCGCCGGTGATGAAGCTCGATTCTTCTGTCGCGAGGAAGAGGGCCGTTGCGGCGATTTCTTCCGGGCGGCCGACGCGCCCCATCGGAACCTGCGATGCCATATAGTCCAGGAGGCCCTGCTGCTCGGCCTTGTCCTGACCCGCGAGTTCAACGAGACCTGTCGTTTCGGTCGGCCCCGGGCTCAGCGTGTTGATGCGGATGCCGCGATCCTTCAGGTCGAGGATCCAGTTGCGAGAGAAGTTACGGATCGCGGCCTTCGAGGCAGCGTAGACGCTAAAGGCCGGTGTGCCTGAAACCCCCGCCGTCGAGCCGGTCAGGATGACTGACGAACCTTGCCCAAGCAGGGGCAGCGCCTTCTGCACCGTAAAGAGCACGCCTTTCACGTTACGCCCGAAGGTATCGTCATACTGCTCCTCGGTGATTGCGCCGAGCGGGGCAAACGAGCCCCCACCGGCATTGACGAAAAGCACGTCGATGCGGCCGGCCTCTGCCTTCACCTGTTCATAGAGGCGGTCGAGATCAGCAAGCTTTGCCGAGTCTGCCTGAATTCCGGTGACATTGCCGCCGATTTCGGCAACAGCCGCATCAAGCACTTCCTTTCTGCGGCCGGTAATGAAAAGCCGTGCACCTTCGGCTGCGAAGCGCTTTGCGGTGGCCAGGCCGATACCTGATGTTGCGCCGGTGATGACCGCAATCTTCCCATTCAGTCTCTGTGTCCCATTCAGTGTCTGGCTCATTGTCGTCGTCTCCTGTTGCGTTCGACTGAGCAGAAGATGTGGACGCGCCCCTTGTTTCTGAATAGAAACAAATGAAAGGTATCATTGCAGGAATGAAATGATGGGTTTTCCCGATTTCGAGGGGCTGGCGATGTTTGCCAAGGTTGCAGAAGAGCGTTCTTTCGCTCGTGCCGCCAAGGCGCTCGGCGTTTCCGTGCCGACCGTATCGAGGGCGGTCAGCAGGCTGGAAAACCGGCTCGGCGCGCGGCTCTTCAACCGCACATCGCGGCAACTGGCGCTGACCGATTTCGGGCTGCGGCTGGTCGACCGCGCCCAGCGCATCTATGCGGAGGCGGAAGCGGCAGAGAATGCGGCTCGCGAACTCTCCAGTCAGCCGCGCGGGCTGATCCGCCTTGCGGTGCCGATGGTTTTCGGGCGGCAGTGGCTGGCGCCGATCCTGCCCGATTTCTTCGAGCTTTATCCCGATGTTTCGATCGATATGCATATGAGCGATGCGGTGGTCGATCTGGTGGGCGAAGGCTTCGATGCAGCGCTGCGCATCGCCGTCCTGCCGGATTCCTCTCTAGTGGCCAAACGGCTGGCGCCGGTGGCACCTTTCATCCTGGCAGCCCCCTCCTATCTCGAGAAATATGGTTCCCCGCAGCACCCGCGCGAGCTTGCCGCCCATCATTGCCTCGGCTACGCCTATCGGCCGCGGCAGGATATCTGGCGCTTCAGCAACAAGGCGGGAGAGGAGGAGATCGTCGTGCCGAACGGGCCGCTCAGGGCGACCAATTCGGAGGCGCTGATCCCGATGGCGTTACGCGGTCTCGGCATTGTCGAGCTGCCGGAATTCATGGCTTATGAGTATCTGATCGATGGACGGCTGAAAGCGATCCTCACCGATTGGACCCTGCCGAAAGGGGCCGTCTATTTCGTCACGCCATCAGCACGTGCGCGTCCGGCAAAAGTGGAGGCGCTTGCAGAGTTTTTCGCCGCAAGGCTCTCACATCCGACATGGCGCTGGCCGCAATAAAGGCTCAGTTTTCACGCGACCAACGGAGAATCGCGCCCCTCGCGATCAGAATGGCACAGACTGCAAGGCTTGCAAATTTCAGCTTCGTCATCCACGGCAGGATCTGTGCGGCAAGTCCTGCCGCGCCGCTGTCGCTGAAGGCCACCAGGCTCGAGATGTTTTCGCCGTAGTCGGCAAGCCCGTATATGAAGGGCAGGATGTAGGTGATACGGCCGAGCAGGCGGGGTGCCGGCCGGCCGCGCCATGTCCCGATCGGGCCGAGCCGCAGGAAAATCAGGAATAGAAGGGCTGTCAGCAAAGCCGGAAAGACGAGTTCCGGGCCGAAATACATGGCCCGGAGAATGCGGCTCGCCGTCTCGTTCCGATCGAGCAGCGTCTGCATATGGAAGACGGCGGACTCGTCATAGCCTGCAAAATATGTATCGAGCACTGCCTGCCCGGTCTCATGCTCGAAGGGCATGGTGAAGCCGAAGGTGGTCCAGCCGAGGACGACGAGGCAGAGGGCTGCGAGCAGCGCGATGATCCAGAGCGGAATCGAGCTGCTCGACTTCATTGTCAGGCGCCGGCGCCCGGATAGTTCGGGCTTTCGCGGGTGATGGTCACGTCATGCGGATGGCTCTCACGCAGACCGGCGCTGGAGATGCGCACGAAGGTAGCACGCTCCTGGAACTCCTTGATGTCCTTGCCGCCGACGTAACCCATGGCAGCCTTGAGACCGCCTGCGAGCTGATGCAGGACGCCGGACACGGGACCCTTGTAAGGCACCTGGCCCTCGATGCCTTCAGGCACAAGCTTCAGCGTGTCGCGCACTTCCGCCTGGAAGTAGCGGTCCGCCGAACCGCGGGCCATGGCGCCGACGGAGCCCATGCCGCGATAGGCCTTGAAGGAGCGGCCCTGATAGAGATAGACCTCGCCCGGGCTTTCATCGGTGCCGGCGAGCAGGGAGCCGACCATGACGGCAGAAGCGCCCGAAGCAATCGCCTTCGCCACATCGCCCGAGAACTTGATGCCGCCGTCGGCGATCACGGGAATACCCTGATCCTTTGCGGCCTCGACCGCCGACATGATGGCGGCAAGCTGCGGAACGCCGACGCCGGCGACGATGCGCGTCGTGCAGATCGAACCCGGCCCGATACCGACCTTGACGACGTCGGCACCGGAATCGATCAGCGCCTTGGTGCCGTCATAGGTCGCGACGTTGCCGGCCATGATGCGAACGGAATTGGAGAGCTTCTTGACGCGGCCGACGGCTTCCAGAACACGCGCCGAATGACCGTGCGCGGTATCGACGACGAGCAGGTCGACACCTGCATCGATCAGCCGTTCGGCGCGCTCGAAACCATCGTCACCAACACCGACGGCAGCAGCAGCCCGCAGGCGGCCCTGCGCATCCTTCGATGCGTTCGGGTTCAGCTGCGCCTTTTCGATATCCTTGACGGTGATGAGACCGACGCAGCGGCCCTCGCCATCGACCACCAGCAGCTTTTCGATGCGATGGGAGTGCAACAGACGCTTGGCCTCTTGCTGATCGACGCTTTCCTTGACCGTCACGAGATTTTCGCGGGTCATAAGTTCGAAGATCTTCTGGGTCGGATCGGATGCAAAGCGGACGTCGCGATTGGTGAGGATGCCGACGAGAAGGCCGGACTTTTCGACGACCGGAATGCCGGAGATACCGTGCATCTTCATCAGCGCCAGGGCGTCGGCAAGCGTCGCGTCGGGGCCGATCGTCACCGGATTGACGACCATGCCGCTTTCGAACTTCTTGACCTGGCGAACCTGCTCTGCCTGTTCAGCCGGCGTCAGGTTCTTATGAATGACGCCGAGGCCGCCGGCCTGTGCCATGGCGATCGCCAGACGGCCTTCGGTGACGGTGTCCATCGCCGCCGAGATGATCGGGATATTCAGCTCGAAGTCCGGTGCAAGGCGTGTTGCCACGCTCGTCTGGCCGGGGAGGACTTCGGAATGACCGGGTTGCAGCAGCACGTCATCGAAGGTGAGTGCGTCCAGTCCGGTTGGCGTTTCAATGATGCGAGCCATGGCCAAATTCCTTCAAGAAAGAAAAATGCAACCCACCCGGTACGAATCGTCCGCACCGGCGGTGTGCATGAGTTTATGGAAGTTGGCGAGGGCTGGTAACACGTCTATGACAGGAAGGAAATAGCAAAAAAGCCGGGAAAATAGCCAAGCCTAAGACGCCGTACATCCATTTGGACGCGCAGAGGACGCTCCAACACCTTGAATTTATGCATCAGGCTTTGGAAAATCGACTTCGATTTTCGAGTAGATGCCTTCACATGGGAGCCATGCGTCTGGCTCAGATGTCGTCCTGGCCCGGTAAGCACATTTCAATCTCGATAGACGAAGGTATCGAACAAGCAGTGTCACGCAGTCGTGATCCAAACGGATTACCGGGACCGATTGGCACAGCCCATAACTGGGACTACACAGCACGGGCCTCCCAAGCCCCATCCGCATCCATCAAGGCATTCGCCTATGAACCGCATCGTCCCGCTGATCCTCGCCGTTGCCCTCTTCATGGAACAGATGGACTCGACCGTGATCTCGACGGCCCTGCCGGCGATTGCGGCCGATCTGCATGTCGGGCCGATCACCCTGAAACTGGCTCTCACGTCCTACATGGTGGCGCTTGCGGTGTTCATTCCGATCAGCGGCTGGATGGCGGACCGGTTCGGCGCAAAGAATATCTTCCGGCTGGCGATCTGTGTTTTCGTCGTCGGCTCCATCTTCTGCGCCTTCTCCTCCGGCCTCGTCGAATTCGTCTTCGCACGCTTCCTGCAGGGCATGGGCGGCGCAATGATGACGCCTGTCGGGCGTCTCGTGCTGGTGCGAACGACGCAGAAGAGCGAACTGGTCTCGGCCATGGCGCTCTTGACGATCCCGGCCCTTGTCGGCCCGCTTGCCGGTCCGCCGCTCGGCGGCTTCATCACCACTTATTTCAGCTGGCACTGGATCTTCCTCATCAACGTGCCTGTCGGCATCATCGGCGTGTGGCTCGCGACAATCTTCCTGCCGGACATAGAGGCGGCGGCTCCGCCGAAACTCGATTTCACGGGTTTTATCCTGACCAGCCTTGCAGCTGCAGGCGTCGTCTTCGGCCTCTCGGTCGTCAGTCTTCCGGCCCTGCCGCCGATCATCGGCATTGCGGCCACTGCTGTCGGCATCCTCTGCGGCGTGCTCTATGTGCGTCACGCCAGGCGCTATCCGACGCCGATTCTCGATCTCAACCTGTTCAGGAATTCGACCTTCCGCGCCTCGACGAGCGGCGGCACCCTGTTTCGCATCTGCGTCGGCGCAATGCCCTTTCTGACGCCACTGATGCTGCAGCTCGGATTTGGTCTTACGCCCTTTCAGTCCGGCCTCATTACTTTTGCCGGCGCGATCGGCGCGATTACCACGAAGTTCATCGCGCGGCGCGTCTACAAGGCGATCGGCTTTCGCACCACGCTTCTCTGCGCCGGCGCGGTGACGACGGTCGTGACCGCCGTGACCGGTCTCTTCACGCCGGAGACACCGCATCTCGTCATCATCGGCGTGCTGCTGCTTGGTGGCTTCTCCCGCTCCTTCATGTTCACCGGCGTCAATGCGCTGGCCTTTGCAGATATCGACGATGCGCAGGCAAGCCAGGCGACATCCATGGCCTCGGTGATGCAGCAGATCAGCCTGGCGCTCGGCGTCGCGGTTGCCGCCTCGATCCTGGAAACCTCGATCTATTTTCGTGGAGCCGAGCTGCAGGTCACCGATTTCCACATCGCTTTCTTCGTCATCGCCGGGCTGACTGTCATCGCCACCATCCCCTTTGTCCTCATGGCCAAGGACGCTGGGGCTTCCGTGTCGGGCCACCGCGCCAAGCGCGTGCCGTCGACGATCAACGCCGAGCAGCAGCCGGTCAAATAAAGGGCGGTTCTTCGGCCTTTTCGCAGACCGCGCATAGCTTGTTGCCGTCAGGATCCCTGACATAGGCTGCGTAGAAATGCGCGTGATAGGAGCGCAGCCCCGGCTCGCCTTCATCGATAGCGCCGGCCGCAATTGCCGCTACATGGAAGGCATCGACCGCCGCCCGCGTTTCCGCCTCGAAGGCCACCATCGAGCCGTTGCCGTTCGTCGCCCGGCGCCTGTTGAAAGGGGTTACGACCCAGAAGCGGCAGCGTGTGTCGCCATCGGCGGCATAGCCGATCTCCTCCTCCGAATAGCGCTGGCACCGGTAGCCGAGCACCGGCAGGACGGCATCATAGAAATGCCGGGCGCGATAGAGATCGTTGGTTCCGAGTGTAACGTAAAGAAGCATGGGATCGGTGGTATCCAGTCCTGGGAAATCATCATCCGCAGGACGGGTGCAAAGATCAAGCCTCCTCGGGCTCCGCCTCGGCCTTGCGGCCTTTGAAACCCTTCGCCAGCAGGAACATCTCGACCGATTCGGCACGAGATGAAGCAGGTTTGACGTGCACGACCTGACGGAAATGCTGCTTCAGCATGGCGAGCAGATCCCGTTCGGTGCCGCCCTGGAAGGTCTTGGCGAGGAAGTGCCCACCCTCGCCCAGCACTTCGACGGCAAAGTGCGCTGCGACCTCACAAAGGTGCATGGTGCGCAGATGGTCGGTGCGGTGGTGGCCAGTCGTGGGGGCGGCCATATCCGAAATCACCAGATCGGGCGTGCCGCCGACGGCCTCCATCAGCTTCTCCGGCGCTGTGGGATCAAGGAAGTCCAGTTGGAGGATCTTGACGCCGGGAAGCTGGGCCATTTCCAGAAAGTCGATCGCGGCAACGCGGACATCCTCATCCGTCGATCCTGTCACCTTCGCGGCGATCTGTGACCAGCTGCCGGGGGCAGCACCGAGATCGATGATGCGCTTTGCGCCCTTCAGGATATGGTACTTCTCATCGATCTCCAGCAGCTTGAAGGCCGCACGTGCGCGATAGCCCTCGAGCTGGGCGCGCTGCACATAGGGATCGTTGATATGGCGCTGCAGCCACTGGCGGGATGAGGCCTTCAGCTTCTTTTTTTTGACGCGCTGGCCGAGCTTGCGGCCGATCGGTGCTTTGGTCATGCCTACCCCTTGTTTCCCCGCTGGCCGCGACGGTTGCGATTCCGCCGCCAGACGCCGTCATCGGCCATCATGTCGGTGAGCAGACCTTCCCTCAAGCCGCGATCGGCAACACGCATGCGCGGGCTCGGCCAGCGGCGGCGGATCGCCTCCAGAATGGCGCAGCCTGCAAGCACCAGATCGGCGCGATCCGGCCCTATGCAGGGATTGGCGGCGCGGCTTTCGAAATTCCAGGAGAGAAGCTTCGCCTGCATGGCGGAAACCTCATCATCTGACAGCCATATGCCATCGACCTTGCGGCGGTCGTAACGCGGCAGGTCGAGATGCACGCCAGCGAGTGTCGTCACCGTGCCCGAAGTGCCGATCAGATGGAAATCGCCATCTTCGGCAATCTCGATCTCGGGGCAATCGAAATTCGACAGCATGCCCGCAACCTCGCTTACCATGCCCTCGAAAACCTCCGGCGTCACATCCCGGCCACCGTGCCGTTCCGAGAGAGTAACGACGCCGACGGGCAGCGAGGTCCAGTGGGTGATGTGATTGGCAAGGCGGGCGAAGCGGTTATCGCCGATGCGGATGACGGCGATCTCCGAGGAGCCGCCACCGATATCGAAAAGAACGACGGAGCGCGTCTCGCGGCCGACCAGCGACGAGCAGCCGGACACGGCAAGTCGCGCCTCGGTTTCGCGATCGATGATTTCGAGGTCCAGCCCGGTTTCTGCCACGACGCGTTTCAGAAATTCCTCGCCATTGGCCGCCTGGCGGCAGGCCTCGGTCGCAATCAGCCGCATGCGGCGGATCTCGCGGCTCCGAAGCTTGGAGGCGCAAATCCTGAGCGCATCGACAGCCCGCTCCATCGCTTCGTCGGACAGCCTGCCGCTGGCGGCAAGCCCTTCGCCGAGGCGCACGATACGGGAAAACGCATCGACGACGCGGAACTGGCCGGGGCGCGTGGGCTGAGCGATCAGCAGACGGCAATTGTTGGTGCCGAGATCAAGCGCCGCATAGAGCTCATCCGGCCAGGGATGTTCGCCCCCTGCCCGCTCAACTTCAGGACCTGACTGCCGGCTCCTGCGATTTGCAGCTTCGGCGTCGTGGACCTCGCGCGGAGAAGGCCGCGTAGGAGCGTCGGCGCGATGCTCGGGTCTCGCAGACGGCGGCGCCTGCACAGGGACGAGCGGCCTGCCCTGCAGACCACGCTTGCTGCGATGCTTGCGGCGGTTGCGGCGGCTGGAGGGCGAATCGCCATCCGGCCGTGTTCCGCCATGACTGTGCGTGACGATCTGAGCAACGGCTTGGGGCTGAGCGGCGATGTCGGGTTGAGATGCGCCACGCCCACCACGACGGCGGCGTTTCCGCTTACGGGCCGGGCTTTCCGTGTCTTCCTTCGGGCGCGCTGTCTCGCCGGCATGGCCGGAAAGATCATGCGAAGCGGGCTGAGCGGCGTTGCGGGATTGCCCGCCACGCTTGCCCTTACGGCGCCTGGACTTCTTGCCGTCCTTGCGCCCTGCCGCCGACGCCCCGTCAAATTGCGGCCTAGCGCCGCCTTCGGGGTCTTCCACGTTCGTTTTCCATCGCGCCGCGCAAGTCCTGAAAGGTATGCAGCAGGCGCTCATTCGATTTTTGCGTTGGCGCGAAGATATCAGCGACCGGCGAAATCACCAAATTCTTTTTGATTCCGGATTTTAGCCGCCCGATTTTCACGCGGATTGGAAGGGTCGAATTTTTTCAAAACGGGTATTTGCAATCCGCCAGCTTTTGTTTATAAGCGCCGCACACCAGCCGAGCCAACTTGGGTTCGCAGCTGCTGGGGAATAGTTCAATGGTAGAACAGCGGACTCTGACTCCGTCGATCTTGGTTCGAATCCAGGTTCCCCAGCCAATTTCTCAAAAGCCTTTAATTCGTTGATTTTAGTTGTCATCAATCGTCGTGGCGCCCTCGTAAAAGCCGTTCGTCTGATATCGGCCTCGAGATCACCTGCGAACCGCTGGGCGTCATCGGTGTGATACCCGAATTTGTAAGCGCGGCCGTTCGCGGGCAAATTTCGTAAGCGCGATTAGATAAGAAAATCATAATTTTAACTGCCGCGCTTACGAACTTACGAAATTACGACCTATCTCCAACTCTCTTGGGGAGAGCCAACAGCCGCTGGAATACCGGCTGTCTCTCCATCTGAGTTTCACTATTATCTTCGTAAGTTCGTAAGCGAAGCAGTAATTCTTTGAAACCATTGCGGAAATTCGCTTACGATGTTCATATGTGCAATCGTAAGCGGCGTAAGCAATTCTGCCGGCCGTCGTAAAAGAAAACCGTCCGAAGATAGCGTCTCCAGTCGGGTGCGCCAACATCTGCCGAAAGGTCCGTTCCCGCTCTCACCGGGCATGCTCGAACTCGCTGCGACCATCTCGCCCAAAGCTCGCCGCTCACATCGCCGCGAATACGCCAATCCAGGCCGCATGCCGGAACGCTTGAGGTGACCCCGGTAGCAAAAACTCAACCTTCCGTCGGTAGAATCACCTCACGACTTGGAGACGGTTCGAGCCATGAAGACCTTTTCTGCATTATTGCTGACAGCACTTCTCATTCCGGCGACAGCCCACAGCGAAACGGCATCAGGCGAGACGGAGTGGATGGGCGAAGCGCGGCAGTGGTCGGTCGGGTTTGTCGACGAGAAGCCGTCCTATTGCCGACTGGTCTGGAACGACGAGCTCGGCAAGACGGCTGAATTCCGCCAGAGCCTCGACAGCGTCATGTGGCTCCTCTCGAAGGATGGCTGGGATATCCCCAGGGGCACGGCGACCAAGGTAACGCTTGTCGGCTATTCCGGCACCAAGGCCGTACCGGCCGAATTCTTCGACAGCAAGACGCTTCGCATCCTGCCGGCCAGCGACAAGACGGCCGTGGCGCAGATCAAGAAGATCCTCAAGAATTCCTTTATTGGCACGCCCGATATGGAACTGGATTTTGCCGGAAATGAAGGATCGTGGGTCGTGCCGCTCTCGCGGCTCCAGCAGATGTATACGACCTATGTCAACTGCCTGAACCGTCTCGTTCCCGCCAATCAGATCAGCCCGGTGTCCGACAAGACCCAGCCGTTCTAAACTCTCTGTCTCCACGCAATTCCGAACGCAAAATCAGGGCACTTTTTGCTGGAGTTGCTGCCCGTCTGCGGCGCCACGTCGCAGCGAAGCGCCACAAATTTGGCCGGCGTCACAGTGATCATCCGTCCTGCCGCCGCGCTTGCCCACGCGGGCGGTTGGATAGTGTTCTTCCAGTTCAGGAGGTCATTGTGCAAAAGCTTCGTATCGCATTCCTGATGAGTGCCGCTGTCATCGCCGCCGCAGAACTTGCCGGCCCGGCTGCGGCCGAGACGATCGCCCACAAACCCGCCAATACCCACGTGTTCGTGGTGCGACTGCCGGATGGTTCCATTGAACAAATTCGCTATGCCGGCGACTGGCCGCCGCAGGTCCGCATCGACAGTCAGCCGGAGCCCGGTTTCTTCGATCCTTTCTGGCCTTCGACACCCTTTGCCGATCTCGACCGCATATCCGCCGACATGGATCGCGAGGCTGCCGCCATGCTGCAGCAAGCCGACAGCATGATGCTGATATCACCGGGCAATCTGACGACGATCGGTCTCAGCGATCTGCCGGCCGGAGTGCGGGGATATTCCATGGTCTCCACCATATCCGGTAACGGCGTCTGCACCCGCAGCGTCCGTTACGTCAGCACGGGCAACGGCAAGCCCCATGTCGAGAGCAACATGTCAGGCAATTGCGCTCCCGGCAAGGCAGCGAGTGCGCCGGTTCCGGCCAAGGCGCCACGGCCGGGCGTCAGGCAGAAACCATCTGGCGTCATCGAGGTGAACGCCCAGCCACAGGTTCTCAATGCGTCACAGGCAAATCTTCGGCTTGCGAGCGTAGCTAATTGAGGCCGTCCGTCAGCCTAGACCGAAATTTTGCCCCTGATGGCGTCGGCGATCTCCGTCATGCGGTCGACAGGGGCATGGCCGATCAGCATGAAGGCATGGGCGGCGCTTGACCAGTAGACGACGTTCATGCCCTTGCGGCCCTCGATATCGGGGGCTTTGGGGCCGCCGTCGGAGGCGACGATGCAGAGCGCCATGGGGCCGGTTTTGGGATCCAGATAGGCGATCTGTGCGAGCGGCTTGCCATCATATTGCAGGATCTGGGCGCGCTTGAAATCGATATCCGGCAGGGCGACCTGCTCTGGCGAGAGTTGCAGGCGGAGGTCGCCATCCAGACTGGCGAGCTGCGCTGCCTGCACATCTCTGGGCGGAACCGGACCGGTGAGCGTCTCCGGCGTATAGAGCGAAATATATTCGGCAACGACGGCGCGCCATTCGCTGTTTTCATCCTTGCCCGAGAGCCTTGCGCCGACACCGATCACGGCGCGATCGACGGCGATGCCGGCAACGATCGAAGCAGCAAGCGCGCCGAGAAAGCCGCGACGGCTCACGAAGGCAGCCGGTCTTGCAGGCTGGGCGGTAGGAATGGCCGCTAACATGGCTTCGAGCTTTGCCTGCGGAGCGGCATCGAGCAGCGGCGCGAAGGCCTGCTTGTAAGGCAGGCTTGCATGCGCCAGGAATTCCAGCCGTTCGGCGACAGCCTCATCTGCCTCGATCATAGCCTCGATGCGGGCAGCCTCTTCGGGCGCAAGCTCACCATCGATGAAGGCGGTCAGTTCCTCGTCGGAGGGCATTTTATGCTTCGTGTTCATTCGAATCCCCCTGCCGATACGGTTTCGGAGAGCTTCGCGCGGGCGGCTGCCAGCCGGCTCATCACGGTGCCGATCGGAACATCCAGTATGGCAGCGACCTCGCGATAGGAAAGTCCTTCGACATAGGCGAGAAACACCGCCGATCGCTGCGCCTCCGGCAGCGCGTGCACCTGTTTCAAAACCTGGTTCGCCATGACATGCGTTTCGGTATCGCGGGCGCCGTCGAAGGTGAGCGTCTCGTCGGCATCGACGAAACCCTGCCCCTGGCGTACGCGGCGGGCACGGATCTCATTCAGCCAGATCGAATGCAGGATCGAAAACAGCCAGCGGTCGAGCCGCGTGCCTGCTATAAACTGATCGGCCCGCTCCAGCGCGCGAACACAGGTCGCCTGCACGAGGTCATCGGCCACATCACGCTGATGCGAAAGAACGAGGCCATAGCGCCACAGACGGGAAAGATGCTCCGTCAGGCCGCTCCTGATATCCGCTTCGCTCGCGATGGTTGCCTCCGCGCATACTAACTGTTTCGGGACCGCCGGCGGGGCCGGCGATTCCGTTCTGGCGCGACTATAGGCAGGAAATGTGGTGTGTGCGACCGACATCCGGAAATAGCCTTCAATCAACCTTGCCTCTCTCCTGCCTTGGCCCGGGTTCAGATCTTCGACGGATCAAGAATGGCGGCGTTGAGATCCTGATATTCTTCGCAGCCCGTGCCGCAAATCGCCTTGATGGTTGTCAACTGCTCCTTTGCGAGGTCGAGCTGACCCTTGATGACATAGGCTTCGCCGAGATATTCGCGGACCTTGGCATATTGCGGATCAAGCTTCACCGATTGCAGGTAGTAGGAGATACCTTCATCCGTGCGGCCGAGTTTGCGGGTGGCGTAACCGCGATAATTCAGCCATTCGGCATTGTTCTGATCTTTGACAGTGTCGAGCATGGCGAGCGCTTCTTCATAGCGGCCGGCCTTGGCGAGCGAGTAGGCGTAATCGGTGCGGTTCTCGTCCGTTACGTTGGCGCTCTGTTGCTTGACGCATTTCTTTGCCTTCTTGTCGTAGATCTCGCCCTTCTTGCAGGTCGGCATAGTGCTGCTATCGTCGCCGATCGCGAAGACGGGGCCGGAGAAGACAGACGCGGCAATGCAGCCGCCGAGCAGGAGGGAAGCAATGCGGACAGTCTTGATCGTCATGGGATAACTCCTCGAAAAATGACGTTGCGAGGAGTGAACACCGCTGCATCAAGCTTTATTCGGCGGGCCTTTGAATTTTTCGGTCACGGCTTCGTGAAGGGCGCCACGTCGAATAAACTTTGCAGCCAGCGTGTTTTCCGCTCGTTCCGCCGGGGGCGATAAGGAGCATACCGTGACTCAATCCGTCAGACTTTTAAGTCTCGCCACTGCAGTGCCTGACCATATCATCTCGCAGAGCCAGGCCGCGGAGGCCTCCGCGCGCCTGTTTGCCGATCGCTTCAAGGAATTTCGCCACCTCGCGCGCGTGTTCGACAATGCCGGCATCGCAAAACGTCATGCCGCCCGTCCCCTCTCCTGGTTTGAAGAGACGCATGGCTGGCAGGACAGGATGGAGGCCTATGAGCAGGTCGCCGGCGCATTGTTCGAAGAGACGGCAACGCGTGCGCTTGATCAGGCCGGGCTGACAGCCGGTGAGGTCGATTGCGTGGTCACGGTCTCATCCACCGGCATCACCACGCCGAGTCTTGATGCGCGGTTCGCTGGCCGGCTCGGCTTTCGCGCGAATATCGAGCGCGTGCCCGTCTTCGGGCTTGGCTGTGCTGCCGGCGTTTCCGGTTTCGGCATCGCCTCGCGGCTGGCGCGCAGCCGCCCGGATGCCGTGGTGCTCTTCGTCGCCATAGAGCTTTGCACACTCGCCTTCCGTCTGGATGAACTGACGAAACCGAACATCATTGCCACCGCGCTCTTCGGCGACGGGGCTGCAGCCTGCGTGCTGCGATCGGGTAAAGGTGGCGTGGCGGAAGTGGAATCGGCTGGCGATCACCTGTTTCCCGATACGCTCGACATCATGGGCTGGAAGATCGACGATACCGGGCTCGGCATCCTGCTGGCGCAGGGACTGCCGCCATTTGCAGAAAAGGAACTCGGCCCGGCGATCGACGGTATCCTGGCGCGCAGCGGGCTCAAGCGGGGTGATATCGACCGCTTCATCTGTCATCCCGGCGGCACCAAGGTTGTGGCGGCGATGGAGAGTGCGCTTTCCATGGCGCCCAATAGCCTCGATATCGAGCGGTCGGTGCTTGCAGATTACGGCAATATGTCCTCGCCGACAGTGCTCTTCGTTCTGGAGCGCGCTATCAGCAGAGGCCTGCCGGACCGGGCGGCGATGATCGCCATGGGGCCGGGCTTTACCGCAAGCTGCGTGACATTGCGGAGGGTCGCATGATGTGGCCTTCCATCGCACTGCTCACCTTCGTGACCGCCCAGCGGCTCTCCGAACTTGTCATCGCGCGCCGAAACACGATGGCGCTCTTTGCAAGGGGAGCCCGCGAGATCGCGCCCGATCATTACCCCTATATGGTGGCGCTCCATACGGGCTGGCTCGCCGGGCTTTGGATGCTCGCGACGGGACAGGCGATCCAGCTCTTCTGGTTCGGTGTTTTCATGCTGCTGCAGGTGCTGCGGCTCTGGGTGCTAGTGACGCTTGGGGAGCGCTGGACGACGCGCATCATCATCCTGCCCGGCGCGCCGCTCGTCGAAGGCGGCCCCTACCGCTTCTTCAAACATCCGAATTATATGATCGTCATCGGCGAGATCGCCACCCTGCCCCTTGCCTTCGGCATGCCGCTCTATGCGCTCGTCTTTTCGCTCCTCAATGCCGCAATCCTGACGATCCGCATCAGGGCTGAAAATGCCGCACTGAAAAGCGCAATGATTTTGAAATGATATGCGATTTTTCGTTTGCACCGCAGCATCGAGATGGGCATTTTAGGCCTCAAAATACAGCGGAATGCAGGGAAAATGACCAAAAACGCAATCGTGCTCGGCGCCGGTATCGTCGGGGTTTCGACGGCCATCCATCTTCAACGTCGCGGTCGGCAGGTGACCCTCATCGACCGCAAGGAGCCGGGTAACGAAACCTCCTTCGGCAATGCCGGCCTGATCCAGCGCGAAGGCGTCATGCCCTATGGTTTTCCCCAGCAGCTCGGCCTGCTGCTGCGCTATGCGCTGAACAACCGCATCGATGCGCATTATCACCTGAAGGCGCTGCCGAGCCAGCTCGCCTTCCTCGCCCGCTACTGGTGGAACTCCAATCCGAAGCGGCACGAGATGATCACCAAGGCCTATGCGCCGCTGATCGAGAATTCGATCACCGAGCACAAGGATCTGATCGAGGCCTCGCATGCCGAAGCGCTGATCCGCAAGGATGGCTGGATGAAGATTTTCCGCACCGAAGCCAAACGCGACGAGGCCTTTGCGGAGGCGGCTCTCTGGAAGAATCAATTCGGCGTCAGCTACGAAAGCCTGACCTCATCTGATATCGCCCGTCTGGAACCCAACATCATGGGCGATTTCGTCGGCGGCCTGCGCTGGATCGACCCGTGGTCGGTCCTCGATCCTCATGCGCTGACGCGTGCCTACCGCAGCTATTTCGAAAGCCTCGGCGGCAGGTTCGTGACCGGGGATGCGGCCTCGCTCGGGCAAGCCGGCTCCGGCTGGAAGATCATGACGTCGGAGGGATCGCTGGAAGCCGACGACGCCGTCATGGCGCTCGGTCCCTGGGCGGCGGTCGCGACGCGGCGTCTCGGCTATTCCTTCCCGCTTGGCGTCAAGCGCGGCTACCACATGCATTACAGCGTTCAGGGCAATGCGGTGCTCAACAACTGGACACTCGATTCCGAGCGCGGCTATTTCCTTGCTCCAATGAACAAGGGCGTGCGCCTGACGACGGGTGCGGAATTCGCAGCGCTGGACGCGCCGAAGACCCCGGTGCAGCTCGACCGGGCCGAAGCCGTGGCGCGCACGATATTCCCGCTGGGTGAGAGACTGGATCCGGAACCGTGGATGGGTGCCCGGCCCTGCACGCCTGACATGATGCCTGTTATCGGCAAGGCGCCGCGCCATCAGGGCCTGTGGTTTGCCTTCGGCCATGCCCATCACGGGCTGACGCTCGGGCCGGTGACGGGACGTGTGCTGGCGGAACTGATGAGCGGCGAGACGCCGTTCATCAATATCGCGGCCTATTCGCCCAGCCGGTTCAACCCGTAATACCAAGGGCAGCGAGAGCCTTCAGGGCCTTCGCCGCGATATCCTCGATCGTATCATCGATATCGACGGTCACGACGCCCTTTTCGCCTGTCGGCACTTCCAGTGTCTGTAGCTGGCTTTCCAGCAACGACGTCGGCATGAAGTGGCCCTTGCGGTGCGCCATGCGGTCCGTCAGCAGCTCTTTCGAGCCTTCGAGATAAACGAAATAGAGGTTGCCGCCAGCTGCCGCCCGCAAGCGGTCGCGGTAGATACGCTTCAGCGCCGAGCAGGAGACGATGATGCCTTCGCCCTTGGCAAGCGATGCCTTCATCGTCTCGCCGATACGGTCGAGCCAGGGCATCCGGTCCTCGTCGGTCAGCGGAATGCCCTTCGACATTTTCTCGACGTTGGAAGCGGGATGAAGGGCGTCGCCTTCGACGAACGGCAGGCCGAGGCCCGCCGCTATCTTTTCGCCGATCGAGGATTTGCCGGAACCGCTCACTCCCATGACGATGATTGCATGGAGACTTCCGTTATTCTCGGTCATAGCTCATCTCGGTCATCGTTCCAGCGTGAGATATCTGCGGCCTTACTAGGCTGCAGAGACGGCAGCGGCCTTGCGTGCAAGACGTGCCTTGATCGTATCGACATCCGCCCGCGGGGTCGCTGCAAACAGGGTCTTGGTATAATTGTGCTGCGGATCGTTGAAAACCTGCTCCCGCGTGCCGTATTCGACCGCCTCGCCGAAATACATCACCATAACCTCGTCTGCCATATAGCGAACAACAGACAGGTCGTGGCTGATGAAGACATAGGTCAGGTTCAGTTCGTCCTGCAGGTCCGCAAGGAGGTTGAGCACCTGCGCCTGTACAGACAGGTCGAGTGCGGAGACCGGTTCGTCGAGAACCAGGAGCCGCGGGTTCAGCATCAGCGCGCGGGCAATGGCGATACGCTGACGCTGGCCGCCAGAGAACATGTGCGGAAAGCGGTTGAAGTGAACGTCCTGCAGGCCGACTTTTTTCAGCATCGCCATTGCCAGGTCGCGCCGCTCGGAAGCCGGCGTGTTGGTGTTGATGATCAGCGGTTCCATCAGGATATCGCCGATCTTCTTGCGCGGATTCAGCGATCCGTAGGGATTCTGGAAGACGATCTGGACCTTGCGGCGGATTTCCGGCGTCAGATCGCCCTTGAAGATATCGACCTTCTTGCCGTCGATGAAGAGTTCGCCCGACGTGGCGGGATCGATCATCGTCACGATGCGGGCAAGCGTCGACTTGCCGCAACCGCTTTCGCCGACGATCGCAAGCGTCTTGCCCTGCTCGACGCTGAAGCTCACGCCTTTGACGGCATGAACCGTCCTTGCCTTCTTGAAGAGGCCGCCCGGCAGGTAATAGTCGCGGACGATGTTCTTTCCTTCGAGAACTGGCGTCATCAGGCCGCTCCTTCCACAGTCTTATTCGGATTGAAAAGTTCGCCGATGGTCGGTAGCCGGTCGCCGGTCGCATTATCTGGAAGGGCGGCGAGCAGTGCCCGCGTGTAATCGCTCTTGGGCGCCTCGAAGAGCGAGAGCACGTCGGCCTCTTCCATCTTGCGGCCCTTGTACTGGACGATCACCCGGTCGGCCGTCTCGGCAACCACGCCCATATTGTGGGTGATCATGATCAGGCCCATGCGATGCTCCGTCTGCAGGCGCATCAGCAGATCGAGGATCTGCTTCTGGATGGTCACATCGAGCGCGGTGGTCGGCTCATCGGCGATCAGGAGCTTCGGGTTGCAGGCAATGGCGATAGCGATCATGACGCGCTGGCACTGACCGCCCGACATCTGGTGCGGGAAATGGCCAAGCCGCTCGGCGGGATCGGGAATGCCGACCGCCTGGAACAACTCGATTGCGCGCTTGCGCCGCGCCGCCTTGTCCAGACCGAGGTGAATTCTCAGCACCTCTTCGATCTGGAAGCCGACGGTGAAGCAGGGATTGAGGCTGGCAATCGGTTCCTGGAAGATCATCGACATATCCTTGCCGATGATCTCGCGGCGCTTGGCACCGGACATGCCCAGTAGGTTCTGGCCGTCGAAGACCATCTTGTCTGCCGTCACCTTTGCCGTCCAGGGCAGAAGGCCCATGGCAGCCAGCATCGAGACCGATTTGCCGGAGCCGGATTCGCCGACGATCGCCAGGACTTCGCCCGCGTCGACCTTCAACGAAACGCCATCGACGGCGCGGAAAGGACCCGTCGAGGTCTGGAATTCGACGACGAGATTTTCAATTTCGAGGAGCGCCATCTCAGGACCTCTTCATCTTGGGGTCGAGCGCATCACGCAGGCCGTCACCCATCAGGTTGATGGCAAGAACTGTGATCAGGATCGCAAGACCCGGAAATGTAACGACCCACCAGGCGCGCGATATGAATTCGCGGGCTTCGGCGAGCATCGTGCCCCATTCGGGTGTCGGCGGCTGTGCGCCCTGGCCCAGGAAACCGAGGGCGGCTGCATCCAGGATCGCGGCAGAGAAGGCGAGCGTCGCCTGTACGATCAGCGGTCCCAGGCAATTCGGCAGGATCGTCTTGAACATCAGCCGGAAGGTGCCGGCACCCGCGACGCGGGACGCCACCACATATTCCTTTTCACGCTCGCTCATGACGGCGGCACGCGTCAGGCGCACGAAATGCGGCTGGTTGACGATCGAAATGGCGATCATGGCGTTGAGCAGGCCGGGACCGAGCACCGCGACGAGCACGAGGGCCAGAAGGAGTGACGGGAAAGCCAGGATGATATCCATGAGGCGCATGATGACGATATCGACACGGCCACGGAAATAACCGGCGACGAGGCCAATCAATACGCCCGCAACCACCGAAAGCGTGACGACCACGACACCGATGAACAGCGAGAAGCGTGCACCGAAGATCAGACGCGAGAGAATATCGCGGCCGACGGCATCCGTTCCGAGCGGATAGGAGAAGCTGCCGCCATCCATCCAGAAAGGGACGGAAAGCAGAAGCTCGCGGTTCTGCTCGGTCGGCGCGTGCGGCGAGACGAGAGGCGCAAAGATCGCCATGAGAAGAATGATGGCGAAGACGAAGAGGCCGATGACGGCGCCCTTGTTTCGCGAGAAGTAGTACCAGAATTCCGTGAGGGCGGAGGGCTGGTCGGATTTTGCAGTAACCGTGCTCATGGACCGCTCCTAGTGTCTGATACGCGGATTGATGAAGCCGTAGGCAAGGTCGACGATCAGGTTCACCAGCATGATGATGCCGGCGATCAACAGAAGACCACCCTGGACGACTGCATAGTCGCGCTTGAAGACAGCATCGACCATCCACTTGCCGATGCCCGGCCAGGAGAAGATCGTCTCGGTAAGAATGGCGCCTGCGAGCAGCACGCCGACCTGCAGGCCGATCGTGGTGACGACCGGGATCATGGCGTTTCTAAGCGCATGAACGCCGACGACGCGCAACGGTGCCAGGCCCTTGGAGCGGGCGGTGCGCACATAATCCTCGCCCAGCACTTCGAGCATCGCCGAGCGGGTCTGGCGGGCGATAACCGCAAGCGGAATGGTGGCAAGCACCACGGTCGGCAGAATGAGATAGCTGACGGCCGAGGCGAAGGCGCCCTTCTGGCCGGAGAGCAAACTGTCGATCAGCATGAAGCCGGTGACGGGTTTGAAGAAATACATCAGTGAGATGCGGCCAGAGACGGGCGTCCAGCCGAGATAGCCGGAGAAGAAGATGATGAGTAGCAGGCCCCACCAGAAGATCGGCATCGAATAGCCGATCAGGGCGACGCCCATCACGCTCTGATCGAACCAGGTTCCGCGCTTGACGGCAGCGAAGACGCCGGCCGGCACGCCAAGAAGGATTGCCACCAGGATGGCGCAGAGCGAAAGCTCAAGCGTTGCCGGGAAGAGCGTGAAGAATTCGCCGAGGACCGCACGTTTGGTGACGATCGAGGTACCGAGATCGCCGTGCAGCACTTTTCCGAGATAATCGAAATACTGCACATACATGGGCCGGTCGAAACCGAGATCGTGCATGATCTGGGCGTGACGTTCGGGTGCCATGGTTCGTTCGCCCGACAACAGCATGACGGGGTCGCCGGGAAGCAGGCGGATGAACGAGAAGGCAATGAGCGAAACGCCGAGGAAGGTCGGTATCAGGACTGCGAGGCGCCCGATGAAAAATCGCAACATAGCAGGTTGTCCAATAGTTTCCGGCGGTCAGGTGGAACCTGACCGCCGGTCGAGCCCGGTTTCAGCCGGGCAATTTACCATTTTTCTTATTCGGCGATATCAACGCCGTCGAAGCGGTGGATGCCGAGCGGATCCATATGGAAGCCCGACACCTTCTTGCTGACCGGAACGAAAACCAGCGAGTGGTCGAGCGGAGCCCAGGGAGCTTCCTTCTTGAAGATTTCCTGTGCCTCTTCGTAGAACTTCGTGCGGGCAGCAACGTCAGCCGTCTCCTTGGCCTTCGTCATCAGAGCATCGTAGTCCTTGTTGCACCACTGAGCGCGATTGTTACCGCCGACAGCGTCGCAGCCGAGCAGCGTATCCATGAAGTTATCAGGGTCGCCGTTGTCGCCGGTCCAGCCGAGGATGACGGCGCCATCGCGCTTCACGTCGGAGGAGAGCTTCAGGTATTCGGCCCATTCATGAGTGACGATCTCGACGTTAACGCCGATCTTGGAAAAGTCTGCCTGGATCAGTTCGGCGGCGCGGCGAGCGTTCAGCATGTACGGACGCGAAACCGGCATTGCCCAGACCTTCATGGAGAGGCCCTTCACGCCAGCGGCTTCGAGAGCCTTCTTGGCGCCTTCCGGATCGTACTTGTCGTCTTCGATCTTGTCATTATAGGACCACATGGTCGGCGGGATCGGGTTCTTGGCAACCTGGGCAGCGCCCTGGAAGACCGCGTCAATGATCGCCTTCTTGTTGATCGCCATGTTCAGCGCGCGGCGTACTTCCGGCTTGTCGAACGGAGCCTGCTGGGTGTTGTAGGCGAGGAAGCCGACGTTCAGGCCAGCCTGTTCCATGACCGTGAGGTTCGGATCCTTCTTGAGCTCGGCAACGTCAGCAGCGTTCGGATACGGAACGAGGTGGCACTCGCCGGCCTTCAGCTTCTGGGCGCGGACAGCGGCATCAGGCGTGATCGCGAAGACGAGATCGTCGATCTTTTCCTTGCCCTTGAAGTAGGTTTCGTTGGCCTTGTAGCGGATGACGGCATCCGTCTGATAGGCAACGAATGTGAACGGGCCGGTACCGAGCGGCTGCTGGTTCAGCTGGGCCATCTTGCCGTCAGCGGCGAGCTTGTCGGCATATTCCTTGGAAACGATGGATGCGAAGTCCATGGCGAGGTCGGCCAGGAACGGAGCTTCCGGGTTGTTCAGCGTGAACTTGACCGTCAGATCGTCAACCTTCTCGACCGACTTGATGAGATCGGGGAAGCCCATGCCGGCGGCGTATTCGTAGGAACCGCCTTCGACATACTTGTTCCACGGGTTGTCGGTTTTGATCTGGCGCTCGAAGGAGAAGACGACGTCGTCAGCAGTGAGATCGCGCGACGGGGTGAAGAAATCGGTCGTCTGGAACTTCACGCCGGGATGCAGCTTGAAGGTATATTCCTTGCCATCCGGAGAAACCGTCCAGCTGTCGGCAACGCCCGGCTCGATCTCTGTTCCGCCGTGCTTGAATTCAACGAGGCGGCTATAGACCGTACGCGAAGACGCGTCGAAGGTCGTGCCTGCCGTGTAGAGGCTCGGATCGAAGCCTTCCGGCGATCCTTCGGCGCAATAGACAAGCGTCTTGGAATACGCGGCGGTGGCCATGACCGAAGCCAGGGCTGTCGCTGCGAGCAGGACAGAGAACTTTTTCATGATATCGTTTCCCAGGTTTGTTCTTTTTTGATCTTTGGAGATCGGGCGCTCATTAGCCCGATCGGCGGGCCGATGGAACGATATTTATTTGCTGAAAGCAACGGGATCCGCAGAAAATTTTTCCAGGAAAACAATTTTAGAAATTTTCGGTCAAAAATAGGCCAAAATTTGCAAGATTGAAGCACGTTCAACCGAATTTTTGTCGCTTTTGGTACAATTTGGCGTCGCGGAAAGCGTTGAGAACGGTTTCAATCGGCTCTGATATATCAACAATCCGTGAGTTAAATGAAAAACCACGGCTATCGAAAACAGCCGTGGTTCATGATGATATCAGAATACCAAGTATTACGCAGCCGGTGCCGGAATGACGGGCTTGCGATAGTGTTGTTCGCCGGTGAGGCCGAGGAGGAAGTTGATCTGCGGCCGCGCCTTTACCAGGTCATCGATCGAATATTCGGTCAGCACGTCGAAGAAGGCATTGAGCGCCTTGCGCAATGCCGAATTCAGACCGCAACTATCGACCAGCGGGCACTCGGCCACACCGTCTTCAAAGCATTCCGCCATGGCGAAGCTGTCTTCAGTGACCTTTACCACGTCGAAAAGGCTGATATCGGTCGCCGGCTTGCCAAGGCGGACACCACCATTGCGGCCGCGCACCGTCTCGACAAGGCCTGCCTTGTTCAGAGGCTGCAGAATCTTGAAAAGAAAGAGCTCGGAAACACCGTATGCCCTGGCAATCTCCGGAATCCGGCTCAAATGTCCTTCATTGGCTGCACAATACATCAACATGCGAACCGCATAGTTGGTCTGCTTCGTCAACCGCATGCCGATCTCCTAAATCGTTTGTGGACCGTATATAATGGCTTTCACAGTTTTGAACAATTCCAAAATATGAAATTCACATTCACGTTTCCCGCGACTGCTCGCCGCAGCGTTTCCAAATGAAAACAGGCCCTTCTCGGGCCTGCTTGCAGATGACGAAAGATAAGTTGGATCACTTCATCGTCGGCATGACGAATTCGGCGCCGCTTTTGATGCCTGACGGCCAGCGGGCGGTAACGGTCTTGGTCCGGGTCCAAAACTTGATCGAATCGGTGCCGTGCTGGTTCAGGTCGCCGAAGCTCGAAGCCTTCCAGCCGCCGAAGGAGTGATAAGCGAGCGGAACCGGGATCGGAACATTGATGCCGATCATGCCGATATTGATGCGGGAGGCGAAGTCGCGGGCGGCGTCGCCGTCACGGGTGTAGATCGCGACGCCGTTGCCGTATTCATGTTTCATCGGCAGGTCGAGGGCCTCTTCGTAGTTCTTGGCACGAACGACGGAGAGAACCGGTCCGAAGATTTCCGTCTTGTAGATGTCCATGTCCGGCGTGACGTTGTCGAACAGCGTACCGCCAACGAAATAGCCGTTTTCATAACCCTGCAGCTTGAAACCACGGCCGTCGACGAGAAGCTTTGCGCCCTCTTCGACGCCGCGGTCGATAAGGCCGTTGACGCGGTTATAGGCATCCTTGGTGACCAGCGGTCCCATGTCGGCCTTTTCATCGGTATAGGGACCGATGCGCAGGGATTCGATCTTGGGCGTGAGTTTCTCGACGAGACGGTTGGCGGTTTCCTCGCCGACGGGGACGGCAACCGAGATGGCCATGCAGCGCTCGCCAGCAGAACCGTAACCTGCGCCCATCAGCGCGTTGACGGCCTGGTCCATATCGGCGTCAGGCATGATGATCATGTGGTTCTTGGCGCCGCCGAAGCACTGGGCGCGTTTACCGTTCATCGCAGCCGTTCCATAAACGTAACGGGCGATCGGCGTGGAGCCGACGAAGGAGACGGCGCCGATATCGGGATCGGTGAGGATCGCATCGACGGCCGTTTTGTCGCCGTTGACCACGTTCAGGATGCCAGCGGGAAGACCGGCTTCGATCATCAGCTCGGCCAGGCGGATCGGAAGGGACGGATCGCGCTCGGAAGGCTTCAGGATGAAGGCGTTGCCGCAGGCGATTGCCGGGGCAAACATCCACATCGGGATCATGCCCGGGAAATTGAAGGGCGTGATGCCGGCGCCGATGCCGACGGGCTGGCGGATCGAATACATGTCGATCGCCGGGCCGGCGCCTTCCGTAAATTCACCCTTGGCAAGATGCGGAATGCCGCAGACGAATTCGCAGACTTCGAGGCCGCGGATGATATCGCCCTTGGAATCCTCGACCGTCTTGCCATGCTCGCTGGAAAGCAGCGTTGCGAGCTCATCCATATGCTGGTTCAGCAGTTCGACGAACTTGAAGAAGACGCGAGCACGGCGCTGCGGGTTGGTGGCAGCCCATTTCGGCTGCGCAGCCTTGGCGTTTTCGACGGCGGCGCGCAATTCCTCGACGCTTGCAAGCGCGACCTTTGCCTGCACTTCGCCGGTCGCCGGGTTGAAGACGTCGCTGGTGCGGCCGCTGGTGCCGGCGACTTTCTTGCCGCCGATGAAATGACCAATCTCACGCATGGGGGTCCTCCTGATCTTTTGGATGGCGCAACAATCGCACTTCAATTTGCACAAATCAATGCGCTACAATAAGCAACCATTGTGCGCATATTATAGTTCTATTGCCGTGACCGGTGCTCCTGCTCCAAAACTTGGCATGGTACGCGGACAAGTCAAAGGGAGGGTCACCGATGAGCGGGAAACCTATCGTCAGAATGGCGGAACTGGAGATCGATCCAGGCGGGATCGAAGCCTATCGCGCGCTGCTGGCCGAGGAAATCGAGGCATCCATCACGCTGGAAGACGGCGTCCTTTCTCTGAATGCCGTTTCCATCAGGGATCATCCGAACAAAATCCGTATCCTCGAGGTCTATGCCAACAGGGAAGCATACGAAGCTCATCTGCAGACGCCGCATTTTCTTAAATACAAAACCGAGACATCAGGCATGGTGACAGCACTGACGCTCATAGACGTCGATCCCATCGCGATGCGTTCAAAGCCATGAACTGGGATGACGTTCGTATTTTCCTGGCTGTAGCCCGCGCCGGGCAGATCCTCGCCGCATCGAAACGGCTGGGGCTCAATCACGCCACGCTCTCACGCAGACTGACCTCGCTGGAAGAGGCGCTGAAAACCCGGCTTTTCATACGCCGGACCAATGGCTGCGAGCTGTCCGCCGAAGGCGCAATCTTTCTTGCCTCGGCTGAGCGAATGGAAACGGAGATGCTTGCGGCGCAGGCCAATCTCGGACACACCGATACGGCAATTGCCGGAACGGTGCGTGTCGGCGCGCCTGATGGGTTCGGCGTTTCCTTTCTTGCGCCACGCATGGGCCGGCTGATCGAGCGTCATCCGGCACTGAAGATCCAGCTCGTGCCGGTACCGCGTTCCTTTTCGCTGTCGCAGCGTGAAGCGGATATCGCCATCACACTGGAACGTCCGGAACAGGGACGCCTCGTTTCCTCCAAACTCACCGACTATACGCTCGGCCTCTACGCGTCGCGGGACTATCTGGCGCAGCATGGAAAGCCCGAACATGTCGACGCCTTGAAGGCCCATCCGCGCATCGGCTACGTCGAAGACCTGATCTTCACTGCTTCCCTGAATTTCTCCGCCGAGGTGATGCGCAGCTGGGATGCGGGGTTCGAGATCTCGACGGCGATCGGCCAGACGGAGGCCGTACGTTCAGGTGCCGGCATCGGTATCCTGCATGACTATATCGCTCGGCAATACCAGGAACTGGTGCGCATCCTGCCGCAGGTGTCCATCCGCCGCGCCTACTGGACGACTTACCACGAAAGCGCGCGCGATCTGGTGCGCGTGCGCAGCGTCATCGATTTCCTGCAGGAACTCGTTGACGAGGAAAGGCAGATCTTCCTCTAATACCCAGTTCGGAGATGTTTCGCCGGTTCCTCATTCTCATCGGGATTGGGAAGCGGCGTTTCATCCGGCAGGCGATCCGGCTCCGGCTCCTTGATCGGCGGTTCCGGCTTCCAGCCCGGTGAAGGCATCGGCGGCTGGTCGGGAATGGGTTCGTTGGGGACGGACATGGCCGGCTCCTTTACGATTACGATATCGGATTATTTTTCGTGCCTGACGGTTTCGCCAGCGCGCACGGGCATGCTGTCGATAATGGCGAAAAGTTCGCCGGATCTGATCGGCTCGCTGGCCTTCAGCTTGATCGCACCATCCTTGCCGACCAGAAAGGCGCAAATTCTCCTGCCTCAGGCGCTTCCAGCTCTTCTCGAAGCGCCTCACCGTCCAGCCCGTCGCCGCTTCCAAACAAGGGTTTGATGCTCGATCCAACAAGCTTGAGAACAATCATATCCCGCTCCTCAAGAGCGGCCCAATCGGCAAGCAACTGATTTTCCTGACGGGCAGCGCGGGAATTATCCGCATCGGCAATCACAAAGAAGACACGGTTCTTCCATTGGAACTGTTCGAGGCCAGCAACCGCTGCATAGGCGGCGTTCGTCTCGTCGATCTTCGTTGCGCCGTAAAGAAGGGTCTTGGACATACACATACTCCCGTCACCGGTGAACGGTGCGGGAGCCGCAAGAGTTCCAACCATGTCTTATAAAGGGGACGACGGCCGATCAGAAAATGCTGATCGGCCCTGTCGCACAGTCAGATATGCAGAAAAGCAGAAATCGGAACCTGCAGGGCTGCTGCGATGCGCTTCAGCTTTGCCGGATCGGCACTTTCGCCGTTTTCGATTTCGAGGATTTCCCCATTGGCCAGACCGCAGGTGACTGCGAGGTCTTCAATGCTGTAGCCAACCGCACTGCGTGCGTCCCGAACCGCAGCTGCCGCGTCAATCGGGGAAACAGCGGTCGATTCCTCTATATTCTGAACAGAAATGGACATCAAATTCTCCTTAATGCCTCGGTGGACTGTCCCTACCCCCAGGCGGCAAGCCGCCAGCATTTCGCAATGCAGCGGAAAGAATGGGCAATTGCTGCATCGCACCGCACATAAATAGGTAAACTAATGTTAACGGCAATAGCAAAATGCGAGGAGGCATCATTTTGACGGCAAAAAGCGCCGATGCCGTGCATTGCCGAACAGGAAGACCAACTTATGGGAGAGAATGGTACGGTTGGGGGGTCTCGAACCTCCGACCTCAGGTGCCACAAACCTGCGCTCTAACCAACTGAGCTACAACCGCACATGCCGCGCTCGGCGCGACGGGGGTCACATACGAGGACTTGAACTTTAATTCAAGCCCCGATTTGCCCTCAATATACAAAAAGGCCGAACCCACGGTCCAGCCTTTATTGCATATGGATGGTCGATCAAGCAGCCTTGAAGGATGCCATGACCTTTTCAGCGGCTTCCTTGGAAGGCTTTGCAACCTTTTCGGCAACCTGCTTGGTGGTTTCCTGGAGCGACTTCGCCTGCTCGATGGTGATCTCAGCCTGCTTGCGCAGGAAAGAGGTCTGCAGCTCGAAGAATTCGGCAACGGACTTGACGCCGAGCAGCGCTTCCATGTGCGACAGCGAGCTTTCAGCATTGATGCGGAGCGCATCGACTGCCTTGAGGCCGATTTCAACGCTGCCGGCCTGCGCGGTCTGCACCGTTGCTTCCAGCGTCTTGCTGGCTTCTTCGCCTGCAGACTTCAGCTTGGCATAGGCTTCCTTCGACTGCTGAGCGCCCTTTTCGGCGAAGTCGCGGAAGGACTCGGTCAGCTTGCTCGGGTCGAAAGAGGCAATTGAAAAAACGTCGTCGGTCTTTATGGTAGCCATCGGATAACGTCCTCTAGGATGGGCAAAGCTCGTGCCCGTGATACATTGGATAAATCTTATATAGAGCATTTCGTTGTGCATTGCAACATCATTGTGCAACGCACAATACGTTAACCTTTCCGGCCGAAAGCTCCCTGCTCTTCTGGACCGGTCGCAGACCTGCAGTTATTAATAAGCAGTTAATTCTAAAAGGCCGAAAGCGACAGGTTCGATCATGCCCGCAGTCCAGTATCCGTTCATCGATATTGCCGTTCATGCGCGGGTTCGTGAACGATTTTCGCGTGGCGAAGCCATGGTTTTGTTCTCGGGCGACCTTTCCCGCTTGCTGTGGGCAAACGGCGCGGGTGCTGAACTTTTTGGCCATACTGCTGTCTATGATCTGCTCGATCAGGGCGTCAGCCACGCCGACATCACCTTCCGCCAACTTGAGGCGACTGCCCGCCAGCTTGGCGAAATCGGCGACCAGAAAACCTTTGTCATTCGTATCGCCAAGGGCTTCCAGCGCGTTCAGGCCCCAGCATCATCGGAGCTCATCCGCCTCGCTTCGGGTGAGAAAGCCATCCTGTTTTCCGTTCCGGTTTTCACGCGGCCGCTGACGGCAGGCGCAAGCGCTGCGCAGATGCTGCAGGGCCTCGATGACCCGGATACGCATATGGCTGTGATCGGGGCCGAGGGCGAAGTCATTGCCGCTTCGCCAGGTTTCGCCTTGCTCGGCATCACACAGCAGGCGGCAAGAACGCTCATCACGCTTGCCGGCGCTCATCCTGACCGGCTGGTGAAGCGCCCGGTTGCGACCGGTCGTGGCCACTTGCCGGCTGCCGTCGGTAAACTCAGCGACGAGCCCGCACTGCACCTTCTCTTCGCCGTCGAAACGTCGATCGGTCATCTCGATCCGATCGAGCCCTCCGCCAAGGCCGAAGAGCCTGCGCCGCAGGAAATTGCGCCAGCGGAAGCCGCAGCGGATGAAATCGCTGGTGTTCCCGCACCTGTGGCCGGCTTTACAGAGGCCGAAGCGATCGATGCCGTTTCCGGTATCGAAGAGGTCGAGGAGACGCTGGAGGACATTACCGGGGAGCCCGAGGAACCGGTCCAGATGAACGAATCGGTCAAAGTCGAGGCCCAGGTCGAACCGTCGGCAGATGAAAGCAGTTCCGAGCCCGAAACAGCCGCCGCAGGCTCCGGTGAGCACCCGGCGGATCAGCCGAACGAAGCGTTGACCTCGGCGGAAGGAATCTTGGAGACACGCGCAGAGGCTCCGGTGGTCGAGCAGGTTGAGCCGGCCGCTTCCGTCGCCGAGAACTTCGCAGCAGCACCCGTTCTACCCGCTGAACCCGCAGCGGCGGCGAAGAAAAGTAGCTTCGTCTTCAAGCCGAACAGCCGTGCCACCCGCTTCGTTTGGAAGATCGATGCGGAAGGCCGCTTCAGCGAAGTTTCGCATGAATTTGCTGAGTCCGTCGGCCCGCATGCGAGCAATATCGTCGGCAGCGCTTTCTCCGAAGTTGCCGCCCTCTTCAACCTCGATCCGGAATCAAAGCTCTCCGAGGCCTTAGCGCGACGCGACACTTGGTCAGGCAAGACGATTTATTGGCCGATCGAAGGCACGAGCCTCGTCGTGCCTGTCGATCTCGCCGCCCTGCCGACCTATACGCGCAACCGCGACTTCGATGGTTTCCGCGGCTTCGGCGTTGTGCGCCTGTCGGACGCCCAGGAAGATCCATTGGCGCTCGGGCTGACGCTCGGGCCTGATGGCATCGGCCATGATGCCGCCTATCTTGGCCCGGTCGATGAAACCGCGCCGGAAGAGGCTGAACTGCCGAAAGAGCAGTCTGAGGAAATTGCCGAAGCTGTGCCGCAGGCCGAAGATGCAGTGAATCCAGAGCCTGATGCCGAAGAAGATACTGGACCGGAAGTGGAAGCCGCGACAGAAGCAACCAACCCGGAAGAGACTGTAGCAGCAGAACCTGTCGCCGAGGAACAATCCGCCGCTGAGCCTGATGCTGCCGAGCAGCGGGAAGAGCCGCCGGCGCTGCGCCTTTCCGAAACGCCGAGCCGCCGCTTCACCGACAAGGTCGTGCAGTTGCACAGTGCCAGCAGCGGTCTGACGGCAGCCGAGCAGGCGAATTTCCGCGAGATCGCCAAGCGCCTCGAAGCCTTCGGCGCGCGCAGCGAAGAGCCGGTCGCAGCCCCGCAGCCGGAACCTGATGTCGAACAGGCAGCGACAGTCGAAGATGTCGTTGCCGAAACTTCCGCCGTCGAGCCGACTGCGCCTCAGGAAGCGATTTACGAAGCCGCAGCAGAACCGCTGCCGGAAGAGGCTGCTGCCGAGGCCGAGGAGATCCCCGCGGACGAAGTCGAAGACGACGTGACCGAAGGTCTGCAGGAGACCGTCAGCCAGATCGAGGTTCTGACCAGCTTTATTCCGCCGCGCGTGAAGATGACGGACGGACTTTCGGCTGCGACCGTCGATCTGCTGCCTGTTGCCGTGTTGATCCATGCCGGCGATCAGCTGATCCATGGCAACCCGGAATTCCTGCGGCTGACGGGCTACGATTCCGTCGAAGCCCTCTCCGAAGTTGGCGGCATCGATGCATTGCTGCAGCGCCACGACCTCGAAAACGGTGCAGGCACGATGATGCTCGTCAAAGCCGATGACAGGCTGGTGCCGGTCACGGCCCGTCTGCAATCGGTTCGCTGGGAAGATTCCAACGCCCTGATGCTGGCGCTGATGCCGGTCGAAAACCGGGAAGAAAGCAAAGGTGAGGTGATCCGGCTCGACCAACGCACCGACCGCATGGTGGAGAAGGTTGCCAAGCTGCAGGTCGAAGTGGAGGAACTGCGCTCGATCCTGGAGACGGCAACCGACGGCGTCGTCGTCATCGGCACTGAGGGCGATATCCGCTCGATGAACCGCTCGGCAAGCGCCCTTTTCAACTACGACGAACAGGAAACGCGCGGCAAACCCTTCGCGATGCTGTTTGCGCATGAGAGCCAGAGAGCGGTGCTCGACTATCTGCACGGGCTTTCCGGTCACGGCGTCGCAAGCGTGCTGAACGACGGACGCGAGGTCATCGGCCGCGAGGCCGCCGGCGGTTTCGTGCCGCTGTTCATGACCATGGGTCGCCTTACCTCATCCAACGGCTATTGCGCCGTCATCCGCGACATCACACAGTGGAAGCGCACGGAAGACGAGTTGCGCAATGCCAAGGGTGCAGCCGAAACCGCCAATGCTCATAAGACGGATTTCCTTGCGCGCGTCAGCCACGAAATCCGCACGCCGCTCAACGCGATTATCGGCTTTTCAGATATGATGGCGAGCGAACGCTTCGGGCCGATCGGCCATCCACGCTATATTGAATATGCAAACGACATCGGCCGTTCCGGCCGGCATGTTCTCGACATCGTCAACGACCTGCTCGATATTTCCAAGATCGAAGCGGGCGAGATGGATCTCGACTTCGCCTCCGTGGGCCTCAACGAGGCGATCTCGGAAGCGGTGGCACTGGTGCAGCCGCAGGCGAACAGCCAGCGGGTTATCATCCGCACTGCCCTTTCGCAGTCGGTGCCCGATGTTGTGGCCGACCTGCGTTCGATCAAGCAGATCGCGCTGAACATCCTGTCGAACGCCATCCGCTTCACACCGTCTGGCGGGCAGATCGTCGTTTCCACCTCCTATGAGGCGAACGGCAGCGTGGCGATGCGGGTGCGGGATACCGGCATCGGCATGACACGCAGCGAACTCGACCAGGCGATGAAGCCATTCCGCCAGGTATCATCCACGCAGTCACGCCATCGCGGCGACGGCACCGGTCTCGGCTTGCCGCTCACCAAGGCGATGGTCGATGCCAACAGGGCAATTTTCTCGATCAATTCCGCGCCGAACGAAGGCACGCTGGTGGAGATCACCTTCCCGTCGCAGCGTGTGCTGGCGGGCTAAGCACTTATTTTCGCGCGTTCCGGACGCAAAACCGCTCTAAACTTTGCTGGAATTATTCGCCAAAGAAAAGGCAGCCAAGGGCTGCCTTCGAGAGTTGGTGCTGGTAAAACAAGAGCTTAGACGATCAACGTCATGTTTCGGGAACCGCAGTTCCAGACCATCTCTTCATGTATGGTCTCCAAGTTGGCTTCACCTTTGACAAACCTTTCTTAACGAAAGGTTTCCAAAACGCGGAATTGATCAACGGCAAAAGCTTGTAGTTTAGCAGCCGCTTTCAAACCTTTAGCTCTTCCAGTCCGGCAAAAAGCTTGAGTGCCTCGGGGTTGGCGAGTGCCTCCTGATTCTTAACGGGCCGGCCGTGCACGACCTCGCGCACGGCAAGTTCGACGATCTTGCCGGACTTGGTACGGGGAATATCCGCGACTGCAATGATTTTGGCTGGCACATGACGCGGAGAGGCGCCGACACGGATGCGAGTCTTAATCGCCTTTACCAGGTCCTCGGTCAGCGCCACGCCAGGCGCCAGCCGGACGAAGAGCACGACGCGCACGTCGTCGTCCCAGTCCTGACTGATGCAGAGCGCCTCGACGACCTCCTCCATCTGCTCGACCTGATTGTAGATTTCCGCCGTACCGATGCGCACGCCGCCAGGATTGAGCGTCGCATCCGAACGGCCGTGAATGATCAGGCCGCCGTGTTCGGTCCATTCGGCGAAATCGCCGTGGCACCAGACATTGTCGAAGCGCTCGAAATAAGCCGCCCGATACTTGGCGCCGTCAGGATCGTTCCAGAACATGACCGGCATGGACGGGAAGGCCTTGGTGCAGACCAGCTCACCCTTTTCCTGACGGACCGGCTTGCCTTCGTCATTCCAGACGTCGACGGCAAGGCCGAGGCCTGCCCCCTGGATCTCACCGCGCCAGACAGGCTGCAGCGGATTGCCGAGCACGAAGCAGGACACGATATCGGTGCCACCGGAAATCGAGGCAAGCTGGACGTCTTCCTTGATACCTTCATAGACAAAGGTGAAACCTTCCGGCGATAGCGGCGAGCCGGTGGAGGTGATCAGCCGCAAGCTCGATAGGTCATGGCTCGTGCGCGGCGTCAGCCCGCTCTTGCGCACCGCGTCGATATATTTGGCCGAGGTCCCGAAGATTGCGAATTTCTCCTCGGCCGCATAGTCGAAGAGTACATTGCCATCGGGCGCGAAAGGCGATCCGTCGAACAGGCAGAGCGTGGCGCCGGAGGCAAGACCGCTTGCCAGCCAGTTCCACATCATCCAGCCGCAGGTGGTGAAGTAGAAAAGCCTGTCCCCGGGCTGCAGGCCACAGTGAAGGCGATGCTCCTTCAGATGCTGGAGAAGTGTGCCGCCGGCCGAATGCACGATGCATTTCGGCACGCCTGTCGTGCCTGAGGAGAAGAGAATGTAAACTGGATGGGCAAAGGGCAGTTGCACGAAGTCGACGGGCTTCGCTTCGTAGGGAGCGATGAATGCGGCAAGCGTATTGCCTCCGGCCGTCTCGCGAGCGACCTCATCTGCATCACCGGCATAATGGACTACGAGCGTCGGCACACCGAGACTCTTCGCGACATTTGCCACCTTCTGTTTCACGTCCTGCAGCTTGCCGTTATACCAATAGGCATCGCAGGCGATGAACAGCTTCGGCGCAATCTGGCCGAAACGATCCAGCACACCCTGCTCACCGAAATCGGGCGAACAGGAGGACCAGATGGCGCCGATCGAGGTTGCCGCCAGCATGGCAGCTATCGTTTCCGGCATATTGGGCATCATGGCAGCAACACGGTCGCCCTCGCCGATACCGAGAGCGCGAAAGCCCTGCTGGAGCTGTGACACGAGCGCACGCAGGCGATCCCACGACCATCGGTCTTCGACCTTGTCCTCGCCGCGGAAAATGATGGCATCGCCCGGCCCGCTTCCGCTCAATAGGTTTTCGGCAAAGTTCAGGCGCGCCTCAGGAAAGAAGCGTGCTTCCAGCATGCGGTCGCCGTTCACGAGAATATTCGCGCCGCGCTCTCCCTTCACGCCGCAGAAATTCCACAAGGCCGACCAGAAACTCTCCCGATCGGCGATCGACCAGGCGTGCAGATCCTCAAAGCCCTTTAAGGCGAGACCGAAGTCTCCATTGCAGCGCTGCATAAAAGCATGGATCGGGCTATTTTCGATCCCATCTTTCGTGGGCTTCCAAAGCGGCTGATTTTCCTGCATTCAATCCTCCTCCCCAATGCAGAACTTATAGCATGCTGCATTGCATTATAAAGTGTGCAGCGACCCGATCCGGCGCGCGTGGGATTTGCATATGCCCGGTATTTCATATATCCGGCAAAATCAGAAAATAACGGGTAACCGGCTGAAGTTCCGGCGGAGCTCATGGGTACGTCAAGACAAGGCAGATGGCGAAAAAGGATCGGCCCCGTCTCGCGCTGGCTGCCGGCATTTGCCCGTGTCTCCACCATCATATTGTTAATCGGGCTTGCCTTCTTCCTCGCGCTCAGGATCGCCGCTCCCTATCTTATTTCCACCGGCTTCGTGCGCTCGGGCATCGAGGATGCCCTGTCGAAATGGACGGGCTATCACGCCGAGATCAAGGGCAATCCAGTCCTCGAATTCTGGCCGACGCCACGCATTACGCTGAACGACGTCACCATCCGCCAGCCGCGCGGAAGCGGCGACAAACTGCTCGGCCGCATCGAGAGCCTTTCAGCCGATTTCAGCCTGATCGATGCGCTGCGCGGCCGTACCCGCTTCCACGAATTTCACCTGCTAAGGCCCAACCTCTCGCTGACGCGTGACGAGAACGGCCTTATCGACTGGAGTTATGCCGGCCTTCTGGCGCGAGCCATCGCAGGTGTGCAGGACAATAACGGCACCGAGATTCTCCCTCCGAAGCTTGACGCCGATATCGGCGCGGTGACCGTCGAGGACGGCACGCTGACCCTGACAGATACGCGGACAAGCAATGTCTACCACTTCGACAGTGTCGCAGCCGATATCGCCTGGCCGAAGCTGTCGAGGGCAATTTCGGCCGTCCTCATCGCCCGATTCAACGGGCAGGACGTGAAGATCGACTTTTCCTCGGCCGCGCCACTGCTCGTCTTCGCCGGCAAGAATGCCGAGATGAAGGCCTCGATCGCTTCCAATCTGATGACTGCGCGTTTCCAGGGCGTCGGCAGCATGGTGAGCCTCTCCTCGGTCTCCGGCAATATCAACGCCAGCTTTCCGGACGTGCCGGCCCTCTTGAAATGGTCCGGCAGATCGATACCGGGGATCGAGTCGCTGAAGAGCGCCTCGATGACCTCGGATGTGTCGTCTTTAACAAACGGCTTCCGCTTCAACAATGTCAGCATGACGCTCAACGATGCGAGCGCCACCGGCGTGATGGATTTCACCGTCGCACCTGGCAAGCGGCCGAAGATTGGCGGGACGCTTGCCTTCGACCAGATGAACCTCAAGCCGTTCCTCGATGCCTTCGCACTCAGGCTTGCCGTCGGCGGCCTGGGCGACTCGCTGCTACCGAACTCTCTCGGGCCACTGCAGCTTCTCGATCTCGATGTGCGGCTTTCCGCGCGACAGGCGCAGATGGGTATCTTCTCGCTTGCGGATGTCGGCGCCAGCGTGATCGTCGCCGGCGAGGAGGCGAAGTTCGATATCGGCGAAAGCCAGTTCGAGGGCGGCGAAATGACTGCCCATCTGGAGGCGACCCGCCGCGATTTCGATGGTGGCGGCAAATTGCAGCTTTCGATCCGCAATGCGGACTTCAATGCGCTGGCAGAGAAATTGCAGCTCAAGGGGCCGCTGCCGCATGCGATCGGCTCCCTCGACCTTTCGCTGGAGACGCCGAAGGCAATCTGGACGACGGGACTTGCCGATGTAACCGGCAAGCTCCGGTTCTGGACGGCGGCGGGCTCCATTCCCGGCGTCGATGTCTACGCACTCCGCACCCAGGCATCGCAGAAGCCGTTCTTCGCGCTAAGCTCCACCGGAAACGGATCCTTCGCCTTCAGTAAGCTCGATCTTCGGGCTGACTTCGCCAATGGCACCGCGGAAATCCACGATGCGCGATTTGCCGGCTCCGATCAGACGCTGACACTATCAGGCGTCATCACTTATCAGTCGAACGGACTTGCGCTCTCCGGCGTGCTGGAAGCGATCGATCCGGCAAAAGCGGTCGATCTGCCGCGCCTGCCCTTTTTCATCGGCGGCTCGTGGCCGAACCCGGTGATTTCGCCGGTGCCGCTGCTGAACGGACCGGCAAAGTCTCAACCTTAAGCGACCGCAGCCGCGGCCCGCTCATCCCGTTCGCGCTGCACCTCGCGGCGCTTGGTGATGATCGAGGCGCAGATGACGCCAACCGTCACGATGGCAATCAGGATAGTACAGACCGCGTTGATCTCTGGCGTCACGCCGAGACGCACCTGGCTGTAAATCTTCATCGGCAATGTTGTTGCGCCCGGGCCGGACGTGAAGCTCGCAATCACGAGGTCGTCCAGTGACAGGGTGAAAGCCAGGATCCATCCCGAAAAGACGGCTGGCGAGATAATCGGCAGCGTGATTTCGAAGAAAGTGCGCACCGGCGTTGCGCCAAGATCCTGGGCTGCTTCCTCGATCGACTGGTCAAAACTCAGAAGCCGTGACTGCACGACGACGGCGACGAAGCACATGGTCAGCGTCGTATGCGCAAGCGTAATGGTCCAGAAGCCGCGGTCGAGACCGATTGCCACGAAGAGCAGCAGCAATGACAGACCGGTGATGACGTCAGGCATCACGAGCGGTGCGTAGATCATGCCCGAAAACAGCATGCGGCCGCGGAAGCGCGTGTAGCGTACCAATGTCAGCGCAGCCATCGTGCCGAGGATGGTTGCGAAAGTGGCCGACAGCAGGCCGACACGGATCGTCACCCAGGCGGCGTCGAGCAGGGCCTGGTTCGACAGCAGGGACACATACCATTTGGTGGAGAAGCCGCCCCAGACTGTGACAAGCTTCGACTCGTTGAAGGAAAAGACCACCAGAAGCACGATCGGCAGATACAGGAAGGCAAAGCCGAGCACCACGGAGATGATATTGAAACGGGTCCATCTCAGCATGCTTATTTACCTCGCTCTTCGGCTTTGGCCTGGGCATTCTGGAAGAAGACGATCGGGATCACCAGGATCAGCAGCAAGATCGTCGCGACCGCCGAGGAAACCGGCCAGTCTCGGTTGGCGTTGAATTCGTTCCAGAGTGTCTTGCCGATCATCAACGTTTGCGAACCGCCCAGAAGATCCGGGATGACGAATTCGCCGACGGCGGGAATGAAAACCAGCATGCAGCCGGCAATCACGCCGGGGATCGATAGCGGGAAGGTGACGCGCCAGAAGGCTTGGATCGGCGTACAGCCGAGATCCTGGGCCGCCTCGATCAGCGTACCGTCCATTTTTTCAAGCGCCGAGTAGAGCGGCAGCACCATGAAGGGCAGGTAGGAATAGACGATGCCGATATAGACGGCTGTACTGGTGTTGAGAATGATCAGCGGACTATCGATGACGTGCAGCGACAGGAGGAGCTGGTTTAGCAACCCCTCCGGCTTCAGAATGGCGATCCAGGAATAGACACGGATCAGGAAACTCGTCCAGAAGGGCAGGATGACGAGCATGAGCAAGGTCGGCCGGACAGTCCGCGGCGCCTGCGCCATGCCGTAAGCAATCGGATAGGCGATCAGCAGCATCAGGAAGGTGGAGATCGCGGCGATCATGACGCTCGACACATAGGCATTGAAGTAAAGCGGGTCGTCGGTCAGGTAGCCATAATTGTCGAAAGAGAAGGTCGCGACCTTGCTCCAGAAGCCGCTCCAGCCGTCGGCAAGTGCGAAGACCGGCTCATACGGCGGTATGGCGATTGCCGTCGTCGATAGCGAAATTCGGAAGACGATGAAGAACGGAGCCAGAAAGAAGAGCAGTAGCCAGGCATAGGGAATGATGATCACGAGGCGGTTGTAGAAGCGTGAGGCAAACGTTCCCATAGGCTCAATCCTTCAACAGCACGCCACCATTCTCATCGAAGGAGACCCAGACTTCCTGATCATAGGTGAAGGGGTCGTCGACGGAACGCTGTGCGTTGAGGGAGGAGGCTCTGACGAATTTTCCGCTCGGCAGCCTGATATGGAAAACGGTCATGTCACCGAGATAGGCAATATCCCAGATCTCACCCTTGGCGGCATTGATCGAAGCATTCAAAGGTGCCGCCCGCGTGACGCGGATCTTTTCCGGGCGAATGGCAACACCAACCGTATTGCCGACAGCAGGCGTTTCGGGCGCGGCAATACGGATCGTGAAGCCGCTCTCGACTGCAAGCTCGACCGCGCCGTTCCCTGACATCGTCACCTTGCCATCGAAGATGTTCACATCGCCAATGAAGTCGGCAACGAAACGGGAATTCGGCGCCTCGTAGATTTCGGCAGGGGTTGCGACCTGCACCACTTTGCCATGGCTCATGACGGCGATTCGATCTGCCATGGTCATTGCTTCCTCCTGGTCGTGGGTGACCACGACGAAGGTCAGGCCAAGATTCTGCTGCAGGTCCATCAGCTCGAACTGGGTTTCCTCGCGCAGCTTCTTGTCGAGCGCGCCGAGCGGCTCGTCGAGCAGAAGCACCTTCGGGCGCTTGGCGAGCGAACGGGCGAGCGCCACGCGCTGACGCTGACCGCCAGAGAGCTGGTTGGGCTTGCGGGAGGCGAACTGCTCGAGCTTCACGAGCTTGAGCATCTGCGATACGCGCTCGGCAATCTCGTCCTTCGGCATTCCATCCTGCCTCAAGCCGAAGGCAATGTTCTTCTCGACCGTCATATGCGGGAAAAGGGCATAGGACTGGAACATCATGTTGACGGGCCGCTTGTAGGGCGGCGTGCCGGCGAGATCGGCGCCATCGAGCACGATCTCGCCCGATGTCGGCTGCTCAAAGCCGGCCAGCATGCGCAAGAGCGTGGACTTGCCGCAGCCGGACGCGCCGAGCAGCGCGAAGAACTCGCGGTGATAGATATTCAGCGACAGGTCATTGACGGCAGTAAAATCGCCGAAGCGTTTGGTGACATTCTTAAAAGCAATGAAGGGTTTTGCAGACGGATCGGTCCATGGCGCGAACGCGCGGCGGATATTACCGAGAGACTTCATATTATTCCCCGAAATACACGGTTTCAGCCAGCCTCCCCAGGCCGGTAATTGAAAGGCCCGGACGTTTCCGTCCGGGCCTGGTATCATCTTACTGGCCAGTGACGACCTTCGTCCAGATTCGCGTCGCCGTGCGCTGGGTCTTCGGATCCCACGGCCGGACCGTGAAAAGACCCTTCATTACCTCATCCGTCGGATAGACGGCCGGGTCTTCCAGCACCTCCTTGCTGACGAACTGCTGCGAGGCCTTGTTGCCGTTGGCATAGAAGGTGAAGTCGCTCGCTTTCGCGATGACTTCCGGCTTCATCATGTAGTTCAGAAATTCATGGGCTTCGGCCACATGCTTGGCATCGGCGGGAATCGCCATCATGTCGAACCACATCTGTGCACCCTGCACAGGAATCGAGTAGTTGACCTCCACACCATTCTTGGCTTCGGCCGCGCGGTCGCGGGCCTGCAGCATATCGCCGGAATAGCCGAAGGCGATGCATATATCGCCATTGGCAAGGGCGTTGATGTATTCGGACGAGTGGAACTTGCGAATGTAGGGGCGAGCGGCCGTCAGCAACTCTTCGACCTTCTTGAAATCCTCGGCCTTGGTGGAGTTCGGGTCGAGGCCGAGATATCGCAGCGCCGTGGTTATCACGTCCTTCGGCGTATCGAGCACATAGATACCGCAATCCTTGAATTTTGCGGCAACCTTCGGATCGAAGATCACTTCAAGGCCGGGCTTGGCATCGGGGCCGAGGATTTCAGCGACCTTCTTGACGTTGTAGCCGATGCCATCGGTACCCCACATGTAATCGACAGCATATTCGTTGCCCGGATCATATTCAGCAGTGCGCTGCTGGATCACATCCCACATATTAGAAAGGTTCGGCAATTTGGACTTGTCGAGCTTCTGGAAGACGCCGGCCTGAATCTGCCGCTGCAGGAAGTCTGCTGTCGGAACGACGACGTCGTAACCCGTGCCTCCAGCGAGCAGCTTGGTTTCCACGGTTTCGTTGGAATCGAACGTGTCGTAGACAACCTTGATACCGGTTTCCTTGGTGAAGTCTTCAAGGATTGAGTTGTCGATATAATCGGACCAGTTGTAGACGTTGACCACGCGCTCCTGGGCGAAGGCCGGCGCAGCAGTAAGGAGAGCGACAACGGCAACTGCCGTCAGGCTGGCTATTCTTGACCTCATAATATCTCCTGTTTTTAAAGGCGTCGCGCCACCGGACACCTCTTCTTCCCTCTGGTTTGAACGCAGACTAGAAAGGAATTTCTGAGCCTACAAGCGCAAAATCCTGCAGTGTCAACGATTTCACAATCACTGAAAATCGAAGCTTCCAAGGCCGGCGGAAGTCTCGTCCAGTGCGAGTGGACGGGTGAGCGGCGGCTCGGCCCGCGAAAGGCATCCGCGCCTCTCGCAAAGGCGGCAGGCGGGGCCGACGGCGACCGGTAGGACATCGCTTCGACCGTAGACAAGACTGTCGCGCAGGGCGGCATCGCAACCGATCAGCAGAGCCGTGCGCCGCACCCGTTCGCCGAATTCGACAACAGGCCCTTCCAGCGTGCGTGCGACCGTCAGGAAAGTCGAACCGTCGGGCATGACGACCGTTTCTGCCAATATCCTTCCGGGCTCCTGAAAGGCTGCATGGATATTGAGCTTCGGACAGTTGCCGCCAAAGCGTGCCTGAGGAAACCCGTGGGCGCCTGCCCTGTGGATCACATGCCCAACGGCATCGCGCTCCATGAGAAAGAACGGAATGCCCGCAGCACCGGGACGCTGCAGCATGACGAGGCGCGCCGCAGCCTGGCCGAAGGAAACAGCGAAACGGGCGCGGATGAGATCGATGTCGTATCGGGTATTCTGTGCGGCAAGAAGAAAGGCTCCGTACGGCATCAGCAAGGCGAGCGCCGCACTGCGCGTGAGTTCGAAGCGGGCGATGCGCCGCGCCTCGTCGGATGACAAGGGCAACTCGTCGAGCGCGGCTTCGATCTCGGGCCGCAGGGCGAGCCTGGCCACTTCGATGGCTATCTCCTGCGCTTGATCGGCCCGCGAAAGGCGCTCGGATAAAAAAAGCCGCATCGAGTGACGGTCGAAGCGGCGACGCAGATCCGGCATGACGTGGACAGGCAGGATGCGAGTGGCGATGCCGCGCTCGTTCTTCAGCCAGTCCTTCAGGTCACCGCCGGCAGCAAGTCCATTGGCGAAACTTTCGGCCGCCGCCTCGATGTCGGCGAAATAGGCGGGACGGCGCTCCAGCACCTCCCTCACCTCATCCAGAGGCAGGCGGCCGGACGCGACCGGCACACGGTCGTCCCCCGCCATCAAGGCGGTCAGGTCGGAAAGCCGGGCGGCCTGCTCGCGATAGGCGCGGTAGAGCTTGACCACGCCACCGGCCGCGTTCGGCGCGGCATCGGCCACTTCGACAAGTTCCTGATCACCCGGCAACTCACCCGACAGCAACGGATCGGCGAACACTTCCTTCAGCTGGCCAAGGCCGCCGGGAGTTTCACCCTGCAGTTCCTCAAGATCGATGCGGTAGACGGAAGAGAGCTTGAGCAGCAATTGTACCGTCAATGGGCGCTGATTGCGTTCAATCAGATTCAGATATGAAGGCGATATCTCCAGCGCCTCGGCCATGGCAGTCTGAGTCAATGCCAGCGCATTGCGGATACGCCTGACTTTCGGCCCCGCAAATATCTTCCGTTCCGCCATGTCACATCCTTTACAGTCAGGAGTTTACAATTTTTTACAAAATTACAAAAAAATCCTGTAAATTCTGCTCATCCTAACCTCTTTCCTGGCCTGTAATCAAAGGTTTTTCTGGATAATTTCTTCACTTTTGTAAATTCTGTCATCAGCGCTCAGGCGTAGGAAGTCAAAGAGGAGATTGGCATGACAGATTTTTACAAGCTCATCCGCAATGCCCCCGCTGGCCGTTTCGACGGTATCGAACGGCCCTATTCCGTCGCCGATGTAGAGCGTCTGCGCGGCTCCGTCGCGCTTCGCTACACGCTGGCCGAAATGGGGGCTGCCCGTCTCTGGCAGCTTCTGCATGAGGAGAATTTCGTCAATGCGCTCGGCGCGCTCTCCGGCAACCAGGCCATGCAGATGGTACGCGCCGGGCTGAAGGCGATCTATCTTTCCGGCTGGCAGGTTGCAGCCGACGCCAACACGGCATCAGCAATGTATCCGGATCAATCGCTCTATCCCGCCAATGCCGGGCCGGAGCTTGCTAAACGCATCAATCGGACGCTCCAGCGCGCCGATCAGATCGAGACGGCGGAAGGTCAAGCACTTTCGGTCGAGACCTGGTTTGCGCCCATCGTCGCTGACGCTGAAGCCGGTTTCGGCGGACCGCTCAATGCCTTCGAGATCATGAAAGCCTACATAGAGGCGGGAGCAGCCGGCGTTCATTTCGAGGATCAGCTGGCTTCGGAGAAGAAATGCGGCCATCTTGGCGGCAAGGTGCTGATCCCGACCGCCGCGCATATCCGCAATCTCGACGCGGCGCGGCTTGCGGCCGATGTCATGGGTGTGCCGACGCTCGTCATCGCCCGCACCGATGCCGAAGCGGCCAAACTTCTGACCTCTGACATCGACGAGCGCGACCAGCCTTTCGTCGATTATGATGCCGGACGCACGGTCGAGGGCTTCTATCAGGTTCGCAACGGGCTGGAACCCTGCATTGCACGTGCGGTCGCCTATGCGAACCATTGCGACCTCATCTGGTGCGAAACGTCGAAGCCTGACCTGGAACAAGCACGCCGCTTTGCCGAAGGCGTCCACAAAGTGCATCCCGGCAAGCTGCTTGCCTATAATTGCTCGCCATCCTTCAACTGGAAGAAAAACCTCGACGATGCTGTCATCGCCAAGTTCCAGCGCGAACTCGGCGCCATGGGCTACAAGTTCCAGTTCATCACACTCGCCGGGTTCCATCAGCTGAACTACGGCATGTACGAGCTCGCCAGCGATTATCGCGAGCGGCAGATGGAGGCCTATTGCGAGCTTCAACAGGCGGAATTCGCGGCGGAAGCGCGCGGCTATACCGCCACCAAGCATCAGCGTGAAGTCGGCACCGGCTATTTCGATGCCGTGTCGCTGGCGATATCGGGCGGCCGTGCTTCGACGACGGCCATGGGAGAATCAACCGAACACGCCCAGTTCAAACCGGCTGCCGAGTAGAGGAGAACAAAACATGGCATCCATCGCACGCGTCCGCGAACGGACGGAAGAACAGGCAAGCAGCATGACTGATAACCAGCAGACGGTGATCCGTATGCTCGCCAACGATCTGCACAGGCTGAACCAGTCGGTAATGAAGGCGGTCGAGGCCGGTGTTTCGGTGGAGCTGGTGCGCTCCGCCCGGCATCATGGCGGCGACGGCAATTGGGGCGATCTATTGATCCCGGTCATCGTCGCAAACAGAAATTAAGGGTAGGTCCGGTGGTAGAGACCGCCGGACCTACGCTATTTGACGCAATTGTCTGCCTGGCGGAGTCGCGGCATAATTGAGCATATCTTCGAACGGAATGCATATGCCCGGTCCGCCGCACGCAAAACTCGACGTTCTGACCGATCTGATCTATGGCGCGCTCTTCGGCGAGACGTCGTGGCAAGCCTTTCTCGACGCGCTGACCGCGACGATGCCTGATGCCAAGTCGACGCTGTTTTTCCACGATGCCGTAGCGCGCACCGGCGGTCTCTCCCTTTCCTCCGGTCTCACGGAAAAGGAAAGCGACGCCTATAACCACCACTATGCGGCCATCAATCCGTGGATGCCGCGCGCCGCCACCCGGCCGATCGGCCTTGGCGTGATCGCCGATCAGATGCTGCCGCGCGAGCAGCTTCTGAAGACGGAGTTCTACGGCGATTACCTTCGCTGGATCGGCTGCGAAAGCAGTGTCGGCGTGACGATCATGCGCGAACGCGGACGCTCCTTCAACCTTTCGACGCTGACCTCGTCTTCCGATCCGGATTTCAATCGCAGCAATGCCGAACTGCTCAGCGACCTGGCGCCGCATTTGCGCCGCGCTTTCGATTTCATTCGCCGCGAGCACCGCGACCCTCATAACAATGAAAACGGACTGGCGCTCTTCGACGCGATCGGCGTCGGCATCGTCTATATCGGCGAGGATCAGAATATCCGCTCCATCAACGCTGAGGCGGAGCGCATGATCGCGGAGGGCGAGGCGATCGGCGTCACCTCGACCGGGCGGATCGTGATCGATGACGGGGAGCTCGCCTCCCGTCTGTCGGTGCTGCTGCGCAACCGCTTGCAGACAGCTTCGCCGGCGAGCACGCTAATCAGGATGAAGAACAGCAGCTTCAAATGCACGCTGGTGAAGATGCAATCGGATTTCGTCACTCAATTTCTTGAAGGACCGATGGTGGCGATGATCATCGAGCGGACGAGCGTTCCATTGCGGCCCGATCTCAACGACGCCCTACCGCGCATCGACCAGCTGACGGCGGCGGAAATGCGGATCGCTGCCGGCATCGCGGCGGGCCTGTCGCTGCGCGAGGTCGCACGGACGAACGATGTCAGCTATGAGACGGCGCGGTCGCATCTCAAGAACATCTATTCGAAGCTCGGGGTGAACAGCCAGGTAGCGCTCGTGCGGCGGCTGATGCCGTAACGCAATTCCGGCTAACCGCGGCTGGCGCGCTTACCGGCGAAGAGATCGGTGTAGCTTTTCAAGAGCTTCGTCATTCGGTCGGCGACCGTGCGGATTTCCGGGCGGTGACGATCCTCGGCATTCATGACGATCCATTGGCGGTGACGCAGCTCAGGCAGTTCGCCACCGCACCGTTCCAGTTCGGGATAGAGATCGCCGACGAAACAGGGCAGCACCGCCTTTCCCGCACCCGCACGCACCAGATCCGGCAGGGAGCGCGGACGGTTGACCGTCGCGACGATGGCGGATCCCGCATTCTGATAGGGCCAGCGCAGGTAGGAGGAGATCGCATCCTCCGCGCCAACGGCAATCCACCTGCCATCGTCCTGGCTGGCATTGCGCCTGACATAGACCGCATAGGCGACTTCGCCGAGCAAACGGGCGGCGAGATTGCTTTCCTCCGGCTCAAAGGCGCGGATGCCGATATCGCTTTCCCGGTAATTCAGGTTCGCTCGCGCCTCGCCAATCGCCAGAGAGATGCCGAACGTATCTCCCGGCATGCGGATCGCCGAAAAATTCTCGGTCAGCAGCCAAGAGATCCATGTGCCGGCAGCGATCCTGACGGTGGCCCCACCCTCGGACGATTGCCGCCATGCTTCGACCTTGCGGGCGGCGGCTTCCATCTCCTGCAGATGATCGACGAGGGTCTGTCCATCAGCGGTCAGGCGGTAGCCTGTCTGGCTGCGGTGAAAGAGTGCGCGGCCGAGTTCCTGCTCGAGATCGAGCATGCGCCGGCCGATCGTCGCCGGGCTCAAAGCAGTGGCGGCACTTGCGCCCGTCAGACCGCCGCTGCGGGCAACCTGCAGGAAAAGCTGATAGGAATCCCAATTGCCGCTTTTCATGAGTGAAAGACATAATGGGATTTCGCCTGTTTAAGAAGCGGATTTTGATGTGTAGATCAATCGATGTCCACAAACGAAAGGACATCACGATGATTGAGTGTTTTCTGATCGCAGATATTGCTGGCCGGATGCAGCGGGCTAGATTGCTGCAGCAAACGAGACGCGACCGGATAAAAGACGAAGACGCGTTTTACAATACGGTTGCAAGCGGCCCCTTAGTGCGATTTGTCGCCTGGCTAACCGAGCCGGAAAATAGAGGCGCCGGGCGCACGAAAGTGCAGCCCGGCAGAAATGAATGCGGATGTCAGGCCGCCTGTCTCACGCGGCCATGAGCGGCAGCGCCTTCGGCAAGCCGGAACTGCTCGATGAGCGCCATCAGCATGTCGGCCTCTTCTGCCAGCTGGCGGCTTGCCTGCGTGGCTTCGGCAACCATCGAGGCATTCTTCTGCGTCATCTGGTCCATCGCATTGACGGAACTGTTGACGTCCTGAAGGGCGGCGGACTGGTCGCGGCTTGCCGTGGCGATGGTCTCGACGTGACCGCTGATTGCGATGATCTCGTGGCTGATCGAGGCGAGCACGCTGCCTGTCTTCTGCACGAGTTCGGAACCGGCATTTACCTCGCGGGTCGACTGTTCGATCAGCGCCTTGATTTCCTTGGCGGCATTGGCCGAACGCTGGGCAAGCTCGCGCACTTCCTGAGCCACGACGGCAAAGCCCTTGCCGGCCTCACCGGCGCGCGCCGCCTCGACACCGGCGTTCAGCGCCAGAAGGTTGGTCTGGAAGGCGATGTCGTCGATGACCACGATGATCTGTTCGATACGCTGCGAAGCGTCTTCGATGCGGCCCATGGCGGCGACGGCATCACCGACGACGGTACCGGAACCGTCCGCCGTCCGTTTGGTCGCGGCGACGACATTGTTTGCCTCATGGGCGCGTTCGGCCGACGAGCGGACGGTAACCGTGATCTGTTCGACGGCAGCAGCCGTTTCTTCGAGACTTGCGGCCTGGGATTCCGTGCGCTTGGAGAGTTCGTCAGCCGAGGCGGAAACCGAACCGCTGTTGCGCTGGATGGAAGCGGCGCTTGCCCGAATGCGCGTCAGCGTATCCTGAAGGCGCAGGAGCGACGTGTTGAAATCCATGCGGAGCTGTTCGAGCCGGCCGACGAAGGGTGTTTCGATGGTCTGCGAAACATCACCCTGGGACAGGCGCCCCAGACCGGCGGCAAGCTGATTGACGGCAAAATCGATCTGGCCGTCGAGCGTGCGCTTCTCCGCATCGTTGCGGCTGCGCTCGGCATCGTTCAGGGCCCGCTGTTCGGCGGCCTGCGTTTCCAGTTCCTGTCGGACCACCGCGCTGTCGCGGAAGAGAGCGAGCGCGCGGCCGATGTCGCCGAATTCGTTCTTCTTTTCGACGCAGGGGACGGCGCTGACGAGATCACCCGACGAAATGGCACGCACGCTTGATGTCAACGCCTGCATCGGCCTCACGGAACGGCGGATCGCATAGAAAGCGAGCACGCCGACGAGTAGCATCACCACGGCGCCGACGCTAAGAACCAGCGTCTGCAGCTCGTTCATCCGCTGGTAATAGACTTCCATCGGTATGCCGATGAAGAGGATGCCGATCGTGGCGCCCGACGGATTCTTGACCGGGAAATAGCCCGTCATGAACTTGCGGCCGAACAGATCTGCCGGACCGTAATAGGCATTACCCTGTGCGAGCACAGGCTGGGCGGGATGATCCGCGGCAAGCTTGGTGCCAACGGCACGGTCGCCATTTTCCTTCTTCACATTGGTGGAGACGCGGACGTAATCGCCACCCTGCTTTTCGAAGATGGTGGCAACGCCGGCGATCGACTGCGCCGTGCGATCAACAAGCGAATAGTCGCCGAAAGCGGGAATCTTATCTTCGGTGACGCCGGACAGAACGTTGTCCTTCACATCGATGCGGACATCAGCATCGCTTGCGCCATAGAGAACCGCCATCGAGCGGCTTGCATCCTTCGCGTCGGATACCGCGCTATCCATGACATAGCTGCCGAGATTGTAATAGGTCACGCCGACAATCGCTGCGGTGCTGACCGCAAGCAGAAGCAGCGTGATCGCAACGATCTGACGCACGATGGATGTCGAAAAGAAACGCAGCATCTGGAACCTCTGGCAAACACAATCGGTATCAGGTTCATAAGAATGCGTTAGGGAAAATTTTCCCTTAACACCGGGCTGCGCGAGGCGTTTTACTTGCGTTTTTTCAAATTTAGTACGACTTGATGAGCATCGCAGTCGCCACCGAGGCAGAAAATTTCAGTCCATCCAATTTCGCACAACCTGAGGGAGATTTTAGCAAAAACAAAAATGGCCCCGAAAATGGAGCCATTTTTATTGCGGGTTGAATATCGGAATCAGGCGGCGCGGCACATCTGCACGTCGCTGCCGCCATCGATCTTGAACTGCTGCACGAGATGCAGCAGTGCGTCTGCCTCGTTTGCAAGCTCGCGGCTTGCTGCAGTGGTTTCTTCCACCATCGCAGCATTCTGCTGGGTCATCTGATCCATCTGGTTGACGGTGGAGTTGACCCCCTGTAGCGCGCTCGACTGGTCGTGACTTGCGCGGGCGATCATTTCGACATGCTGGCTGATCGTGACGATCTGGGCGCTAATCTTGGCGAGAACCGTTCCGGTTTCCTGTACGAACTGCGAACCGGAATTGACCTCGTTCGTCGACTTGTTGATGAGGCCCTTGATCTCCTGCGCGGCAGCGGCAGAGCGCTGGGCAAGCTCGCGGACTTCCATGGCGACGACGGCAAAGCCCTTGCCAGCCTCACCGGCGCGGGCGGCTTCGATGCCGGCGTTCAGAGCGAGCAGGTTGGTCTGGAAGGCGATCTCGTCGATGACACCGATGATCTGCTCGATCTGGCGCGATGCATCTTCGATACGGCCCATGGCATCGATCGCGTTGTTAACGACGACGGCGGAGTCGTCGGCGCTGCGCTTGGCCTGGCGGACGATCTGGTCGGCATCCTTGGCACGCTCGGCAGACGAGCGTACGGTGACGGTGATCTGATCGACAGCGGCGGCGGTTTCCTCCAGCGACGCGGCCTGCTGCTCGGTGCGCTTGGAGAGATCTTCGGCGGACTGGGCCATCTGGTTGCCGTTGCCTTGGATCATCTGGACGTTATCGCGGATCTGACTCATCGTGGCCTGCAGGCGCAGCATCGAACCGTTGAAATCCTGGCGGAGCTGTTCGAGACGGCCGATGAAGGGCGTTTCGATCGTCGTCGAGATATCACCCTGCGACATACGCTCGAGGCCGGCGGCAAGCGCGTTGACCGCGAATTCAATCTGGCGGTCCATCTCGCGCTTTTCAGCATCGTTGCGCTGGCGCTCATGCTCGGCGGCCTGACGCTCTTCGTCGCTCTGCTCCTCGATACGAATCTTGGAGATGGCATTTTCCTTGAAGATGCCGAGCGCGCGGGCCATGTCGCCGATTTCGTCGAAACGCTTCTCACCGGAAATGTTGGTATCGAGCGCACCTTCGGCGATGCGGCGCATGGCGGCGGTGATCTGGGCGATCGGCCGCTGCAGCGTCAGCACCAGTGCGATGCCGCCGACGATGGAAACTAGGATGCCTAGCGCTGTCGTACCGACGGAGATGCTGTTGGCCTGTTCACGCTCGGTGCCGGCAGTCTGCTTCTGCTGTTCCGCGAAGCTGGTGAGCTGGCCCCAGACGCCGTCGAGCTGCTGTCGCGCTGCGGCATAATCGGTCGTGCGTTGATTGATCACATCGACGAGGCTTTGTGCACCCTTGTCCATCGAAGCGAGAGCAGGCGTAATCGCGTCGACGATGTCACCGGCGAAATTCATACCCTTGGCGCTTGCCTGAAGGGTATTCAGCATGGTGTTGAGCGTGGCGACCTCCTGGTTCAGGCGAACGCGATTTTCCTTGTTCGGCTTGGCATTGAACTCGGCAAGCACGAGCTGCAGCGAATAAATGGAGCTCTCAAGGCGCCGGGTGTCTTCCAGCACGGAATTCGTCTGAGCGATGCGGCTGTCGAGTTCCACGAAGGTCGTCGTTGCCTCACGCATCATCTGGGTGGCGGTCAGCTGGGTGTAAGTGGACATCTGGCGGAAGCGGGAAACGAGACGGCCGAGATTGGCAACGCCGTCATCCGTACCGGCATCCGGCGCAGTTGCCTGAGCCTTCAGATCGCTGACGGTCTGCGCCATCGACTGCGTCATGCTCTTCTGGTTCTGCGGAACGGAGATTTCGATCATGCGCTGCGCCTTGACGATCGCAGGAAGGGCATCGGTGACGGCCTTAAGCTTGTCAGCCGGAGTCTGCGCCTTGTTGAAATCGTTCATGGCGGCCGCCAGCGTATCACCGCCCTTCAGCAGACGGTCGGCTGCGCGCAGCGTTGCCGTCGCATTGCCTTCGTCTGTGCGGATATTTTCTTCCAACTGCTTGGCGTCGTAGCTGACGTTGAAGCGGTTGGTGATCATCACCTTTTGGGCATCGTCGATCTGCTTACGAAGGGCCACCTCCTGCTCGTGCAGCGTCCAGAGCTTACCGACAGTATCCGAAATGCCGTTCGTGCCCTCGATAGCAGCCTGCAGGTTTTCATGACCGGCATTGTCGCCGATCTGCGCCATGGTGGCGTTCAGCGTCTGCCCCTGGGTTTTGATATCGGCATGGAGCTTGTCACGCGCCTGCTCGTTGGTGGTCTGCAGGAAGTCATCCATCGAAGCGTAGAGATCCTTGAACCCGCTCAGCGACTGGAGAACGCTGTTGGAAATCTCCATCCGGCCCTGCAGCAGACCTGAGGCATAAAGACCGGTCAGACCGACGGCGGAAATGGTGACGACGAATGGCAGAACAAAAATCAGAACCTTAGTCTGAATTTTGAAACGAGACAGAATCTTGTCAATGAACATGGCGCGCTGTGCCTTTCATACACCACCCCTCCCGCCGGCGGCCTTTCTGGCGCCAGCCGGGTGCATATCGAGCTGATCTACTAACAGTTGGGGAAACCCTGAAAGGGCGGCAGTCATTGCCATTTCATTACCGGCAAAGGCCGGAAACACCCAAATAATCGTCCCTAATGTGTCAGATTATATGTTAATTTTCGGATAAACATTAAGCGCGCATCAGCCGCTCTCGCACAATAGTTGCAAACCGCGCGCTATGGAATTGCAATAGATCAGCCGCGAGACCAGACGACTTCCATCAAGCTGCCGAAAGATCAGATGAAGTGGGAGAGAAGAACCGCAATGCTGGCGGCGGTCGCGCCGGCGGCAAGCATCAGATAGCGCAGAGCTACGAGTTTCGTATCAGGCTTTGCCTGGGCGATTGCGATGGCGCGGGAGCGTCGAGTGTTTCTGTCCATTGCGAAACCTCACTTCTATCTAAGCACAACAATCCAATAAAACGGCTTGCCGGTAAAGCTTCATTTAGGAATGATTTGCCAACCTGCCATTGGGACAGGATGGCGCAGCCAATCTTAAGAAGTCTTGAATCGAGGAAAAGGTTTCACGTCTACGAATATTCGCATTTACAATGCCTCACCGGCGGCAAAGCCGGAGGCCCAGGCCCACTGGAAATTATAGCCGCCGAGCCAGCCGGTCACGTCAACACATTCACCGATGAAATAGAGACCAGGAACGGCCTTGGCCTGCATGCTGCGGGAATCGAGCGCCACCGTGTCGATGCCGCCGAGCGTGACTTCCGCCGTACGATACCCCTCCGAACCGGACGGCCTGACGGACCAGTTCTGTACGGAATCCGCAAGTTTGGTCAGCAGCTTGTCGGAGAGGTCGGCCATGTTACCGCTGACCGCTTCGCGCTCAACGATATATTGCGCTAAGCGCTTCGGCAGGATTTCAGCAAGCGCCGTCTGTGCGGACTGGCGCCCGTTTACCTGTTTCGCCTTCTTCAGATGCGCGCCGATATCGACATCTGGCTCGATATCGATGGTGATGACATCACCTTCCCGCCAGTAAGAAGAAATCTGCAGGATGGCCGGGCCGCTGACGCCACGGTGGGTGAAGAGCAGGGCTTCCCGAAAGGCAGTCTTGCCGTGACGGATCTCGGCAGGCGCGGAAATACCTGAGAGCGGCGCGATGCTTTCAAGCAGGACGGGGTCAAGTGTCAGGGGTACCAGGGCGGGGCGCGTTTCAGTCAGAGCGAGACCGAACTGCTCGGCAATACGATAGGCAAAGCCGGTCGCCCCCATCTTCGGAATGGATTTTCCGCCCGTTGCGATGACCAGCGAGGCGGCGTCGAAGAACCCTTCGGAGGTCGAGACACGAAAGCCGCTTTCGGTCTTTTCAACCCCTGTCATTTCGACGCCGAGATGCCAGACAGCACCTGCGGCACGCATCTCGTCGAGCAGCATGAAGATGATGTCCTTGGCGCTGCTGTCGCAGAAAAGCTGTCCGAGCGTCTTTTCGTGCCAGGCGATGCCATGCCGGTCCACCATGGCGATGAAATCAGCCGGCGTGAAACGGGCAAGCGCCGACTTACAGAAATGCGGATTGGCGGAGAGGAAGTTCTTCGGGCCGGCATTGACGTTGGTGAAATTGCAGCGGCCGCCGCCGGAAATGCGGATCTTTTCGCCTGGAGCGTGCGAATGGTCAAGTACGGTGACCGAGCGGCCGCGCTGACCGGCGCGAATGGCGCACATCATGCCCGCGGCCCCGGCCCCGATGACGATCACATCGCTCTGACGCTGCAAAATCCATTTTCCTTGCTGAAATAGCGTCTTCTTTTTCCATCAAAGCGCAGATGTCAACGCCTTCCACCCCCTCGCCAATTGGCGAACTCCGGTTATGATGGCGCTACGATCAACACGAACCGGTGTGTCATGTCCCCAAAAAAGACGACGCTGAAGCCTGCCAGAAACGTACCCGCCTCGAAGAAACTCCCCCCTGACCCTGGATCTCTTCGCGGTGTTGCCAACTGGAAGGAAGCGGCGCAATGGTTGAGGGCACGCGGGATCGAAGACATCGAATGCATCACGCCGGACCTTGCCGGAGTGCCGCGCGGTAAGATGATGCCGTCCTCCAAGTTCACCTCCAACACATCGCTCGCACTGCCTTCGGCGATTTACCGCCACACGATATCAGGCGAATATCCCGAGGAGACCGAAAGCTTCCGCTACGAGCCGCGCGACAGCGACCTGAAGCTCGTGCCCGACCTTTCTACCCTGTCCGTGGTGCCCTGGGAAACCGACCCGACCGCGCAGGTCATCTGCGACATCGTCAATTCCGACGGACAGGAAGTTCCCTACACGCCGCGCAACGTGTTGAAGCGCATTCTCAGCCTCTATGCCGAGCGCGGCTGGAAGCCTATCGTGGCGCCGGAAATCGAATTCTACCTGGTCGCCACGAATGACGACCCTGATTATCCGCTGCATCCGCCCAAGGGACGTTCGGGTCGTTCTATTCTCGGCGGCCAAGGCTATTCGATCGCCGGCATCAACGAGTTCGATGAACTGATCGACGACATCTACCACTTCTCGGAAAAGCAGGGCCTCGAGATCGATACGCTGATCCACGAGGAGGGACCGGCGCAGCTCGAAATCAACCTCCGTCACGGCAATCCGATCGAACTTGCCGACCAGGTGTTTCTCTTCAAGCGAACGATCCGCGAGGCGGCGCTGAAGCACGATATCTACGCCACCTTCATGGCAAAGCCGATGCAGGGCCAGCCGGGTTCGGCGATGCATATCCACCAGTCGGTCGTCGACATCGCGACCGGCAAGAACGTCTTTTCGAACAATGACGGTTCGGCCTCGAAGGAATTCTTCCATTTCATCGGCGGCATGCAGAAATACGTGCCGAGCGCGCTCGCCATGCTGGCGCCCTATGTGAATTCCTACCGCCGCCTGCAGCCGGATATGTCCTGCCCCGTCAACAATGCCTGGGGTTACGACAACCGCACGACGGCCTTCCGCGTGCCGGTCTCCGATCCACAGGCACGGCGCGTGGAAAACCGCCTGCCGAGTTCGGATGCCAATCCGTATCTGGCGCTCGCCGCCTCGCTTGCATCCGGTCTGCTCGGCATCATGAAGGAAATCGAGCCTACCGCTCCGACCGAGGATTCGGCCAATGAGGGCTCGATCGACTTGCCGCGCGGTCTTCTGGAAGCCGTGGCACTGCTCGAAGACGAGCCGGCCTTCGAGGAAGTCTTCGGCAAGGAATTCATCGGGCTTTATGCCGGCGTGAAGCGGGGCGAGTTCGAAACCTTCATGCAGGTGATCAGTCCCTGGGAGCGGGAATTCCTCCTTCTGAACGTTTGAGGATCGGCCATGACGAAAGAGACATGGCAAAGCCCCATCGCGCCGGGAGTTTCCTGGTATCAGACAACAGTCGGCGAGCGGCCGGATTATCCGGCACTCGACGGCTCCAGGCAGTGTGACGTCGCCATCATCGGCGGCGGCTATACGGGCCTTCAGGCCGCCTATAATCTCGCCAGGGCCGGTGTCTCGGTGACGCTCATTGAGGCATTCAGGCTCGGCGACGGCGCCTCGGGGCGCAATGGCGGCCAGCTCGGCACCGGCCAGCGCTGGTGGCCGGAAGAGATGGAAGAGAAGATCGGCTATGAACGCTCCAAGGCGCTCTTCGATCTTGCCGAAGATGCCAAGCGGCACCTCATGGATTTTGCGACCGAGCACCAGATAGATATGGATTATGTGCCCGGCCAGCTCAACGTTGCGCACAAGGAAAGCTATAAGCGGTACTATTACGAGAATGCCGAGATCGCAGCCTTCCGCTACGACTATCCGCACATTCGCTTCATGGACCGCGAGGAGACGCAGGAACGGCTCGGCTCCAGGCGTTTCTATTGTGGCGTTCGCGATACCGGCACCGGCCATATCCATCCGCTGAAGCTGCTGATCGGCCTTGGCCGGGCTGCGGCCAATGCCGGGGCCGATATCTTCGAAATGACCAAGGCAAAGTCGATCGGTCGGGCCAGCGGCAAGGTCATCGTCGAGACCGAACGCGGTACAATCACCGCCAACCGGGCGCTGATTGCCTGCAATGGACATATCGGCAATCTGGAGCCAATCACCGCAAGCCATGTGATGCCGATCCGCTCCTTCATTGGCGCGACCGTACCGCTCGACCGGTTCCCTGATGTGATACCGGGCGGCGAAGCGGTGGCGGATTCGCGTTTCGTCGTGCGCTATTTCCGCAAAATGAAGGACGGACGGTTGCTCTTCGGCGGGCGCGAGGCCTATACGGCCGACAATCCGCGTGACATCTCGCAGCATATCCGCCGGCAAATCGCCGAAATCTATCCCGCGCTCAAGGATATCGAGATCACCCATGCCTGGGGCGGCTCGGTCGGCATCACAATGCCGCGCCAGCCGTTCGTGCGCGAGGTCATGTCCGCCGTCACTTCGATCGGCGGTTATTCCGGGCACGGCGTCATGCTGTCAAATTACTGTGGCAAGCTTTACGCAGAGATGGTGCTGGGAAAGTCGGCCGATCTCGATCTCTTCAAGGCGCTCGATATTCCTGCCTTTCCGGGTGGCGCGCGCATGCGGGCACCGCTGCTTTTCCTTGCCTTGTCGTGGTTCGCTCTCCGCGACAAGTTTTAGTTCGATTGCGGATTTCCTCTCCGGGAAATTCGCTTTAAAACCGATGACCGACAGATTCATTGCACCGCACACTGGCTTTTTTAAATCGATTAGATTAAAACGGCCACCAACCAAGCATGATTGAGAGACAAGCTCATGAGCAGCCAGATCATTCCCGTTGAGCCTTTTGATTACGTCGTCTTTGGCGGCAGCGGCGACCTTGCCGAGCGCAAGCTTCTGCCCGCACTGTATCATCGCCAGATCGAGGGCCAGTTCTCGGAGCCGACCCGTGTCATCGGCGCTTCGCGCAGCCCGCTTTCGCATGAGGAATACCGCAAATTCGCGAAGGACGCGCTCAAGGAACACCTGAAGAAGGGCGAATATGACGAGGCGGAAGTCGAAAAGTTTTGCTCTCGTCTCTTCTATGTTTCCGTCGATGCCCGCACGGACAGCGGCTGGGATCAACTGAAGAAGCTGCTCGACGAGGGCAAAGATCGCGTTCGCGCCTTCTATCTCGCCGTCGCTCCGGGCATCTTCGGCGACATCTCGCAGAAGATCCACGACCACAAGCTGATCACCAAGTCGACCCGGATCGTTGTCGAAAAGCCGATCGGCCGTGACCTCGCCTCGGCCCTGCAGCTCAACGACAGTATCGGCCGCGCCTTCAAGGAAGAGCAGATCTTCCGCATCGACCACTATCTCGGCAAGGAGACGGTGCAGAACCTGATGGCGCTGCGCTTTGCCAACGCGCTCTATGAGCCGCTGTGGAACGCCAACTATATCGATCACGTGCAGATCACGGTTGCCGAAGCCGTCGGCCTCGAAGGCCGCGCCGGTTACTATGACACCGCCGGCGCGCTGCGCGACATGGTGCAGAACCACATCCTGCAGCTCCTCTGCCTCACCGCTATGGAAGTACCCTCCTCCATGGATTCGGAGGCCGTTCGCGACGAAAAACTCAAGGTTCTGCGCGCGCTGAAGCCGATCAATGCCTCCAACGTCGAGCAGGCCACCGTCCGCGGCCAGTACCGCGCCGGCGCTTCCGGCAGCGGCCCGGTCAAAGGCTATCTCGAAGAGCTCGAAGGCGGCGTTTCCAACACGGAAACCTTCGTTGCCATCAAGGCCGAGATCAACAACTGGCGCTGGGCAGGCGTTCCCTTCTATATCAGAACCGGCAAGCGTCTGGCTGGCCGCATGTCGGAAATCGTCATCACCTTCAAACCGATCCCGCACGCGATCTTCGACCAGGCCGCCGGCCGCATCAGCCAGAACCAGCTGATCATCCGCCTGCAGCCGGATGAGGGCGTCAAGCAGTCGCTGATGATCAAGGATCCGGGTCCGGGCGGCATGCGCCTGCGCAACGTTTCGCTCGACATGAGCTTCGCCCAGGCCTTCAACGTCCGCAATCCTGACGCCTACGAGCGCCTGCTGATGGACGTCATCCGCTCCAATCAGACGCTGTTCATGCGCCGCGACGAAGTTGAAGCCGCATGGCAGTGGGTCGATCCGATCCTCAAGGGTTGGGAATCCACCGGCCAGCAGGTGCAGGGCTACACGGCCGGCACCTGGGGTCCAAGCCAGGCCATCGCGCTGATCGAACGTGACGGCCGCACCTGGCACGACGACATCTAAGTCCAAGGGTCCGAAGATATGGCATCGACACTGCATTCCTTCGCAAACGCCGCCGAACTCGCCGCCAACCTTGCAGACAAAGTATCCGGCGCTCTTTCGGCAGCCATCGCAGCCCGCGGAGAGGCGAGCATTGCCGTTTCCGGCGGTTCCACGCCGAAAGCCTTCTTCCAGGCACTTTCGATGCGTGATATCGACTGGGCCAAGGTGACGATCACGCTTGTCGATGAACGTTTCGTTCCCGCCGACAATCCGCGCTCCAACCATCTGCTGGTCGATGCCAATCTTCTCCAGAACAAGGCAAAGGCGGCGCGTTTCGTGCCGCTTTACCAGCCGGCAGACTCCGTCGAGGAGGCCGCAAAGCTTGCGACTACAAAGAGTGCCGAGATCGGCATCCCCTTCGATGTCGTCATTCTCGGCATGGGTGGCGATGGCCATACGGCCTCGTTCTTTCCGGGCGGCAACAATCTGAGCGTCGCGCTTGATCCGCAGACGCCGCGCGGCATCATCACCATGGACGCGGAAGGGGCCGGCGAGCCACGCTTGACCTTCACCTTCTCCGCCCTTGAAGATGCCAAACTGCTCATTCTCCACATTGAGGGCGAAGGCAAAAAAGACGTTCTCGCCAAGGCAGAAGGTAACGGTGAAGAGGCGGATATGCCGATCCGTGCCATTCTGCGCCGGGCCACTTCCCCGGTCGAGATCTACTGGGCTCCCTGACACGGCCTGAGAGGCCGCCGGAGCCGGCGAACAGACAGAGACGAACCAGAACAAGGCAGGGATTTTCCATGTCCGCTCACGCACGCATTGCTGCGATTACGAATCGCATTGTCGAACGCTCGAAGCCGACCCGCGAGCGCTATCTGGAGCGCCTGCGCGCTGCCGCCTCTCAAGGCGTCAACCGCTCGGTTCTCGGCTGCGCCAACCTCGCCCACGGCTTTGCCATCTGTTCCCCCGCCGAGAAGGACGCGCTGGCGGGAGACCGCGTACCCAATCTCGGCATCATCACCGCCTATAATGACATGCTCTCGGCCCATCAGCCGTTCGAGACCTATCCGGCGATCATTCGCGAGGCGGCAGCGCAGGCGGGTGGTATTGCCCAGGTTGCCGGCGGCGTGCCCGCCATGTGCGACGGTGTCACCCAGGGCCAGCCGGGCATGGAGCTTTCGCTCTTCTCACGCGACCTGATTGCCATGGCGGCCGGTGTCGGCCTGTCGCACAACATGTTCGATGCGGCGCTCTTCCTCGGCGTCTGCGACAAGATCGTGCCCGGTCTCGTCATTGCCGCTCTTTCTTTCGGCCATCTGCCGGCGATATTCATCCCGGCCGGACCGATGACGTCGGGTCTGCCGAACGACGAGAAGTCGCGCGTGCGCCAGCTCTTCGCCGAGGGCAAGGTCGGACGTGCGGAATTGCTGGAAGCCGAATCCAAGTCCTATCACGGCCCCGGCACCTGCACCTTCTACGGCACGGCCAACTCCAACCAGATGCTGATGGAGATCATGGGCTTCCATATGCCGGGCTCCTCCTTCATCAATCCCGGCACACCGCTGCGCGAGGCGCTGACGCGCGAAGCCGCCAAGCGGGCGCTTGCCATTACCGCTCTCGGCAACGAGTTCACGCCGGCCGGCGAGATGATCGACGAACGCTCGATCGTCAATGGCGTCGTCGGACTGCATGCGACGGGTGGTTCGACGAACCACACGATGCATCTCGTCGCCATGGCGCGCGCCGGCGGCATCGTGCTGACCTGGCAGGATATTGCCGAGCTTTCGGAACTGGTGCCGCTGCTTGCCCGTGTCTATCCGAACGGGCTTGCCGACGTGAACCATTTCCAGGCAGCCGGCGGCATGGGCTTCCTCATCAAGGAACTGTTGAAGCAAGGCCTGGTGCATGACGACGTGCGCACGGTCTTCGGCCAGGGTCTCGAAGCCTATACTGTCGATGCTCAGCTCGGCGAAAACGGCGCGGTCGTGCGCCAGCCCTCGCCGGAAAAGAGCCACGATCCGAAGGTACTCGCCAGCATCGAGACGCCCTTCCAGGCGAATGGCGGCTTGAAGATGCTGCGCGGCAATCTCGGCAAGGCGGTCATCAAGATCTCCGCCGTCAAGGCGGAGCGCCATATCATCGAGGCGCCGGCCATCGTGTTCCATAGCCAGCAGGAGCTGCAGGACGCCTTCAGGGAAGGCAAGCTCAACCGCGATTTCGTCGCCGTCGTGCGCTTCCAGGGACCGAAGGCCAACGGCATGCCGGAATTGCATAAGCTAACCCCACCGCTCGGTGTGCTGCAGGACCGCGGTTTCCGCGTGGCGTTGCTGACCGACGGCCGCATGTCCGGTGCTTCCGGCAAGGTTCCGGCGGCAATCCATGTCACGCCCGAAGCCGTCGACGGCGGCCCGATCGCCCGCATCAAGGACGGCGATATCATTCGTCTCGACGCAATCAGGGGTACGCTCGAAGTTCTCGTCGATGCCGCCGACATGGCCGAGCGCGAGCCTGCGACAATCGATCTTTCAGACAATGAATTCGGCATGGGCCGCGAGCTTTTCGCGCCGTTCCGTCACGCGGTCGGGCCTTCCGACCAGGGTGCCAGCGTGCTTTTCCACGCCCACTGACATCTCCTCATCGATGCAAAGAAAAACCCGCGGCCGAAACCGCGGGTTTTCATATCCAGCGAGACGCGAGACTGTTACGCGCGGATATCGAGGACGTAATCCTTGTGAGCCGGGTGCGTGCTGTAGACGAAGATCTTGTTCAGCTCCTTCTGCGTCAGCAGGCGCAGGAAGCGAACCTCGATCGTGTTGTTTGGGAAGGTCTTCATCAGCAGGCAGCCCACCTTGGTGATGCGGGCGTCCGGAATATCCAAGTAGAACTGCTTCGGCAGCGTGTACTGCGTGAGGATCGCGAGGATCGCACTGCTCATGGAGATACGGACGATATCGCAGCGGCGCGAGGCGGCATGCATGACGCCCTTTTCCGTATATTCAATGCGCGCGGCGTTCATCGTGTCTTCCATCTTGAACCGCGATTCGCGGTCGTACATGAAAGATTCTTCCTTCGCCAGGAAGTGCGATTTAGGAGGTGTCGGATTCGATGCGGCCATAGCCTTAGTCCCCTCAGTCTTGATGAGAAAAGGCTAGCACTGCATGTTTAACAGAAAGTGAGAATCCTCCCCCTCCACAGCCTCAAGAAGAAGGATTCCACCAAAAATGGATGGTCATCTTCTATAGGTGTGACCTGCCGCATCGAAGAGATGCAGTTTCTGCCGGTCGGCAACAAAATGCATCTTCTGGCCGCGCTTCACGTCGTAGATTCCGGGCAGTTTGACGATGATCGGCTCCCCCTGGACCAGGCCTTCGATATAGAGAAGCGTCACTTCGCCGAGCGCCTCGACGATCGAGACTTCACCTTCGAACAGGTAATCCTCGTTGGGGCCTGCGATACGCAGATCTTCGGGGCGAACGCCGAAGCTTGCCTGCTTGCCCTTCTCCGATGCCGCAGTGGCGACATCGAGCGTCACCGATTTGCCGCCCGTCAGCGTCACCGTCGTGTTTTCGCCGGCATCGGTGATCGTTGCGGGGATGACGTTCATAGCCGGAGAGCCAATGAACTTGGCGACGAAGAGGTTTGCGGGGCGCTCGTAAAGCTCCAACGGCGCTCCGACCTGCTCGATATTGCCGGCCGACAGAACGACGATGCGGTCCGCCAGCGTCATCGCCTCGACCTGGTCGTGCGTGACATAGATCATCGTCGTATCGGCCATCTGTTCGTTCAGGCGGGCGATCTCGATCCGGGTTGCGACGCGCAACGCGGCATCGAGGTTGGAAAGCGGCTCGTCAAAGAGGAAGACTTTCGGGTTGCGGCAGATGGCGCGGCCGATCGCCACGCGCTGGCGCTGGCCGCCCGAGAGCGCCTTCGGCAGGCGGTCGAGATATTTTGTAAGCTGCAGGCTTTCGGCCGCAGCCCGCACGCGGCGGTCGATCTCCTGCTTGCTTTCGCCGGCGATCTTCATGCCGAAGGCCATATTGTCGAAAACCGTCATATGCGGGTAGAGCGCGTAGGACTGGAACACCATGGCGATGCCGCGCTTGGAGGGCGGCACGTCGTTGACGAGCATGCCGTCGATATACATCTCCCCGCCGGTGATGTTTTCCAGGCCGGCGATCATGCGGAGTAAAGTGGACTTGCCACAGCCGGAGGGGCCGACGAAAACGATGAATTCGCCCTGGTTGATCTCCAGGTCGATGCCGTGGAGCACATCCACGGAGCCATAGGATTTGCGGATATCCTTAAGCGTCAGTCCAGTCATTTTCCTCTCCCCTCCTGATCCTTAAGCGAGGCGGGCGAAATACGCCCCCCAGGCCGGAATATCGATCCTGTCGCCGTAATTGTTGCTGTTAAAGCCGTGCCCCGCCAAAGCCTGCCACTCGCCTGCCGGCAGGGTGACACTGGTTTCTGCCGGTCCCATGTTGAAGATGCAGAGCAGCGTCTCATTGCCGTGTTCGCGCGTGAAGATCAGCGCATCGCCCTGCGGATCCTCGAACTCGATCTCGCCTTTGGCGAAGGCCGGATGCTGCTTGCGGAAGGCGATGAAGCGGCGGTAGTGCTCGAGCACGGAATTCTCGTCGCCCTGCTGCACGCTGACGGCGCGCAGGATGTGCTCGACCGGGACCGGCAGCCAGGGTTTCACGGTCGAGAAACCGCCCTGGGCAACCTGGCTGTCCCAGACCATCGGCGTGCGGCAACCGTCACGCCCCTTGAACTCCGGCCAGAACTGGATGCCGTACGGATCCTGCAGGTCCTGGTAGGCAAGATCGGCTTCGGTCAGCGCCAGTTCCTCACCCTGATAGAGGCAGACGGAACCGCGCAGGGTCATCAGCAGCGAGGCATAGAGCTTGGCAAATGCATCGTGGTCGGCGACCAGCGAACCCCAGCGGCTGACATGGCGCATGACGTCATGATTGGAAAAGGCCCAGCAGGCCCAGCCATCGGGAGCCGCGGCGCCAAAATCCTTCATGACTTCCTCGACGCGCTCGGGCGTCAGCGGATCGGGCGCCAGGAATTCGAAGGCGTAGCACATGTGCATCTTGTCATTGCCGGACGTATATTCACCAACGATTTCGAGACCACGCTGGCTGTCGCCGACTTCGCCGACGGCGGCAATGGCAGGAAACTCTTCCAGTACCGCGCGGAAGCGCTTCAGGAATTCGAGATTTTCAGGGCGGTTCTTGTCGTAAAGGTGCTCCTGGAAATTATAGGGGTTCACCGCCGGAGCGGTCGACGCGTTGCGACGTTCCGGGGCAAGTGCCGGGTTATCGCGCAACAGCTTGTCGTAGAAATAGAAGTTGATCGTGTCGAGGCGGAAGCCGTCGACACCGCGCTTCAACCAGAAACGGACGACATCCAGCAGGCGGTCCTGAACTTCCGGGTTATGCAGGTTCATATCCGGCTGCGAGGTCAGGAAGTTGTGCATGTAATATTGCATGCGTGTCGGATCCCACGCCCATGCAGAGCCACCGAAGATCGACAGCCAGTTGTTGGGCGGCGTACCATCCGGCTTTGCATCGGCCCAGACATACCAGTCGGCCTTGGCATTGGTCTTGCTCGTGCGGCTTTCGACAAACCAGGGATGCTGGTCGGACGAGTGCGAGATGACGAGATCGATCATCACCTTGATGCCGAGGCGGTGGGCCTCGGCAATCAGGGTGTCGAAATCGATCAGCGTTCCGAAGATGGCGTCGACGTTTTCGTAGTCCGAGACGTCGTAACCGAAATCGCGCATCGGCGAGGTGAAGAAGGGCGAAATCCAGATCGCGTCAGCCCCGAGGCTTGCCACATGCGGCAGGCGGGCGGTGATGCCTTTCAGGTCGCCGATGCCGTCGCCGTTCGAATCCTGGTAGGAGCGCGGATAGATCTGATAGATCACCGCGCCGCGCCACCAGTCCTTGTCGGCAGTCTGAAGGGGTTGGGAAGCCAGACTCATGGGATATCCTGTTTGAAATTACGTCTTGGGATGGATCAGCCTCCCTTGACCGACCCCGCCAGCAGGCCGCGCACCAGATAACGCTGCAGCCCGAAGAAGACGAGCAGCGGTATGATGATGGTGACGAAAGCGGACGCCGTCAGGATTTCCCAATTGCCACCACGCGAACCGAGCAGCGCGTTCAGCGCCCCGGTCAGCACGAGGTGGTCCTTGTCGGTGCCGAGGAAGACCATGGCAACGAGCAGGTCGTTCCACACCCACAGGAACTGGAAGATCGCGAAGGATGCGAGCGCGGGGAAGGACAGAGGCAAAACGATGCGGGTGAAGATCTCGAAGTCGCTCGCGCCATCGACGCGGGCGGATTCGATGATCTCCTTCGGCAGGCCGGCAATATAGGCCCGCAGGAGATAGATGGCGAGCGGCATGCCGAAGGCGGTGTGCGCCAGCCAGATGCCGGGATAGGTCTTCGACGGCTGGCCGATCGCGGTGCCGATCTCGTTATAGAGGCGCAGGAGCGGGATGAGCGACATCTGCAGCGGCACAACAATGAGGCCGACGACGAGTGCAATCAGCAGTGCGCGGCCCGGAAACTCCATCCAGCTCAGTGCATAGGCGGCGAAAGCGGCGATCAGGATCGGAATGATGGTCGCCGGAATGGTCACGGTCAGAGAGTTGATGAAGGACTGGCCGATGCCCTCGCTCGTCAGAACGGTCTTATAGTTCGCGAGCGTGAATTCCGGCGGAGCCGATGCCGCGACATAGATGCGGCGCGGACGTTCATCGGGCGAAAAGGCGACATTCTTCATGTAGCGGTAGCTGCCGTCGCTGTTGATGAGCAAGCTTTCGCCCTCGCCGAGGTCGGCGGTCTGACCGGCCTCGAAAGCCGAAGGCTGCTGCACACGTACGCCGAAGGCCTTGACCGAGCGACCAGGCTGATCGGCCAGCACATTGCCCGTGATGACGTAGATATCGCCTTCCTGCTTTGCCTGATCGGGGGTGCCGAGGCGCGCGGCCACCGTCTGCGTGGAGCCGGCAAAGGCGGTCCACCAGCCGGAAACAGTGATCTGGTCCCTGTCGCGGAGCGCACTGACGAAGATGCCGAGTGTGGGCACCAGCCAGACGATGACGATGACGAGAACACAGAAGTGGACGAAAAGACGGGCGGGGCCAATCTTGAAGTAACGTGCAGCGGTCGTCATCTCAGCGCCCCCTCAGCTCAGCGTTGGCGCGGCGCACGTTCCACACCATGATCGGCGTGACGGCGAGCATGATGATGATGGCGATGACGGCGCTTCGGCCGGAATCGCCGCCGCCGCGGAACAGCCAGTTGAACATCAGGTTCGCCAGCACCATGGTCTGCCACTGGCCGTTGGTCATGGTGAGCACAATATCGAAGACCTTTAGGACAAGAATGGTGATCGTGGTCCAGACGACGGCGATCGTGCCCCAGATCTGCGGCACCATGATGCGCCAGAAGATCTGCCAGCCATTGGCGCCATCGATGACAGCGGCCTCGATCGTCTCTTCCGGGATGCCGCGCAGTGCTGCCGAGAGAATGACCATGGCAAAACCGGTCTGGATCCAGATCAGGATCACCATCAAGAAGAAGTTGTTCCAGAAGGGAACAGAGATCCAGACCTGCGGCGTGCCGCCGAAAGTCTGCACGATGGCGTTCAGGAGGCCGATCTGCACATCGTTGCCGCCGCGATACTCATAGATGAACTTCCAGATGACGGAAGCACCGACGAAGGAGATCGCCATCGGCATGAAGACGATGCTCTTGGCGATATTGCCCCACCAGATGCGGTCGGTCATGACGGCGATGACGAGGCCGAAGAAGGTGCAGGCAGCTGGCACGACTGCAAGCCATAGAATGTTGTTGAAGATCGACTGGCGGAATTCGCGATCGTTCAAGGCCCACAAGTAATTGGTCGCGCCCACGAACTCATTGCCCGACCGGTCGTAAAAGGACAGGATGAAGGTCGCGACGACAGGATAGACGAGATAGACGATCAGCAGGAAGAGCGCCGGGAAGAGGAACAGCCAGGGGCGGATCATTGCGCGCCGGTTCAGATTGCGCGAGGCCTGACGGATATCGCCGTCCCGCACCGGCAAGGCGAGATCGAGGATCTTGTTCGAAAAAAAGAAATAGGCCGAGCACGCGAAAACGGCGACGACCACGACGCCCAAAGCGGACACTATCTGCGACAGCATTTCGTCCCTCCCCTGCTTCCCTGTCTTATTCTGAAGGGTTAAAGCCGGATATCGTCAATAGAGCTGATGTGTTTGACCACAGGATCCGGCACAACCGGGCTCCCCCTCTGGAGCCCGGCCGCTCATTCCGGTGATGCCGCCGGTTACCCGGCGGCACGAAATGGCAGGAGATTACTTGATGCCGTCCCAGGCGCTCTGGATTTCGGCTGCGGCGTCCTGAGCGGACTTGCCGCCGACGAAATCAACCATGCCGGTCCAGAAGGCGCCAGCGCCGATCTTGCCAGGCATCAGGTCGGAACCGTCGAAGCGGAAGGTGGTAGCCGAGGTCAGGATCTCGCCTTCCTTCTTCATCTGCTCGTTAGCGTATGCATCGACGTTGACGCCCTTGTACGGGGTCAGGAAGCTCGACTGCGCCATCCAGAGCTCATGAGCAACCGGCGTCTTCAGGAAGTCGACGAAGGCGCGAGCCGTCGGAGAATCCTTGGCGATGGTAACGAGCGTGCCTGCACCCAGAACCGGCTTGCCGAGATCGGCATGTGCAGCATAGGTCGGCATGTAGAAGAAGTCGGCATCGGTGCCGAGCTTCGTTCCCTCAGGGAAGAAGGACGGGATGAACGAAGCCTGGTGGTGCAGGTAGCACTTCGGCGGAACGGCGAAGAGGCCCTTCGGGCTGTCGCGGAAGTCGGTCGAAGCAACGGCCGCAACGCCACCGTCGACATACTTTTCGTTCTTGGCGAACTTGCCGAATTCGTCGATCGCGGCAACGACGGCCGGATCGGTGAACTTCACTTCGTTGGTGGTCCACTTGTCGTAGACGTCAGGCTTCTGGGTACGCAGCATGATGTCTTCGACCCAGTCGGTCGCCGGCCAGCCGGTTGCGCCGCCTGAACCGAGGCCGATGCACCAGGGAACACCGCCGTCCTTGACGATCTGGTCGGTCAGAGCGTGCAGCTCTTCCATGGTCGTCGGAACCTTGTAGCCGGCTTCCTGGAAGTTTTCCGGCACGTACCAGACGAGCGACTTCACATCGGCTTTGTACGGGAATGCATAGAAGGCTTCCTTGCCATCCTTGCCCTTGTAAGTGCCATAGCCGACCCAGCTGTCGCCGGCGCCGTAATTGTCCTTGACCCACTTGGAGGTATCGTCGCCGAGCGGCGTCAGATAGCCCTTGCCGGCGAGATCGGCCAACAGACCCGGCTGCGGCAGGATGGCAATATTCGGAGGCGAGCCTGCCTGTGTATCGATGACAATCTGCTGTTCGTAGTTTTCAGAGGAAGAATACTTGGCGTCGATGCCGGTCGCCTCGACGAAGTAGGCGAGGATGCTCTGGAAGAAGGCTTCGTCTTCACCGCGCCACGGGCCGAAGATCGTCAGAGGCTGTCCCTTCAGGTCGGCATGGGCAGACTTGAAGTCATCATAGCTTTTCCAGTTGAACTTGGAGTCCTGGCCCGGCGGAAACTTCAAATCCGCGGCCGACGCAGCGCCGGCAAAAAGCGCAGCAAGTGCAACACCCATCAAGAATGACTTTTTCATGTGATCAACCTCCCATCACAATCCGATAGCGCAGAATTTCATTCAAAGGAAATTTCAAAGCGCTTTGACAACGCAACTCATTCACTTTCAGCCGAATGAAGTCAAGCCATTTTGCGAAAACAGCGGGAGTACCGCCGTCGTATCGCGCTGCAGTAAGGCGTAATGTGGGAATATGGAGCGATTTTTCTTGAGTCAAGCGCAGCAGATGCTACATATTTTAAAGCGCTTTGGAAGCCATTGGGAGGCGGCGACCACTATTTTGACGGCCACAGGGCAGGCCGGGAGGAAGCATAGCAGGTGAATCTCAAACAGCTATCGGAATTGCTGGGGCTTTCGCAGACAACTGTGAGCCGCGCGCTTAACGGCTATCCCGAAGTCAGCGAGGCGACTCGGGAACGCGTGCTCCGGGCGGTCAAGGAAACCGGGTACCGACCCAACAAGGCCGCCCAGCGACTTGCCACCGGCAAGGCCGGTTCGATTGGCCTCGTCATGCCGACAGCGCCCGGTCATCAGTCGGACGTGCATTTCGGCGAATTCCTGGCCGGCCTCGGCGAGGAAGCGGTGCGCCACGACTTTCACTTCGTCATCATGCCGGCAGACCCCGACGATGAGGTCGCAGCGCTGCGGCGCCTGGCGATAAGCGGCAATGTGGACGCGCTTTTCGTAGCCTATATGCGCGGCCACGACCCGCGCCTCGCAATGCTGAAGTCCCTCTCCATGCCCTTCGTTGTACATGGGCGCTCCTTCGGTTCGGAGCCGGACTATCCCTATCTCGATATCGACAATGAGGCAGCTTTCTACGAGGCGGCGAGGCTTCTCCTGCAGCTTGGCCATACGCGCTTTGCGCTGATGAACGGGCCGGCGCATCTCGATTTCGCCATTCGCCGCAGGAACGGCCTCATTGCGGCGCTCGACGAACGCGGGCTCGAGCTTGCGGAGGACTGCACGAGCCATACTGTGATGTCGGATGAAGAAGGGCTGATCGCCATGGAGCGCTTCCTGCAGCTTGCCGAGCGGCCGACTGCCATCCTTTGCTCAAGTACGGTGCTCGCTCTCGGCGCGATCCGGGCAGTCAATCAGGCCGGACTGAAACTTGGTGAGGATATCTCGCTGATCGCCCACGACGACGTGCTGCCGCTGTTGAAGCCCGAAAACTTCTCGGTGCCGCTGACAACGACCCGGTCGTCGCTGCGCGCTGCGGGCGTGCGTATCGCGCAGCGGCTCATCGGCACGGTCAAACAGGCAGGCCCCTTCCCCGAGCAGGAACTCTGGAAGACCGAACTGATCGTCAGGGCCTCGACGGGCGCCGCGCCCCAGAGTTGATCAAAAGGGGCTGATCAGAATACCGGCGGCGTCAGCCCTGCCGAGCGGTGGGCTGCAATCACGGTATTGGCCATCAGCATGGCGATCGTCATCGGGCCGACGCCGCCCGGAACCGGGGTGATGACGGCAGCAACCGAAGAAACCTCGGCAAAGGCGACATCGCCGACGAGGCGGCTCTTGCCCTCGCCCCGCTCGGGGGCGGCGATGCGATTGATGCCGACGTCGATGACGGTGGCACCCGGCTTGACCCAATCGGCTTTGACCATTTCCGGACGACCGACGGCCGCCACCAGAATATCAGCGTTGCGGCAGATCTCGGCGAGGTTCTTGGTGCGCGAATGGGCGATGGTGACCGTCGCATTGGCATTCAGCAGAAGCTGCGCCATCGGCTTGCCGAACAGGTTGGAGCGGCCGATGACGGTGGCATTGAGGCCGGAAAGGTCCTCGCCGTGGGTGCGGCGGACGAAAACCATGGCACCGGCCGGCGTACAGGAGACGAGGCCGGTCTTCAGGTCGCCGGTCGCAAGCTTGCCGGCATTGACGACGCTCAGGCCATCAACATCCTTCTCCGGCAGGATCGACTGGATGATCGGCTCGCTGTCGAGATGTTTCGGCAGCGGCAGCTGCACGAGAATGCCATGGATCGACGGATCGGCATTGAGCGAAGCGACGAGGGCGGCAAGCTCCTCCTGCGTCGTCTCGGCCGGCAGCGTGTGCTGGACCGATTTGAAGCCGCATTCCTTGGCCATGCGGCTCTTGGAACTGACATAGGTGTGGCTCGCCGGATCGTCGCCGACGATGATGACCGCAAGGCCTGTCTGGACGCCTTTGGCGGCTTCCAGCGCAGCATTTGCCGATTTCACGGTTTCGATTACGGAAGCGGCAACCTGCTTGCCGTCGATTACTGTCGTCACGCGTCTTCTCCGCCCAGTTTCGCGCCAGTCTATTCGCCCGCGGCGGGAATGATTTCCCGATAACGCCCTATCCCGTTTAAAAACGGCAAATGCAAGGGCAATCTGCGGTCGGGCGCTCGCCTACTGGGAGACCTGGTAGGAATGAAAGCGATCGCGCAGGCTGGCGATCTGCGATCGCAGTGCATCGACCTCGTCAGCCGCCTGCGGGACGAGTGCCGGCTCCGGTACCTGTGTCAACGCAGGGACCTGCGCAAGTTCGGGCACAGGGGCGAGAATTGGAGCCTGAACAGGAACTGCGACCGGCGTCCGTTCGAGCTGCCGCCGGAAGAAACGCGGCACGAAGGCGAGGCCGAGGCCTGCTGCCAAACCGGCAAGGCCGCCGACCAGGGCGTCGAAACCGAAATTGCTGTCGCCGGAAACAGGCAGCACGAGAGCGGGCTTGCGAACCGTGACCCGGCCATCGCCGACGGCACCTGTCGTGGAAACTTCCTCTTCCAGGCGCGAGCGGGCGGCAGATGCCTTTTCCCGCAATTCGGTCAGCTTGGCGAGATCGACGCCAGTGTCGCGACTCTGGGCAATCAGCGCGTTGCGGCGGTCACTGAGCTGCCTGCGCGCATCGACGGCAGCCTTGGCTGCTGCATTTGCGTTCTGGGCGAGGCGCCCCAGTTCCTTGCCGATGCTGTCCTTCAGACCGTCGACCTCAGACTGCTGCTGGAGCAAGCGCGGATGGCGCGGCCCTAGGTCTGCCGAAAGCTGCGCGAGTGCGGTCTTGGCGAGCGCGTATCTGTCGCGCAGATCCTGTAGGGCGGGCGAGATCATATCCGGGGCGAGCGAGCCTTCCAGCACATCGGTGAGCTTGGCCGCCTTGAGCTTGTCGGCCTGTTCCTTGGCGGTCAGGATATTGTTGTCGGCATTCTTCAGATCGCTATCGAGCCCGGCTATCTGGCGCTGCAACTGCGTCGCGACCTTGACATTGCCCTCGCCGTTCTTCTGGCCGAAGGCTGAGAGCTCTGCCTGGGCCTGATCATTTTCCTTCTTCAAGGCAGCGGCCGTCTCGGCCGCCTTGCCTGCGGCGCCGCCGCCGGTCACCGCATCGGACAACCGCATGGCGATGCGCGTCGATTTGTTGCCATCGCCTGTCGTTACCATCAGACGGATCGTGCCAGCGCGGTCGTCGGGAATAATCGCCACGGCAGATTTCAGCGCGGCCTCTGCGCGCGATGCCGGATCGGCGGCGGCACCGCTGCCGGATAGAAGATCGAAGGCGATGCCAAGCGCATTGGGGCTGTTGCCGGCAAATTCCGGATCGCGGTCCAGCTTCAGTGCCGCAACGGCAGAGGTGATGACAGGTACCGATAAGAGCCTTTTGACGGTATCCCCAACGAGTGCAGCCCGGTTGCCTGCGTCCGCATCCACGGCGAGCGCCGTTTCGGCTGTGTAACGCGCGGGCGAGGACGGCATCAGGACAGGGGTGGCAGCACCTCCGAACGAGAGGGCAGCAACGATGAGAGCGCTCCTGCTCCAGTTCGAGCGCCGTATTTCGCCTGAAATCGGCGAAATGGGTGCTTTTTCAACGGGAGCGACGCGGTGAACCTGAACGACTTGCGTCGTTAGCTCTGGTGCAGGACGAGAGGGTTCAGATGCGGAAGCGAAGGCGATATCGTTTGCAGCCTGAAGGCGCGAGCCGAGGATCGTTTCGATCCGGTCCACCAGCGGTTCAGTCTGCCGCGCTTTCGCACGCTGTTCGTAGAGCAGCCGGCCTATGGCGCGCAGCAGTTCGGCTTCGGAAGGACGGATCTCCGGCGGATGGGTGTTCTTTTCGGCATAACTTTGCTGCTGGCCGCGCGAAGAGCTGGTTGCGCGATCATGGAAACTGCTTTTCGCCCTGGAATCGTGCATTGGCGTCACATCTCATGCGCATGTTGGCCGAGTTCGCTCAACCGCGCTGACGCGGAGGATTAAGCTACTCTAAATATACATGGCAAAGAAATGGTTAACCGGAACCTGCAGAAATCTGTAATCAGCCGGCCTTCTTCATCTGCTCGATTCTCTTCTGTTCGTCCCCGGCGTGCGCCCGTTCAACCGGCTGACTGAGAATGCGTGCGCGCCGGCTGAAGCGATACTGGAAGACCCGGAAGAGGAAGACCGGAATGCCGAGAATATAGCGGCGCCAGAGGCGCGCCGGCTCCTGCACCAGACGGTAGGCCCATTCCAGACGCATCATGCGCACGGTCTTCGGCGCGCGTGGTACAGTCCCCGAAACGAAATCAAAAAGTGCACCGACCGTCAGAACGAGACGCGCGTGATCGGCGCGGATATTCTGGTGGACCCATTTTTCCTGCAGCGGCGTGCCCATGCCGACGATCAGGATATCGAGCTTCTGGCGCTCCACCTCGGCGATAACAGGTTCGGGATCGGCCTTGTCAAAAAAGCCGTCGGAAATCACCAAGAATTCGTGCCAGGGTGCGTGCCTGGAAAAGTTCTCGGCCGCTTTCTCAACGACTGCGCGCGCGCCGCCGATCAGGCCGATACGACGCGGCGTTTCCATGAAGGTCAGGAAGGCCGGCACGAAATCGGTGCCGTTCAGATTGGCGGGAAACGGCGAACCATGCGTGACCTGAGATGCGATATTGAGACCGATACCGTCGGGGAGCACGAGGTTGTGCGACATGATCTGATAGTACTCGTCGTCGCGCAGGGCCGTCAGCATGTTGTGGGCGTTGACGAAGCAAACCACGGTCTGCCCGACGGGAATGGAAGCCAGTTCGTTGATGAAAACCAGCGCGTCGTCCCAGCCGAGATCGCAGACCGGCAGATCGAAAATCGTCCGCCGCGATGCAAGCACCGCGAAGTTTGCAATCAGATTCATTCCAACCTCCTGCCGAGGGTGCGTCATGCGCCCGACATCCCGGAAAATAAGCCTACGTTTCCGCAGCGGAGGTCGTGTGAGGACCAGCAGCGTCCTGCCTGAAGCGATCTCCCCCAGCCCCGTGGCGGCCATCCTCCCAAGCTTGTGCCGGCGTTATATCAACTCGGTTTCAAACAACCCTTAGGAAAAATCCTTGAATTTTCCTACGCGCATAAGTCGTTCGTTAACCAAAGGCGAGAACGCAGAAACGGCGCCTTTCGGCGCCGTTTCTAACTGGTCGGCCGACGGTGATCAGTGACCGGCGGCTGGAGCCGGCGTTTCGGATGCAGGTGCGGTCTCGACGATCTTGACTGTCGCGCCGATCTTCTGCGGCTTGCTGCCCGAATTTTCCTTCACGTCTTCCTTCGAGAGATAGTCGAGTTGTTCCAGCATGACTTCGGCCACATATTCGCCGCCGAGACGTTCGTTCATACCCTTCTTGATCTCCGCGCGGAAAGCCCCGGGATCGAAGGCCTTGACGTTGGAAACATCGATCATCTTGTTGCCGACGAGCAGGCTGAAGAGTTCGTCGGTCGTCATCTCCGTGATCGGCAGATTGAGGCCGGCGATCATATCCTTGTGCATCATGAAGGAGATGCGGCCGAGGAAATAACCGTTGACCGCACCATTGCCGATGACAGGCACAGTGATCGTCTCGCCCTTTACAAGTTCGAGCGCGCTTTGCTTGGTATCCGCAACAGCCGGCGCCGGCGCAGTCGCCATGTTCACCGAGAAATAAACCGATGCCAGCGTGACGGCGCAGACCCAGACGCCTGTGAGGACGAGCTTGATCATCAGTTATCCCGCGCGACAAACTGTTCCTGAGAATAGGTGCCGTCAGCATCGGCATCCTGCACGGCATTCTTCAGAAGATCGGCAACGGCGCGAACCGCCTCCAGATGCGCTTCGACGCGACGGGCGTTCAGCACCAGCTTCTTCTTGAGACCGTGAAGCTGGTCCAGATGCGAAGCGGCAAGTTCGGCCGGATCGGTGTCGCGAAAGAGCATCGAGAGCTCGTACAGGCACCGGCTCTTATGCGCATTGGAGACCTTGAGATCGAACTGCGGATCGCTGCCGATTCGATTGTTCTCGTTGTCGATTATCATTTCGAGGCGCCCGAGAACGGATTTGATCCTGTATTCGTTCGAAACTATTTCCATTTTATCCTCGATCATGCGTCGCTTGTTGCAGACTTATTGTCGGCAGTCGGAGTCCCGAAGGTCTTGCGCTGAAATTCATCGATCATGCTCATCGCGGTCTTGCGATCGTCTTCATCGGTGGAGGCATTGACGATCTTGCCCTCCTGGCGATGGAGCTGCTCGGCATACATTTGCTTGGCAATGCCGATGCCGTCGCCCTTGGCCATGACGTTGCCGAGTTGCTCTGCCATCATGCCCTTCCAGATGTCGCCCGTTGCGCCCTTGCCGAAGACATTCTCGGCTTCGCTCGGCAGCATGGACTTTACGAAGTTCTGCAGAACCATGGCCTCGAACTTCCGGTAGGTTTCCGGTACTTCCTCGGACTTGGTGCGGTTCTGGATATTGTTCAGGCCGCTTTTCTGTTTGACGTGGTCGAGAATGTCGACTGCGGAAGAAAAACCGTTGCCGCTGTCGGCCAGACTTGTCGCAGCAAAGGCCGCGCGGTTGGCCTTCAGCTTTTCCTGGGCAGCCTGGACCTCCATGGGGTCGGCCGCCTTGACGACGTCCATCACCAGATCGCTGGGGGGTGAAATTGCCACGTTACAATCCTCTAATGTAAGATCGTGGCGATTATTATTTTTGAAGCTTGCTGGAGGCTGGCGTTGAGAACTGCTGATCGATTACGTCGTAGACGGCATTGTCATCTGCCTCGCGACGCTCGGCCTGGAGGGCATCGAGCCTGTTTTCTTCAAGCCGGTCGCCTTTTGCGCGCTCGCGCGTCAGACGCATTTCATGCACCTGCTGCATGCCGGTCAACTGCTGGTCCTTGATGCTCAGCCTGCCGAATCGATCGGCATAACTCTGCGAAAAAGCACGATGGATGGGGTCCAGCGAACCCAGCGCAAGGATGGCGACATCCATGGCCGCATTGACTTCGGCGCGCTGGCGGCTGGTTTCTGCGAGATCGTACTCCGCCATCTTTTCAAGGTGCCGCTGTACCGCGACCAGACGCTTGAGCTTGTCGGAGCGCTTCTTCTCGATCATCGCCTTCACCTTCCCACGTATAGTGCTGAGAAGGATTGGCCGAACTGGCTGATCATTGCCGCGATCGAGAAATAGAGCAGGAACAGGCCGCCCATCAGTAGATAAGGCGTGGAGATGAAGTAGACCGGAATCTGCGGCGCGAGCTTGTTGATGAAGCCGATCGAGACATTGAAGATCAGTCCATAAATCAGATAGGGGCTCGAAAGCCGCAGCATGATGTAGGTGGTCTGTTCCAGCGTATCGGTGAAGGTGATGAGCGTGGCCCGCATCTGCATCAAGCCGCCGAAAGGCATGGTCGTGTATGAATCGATCAGCGCGCGGAAGACGATGTGATGGAAATCCATGATGAAGAGAACCATCAGGCCGGTCATCATGATGAAGGCCGTCAGGCTGATTTCGGCCGAGTCTTCGACGACATCAGTCGTGCTTGGCTGCGTGTAACCAACCATCATGGAGACGATAGAGGCCGCGAACTGCAGGCCGAGCGTATAGAGGCGAGCGAGCATGCCATACATCACACCGATCAGCGATTCGCTGAAAATCAGGCCGATATAAGTGCCGGAACTGGTGTGAACGGATGGATAGACCGTGTCCCAGAGCACCGGCAGCACCGCAAGCGAAAGTCCGCCAGCGATGAAGACACGCAATTGCTCCGGCACGCGGGCGGAAGAAAAACCTGGAAGGGTCAGCACGCAGCCGCCGATCCGGCAGAAAACCAGAAACAGCGCCAGAACTGTCCCTTGCGGGTCTGAAATCATGAAATCGAGCCCAAAATCTTGATTTCGATGCCCTTGGCCAGTTCCACATGCGACAGGACGGGAAGCGTTGCGAAGAGTCGCTCGATGATCATACGGACATAGGAGCGCGTTTCGGGTGACGTGACAAGGGCGAAAGGCAGGCCTCTATCCATGAATTCACGGATAACCTTCGTCGCCTGCTCGCTGAACTCTTCCAGCGTGCGCGGGTCGATGTCGAACTCGACGACTTCGCCCTTCGCATCGCGCTTGAGAGCCTGGTGGAAGGCAAGGTCCCATTTGCTGCCGAGTCGCAAGACGCGCAACACGCCGTTGTCGGCAAGGTCGCCGCAGAGCTGCTGGGCCATGCGGATGCGGACGTGCTCGACGATCTGCTCGGTCTTCCTGACATGCGGGGCAAGTTCCGCCACGGCTTCAAGGATGAGGTGCAGGTTGCGGATCGAGACGCGCTCGGCAAGAAGCAGTTTCAGTACCGCCTGCAGCCCCGAATACGACATGTGGGACGAGCAGATTTCATCGGCGAGCTTCTTGTATTCAGGGTCGAGGCGATCGATCAGGATCTTCACGTCCTTATAGGAAAGAAGCTGCGGCAGATTGTTTCTGATAACCTCGCTCATATGCGTCAGCACGACCGAGACATTGTCGATCGGTTGGAAGCCTTCGCGCTTCAGATCGTCGGCGAAGTTTTCGAGGATCGAAACCGCCGGCATGCCGAAAGCGGGTTCGCGGATTTCGTCGCCCGGAATGCTCGGCTTGCGGCCGGCACCGGTGACGACGAGAACTTCGCCGACACGCAGCAGGTTCGAGGCGACGGTCGTGCCGTGGATACGGATCTGGTAGGACTTTTCGGGAATGCCGATATCATCCGTCACCTTGATTTCCGGCACGACGAAACCATACTGCGTCGCAAACTTCTTGCGCATCTTGCCGACGCGGAAGGCGAGCTCCTGATGGGCACCCAGAAGGCGGGTCGAGACCATCTTGCCGAGAGCAAGCTCGATTTCGGACGTGCGGAGAACTGACTTGACCGAGTCCTTTTCAAGTTCCTTGTTCTGGACGACCTTCTTTTCTTCAGCTTCGCGGCGGACCTTGTTTTCCGCTTCGACCTGACGCGGGATGAACCAGGCACCGAAGGCGAGAAGACTGCCGAGGATCACGAAGGGGACAAACGGCAGGCCCGGCATCAGGGCCAGGACGAGCATCAAGACGGCGGAGACGGAGAGCGCACGGGGATAGCCGCTCAGCTGATTGACGACCGCCTGGTCGGTAGAGCCGGTGGTGCCGCCGCGTGAGACGAGCAGGCCTGCGGCGAGTGAAACGATGAGGGCCGGCATCTGCGAGACGAGGCCATCACCGACCGACAGCTTGACGAAGACATCGGCCGCTTCGCCAATCGGCATGCCGTGGCGGAAGTAACCGATGATGATGCCGCCGAAGACGTTGATACCGGTAATGAGAAGACCCGCAACCGCGTCACCGCGAACGAACTTCGACGCACCGTCCATGGCACCGAAGAAGGAGCTTTCTTCTTCCAGTTCCCTACGACGGCGCTGGGCTTCCTTCTCGTCGATGATACCGGCAGACAGGTCGGCATCGATCGACATCTGTTTGCCCGGGATGGCATCCAGGGTGAAACGCGCGCCGACTTCCGCGATACGTGTGGCACCCTTGGTGATGACGATGAAGTTGATGGTGATGAGGATCAGGAAGACGATCAGACCGATGACGAAGTCGCCGGACATGACCAGGCTCGCGAAGCCGGCAATGACGCCGCCTGCAGCGTCGTGCCCTTCGTTGCCGTGCGAAAGGATGACACGCGTCGTCGCAATGTTCAGTGCCAATCGCGTCATCGTCGCGATCAGAAGAATGGTCGGGAAGGATGAGAAATCGAGAGGTTTCTGGATCCATAGCGCGACCATAAGGATCAGCACCGAGAAGGCGATCGAGAAGGCCAGTCCCATATCGATCAGGAACGGCGGGATCGGCAGAAACAGGATGCAGATGATGCCGATGATGCCCATGGCAAAGCCGACATCACGCAGGCTCGGAGCGACTTTCGGAAGGGGTAGTGCAGGTGGTTGCGCCATAGCGATTCCGTCTCTTCATGAGAGGAGGCGGACATCGGAGTCCGCCCAGTTCGGACCGACAGTTAAATGGCGAAGCTTGCGCGAAGTTGGCTCAGAAGCCGGACTGAATGCGCGAGAAGACCAGATTGGTGAAGCTGGAAATCTGGGAGCCCACGAAGGGAGCGGAAATGCCGATCGTGACCAGGACGGCGACAATCTTCGGAACGAAAGTAAGCGTCGCTTCCTGTACCTGCGTCAGCGCCTGGATCAGCGCGATCACGAGACCGACGACCATTGCTGCAATGACCGCGGGACCCGCGGCAACGAGAACGGTCCAGATCGCAGCCTGGAACAGGTCGAGTGCATCAGCTTCATTCATCGTCAGGCAACCTCATATCGCCTTGAAAGCAGTCAGTCCGGCCTTAACCGGACTGGTATTTTTGGCATCATCCAAACGAACGAGCGCCAAGCCCCGTCGTCGCTTCAGGTATCATCCGAACCGGTATCATCGCCAGAAGCGTTGGTCGGGGCCGAATCGGAAAGCGAGATGCCGGCCTGGATGAGAATCTTACCGCCATTGTCGAGCGTTGCAATGAGGCCGTCGGAATAAACCTTGACGGATTCGACTGTGCCCTTGGTCTTGCCATCGGCGCTTTCCATGTACTTGCCGATATATCCGCTCGCCTGGGTCAGGCTGGAGCTCGTCAGCAGCGTGTCGAGCTTCGAGTTCGTCTGGATCGTCTGCTCGACCTGCGAGAAGCTAGCAAGCTGCGACATCTGCTCGCTGGCATCCATCGGATCGGTCGGATCCTGGTTCTTCATCTGCGCGACAAGCAACTGAAGGAAGTTGTCGTAGTTCAGCGTGGCCTTCTGCTGCGCAGTGTTGGACGAGCCATACGTGTTGCTGCCTCCACCTACGCTTTGAGGTGCGTCTACCGCCATGGTGCGATCTCCCTGCGAATCTGCTCGACCATAGTCGGAGGCAATTCGTGATTGTTGAGAATGCCGTCTTCGATCGCGTAGAGACCGCGGATCGCCTTCAGCGCGTCGAAGGCGCGGCCGGTCGAGACGAGTGCATCGATACGCTTCAGTTCGGCAAGGATTTCCTCGTTCTTGAAGCATGTGAGCAGCATCGTGATCGACTTCCGGAACATCGCCGTCGAATGTTCCTTGCCCTCTGGGTTGATGAGGATCATCTGGGCGATGAAATAGAGCTGGCGAAGCGGCGTTGTCGCGCCTTCCGGTTGCAGCACGTGGTTTTCGAGAAGGAACGTCACATCATTCAGGAATTCCAGTGCGACCTTACGGTCGACACGCAGGACAGCGCCGTTGATGAAGATTCTTTCTCCGGCCTTCAGAGAAATGCGAAGTGTACTTTTCATTTAAGTCCATCCCTGATGATGGTGGTAACGTCGATGATGCCCTGGTAATTATTCGACTGACGTTTTCTAATTCGGTCGCATTCCTTCAATATCCAGATTGCAATCGAGATGAGGTTCGCTCTGAGCTCGATCTCCAGCTGGTTGTCTGGATGCTTCAAGTCCTCGATAAAGCTGATCCACACCCTTCGCGTATAGAAGAGAGCTTCAATAGACTCGCGGCTGTACTTCTCTTTGTCGCGCGCCACCGAAAGCAGTTCTATCGAACGTTCGAGAACCTGCCATTCCCGCTCTTTCGCGTCGGCAACCGAGTCTTGCATGACCTCGGCATAAGAGAACTGATACATTCATGCATCCTTCTTTATATAGCGCGCCTTTGCTCATCAAAGGTAGTTCACGAGACTCAACTGCTGGATCTTCGAGACGATTGTGTAGGCTGTTTCCAGCTGGGTTTCCAAAGTCTTGACAAGGGTCGAGGCCTCATAGGGATCGACGCCCTGGATATCGACGAGCTTGGTCTGCATGATGTTCGACTGAGCGTCGAGAGCGTCATTCGCCTTCTCGACACGTTCCTGCGACAGACCGAGCTGGCTCGCCTGAGTAACGATACCGGTGGTCGCGCGGGTCGTATAGGTGATCGCCTTGGAGGAGACCGCACTCATCGCGTCGGTGCTGAGGCTCTGGCCCATCAGCGCAGAGGTCATTACCGTCGCCAGAGCAAAGTAACGCATGCCCTCGGAATTGGCGCTGGTCGAGGACTCGACGACTTCCGAATTGCTGATACGGCTCGTCATGTTCTGACTGGACGCCTTGGACCAACCGGTGGTCGGATCCGTCCAGGCCGCTTCGCTGAACATCGGCTCTACCTTGGTCTCGATGAAGGTCTTCATCTCGTCGCCGGTGAGCTGGTTGACCGGCTTGGGTGTCGGCAGGCCTGCCGCATAAGTGGTCAGAGCTGTGACGATCGCCGCCGAAGTCGCAGCGGTTTTGTCGGTGAGCGGCTGGATGTCGGTGTTTATGCCGGCAAAAAGATATTCGCCATTCACCATCGAGTTCGATGTATCCATCATCGTGGAAAGCGCACTCGTGGCCGACTGGATGGCGACCGTGATGCTGCCCGGATCGTGGCTGCTCTGAAGCGCGGTCAGCTTGGACAGGAAGCCGTCGCCCGCCTTCTTCATTTTATCGAGCCCGGTTTGAGCCGATTCCATACGGGCGTCGACGAGAGCATTGCTCAGCTTGATCGACTTGATGCGGTCCACTTCGCGCGTGAAGTCGATGCTTTTGGCCGCGTAACCGCCAAGCGATACACCTATATCGGCGTAGGTGCCGGTGGTCGCTTCCATCGTCGCCTTCGACATCTGGTTCTGCGCCTGACGGATCGTCAACCGCATGGCATTTTGGATGGCCGAACTTGAAATAAATGAGCTCTTCATGGCTTAACTCGCAATATCCAGCAATGCTTTCAACATCTCGTCAACAGCGTTCAATATCTTGGTCGCCGCCTTGTAGGACTGTTCGATATCGAGAAGCAGCGTCAGTTCCTCATCGAGGTTGACGCCGGTTTCGTTGGAATAAGCTTCATCGGTTCGGGCTGCGGCAGCCTGGGTGTTTTCCGCTGCCGTGGTTGCATCGCTTCGGCGCTGCTCGAGCCAGCCGATGGAGTTGGTGGCAAAGGTCAGGATGCTGACATTCGAGTCGAGGCCAGTCGACGGATCAAATGGAATGCCGGAATCCATCGCCGTATAGAGGCGGTCGAGTTCCGCGGTATAGCCGCTCGACCCCCCCGGGTTCGCAGGCGTGCTGGACGCATTGATGTTGCCGTCACGCAGCCGCGTCGGATCGCCGCCCTTGGAGGTGACGACGCGATCATTGATCGCAATCGTTCCCGCAATGCCGTCGATGACGACGCCGGCCGGCGGAACCCCGCCTGCAGTGCCGTTCGCCTGTGTCCAGACGAAGAGGCCGGGATTGCCGTCTTCCTGGTAGAGATTGACAAGACCGCGGGCGACTTCGTCGAGCTGGCTCTGGAAGGTCGGTGCGATGTCGTCACGGATCTGCAGAAGCGAGGCCAGGCTGCCCTGTGCGTTTGTCGACGCACCCGAACCCATGTTGACGGCGACGCCGTCGATATAGACCTTATTGCCGACAGTGGTCGCCGCATAGGACTGCGTCGGCTCGAAACTCACGGTCCGCGGAATCGTTTCGAACAGTGTCGTGCCGTCGGCTGTGTAGAGCACCATGTCGTTGTTGGCGCGTGTCGTTGTGGATACGCCAACAATCTGATTAATCTGCTTGAGAACCTTTTCGCGCTCATCGAGAGCGCTCGACGGATCCTCGTTGCTTGATGTCGCCTTCTTGACGGCATTGTTTGCCGTTTCGAACTGCTTCAGCAGGCTATTCAGCGAGTCGACCTGATTCTTGATCTGCTTGTCGGCATCGGCACGCTGCTGCTGCACCGCCTTGGAGGCATTGTTCAGCGAAGTTACGACGTCCTGCGCCGCTGTAATCGCCCCCTGGGCAGCAATCAGGTCCCCAGGTGTCGCGCGGAAGGTGCCGAGCTTGTCACGAAAGGCACGCAGCGCAGTTTCAGGCGACGTTTCATTCTCGTTGCCGCCCATGATCGACTTCAGATCTTCAAGGCCGCCCAGCAGGGTCTGCTGGGCGCTGTCCTGAGAGGACGCCTTGAGATATTGTTTCAGCAGCGCATCTTCCTGCGCGCGGCTGATCTTCACCACCTGGGCGCCGCCCAGCGAGGTGGTGAGCATCGCCTGCCGGCGCACATAGTCCTTGTTGCCGGCGTTCGAGATATTGTTCGATACGATGCTGCTCTGCGTGCCCGTATTGTTGAATATGCTCTGCGCGGTGTTAAGTGCTGAAGTGAGCGACATGGCTTACCCGTTACCCTGAATTAACGCTTGAGGTTGACGAGAACGTCCATGAGATCGGAACCCGTCTGGAACACCTTGGAATTGGCGGTGTAGCTGCGCTGGGATTCGATCATTTCGGTCAGTTCGCCGGCGAGGTCGACGTTCGAGCCTTCGAGGGCGCCCGACTGGATCTTGCCGAAGCCGCTGGTCTGCGGGAAACCGGTGACGGTTACGCCCGACTTGCCGTTGGCGGAGTAGACGTTGCCGGTCATCAGCGTCAGCAGGTCCGGGCTCGGCACATTGGCGAGCGGAATCTGGAAGACGGGCTTGGTGCTGCCGTCGTCATACTTGGAGTACACGATACCATCGGCATCGATCGTGATATCAACCGGCGAGTTTGCGCCCTGACCGTCGACGTTACCCGTACCCGAGAAATTATCGCCAACCTGGGAAAGGTCGAGGTTCATGTTGATGGTGAGGCCGGTAACCGGATCAGTGATCGTCGCGCCGGGCGGCGACAGCATCTGGCCCTTATCATCGAACGAGATCGTCTTCACAGAGACTGCTGCCGAGCTGTAGGGGAAAGAGCTCGTACCGGTCGTGGCTTTGTCAGCGTTACGAAATACGGCCATTTCCCACTGGGTTGCCGTACCGGCGGGCGATGCGGGGGGCACGGCGGCTGGGATCTTCGTATAGTAGATGTCATACATTACCTTGCTACCCAGCTTGTCATAGGTAACAATCGAGTACTTCTGGGTATTGCTGGTAGCGGCCGTGGGGGCTGCTGGCGGGGCCGGCAGGCTGCCGTTAGCGCTCGGCAGGGCATTCGGGTCCGTAACCACAGTTGCGCCTGGCTTCAGGTTGCCGGTCCAGGTGCCGTTCGCGGTCGGGACGGCTTGCAGCTTCTGGTCGCCGAGTACGTTGATCGGAACGAGGCCATCGAAACCGTTGACGACGACGGCCGGAGCCGAGGAGCCCCACGGATAACCCATGAGCGTGAAGCCGGCCGAGTTGACGAGGTTGCCGCTGTCGTCCTTGGTAAAGTCGCCGGCGCGGGTCAGGACGGGAACGCCATCACCGCCCTGGACGATGAAGAAGCCATCCCCCGAAATTGCCAGATCGTAACCTGAGGTCGTGTAGGAGATATCGCCCTGGTCGGAAACAGCCTGACGAACCGTCGTCGTCACGCCGCCAGAGTTGTAGTTACCGGAGCCTGATGGCAGGACCAGCGACGAGAACGCTGTCGAGACAGCCTTATAACCTGTCGTGTTCACGTTGGCGATGTTATCGGAGACGGTGCTGAGGCGGTTTGCCTGTGCGTTCATCCCCGATACTGCCGTCTTCATGCTGCCGAAAATGCTCATCTGAAAACCTCGTTTTACCTGTTAGGTGCAACAGTATTTGGCGGGCCTTGCGTGAAGCTGTCTGTTGTGCCGGGTCGCCGACCGAAATATTCCGGCTTTCCCGAGCAGCGTGGCCGGCGCCAGAAAATCAATTCCAATCAATGCAATAGCCAAGGAATCGCTTGGAATCGACCGGATCGACACCTAGCTTCTTGCGCAGCTTCTTGCGCAGCTTGGAAATGTGGCTTTCGACGACGTTTTCTTCGACTTCCTCATCGAAAATGCCGTAGATCGCATTGAAGATCTGAGTCTTGGTGACGCGGCGGCCGCGATTGGCGATCAGATATTCGAGGATGCGGCGCTCGCGGCGCGGCAAGGCGAAGGTTTCGCCGTTGATTTCCGGATCGCGCCCGTCGGAGAAGACGCGGATGGCGCCGATGTCGGTGTAGTTTGCGATCGCCTTCAGGCGGCGACGGATTGCAGCGGCGCGCGCGAGAATCTCACGCGGATGCACCGGTTTGCGCACAACGTCGTCGACACCGCAGTCGAAAAGAGCAAGTGTATTTTCGAGCGATGGCTGGTCGCTGACCGCGATCACGGGCGCCATTGAGCGATCTCTGATCGCGCGCGGCAATTCCATGGTGCGCTGTCCTTGGCCGATCAGAAATGCCTCGACGGCAGCGATATCAGAATCAGCTGCGGTCTGCACCCATTCGCCGAATTCATTGGGATCAAAACCGGTTGAGGGAATGCCCTCACGGCCAAAGAGAGAAGTGTATCCATCCTTCACGAGCTCACGCTCATCAACCACTACGATCATTCGTCCGCCTCCGAATCAGTGTGGCACATCGATGATCTATGGGTACGAATCGCGCGAATCAGCGGCAACTCGTGAAAGTTAATGGCGGAAATTAATAATTGATTAAGAATTGGGTGCCGATTTGATCTATATATAGTAGGTCATGGTCGTTATGCACACAAAAATTTCGTGGAAAAGTTAACACCCTCTTAATTATGACTTGCAGGTAGGATTTGTGCCGAATTCCTGCCACACTCTGACACAGTTTGGTCATAGTCCGACGATTCAATTATTAATTGAATTAATTTGCGCAGAAATTACTCGCATTGGGAGTCCACTTACCGTAGCCGGTGGCGACCAGATTTGCGATGACGCGGCAGACATATTGCTTCTGCGCCGGATTATTATTCGGACCTGCGTGGTATCGAGCTACCGCCATTGTCCATGTTTCGTGACGGTCGTGCAGGTTGCGCAAGAACTTGGCAGCATACTCCACGTTGCGGTGAGGGTCGAACATTTCTTCCACGGAGCTGAAATTCTCCCCATGGAAGTAGTGGTTGATCTGCATACATCCGATATCGATGAGCTTCGCGCCGCCTCTGCTGGAGGCGTCGAATTGCTGTAATGCGGCCTGCTCGGAGGCTGGGAACAGGGCCTTCCCCTCGACGTTCATCGCGTAAGGATAGAGCGATCCCTTGCGCCCGGTTTCCGTCAACCCGACCGAATAGAGAATTCCCTCCGGAATCCCGTATTTGGCCGCAGCAGACTGAATCTCGCGCTCGCAGGCGCCGGTAGAGGCGGTTGCGCTAGAGGTAAACGCTGCCAGAGCGGCTGCCGCCAGCGTCGACAGAAGCAGAAGCGTTCTCAACACCGTTCCCGCCCGCACCATTGAAGCCTCCATCCGTCTGTCGCACTGTCTGGTTCTGGCGCTCGCGCGCCTCGCCGCCCTGGCCTTGCTGGGCGAGCGACTGTTGCTGCTGCTGAGAAGTCTGTCCCTGGCTGTTTGCCTGGTTGCCGGCATCGGACCGATCCACGGGGGCCATGCTGATGGTCACGTTATCTACCGCATAACCCTGGCTGCGCAGCGCCTCGAGAATCTTGCCGTGGTCTTCCTTGAGCTGGCGATAGGCTGCGCCGGTCTCGACCTTGAGATCAACGTTCAGCGTATCGCCTGACAGCCGCATCGTCGCCGTGACGAGGCCAAGATCGATCGGGCTCATCTGGATCTTGAGGGTGTTCACCACCTTGCCGGTGCTCGTCCATTCAGCGGCGTTCGACAGAGCAGAGCTCGGCTGCATAGCCTGCGCCCATTCCTTGTCACCCGACAGCGCTGCTGTCACGTTTGCGGAATTCGGGTTCTGAACCAGGCCGAGATAACGGCGCGATTCCAGAACGGAAACATTTTCGACACTCGACTTTGCCGACTTCTCGCCGGGTTGCTCGGTACCGATATGCATATCCATCGACTGGCCACGGCCATCGGCGCGGCTGATCCTGAACGTCCTGCCTTCGACGCCTTCGGCATTCTCCGTTCCCGGCGCACGCGCGTCATTGCCATGCGGCGCGACGGCTGCCAATGCATCCGACACGTGCACATCGGCTTTTGCGCCATGTACGCCCCCGGTTTGCGCGTCCTTCTTTCCGGCCGGCACGTCATCGGTCTTCGCCGCTACCTGATGTGCGGATGCCTGGAGGATAGCCGCGGCATCACCGGGTTCCTTCTTCAAAAGACCAAGCACATCAGTGATATCGCCTTCGCTGGCTGCTGTATCTGTGCCTGTATCGATGCCGCTATCAAGCTCATTGGTTTTGGTATGTTTGGCAGGTTTAACCACTGCTTGCGTAGAGGCCTCGGCTGCCTGATCCTTGGCGCCCGGCTTGCCCGACCCGAGCACACTCGCGTTCTTGCCCTGGTCCTTTTCGGACTTCAAAAGTATCTCGACGCTTGCAATAGTTTCGGACTGTACGTCCACCTGTCCCTTGAGCGAGGCGTCGTTCAGGTCGATCAGCGGCTTCGGGTTGCGGCCACGCAGATTGCGCCCCACGGTCTCCGCGCTGTCGTTGACGTCCTGATGGTCGGACGTATCGACGGTATCCGCATCCTGATCGCTATTGCTGGCCTTGGAGAGCACATCCGAGAAGCCGCCGTTCTGATCCGCAGCCTCGCCCTTACCGGCTCCCCGACCAGACCTTACGGACGCAGACGCATCCGTGCCGGGCGCTCCGCCCGAGACGCTGATATCCATCATCATCTTATTTGCCTTCTTGGGCCAGGAGACCGTCGATTTCGTCGAGCTTGGATCGATTGGTCGTCACGAAAGAGGTGAATGAAGGATCGACATCCTGGCCTCCCGTGCCAGCAGAAGCCGTGCCTTCGACAACAGGTTCCGGGGCAGCGGCCGGCGCTCCTCGCGGTTGCGCAGCCGTGGCGGCTGCAGCCTGTTCAGAAGTAATTTCTTGATTAGTATAATTAGGGGACGAGCCTTGTGTCAGGCTTGCCGGGTCCGGAGCCCGCAATATCTGCTCGGCAACGGATCTTGCGGCGGCTTGCAGCGCCTGGTCCTGTGGCGAGAGAGACGCTCCGGAGATATTGGCGATATATTTGGCAGCCTGATCGATATCGTCGGTGGGGACGTTCGCCATGCCCTTATAGAAATCGGCAAGCGGTCCGAAAGGGTTATCCGTCCCCTCGCCCAGCGATTGAACGCGCTGGGCGGCCATACGGGCGAGTCGCGGCTTTCCGGCGATCGCGGCAGCGCGTGCGACACGCAGATAGACCTCGCGCTGGCGCGGCGCGTCCATGAAAGAAAGGATATCGACGACGGTCTGCGGGCTGACATCGTGATCGTGGCTGACAATCAGCTTCACGAAGAGATCGGCAAACTGGCTGGCATAGGGCGAATGCAGAAAGCGGCGGACATAGCGTTGTGAATAGGCGAGGCCCTTGTCGACCTGCCCGGTTTCGACGCAGATGGCGACCGAGCGGCGTAGCGCCGCCTCCTCCACAATCGTGCCAGGTGCATTGAGCCGCGCCTTGTCATATAGCGAAAGGGCATCCATTGGCCTCGTGGCGATCAGCACGTTGCCACCGATCAGCGCCAGATAAGGGCCGATTTTCTTGCCGTCATATTCCTTGGCGGTTTCTTCCAGTGTCCTCGAGACGAGCAAGCCTTTGCCACCAAGGTATTTCCGCAGCACGTCGGTGACGCGATTATCGAAATAACCATTGACGTCATGATTGACGAGATATTCGAGCGTTTGAGGATTGCCGCCGCTCATCACGTAGATCAGTGCAGCATCGACATTGCGGTCGTCATCGTAAACCGACGGATCGACGTTGCGCAGGCGCTGATCGATCTTGCCAAGCATGAAACGCTGCATTTCTCCGGCGGAATGATCGCCTGTTACAACCGAGTCCTGAACGAACTGCAGGGAGCGCAGCATCTTGTAGGGCGCGATATCGTCCGCATCCGCTGCATGACCGACGGCGGGCGATATCATCGCCACGCCGAAGACCGCATATCTGAAATAGCGATGCGTCCTGCGCGTCATAAGACTATCCTTGATCTGCCTGCACGAGGATCTCGATCCGGCGGTTCGACGCGTTATAGGGGTCCTCGGGAAGCCTTAGGCGACGGTCGGCGAAGCCGGAGACCTGGGAAATGCGCTTCTCATCGAGGCCGCCGCGAACGAGCATGTAATAAGCGCTCTGGGCGCGGTCCATCGACAATCGCCAGTTCTCGTTGAGATCGCCCTTGAACTGCCGTCCGTCCGTATGGCCGCGGATGGCGACGGCCCCGCCCCTCTGTTTCAGGATCGCGCCGATCTTCTGCATAGCAAGGACCATTTCCTGACGCGGCACTGCAGAACCAACATTGAACATGGAGTCGTCGTTCTGGTCGGAAATGCTCACCAGCAGGCCGCCCTCGGACGCTGTCACCGTCAGGCCCTCGGCGAGCTTGCCGGCGACACCGGCGATCTGCTGTGCAATCTCCTGCTGCAGTTCATCGGCCCGCTGCTTCTCTTCGGCCTGCATGGCCTCTTCGGTTTTGTCGGCGTCCTTGGTCTTGTCAGCCTGCCTGTCCTTCGTTTTATCCGGCTTCTTGTCTGCCTGTTTCTCTGTCGAAGCAGCGACGGCAGCGCTGTTGGGGTCCTTGCTCAGCAGAGTAGGAGGCTGGACGTTTTCGGCCTTGGCGAGCTCATTCGGCTCGGCCTTCGAATCGAGCGGCGAAGGCTGCTGCGGCTTTCCGGCGGTGGTGACTTCGACCTGCTTGGTCCAGAAATCCGGGTCGAACGGATCGCGATAGGCTTCGCCCCCATCGGCGCCGGTCGCCGGGCCTGAATCTGCGGCACCTCCATCACCCTTGGCGCTGACATTTGCCTGCTGGCCGACTTCCTGAGCGATCTCGGCGAGAACCGAATAAGGGTTTTCGAAGAAATCGGCTTCAGAATAATTGGTCTTGTCGCCGGAGGTCGAGGTCTGGTCTTCGCCATCGGCGGCAGACTTGCCCTGGTTAGGGTTCTCTTCTTTGTTCTTCGACTTTTCCTGCTTCTGCTCGCCCTCGGCCTGGTCGACCGGCTTTTTCAAACCCTTTTCGGTAGGCTTCTCATCGGAGAGCTTGATCGGGTTGAAATAGGTCGCGATCGAGGCCTTGGTTTCCTCGTTGGCAGCGTTGACCAGCCACATGACAAGGAAGAATGCCATCATCGCCGTCATAAAGTCGGCATAGGCAATTTTCCACGCACCGCCATGGGCGCCATCGTGATCTCCGCCGCCATGCTTCTTGACGATGATAATCTCGTTCTTGCCGTGGTGGTGGTTTTCCCCGTCGCTCATTCGGAAACCTTCTTCAAGCTGGCCGCCCAGGCGGAAATGCGGGTCACGAGTACGGTTTCGCCAATCTCGGCAGCAAGATCGACGTCATCGGCCTCATGATGGCGAACCAATGCAGCATGCTCTCCAAGTTCGTCCTTGAGGATGTCGAAAAGCTTGGCCGGACCACGCACGATGATTGGCGCTGCGGCGCCTTCAAGGACCGCCTCCCGCAGCAAGGCGGCGAGGTTTTCGGCGGCTTTTTTGGCGAGGGCTTCGGTCATGATCGGCGCGATGGCCGTCGCGGTCACTTCGCTGACGAGCGCAGCAATCTCTTCTGCCATGTCGCGAATCCGCGAAGCGATGACAGCGGCCGCCTCGATCTCGTATCGGAGTTTCAGTTCCTCGATCTCCCGAATGTGCGCTTCGGCCACGGCCTGGGCTTCACGTTCGTATTTTTCGGTCAGCTCAGCGGTCGCGGCGGCGAAGCCTTCGGAATGGGCCTCGCGTCGTTCTGCCTCGACGTCGATCTCAGGCTCTTTCGGCAATTCGGCGAAAGCAGAGGCGGTTTCGACGGCAAAATCATCCACATCGATGATCGGTTCCGAGGGACTCGGCGCACCGAAATCCTTCAAATACCGGGAAAGCATAATGCTCATGAAAATCCGTCCAGTATTCGGGAAGCACGCGGCATGCCCCCTCTTGAAAAATGACCGTCGTCCTTGCCGGCATGCCGTTCCCGGTCCGGGAGAGGCTCGGAGCCTTTCGCCGGCATTGGAAGCTGCCTTCATGCCGGAAACTAGAAACTCAAACTTGCGCGAGGATGAATGGTGCCGCCCCGTGCCGATCACTACTCGAGCAGGATGAGAATTTTGCTAGCGGCCGTATTGAGGATGGAAATCGCTTCTACGGCCATCTGCTTCTGGGTTTCGATAGCCTTCTGGCGGATCGATGCCTCGTCCATATCGGTGTCGACGAGGGCGCCGACGCTCTTTTTGACACCGTCGGACAGATCTGCGGTATAGTCGATCTGATCGTCGATGCGAGCCTTCATGATGCCGATCCCTGCTGCCGAATTCGTAAGCTGCTTGAGCATGGCGTCCGTGGCCGTCACCATATCCGTGATCTGCGAGTCGGTGGTCGACTTACCGATGGAGATTTCCGTGCCGGTCGCCGGCGTCCCGGAGTTTGCATTCAGCAGATAGTAATTGCGGACTGGCGTGCCGTCAGGATTGCCGTTGACATCCTTGGTAAACAGGCCGCCGCCAGCGTTATTTTTGTCGATCAGAATGGTTTGGGACGACGGGAACTCAATGGTCTGCGCCTGATACTCGCCTGTCGGAGCACGTACGAAGCTGCCGATGATCTTCCACTGCGGAGGTGCCACGGGCTCGCCGTTCAACAGCCAGTTTTCACCAGCAAAAGACGTTCCTTCGACCATCGTCTGGAGTTGGTTCTTATATTCGGTGATTTCTGCGTTGACCTTGTCCTTATCGACACCCGGCTCACGCGCAGCAACGAGCTTAGCTCTAATGTCGCCCAGAAGATCGATGGCCGAATTCATCGTCGTATAGGTCGAATCAACCTTTGCGGCACCGAGGCCAAGGGCATCGCCAATGGTGCCCAGATTGGTACTGTCGGCGCGCATGACGCTGGCGATCGACCAATAGGTCGCATCGTCGGCCGCAGTCGCAACCCGCTTCGCCGTGGAAACCTGCTGCTGTACGTCGTTTGATTCTTTATTGATGCTGCGCAGCACTGCAAGCGCACTCACCGCGGCCGCGTTGGTAATCTTTACGGTCATCGACATGGTCTCGGAAAGGTGAAGGGATCAGGCCGGTTTTGCCGGCAGCGACTGAAGTGGCTTCATGCCCCCGGCGGGTTTCCCACACCGGTGTGTCGCAAAACAAATCAACTCCCGGCAACGTTAACCCGATATCAACCAGTTTCGCAAGGGCGGAAACGGGAAACGAAACAACCCTGCCGGCATCTGCACAAGCCCTTGAAATAAAATAGAAACCGCGCCGGAATGGCGCGGTTTCCAGACTGCCGCAAATCGGCGGCACAAGGTTTGGTCCAGCTTCAACCGCCGGCTTAGCTGCGGAAGAGCGTTAGGACGTTCTGAGCGCTGGAGTTTGCAATCGAGAGCGACTGGATCGCCAGCTGTTGCTGCGTCTGCAACGCTGTGAGCCTGCTCGATTCCTCTTCCATGTCGGCATCCACAAGACGACCGACACCGGAGTCGATCGAGTCGCCGAGGGCCGCGACGAAGTTTTCCTGCAGTTCAATACGGTTGGAGATGGAGCCAAGCTGGGAAGCTGCCTTCGTCATGGCCTCCAAGCCCGATTCGATAGCCGTGAGTGCCATAGCGATTTCCGTCTGACCAAAAGAAGTGATGTTCATGGTGTAGATCGAGCCGATCGTGCCGTTGGAGGTGCCGATAATGCCGGTGCTCGAATCGATGGTGCCCGTCGTGGTCATGCCGAACAGGACGTTCCCATTGGAAGCCGCGTTCAGAACATAGTCGGTCGTCTTGACCGAGACGTTGCCGTTGCCGTCGCGGACGAAGGTGGAAACGACGCTCTTGGTCGTGTTGCCAGCAACCCAGTTTTCACCGGAGAAAGAAGCCGACTGGGAGATGCTCATGAGCTGAGCCTGGAGCTGGCTGATTTCTTCCTGGATCTTGGTTTTGTCGACACCCTTTTCGGTGGCCGCAACGATCTTGGACTTGATTTCGCTGACGACATCGATGGCATTGTCCATCGCCGTGTAGGCGGTGTCGACCTTTGCTGCGCCGAGGCCGAGAGCATCGGAGACTGCCGAAAGGGCCTTGTTGTCCGAACGCATGGTCGTTGCGATAGACCAATAAGCTGCGTTGTCTGCAGCTTTTTCAACGCGATAGCCGGAAGATACGCGGTTTTGAGTATCCTGAAGATTGTTGCTGATACCGCGGAGGGTCTGGAGGGCGGCCATAGCCGCGACGTTCGTCAAAATGCTTGTCATAAAATGATTGCCCCTTGCTGGCAGGCGTTAATAAAAGGGACATTCCGGAATAGCGCCCGGGAACGGCGATCAGCTTTCATGCCTGTTAACCCATTCTTAAATTTGGTTAACTCGCCGTCTCGTTGAGACGCAGATGACAGCAATATGGTTAATCAATCGTTAACGGAAATTAAAAAAGCCGCGCTCCATCGAAGCGCGGCTCGATTTCGATAGGACCCGCCGGTCGGCCGGCGGGCTATCTTTGGCGATCCTATCAGCCGCGGAAGAGCGACAGGATGTTCTGCGAAGAGGAGTTGGCGATCGAGAGCGACTGGATCGCGAGCTGCTGCTGCGTCTGCAGAGCGGACAGCTTGGAGGACTCTTCTTCCATGTTGGCGTCGACCAGGCGGCCGATACCGGAGTCGATCGAGTCGCTGAGGGCGTTGACGAAATCGTCCTGCATCGTGATGCGGGTGGTGATCGAACCAAGCTTTGCACCGGCAGAAGTCATGGCCTTCAGAGCGTTTTCAACGGTCGTCAGAGCCGTGCCAAGCTGACCCAGGGTCATGTTGGTGATGTCGAGGCCGTAGACCGAGCCGGTCGGGCCGTAGGACGTGCCGAGGATACCCGTGGACGTCTCGACCTGACCACCGCTCATGCCGAACATAACGTTACCGGCCGAGCCGTTGTTCAGGACGTAGTCGGTCATCTTGACGGAAACGCCGTTGGAACCGTCGCGAACGAAGGAGGAGACAACGCTCTTGGTGCCGTTGGCGCCAGCAACCCAGTTCTCACCGGAGAAGGCCGCCGACTGGGCGATGCTTACCAGCTGGTCCTGCAGCTGGTCGATTTCTTCCTGAACCTTCGTCTTGTCGACACCGTTTTCGGTCGCAGCAACGATCTTTGCCTTGATTTCGCCTACGACGTCGATGGCGCTGTCCATGGCGGTGTAGGCAGTGTCAACCTTGGCGGCACCGAGGCCGAGAGCGTCGGAAACGGCCGAGAGAGCCTTGTTGTCCGAACGCATGGTCGTTGCGATCGACCAGTAGGCAGCGTTGTCGGCAGCCTTGCCGATGCGGTAGCCGGAGGAAACGTGATCCTGGGTCTTGTTGAGGCCCTGGTTGATGCCACGCAGCGTCTGGAGAGCGGCCATTGCAGCATTATTGGTGTTGATGCTTGTCATAGTTTGCTTGCCCCTTTTGGCAGATGTTAGGAAGGGACATTCCGGATTTGGGCCGGCCCACAGCGATCAGCATCATGCCTGTTAACCATTCTCGTTAAGGTTAACTCGCCGTTTCGATGGGCCTAGAAAACAGCAAGATGGTTAAAGAAAACTAAATTCGAGAACGAAATTTCGTAAAAATATCTGATACTTAGAAGGGTTTCCATTAACCTTATATTAAAGCATTCGAGGCCGGGGATTACCCGGCCTCGACGTTTTTGGCGATGTTGCTGGACCGCTCTTAGCGGAAGAGCGACAGGATGTTCTGCGAAGAGGAGTTGGCGATCGAGAGAGACTGGATCGCGAGCTGCTGCTGCGTCTGCAGAGCAGAGAGCCTGGAGGACTCTTCTTCCATGTTGGCGTCGACGAGGCGGCCGATACCGGAGTCGAGCGAGTCGGACAGAGCGGAAACGAAATCGTCCTGCATCGTGATGCGGGTCGAGATCGAGCCGAGCTTTGCACCGGCAGAGGTCATGGCCTTCAGGGCGTTTTCAACAGTGGTCAGAGCCGTTGCGAGCTGACCCTGGGTAAAGTTGGTGATGTCCATGCCGTAGACAGAACCGGTCGCGCCGTAGGACGTACCGAGGATACCGGTGGAGGTTTCGATCTGACCACCGCTCATGCCGAACAGAACGTTGCCGATTGAGGTGTTGTTCAGAACGTAGTCGGTCATCTTGACGGAAACGCCGTTCGAGCCATCGCGAACGAAGGAGGAGACAACGCTCTTCGTGGTGCCGTTGGCACCAGCAACCCAGTTTTCCCCAGAGAAGGAAGCCGACTGGGCGACGCTGACCAGCTGGTCCTGCAGCTGGTCGATTTCTTCCTGGACCTTCGCCTTGTCGACGCCGTTTTCGGTCGCGGCAACGAGCTTAGCCTTGATTTCGCCGACGACGTCGATGGCGCTGTCCATGGCGGTGTAGGCAGTGTCAACCTTGGCGGCACCCAAGCCGAGAGCGTCGGAAACAGCGCCGAGAGCCTTGTTGTCCGAACGCATGGTCGTCGCAATCGACCAGTAAGCAGCGTTGTCGGCAGCCTTGCCGACGCGGTAACCCGTGGAAACGTGGTTCTGCGTGCTGTTGAGGCCCTGGTTGACGTTGCGAAGCGTCTGGAGAGCGGCCTGGGCGGAAGAGTTCGTGTTAATGCTCGTCATAAGTGTGTCCCCTAGAAAACTAGATACAAAAAAGGAGGACATACCGGACTATAAATACCGGCGATGACGGACCAGCTTCATGCCACTCGGTGCCTTTGTTTCTTGGCCCAAACCCGTCATGTCCAGGGCAATCTCGCAGCCAATACTTGCCAACTTCTTAAAAGCGGGGCTCCCGGCCAGGCCGCTTCAAGTGCATGGTTAACGTTGCTTGAATCAGTCTTCGAAGTCGCAGCTTTCCCGGAGAGCGGGCATTCGGCTGCACCGGTTTCAAGCAAGCTTCGAATGCCAATGTGGCAGAAGCCGGGATAGTATCGTCGGGCAACCCGCATTCTGCGGGAGGGCCTGATTGCGCGCGTCCCGTCGGTCACCATTTCATGCCGGAACATTTCCTCACGGAGTTAGGTTTTGAACAGCAAAGTTTCGTTCTCGGCGGCATCCCGGGATTATCAGGCGGGCCGCTATACACAGTCCCTCGCGACACTCAACCAGCTCATCGATACCCAGAAGGATGCCAAGACTTACGCTCTCCTGGCCAAGAACCTGCTGCAACTCGGCTTCAAATCCGACGCGGCCAAGGCTTTTGGCTTGGCGGCCGACTGCGCTCCCCAAGGCGCCTTCGAATTCCTGAAGACCGCCGCAAAGCTGCATCTGGAGGCCGGCAACGACGACGATGCCCTGCTTATCGCGATGCGCAATCTCGACAAGGCTCAGGAGGATGCGGAACTCGCATTCATTATCGCGACGATCTATGTACACCGGCAGCGGCGGGATCTGCTGCGCCCCTTCAAGAAGATCCTGTCCGAAAGCATGAACCCGGACCATATGCGGCTCGCCGCGCTGCTGCTCAGCGACGACCTCATGGACGAAACTAACCAGCAGCTCGCCCGCAACCTCTTCCGGCGCTTCCCGGGCAACCTCGCCTTCCGTTTTCTGTATCTCGTCTGCGTGCGCGAATTCAACGAATTCGACGAGGCGAACAAACATCAGGCGCCTATCGACGCCGCCCTTGCAAAGGGCGACGTCGATACGCTGAGGAAGGACAACCCGTTCTATCACCTGCATTGGTGCGGCAACGAGGATTTCAATCGCTATGCGACGATTGGCACGCAACCGCTGGACCCCGTGCGCGTGGGTTATCGACGCGGTCTGCCGCATACATGGTCCGACAAGATCCGCATCGGCTATATGTCCTCTGACTTGTGGGACGGTCACGCGACGATGAAGCTGCTGCAGCGGGTTCTCGAGCTTCATGATCGCAACCGGTTCGAAATTACGCTCTTCGATCACACTCAACCCGAGTTTTTGGAGAAGAACGTCGCCGATCGCAGCCGGTGGGGCAAGATCGTCAATATATATGGCCTGTCGGACGTAGCTGTCCTGAATACCGTTCGCGCAGAGAACATCGACATCATGGTCGACCTCAAGGGCCACACCTCGGGAAGCCGCGCCTCGTCCTTCAATCAGCCACTGGCGCCGATCCAGGTCGCCTGGCTTGGCTTCCCCGGCAGCACTGTCAATGTCGACCTCGACTACGTCATTGGCGACCATGCGGTGCTGCCTGACGTTGCCAAGCCCTTCTATCACGAGAAATTCCTGCGCATGCCGGAAAGCTACCAGCCGAACGATCCGGCAAACCGTCCGCGACCGCAGCCGGTCACACGCGAAGAGCTCGGGCTTCCGGAAGACGCCTTTATTTTCGCCTCATTCAACGGTAATCGAAAGATCACCTCGCAGGTCGTCGATAGCTGGTCCAGGATCCTCAAACGCGCGCCCGACAGCGTGCTCTGGCTGATGGCTAATACACCCCGCAACAAGGATAATCTGCTGGCGCGATTCCAAGCCAATGGTATCTCGGCAAAACGGATCATCTTCTGCCCGCGTGCCCCCTATGAACTGCATATCAGCCGCCAGCAAGCAGCCGACCTCGGCATCGATACGTTCCCGGTCAACGGTCACACGACCACCTCGGAACAGCTCTGGGGCGGACTGCCAGTGCTGACGGTTAAAGGTACCAACTTCGCTTCGCGCGTCAGCGAAAGCCTGCTCAGGGCAATCGACCTCCCGGATCTCGTCGCCAAAGATCTCCAGGCTTACGAAGATCTGGCCGTCGAGCTCGCGCTCAACCCCGAACGAGTTGCCGGCTACAAGAAACATCTGCAGGAGAAGCGTTACGTCGCGCCGCTCTTTGACGCCGAGCGCTTCTGCCATCACCTCGAACATGGCTACGAACTGATGGTCGCGCGCGCCAAGCAGGGCCTCGGCCCCGATCACATCGACGTTCCGGCGCTGCCGCCGCGCACCGAGCCCTTCGGTTCGAATGGCTAAGGCTGATCAGGCGCGTTCAGCAACATGAAACCCGCCGGAGCGATCCGGCGGGTTTCATGTTTGCAAGAGAAAGAAGTACGCGACGGCACCGCCTCTTCGCCATCAGCTGAAGGAGCGCACCAGACTGCCGACCAGAAGGTTCCAGCCGTCGATCAGCACGAAGAAGAGGATCTTGAACGGCAGCGAGATCGAGGTCGGCGGCAGCATCATCATACCCATGGCCATGGTGATCGTGGCAACAATCAGGTCGATGACGAGGAATGGCAGAACGATGAGGAAGCCGATTTCGAAGCCGCGCCGGATTTCCGAAATCATGAAGGCCGGGAGCAAGATGCGGTAATCGATGGGCTCGGTCGTCTGGATGTTCTGGCCGCGCTCGCGGGCCAAGTCGGCAAAAAGGGCCAAATCCTTATCGCGCGTATTGGCCGACATGAACGTGCGGAACGGCTCGGCAATTCGCTGGACCGCAGTCGCCTCGTCGATCTGGTTGGCAAGCAGCGGCTGAACGCCGTCCTGCCAGGCCCGGTCGAAGGTCGGCGACATGACATAGAAGGTCATGAACAGCGAGAGCGAGAGAAGGATCATGTTCGAGGGGGTCGAAGAGAGACCCATGCCGGAACGCAGGATCGAAAAGGCAATGATGAAGCGCGGGAAGCTCGTCACCATGATGAGGATGCCCGGTGCGACCGAAAGCACGGTCAAAAGGCCGAATGTCCTGATGATCCAGGCGGCGACGGAGCCGTCGACCGGGATGTTCAACAGGTCGGTCGGCAGCTGCTGGGCCACCGCCAGTTCCGGCACCGCCATCATGGCGGCAAGGAAGACTATGAGTCGAATCATTCGATGACAAAGGTCCTGAACATGACCTTCGATACGCGCCCTTGAGAGCGAAGGTCAACACGTTCCTGAATGTCATCCTTGAGATATTGAAAGCCGCGCGGCCCTTCGATCTGCTGAAGGGAAATGGTCCTGACATAAGCGAGGATATCCTGGTGAATATCCTCGGCGACCTTGACATCCGGCGGCCCGTTGAACATCAGCGCCACCTCGAGTCGGATCCAGTTTTCCGAGGGGTAAGCAAGGTTCGAGGTCACCGGGTCGAGCAGCACGATGTTGTTGGCTTCGTTCGCGATCTTCGGAAGACCGCCCTCGGCCTTCTTCTTTGCCTCGGCCTCTTTCGCCTGTTCGGCCTCCGCGGCGCTGCGGATAGCCGGGGACACCATGTTGCCGACAGCCCAGCCGCCGCCGGCACCGACGAGCGTCAGCACGGCAAGGCCGATAATCGTCATCACCATGCCGCCCGACTTCTTTTTGCCTTCGCCTGTTTCGTTGTCTGCCATCTTGGTTCAGCCTCAAAGCGGCGAGAAGAGATCGACGGCCTGCTGGCCGCGCGGCGGCTGCTGCACTTCCATCAAGCGGCCGCGGCCACCATAGGAAATGCGGGCTTCGGCGATCTTGTCGTAGGAGATCTGGTTGTCGGAATTGACATCCTGCGGACGCACGATGCCGGCGACGTTGAGGATACGCAGTTCCTGGTTCAGGCGAACTTCCTGTGAGCCGCTGATGACCAGGTTGCCGTTTTCGAGAATGCCTGTCACCACCGCGGCGACCAGAAGGTTGAGCTTGTCGGTGCGCTCGATCTTGCCTTTACCGTCGGTGCTCGTGTCAGAGCCGTAAGTCAGATCCGTCTTAGACTGCGGCGTCCAGCCGAAGACCTGCGCATTGACGTCCCAATTCATGCCGCTCGAATTTTTGCGGCTGCGGTTTGTCTCGTTGTCGAAAGAACCCTTGTCGTTGATCTGGATATCGACGGTCAGAATGTCGCCGACGTTGAGCGCACGCGCGTCCTTGAAGAGCGCGGCCTGCGAATCGCTCCACAGCGAATAGCCTTGGGCCACCGCGCGCGGCTGCTTCGGATAGAGCCCCATCTGCGGCGTCTGACCGTAGGCGAGACCGCTGCCGATCGGGCTCATGGCAGGCGCGCGGCCGATCTCGTTGACCGCCGTCGACTGGCAGCCTGCAAGGAGGGCGACGGCGGCGATCACAGCCGGTAAACGCTTATTCATGAAGGATCCTTCGAGGTATTGGGATCAGACGCACTTGCGATGATGCTGGCGATGCTGGCAGCCTTGGTGGAATCCATCTCGTTCAGGATCAGGCTGGACTGGCGCGGCCCGAGCCGCATGATGACGGCCGCGGCGAGTTCGGGCCTGACATCCTGAAGCTGCAGGGCGGCCGCGTCCGGCTTCATCTTCTTGTAGATATCCGTCAGACCGGCCTCGGCCTGCTTGAGGAAATCATCGCGCCGCTTCAGCCAGTCCTGGTATTCGGCCTTCCGCCTGTCCATTTCAGCAACGCGGCTGTCGATATCGGCGCGGAGCTTTTCGAGTTCCTGCTTTTGCAGGAGATAGCGCTGATCTCGCGCCGGATCGGCGATATTGGCGCAGAATTGCTTGACCTCGTCCGTCGAAGTGATGTCGCCTGCCGGCGCCACTTCCTGGGCGAAGGCGCCTGGAATGGACAGCAGCACGAGGCCTGCGGCCGGCAAGGCCAGCCGGCGCAACAGTTCGCTGATCGGGTTCTCGTTCGTGATCTTGCTCATTGCAGCACAAGCTCCGCTTGCAAGGCGCCTGCCGATTTGATGCCCTGGAGAATGGCGATGATGCCATCCGGTTTGACGCCGATATTATTGAGACCCGCAACGAGGGTGCGCAGGTCAGGACCGTCGATGATCGCAACGCGTCCACCTGTTTTCTGCGCCTGGATATCCGTCTGCGGCTGGACTGCGGTCTCACCGCGCGAGAAGGGCTCAGGCTGGATGATCTGCGGCGTTTCGGTTACCTGCACGGTCAATGTGCCGTAGCTGACGGCGACCGGTGAGACGCGGACATCCGAGCCGATGACGATCGTGCCGGTACGCTCGTTGATGACGACCTTGGCCGGAGTGTCGGTTTCGACCACGAGGTTTTCGATGTCCGCCATCAGGCGGGTAAGATCGGCCTCGCGCGGCTTTTCGATGATGACTTCCTGCGAATCCTTGGCTTCCGCCACCGGACCGCCGAAGCGCGCCTTGGCGTAGCCGTTGACGATATCGGCGATACGGATCGCCGTGGAGAAGTCCGGGTTGCGGAGTTGCAGGACGAGATTGACCGAATCCTTGAAGCGGGACGGCAGTTCGCGCTCGATGATGGCGCCACCGGGCACACGGCCGGCCGTCGTCACACCCTCAGTCACGGACGCGGCCTGTCCCTGAGCCTGAAAGCCGGTGACGACGGCGGCACCCTGGGCGACGGCATAGATCTGGCCGTCAGCGCCCGACAGCGAAGTCATAATGAGCGTGCCGCCGCGCAGCGAGGTCGCGTCACCGAGCGAGCTGACCGTGACATCGATTCGGCTGCCGGGGCTTGCGAAGGGCGGCAGGTTGGCGGTGACCATGACGGCTGCCGTGTTCTTGGCATTCGACTGGCTACCCTGCGTCGAGATGCCGAGGTTCTGCAGCATCGCGCGCATGGACTGCTCTGTGAAAGGCGAAGCACGGAAACCGTCACCTGTTCCCTGAAGGCCGACGATAAGGCCGTAGCCGATGAGCTGGTTGTCGCGACCGGCCTGAAGCGAGGCAATGTCCTTGATGCGGGACGTCAGCGCCCATGCAGGCGCGACATCGGTCAGGCTCATCGCCAGAACCGCAACCAGGCTCAGAATACGAAAGAAGAACTTCATTTTGCCCTCACATGGACCGTACCGTCGGCGAGCACGGTGCCGCTGACGATGACGCCGGAATCCATATTGCGTGCACGGATCATCTGGCCGGTCGCACCATCTTCGAGAGGCGAGCCGGCAGCGGAAATGGTCATCTGGCCAAGCTGGAAGACCAGGCGGATGTTGGAGCCGCGCGTGACCGTGTAAGGCTCACGCAGGGCGGAGACCGAAATCGTCCGACCCGGAAGGAGCGTGCGCTTGGAAACCAGCCCCTCGACCTGGGAGATCGACTTTGCATAGTCTCCGGCGAGGTTGGGATTGGTGACCTCGACTTCCTGAAGCTGAGCGCTAGAAATCGTGTCGCCGGGATAGATGATCGTCGTCGGGACGACGGCATAACCCATGCCGGCATCCGCTGCTGCCGGCATGACCATGCCGGCGATTGCGATCGTGGCCGCAGCCACCCATCCTTGGATGTATCCTGCCCGGCGAAACATCATGTTCGGCCTTCCCTCTTACTTCAGGTTCTTGCTGACGATGGATGCCATTTCATCAGCTGTCGTGATCACCTTGGAATTCATTTCATAAGCACGCTGGGCCGATATCAACTCGGTGATTTCCTTGACCGGATCGACGTTTGAGGATTCCAGGTAACCCTGCTTGAGGTAACCCATGTTGTCTTCGCCGGGATTGCCGACGACTGCATCGCCCGATGCCGGCGTTTCCTGGAAGAGGTTGTCGCCGATCGGCTGCAGGCCTGCCTCATTGACGAAGTCGGCGAGCGTAATTTGGCCGAGCGTCGTCGGATCGGTCTGGCCAGGCAGCTTGGCGGTGACTTCGCCGGAACGGCTGATCGTCAGTTCGGTCGAACCCTGCGGGATGGTGATCCCCGGGATGACTTCGTAACCGTCGATGGTGACGAGCTGGCCCTGGTCATTCTTGTTGAGCGCACCGGCGCGGCTATAGAGCGTCGTGCCATCGGTCGACTGGATCTGGAAGAAGCCCTTGCCGACGATCGCGACATCGAGGTCGTTACCGGTCTGGGTCAATTCACCCTGCAGATGCAGATTGCGCACGGCCGACGTCTGGACGCCGAGACCGATGTTGGCGCCTTCGGGAACGACAGCCTGGTTAGCGCGGTTGGCGACACCCTTTGCCCGTTCGGTCTGATAGAGAAGGTCGGTGAACTCGGCGCGGGCGCGCTTGAAACCGGTCGTATTGATATTCGCGATGTTGTTCGCGATGACTTCCAGGTTGGTCTGCTGGGCATCCATGCCCGTTGCTGCGATGGCGAGCGCTCTCATGTGTTCGTCCTCAAATCAATTACATCTGCATCTTAGTGACTTCGAGGAAGGCCGAGACGACCTTGTCGCGAATGGCGATTGCAGTCTGGAGCGTCTGCTCCGCCTGCAGCATGGAATCGACGACTTCGCGCGTGGAAGCCGTACCCTTGATGCCGGCAAAGGACATGTTCTCCGCGCCCTTCAGGCTGCTGACGGCTTGGGTAGCCATGTTGCCCATGACGGACGCAAAGCTCAGCCCGTTGGATGCACCCGCCGCAGCAGATGAAGGCGCGGTTGTGGAGGAGGCGGAATTTTCGCTATCGATGGCGCCGAGCGCGCGGGTCATCGAAAGATTGCTTACATTCTGTACGCTAGTGATCATTATTGTCCGCTCTTCAGGAGATCGATCGTCGAGGAAATAAGGTCGCGGGTCTGCTTGATCGTCTGCAGATTGGCGTCATACGAGCGGTTGGCTTCGCGCATGTCGGCCATCTCGATCAAGATGTTGACGTTCGGCATCTTGACGATGCCCTTCTCGTCCGCAGCCGGATTGCTCGGATCATATTCTTTCGTGAAATCGCCTTCATCGACGCCGATCTTCTTGACGTTGACCGTCTCGACACCGCTGGCGCGATCCAGTTGCTGACCGAAGGTGATGGTTTTACGGCGATAGGGTTCGGCACCGGGCGTGTCGCCGGTCGAGCGGGCGTTGGCGATGTTTTCCGAGACGATACGCAGGCGTGTCGACTGCGATTCGAGCCCGGAACCTGCGATTTTCATTGCTGCTGAAAGCGGATCCATGCGCCTACTTCCTTACCGTCATCAACATCATTCGATGAAAGGAACTGACCAGCGAGGTGTTCAGGTCGTACTGACGCTTGATCTCGCCCGATTTGGAGAGTTCTTCAGCCACACCGACGGTGTTGCCGGATTCCTGCACGCCGATTTCCTGATCGAGTGCTGCATCTTTCACATCGATGTCGCCGCTCGTGCTGAAATCATTGCCGCTCAAATGCATCGGATTGGTGCGCGCCATGGTGACGTCCGACTGGTCGAGCACGGCCTGAAAAGGCGTCACGTCCTTCGCACGGAACTTCGGCGTGTTTGCATTCGCGATGTTGCCGGCAACAACCTCCTGACGAATCGTCAGCCATTCCGCCTGCTTTGAAGCCAAGTCGAAAAGTTGAATCGGTTGCATGAGAACTCTCCGTTTTTACTACACCGAACCTAGGGCGGTAATCTTGCGTGGGACTTACGGTAAATGCGGGCTTCGCAAGCCATTCTTCGAGATTACTGGCAGACAGCGACCAACCGCCGCCCGGCCGTTGTCTCCGACGAGGCCTCACGGCGATTCGTCTTTTCCTGAACTAGTTGTTCTGGTAGATCTCACCCTTGGAAGTCACGATCACCCACTTGCCGTCGCGCTGTTCCAATGTCGCAAGGCGGCTTTCGTCCGGCAGGATCGAGCCGACTCGCACGACATACATGCCCGAGGGATCTTCAATGAGCGCCCGCCCGTTGGCCACGTGCAGCAGACGGAAAGAGCCCTTGCCAGGGAAGGGCTGATCCTCCATCGAGGCGTCGCCGTTGCGCTCCTTGCCGAGCTCGGAAACGGTTGCCGTCGTCATGTTGTCGATCGGTGGAACTTTCTTGTCTTCATCGTTCTTGTTGACCATGGCGAGAGGTGAAACGCTGAAGACGTTGCGCGCCGGCCAATTCGGCAATTCACGAGAGGCATTGCTATCGGCAACGCTAATGCCGAACTTGTCCGCGTTGAAGAAGACGTACCAAGGGAAGAAGGCGGAAGCGCCGGCAAGCGCCAGACCCAAGAAGGTCAACGCGCGATCGAGCAGCGCTCCCTTGTTGCGCTCTTTCAGAGCGGCGATCCGTTCGTCTTCGAAATCGGCCATGATCAGGCCCTCCTTTGGATGGGCGCGCTCGGAGTGGGTACGCCGGCGGCGGCCTTGAGAGCTCCGGCAAGATCCGCGAAGGCATCCAGCGATTCTCGGTCTCCCGGAGACTGTTTCAGGACGTCGTAGATGATCGGCACCTGCTTGACGGCCATGTCGAGATCGGGATCAGCACCCGGACGGTAGCCGCCGATAAGGCGCAGGTCGCGCGTTTCCTCAAAGCGGTGAATCAACACCTTCAGGCGCGAAACCAGTTTCTCCTGGTCCGGAGTCCAGGCTTTGCGGGCAAGGCGCGAGATGGATGCGAGCGGATCGATCGGCGGATAGCGCCCCTCTTCCGCCAGGCTTCGCTGCAGGACGATGTGGCCGTCCAGAATACCGCGCGTGGAGTCGGCGATCGGATCGTTATGATTGTCGCCATCGACGAGGATGGAAATGATCGCGGTGATGGTGCCGGCGCCTTCCGGACCGGGACCGGCGCGCTCCAGAAGACGCGGCAGATCGGTGAAGACGGACGCCGGATAGCCGCGAGCAATCGGCGGCTCGCCGGAAGCGGTCGCCACTTCGCGGATTGCGTGGGCAAAACGCGTAACACTGTCGACGATCAAGAGAACGTTTTCACCCTTGTCGCGAAAGTGCTCGGCGATCGTCACAGCCGTCAGCGGCGCCATCTTGCGCAGCATCGGGCTTTCGTCACTGGTGGCGACGACGGCAATCGCCTTCTTCATGTCGCTGCCGAGCGTATCCTCGATGAATTCGCGGACTTCGCGACCGCGTTCGCCGACCAGCGCGATAACCACCTTATCGAAGGCGTCGGCGCGGGCCAGCATTGACAGCAGCGTCGACTTGCCGACACCCGAGCCGGCAAAAATGCCGAGACGCTGGCCGAGGCAGAGCGGCGAGAAAATATCGATCGCGCGCACGCCGGTTTTGAATCCGCTCTCGACGCGCCGGCGCGTCATCGAAGGCGGCGCAGTGTTCGAGATCGAGCGGCGATCCAGGCCTTCGGCGATCGGACCGAGACCGTCGATCGGCTCGCAGAGGGAATTGATGGTGCGGCCGCACCAGCTGTCCGACGGAGAGATGCGGAATGCACCTTTGCGGATGACGATGTCATGGATGCCGATCGGCTCGCCCGGTTCGATCGGGCAGACGTAAACCAGATCCGGCTCCACCCTGACCACTTCGCCAAGATGGATACCTGTCGCCGATTTATGCGCCACAAACTCGCCAAGCCGCACATGCCGGGAAAGGCCGCGGACGGTATAGTGGCCGGCGGCGATGGTGTGCACGCGACCGCCATGGGTCACGGAGAATTCCGGCGACGCGTAGCGTTTTGCGAGATCGCCGAGATGTGTGAGCTTCGGCGAGAGCGCGTCCTCGGTCAACAGCGTGACGTTCATGCTTTGCACCTTGTCTTAGCGGCTGCCGCCCAGCGTCTGAACCGCTTCCTTGAACGAGTCTTCGCTGTCACGCATCAGCGACGATACGCTTTCGAAGGCACGATTCACCTCGATGAGCTGCGTCATCTCGTGCATTGCGTTGACGTTGGAATTTTCGAGATAGCCCTGCTCGACGCCGACATTAAAGCGGTCGACGACCGCGCGCGGCGGCTCGGTCGTCATGATGCCGCTGTTCTCGTAGCGCAGGTAGCCCTTGCTGATATCGGCTTCGAAGAGGCCGAGTGAACCGACTTGGCGGTCATTCTGATAGATGATGCCATCAGTGCCAACCTTAGGCTCGCCGCCGGCGGTGTTGAGGACGATCGGCGCACCGCCTGCATCGAGAACCGGATAGCCTCGGATGGAAACCAGCTCGCCGGTATCGCGCATCGTGAAGCGGCCGTCCCTCGTCAGAACGCGGCCGGCGGGCGTATCGAGAGAGAACCAGGCATCGCCCTTGACGGCAAAATCGAGCATGTTGCCGGTGTGCTGCAATTCGCCATTGGTGCCGTTCAGGTAGTCATTGCCCTGAGAGACGAAGGCAACCTTGGTGTTCGTCTTGTTCTGGTTGTTCGCCATCATTTCATCGAACTTTACCTCAGTGCCGCGAAAACCGGTCGTATTCACGTTGGCCATGTTGTCGGCGATCGTCGTCAGGCGCTTTTCGAGGGCCATTTGTGACGACAGGGAAACGTAAAGACCGGATTGCATATCGGTAAGCTCCACATTGGCGATAAACGGAACGAAACACCTGACACCTTTTCGTTTGGCCACGGGGTTCCGCTGAGCGGCATCTCAGACATGGGCGCATAGACCCACTCGTCACGTTCAATATGAAGGCAAATGCTTGCGCGAAGCTGGTAGCGCAAATGAGCGCGCAGAAGCCGCTTTCATCAGCCTCACGCAAGGCACAAACCCTATCCGTCGCAAAGAAAAGCAACGTTCAGATTGGGCTGACGATGAATATTATTATCGGATTTATAGTTGTCTGCGGCTGTATCGTCGGTAGCTTTATGGCGATGGGCGGCGAAGTCGATGCTCTTTTTCAGCCCTTCGAATTTCTGATCATCGGCGGCGCCGGCATCGGCAGCTTCATCATGGCGAACCCAATGAAGGTGGTGAAGGACTCCGGCAAGGCGCTCGGCGAGGCCTTCAAGCATTCCGTTCCCAAGGAGCGCAACTACCTCGATACGCTCGGCGTGCTCTATTCGCTGATGCGCGACCTGCGTACGAAATCGCGCAACGAAATCGAAGCACATATCGACAATCCGGCCGAATCAACGATCTTCCAGCAGGCTCCGACGGTTCTGAAGAACAAGGAACTGACGGCCTTCATCTGCGACTACGTGCGCCTGATCATCATCGGCAATGCCCGCTCCCACGAGATCGAGGCGCTGATGGACGAAGAAATCAACACCATTCTTCATGACAAGATGAAGCCTTACCACGCGATCCAGATCATGGGCGATTCGTTCCCCGCCATCGGCATCGTCGCGGCGGTTCTCGGCGTCATCAAGGCCATGGCGCATATCAACGACTCGCCGGAAGTGCTCGGCCACCTCATCGGTTCGGCACTCGTCGGCACGTTCCTCGGCATTCTGCTTTCCTACTGCGTCTGCTCGCCCCTAATCTCGCAAATCAAGGTCGTCCGCTCCAAGCAGCACCGCCTCTACGTCGTCGTCAAGCAGACCCTGCTTGCCTACATGAACGGCTCGGTGCCGCAGGTCGCCCTCGAATATGGACGCAAGACGATCTCGGCGTATGAACGCCCGTCGATCGACGCAGTGGAACAGGAAATGATGAACCCAGGTGGCGAAAACAAGGCAGCTTAAATGACTATGAGCAATGCTTCGCATGACAATCAGACAATGGATCCCGTCCTCCTTGCCAAACTGACCGGCGGCCTCGGCGACAGGGGCAGGGTTGCCAAGCTCTGCAGTTCCTTCGGCGATATCTACAGCGAATTCCTTCCCGACGTGCTGAAGAGCGAAACCGGCCTCGACGTAACGGTCGGCTATCTCGGCTGCGAGATCGGCTACAAGAATCATCTGATCGACGATCTCAGCACCAACATGACGCTGGTCGATGCGACGCTGCGCAATTGGTCTCAGAACATCACCATCGGCTGTGGCAACGGTTTCATCATCACCCTGATGGAACATCTGCTTGGCGCTGCCGCCGAGACGATCGAGGAGCCGGCCGACCGGCTTCTCTCCGTTATCGAACTCGACCTCGCCGGCATGGTATTCGACAAGATTTCCAAGGTGCTGCGTTCGGCCGTCAACGCGCCGGGCGGATTCGAGCCCAACTTGTCGGCTCCCTTCGCTCTCGAAGCACGCATCCGTCCGCCGGAAGATCGCCCGGATGAATTCGCGGCGGCCATCAACATGTCGATCACGCTTGCCGGCATCGTTTCCGAATTCAGCCTGATCGTCCCCCAGGCGGCGCTGCTCAAGACCAAGGTCTCAGCCCCGAAGCCGAAGAAGCAGCCAAGCAAGTCGCCGGAGTGGACGGAGCAGATCGGCGACCAGGTTCGCCGGTCGCAGGTGACCCTCGAAGCGAAGATCCGTCTGCAGGATCTGACGCTCAGGACGATTTCCAAACTGATGGCCGGCGACGTCATTCCTTTCCGCGACAGCGGCGACGTACGCGTCGAAGTTAGCGCCAACAGCCGAGAATTGTATGTGTGCGAATTCGGGCGTTCAGGCGAGAACTACATGGTGCGCGTGAAAGACACCATGAATTCGGATGACGAGCTGATCCGACATTTAATGAATTAATCGGTTCCCTCGCTTTCAGCGCCGGAAAGGCAGTTTGAGGCAAGTTTCAACTGGAATAGTGATTTCATGGCTACGAAGAAGACACAGCAGAATAGTGACCTCTCCCTGGACATGCCGGGCAATGAAGCCGATCTCGATCAGGCTATCGACGATCTGCGCGGCGTGCTGAAGAAAGATTCGGACAGCGACTTTCCCCAGTTCGGTGACGACCTGCAGAATGACGCTTTCGCGGCAGGAACGGACCTTTCGCCGTTCGGTGGCGATGTCGGCGAAACGGCCTTCGGCGACACCAATTTCGCGAGCAGCGATTTCGGGGGCGACGATTTCGGTGGAAATGCTGCGGGCATGGGTGGCGCAGGCACTCCCGGCCTTGGCGACGCAAGCTTCGGCGGCAACTCCTTCCAGTCTGCTCCCGCACCGCTCGGCAGCGCACTGAACTCGAACTTCGACCTGATCATGGACATTCCTATCGATGTCCAGATCGTCCTTGGAACGAGCCGCATGCAGGTTTCCGGCCTGATGAACCTCACAGAGGGTGCCACGATCGCACTCGACAAGAAAATCGGCGAGCCGGTCGAAATAATGGTGAACGGCCGCAAGATTGCACGCGGCGAGATTACGGTTCTTGATAACGATGACACGCGATTCGGTGTAAAACTGACAGAAGTTTTGAGCACGAAAAAAGCCTGATCCCTGTGCGGGACGGAGAGGTTAGACCATGATGGACTTTGACGATTTCGGCGGCGCACTTGCCGGGAAACCGTTGACCCAGGCTGAAAAGGCGGCGGCAGTTCTCCTCGCTATGGGGAAGGGGGTCGCCGGCCGACTGCTGAAATATTTTACGCAGGCCGAATTGCAGACCATTATCGCATCTGCCCAGGCGCTTCGCGCCATCCCGCCGGACGAACTTCTCCAGCTCGTCGGCGAATTCGAAGATCTCTTCACCGAAGGCGCCGGTCTGATGGACAACGCCAAGGCGATCGAAGCCATCCTCGAGGAAGGGCTGACGCCTGACGAGGTCGACAGCCTGCTCGGCCGCCGCACCGCCTTCCAGGCCTACGAGACTTCGATCTGGGATCGTCTCGCCGAGGCGGAACCTGCCTTCGTCGCCCAGTTCCTGCTGCGCGAACATCCTCAGACGGTTGCTTATATCCTGTCCATGATGCCTTCGTCCTTCGGCGCGAAGGTGCTGCTGCAGCTTCCCGACAACCGCCGCGCCGACATCATGAACCGCACGGTCAACATGAAGGGCGTCAGCCCCAAGGCCGCGCAGATCATCGAAAACCAGGTGATGACGCTGCTTGCCGAGGTCGACGCGGAACGCAATGCATCGGGCTCCGCCAAGGTCGCCGACCTGATGAACGAAATGGACAAGCCGCAGGTCGACACACTGCTCACCTCGCTCGAATCGATCAGCCGCGAAGCGGTCAACAAGGTTCGTCCGAAGATCTTCCTCTTCGAAGACCTCATGTTCATGCCGCAGCGCAGCCGCGTCATGCTGCTCAATGATATTTCGTCCGACGTTCTCACCGTCGCCCTACGTGGCGCGTCGGCCGAAATTCGCGAAGCGGTGCTTTCCTCCATCAGTCCGCGCCAACGCCGCATGATCGAATCGGATCTTCAGAGCGGCATGGCCGGGGTCAATCCGCGCGAGATCGCGATTGCGCGGCGCGCCGTCGCGCAGGAAGCGATTCGCCTGGCCAATGCCGGCCAGATCGAGCTCAAGGAAAAGGAAGGCGGCCCGGCTGCCGCTTGAGCCATCGCAGCTGTTGACAAAACCCCTCGCTCACAAGGCGGTGGTTGATCGACAGCACGCACAGGACTACCCTTCTGGCAAATGGGCCGCGCTGCAGTCGCGGCCCTTTTCTTTGACGGAGGGCCGCACACTTGGCCGATGACGACAAGGACAGCAAAACAGAAGCCCCTACCGCGAAAAAGCGGTCTGATGCTGCCGAAAAAGGTAATACCCCCCACTCGCGTGAAATCGCGATCTTCACGACGATTCTGGCGACCTTCATCTATCTCGTCTTCTTCCTTCCGAGCGCAACGTCGCACATGGCCGAAACCCTGCGTGACATCTTCGAGCAGCCAGATCAGTGGAAGATCGAGACAGGGCCGGACGTCATCTCGCTCTTTGCGAAGCTTGGCTGGGCCGTGGCTGCGCTTCTGGCCCCTGCCTTCATCATGTTCATGGTGTTCGGTATTGCCTCGTCCGTCTTTCAGAACCTACCGACGCCGGTTCTCGAACGCATCCGTCCGCAGGCCTCGCGTATTTCACCGATCAAGGGATGGTCGCGGCTCTTCAGCCTTCAGGGTCTCGTGGAATTCGGCAAATCGCTCTTCAAGGTCGTCGTCGTCGGAGTGATTCTTTTCTTCGTCCTCAGAAGCGAATATTTCGGCTCCATCGATGCGATGTTCTCCGATCCGCAAACGATCATGGTTCGCATGATGGCGGCGATGCGCAAGATCATCATCGTCATGCTGATCGCCACCGCGATCGTTGCGATCGCTGACGTCTTCTGGACGCGTCATCATTGGTTCACCGAACTGAAGATGACGAAGCACGAGGTGAAAGAGGAAAATAAGCAGTCGCAGGGCGACCCCTTCGTCAAGAGCAGGCAGCGCTCCGTCATGCGTGACCGCGCCCGCCGGCGTATGATCTCCGGTGTCCAGCGCGCCACCCTCGTCATCGCCAACCCGACCCACTATGCCGTGGCGCTGCGTTACGTACGCGAGGAGAACGATGCGCCTGTCGTCCTTGCCAAGGGCCAAGACCTTATTGCGCTGAAAATCAGAGAGATTGCCGAAGAAAACAACATCCCCGTGTTCGAGGATCCACCTCTCGCGCGCTCCATGTTTGCGCAAGTCTCGGTGGATAGTGTCATACCGTCAGTCTTCTATAAGGCCGTCGCGGAACTCATTCATCGGGTTTACGCCGCGGAGGCCAAGAACAAACGGGTAAGATAAGTCGAATGAAAAAATGCCCCTACTCTGCCCAGCGTGAGAAAATTCTTGCAGAAGCGATCAGCCCGGTCGCAACCGAGCTCAGGCTTCTGGACGCATCCGATCTCATTTCTCTGCTGCGTTTCGAGTATTACGGCAATCTCGCCGACCTCGTCGCTTCCGCAGCGGAACTGTTTTTTCATCCCGGCACTGTCAATTTCGGTTTGGGGGGAAATTATACGCTGGAATGGGGCGGCAAGCCCGAAGTTGTGCTCGATCTCGAAATCAAGCCGCGTGGTGTGACTGTTTATGCGCAGCTGACGCTGGCCGAAGACCATGCCGGCATCGAGATCAACCATATTTCCTTCCAGAACGCCTCCAGCGATCCGGACGCAAACACGGCTTTTCTGCAAAGGAGCCTGCATGACGCGCGCTACATCGTCGCAAAGCCGCAGGCGCTCGCCGGCTAAAGCGCACCAATCCAGACTTTGCGCGACATGATTTAAGGCATCATCCACCCGGCAGTATGGCCCGGCCCGCAGGCACCGGGCCTTTCTGTCTCAGCTGATGTAGCCGAGGCGGATTGCTTTTGCGATCGCCTGGATACGGTTGACGGAATCGAGCTTGATGGTCGCCGAGCCAAGATAGGCGTTCACCGTGTGGACGGACAGGCCGAGCTTGTCGGCGATTTCTTCACTGATACGGCCATCGCCGGCAAGCTGAAGGCAGGCGATCTCACGTTCGCTCAGTGCTTCGGCCGCCGCCGCCCGCCGCTCATCGAGCGACAGCAGGTCCATCATCACATTGCAGCACCGGCCGTGCAGCTCGATAATCGTATCGCTCAGGGGATCCAGATCGTCGCCGGTGAGGACCACGAAGCCGTTGCCGATAGCGCCGAGGCGCACGGGAAAGGCAAGACCGGAGAACGGCACCATGCCATCTTTCAGCCTCACCATGAAAGGTGAGAAGTCGGCAGGACCGGGAGCTGTACGATCATGGCTGCCGGCCCAGAACAACGGCAGCAGCGAGCGATCGATGTGGTCGAGCAAAGCCTCGCCATAGGCATCGATGAAGGCCTTGCCGAAGCCGGCATTCGCGGGAGCCCAATTCTCCAGTTCGCAGATCAGTCGCTGCTTTGCCGGCACGCCGGAGCCGCTGACGCGAAAGACGGCGAAGCCCTGTGCATCAGCAAGCTTCTGCATGGCAATCAAGCGTGGAAAAAGGTCAGACCGGCTGGAAATCCTGTTCACACGTACCATGCGCATCTGGTCCGTGCCGCTTATCGCCCTGCCTGGTTGATGCCCCATAATTCCCCTCAAACGAGATTGTTGCGAACGGCGAAGGCTATCGCCTCGGAACGCGTCTTCGTTGCAGTTTTCCGCATCACGCTGGTAATGTAGTTATTAATGGTATTTCTGGAGATGCCGAGGATCATTGCGATCTCGTCGCTTGTCTTGCCTTCCGCAATCCAGAAGAGACATTCCAGCTCCCGGTCGGTCAGTTCGAAATCGCGGTCGACCTTCGTGCCCCCGCACCGAAGGAAGCTTGCGAAATAGCCTGCAAGGAGGCCTACGTCTCGGAGACGCTCAGGCGAAAGAACGAAGCCTTCTCTGAACAGGAACATCAGCACCAGACGAGAGCGGCCGACATTCAAAGTCAGCGAGCAATATTGCCGGCTTGCTCCGTGCGGTAAATCGGCGCTCTCGGGCAGGAGCGCGAAGCCCGGCTGGAGCACCTGCATGCACTTCTCGAATTCGGTCGAGCGCGCATAACAGGCGACCAGGTCATTGGCGACCTCCTTCACCAGATCGAAGGGCCAATCGGACGAAACGATAAAGTCCAGACCACTTTCCTGGATGAGGTCGCAACGCGCCATCAGATAGTGCATGGCGCCAACGTACTCGGTCAACGCCCGCAAACCGGCCTGCAATTTGCCGGCTTCGGCGATGACGCGAAGGCGATCGATCAGTTCGTCGCGCGGCAAAAGATCCGGCACATTGGCGCCGACGAAGTTCGCCATCTGCTTATTCGCCTGAAATATGTCCATATCCATTGGCGGTGACCTGCGGCTGAGAAACTGTCGGTTCTCGCAAAGAAGTTCTGTTTTGTGAAAGGGATACAAATACATGCCGACACGAATCCCACTTCGAATCACTCAAGGGTAAGCCAACTACCGTAAATCACCATCTCCGACTTCTGGGGATTTACTTTTGCGACCTCCCATGCGGTGATTCGATCACCGCTCCACTCTCGCGACGATATACAAGCTAGGATGATTCTGGCATTGGCCGCAACGTTCCTCGCTCTATGCGCGAGTGATGCTAAGCGGAATTATCGGTCTGAATGACGCAATTATCACAGTTCCGGCTAAGCAAGTGCAGTACCCGGATGCCTCCGGCGAAAGCAAATTTCAAACGTATGAAAGCAACGTTTGTTATCAGACAAGAGACATGCTTGTTCGTCCGTCTTATATAAGACTTGTGCCCTATTCGAACGCTGTCGTCCCGTTGCCTGGTATCTCTGTATCCGCATTTTCTGCAGTCGAATAATCGGCTCCTTACGAGCGATTACTCGATTGCAGGTAATTTTTGCCGGGCTATGTATCCGCAGATGAGAAAGAAAAAGGCCGGTTTCCCGGCCTTTTCATCATGCTGCTTCGTCGATGGCCCATTTCCTGAGGATCTTCGCGGCACGCTCCTCGTTGATCTCCACCATGCGGGCGAGCTTGCGTTCCGGGCCTTCCTTGACGCGGCGGTTGAAGTTGCCGTCGTCGTCGCCGAGACTGAGCAGATCCTCTGTGCTGTCGAAACCGAAGTCGGAGCCGAAGCCATCCATGAGCGCCCCGCCTGCAGAAGCGCCAGCCGGTGCGAAGTCGGGCAGTTCCAGGCCAGCTGATTCCGGAGAGGCATCGCCGAAGACTGCGGCGGAGGATGAACCCGAGCCGTTGACAGTGCGGATGAGAGGACGCACGCCCAACCAGACCACCACGAAGGCGACCGCGACGAAGGCCAGCGAGTTGATGATGCCGGCAAGATTGCGGCTCAGCATGTCCATGACATGAACGCCGTTGTTGGCATCGTCGAGAAGCTGGTTCTCGAGGAAGTCCATTGCGGTGACGGTGACGACGTCGCCGCGGTTGGTATCGAGGCCGGCAGCCGAGGCGACGATATTCTTCATCTCTGCGAGATAGGCGTCGATCTTGGCCTGATCTGCCGGTTCGCCCACCATCTTGGCGATGCGGCCCTTGTTGACGACGACGGCGACCGAGAGCTTTTCGACCCGGTAGCTGTTGCGCGTCGTGGCCGTGGTCTTGCTGTTGATTTCGTAGTTGGTCTGCTCTTCGCGCTTGTCGGATTTGTCCTGCGACTGCGGACCGGTGGCGCCGCCAGCTTGAGGGGCTGCCTGCGGAATGTTTTGCTCGACTGTCGTCGCGTTGTCGGCCTGGTTCTGCTGCGACTGCTGGGCTTCCTTCGTGGAACGGACGGAGCGCTCGACCTTGGATTCCGGATCGTAGGTGGTTTCCTGGATCTGCTGGGCGTCGGTGTTCAGGTTGGCAGTCACGCTGGAACGGAAGTTGTCCATGCCGAGGAAGGGAGCGAGCGCCTTGTCGATGTTCGATTCGATTTCCTGCTGGACGTTCTGGACGATATTGAGCGAGCGGTTCAGCGTACCGTTGGCAGCGTCATCGCCGGAGGCGAGAAGCTGGCCGGCGGAATCGAGGATCGTCACGTCAGCGACATCAAGCCCCGGCACGGCCGAGGCGACGAGGTGGCGGATCGACGTGGCTGCATTTCGCCCCGTCGCGGCACTGGCGCGAATCATGACGGATGCCGTCGGCTTCTGTTCGGCCTTCCGGAAATTGCCGACCTCCGGCATGACGATGTGGACACGTGCGGCGGTGATGCCTGAGATCGATTGAATGGTGCGGGCGATTTCACCTTCGAGGGCGCGGACGCGGGTCACTTCCTGCATGAAGGAGGTGAGGCCGAGCGAACCGACGTTGTCGAACAGCTCGTAGCCGGCATTGGCGCTGTTGGGCAGGCCGCGCTCGGCAAGCAGCAGGCGCGCTTTGCCCGTCATGCCGGCCGGGACGGTGATGCTCGAACCGTCCGCTCCGACCTGAAAATCGACATTGCTTTCGGCAAGCGCCATGCTGATCTGGTTAAGATCGGTCGTCTCCAAGCCGACATACAGCGTTTCCTGAGCCGGTTTGTTGACAAAAATTGCGGCCGCCAGGATGATTGCGATGGAAGCGGCGCCGACCCCACCAAGGATCATCAAACGCGTCCGCCCAAGGGAACCAAAGTTCTTAAAGATCTGAACTAATTGATTTAACAGATTCATTCTGTTCTCGCACGATCCGTCAAAGACAAAGCAGGCTTATTGCCTCATTTGACGAATAGACGCCGAAACTTGTGCGAGCGTTTCGTTCAGCGCGTGCCGGAATGAATTGCGGTATCAGAAGAAATCGAAGTCTCCGGCGGCCTTGCTAAGCGGCTGGGAGTGGCCGTGACGGGTTCCGCCGCCGAGTGCTTTCTGCATTTCGGCAAGCTTGACGAGGCTCAGCGCGGTGGCGACATCGATCGACCAGCTCTGCGGAATTTCACCGGTGATGGTGTCGATGAACTCGGCCAGTCCGCGCGATTTCTGCACGGCGAGGTCGATGCCCTGCATCACCTTCATGCTATCAGGGGAATTCAGGATTTGCGGGCCTCCCAGTTCGATCAACTGGGGCTCGATCCGTTCCATCAGGTAGGCAACGTCGTGAAGCTCGGAGACAATGCGCATCAATATGTCGCTCAGCGCCTCTACCGGCGCCGGCGGCTCGATGATCGGTGTAAAAGTCATATGAAAATCCTCGCCACTAAAAGAATTCGATACTGGTCTCGGCGGGCTTCTGCGGAGCGGCGGGACGCTGCTCGAGAGCGACGGTTCTCTGGGTTTCGGCGCCGGTCAGGGGGTATTGCCGGGCACGGCCGGACACCGGCCAATATTCGATCTTTCGTCCATGCTCGCCGCCCGTGCTTGAACTGACCACCGGAATGCCTTCATCTCGAAGGAACTGCATGGCGAAGGCTGCGTTCTGCTCGCCGACATTCGAGAATGTCGAGATCGTCTTCGCTCCTCCGAAGATCTTGGCCTCCAGCCGGTCGCGCCGCGCGCCCTTTTTCAGAAGGCCGTTTATCAACAGTTCCATGAGATGCACGCCGTAGCGTGTGGCATCGCCGCCGGTCATCGGGGTGTTGCCTGTCCCCGGCAGCAGGAAGTGGTTCATGCCGCCGACACCTGCGACGGGATCTCTGAGGCAGGCTGCCACGCACGAGCCAAGGATGGTCGAAAGCACCGCATCCGGATCGCTCAAGACCTTGTATTCACCCTGAATGATGTGCACGCGGCGGGCCGCACTCTCAGTGATCATTTCAGGGCTCCAAACACAGCTTCGATGGCCGCTTTCATCTTTTCGATGGTGAAGGGCTTTGCCAGAACGTTGTTTGCACCAAGCTGCGCTGCCTTGGTCACCAGCGCACGGTCGCCCTGTGCGGTGAGGATGATGAAGGCTGCCTTCTTGGTGTTCGGATTGCTGCGGACGGCCTGCAGGAAGCCGATGCCATCCATCTTCGGCATGTTGAAGTCGGAGATCACAAGGTGGTGCGGCTGCTCCGACATGATCTTCATGCCCTGCTCGCCGTCACCCGCGGCGGTGATCTGCTTGAAGCCCAGCTGCGTCAGCGCGTCACTGAGCAGCAGACGGCTCGTAACCTGATCGTCAACGATCAGAACTTTAATTTTCTCCGCGATCGACATTATTCGGTCCCTTCCTTTCGGGCGGCTGTCATTTTCAATATTTCTTCGCCGATGGCAGCAAGCGGAAGCTGCTGTTCAACTGCGCCAAGTTCGTAGGCAACTCTTGGCATTCCGTAAACGACGCAGGTTTTTTCGTTCTGACCGAGCGTTCTGGCCCCTGCATGTCGCATTTTTAACAACCCGGCGGCTCCATCGCGCCCCATGCCGGTGAGGATCACGCCGACGGCATTGCGTCCGGCGAGCTCGGCAACAGAATCGAAGAGCACATCGACCGATGGACGATGGCCGTTGACGGGCCCTCGCTCGACCAGCCGGCAGCAGGGTGCCGACGTATTGGACACCTGCAGGTGACGCTCGCCGCCAGGCGCAAGATAGACCTTGCCGATCTCGAGACGGGCGCCGTCTGTCGCTTCTTCCACGACCGGCGCACAGAGGCGGTTCAACCGTTCGGAAAAGCTCTTGGTGAAGGTCGGCGGCATATGCTGGGTGATGACGGTCGGCGGGCAATTCGCCGGGAACTTCTGCAGCACGGCGATCAGCGCTTCCACGCCACCTGTCGAAGAACCGATCGCCACGATCTTACGTCCGACACGGAAATCGGCGACTGCGGGCGGCGTGATGGCGGCAGCCGCGGCCGGCTTGGCGAAATTCCGCTGCGTGCGGGCGGCGGCCTTTACCTTCTCGACGAGGTCGCCGAAGGGGCGTATCTCGCCCGGCTGCGGCTTGCCCACACAATCGAAGGCACCGATTTCAAGGGCTGCGAGCGTCGCTTCCGCACCGCGATGCGTCATGGTCGAGACCATGATGACGGGCATTGGTCGCAGGCGCATGATCTTTTCGAGGAAGTCGAGGCCGTTCATGTTCGGCATCTCGATGTCCAGCGTGACGACATCTGGGTTCAGCCGCTTAATCGCCTCGCGCGCCTCCAGAGCGTCGCCGGCCTGGCCTATGACGTTGACTTCGGGATCGGCACTCAGGACGGCCGCGATCAGCCCGCGCATGGTCGGCGAGTCGTCAACCACGAGAACTCTAGCCGGAGCGCTCATGCCTTCCTCCCGATACCCTTGGTCGTGTAGCGATAGGTGGTGATGCCGATATTGTCGAAGACGTGCTTGGCTTCGCCCGAGACACGCTCCGAGTGACCGATATAAAGATGACCGCCTTCCGGCAGCAACCCGGCAAACCGCTGCCAAATCTTCATCTGTGTCGGCTCATCGAAATAGATCACGACGTTACGACAGAAGATGACGTCGAACTTGCCCTTGAACGGCCATTGGGCCATCAGGTTCAGTTCGTTATAGGTAATGAGACGCTTCACGCGGTCATCGATCTGGAATTTACGGCGACCCTGCATCTCAACCTCTGTGAACCATTGCTTTCGCATGGCAGGCGAAACGGTTTCCAGCGCGCTTTCGTCATAGGCGCCGATCCGGGCGATGGCGAGAATCTTCGGGTCGATGTCGGTTGCGAGAATCTTGAAGTCGTAGTCGGCCACGTTCGGCATCAGCGACAGAACGGTCAGCGCGATCGAGTAGGGTTCCTGCCCATCCGAGGACGCAGCCGACCAGATCCGGACACGGCCACCTGCGCGCGCCCGGTTCAGGAGGTCGGGCAGTACGTGGTCACGCAAATGTTCGAAATGATGGTTTTCGCGGAAAAACCGCGTGAAGTTTGTCGTCAGGTGCGACAGCATCTCACGCCGGGCCGCAGCACCTGCCGGCGAAGCAACAAGCTCGCAATATTCTCGGAAACCTGAAAGGCCGAGATTGCGGATATGCTTCGACAAACGAGAGTAGACCAGCGAGGCCTTCGTCTCATTGAGATAGATTCCCGCATCAGCATAGATCATGGCCGCGATTTCCGAGAGATCGCGGCGCGTCAGCGGGTATTCCCCGCTGGCCAGAACCTCGTCGAAACCAGACTGCCTCTGATCTTTTACGCCAACTGCATTCATGCGGCTTCGCTTTCAGTGTCGGGAAACAGGGCTTCGAGTTCGATCAGGCAGATCATCCGCTTTTCGATGGAGAGAATGCCGCGGGCGAACTGACGCTGAAGGTCCGAAGATATCTCGGGTGTCGGCTGGATGTCATCGTCGGTGACCGTCAGAATGTCAGAAACAGCGTCGACCAGCAGGCCAACCACCTTGCGGCGGACCTGGGCGACGATGATGACGTGACGGGCGGTAGGATCGACCGGCTTCATGCCAAGTCGAGCCGACAGATCGATGATCGGCAGCACTGCACCACGCAGGTTGATGACGCCAATCATATAGGATGGCGAGTGCGGCATCGCGGTCGCCGGGGTCCAGCCCCGGATCTCGCGGACTGCCATGATGTTCACGCAGAATTCCTGATCGCCGATGCGAAACGCGATAAGCTCGTTTCCGCCCAGGGTCAGATTTTTTGCCGTGTACGACATTGTTCCTTACCCTACCGCCGCCAGAGACATTTCCGCCTTGAGGGACTGACCGCGCGAGGCGCCGACGACTGCGTCCACGTCCAGAATGAGGGCCACGCGGCCGTCACCGAGAATGGTTGCAGCGGCGATGCCCGGAACGTGAGTGTAGTTCGCCTCGAGGCTCTTAATGACGACCTGGCGCTGGCCCTGGATCGCGTCGACCATGAGCGCGCGCTGACCGCCGCCTTCGGATTCGACGAGAAGGGCGACACCCTCGACCGGATTGGCCTGGGTGGCGCGGAAGTTCAGGATGCGGCCGACATCGACCAGCGGGCAGAAGGAATTGCGGATCGAGATCAGTCGGTGGTTGGCGCCGAAGGAATGGATCGCGGCGGCTTCCGGCTGGAGGGTTTCGACGATGGCCGTCAGCGGCACAACCAGCGTCTGGCCGGCGACCGTGACCACCATGCCGTCGAGAACGGCGAGCGTCAGCGGCAGGCTCATTGTGAAGACCGAGCCTTGACCCGGCCTCGAGGTGATGTTGATACGGCCGCCGAGCGCCTGGATCGAGCGCTTGACGACGTCCATGCCGACACCACGGCCGGAGATATCGGAGATCTTGTCGGCCGTAGAGAAGCCCGGCAGGAAGATCAGGTTATCGATTTCCTCATCCGACAGATTGGCGTCAGGGGAGATCAGGTCGTTGGCGATCGCCTTCTGGCGAACCTTTTCGCGGTTGATGCCGGCGCCGTCGTCGGCCAGTTCGATCAGGATGCGGCCCGAACGATGTTTTGCCGTCAGGCGGACCGTGCCTTCGGTGTTCTTGCCGGCGGCAGCACGCTTTTCAGGCGTTTCGATCCCGTGATCGACAGCGTTACGGATCATGTGCGTCAGCGGCTCGGCCAGCTTGTCGATGACCGTCTTGTCGACTTCGGTGTTTTCACCCTCGGTGATCAGGCGGATCGACTTGCCGGTCATGTCGGCGATTTCGCGGACGATACGCGACATGCGCTGGAAGACCGGCTTCACGGGCTGAGCGCGGATTGCCATGACCGAGTCCTGGATCTCACGGGTGAGCTGCTGCAGCTCTTCGAGACCCATATTGATCGAGGACGTGCCGGTCGTGTCATTTTCAATGACGCTTTGAGAGAGCATGGCCTGATTGATGACCAGCTCGCCAACGAGGTTGATCAGGCGGTCGACGCGATCGAGATCGACGCGGATCGTCTGGCCGGCAGCGGCATTGTTCTGGGCTGCGGCGTTTGCCGCTGCAGCGGCGGCAGCGGCGGCCGATTCCTTCTTTTCGACACGCGCAGCGGCGGCAGCCATCTGCGTGACGTTGGTCGCCGTTTCAGCGGCCGCAACGGCGGAATTCGCGTCGTTCGCCTTGATCTCGGCAGCGGCCGGCGCTTCGGAAGCATCGCCATCATCCAGGATCGAGAGATCGAACGGAACCGGGATCATCGGCAGTTCTTCGTTGGTCTCACCCGGCTGGCTGTCCTCGGCCGGCTTCACGGTCAGATCGCAATCCCATTCGGCGAATTCGAAGACCGTGCGGATGGCGTCTTCGCCCTTGTCCGTCTTGATCGTGATGTTCCAGAAGAAATAGGCGCCTTCCGGATCGAGCTCATCGAGGCCCGGCAGAGCATCCGCATTGCAATAGATGCTCATCTCGCCGAGGCGGGAAAGATCGCGCAGCAGAAGGGTAGCGTCGTTACCCTTCGAATAGAGTTCAAAGCGCGGTTTGAAGATGACTTCGTAGGCCGGCAGATCGACCGGCTTCTCTTCGCCACCGAAATCGTCGAAGGAGAAGGGGATCGGCTGGAAACCGCTATCATCGGTCGGCACGGGGGCCGGAGCCGCAACGACCGGAGCAGGGGCGGCCTTCGGGGCCGGCTTCGGTGCGGGCGCCTCGGAGACTGCCGAGGGAGACGGCAGCTCGCCGTGGGCAAGCGCCTCCAGCTCCTTGACGAGGCCGCGGCTTCTGCTTTCATCGACGCTGCCGCCGTCACGGGCAGCGTTGGTCAGGTCGGCAAGCACGTCGGCCGACTTCAGCATAACCTTCAAGACATCCTGGGTAGGCTCAAGCTTGTTGGAACGAACGCAATCAAGTGTGGTCTCAAAGACGTGGGCGAAGGCGACGAGGTCATCAAGGCCAAAGGCGCCGGCACCGCCTTTAATCGAATGCACGGCGCGGAAGACCGCGTTGACGGTTTCCGGGTCGCGATCGCCATCATTCATTTTCAGGAGACCGGATTCCAGTTCGGCGAGCTGTTCTTCGCACTCCTGGAAAAAGATCTCTTTGATTTCGTTCATATCCATAGGAGCAAATCCTGGGCTTTAAGCGGTTACACGCTCGATGGCATCGATCAGCTTGGCGGGGTCGAAGGGCTTGACGATCCAGCCGGTGGCACCGGCCTGGCGGGCGCGGTTCTTCTTTTCCGCGTCGCTTTCGGTCGTCAGCACCAGGATCGGGATCGCACGATACTTCTCGTTGCGACGGACACCTTCGATGAAGCCGAAACCGTCGAGGCGCGGCATGTTGATGTCAGTGACGATGACGTCAGGATTGGACTCTTCGAGAACTTCGAGGCCTTCAACGCCGTCTTCAGCCTGGATCGTCTCGAAACCTGCATTGTTCAGCGTTACGAGAAGCATGTTTCGGATGGTGCGGGAATCGTCCACCGTCAATACTTTCTTCTTCATTGCCGGATCTCCTTGGCAAGCAGATGGTCGATATTGACGCCAACCAACTGCATGGTTTTTTGAAATGCGTCGGACACCTGCGAGAAGGTGATCGACTGCTTGTCCTGGTCCCAGGTCTTCTCCGCCGCCATCAGAACCTGAGCGCAAAGAGCGCCGATGCGTTCGACTGCCGAAGCATCGATCGCCAGAGGGTTTCCTCGCATGGAGAGAAGCTTGTCGCGCAATGCGGAAGCCTCATTGAGATCAAGAACCGCTGGCAACTCCAACGTCTTGGCACTCTTCTTTGCTGCCATCAGCTTTTCCTTGTCCCCTTGTCCCCGACCCGCGAAAGCGAGCCGACGTCATAATCCGATAGGTTAGTAAACATTCCGCCCACCTCCGACGCTCGCGAGAGGCTGAAGCATGCTGAAATCGTCATTTTCGTAATCGTCTTCGGCCACTTCGGGGTGCGTTGCGATCGCAACGGTCCGGGAGGCGGAAACACGCACCTGAGGAGGCCGGGTTGCATAGGCATTTTCCCGCGCGACGCGGAAGTCGCGGATCGTCTGACCGAGTTCCAGAATGATCGTGTGAAGATGATCGGCACCTTCGGCCGAACGCCCCGCAAGGCCGGCATTGTCGGCGACTTCGCAGCCGAGGCTCTTAACGTCTGCGGTCACACCTTCGAGACCGGCGGCGTGTTCACTCGTCTCGCCAGCGATGCCGGCGATTGCGGCGTTGATGTCGGTCACCTGGCGGACGATGCTGGCTATCGAATCCTGTGTGCGGCCGACCATCTGCACGCCGGCGTCCACCTGCGTCTTTGTGGTAGTCACCAGCGTCTTGATTTCACGGGCAGCTTCTGCGGAGCGCTGAGCGAGCGCCCGCACTTCCTGCGCAACGACGGCAAAGCCACGTCCAGATTCACCTGCGCGGGCAGCTTCGATGCCGGCGTTCAAAGCGAGCAGGTTCGTCTGGAAGGCAATCTCGTCGATCGAACCGATAATCTGGCCGATCTTCTCGGCCGATTGTTCGATATCAGCCATGGCGCTGATTGCGCGGCCGACGACCTCGCCGCTTTCCTCGACAGCCGCACGTGTCGCGGCAGCGGCGCGTTCGGCGGTGCGGCTGCCGGCTGCCCCTTCGCGGACTCGCTCGGCGATGCCGGCAAGGGCGGCAGCGGAAAGCTGCAGGCGCCCGGCCTGATCGGAAGCATTGCCGGCGAAGTTGCGGGATGCGTCGGCGAGCGACTGCGTTGCGGCTTCCGCCTTCGCATTGCGTTCGGCAATCGCGGCGAATTCCGTCTGGAGATTATCGAGTGCAACGTTCAGCGCGGCAGCAATCTCTGTGTGAGCGCCATCGACGGGTGCGCGCTGCGTCAAGTCGCGGGCCGAGAGGCTTTCGATGACATCGCCAAATATACGAGCGACTTCCGCTTTACCTTCGGCGCGCTGGTCGGCAAGTGCGCGCTGCTGCGCGGTGCGCAGTGCATTGAAGCGGAGCGAGACCGCGATTTCGACATCGACCATGACGATGCGGATGATCGATGTCATCAGGTCGGTGATCTCGCGAGCACGCCGCTTAGCCGACGGCAGTACCGGGCGACCGGTCAGCTCATCAGCCAGACCGGAAATCACATGTTCCAGCATGACGCCGTGGCCGGCCACGTGCCAGCGAGGGTCGAGGCCGATTTTGCTTTCGGTATCGGAGAGAACCTTGACGCGTTCGGCATAGAGGCTGTCGAAACGCGCATCCGTCAGCACATCCCAGTGCGAGGACTGCAGGTCGTGGAGACGCTCGATCTGACGCTCGCTCTCGAAATTGCGCGCGGCATCCGGGAAGGACTGGAAACGATGGAAGAGGTCCCGCAGGCCGGCCTTCAGATGGGCTTCAAGGGAGGACCGGTTGCGGCGGACCGTCTCGCATTGGTCGGCGTCGAGGCCAGCAAAGCGCAGGCGGTCGCGCAGGCTGCCTGCCTGTGCTCCACGAGCCTGATCTGATGGCATGTCCTGCCTCAACGCCTGTCCCCAACCACTTTCCGAGCGAGCCCGGCCAAAAACCCTCGCAGCTTCCGATGATTCCGATACGCGGAGATGCTCTTCGCCACCGGTCGCAACCGGGGGACTGAAGTCTCCTGATCAGCAATTCTGTTTCGGAGCTGCCTGAAGAAGATGGATACCGGATCGACCCGGTACGGCGGTACGGCGTCATGCCTGGTGGGAACGAGTGCATCTTCCCATTCCGACGTGTAACCCAATGTTTATGGTTAATTCCTTGCTTGAAGGTTAATAAGCCATTCCCACCTGCAGCTTTTGAAACAATTGGCGTGAGTTCACATAGTAAATACTGGCGCAGAGTTGCATCGCTGCTACAAGGCACACGCAAGCTTTATGTTATAGACCCATTTTTATAGAGCCTGACATGACGTCAATAAGGAAAGAGAAATGATAGTTCTCGGAATGGGTTCCTGCCTGATCGCCCTCTCGATCGCCGCGGCCGTTGCCCTCCTCGATCTGATCGCGACACACCGCGACAACCGCACGCTTCGCGTCTTCTAACAGGCCACTGCGCCTTAAATCTCGCTTTACCTTTCCCGTTGGCAGCCCGGCACCGTTGGTGTATCGACACGCGCTCCTGTATCAGCGGAAGTAAGGGATTATGTCAGCTCGGACCGGCCTCCTCATCATTCTGGCGTTTACGATCTTCCGCATCGTGACACTGCATTTCGATAGGACGGACCTGTTCGTCGATGAGGCGCAATACTGGTTCTGGTCGCAAAACCTCGATTTCGGCTATTATTCCAAGCCACCGATGATCGCCTGGGTGCTCAGGTTCTTCACCGAGCTTGCCGGCTCCAGCGACATTTACTGGCTGCGGCTTCCCGGCCCCCTCTTCCACATGGCGACCGCGCTGATGCTAATGAAAATGGCGAAGCGCTTCATCGGGCCTGAAATCGAAGGCTGGGTCGGTGCGACTTATATCACGCTGCCGGCGGTTGCGCTTTCTTCGGCCTTCTTCTCCACCGACGTCATCCTGCTCTTCTTCATAGCCATTGCGCTCATCGCCTATTTCGAGCTGACGCAGCGTCGCTCTGTCGGATTTGCACTTCTCATGGGTGTCGGGGTCGGCCTGGCGTTTCTTACCAAATACGCCGTGCTCTTTCTTGTGCCCGGCGGGGCGATTGCCATGCTGCTCATTCCGGCGGCGCGGATTTCGGTGCGCGATCTCATCATTGCCGTCGTCACTTCAGCGGTCGTCGCGTTCCCAAACCTCTGGTGGAATCTTCAGAACAACAATACGACGGTGCGCCACACGCAGGATATCGCCCATTGGAGCGATCTCGGCGTCAATATTCGCGGGGGACTGGAATTCTTCTCCGCGCAGTTCGGCGTCGTCGGCCCGGTCGTTTTCTTCGCCATGCTCTGGGCCGTCTGGAACATGATCCGCGGCCGCAGCGAGCCGCGTGAAAAGATGCTCGCCTGGCTGTCGATCCCGGTCGTGCTGCTCATTACCCTACAGGCGACGATCGCCAAGGCCTATGCCAATTGGGGCGTCACGGCCTACGTGGCAGGCATCGTGCTGGCGGTCTGGCTGCTTCACCGCCTGTGGCCGAAGGGGCTCAGAACCTCGCTCACCATCAATGGCGTTGCCTGCCTGCTCTTTCCCTTTGCAACGATCTTCGCAAATCAACTGGTACTGCCTGGCGGTAAGGAGGTCATGCAGCGCTACCTCGGCAGGGCCGACGTCAGCCGGCAAGCTGCCGATCTTGCCGCACAAGCCGGCACTGGCATTATCGTGACCGACAACCGGGATATGGTCGCCGATCTCTTCCACACGCTGAGAACCGCACCCTACAAGATTTATGCCCGTCCGCCGGTCGATCTACCGGACAGCTATTACGAACAGGAATTCGCCCTGCCTGCCGATACCAGCGGGCAGGTCCTTTTCCTGACCTCCAAGCCGCTGAGTTGTGCAAACGAAACGCCAGAAATGCTGAAAAGCTGGCAACCGGAAAAAGGCAACTACAGAGGCGGTACGATCTATGTCTACAAGGTCGGTGCGGCCTGCCTAATGCAGCGCTAAGGCAGCTCAGTTCACTGGACCGGGCAGGCAGATGCCGGTTCCGCAGCCTTCTATTTCGGTAAATTTTACGCCTCCCTCCTCGAAGGCAAGGCGCAGTTGCGCCTCCGTCGCACGATGGATTTCGTGATGACGGCCTTCATAATCGCGTATCGTGCTACGGGAAACGGCGGCCTTCTGGGCGAGGTCCGTCTGCGTCCAATCAAGCAGACCCCGAGCCGCGCGACACAAAGCGGGCGTCAGAATTGTCTGTTTTGCGCCTTGACCCATAATCCAAACCACCCATATTGGTCAATATAAATCATATATGTCATGTTTGGAACAAGATTTCCAGATCGGGAGAGAGCGATGCCCCACGATACGCCTTTGATTTCGACCATCGTCGGGGGCATCGTGCTGGCGTTCATCCTGGGCGCGATCGCCAATCGCCTACGCCTTCCGCCTCTCGTCGGATATCTTGTCGCAGGCGTTCTCGCCGGCCCTCACACGCCGGGTTTCGTTGCTGATCAAAGCCTCGCGCCCGAGCTTGCCGAAATCGGCGTGATCCTGCTGATGTTCGGCGTCGGCTTGCATTTCTCCCTCAAGGACCTGCTTTCGGTGCGTGGCATCGCGGTGCCGGGCGCGGTCGTCCAGATCGGCTTTGCCACGCTGCTCGGCTGGGGTCTTGGCGCTTTCATGGGATGGCCGACGGGCGGCAGCCTCGTCTTCGGCCTGGCGCTTTCGGTCGCCTCGACGGTCGTGCTGCTGAAAGCCCTGCAGGAGCGGCGTCTCATCGAGACAGAGCGTGGGCGTATCGCCGTCGGCTGGCTGATCGTGGAAGACCTTGCCATGGTGCTCGCGCTGGTCCTCATCCCGGCAGCCGCCAGCATCACCGGCGATGGTCATGGCCCGGTTGAGCCTCTCTCGGCGGGCCTCAACCGGCTTTTCAGCCTCGACCTCGGCGTCGGCGGCATCATCGCCATGACGTTGGTTAAAGTGGCGCTGTTCGTCGTCCTGATGCTGGTCTTCGGCCGTAAGCTCATCCCCTGGACCATGCACCGCATCGCCCATACCGGTTCGCGCGAACTCTTCCGCCTCGGCGTGCTGGCGATCGCGCTCGGTGTTGCCTTCGGAGCGTCCAAGCTCTTCGGCGTGTCTCTGGCGCTCGGCGCCTTCTTTGCCGGCATGGTTCTCGCCGAAAGCGAGCTCAGCCACCGTGCTGCGCAGGAAAGCCTGCCGCTTCGCGATGCCTTCGCGGTGCTCTTCTTCGTCTCTGTCGGAATGCTCTTCGATCCGAACATCCTGATCGAGCGACCGCTGCCGGTGCTTGCAACGGTCTTTATCATCGTGATCGGCAAGTCGATCGTGGCCTTCCTGATCGTGCTGCTTTTCAGGAAGCCGGTCAGTACGGCGCTGACGATCTCGGCGAGCCTCGGGCAGATCGGCGAATTTTCCTTCATTCTTGCCGCCCTCGGCGTCGAGCTCGGCCTGCTGCCAGCGGAAGGGCGCGACCTTATCCTTGCCGGCGCGATCATTTCGATCATCATCAACCCGCTGCTCTTCTTCGTCTGCGACCGTATGCGGCCATTACTGGAACGCCCCAAGCATGAAGAGCCGTCAGCCGAAGCTGCTGCTCCGGCCACGCATGCGCGACCCGCGCATGCGGATGAACAGACTGACATAGACGAGGTTCATCCGACGTCACTCAGCGGCCATGCGATCCTTGTCGGTTATGGTCGTGTCGGCAGCATTGTTGGCCAGAACCTGAAGTCATCAGGCACGCGTTTCCTCGTCATCGAGGATTCCGACAAGCGAATTATCGAACTGCAGAGCCAGGGCATCGAGGTACTCTCAGGCAATGCGGTTGCCCGTGAAACACTCGATCTCGCCAATCTTGCCGGCGCGCGCAGTCTCGTCATCGCGATCCCGAACGCCTTCGAAGCCTGCCGCATCGCCGAGCAGGGCCGTGCGGTCAATCCTTCGATCCTGATCGTCGCGCGTGCCCATTCCGATGCCGAAGTGGAGGAACTGCGGCAATACGGCGCCGATACCGTCATCATGGGCGAACGGGAAATTGCGCTTGGCATGGTTGACCGGCTCGCCCAAGTGCATCATGACAGTGCACCCTATGAAGACGGACCTTCGGCTGGTACAATCCTGCCGCCTGTGGAGCCTCCGCCGGAAAAAGAATGAGAGATTGGCGCCTTTGAGCCGATTTGGGAGTGAAATCGCCGAGACGGAAGAGACGGAGCTGGGTCAGCGCCGTCTGGCAAAGCGTATTGCCGCTTCCGTCGTCGTTGCGATTTTCGCCTATCTCGGTCTGCTCTTCGGCGGCAACATCGTCATCGGCCCTTCATCGGCGCCGAATGGCCTCTCGTCTTCCAATCGAGATTCACAGCAGACGCAGGTCACTGCACGCGACGCCATCCGTGGGCTTTTGATCAGCGACCGAAAGGTTTCACCGAAACAACAGCTCCATGACGCCGGCCCGGCGGCTCTCAACGCCGCGCCGGCGCTGCAATTCACCGACTGGCGCCAAGCCGCGCCGGCTTCTGAATTCCGGGCCCCGCTGCGCCTTGCCGCCAGCCGGGCTCACCAGCCCCGCGCGCCCCCGCTGGCTGCCTGAATCCCGTCGCATCGGGTGCTTCTGATCCCAATAGACATGTAGACATGCCGTAGCGCGTTGCGCCGGCCCAAGCATTATCCAAGGATTTAAAACATGCGTAATTCACCATGGCTGGTGTTCACCTATACGGTGATCATCGTGCTCGGCCTGTTGATCGCCCTGCCGAACGCGCTGCCGCAGAGCGTGCTGCAGCGCGTCCCCTCCTGGTTGCCGCACAATCAGGTTTCTCTTGGTCTCGACCTTCGCGGCGGTTCGCACCTCGTGCTCGAAGTCGATGAAGCCGACCTCACCAAGGAGCGCCTGAATTCGTTGCTGCAGGATGCTCGCCGTGTACTGCGCGAAAAAAACATCCAGCCGAAGTCAGTCGTTCGCAACAATAATAACATCGTTGTTTCGCTCGCCGATCCTCAGCAAAGCGATGCTGCCGTCACGCAGCTTCGCACGCTCGGCAATACCATCGCCAGCGGCATCAGCGCCGGCCAATCGGACCTTTCGGTCACCGCTGACGGCGGCAATATCACCATCGGCTTCTCGCCGGCTGGTATTGCAACCAATGTCGACAATGCGGTTGCGCAGAGCCTTGAAGTCATCCGGCAGCGCGTCGACCAGGTCGGCGTTGCCGAGCCGACGATCCAGCGCATCGGCGCAAACCGCATTCTCGTGCAGCTTCCGGGTGCGCAGGATCCGTCCCGCCTTCGCGAACTTCTGGGCTCTACCGCCAAGATGTCCTTCCATATGCTCGCCCCGAACGGCCAGGCCGGTCCGGGCGTGACGATCATGAAAGACGACGAAGGCAACAGCTACCCGGTTCTCGACCGCGTCGAGATTTCCGGCGACCGCCTCTCGGATGCCCGCGTCAGCTTCGACCAGAGCCAGCAGCCGGTCGTCACCTTCCGCTTCGACAGCGCCGGCGCGACCCGCTTTGCCGATATCACCCGCCAGAACGTCGGCAATCCATTCGCGATCGTGCTTGACGACAAGGTGCTGAGCGCGCCCGTCATCCGCGAGCCGATCACCGGCGGCTCGGGTCAAATCTCCGGCAACTTCTCGACGGATAGCGCAAATACACTCGCGGCTATGCTGCGCGCCGGCGCCCTGCCCGCCAAGCTGACCGTCATCGAAGAACGTACGGTCGGTGCCGACCTCGGCGCGGACGCTATCCGCATGGGTCTCTATGCAGGCGTCGTTGGTTTCGTGCTCGTGGCTGCCTTCATCTTCGTGCTCTACGGCACATGGGGCATCCTCGCGAATATCGCGCTTCTTATCCACACGATCCTGACCTTCTCGGCACTGACGCTCGTCGGTGCGACACTGACGCTGCCCGGCATCGCCGGCGTCGTGCTCGGCATCGGCCTTGCGGTCGATGCGAACGTCCTGATCAACGAACGCATCCGTGAAGAAACCCGCAAGGGCAAGAGCGCCTTTGCTGCTATCGACACCGGCTTCCGCCGTGCTTACTCGACCATTATCGACGGCAACATGACGGCGCTCATTGCAGCGGCGATCCTGTTCTGGTTCGGCTCCGGCCCGGTTCGCGGCTTTGCCGTGACCATGGCGCTCGGTCTCATCATCTCGATGTTCACCTCGGTCGCCTTCGTCCGCGTGACGATGATCGAAATCGCCCGTCGCCGGAAGATGAAGACTATCAACATCAAGCCGCTGATCCCCTTCAGCCCCTACGACAGGCATATCCAGTTCATGAAGGCGCGCTTCTTCGGCGTGACCGTCTCCGCGCTGCTGTCAATCGCTTCGATCGCCCTCTTCATCTATCCGGGCCTCAACTACGGCGTCGACTTCCGTGGTGGCATCCAGATGTCGGTGAAGACGCAGGAGGCCGCCGATCTCGGCCGCTTCCGTGAAGGTCTTAACGGCCTTGGCCTCGGCGAAGTGGCGCTGCAGTCCTTCGGCGACAACAACACCATGCTGGTGCGCGCGCAGCGCCAAGAGGGTGGTGAAGAGGCGCAGACCGCAGCCGTGACCAAGCTCAAGGCGGAGATCGTTAAGATCGATCCGTCGGCGACCGTCACCGGCACCGACGTCATCGGTCCGAAGGTCAGCGGCGAGCTTGCCTGGGCAGGTATCCTGTCCGTCGTGATCGCGAGCCTCGCGATGCTGTTCTACATCTGGTACCGCTTCGAATGGCCGTTCGCGGTCGGCGCTATCGTCACCCTCATACTCGATGTGACCAAAGCGATCGGCTTCTTCGCGCTGACGGGGCTGGACTTCAACCTGACGGCCATCGCGGCGATCCTGACGCTCGTCGGCTACTCGGTGAACGACAAGGTCGTCGTCTACGACCGCATGCGTGAAAACATGCGCCTCTACAAGTCGATGCCGCTGCGCGAAATCATCGACAAGTCGATAAATGAGACGCTGGCCCGAAGCCTCTATACCAACGCCACGGCCTTCCTCTCGTTGCTGCCGATGGCGATCTGGGGTGGCAGCGCGGTCGAAAGCTTCGCTATTCCGATGGCGTTCGGCATTCTTGTTGCGGCTGCATCCTCGGTCTTCATCGCAGCACCGATCTTGCTCTTCCTCGGCGACTGGCGCCGCCGCCACGCCAAGGCAGTCGCGGCTTCGAACGATGCAGCCGTAGAGATCATTCCGCCGGATGCAGGCCAGCCGCGCAAAACGACAGGCTAAACCGCCGACATTTAAGCGGGACTTGGAGAGGGCGCCGGTTGCACAGCCGGCGCCCTCTTTCTATGTTAAGTTCAAAGAGATCGGGAGCACCGCCACATGTCTTCCAACCCGACGGCGAAAAAGCCGGAAACTGGTTCCACTGGCGATCAGGAGGAGCGCATCAAACGCTTCCTCGCGACCGCCTCGCACGACCTGCAATCACCGCTCCGCCATATCGCCATGTATGCGGAAATGCTGCTCGACGATCTGGAGCCGACGCTCGATGGCGAGCAGCTGCAGAGCCTCAGAATGATCATGGAGAAGGCCCAGACGGCACAGCGGCTGACCAAGGCATTGATGAGCCTTGCGGGAACGATACCGCAGATCACGATAAGCGACGCGCGCCTCACCGACCTTGCACGAGAGGCCTGGAAGCAAGCGCTGGACGAATTTCCCGTGAGCGGCGCGACACTTGATGCGGACAATCTGCCCCTCATCCGCAGCGATGCCGCACTTCTGACCATTGTTCTGAAGCACCTCTTCTCGAATGCGCTGACATTTCATGGCTCAGCAGCGCCGCGCGTCAGCGTGACGGCCACACGGGACGGTGCGGACTGGTGCATCATCGTTGCCGACAATGGCTGCGGTATCGAGCCAGACTATCAGGAGAAGATCTTCGATGCCTTCTGGAAGCTGCCGAAATCAGGCACGGCGCAAGGACCGGGGCTTGGCCTGACGACCACGCGGGACCTGCTCGGCACGCTCGGCGGCGATATCAAGCTCGACCATTCCGATGAGAGCGGCAGCCGCTTTGCGATCCGCCTGCCGGCTTAGAGCGTCCTGGTCAGATGCTGTAATCGTCCTTCCAAAAATCCGGGACATCATAGGTCACGTATTCTCGGATAATGTGTTGTAGCGTTTGGACGTCGATCTCATCTTTGCCGATGCGGAAATCGACGCCGTAATCGGGAAATTCCTGGAAATAGTTCCCTGATATATCGGTCGACACCACGCCGATCGGGCCGGTATAGCCGATGCCCCTGAGTTCAGGCACGGTCTCGCGAAAATCGGCATTCGGCAACAAGCGATTGTCGAGAAGGACGAGATCGAAGCGAGCAGCCTTTATCTTGTCCAGCGCGTCACTGATCGATTGAGAATATTCGACATCGACGCGCGGTTCGGAAAGATCGGCGATCTTCTTTTTGAGCAACCGGAATTCGATGAACTCGTCGTCGACGAACAATACCTTCACCGCATTCCTGCGCGTTGCTTCAACACTCATCGTTTCATCTTTCCCCCGACATGAAACCGGCTCACGAAACCAGGCCGTTTCGCAAGGCAATCGCCACCATATGAACGCGGTTGACGGCATCGAGTTTCCGGACTGCGGCCGTGATATGGGAATTGACCGTGTGTTCGGAGAGGCCGAGGATAATGGCGATCTCCGCGGAGGTCTTGCCTTCGCTCGTCCATTTGACGATTTCGGTTTCGCGCTGTGTGAGTCGACCGGACATTTCCTGAGTCAGAATTTCCTCATACAGCTTGTCGAAGATGCGTATGGCATCGAGCAGAATATCCGCCAACTCGCCCTGATCCGGCTCCTGGCGCTGGCCGCTGAGCACCAGGCAGTAGCGACGTCCTTCCGGCGTAAACAGTGGAATGAAGAGGAATGTGCTGCCGCTGAATTCATTGAAGACGAGGTCTGGCGGATAGCCTTCTATCGCCGCACTTTTTCCATGCACCGGCGTCGTCAAGAACTGCGCTGTTCGCGCCTTGACAGTTCCCAAAGCTTCCTTGAGAGTCTTGACGAAGAGGCTCATGCGCCGTTCGGCGACATTGGTTATGACGACATCGCGTTCTCCAAACGGAGCTGCAGCTTCCGAGATGCGCGCCAGGGTAAAATTGTCGAAAGTGTAGTGCTGTGCGGCCGCTTTCAGCAGGCGAAAAAAATCTGTGCGGTTGATGGCCCGGCTGAGTTCCGGACCGGCATGAAAGGGGACTGCGGCAGCACTGGTCATTCCCACTCTTCCTCCTCCCCAATTCTCTTTCCGCCGATCCCGAAATCTTGGGATATACGTCTTAAACGCGAACAGCTACAAAAATTGCGAGACAGTTGATGACCGATACCGAAACGGGGACTTTCGATATCGCAAGCGGAGACATCTCGACTACAGGTGATGCATAGGACAGTTTACTCGAATAGTAGCTCTTACCTAGGTATCCCAATCTCTCCGCAGTCAACATCCATGGATGCGGAAAGACAGTGCCGGAAGTAAGCGCGGGAGAGCCGGTCGGGCCATTCAGCTAAGGGGTTGGCTGACGTTCGTGGCGGCGAACACGGATCGGGCGGCTCTCTCAGCGCCTTTTGGTTTTCCTCTCTTCGGTTGCATTTTGAAATGTGCTACCCCGCTTGTCAATTGCGCTACGCGCTTCCGGCGTATTGCGTATGCAGCTCCGTCGCATTTTCGCAATCACCGATTGCGGAAAAACCCAGTAAAATCCAATGGCTTCTCCAGATAGAAATCGGCACCGGCTGCAAGCGCCCGTTCTCGGTCTTCCACCGCATCCGAACCACTGCAGATGCCGAGCCGCATGGCGGAAAAACGCTCATCCCTCCGCAGCCGCGCGATCAGACTGCTGCCGCTGTCGAGGGGCATATAGAGATCAGCGATAAGTACATCCGGCACACTGTCGCCTCGTTCCAGACGCTCCTCAAGCGCCTCGAACGCAGCCTCTGGGTTGGAAAAGCAGAATAGATCAACATCCACCTGCTGTTTCCTTCGAATATAGTCGAGATAGAAGAGATCATCCTTGCTGTCATCGACGTAAAACAAGATCGGCATTTGGCACCACAATCCGGATATTGTTTCTGATGTTCTGCATTGTTCCTCACTGAGACATTAACGCCACTTTGATAAAATCCGATATCGACCTTTGAGAGTTTGCTGTCGAAAAGCATGTTTTGCCCAACAATCTGCCTATTGAGTATTCGGCGAATTCGGAAAAGATGGCTTGCTACAGGACACGGCGGAGAGGTGGTGCAGGTGCGGGATGCCGTTACATCAGGACGAGACGGGACGGAAAGCGGTCGCTACCGCGTGATCGCGCTCGTCATCGGCTACCTGTTGGTCTTGCTCGGTCTAGCTGCGCTGACCGGGTGGCTGCTGGAGGTTGAAATCATCATCTCTATCGTACCCGGCTTTCCGTCTATGGCGTTCAATACCGCCATTTGCTTCGTGCTGTCGGGTGTCGGGCTAGCCACATCGATGGAGACAGGCAAGCCTAACCGCATCGTACCCGTCATTGCTTGCGGCCTGGCCGCCTTGCTTTCCGGCATGCGCCTGATGGAGATCATCACACTCGGCCGCAGGATACATAATGTCGATATGTTCCTAACGCAGTTTTTCGTCTCTCCAACCTTTGTCGAAAAGGTCGGCGGCGGCATGGGGCCGAACACGGCGCTGATCTTCCTGATCACCAATCTTTCCATTCTCTTTGCGCTCTACGGGAGAAGATCACGCGGCCAGCTCGTGCAGGAACTCAGCAGCTATATCGTCATCACGCTCGGCATGATCGCGCTTGCCGGATACATCACCCATGCCGAACAGGGATATCGCTGGGGTCCCTATGCCGCGATGGCTCTTCCTACGGCCGTCGGTCTGGTAGCTTTCGGGTGCGGGCTTCTTGCCAGATCCTGGTGGATGTTGCCGACCAACAGGGCGCAGATCCCCCTCTGGATACCGGCATCGATCTGTTTTACCAGCCTCATCGTCGATCTCTATACGCCACTTGGCGTGGCAAACGGTATTCTCTATGTCCCGCTCGTGCTGACCGCGCTCTGGTTCGGAAATCGTAACGCGCCGATTTTCTTCGCGTTCGTCTGCACTCTCTTGATCCTGCTTGGCTTTTTCGCCGTCAACCATGCTGAGAACGAATACTGGCGGGAAGCTGCCAATCGTTCAATCACGGCAGCGACGCTCTGGCTGATTGCCATTTTCGTCTTCTATTTCATGCGCAACAGCCAGCATCTGGAAGCCGAGCGCATCCGCTTCAGCGCACTGGTGCGCACTACGCCTGACGCCGTGATCGCCATCGACGAGGCCGGGCGGATCATGAGCTTCAATCCGGCCGCCGAAACCATGTTCGGCTACACACCGCAGGAAGCGATCGGCAGAAACATCAAGATGCTGATGCCGGAACCCTATCATTCCGAACATGACGCCTATCTCAGCAATTACCGGCGCACCGGCGAGGAACGCATCATCGGCACCACGCGCATGGTCTCCGGGCGGCGCAAGAACGGTGTGGTCTTCCCAATCGACCTGTCGGTCAGCGCCGTCGTCGGCGGCTCCAGCAAGACCTTCGTCGGGATAGTACGCGACATCAGCGAGCGCGTGCGCCAGGAGGAGCGGATGAAAACGACGCTGGCTCAACTCGAAGCCTATACAGCTGATCTCGAGCGCTCCAACCACGATCTCGACGAATTTGCCTATATCGCCTCGCACGATCTCAAGGAGCCGTTGCGTGGCCTGCACAATCATTCCCGCTTCCTCCTGGAAGATTATGAAGACAAGCTCGACGAAGACGGTGTGCGCAGGCTCAACCGGCTGGTTAGGCTCAGTCAACGCATGGAAAAACTCGTCAACGATCTTCTCTATTTCTCGCGCATAGGCCGGCAGCAGCTGGCGGTCAAAAGAACCGACATTGGTTCGATCATCCGCGACGTCGCCACCACCATGGAGCTCCTTCTGGAGGAGCGGCATGCGAAGATCGTCATTGATGGCGTGCTGCCGGAGGTTGTCTGCGATGCACCTCGCCTTACCGAGGTGTTCCGCAATCTCATTACCAATGCCATCAAATATAACGACAAGCCCTTGCCTCTCGTCAGCGTCGGCTATCTGGAACGCTATGTCGGCAAGGACGGGATGACAGCCCGCAACGTCTTCTACGTGAAGGACAACGGCAAGGGCATACCCGAAGAATTCTACGAGGATATTTTCCGCATTTTCAAACGGCTTGAAAAATCGCAGGATTCCGAGGACGGCACCGGCGCCGGACTCACCTTCGTGCGCAAGATCATCGGGCGCCACAATGGTGAGATATGGCTGGAGTCACAAGTCGGCATCGGCACGACGTTTTATTTTACCTTAGGAAGGAAGCGTGAGGGCCAGAATGCAGCAGCGTGACATGCAACCGATCCTCATCGTCGAGGATAGCGAGGACGATTTCGAAGCGACGATGCGCGCCTTCAAACGAACCAATCTGCGCAACCCCATCCGTTGGGCCGCCTCCGGCCAGGAGGCGCTTGACGTACTCGCCACCATGACGCCGAAGCCCGGCCTCATCCTGCTTGACCTCAATATGCCCGGCCTCGACGGGCGCAAGACCCTCGAGGCGATCAAGTCCAACGTGCATTGGCGCAAGATCCCCGTCGTGATCCTCACGACATCGGACGACGAGCGCGACATCGAGGGCTGCTATACGCTCGGTGCCAACACCTATGTACAGAAGCCGGTCGATCTCGACGGATTGTTCGCCGCTATCCAGCGGCTCAAGGAATATTGGTTCGAAATCGCAATCCTGCCTTTAGAGGACTGACATTTGGCGGAAAACTGTTGCGTTCTCATCATCGACGACAACATAGACGACCGGGAAGTCTATAGACGCATGCTGGCGCGGGTCCCCGGCACGAACTATACCGTGATCGAGGCCGAGAGCGGTGACGAGGGTCTCGCCCTCAACAGCCAGAGGCACCCTCACTGCATCTTGCTCGACTATTCGCTTCCCGGCCGTGACGGTCTTGGCGTGCTCTCGGAAATCCTCGCCCAAAATGGGGCCGCCAATGTAGTGATGCTGACCGGCCAGGGCAATGAGACCGTCGCCGTGGAAGTGATGAAAAGCGGCGCGCGCGACTATCTCACCAAGGATGCGCTATCGCCGGAGACACTGCATCGCTGCATCCAGAACGCCATGATGCATGGTGCACTGGAAGCAAAGATCGAGCAGAAGCGGCAATCGCTCGAAATCTTCACCCGCGCCATGGCGCATGATCTCAAAGAGCCGCTGCGAACGATCAAATCCTTCAGCCGCATCCTGCACAGCTCAGCCGAACTGCCGGCCGAGGACCGTGAGCTTCTCGATTATATACTGAGCGCCGCCGACCACATGGAAGACCTGATCGTCAAGGTCTCCGGCTTTACGAGACTGGAGGTTTCGAGCGAGCTTGAGCTCAGGCCGGTGCCGCTGTCTGCCGTGCTCGATCGGGTGGAGCACAACCTGCATCAGCAGATCCAAAGTCGGCAGGCGGTCATCACCCGAGGCCCGCTGCCGGAGGTTATGGGCGACGCGACGCTGCTGATTCAGCTTCTACAGAACCTCGTTTCCAACGCGATCCGCTATTGTGAGGATGCCGTTCCCGAAGTACGCATTTCGGCCATAGCAGACAAGGGGATATGCCGTCTGACGGTCGGCGACAACGGGCCGGGCATCGATCCCGATCATCGCGAGCTCATCTTTCAACCCTTCAAACGCCTCGTCGGCCGCGGCATCGAAGGCACAGGGCTCGGGCTTGCCATATGCCGCCGCATCGCGCAGCTGCATGGCGGGTCGATCTGGTGCGAGGCGAAGAACGGAAGGGGTGCGACCTTCCTGCTCGAACTACCGCTCGCTAAAATATCAAGCGATCAGCCGGTCATCCGCGGACAGCCGCAGACGGCAAAAGCATCCGACCATGCGAACGAGAGCCGCGGCAGGCTCGCCGAAGTGTTGCTGGTGGAAGACAGCCCGGCAGATATCCAGCTTCTGAAGATCAAGTTGATGCGGCGCGAGAAGGTGAATTTCAATCTGCATGTGGCGACCAACGGCCGGGAGGCGATGCGGCTTCTGGAGCAGCGTGTCGGCGTCCCGGGCGAGCCGCAGATCGACCTGATGCTGCTCGACATCAACATGCCTATCATGGATGGTTTCGAAGTGCTGAGTGCGCTCTCGGCCGACCGGCGGCTGAACCAGATTCCCGTCTGTGTGCTCAGCACATCCAGCGACGAAAGCGACATGCAACGGGCAAAAGACCTCGGCGCGCTCGCCTATATGGTCAAGCCGGCAACGCTGCAACAACTTGAAGAAGCATTGGAGGAGGTCGAGACGCTGGAACTCGTGCCGCACGGCGACGCACTTGTGCTTTTTGCGGAACAAAATTAGAGAAAAGGCCATTGGCAACGGTATGATGCTAGCAACGACCCTTATCCTCGCGCTCCTGGCCTCGCCTTTTCAATTCGGGCTTTCATCCATGGCTTCAGGCATACACCATATCACGCTGATCACCCGCAAGGTGCAGGCGAACGTAGATTTCTACGCCGGATTCCTCGGCATGCGGCTCGTCAAACAGACGGCCGGTTTCGAGGACGCCACGCAGCTTCATCTCTTCTACGGCGACGCCGAGGGCAATCCGGGCTCGCTCGTCACCTTCCTCGTTTGGGAGGACGGGGCACCCGGCCGGGCTGGCTACGGCCAGATCAGCGAAATGTCTCTGGCGATCGATCCGACCAGTATCGGTTACTGGCTGACGCGTGCGATGCGCTTCGGCTTCCGCTCGGAAGGCCCCGCGGATGAATTCGGCGAACCGGTACTGCGGCTGAAGGACCCCGACAATGTCATCGTCAAGCTTGCCGGCACCAAGGATCTGAAATCGACGGCCGTCTGGAAGGGCGGCGATGTGCCGATCGAACACGCCGTGCAGCGCGTACGTGGCGCGACCATGCTCACCGAAAAGCCCTCCGAAAGCCGCCATTTCATCGAGAGCCATTTCGGCTACAGGTTCCAGGCAAATCGCGGCACGATCGACCGCCTCGTCTCGCAGTCCGGAGACATCATCGATGTGCGCGATGCGCGTGGCTTCTGGTCCGGTGCGCCAGGTACCGGCACGGTAGACCATATCGCCTTCCGCGCAGATGACGACGATGCCGTGCTTGCCGTTCACAGGGCGCTCGAAAAGGAAAATGCCTCGGCAACCAATCTGCACGATCGCAAGTACTTCCGCTCACTCTATGCCCGCGAGCCCGGCGGCACGCTCATAGAACTTGCTACCAACCAGCCGGGCATGCTGGTGGATGAGCCGCAGGCCACACTTGGAAGCAAGCTTTTCATCCCGCCAAAGGATTCGATCACCAATCTCAGCGAATTGAAGGTCGTGCTGCCGCAGTTTTCCATGCCCGGCCAGCCGCGCGTCAATTATCGCGAGCTGCCTTTCGTCCATCGTTTCTATACGCCGCCGGATCCAGACGGCAGCGTCTTTGTACTGCTGCACGGCTCCGGGGGGAACGAAACGACGCTGATGCCGCTGCTGAACAAAGTCGCTCCACGCGCCACCCTTCTCGGCGTGCGTGGCCGCGCGACCGAGGAAGGCTTTCCGCGCTGGTACAAGCGCCTCACGCCTTTCTCCTTCGACCAGGACGACATCAAGAACGAGGCCGAAGCCTTCGCTGCCTTCATCGAAGGCGCGGTCAAATCCTACGGTCTCGATCCAAAGAAGGTCGTCTATGTCGGCTACTCGAATGGCGCTAACTTACTGAATTCACTGCTCTACCTTCACCCAAACCTCATTCATAAGGCGGTGTTGCTGCGCTCCATGCCGGTCCTCAGCACCTATCCGCATGCCGATCTGAAGGGCACGGACCTGCTCGTCATCAGCGGCAAGATGGATGCATATGGCAAATATGCCGGTGAGCTGGAAGAGCGGCTGAAGACGTCGGGGGCAACCGTCGATTCCGACGTCATCCCCGGCGGTCACGATCTGAGCGACGCCGACGTGCCAATCATTCAGAAATGGCTGCTGCAAGAAAGCAAACTGCAAGAAACCCAATAGCCTACCAGTGGAAGCTGTCCGGGCATGACGCCGGGACCGCACCAAGCGTTGGCGGAGCATCGCGATCGATGGCATCGAGCCTTGCAAAACCGGCATCCTGTACAAGACATACTCCGGGACAGTCTAGCAGCCAATGGTCAAGCTTCCTTAAGCGAAGCTATCCCCGTCTTGCGATCATGATGCCGGCAAGAACGATCAGGCCGCCCAAGGCCTGCATTGCCGTGATGGATTCATTGAGCAGCGCCCAGGCGAGAATGGCCGCGACAACCGGCTGGAGAAGCAGCGTCAGCGAGGAGAAGGCGGCCGGCAGATAGGCAAGCGCATAGGCGATCGCCACTTGCCCGCCCGCATGGCTGACGAAGGCAAGGCCTGATACCACCGACCAGCCGTAAAGGCTTGCCGGCAGCATGTGGCCTTCGAAGAAAAACGCGAGCGGGAAGACGCCGACTGCGGCAGAGGCCGTGCTCCATAGCATAATACGGATCGTATCGAAACGGCTGCGCAACGCACCGATCGCCAGGATATAGCAGGCGTAGAAGACGGCGGCGATCATGGCGACGCCATCACCGCGCAGATCGCCATTTCCAAAGGCAGCAGGCCCGCCCTTCAGCACAACCACGCCGGCCAATGCCAGGACGAGGCCGAGCAGGAAGACGCGGGTAACCTTGGCCCCGAAGAACAGAAAGCCGATGGCGGTGACGAAGACCGGTGCAAGGTTTGCGAGCAATGTCGCGTTGGCAACCGAGGTCATGGTGATCGACAGATGCCAGGCTGACAGATCAAGCGCCAGCACGGCGCCAGGCAGGATCAACATCCCATAATCGGCCAGGCTCTTCGGCCTGGGGCCGGTATTATCCTTGCGCAAAAGCGAGAAGATAAAGATCGGGATCAGTGCCAGCGCCACTCGCCAGAAGGCTGTTGCCATCGGCCCGACCTCGGAAAGCCGCACGAAGATCGGCGATCCGCCGATCGCCGCGCCGCCGATAATGAGGGCGACAAGCGGAAGACGGCTGGAAGAAGAGCTTTCGGAAACGGAAGAAGAGGCTTGCGACATGATCTCGAGGCTTTCTGTGCGGCTCACCCTGCAAGCCGCGACACGCTGCGAGTATCAGAAGCGGGGCCTCGATGACAGTCAGAGAACGACAGGCCGATGGAAAATAGAGCCGCGAACTATCTCGTGGCTGCCTCTTTCAGCTTTTCGGCGATCTCGCGAGCAACGAAGACCGTATGTTCCGTGATCTGCGGCAATCCCATCAATTCACCGAAGGTGCCGCGTGCAAGCGGACCGGAAATGAGCAAAGAAGGGATCACCTGACCATTCGCTCCGATTGCTTCGGAGCGCTCGGAGCAAGCAAGTCCGAGACCGGTCGGATCCAGGACGAGATAGCCTTCGCGCCCGAGTTCACCGAGCCAGGGCTGCGTCTGCAAAATACCGCCATGTGCGGGACCGGTTGTGACGACGACGGCATCGAACGTCCGTTCCAATCTTTCGCCGGCATGCCGCGGCTGCAGCATAACGTGGATCGTTTCACCCTCGACCTTGGCATGGGCAACGGACCCCGCAAGCACTTCCAGCCGGCGAGCTTCAATTGCAGCGTCGAGCACTGCCTCCACTTGCGGAGCGATGCGGAAACGATGAACATCCCAATAGGGCCTGAGATGCCGGACGACGCGCCGCCGCTCCGCGACCGGTAAAGTTCGCCAGAGATCGTGTCCCTGGGAGCGCACCTGATCGATGACGGCATGCCAGCTCAAGCCCTGCTCGGCTGCCTGGCGAATGGTCGCCCGAATCTTACGCAACAGCGCGACTGCCGAGGATGCGGGATCGGCGATGAAATCGCCGAAGGGCTCCTGCGGAGCCGCAGCATGGCCGCGAGAGCGCAGGCCGCGGCGGGAAATCGCGACAATCGGACCTTCGTGGCCGTTTCGCGCAAGCGACGCAATCACGTCTGCTGCCGTCAGCCCGTTGCCGATGACCAGAACCCTATCCTGCGGCCGCACGACCTCGAGGGCGCCCGGTTTCGTAGTATCGGCAATGAAGCGCGGATGATCGCCAAGAGTGGCCGCCAGCCTGCCAGGCGCCACCGGCGGCGGATGGCTGGTGGCGACGGCGACGATATCGGCCTCCGTCAGTCCGCCCTTGTCGTCGGAGATCACCCAGCCATCACGCTTGCGACGGATGGCGGTCACCGTGGCGCGGCGATGAGTGATGGCGCCCGACTTCAGGAAGGGCTGCAGAAGCGAGCCGACATAATCGCCGAACACGCGCCGGCGCGGGAAAAGCTGGCCGTTCTCGCGTGCGGCTTCGGGATCGTCGCGCACGGCATTGTTCGCCTCGATCCAGCGTTGGAACTCTTCTACATCATCCGGCTGCAGGCTCATCTTGGCGGCCGGCACATTGATGCGGTGCGCCGGATCCACGGTGTCATAGGCAAGACCACGGCCGAGCATCGGGCGTGGCTCGAAGACCACGATATCTGGTGCATCGTTGCCGGCGAGCTTCAGCAAATGATAGGCGACACCTGCCCCGGAAACGCCGCCTCCGATGATGGCGACAAGCGGCCGCTGCGATTTCTGTTCGGTCGAAGATTCTGTCTGGAACTGCATCTCAGCCGGCGTCATTTCAATCGATGCCGGAGCATAGGTTGAGCATGAGGGCCACGCAATGCTCCGGGCTTATTGTCTATAATTTTTATGCTGAACCGGACAATCCGATCAGCCGGAGATCGTAGTTGCGAATCCCGGGGTGCCTCTGATGGTGTTGCTGACCGTGCAAATCTCGTCTTCGGCCATATGTGCAATCTTGCGTCGCGTTTCCTCGTCGATATCGCCTTTGATGGAGAAGATGATGTTGAATGTCGCGACGCGCGACAGCCCTTCCGCCGCTTTCTCCCCGGTTACATCGGCGGTGATCTCGGTGATCTTGTCGAGAATGCCGAGCTGGCTCGCCGCCATGCGGGCACTCAGCACGAGACAGGCCGAAAGCGAGGAATAAAGCAGATCGAGCGGGTTGAAGCCCGGCTGTGACGGGCTGGTGACGATATCGATCTCGCCGCCGGTGACCGACGTGACATGCGGGAAACCGGTACGGCCAAGAACGGCATTTGCACCGGTGGGACGGAGACGAGCCTTGAGATCGGCCATTTTTAAATCCTCTGTCGAATATAGCTTTCAAATAGTGTCTGCAGCTCAAAGCCGCAATGTGGTGATCTGATTCCGCTGAGCGCTGCCGAACGGAACCTTTCTACCCCTCAGCAGTTTTTTCCAGAAGCGACCTCATGAAGAGGCACGATTTCTCATGCCCAATGTCCGTCACATCGACCGCAAGCACAAAAATATGGATGTTCGCGACCGGCTGATCGTCGCGCTCTATGCGCAGCTCAAGGCCGAGCGGGAGACACGCGAGACGTTGGAATGGGCAATCCGCAACGGTGCAGTGTCCAAAGAAGTACTGGAAGCGATCGCCGCCGATCCGGTTCCTGTCGTGACCAGCGAGAATATCGCATCGCTTGAAAAGATCATCGCGCTCGACGAGCGGCGCAGCCGCTCGCCTCGGCAATGAATGACCAAAACGGCTGACAAGGAGGAAAGCACATGGCCGACATCACTTATCAGATCGTTCCGCATGACAGTGGCTGGGCCTACAAGCTCGGCGACACGTTGTCCGAACCCTACGCCACGGCAGAACAGGCGATGGATCGCGCAAGAAACGCAGCCGCGCGCCAGAAGATCGGTAACGGCGATGCGCTGCTCGCCTATCCGGCGCCGGATGGAAGCGGCTGGAAATTCCAACAGATCGAAACCGACAAAGGCAACAGCAGGCTCTGAACGGAGGAGGCGATGGCGGCACGCGCAAGCTGGAAGGGCCATCTGAAGATCGGCGACCTCGCTTGCGCCGTCGGCCTTTATACGGCCGTCTCCTCTTCCGACCGCGTCTCTTTCAATATCATCAACCGCAGGAGCGGCCATCGTGTCGAGCGGCGGTTCGTCGATAGCGAAACCGGCAAGCCGGTAGAGCGCGACGACCAGGTCAAGGGCTACAGGATGGAGAGCGGCGACTACATCCTCATCGAAGGCGACGAAATTGCCGAGATCACGCCGGAAAGCGACAAGGTGCTGAATGTGCAGGGCTTCATTCCCTGCGATGAGATCGACAAGCTCTATTTCGACCGCCCTTACTATCTGGCGCCGGTCGACGAGCACGATGCGGAAGCCCTCGCGTTGATTGCCAGAGGCATGCTCGATGGTAAAGTCGTAGCCCTTGCCGAAGCCGTGCTTTTCCGACGCAACCGTACATTGCTCATCCGCGCGCATGACGACCACATCATCGCGACCATGCTGAACTTCGACTATGAGGTGCGCTCAGCAGGCTCCGTCTTCAAGGACATTCCCGATATCAAATTCGACAAGGAGATGCTGGAGCTCGCCGGGCATATCATTGCCACCAAACAGGGCAGCTTCGACCCGAGCGGATATCACGACCGGTACGAGGCGGCACTCGTCGAACTGGTGAAAGCCAAGATCGAAGGCCGCGCGCCGCCGAAACGCAAGCGCGAGCCGGAGAACAAGGTGGTCGACCTCATGGAGGCGCTGCGCCAAAGTGCGAAAATGGGCGGAAAGGCACCGGCGAAAAAGCCTGCCCCGCGCAAAACCTCCGATAGAAGCAGCAGAAAGGCGAGCTGATCATGGCGCTCGAGACGTATCAGGCGAAACGCGATTTCAAGATCACGCCGGAGCCGCGCGGTAAGCCAGCCCGAGTGAAGGGCAACAGTTTCGTCATTCAAAAGCACGACGCCACACGGCTGCATTACGATTTTCGGCTGGAGATGGACGGCGTGTTGAAAAGTTGGGCCGTTACAAAAGGCCCAAGCCTCAATCCTGAAGATAAGCGCCTCGCTGTCCACGTCGAAGACCATCCTCTGTCCTATGGCGATTTCGAAGGTATCATTCCGAAGGGCCAGTACGGCGGCGGCACCGTGATCGTCTGGGACCGCGGTACCTGGACGCCGCTTGGTGATCCGCACAGGGCCTACCGCAAGGGGCATATGGAATTCGAACTCGACGGCGAAAAACTGAAGGGGCGTTGGCATCTGGTGCGCATGCACGGAAAGCCGGGCGAGAAGCGCGAGAACTGGCTGCTGATCAAAGGCGATGACGAAGAGGCCCGGCATGAGGGTGCACCGGATATCCTCAAAGAGCGTCCGGAATCAGCCAAAACCGGCCGCGAGCTGGAAGAGGTCGCCGAAAACCCTGACGCAACCTGGCAATCCAAACCTCAGGGCGGCAAGGCCGTTGCCGTAAAGACCAAGGCGCCAGCTCGGAAGGCAAAGGCCCCTGCCTCGCAGCGGGATTGGCCGAAAGGCGCGAAAAAGGCAGCCATGCCCGACTTCATCGAGCCGGAGCTTGCCAAGCTGAAGCCCAAGCCACCGGCCGGCGAACGCTGGATCCACGAGATCAAGTTCGACGGCTACCGGCTGCAGGTGAAGATCGAGGACGGGCGCGTGAGGATGCTGACACGCGGAGGTCTGGACTGGACAGAGAAATTCGGCAAGGACGTCGTTGATGCCTTCGCTTCCTTGCCTGTTGAAACGGCCGTCATCGATGGTGAACTCGTTGTGGAGCGCGATACCGGCGCATCGGATTTCTCCGCCCTGCAGCATGATCTCAGTGAAGGCCGTTACGACCGCTTCGTCTTCTATGCTTTCGACCTCATCCATCTCGATGGATATAGCCTGCTCAACGTAAGTCTTCTCGAACGCAAACATCTGCTGGAGAAGCTAATTCCGGAAAATAGCGACAAACTGCGCTATAGCACGCACTTCAATGAGAACGGCGGTCTCGTGTTGAACCATGCCTGCCGGCTCAGCCTCGAAGGCGTCGTCTCCAAGCTGAGCGACAGCAAATATGTCTCCGGCCGCAACGGCGAATGGATCAAGTCAAAATGCTCGCAGCGGCAGGAATTCGTCATTGGTGGCTACGTACCGTCGACCGCTATGAAGAATGCTATCGGCTCGCTCGCCATGGGTTATTACGAGGACGGCGCGCTGAAGCATGTCGGCCGCGTCGGCACTGGTTACACTGTCGCGACGGCACAGATGCTTTACGAGCGGTTGTCGGCAATGGAGATGAAGCAAAACTCCTTCGACGACAAGCTGACCGCCGAGGAGCGGCGAGGCTTGCGCTATGTCAAGCCGCAGCTCGTTGCCGAAGTGGAGTTCCGCGCATGGTCGGCGGATGGTAATCTGCGCCACGCGGCCTTTCGCGGACTGCGGGAGGACAAGCCGGCAAAGGACGTTGTGCGCGAGATGGAAAAGACAACCGCCAAAAACCTGCCGAAATCGGCAGTCCAGCTGACCCATCCCGACCGCATCTATTGGCCGGACGAGGGCGTCACCAAGGAAGGTCTCGCCAATTACTATGCGCAGGTCTGGCGTTTCATGGCACCTTATGTCGTCAACCGGCCGCTTGCTCTGCTGCGCCTGCCTGATGGGATTTCCGGCCACCAGCGGTTTTTCCAGAAGCACGCCTGGAAAGGCATGAACGAACATATCGAGCAAATCACGGATCCCAAAGACAAGGGCGGCGAGAAGCTGCTGCGCGTTACCGATTTCGATGGCGTCGTAGCGCTGGTGCAATCGGCGGTGCTGGAAATCCATCCCTGGGGCACGACCACAAACAATTGGGAAAAGCCCGACATGATCACCATGGACCTCGACCCCGGCGAGGATGTGCCATGGGAAAATGTGATAGCGGCAGCTTACGAACTGAAGGAGCGTATAGAGGGCGAGGGCCTTGCGGCATTCGTCAAGACTTCCGGCGGCAAAGGCCTGCATGTGGTGACGCCGCTTGAGCCGAAGGCCGGCTGGGTGGATGTGAAAGGCTTTGCGAAGTGGCTGGCCGACAGCATGTCGAAAGATGACCCCGACCGCTATCTTGCAACCGCAACCAAGGCGAAGCGCAGCGGCAAGATCTTCATCGACTACCTCCGGAACGGCCGCGGCAACACTGCTGTTGCTGCCTATTCCACGCGCGCCCGGCCAGGTGCCGCCGTCTCGATGCCGCTGGAATGGAGTGAGCTGACAACCGAAATCGGCCCTGCTTATTTCACCGTCGATAATACGCCGGCGCGCCTCGATGCACTCAGCAAGGATCCATGGGATGGGTTCTTTGCAGCAGCCAAGCCGTTGCAGAAGCGGAAGAGATAGGCTCTTGAAAGACGCTCCCCTTGTAGGGAGAAGCCTTTAGAACTACCGCGACTTCCCGCGACCACTTTCGGCCGCAAGGCTCTTCTTCAGCGCATCCATGATGTTGATGACATTGCCGGTCGATTTTACCGGCGCCGGCTTGCGGGCCGGAGCAGCCTTCTTGAGGCTCTTTTCCTTGCCCCGGATCAAGGCCTTCAGCCGCTTCTGAACCGGATCCTGTACCATCGAAGGGTCCCATTCCTTCGTTTCTTCCTTGACCAGCTTCTTCATCAAAGCCAGCAAATCACTGTCGACCTTTGCCTTCATGTCGAGTTCGGCGGTCGGTTCGCGCACCTCGTCACCGTAGCGCAGGGTCCAGAGAACTATGCCCTTGTCTAACGGTTCCAGCAGCACGGCCCGCTCGCGCCTATAGAGCACCAGCCGGGCGATGCCGACCACATCATTGGCCCGCATGGCTTCCCGGATTACGCAGAATGCTTCCGTGCCGACCTTGTCTTCCGGCGCCAGGAAATGCGGCTTGTCGTACCAGATCCAGTCGATCGAACCACGCGGCACGAAGCTGTCGATATCGATGGTGCGGGTGCTTTCCAGCCCCACCTCTTCGATCTCCTCGTCCTCCAGCAGAACATAATCATCCTCGCCACGCGGATAGCCTTTCACCTGATCCTTCTCGGCAACGGGCTTGTGCGTGACACTATCGACATAGCGGCTTTCGACACGGTTTTTCGTCGCGCGATTCAGCACATGAAACCGCACCTTGCTCGACTCCGTCGTCGCCGGCGTCAGGGAAACGGACGCGGTGACAAGAGAGAGTTTGAGGTAACCTTTCCAGAATGCTTGCCGGGCCATTCGGCATAAACGGTGACGGCGGCGGGAGGTTCCGCCACTGGTATAGATCGAGTGAAAATTTCCGGCTCCACTGGCGAGTTTCTACGGAATGCAACGCCGGAGGATCGCGCTGCGCGGTCATGAGTGCGCGCCTTCACGCCGCTTCATACAAGCGAAAGATTAAGCCCTCTCCCATGTTGCAGAGCCCGAGCCTGACCATTTTGCGGGCCGGATAGACGAATATGTAAGGGACGTGCACGCGTTACTCGCCGCGATCGAGCGGGCCGACTGTTTTCGACCCGTCGCTACCAGATCGCCGCTACCAGTGTGCTACCACACACCCCAATTTCGCGGGCTGGGGAGGTCAAAAGTTTGCTAATTATGGAGTGAAAGCAAAATGGTGCCCAGGACCGGAATCGAACCAGTGACACGCGGATTTTCAATCCGCTGCTCTACCAACTGAGCTACCTGGGCTAACCTGCTTCACGAAAACATTCCCCTTTTAGAATGTCGAGGCCTTGGTGCGCCCCGGAAGCGAGCGGGGTTATAGCATCTTGTTCGCCCATGGCAAGCATCAAATGATAGTTTTTTGACGGTCTTGCTGACTTTGGTGATTTGCGAGGAAAAATAAGGGCTTCGCGGTGGAAAACCTAGCTTTCCTCGTCGGGATAATCCGCCTTCGTCTCATCATCTGCCACGGGAATGGCGTAGGACCCCGTCAGCCAGCGCGACAGGTCCACTTCGCGGCAGCGGTTGGAGCAGAAGGGATAGTGTTCGCGGTTCGACGGTTTGCCGCATTCCGGGCAAGGACGTGTCTTGCGCAACGGCTCAACCTTGCCGCCGGTTTTCATTTCATCAGACATGGTTTGCTCCTTGCGGGAGATCAGCCTTCGGGCCAACGGCTGTGGACATCGAAGCCCTCGCCGGTCAACAGCAGAATGGTTTCGTAAAGCGGCAGCCCTACGACATTCGTGTAGGATCCGACCATTTTCTGTACAAAGGTGCCCGCCAGCCCTTGGACGCCATAGGCACCGGCTTTGCCGCGCCACTGGCCCGAGGCGATGTAGTTTTCGATCTCGAAACTCGACAGACGCTTGAAGCGCACCTTGGTCTCGACAATTTTTTGGCGCACTTTCCGATCAGGCGTGATCAGGCAGATGCCCGTATAGACCATATGGTTGCGGCCGGAGAGCAGGTGCAGGGAGTTCGATGCCTCATCGGCGAATTCCGCTTTGCCGAGGATGCGGCGACCGACAGCGACGACAGTATCGGCGGAGAGGATATAGCTGCCCTTCCAGGTGATGTCGCCCTTGATGGCGGCAAGTGCCGCTTCCGCCTTTTCGCCAGAGAGGCGGCGGGCGAGCGAGCGCGGATGCTCCGATTTCTTCGGCGTCTCGTCGATATCCATCGGCATCAGGCGCGAAGGCTCGATGCCGGCCTGATTTAGCAGATCGACGCGGCGGGGCGAGCCCGAGGCCAGAATGAGCTTGTATTTCAGCGCCATGGAACCTCGACCATCGGCAGGCGGGAGCGGAAGCTCCGGAGAGCTTCCCAGACCAAGCTTACTTGAAGCGGTAGGTGATGCGGCCCTTCGTCAGGTCGTAGGGCGTCATTTCGACCAGAACCTTGTCGCCGGCGAGAACGCGGATGCGGTTCTTGCGCATACGGCCGGCGGTGTGGGCAATGATCTCATGCTCGTTTTCGAGCTTCACACGGAACGTCGCGTTCGGCAGAAGTTCGGTCACGATACCCGGGAATTCGAGGACTTCTTCTTTCGGCATATAAGGGTTTTCTTCCTGTATGTTGGCAAAGCGGCGCTGGGCGCCTCAAAATTTGCGCGGAAACTACACAATCAACGGGGATTTGTGAACCTCGTAGATCGGGCTTTCCATCTTTTGTTTCATGCCGATTGCGCGGCGATGCCATTTCTCTTGAGCAGCCGGCTTTCGATAAGGTCGGTCATATGATCTCGAACCCCGCGATAGCTATCCAGTATCTGCTCGCGCGTTCCGGTCGCCACTGTCGGATCCATCGTCGGCCAATAGACGACATCAACAGCGCTGGACCGTGTCAACTCGAGCGCTGCGTGATGGGCCTGCGGCGAGAGCGTGATGATGAGGTCGAAATAATCGTCCTCGAGCTCGTCCAGCGTCTGCGGCTGTCGGCGGCCGAGCGACAGGCCGATTTCCTCCAGCACGACATCGACGAAAGGATCGCGTTCACCGGCGCGGACGCCCGCGGACCTTATATAGGTATTACCTGGCAGAATGCTACGGGCTATCACTTCCGCCATCGGCGAGCGGATGACATTCAGCCCGCACATGAAGAGGATGGCGCCCGGCCGCTTTCCGTCCTGCGTTTCGATATGCGGCTCCATCGCCGTCATCCGCGCCAATAGAGCACGCAGACCAGCGTGAAGAGACGCCGGGCGGTGTCGAAATCGACATCGATCTTGCCCGAGAGACGATCCTTCAGCGTCTGCGAGCCTTCATTGTGAATGCCGCGTCGCCCCATATCGATTGCCTCGATGCGGCTCGGCGAGGCGGAGCGGATCGCTTCATAGTAGCTCTCGCAGATCATGAAATAGTCCTTCACGATCCGCCGGAAGGGCGTCAGCGACAGGATATGCGTTGCGACATCCTCGCCCTTTTCGGTGGTTATGGAAAAGACCAGCTTGGAATCGACCAGCGAAATGTTCAGTCGGTAAGGCCCGCCGGCATGGCCGACGGGTGTGAAAGAATTCTCCTCGATCAGGTCGAAGATCGCCACCGCCCGCTCATGCTCGACATCAGGCGTCGAACGGCCGATCGTATCGTCAAGGACAACGTCGCAGAGCCGGAAGCCGTCCTTCGCCATTCCCTCACCTTTCGAGGTTCAGGCGGATCGCGACCGATCGCGCATGGGCATCGAGGCCTTCGGAAACGGCCAATGCAATCGCTGCCGGGCCGAGGTCGCGAAGCTGCTGCGGGCCAAGCCGCAGGATCGATGTGCGCTTGACGAAATCGAGAACCGAAAGGCCGGAGGAAAAGCGGGCCGAGCGCGCGGTCGGCAGCACGTGGTTGGAGCCGCCGACATAGTCGCCGATCACTTCGGGCGTATGGGCGCCGATGAAGATGGCACCGGCGTTACGGATCTTGTCCACGAAGAGATCGGGATCGGCGACGGCGAGTTCCAGATGTTCGGCGGCGATACGGTTTGCAAGCGGAATGGCATCCTTGAGATCGGAGACAAGGATGATTGCGCCAAAATCGCGCCAGCTGGCGGCGGCGGTTTCCGCACGATTCAGCGTTTTCAGCTGCCGCTCGACGGCTGCTTCCACAGCCTTGCCGAAGTCCTCGTCGTCGGTGATCAGGATCGCCTGAGAGCTCTCGTCGTGCTCTGCCTGGGCGAGCAGATCGGCGGCGACCCAGTCGGGATTGTTGTCCTTGTCGGCGATGACGAGCACTTCAGAGGGGCCGGCGATCATGTCAATACCGACGGTGCCGAAGACCTGCCGCTTGGCGGCGGCGACATAGGCATTGCCTGGGCCGGTAATCTTGGCAACCGGGGCGATCGTCTCCGTGCCATAGGCAAGGGCAGCAATCGCCTGCGCACCGCCAACGCGGTAGATTTCATTGACGCCGGCAAGTCTGGCCGCGGCCAGCACCGCCGGATTGACCGAACCGCCCGTTGCCGGCACGGCGATAACGATGCGATCGACCCCTGCAACCTTTGCCGGTACGGCATTCATCAAGACCGAACTCGGATAGCTCGCCGTGCCGCCGGGCACATAGAGGCCGACAGCTTCGATTGCCGTCCAGCGCGAGCCGAGCCCAACACCCATGGCGTCCTCGTAGATATCATCCTTCGGGAGCTGTCGGCGGTGGTGGGATTCGATGCGGAGTGCGGCGACCTTCAGCGCGCCGAGGACTTCGGATGGGGTAACCTCGACGGCTTTCTCGATTTCTTCTTCGCTCACGCGCATCGGCACGGTGGCATAATCGATGCTGTCGAACTTCTTAGAATATTCCGCCAGAGCGACATCGCCGCGCGCGCGCACATCATCGATGATGGCGCGCACGACATTGTTGACGTCTTCGGAGATCTCGCGCTTGGTGGTCAGAAATGCCGCGAAGCGCAGCTCGAAATCGTCGGATGTCTGATTGAGCCAGATTGCCAAGGCAGGAATTCCTTCTTTACTCGAAACTGTTGCGCTCAGGTGCCGGGGTGGCGCGGCCTGGAGCCCGTTTCCCAGGCGCCGCCGATATCGGCAAGCTGCACCTCGATACATTCGACATCGAGGACGATCGAGGCCGTGCCTGAGAGCGAAAGCTCGAGCGTGCCTTCCGGCCCGTCGCCCTTCTGCTCGAAACGCAAGGCGAGCAGCGACAGCACATCGTCGCGCCGCGAGCGATCGATGCCGATCGACCGGACAGAAAGCACACGCTTGAAGACGAGGGCAGCACGGCGGCGTTCGAAACCCCTGCGCTTGCGGGCCGCCTCCTCCCAGACGAAACGGTTGGCAGCGAGCGCAAACTGCTTGTCGCGCGGCGACCAGTCGATATCGGCCACCTTGAAGACGCTGTCCTGTACATGCGCGGAAATGACCGCCAGGTCCTCGGCATCGAGCGCAACAAGCTTCAGGTCGGTCATCCAGCCTCTATCCCATGTCTTTCTGCCGCAACTGCGGCGATCCGTCAGACAAGGGAAATAAGGCGCGACGGCCAAATACGCAACCAGGATAAAGGGCGCATAAGTGCGCTTTTCTTACTCGCTGACGCGTTCGACGATGGCGCCGCAGCGGGTCAGCTTTTCTTCCAGCCGCTCAAAGCCGCGATCGAGGTGATAAACACGGGAAACCATGGTTTCGCCTTCGGCGGCAAGGCCAGCAATGACGAGGGAAACGGAGGCACGAAGATCGGTCGCCATGACCGGCGCCCCCTTCAGCCGCTGGACACCTTCGATCTTGGCCGTCTGGCCCGACAGCGAGATCTTCGCGCCGAGGCGGGCAAGTTCCTGCACATGCATGAAGCGATTTTCGAAGATGGTTTCCGTGACGTGCGAGATGCCGGTAGAGCGGGTCATCAGCGCCATGAACTGCGCTTGCAGGTCGGTCGGGAAGCCCGGGAAGGGATCGGTGACGATATCGACCGGCTGAATACCGGCACCATTGCGCTTGATGCGCATGCCGTTGTTGGTCGATGAGATGTCCGCACCGGCGCGGCGCAGGGTTTCCAGCGCCGTTTCCAACAGGGCAATATCGGTATTTTCAAGCACGACATCGCCGCCAGCCATGGCGACGGCCATGGCATATGTGCCGGTCTCGATGCGGTCAGGCAGGACGCGGTGGCGCGCGCCTGAGAGCGAGGTGACGCCTTCGATCGTGATTGTGGAGGTGCCTGCGCCGGAAATTTTCGCGCCCATGGCGTTCAGGCAGTTGGCGAGATCGACGACTTCGGGCTCGCGTGCGGCATTGCCGATTACGGTCGTGCCGCGGGCAAGCGTTGCGGCCATCATAAGCACATGCGTCGCGCCAACCGACACTTTCGGGAACGTATAGTGCGTGCCGATGAGGCCACCCTGCGGTGCCTTGGCGTTGATATAACCGCCATCGATTTCCATCGTCGCACCAAGTGCGGTCAAGCCGTCGATGAAAAGATCGACCGGACGCGTGCCGATGGCGCAGCCGCCGGGCAGCGACACGCGGCAATGGCCTTCACGGGCCAGAAGCGGGCCGATGACCCAGAAGGAGGCGCGCATCTTCGAGACCAACTCATAAGGAGCGGTCGTATCGACGATGGTGCGGCAGGTGAAATGGATCGTGCGGGCGTAGGAATCTTCCTGCCGCTCGCGGCGGCCGTTGACGGCGACGTCGACGCCGTGATTGCCGAGAATGCGCATCAGCAATTCGACATCGGCGAGGTGCGGCACGTTTTCCAGCGTCAGCGTATCGCTCGTCAAAAGCGAGGCGATCATCAGCGGCAGCGCAGCATTCTTCGCGCCGGAAATCGGAATGACGCCATTGAGCTCATTACCGCCGACAATTCTGATACGATCCATGTGCACTTACGGGCGAGGCCCGCCTTTCCTCAAAAGTTTTGCCTGTGGGGGCAAGGCAAGAAGTGGGGTGTTTAGAGCAAATCCCCGCCCGCTTCAATTCGTAGTGGACCGAACATTACGATTCGTCCATTTTTGCGGCAGGCGTTTGTGCAGCGGGCAGCCCGTTCGTCTCGTCTGCCTGGCCGGATCGGCGAGCGCGCACCTGCTGTTTGCGTCTTGAAAGATTTTCTCTCAGTTTTTCGGCAGCCCGTTCGCGGCGCAATGCCGCCTGGGCTTCCATGGCCGCTTTCCGGCTCTGCCTGGCCTTCTCATTCTCTTCGTTCATCCCCCAGAACTAACCGAATTCGCGCCATTCCAAAAGTGGGCGGGACGTTATTCCCAGAGAAGTTGGAATTTGCGGCTTGCACTCCTGTCGAAGCTGTGGCAATAGCCGCCCCGTTCACGCGAATTGAGCGTTTCCGCTTCTCGCGTCTGGTCCTGCTGCCGTAGCTCAGTGGTAGAGCACACCCTTGGTAAGGGTGAGGTCGGTGGTTCAATCCCACTCGGCAGCACCAGTTTTCTCCAGAGAATTCGAAATGATACGGCATAAAGGCACCCCTCGCCCGCCGCATGGTTCCGTTTGAACACGCAGAACAGAACGCGAATTGCACGTAAAATCGGTGCAAAATCCGTGCAGAGCGTTCGGCGAATGTTCTGCGTCTGATAATTTGCCATGAAGAATCTTCGGCAGGCGGGAGAGGTCATGGAAGAAGAGGCGAAAGCTATTCAGGAAAGCGCAAAGGCGGTTCAAGAGGTCGCGAAGACAGCAGCCACATATCAACCTTCAATCCACGAACTTGGCAGTTTCTTCGGAAGGCTGATGACTACCGTTGAGCAGGGATCGGGCCTTATAGCCGACTACATCAAGGGTCGCAGGTTCGAACTAGCTGTAAAGCAAGAGGCGCGAATCAAGGCCCTTATGGAGGAGAGGGGAATTAAGACCATTCGCCCGATGCCACTGTCCACCGCAGTCCCTCTAATTGACGCGGCCACCCTCGAAGACAACGAAGACATCGCCGAGATGTTCGCGAATTTGATCGTCAGTCATATTCACAAAGAGTCGGACACCTACGTTCCAAAGCAGTTCACAGAGACACTGAAGCAGCTTTCGCCGTTTCAGGCGGCGGTGCTCAAAGCCATGGGTGACGCACCCGAAAAATCGCGTAACGCGTCAGGTATGATGTACACGGCACCATTGCCCAATCATTATTGGGATGCTCCGAAACCTTACGATCGAGACGTGCCGGGGCCTGATCGCAATCTTCTCGTCGCGCTCGCATCGCTTCAGCAGGTCGGCTGCATTGAAGGCAGTGCGACAATGGGTGGATACAGAATGCTGACCCAAGCACTAGTTACCGAGTTCGGGAGGGCGTTTCTCGATGCCGTTGCCCCAACGCGCTTGTAACGGTGCCGCTGGGTGCCCTCACCCCGAACAGGGTATGCACTGCTGACCTTTTGAAATCTTCATCCAATCAGCTACCAAGTCGAAATAAAAACGCGATCTGTCGGACCCACAAGGATAGGAAAATTGGGAATACTCGCCTGGTCCTCAAAATTCGAACAAAGAATAGTTTTTCCTTGGCAAATTGTAAGTCTTCTCCTTGCAATGATTTTCGGTGCGATAACGATCTACACCGAGTTCTTTAGAGACCAGTCACCTAGGCTTCAGATTGAGGTTTTGAGCAACGCACCAGTACTAGACGTGCGCGAAAAGTTGCCAGACCTTGAAGTACTCTATCAAGCACAGGACATCGCAAAAAGCGGAAAGACTCTTTCGGTGGTCATCGCCCGCATTGCCAATCGAGGCGGGGCTGATCTTCTAAGCACATTCTACGATCAAAAAGCGCCGATCAGTTTGGGACTGTCAGATGGAACTTTGGTAAGAGCTGACATCACTGAAGCCAGCAATGACTATTTGCGAACTGCCGCTGGCCTTACAAGAGACGGGGATTCTGTCAACCTGAACCCCGTTATATTAGAAACCAATGAGTGGTTCACCGTGAAGATATTGGCTCTCCACGATGTAGAAAAGCAACCCAAGATTACTGTATCGGGCAAAATCGCTGGGCAACATGCCATCGCGATCGTGACTACTGACATTGAGCCAAAGGTAGGGTTCTGGCATTCGGTTGTCGGAGGCGGACTCTGGGTCCAGCTGGCGCGAGTACCGATTTACGTCTTCGGCTTCACATTACTCGCCGCAGGTCTAACCATACCCGCTGCTCTTATCACAGACGAGATTACCGCTCGCAAACGGCGCAACTTGCTGGAAAAGTTCAAAAACAAGACGAGGATGGATATCCAGCCGGCTGATGATTTCGTGTTTGAGGCTTTCGCACGTGACGGGCCAAAAACCGTACAACGCATTATCAATATGGTTGCAGATCCCGATCGATTGAAGAGACGCATCGAAAGCTATCTTGCTAGTCAAAAAGACCAAGATGACACCGAAGCATATTCCGCAGACATTCTAGCCGAGTATCCTGCGAACTATCGCCGTCGGGAAATAAAAGAGATGATGGATCGAGGTTTTATAGAGCACGAAAATGATCAATGGCGCGCGGTTCCTGACCGACTGAAGGTGGCGACGGCGTTCGTTGAGTATCTAGATCTCGTAGGGGCTACGTAGGCCCTGCGCCTTGATCGCGACTGAGGTCGAAACGGCGCGTTCGTCCGCAGAAGCACGAGATGCGTTACATTCGGTAGACCTGAGCGTTGTCGTGCGCCTCTCGTAGCCCCTTATACCGAGCGTGGCGACGCCTCATTTCGGCGAAGAAGAAGACAGAGCAGGTAATCAAGTCGGCGTAGTCCAATCAGGCAAAATCCGTGCAGTGCATTTTCACGTTGGTGGAAAGACAAATGTTGCCATATGGATGCGGAAACCCACATCTACCCTTGGCAAGGGTGAGGTCGGTGGTTCAATCCCACCGGCAGTTTTCTCCTTTAGCATTATACACCGCGCCAATCGGCGCCATTGCTGCCGGCAAAAATCTCGCTAGAATATTAGCATTCTGAAGCCTTTGCGGAGGAACCCGAAGGCGTCATTCAATGTTTCTATCGGGACATGCTGGAGGAGCGTCGATGGCGACTGAACGATGGAATAGTCCGATCAAGGTAGGTTTCGAAGGAGCGGGAGCGCGCACGGTTAACGGACCATTCGATGCTCTGGCATGCCTTGCCGAACATTGGCCTGCCGTGCGCGGATTGAAATATCTGAAGGCACGCAGCGCCTGCCGCGCCGCACTCGATGGAAGAAAGACCGTCGAAGAGGCCCGCGCGGAGTTTATGGCGGCGGCGGAGGAAGCAAAGCTTAAAGTGCATTAAGCTTTCAGCGGCGATATCGGACCTAAAAAGTCCGACCTGTTCCGAAACGAAGCAATGCTTAATTTTCACTTAACCCGGCACGGAGCTGGCGCAGGGCTTTGTCTCGAAAAACATTGCGCCATTCATCTGTTCATCAATAGAACGAGGCCAGCCGTCATGATGATGGTTAGAGGCTCGTCACCCTCTGCGGGAGACTGCAGACGAGCCCCCTCAAAAAAACGTCGGAATATTTGATCAACAATTCGAAGTATTCTCCTCTATGACCTGAATATATCCCACGCCGATGATTGTGCCATCTGCGGCACGGATGAAGGACGGCAGGTAATGCGGTTCAATACGCTTGCAGATGGTGGCGCTGGTATATTCATTCAGCGCAGTTTCGTCTTTCGGCAAGGCCGAATAATTGATGTCGGTTTCGAGCGAGGCATAGGCGGAGCCGGCAAAAGCGCCACACCCAAGAAGAAGGACCGCGGCCCACAGACGGATAAGCGTTTGCATTATTATCTCCTGCATTGAAACCAGCTTTTCAACACGCGAGACGGCGAGTTGGTTCCTTGGAAGTGACTCCGGGGCAGATGGCGATTTATCTCACCAGCAGACGGCAATGCACGTTGCCGCTTCCGACAACGTCCTCGGCGATTGCCAAGGCCCGCTCGCTGTCGCCCCATTGGCGTACGAAACCTTCGAGAATGACGCAGGGGCCGATGGTGGAGACGATGATTTCGGCCGCATCGAGATCGGCTGCGGCATGCAGGGCGCTTTCCGTGGACGCGCGCTTGGCGGCAGCGTTGTGGTCCTGCATCCAGGCTTCCTCGTGAATTGCAGAGCCGTAAAACCGCATCACCATGACCGTTCTTGACGTTGGCTGACAGGAACCTAACGCAAGAGGACGACGTTTGTTGCCCTCCGCAGCCGGCCGGATGCATAGTCGCCGCGATGGCGGTGCTCGGACACTCACGTCCCCGCCGGAGCCATCGGCAGAAGCCCCAGGCAATTGCCGCCGAGGAAATAGTGATGAAAGCGCTGGTGTCTGCCCTTCTTGCCACGATCCTTCTGGCCGCACCTCTGCTGGCCGGCTGTTCAGCCGCGGATGCGCCTGCGCTGGAGCCCATTCCCGGCAGCATCACCTATGGCGGGCAACCAGGCACCAAGCTGACGAAATCGCCGATCGGCAGCGCCGTCCACAATGATTTCTACGATCAGCAGGGTCAGCGCGTCTACGAAACCTATATTCTCCAGCCCGACCGCAGCCTGAAGCTGGTGCGGCGCGAGATCGTGCCGGACTTCCCGCAATAGTGCATGGCAACCCGCGCGTGCTTGACAGCGGCGCCAATCGAGAACATCCAAGGAACATCTGATTTTATTCGCAGGCGCTGATTCTCCCGCGAAGCCCAACCGGACGGCTGGATGTATCTCGAAAGACTCAATCCCCAGCAGCGCATGGCCGTGGAGCACGGCACACTCACAGACGGCAGCCATGTGGCCGGGCCGCTGCTGGTCATCGCCGGCGCCGGCTCCGGCAAGACGAATACGCTTGCCCATCGCGTCGCGCATCTCATCCTCAAGGGCGCCGATCCGCGTCGTATCCTGCTGATGACCTTTTCCCGCCGGGCTGCAGCCGAAATGGGCCGGCGCGTCGAGCGTATCTGCGGCGAGGTGCTCGGAAAGAATTCCGGCATCATGGCCGATGCGCTCGCCTGGAGCGGCACTTTCCACGGTATCGGCGCGCGGCTCTTGCGCGACTATGCCGAACAGATCGGCATAGACCCGGCCTTTTCCATCCATGACCGGGAAGACAGCGCCGATCTGATGAACCTCGTGCGCCACGATCTCGGCTTCTCCAGGACCGAAAGCCGGTTTCCGACGAAGGGCACCTGCCTTGCGATCTATTCGCGGGCGGTGAACTCCGAAACCGAGCTGCCCTTGGTGCTTCGTGACGCCTTTCCCTGGTGCTCCACCTGGGAAAACCAGCTTCGCGAGCTTTTCGCCTGTTATGTCGAGTCGAAACAGAGCCAGAATGTGCTCGATTACGATGACCTGCTGCTCTACTGGGCGCAGATGGTGGCCGAGCCCATGATTGCCGAGGATATCGGCAGCCGCTTCGACCATGTCCTTGTTGACGAGTATCAGGACACCAACAAGCTGCAGTCTTCGATCCTGCTTGCTTTGAAACCGACCGGCCAAGGCCTGACCGTCGTCGGCGACGACGCGCAGTCGATCTATTCGTTCCGCGCGGCGACGGTGCGCAATATCCTTGATTTTCCGGCCTCTTTCAGTCCGGCTGCCAATATCGTCACGCTCGACCGTAACTACCGCTCGACGCAGCCGATCCTTGCCGCCGCCAACGCAGTCATCGATCTTGCCTCCGAGCGTTTCACCAAGAACCTCTGGACGGAGCGGGAATCGCCGGAGCGGCCGCGGCTGGTGACGGTGCGCGACGAAAACGATCAGGCGCGCTATGTGGCCGACAAGATCCTCGACAATCGCGAGGAGGGCGTGAAGCTGAAGAGCCAGGCCGTGCTCTTCCGCGCCTCACATCACAGCGGCCCGCTGGAAGTCGAACTGACGCGCCGCAACATTCCCTTCGTGAAGTTTGGTGGGCTCAAATTCCTCGACAGCGCGCATGTGAAGGACATGTTGGCAGCGCTTCGCTTCGCCCAGAACCCGCGCGACCGGGTGGCGGGTTTCCGGCTGATGCAGATCTTGCCGGGTATTGGGCCTTCCACGGCGCAGAAGGTGCTGGACCATATGGCCGAGGACCCGAGCCCGGTGATGGCTCTCGCCGCCATGCCCGCGCCGCCACGCTCGGGCGAGGACTGGACATCCTTCGTTTCCACCATGCAGGAACTGAAGACCGGCAAGGCCGGCTGGCCTGCCGAGATCGAACTGGTGCGGCAATGGTATGAGCCGCATCTGGAACGACTGCATGAAGATGCGAGCGCAAGGCTTGCCGATCTCATACAGCTCGAACAGATCGCTGGCGGCTATGCCTCGCGCGAGCGCTTTCTGACGGAGCTTACGCTCGATCCGCCGGATGCGACCTCGGACCAGGCAGGAGTGCCGCTGCTCGACGAGGACTATCTCATCCTTTCGACCATCCATTCGGCCAAGGGGCAGGAATGGACCAAGGTCTTCATGCTGAACGTCATCGACGGCTGCATCCCTTCAGATCTCGCCGTCGGCACGACTGCGGAAATCGAAGAAGAGCGCAGGCTGCTCTACGTGGCGATGACACGCGCCAAGGATAGCCTCGATCTCGTCGTACCGCAGCGCTTCTTCACCTATGGTCAGAATTCGCAAGGCGACCGGCATGTCTATGCGTCGCGCAGCCGCTTCATTCCCGCGACACTGCTGCAATTCTTCGAAGTCTGCGGCTGGCCGCAGGCCAAGACCGATACGGCAGCCGCCCAGCAGGCGCGGCAGGTGCGCATCGATGTCGGCGCACGCATGCGGGGCATGTGGCGTTGAGGCCTCTCCGACCAGCAGGGTCAGAGCGCGAGCGGCGGCTTGGCCGGTTCGAAGAAGCGGCCAATCATTTCATCATTGACCAGGGCGATCGTCGGCGGCGACCATTTTGGATTGCGGTCTTTGTCGATGACGGCTGCACGGACGCCCTCGTAGAAATCCGGACCGTGCAGGATGTGCATGCAGGCCCCGAGCTCACGGGCCAGGCATTCGGCAAGCGTGCGACTCTGGCGGCCGGCTCTCAGCAGCCGCAAGGCAAGCTTGAGACTGGTCGGCGAACGTGTGAGCATCACATGGCGGGTTTCGGCAGCGAATTCGCCCTCCTCCTCGCCTAGCGCGGACGCGATGTCCTCCACTCGGTTGAAGTGAAACGCGCGGTCGATCATCGCGGCATTGGCCTGCAACCTGCCTTCATCCACTTGTTCTGAGAGATCGCGCAGCACCGCATCGACATCGTCCGACGAACTTCCCGCAGACAGATTTGTCAGATGACGGACTGCCTCTTCGAGGCGCGAGGAAGGCATATAGACATCGGCAAGGCCGGTATAGATTGCATCGGAGGCATTGATATCCAGCCCGGTCAGAGCCATCCATGTGCCGCTTTCGCCCGGCGTGCGAGGCAACAGCCATGTGGCGCCGATATCGGGAAAATAGCCGATACCGGTTTCCGGCATGGCAAGGCGGGTGCGCTCGGTGACGATGCGATGGCGGCCGTGGGCGGAAAGCCCGACGCCGCCGCCCATGGTAATGCCGTCCATCAGCGCCACATAGGGCTTCGAATAGGTAGCGATTTGGTGATTGAGGCGGAATTCCTCGCGCCAGAAGGTTTCCGCGAGGCCATCGCCGGCACGCCCGCTCAGGTGAATGGCGCGAATATCCCCGCCGGCGCAGAAGCCGCGCTCGCCCTCGCCCATTACGACAACGCTCGCCACGGTTTGATCGACGGCGAACTCATCAAGCGCGGCGCTAATCGCGCGCACCATGGGGGTCGTCAGGCTGTTCAGCGCCTTTGGGCGGTTCAGCCGGATGAGGCCTGCCGTGCCCCGTCGCTCGACAATGACTTCGCTCTGATTGCTGTTGTCCATGATCCACCTCGCTCCTGCCCCCATGAATAAACCGGGTCGGGTCGGGGTTCTAGAGCCTTTCCTGGTTAGCTTGAAGCATTCTGCCGGAGCAGGTTTTCGTCAGGGCAAAGGCGATTGGCGAAGGGCATACCCTAGGTACATCCGAGCCGATCGCCTTTGATCCTGGCGGAAAGATGCCCGGCCCTTCGGGTTGGCTGAAACGGGCCGTCTGATCGACCGGGCGGCTTGGCCGTAGATCTGGGCTACGACGCGCGCCGGCCGGTCGACCATCCAACTCCGTTTGAGCCAACAGAATGCTTCAATCTAACCAGGAAAGGCTCTAGTGGCTGGCTGATCAATCAGGCCGAGAGGGACTGTGAAACGGCGACATCGCGCTGCACCGCGTAATCGATCGCCAGTTCCAGCGGCAGCGGTCGCGAGAAATAATAGCCCTGCGCCAATCTTACGCCGATGCCTTTCAGCGCCTCAGCCACATCCTCGCTCTCGACACCCTCGGCCACGGAGGCGATGCCGAGGTTTTGGCAGAGATTGGCGACGGAGCGGGTGATGCTCATGCAGCGCGCATCACGGTCGAAATTCATCACGAAGGCCTTGTCGATCTTCAGCTTGTCGAAAGACAACCGGTGGATATGGCTCAAGCTCGAATAGCCCGTGCCGAAATCGTCAAGCGCGATCGAGATACCGGCGGCGCGTAGAGTGCCGATCACCTGATCGGCTGTGTCGAAGTCTGACAGCAGCGCCGTCTCGGTGATCTCGAATTCGATGCGTTTGGGATCGACACCGGACCGGTTGATCATGGCGAGCAATGCCATCGAAGTTTCGTGATCGCAGATATCGCGGGCCGATAGATTGAAGGAGACACGCAGATATGTCGGCAGGATCTTCAGGGCATCGAGCGCCTGGCCGAAGAGGATGCGGGTCATGCGACCGATCACGGCGGTGCGTTCGGCAGCGGGAATGAAGGCATCCGGGCTGATACGGCCGAAGCGCGCGCTGTCCCAGCGCGCGAGCGCCTCAAAACCGACAACACGGCCGCTGCGCAATTCGACAATCGGCTGATATTCCAGCTTCAGCTCCTTGGCGAAATTGTCGGCCTGCAGCTCCAGCTCAATGAGATAGCGCTGCGTCAGGATCTTTTCATGCTCAGGTGAGAAGAACTCGACACCGCCGGTACGCTTGCTCTTCATCTGATAGAGCGCGAAATCCGCTTTCTCGTAGAGATCTTCGGCGGTGTACTCGCCCGCATCGGGATAGACGATGCCGCAGGAGCCGGAAACGCGCACCGACCCGTCTGAGATGTCGAAAGGTTCACGTACGGCCGCACATAGCGCCAGGCCGAGGTCAGAGACGGCCCTGAACGTCATGTCAGAGGGGAAGATGATGCCGAATTCATCGCCTCCAAGGCGCGAGACGGTGCCCTCGTCGCCCACCAATGAGACGAAGCGGCGCGCCGTCTCCTTCAATACGAGGTCGCCGGCCGCGTGGCCGAAGACGTCGTTGACCGGCTTGAAGCCATCGAGATCGATGATACCGATGACAGGCGGCGAGGCAGGGTCCTTCGAAAGCATCTTTTCGAGCGACAGGAAAAAGCTGCGGCGATTAGCAAGGCCCGTCAACTGGTCCTGCAACGCATTGCGGCTATTGACGAGGTTCAGCTCCTCTGCTTCGGCCTGCTTCTGCTTCAACTCCTCGGTAAGCCGCACCAAATGGGTGAAATTCTGGAAGTAACTGTTGATGACGCGCAGGAACGGCAGCACGAGAAACAAGCCGCTAACTGCCGTTGCGACGAAGACCGGATTACCGGAAAACAGGAAGGTCACGATCATGGCCGTGAAGGTGATGACCGTGGTGATCGTCGCCGCGAGCGGCAGATGCATCAGGCAGAAGACGCAGGAAATGCCGGTTACGACGAGGAAATACGCGATCTGGCCCTGCTGTGAGGCATCGCCATATTGATAGAGCGCAATAGCCCAACCGCCGAAGCCGATCGTGAGGATAACGGCGCCTGCTAGCGTCACCTTCATCAGCCGCAGCGCACGCTCCGGCGTGACATTTTCCTTGCCTGATATTTCCCACCAGCAGAGGCGGAAGACGCAAACGATGCTGAGACCGACGGGAATGTAGAGCGAAAGCCAAAGAGGCGCCGACTTGATGTGAGTAATGGCCACGGCCAGCGCGTTGATGACAAGAAGAACGTAGAGAATTGGAATCTGCGACGACAAAGCTTTGAACTGTGCCACCAGAAACTTCGGATTATCTTTTTGCAGCCGCAATGAGGCTATGAAGTTCTTCATGATCCCTTTTCCCTTGGCTGAAGCGAGCCAGAGAAAGCTTGATTATTCCTTATTCACGTAACGTCAGGCCCTCGCATCCGCGCGAGGATGGTAAATGCCCGGTTGCAATTCAGAAGGAAGCCGCAGCCAGCGCGCGATGAATGCTGTGCAGATCGTCGACGCTCCTGTTCATCAGGAAAAGTTCCCAATCGAGCGAGTTGCGGACAATGGTTTCCAGCGAATCGTGTTTCGGCGTCCAGTCCAGCACGCGGCGGGCAAGCGTCGCATCGGCGACGACACTTGCCGCGTCGCCCGGCCGACGCGGCGCCATATTGATCTTGAAGGAGTGGCCGTTCAGGCGGGTGACCATGTTCAAGACATCCAGCACGGAATAGCCGTTGCCATAGCCGCAATTGGCGACCAGTGGCCCCCTGCCCTGGCGCAGATACTGGAGCGCCTTCAAATGCGCCGCCGTCAAATCGCTCACATGGATGTAGTCACGCACGCCGGTGCCGTCATGGGTCGGGTAATCGAAGCCATAGACGGCGATGCTGTCGCGCTTTCCGAGGGCCGCCTCACAGGCGACCTTGATGAGATGGGTCGCGCCTGAGGTCGACTGGCCGGTGCGCAACTGCGGATCGGCGCCGGCGACATTGAAGTAGCGCAGCGCCACATAATCGAAATCATAGGCGGCGGCGGCATCGCGCAGCATCATTTCGGTCATCAGCTTCGACTGACCGTAAGGATTTTCCGGATTGAGCGGCGCCGTTTCCTTCACCGGAGCGGAGCTCTTCTGCTGGCCGTAAACGGCTGCCGTCGAGGAGAAGACGAAGTTGCGGATACCGGCCTTGATCGCCGCGCTCAGCAGCGCGCGCGTTTTGCCCGAGTTATTGTCGTAATAGGAGAGCGGATCGGTAACCGACACAGGAACGACGGCGGAGCCGGCGAAATGGATGATCGCCTCGATATCGTTCTCGATGAAGATCTTCTTCAGCACATCCGGGTCGGCGACATCGCCGAGATAGAAGCGCGCGGCCGGCGCCACGGCCCAGCGAAAGCCGGTGGAGAGGTTGTCGAGCACGACGACATCTTCACCGACGTCCAGCAGCGTCCACACCATGTGGCTGCCGATATATCCAGCCCCACCTGTCACCAGAACCGCCATGTCTGCATTCCCTGTTTTATATTTTTCGGGAGCATCAGAACGGCTTTTTCCTTTCCGATTTTATTATCAAACGGCATCGGAAAGCCTTTGCAGCCGGTATGTTTTGACATGTGGTTAGAAGCGCATTTCGGGCTTTGCTACAATTTTATCGGCCAGCCTATTTTGGGACGAAAACGCCTCGCGCCCCCTGCGTCCGTTGACATCAAGTACGCGGCGAGGCAAATTAGCGGGATGAACAACTTCGCGTTCCAGGCTATGACGATGGGCATGACGACCACCCTTTGCGGTGGGGGCGTCGGCTTGTGACCTGAAACTGTTCACTTCACCCGATCCAACCCCGCCGGACACGCGCGGGGTTTTTTGTTTCTGCCCCGATGTCCGCCCCATGCAAAGGACTCCTCGTGGCACAAGATCTTCTCTCAATGCCGGTTCGTGATCTGCCCCTTCAGAACAGGGAGTGGCGTCAATGAGGCTCTACCTGTCATCCTATCGGCTCGGCGCAAGTGCGGCCCGGCTGAAGAAGCTTCTCAGAGGCGCGCGGCGCGCCGCCGTCATCCAGAACGCCTTGGACTTCATTCCGGTCGAGGCACGTCACTCCTACGAGGCGAACATCTACGATCCCAAGGCGGAGCTTGACGACTGGGGAATAGAGGCTGAGGAGTTGGATCTGCGGCGCTATTTTGGAAAGCCTGACGCGTTGGAAAAAGCGCTCGCCGTCTTCGACCTGGTCTGGGCCGTCGGCGGCAATGCCTTTCTTCTGAGGCGCGCCATGCGGGAGAGCGGCTTCGATCGCATCTTACCGGAATTGCTGCGTGCCGATGCGATCGTCTATGGCGGCTTCAGCGCCGGAGCTGTCGTGGCGGCACCCTCGCTTGATGGCATCAACATCATGGACGATCCACGACAGCTCGCGCCAGGCTACGACGAAAGCGTCATCTGGGATGGGCTTGGCCTCGTCGATTTCTCCATCGTTCCGCATTATCGCTCGGCGCATGATGAGGCCGAAGCAGCCGAAAAGACTGTCGGATTCTTTGAGGAAGCGCGTATGCCCTTCCAGCCGCTTCGAGACGGCGAAGTTATCATCGTCGAGGGACGGAATGTGACGCTGCTTCCGGTGCTACCGGAAGCAATGCGCCATTCCGCCTAGCGCTTCAGAATATAGTCGCAAAGCCGTTCGGCCGCGACTGTCACCTGCGCCGGATCGCGCAGGAAGCAGGCGCGCAGAAAAAGCTCGCCGCCCGGTCCGAAGGCCGTGCCGGGAGCAAGGCCGACACCGGTCTTGTCAACTATGTCGATCGCCGCCTTGCGGCTATCGGTGACACCATCGATCTTGAGGAAGGCATAGAGTGCGCCATCCGGCTTCAACGTTTCGACGCGATTGGTGGCGATCAGCGCATCGCAGAGGATATCGCGGGAGCGGGTTGCCTTGTCGATGTTCGACTGCACGAAAGCATCACCCTCATTGAGAGCCGCAACTGCGCCCTTCTGCATGAACTGCGCCACGCCCGAAGTGGAATATTGGATCAGGTTTTCAAGCACCTGCCCGGTTTCCGGAGGAGCAACAATCCAGCCGACACGCCAGCCGGTCATCGACCAGTTCTTGGAGAAGGAGTTGACGAACATCACCTTGTCGCCCGGCCCCATGACGTCGAGGAAGGAGGGCGCGCGACCGCCCGCGTAGAAATAACGCGCATAGATCTCGTCGGCCATGATCCAGAGATCATGCTTGCGCGCCAGCGTCAGAATATCGGCCAGATCCTTCTTCCTCGCGGTCCAGCCTGTCGGGTTCGAAGGTGTGTTGATGAAGAGGCCGCGGGTCTTCGGCGTGATGGCCATCTCGATGCGGTTGAGGTCAACCGCCCAGGTGCCGCCTTCGAACTGCAGCTCTACGCCGACCGATCGGGCGCCGGCGATTTCAAGGGCCGCGGCAATGTTCGGCCAGGCAGGGGTGAGGTAGACGAACTCGTCACCGGACGAAGTCAGCGCCTGGACGGCGATCTGGATCGCCTGCATGCCTGAACCGGTCACATAGAAATGTTCGACAGGCAGGCCGATGCCGAAATGCCTGGCATAATAATCCGACAATGCCTGGCGCAGCTCGGGGATGCCGCGCTGCCAGGTATAGAAGGTCTCGCCGGCGGCGAGCGCCTGCATAGCGGCCTGATTGATGAAATCGGGGGTGGGAAGATCGCCCTCTCCGACCCACAGGGGCAAAAGGCCTTCACGTCCGCGGGCATAATTGACGACTTCGACGATCCCGCTTTCTGGCGCTGCAATGGCGCGCGGGCTAAGGCTGCTTATAATCGACATGCATATCTCCAATTCACGCCTTCATAGCGGATTTGCAGGCGCAAATCCCATGACAATGCGTGATGGCATATCGATTTTCGTGATGATTGAGCCCGGCTGGAGTAGACGGGCTCGTCTGATCAGACGGCCGGGCGCTTGGCGAGAAGATCGCGGATTTCGGTCAGCAGCGCGACGTCTGCCGGCGGCGGCGGAACCTCTTCGGGTGCTGTCTTTTCCTTGCGCTCGACCTGCGCGCGCAGCGTGTTCACACCCTTGACCATCAGGAAAATGATCCAGGCGAGGATCAGGAAGTTGATGAGGACCGTGATGAAGTTGCCGTAGGCGAAAACGGCGCCCTGGGCACGGGCGGCGGCAAGGCTCGTTTCAGTGACCTTGGGAGACAGCGCCAGGAAGTAATTCGAAAAATCGAAACCGCCGAAGATCGCACCGACGATCGGCATGATGATATCGTCGACAAGGGACTTGACGATGCCGCCAAAGGCGCCGCCGATGATCACACCGACTGCGAGGTCCATGACATTGCCGCGGGCGATGAAAGCTTTGAACTCGTTGAGCATCAGATACGTCTCCCCTTGATGCATTTTCAAAGACATGCCGTTGTTTTCATTAGCTACACCTTCGCCTCAATTAATCAATCGGCAATTGGAAATATTCGAACACCATCCCCTTCGGCGTAGAACTTAAGACGAAGACCGCGGGAATTTTCAAACTTGCTGAATTGCCCTAATCTCGAACTGTTCCGGGAGGACGGCGGATTGTCCGCCGGCGGAGGGTCAATGCTTCCAGGCTGGATCATATTTGCGTTTGCCTTGGGTTATCTTCTGCTGCTTTTCGCAGTGGCAAGCTATGGCGACCGCCGGAGCCGGAAATTCGGCGTGCCGGAAGGCGGCCGGCCTGTCGTCTACGCGCTCAGCCTGGCGATCTATTGTACGTCCTGGACCTATTTCGGCGGCGTCGGCCTTGCGGCCCATAATGGGTTGGAATTTGCCGGCATCTATATCGGACCGATCCTCGTCTTCACACTCGGCATGCCGCTCTTGAAACGAATCATCGAACTTGCCAAGGCCGAGAAACTGACGTCGGTCGCCGATTTCGTCGCCGCGCGCTACGGCAAGAATTCCACGGTTGCAACCATCGTGGCGCTGATCTGCCTCATCGGCACCATTCCCTATATCGCGCTGCAGTTGAAATCCATATCAGCGACAGTCACGGCGATGGTCAATCCGTCGGACTACGGCATCGGCAGCGGCAACCTCTACTTCCTCGATCTGCCGCTGATCGTCACGCTGGTGCTTGCCTGCTTCGCCATCATGTTCGGCACCCGCCATACCGACGCGACGGAGCATCAGGACGGGCTCATCCTTGCGGTATCGATGGAATCGATGGTGAAGCTCATTGCCTTCCTTACGGCAGGCGTCTGCGTCATCTGGTTCCTGTTCGACGGGCCAGGCGATCTCTGGCATAGAGGCTCGGAAAACGCCCTGGTCACCGCCGCACTCGACTATCAGACACCGCTCAGCCGATGGATCACGCTGACGTTGCTTTCGGCTTTCGCGATCATCATGCTGCCGCGCCAATTCCATGTCACCGTCGTCGAAAACCGCACGGCAAAGCAGCTTCGGCTCGCGGGCATTCTCTTCCCGCTCTATCTGATCGCCATCAATCTCTTCGTGCTGCCGGTCGCGATCGGCGGACTGCTCATCTTCGGCGGCAACGGCAATGCCGATCTTTATGTCCTTACCCTGCCACTTGCAGGGCAAATGCCTGTTGTCTCGCTGATCACTTTCGTCGGCGGCTTTTCGGCGGCGACCGCCATGGTGATCGTCGATTCCGTGGCGCTTTCCATCATGGTGTCGAACGATATCGTCATGCCGTTCTTCCTGCGCCGGAAGCTCGCGGGCCTTGCGAGCCAGCGTGACGACTTCGCCAAGAGCCTGCTCAATATCCGCCGCAGCGCCATCTTCGCCGTGCTGCTGCTTGGCTATGCCTATTATCGCTCGACTGACAGCACGACGGGCCTTGCTTCGATCGGCCTGCTCTCGTTTGCCGCCATCGCGCAGATCGCTCCCGCCCTCTTCGGCGGTATGATCTGGCGGAGGGCAAATGCGCGCGGCGCCATCCTCGGCCTCGCGTCCGGCGTTATCATCTGGGTCTACCTGCTGTTCCTGCCCTCGCTCGGCGGGCCGGATTATTCCTATGTGGCGAGCAATTTCCTCGGCTTCATCTTTCCCGGCACAACGCTTTTCACGGGGCCGGATGCCGATCCTCTCGTCAATGCGACGGCGATGAGCCTGCTCGTCAATAGCGCCGCCTTCATCGTGGGATCGCTGACGCGCAACGCCAAGCCGCTGGAACGCATTCAGGCCGGCATCTTCGTGAAACGGCATTCACGCTCGCAATTTGCCACGCGCGGCTGGAAGACCCGCATCAGTGTCGGTGATCTCAAGACGGCAATCTCCCGCTATCTCGGCGAGGAGCGCATGCAGCGCTCGCTTGCGACTTATGAGCAAACCTCCGGGCGCAAGCTGGAAGACGACCAGCCGGCCGACATGGCGCTCATCCATTTCACCGAGCAGCTTCTCGGCAGCGCCATCGGCTCTTCCTCGGCGCGACTCGTGCTCTCTCTGATCCTGCAGAAAATTGAAGATGCTTCCTCTGACACCGCCTGGCTGCTCGATCAGGCGAGCGAAGCACTGCAATATAATCAGGACATGCTGCAGACGGCACTCTCGCAGATGGATCAGGGCATCGCCGTTTTCGACAGTTCCAATCGGCTGACGATCTGGAACCGCCGCTTCCGGCAATTGCTGGACCTGCCGGAAAACGCCGGCCAGGTCGGTTTTCCGCTATCGGAAATCGTCAGTATCCTCAGCCGGCGCGGCGATATCGCGCCGGGCGACCAAGGCCAAGCGGTGCGGCATTTTCTGACGCTGGACAAGCCCTTCCCGCTCGTGCTCGGCGGCGGCGAGCGCATCATCGAAGTCCGTTCCAACGCGATGCCGGACAAGGGCATCGTCGCGACCTTCACCGATATTACCCAGCGTGTGGCCGCCGATCAGGCTCTTAAACAGGCAAACGAGACCTTGGAACAGCGCGTGGTGGAGCGCACCGCGGAACTGACCCGCGTCAACAAGGAGCTTGCGGAGGCACGCGCGGCTGCGGATGAGGCCAATATCGGCAAGACCCGCTTCTTTGCCGCCGCGGGCCACGATATTCTGCAGCCGCTCAATGCGGCCCGGCTCTATTCTTCGGCGCTCGTCGAGCGCATGGCGCAATCGGAAAACAGCCCGATCGTGCGCAATATCGATTCCGCGCTGGAATCCGTCGAATCCATTCTCGGCGCCGTGCTCGACATTTCCCGTCTCGATACCGGCGCAATGCGCCCGCGGATGGCATCCGTGCCGTTGTCCGACCTGCTGGAACGCATCGAGACCGATTTTGCGCCGATCGCCCGCGAGAAGAAGCTGAAGTTCAAAGTGATGCCGACATCCCTGCGGGTGCGCTCCGATCCGAACCTGCTGCGCCGTCTGGTGCAGAACCTCGTTTCCAACGCCATCAAATATACTGTCAGCGGCACGGTGCTGGTCGGAGCGAGGCGGCGTGGCAATCAGGTGATGATCCAGGTGATGGATTCGGGCATCGGCATTCCGCCTTCGAAATTCCGGACAGTGTTCAAGGAATTCGCGCGGCTGGATGAGGGTGCCAAGACCGCCTCAGGCCTTGGCCTCGGGCTGTCCATCGTCGACCGCATCGCCCGCGTGCTGAGCCACAAGGTCGAACTTCATTCAACGCATGGCAAGGGCACGGAATTCCGCATCCTCATGCCGCTCGATATTTCGAAGAGCGTGGAAGCCGCGGCAGCCGTCGTTCCCGTCGACCACACGGCCCAGCCGTTGAAGGGGTTGCGTATCCTGTGCATCGACAACGAACCGAAGATTCTCGAAGGCATGCGGCTCCTGATCGACGGATGGGGCTGCGATACGCAGGTGACGGATTCGCTCTCTGCCGTCCAGGCGCTTTCGATGCGCCAGCCGCCGGATCTTGTCATCGCCGACTATCATCTTGCCGATGGGACCGGGGTCGAAGCAATCCTGCATCTCAGGCAGCATTTCGGCATTGAGATTCCGGCCCTGCTCATCACAGCCGACAGGACGCCGGAAGTGCGGGCGGCGGCGGAAAGGAACGTCATCGCCGTGCAGCACAAGCCGGTGCGACCGGCAGCACTGCGCGCCTACATCACTCAGATTTCCAGCCTGAAGCGGGCTGCCGCCGAGTGAAGATCATGGGGCTTTATGCTGCCCGAAAACGTGTCCGACAAGCTCCCGCACGCGGGCAGATGTCGGAACATCGCCGAAGAGAATGCGGTACATAATGGGTGCCACGACGCTGTCCATGACCGCGTCGACATCGGGGAAAGACTCGCCCCTCTCCTTCGCCCGGCCAGCAATCGCCTCGATCTGCTGCCGGGTGAAATTACAGCATTTGGTCGCGTTGTCGCCGGTCTGGGCGGCGAGCACATCCCGGACATACTCACGGCCGGGGCCGGAAGACATTTCCTCGGCGTATTGCTCGGCCCACGCTTCCAGATCGCTGGCGCCGCTGCCGGTATCGATCGGCTCCATATCTGGACGCAGGCGTTCGACGGCGACGTCGGCCAGCAATTGCTGCAGGTCACCCCAGCGGCGGTAAATGGTAGACGGGGTCACACCCGCACGCATCGCGATCAGCGGAACAGTGATCTCTGCACGGCTCATCTCTGCCAGGAGTTCGCGAACTGCGGCATGCACAGAAGCCTGGACACGCGCACTTCTCCCGCCCGGGCGGATATTCTCTTTCACTGCCATCTCGAACCTAATTTTCTCCGCCTCCGAAGCGCAGAGCGATCTTTAGAATTCGCCTACAGCATCGGCCCGAAAATCGGAATCGATTTTCGGAAAGCCTGACGCGTAACTTCAAAGAAGCTTGAGCGCTTCAGGTCTTTTTTAGCATGTCCTGGTCGCAAAACCGGCTGCACGCTTTTGCGCGACCTGCGCCTGCACCAACAGTTCAGAAACTTTCATCAACCTATTAACGCAAATTATTTGCCTTTACCGGTCACCTTGCCTAGATAGAGCTAACGCAACGATTTAGCCTTAAGAGACTTTATAGATGGTCGCCGCTCCTGAATCCATCAAGAATTCGTCACCCATGGGCTTCCATGCTCTGACGCTCGCTATCCTCTTTGGCGCATCGGCTGCGCCGACGCCGCTCTATCGTATCTATCAGGAAGCCTTTACCGTTTCTCCGATCCTCATCACCGTCATCTTCGCCGTCTATGCCTTCGCGCTACTTGCAGCCCTGTTGATTGCGGGGTCCATCTCCGATCATCTCGGACGGCGGCCTGTCATTTTCGGCGCACTGCTGCTCGAAATCATCGCCATGGCGTTATTTTCGGTCGCCAGCGGGCCGGAATGGCTGATCGCAGCACGCATCGTGCAGGGGATCGCCACCGGTATCGCCGGCGCCTCCCTCGGTGCGGCACTTATCGATGTCGATCGGGCCAAAGGCCAGATCGTCAATTCCATTGCGCCGCTCTCCGGCATGGCGATCGGCGCCATCGGCACAAGCGCGCTCATCCAGTACGGACCGGAGCCGCTGCACCTCGTCTACGCCCTGCTGCTTGTGGCCTTTGCGGTACAGGCCGTTGCGCTGTGGCTGACGCGGGAGACAGGCGGCACACGACCCGGCGTCTTCGGATCGCTGAAGCCGACGGTTTTCATTCCGCAGCAAGTAAAGAAGCCGCTGTCGCTAGTGACGCCGATCAATATTGCCAACTGGACGCTCGGCGGTTTCTATCTGTCGCTCGTGCCTTCGCTGGTCGTCTCGACCACCGGCAGCCGCGCGCCGCTGACAGGTGGCGCGGTCGTGGCGACGCTGATGCTGTCGGGCGCAATCGCCGTCTTCCTGCGCCGCAGCCGCAGCCCGAAGGCCAACCTCGTCTTCGGCGTTGCCTCGCAGACGCTTGGCATCGCTACCGTCGTTGCCGGCGTACATCTTGCCAATGTGCCGCTGTTGCTCGTCGGCACGCTTTTCACTGGCGCAGGCTTCGGCACCAATTTCCTCGGCTCGATCGGCACAATCATGCCGCTCGCCAAGCCGGAAGAGCGGGCCGGCCTGCTTTCGGCCTTCTACATCCAGAGCTATCTCGCCTTCAGCCTACCGGCGATTCTTGCCGGTTTCCTCGTCAAATCGATCGGTTACGGCGCGACGACGGATATCTACGCAACTGCCGTCGTGCTTGTCAGCCTTGCGGGGCTGACAGTGATGTGCATGACAAGAGAGACGGCGACGGCGTGACGCCGCCGCCGGAGGTAATCACCGCCAGCCAAGTGCCGGAGCGATATATTTCAGGATCGATTCGATGACGTGAGCATTGTATTCCACGCCGAGCTGGTTGGGGACGGTGAGCAGCAGCGTATCGGCCTCTGCAATCGCCTCATCCTTCTTCAACTCTTCGATGAGAGCATCAGGCTCGGCAGCATAGGAGCGGCCGAAGATCGCCCTGGTGTTCTCGTCGATGAAACCGATCTTATCCTGTCCTTCATTGCCGTAGCCGAAATAGGACCGGTCGCGATCATTCACCAGCGCGAAGATGCTGCGGCTGACGGAAACGCGCGGCTCGCGCTCATGGCCGGCTTCCTTCCAGGCCTCGCGATAGGCGCGGATCTGTTTGGCCTGCTGGATATGGAAGGCTTCGCCCGTCTCATCGTCCTTCAAGGTCGAGCTCTGCAGGTTCATGCCGAGCTTGGCGGCCCAGACGGCCGTAGCGTTCGAGCCGGCACCCCACCAGATGCGCTCACGCAGACCGGCGGAATGCGGTTCGAGCCGCAAGAGGCCGGGCGGATTGGGGAACATCGGCCGCGGGTTGGGCTCCGCGAAACCTTCGCCCTTCAGCACTTCGAGGAAGACCTCGGCGTGGCGACGGCCCATATCGGCATCGCTCTGACCTTCCGGCGGGTTGTAGCCGAAATAGCGCCAGCCATCGATAACCTGCTCCGGCGAGCCTCGGCTGATGCCGAGCTGCAGGCGCCCGCGGGAAATAAGATCGGCCGAGCCGGCATCTTCCGCCATGTAGAGCGGGTTCTCGTAGCGCATGTCGATGACCGCAGTGCCGATCTCGATGCGGCTGGTCCTCGCGCCGACGGCGGCCAGCAGCGGGAAGGGCGAGGCAAGCTGACGGGCGAAGTGGTGGACGCGGAAATAGGCGCCGTCCGCGCCAAGCTCCTCGGCGGCGACCGCGAGGTCGATCGATTGCAGCAGCGTGTCGCCGGCCGAGCGTGTTTGAGATTGCGGCGAGGGCGTCCAGTGCCCGAACGAGAGAAAACCGATCTTCTTCATGATTCCATCGCTTAAAAATGATTGTGCTTGCATGCTCTTGGCATGATTCAGGTTAGGCATATAGGCGTTGTGTGCGAATTTATGAGCCCGGCTCGGCTGGATCCGTTGAAGATGCCGAACGAGTCCCGCCGATGTCAGACGAGGAATCTACGCCGGACTGGCTGATGGACCAATCAATGTATGCTGACGGAGTGAATGGTCATCTCGTGTCCTTAGAGGCTCCGGCCACGTTGGCGCGCGCAACCTTTCCAGGAGTCAACGTACGATATCTGTCGCAATGGCTCAGTTTTTGGTTGACTGCTCTTGCGTTTGCAGGAGGAAGCCTGGCCGGAGATGCGGGCAGTGCGAGGCGACGGCTCTGACGAACTCGCCGCCTCACCAATTACGCCGCCTTATCAGCGGTCGGATAAGGATCGAAACGACCGTAGAAGGTTTCGCCCCTGGAAGCCATGTCCTTCAGCAGCGGCGTCGGCTTGAAATGATCGCCATACCGGGAGGCCAGCTTTTCGGCTGTCTCCACAAAGGCCTTTACACCCATGCCGTCGATGTAGCTCAGCGCACCGCCGGTATAGGGCGCAAAGCCGAAGCCAAGGATGGAGCCGACGTCAGCCTCGCGCGGATCGGTGACAATACCCTCTTCCATGGTGCGGGCGGCTTCGAGCGCGATGGTCACCAGGAAGCGCTGCTTCAGGGTGTTGACGTCGATCTCAGAGGCCGGTTTTTGTGGATAGAGGGTCTTCAGCTCCGGCCAGAGGAATTTTTTGGCGGGCTTGCCCGGATATTCGTAGAAACCCTTGCCGTTCTTGCGGCCACGGCGGTCGAGTTCGTCTACCAGCTTATTGATGAGCGCAAGGTGGCGTTCGTCGACAGCCTTGGGGCCGAGATCGGCGACCGTTGCCTTGAGGATCTTCTGGGAGAGATCGATCGCCACTTCATCGTTCAGTGAGAGCGGGCCGACAGGCATGCCCACCATCTTGGCGGCATTTTCGATCATCGCCGCCGGCACGCCCTCGATCAGCATGTCATAGGCTTCGTGGATATAGCGGAAGACGCAGCGGTTGACGAAGAAGCCTCTGGTATCGTTGACGACGATGGGCGTCTTCTTGATCGCAGCGACATAGTCCAGGGCCACGGCGAGCGCACGGTCACCGGTGTTTTTGCCGAGAATGACCTCGGTCAGCATCATCTTTTCGACCGGCGAAAAGAAATGCACGCCGATAAACTGATCCGGGCGCTTCGAATTTTCCGCAAGCCCCGTAATCGGCAGGGTCGAAGTGTTGGAGGCGAAGATGGTCGTTTCCGGGATGACGCCTTCGACCTGCTCAATGACCGCCTTCTTGACGGCACGGTCTTCAAAGACCGCTTCGATGACGAGATCGGCATCCTTCAAATCCGAATAATCGGCTGACGGTGTGAGGCGGGCAAGAAGCGCAGCGCCCTCTTCCTGTGTAAGACGGCCCTTACCGACAGAGTCCTTGACGAGGCCCTCCCCAACGCCCCTGCCTCTGGTGGCAACCTCGATATCGCGATCAATCAGTACGACCTCAAAGCCGGCAGCGGCCGTGACATAGGCAATGGATGCCCCCATGAAGCCGGCGCCAACGACGCCAACCTTTTTCAACTCGGTCTTCGGCACATTTGCCGGGCGGCGGGCGCCCTTGCCGAGTTCCTGCATGGAGATAAAGAGCGAGCGGATCATCGAGAAGGCTTCGGTGGTCTGCAGCACCTGCGTGAAATAGCGCTGCTCGATCTTCAGCGCGGTGTCGAAGGGAACCTGCAGGCCTTCATAGACGCATTTCAGGATGGCGAGCGCACCGGGATAGTTACCTGATGTTTCGCGGCGCAGGATGGCGGGAGCTGCCGGCCAAAGCTGTGCAGAGGCGGGTGTCCAGATGCCGCCGCCCGGCACCTTGAAGCCCTTGTCGTCCCAGGGCGCGATTGGCTTCAGGCCGTCCTTGATCATCTGCTTGGCGGCCGGGATCAGCTGATCCGGCTCGACCACCTGATGGATGAGGTTCATGGCCTTGGCTCGCGAAGCGTTCAGCGACTGGCCCGTCGTCATCATCTGCAGGGCGGATTGGGCATCGGTCAGGCGCGCAATGCGCTGCGTGCCGCCGGCGCCTGGGAAGATGCCGACCTTGACTTCCGGCAGGGCGATCTTGACGCTCTTGGAACTGGAGGCGACGCGACCATGGCAGGCTAGCGACATTTCCAGTGCGCCGCCCATGCAGGTGCCGTTGATGGCGGAGACCCAGGGCTTGCCGCAGGTTTCGAGCTTGCGGAACAAGCCGGTCATGCGGCCGACGAGATCAAAGAGTTTCTGCGCCGCACCGTCAGGATTTGCCGCTTTCTCCTGCTGGTAGAGAGTGAACATGGACTTGATCATCGAGAGATCGGCGCCGCCCGAGAAGGAGGACTTGCCCGAGGTGATGACCACGCCCTTGACGGTGCTGTCGGCGACGGTCGCATCGATGATGGCGTCGAGTTCGTTCATCACCTCTTCGGTGAAGACGTTCATCGACTTGCCGGGCATGTCCCAGGTAACCAGAGCAATGCCGTCCGCATCGGTTTCGACGGTGAAGTTGGTGTAGCTCATCGTCTCTCTCCCTTAGACGCGTTCGATGACGGTTGCGGTTCCCATGCCGGCGCCGATGCAGAGGGTGACCAGTGCGGTGTTGAGATCGCGGCGTTCGAGCTCGTCCAGCACGGTGCCGAGGATCATGGCGCCGGTCGCACCGAGCGGATGGCCCATGGCGATCGCACCGCCATTGACGTTGATTTGGTCGTGCGGGATGTCGAAAGCCTGCATGTAGCGTAGCACTACGGCGGCGAAGGCTTCGTTCAATTCGAAGAGGTCGATATCGGCAAGCGTCATGCCCGTGCGCTTTAAGAGCTTTTCGGTGACATCGACAGGGCCGGTCAGCATCAGGGCCGGGTCGGAGCCGATGTTGGCGAAAGCCTTGATGCGGGCGCGGGGCTCCAGGCCCATGCTCTCCCCGCCGGCCTTGGAGCCGAGGAGGACGGCCGCGGCGCCATCGACGATGCCCGAGGAATTGCCGGCATGGTGGACATAGTTGACGCGCTCGACTTCCGGGTGGGCCTGGATCGCGACGGCTTCAAAGCCGCCCATTTCGCCCGGCATCTGGAAGGAGGGATTAAGGGAAGCGAGCGCCTGCATGTCCGTGCCAGGGCGCATGTGTTCGTCATGGGCGAGGATGGTCAGGCCGTTCTGGTCCTTGACAGGGATGACGGAATTCTTGAACCAGCCATTGTTCCAGGCATTTGCCGCGCGCTTCTGGCTTTCCACGGCATAGGCATCGACGTCATCGCGGGAGAAGCCATATTTTGTGGCGATGAGATCGGCCGACACACCCTGCGGCATAAAATAGGCGGGGAAGTTCACCGAAGGATCCATGAACCAGGCGCCGCCGGACATGCCGAGGCCGACACGGGACATGCTTTCAACGCCGCCGGCGATGACGATATCGTCGGCGCCCTGGGCGATCTTGCCGGCGCCGAAATTCACGGCGTCGAGGCCGGAGGCGCAGAAGCGAGAGATCTGCATGCCCGGTGCTTTCGTCGAATAACCGGCTTCAAAAGCGGCAGCCTTGGGGATAACGGCGCCGGCATCCATGACCGGATCGACGCAGCCCATGATGATGTCATCAACCATCTCGGTATTGAGACCGTTGCGGTCGCGGATTGCCTCCAGCGTCTTTGCCGCGAGGCGCACGGAGGGCACTTCGTGGAGCGCGCCGTCCTTCTTGCCGCGGCCGCGGGGCGTGCGGACGTGATCGTAAATGAAAACCTCGGTCATTGTCTCATCTCCCTGGCGGCGCAGAGGCGCCGGTGAATTTCCTGTTCCGGCAGGCCGAAGCGGAGAAACCTGCGTCTGCGGCCCCCTAATCCGGCCCCTCGGGCCACCTTCTCCCCCATGGGGAGAAGGGGTCGCGATCAAAATGCCTCGGCGGCGAGTTCCATCATCGTGTCGGCGCCGGTTTCGATGCGGGCCTTGCGCAATGCAGTTTCAGGCATGATGCGCTCCATGAAGAATTTCGCCGTGATCAGCTTGTTCTTCAAATAGTCCTCCCTGGCATCGCCGGCGGCAAGGCGTTCATTGGCGGCTTTGGCCATGCGCGCCCACATATAGCCGAGAACGACGAGGCCGAAGAGGTGCATGTAATCGGTGGAGCCGGCACCGGCATTGTCGGGCTTTGCCATGGCATTCTGCATGAACCACATGGTCGCGCCCTGAACATCGTTCAAGCCTTTCTTCAGGTGCTTGGTGAAAAAGCTGAGCTGCTCCTCATTGCGGTTTTCTTCGCAGAAATCGCCGATTTCCTTGAAGAGCGCCATGACGGCGCGGCCACCGTTCAGCGCCAGCTTGCGGCCGACGAGATCGAGCGCCTGGATGCCGTTCGCGCCTTCGTAGATCATGGCGATGCGGGCATCGCGCACATACTGGCTCATGCCATGCTCTTCGATATAGCCGTGACCGCCGAAGACCTGTTGGGCCATGACGGCGTGGTCGAAACCCTTGTCGGTCATCACGCCCTTCAGGATCGGGGTGACGAGGCCGAGAATATCGTCGGCGGTCTGGCGCTCGTTGCTATCGCTGGCGCGGTGGGCGATATCGGATTTCAGCGCGGTCCAGAGCAGGAAGGCGCGGCCGGCCTCGTTGAAGGCGCGGATGGTCATCAGCGAGCGGCGGATATCGGGATGGACGATGATCGGATCGGCCTTCTTGTCCGGCGCCTTCACGCCGGACAGCGAGCGACCCTGGATGCGATCGCGGGCGTAATTGGCGGCGTTCTGATAGGCGATCTCGGAAATGGCGATGCCCTGCAGGCCGACCATCAGGCGGGCCTCGTTCATCATCACGAACATGGCATTGAGGCCGCGGTTTTCCGCGCCGATCAGATAGCCGGTCGCCTCGTCGTAGTTCATGACGCAGGTGGCGTTGCCGTGGATGCCCATCTTGTGTTCGATGGCACCGCAGGAGACGGCGTTGCGGGCGCCCGGCGCGCCGTCCTTGACGAGGAATTTCGGAACGATGAAGAGCGAGATGCCCTTGGTGCCCTCAGGCGCGCCTTCGATGCGGGCCAGCACCAAGTGAATGATGTTGTCGGCCAGGTCATGCTCGCCGGCGGAGATGAATATCTTCTGACCTGATATCTTGTAGCTGCCATCAGCCTGCGGCACTGCCTTGGTGCGCAGCATGCCGAGATCGGTGCCGCAATGCGGCTCGGTGAGGTTCATGGTGCCGGACCAGCTGCCTTCCACCATCTTCGGCAAGTAGGTGCTCTTCTGCTCGTCAGTGCCGTGGACGAGGATCGCAGCGATAGCCCCCTGCGTCAGACCCGGATACATCATCAACGACATATTAGCCGCCGAGGTATATTCGCCGACGGCAGCGTGCAGCGTGTAGGGCAAGCCCTGGCCGCCGAATTCTTCCGGCACGGCAAGACCGATCCAGCCGCTTTCTCGATAAGCCTGATAGGCTTCTCTGAAACCCTTCGGCGTCGAGACCGTGCCATCGTCGCGGCGCAGGCAGCCTTCCTGATCCCCGGAATAATTGAGGGGGAACAGGACTTCCTCGGCCACCTTCGCCGCCTCGCCCAGGATGGCCTCCACCATATCAGGCGTGGCATCGGCAAAACCCGGAAGATTGTTGTAGCGCTCGAGACCCAGCACGTCGTTCAGCACGAAGAGCGTGTCGTTCACCGGGGCCTTGTAGACTGGCATCGTTCGAATTCCTCCAATTCGGCAACCGGATCGCTCCGGCCTTGAGACTCTCTTACAAAATATTGACGTTTGCGTAAACGTCAAATTCCGCTTGTGTGCGATTTTGTGAACTGGTGCGAAGAGCCTTGGAATAGTCCGTTGCTTCTCCGGCTAAGCGCGCTACACTCCTTATGCGACTTTGAGAAAAGCCTGGGAGGAGCTGTTCATGAAGAGAGCGTGGCCTGCGGAGTTCAATTCCGTTTTCGATACGGCCGAGGAAGTGACCATCGAGCCCATAACAGTCGAGCCGATCAACGGCGAGAGACTGGTTGCGCATGATGAGCCGCCGGCTCCACGCAAAGCTCTGAGGGTGCGCATCCCCATGGAAACCTATGAACGCATCTGGCCACTCGCCGAAATGCGCTTCCGGCCGGCAGAAGGCCCTTATGCCGGCAAAGCGGTAACACTGATCGCCACCAACCCGCACTATCACCCCTGGCACCCTGCCGATGGCGGCAGCGAGGAGAAAGTCAGCGATAGCGGACGGCATTACAAGATCGATTATCTGATCGTGCATTTCCTGCTCGACGACGTGCGCGAATCGGTGGCCGCCTGAGCATCGACCAGACGGCTTGAGACACAACGGCTCCCGGAATAGGCTTGCACCAGCAACGTCCATTCGGGAGCCAAGCTTTGAGCGATTTCGACATCATCCGCCGCCGCGCCGAACAAAGAAAAGGCGGAGCCGATGCGCTGAATGCGATGCTGCCGGCCATGCCTGACCATGAGGCGCTGCGCGCTCTGCCGGACGATCGCATTCTTTCGCAGATGACGCGGCGGATCTTCTACAGTGGCTTCGTACACAAAGTCATCGACAACAAATGGCCGGGTTTCGAAGAGGCGTTCGACGGCTTCGACCCTGCCGCCCTGAATATCGCTCCCGACGAATACTGGCATGATCTGACCAGCGACGACCGCATCGTCAGGAACGGCGCGAAGATCATGTCGGTACGCGCCAATGCCGCCTTCGTGCGGGAGCTTGCGAATGAGGCCGGCAGCGCCGGCGCCTTCTTCGCCGATTGGCCGCCCGAGGACCATATCGGCCTGCTCGAGGTGCTCGCCAAACGCGGCAGCCGGCTGAGCGGCGGCACGGGACAATATTTCCTGCGCGGCATCGGCCGCGACTGCTTCATCATGACGAGGGATGTGCTGGCCTGCCTGAGGGATGCGGGCGTGCCGCTTTCGGCATCCGGCACCGGCAAGAAGGATCAGCAGCTGATCCAGCAGACGTTCAACTGCTGGGCCAAGGAAACGGGACTGCCGCTCGCCTACCTCTCGCGCATCTGCGGGCTTTCGATCGACGCGCCCCAGGAGTGAAATATTTCCGGGCAGCGGTTTTTTGACAGGCTGCGATTGCCTACCTCTCCGGAGGGTTCATCCGAAGGAGAAGATCATGGTCGAGTTTCCCTATCGCAGCGCGCTTATTGTCGGCGCCGGTTCCGGCATCAGCGGCTCGCTTGCCCGCAAGCTTGCAGACCGAGGCGTCAAAGTGAGCCTTGCGGCGCGCAATATCGGCAAGCTCGGGCCTCTGCTCGATCAAACCGGGGCGAAGGCTTTTGCTACCGACGCTTCACAGCCCGCGGCGGTTTCTGCCCTCTTCGAGCGCCTCGATGCCGAAATCGGCGAGCCAGACATCGTCGTCTACAATGCCAGCGGCCGGGTGCGCGGGCCGATTGCCGAACTCGATCCCGCAGAGGTTCAGCAGGCGATCGCCACCAGCGCCTTTGGCGGCTTTCTCGTTACCCAGCAGGCAGCCAAACGCATGATCCCGAAAGGGCGCGGGGCTATTCTGCTGACGGGGGCGACGGCCAGCATCAAGGGCTATGCGCAATCGGCGCCCTTTGCCATGGGAAAATTCGCGCTGCGGGGTTTGGCACAAAGCGCTGCCCGCGAGCTTGGGCCACTTGGGATCCATGTGGCGCATTTCATCATTGATGGTGCCGTGCGCTCCGCCACGAGGCCGGATAGGGAAGACAAGCCAGACGGTACGCTTTCGCCCGATGCGATCGCGCAATCCTATATCGACGTGCTGCTACAGCACCGCAGCGCCTGGTCGCAGGAGGTGGAGTTGCGGCCCTGGACGGAAAACTTCTGATTCAGCCGGTCCCGATAGAGCATACATGTTTCCCGAAAGCGTCGAAACCGGTAGGATCGGACCAGTTTCGACAGCCTGGGAGGGAACGATGCTGCGTCTGGACCATGTGACGATCGATACACGCGATGCGCCTGCCATGATCGCTTTTTTCGAAAACATTCTTGGCGTAAAGGAAGGCTATCGGCCGCCCTTTCCCTCGCGCGGTCACTGGCTTTATCTCGATGACAAGCCGGTGATCCATCTGAGCCTGACGGAGCGGGCTGACGATTTTCCGCCCGGCATCTTCAACCATGTGGCCTTCAGCCGCTTCGAATTCGAACCGGCGCTTGCTCGCATCAAAGCCGGCGGCTATCGGTACGAATATCGCGATATTCCGGATACCGACCTCGGACAGGTATTCATCTACGGGCCTGAGGGCGTGAAGATCGAGCTTCAGTACAAGCGGCCGATCTGAAGATTTGCGCCCCCGAATTGGTAGGAAGAGCGCAAAAGTTAAAAAATTCTCATCCGGGTTAACGAGTTCTTTACCACGTTTCGTAAAAGGTGCGCGGTGAGCACTGGCGATCTGCATTCCTTTTCTTTGTCTCGCGTTTCAGGAATGTCGCCGAAAGACTATCCAGCCTGAGGAAAGTCTAATTGACTATTTCCTTATGGATGGCGCTCTCCGACGTGTGCTCCGGTATGCTTCGGAAAAGGCAATGATCGAGCCCAGACCGGGCAGTCGAAGCGAGCAAGAACATGAACGGATCGCGATCACATTCTTCCCGGCATTCCGACAGGACCTCGCTCGATGCGTTGAACCGCACTATCGAGGGGCTGGAGGCGCGAATCGAGGGCCTGATGGGCAGCGGGCGCGAACAGCGGCCCCGCGATCCGAAGCCCGAACGCGATCCCTATGCCAGTTCCTACGCGCCCCGCACAGCCGATCCGCTGGCGGAAATCCGGCAACGCCAGCGTGCACTCGACGCCACCAGAGAGAACCGCGAACGCGCCTATACGCGTGAAGCTGCACCGGCTCTTCTGCGTGAACCTGCTCTCGCGCCAGCCCCGCAGCGCGCTCCGGCGCCGCAGCCGGCGGCACCTGGCCTGCGCGCCTCCGGCGACACGATGACCGAAATCGCCCAGGCGCTCGTGAACCTACGGCAGGACCTGAAGCGCGACATTTCCGAAGGTGTCACGCGCGAGATGAATGCGCTGCGCACGGAACTGCGGGAGATCAAGGCGAGCGCGCAGGACCGACATTTCGCCGACGACATCCGCGCCGACATGGGGCGTCTGTCGCAGAGCATTGCGCAGCTCACCAGCCGCTCGGCCGGACCGGAAGCAACCGGCCTGCGCAACGAATTCGAAGAGCTGCGCTCGCTGATGGACGGCCTGGCGCGCGAGGATTCGATGCGCCACATGGAACAGCGTTGGGACAGTGTGGAAAACCGCCTGGCGGAGCTCGACACGGCCGGGCTGCAGGAAGAGCTGGTCTCGCTTGCCTACAGGCTTGACGACATCAAGCGGCATCTCGGTGGCATGGGCGAAAGCCCGGCCGTGCAGGCGCTGGAAGACAAGCTCATCACCATCGCCTCCGCTGTCGAGCAGTTCGGCAACCTGATCCAGCCACACGATCGGATCATGTCCGAACAGTTCGCCGCCATGGATACGCGGCTCGACGAGATCAGCCGCGCGATCGCCGCCGGCGGACGCACTGCCACCGGCATCGACCCGGCACTGATGCAGCGGCTGGAAAACCGCCTTTCCGCACTTGGCGATCAGATCGAACTGATGAGCCGTGCCGCCATGAGCCGCCTCAATCCCGCCGACGATATGGCGGACCGGCTGGAAGCGCTGACGGCGCGCGTGGAAGACCTCACCAAAACGGAAGCGACCTCACGGCTCGACGAGCGGCTGGAACACCTTTCCCTTCTGCTCGAGCGTACGCAGAAGACGGCGCCGCAGCAGGACCTGACCGGCGCGCTCTCGGACATCTCCCGCAAGATCGATGCGCTGGAAAACGGTTCGGTCAATGACGCGCTCGCCGAACGGCTCGACCATCTCGCACGCCGCATCGACGAAATGGAAATTCGCCCCGCCCCGGCGCCTGTTATCGACGACAGGGCCTTTCAGCGTCTCGAAGGGCGGCTCAGCGATATCGCCGCGCGGCTGGAGGAAAGTACGGCGGCGCCGCCGACCGACATGCGCGCGCTGAAGAACCTCGAGGAGCAGATTGCAAATCTCTCCGCGCTCCTGAACGCGCCGCGCGAAGTATCAGCAGATCTCGACCGCCGCATGGGCGCAATCGAAGATTATATCGCAACCAACGACGAATATATTATCGAGGCAGCGCGGCAAGCGGCTGAGGCCGTGGTCGATGCCTATTCGCGCAACGGCGGAGCGCAGGGCGCTACGCCCGCAGAGAGCGACATGTCGGCCCTCATCGCGCTCGCCGAAGATCTGCGGAACCTCGAAGATCTGAGCCGCGACAGCGAGGAGCGCACCCACAAGACCTTCCAGGCCCTGCACGAGACGCTGCTGCACATTGCCGACAGGCTGGACACGATGGAAGAGCGAGTGCGCCCGGCCGCCACCCGGATGCCGGCTGCAGACGTCGATTTCGACGTGGATCCCTATGCACTGGTCGACGCAGGCCGGGAGTCGGCTAAAGCTCCTGTGATGCAGGCGCCGAAGGCTTCGCCGGTGCTGCGCCCGGGCGATATGACCGAAGAGGTGCCGAGCCGTAAGCCTGAACCGGCATTGGCCGACGGCACCAGCGCGATCGCCATCGAAGCAAGCCAGCCGGCAAAACCCGCTCTTCCCGCCAAAAGCAGCCTTCTTGCCGGCATTGGCCGGAAGCTGATGCCTTCGCGCAAGACGGAACCGAAGGCTGCTGTCGAACGCACGGTCATCAATCCCGCTCCGTCGATCGATCCCGTCGACGTGGTGCCTACTGAGGCGGCAAACGAGCTCTTGGAACCGGGGTCGGGCGCGCCAGACGTCAAGAAGATTCTGGAGCGCGTGCGCGCCAGCCAGAACGCCCAGCGCGGCAAGCCGGCCACCGAAAACGATCGTGCGGACTACATAGCCGCGGCACGCCGCGCCGCGCAGGCCGCAGCCATGGAGATCGACAGTAACGCAAAGCCGGCGACCCGCGCCGAACGCCGCGCGGCAAAGCCGGAGAAATCCGGCCAGGGCGGGGCGTTTTCACGCTTCCGCCGGCCGATCCTGCTGGCGGTCGGCGCCGTGCTGCTTGCCATCATGGCCTTCCCACTCGCCCGTACGCTGACGACAGGTCAGAAGGCGCCGCCGCCGGCTGAAATCTCGGCTCTGACCGGTGGGACCGAAACGCCGCAGTCAAGCATGGCAGTGTCAGCCCCGGTTGCGCCGGAAACAACGGCACCGGAAACGGCCAGCCAGCTGCCCGCATTGCCACCAGAGCCCGCTCCCGAAACAGCCGCTCCGGGAGAGCCGCAGGCGACAACGCACGATCACCTGACCGACACCACGCCGCTCGACGGCGAAGGTGCCGGGGATTTCAGCCAGGCACCGGCACAGGATGCGTCCGGCGTCGTTCCAAGCGCGCCCTTGGCGCCGGCAGCGGTGCCTGCCGCCCCCCCGGCCGCCTCGATCATCGTTCCCGATACGATCCAGCCGCAGCCGCTTGCCGATGCCGCGCGCAACGGCGACGCGTTGGCTCTCTTCGAAATCGGTGCGCGTTATACCGAAGGCCGCAACGGCCTCGTCGCCGATCAGAAGCAGGCTGCAAACTGGTATCAGCTTTCCGCCGACAAGGGCTTTGCGCCTGCGCAGTACCGTCTCGGCAGCATGTATGAGAAGGGTAACGGCGTCGATCGCGACGTGCAGAAGGCCAAGACCCTCTACGAACGAGCCGCAGGCCAGGGCAATGCCAGCGCCATGCACAATCTCGCCGTACTCTACGCCTCCGGCGCACTCGGCCAGCAGGATTACACGACGGCGGCCTCCTGGTTCCAGAAGGCTGCGGATCTCGGCATCACCGACAGCCAGTTCAACCTCGCCATCCTCTGCGCTCGCGGCAACGGCGTGCCGGCGGATCTGGAAGAGTCCTACAAGTGGTTTGCGATCGCCGCCAAAGCCGGCGACAAGGACGCCGCCCAGAAACGCGACGAAGTGGCGAAAGCCATGAAGCCGGATCAGCTCGAGCGCGCCCGCGCCAAGGCCGATCTCTGGAAACCGCAGCCGCTCGACAACAAGGCGAACGGCATCGAGATCCCGGACGCATGGGCAAGTGGCGCTGCCCCGAAGACGGCAACCATCGACATGAAGAAGGCGATCCGCAACATCCAGGCGATCCTCAACAATAACGGCTTCGACGCCGGTCCGCCGGATGGAGAAATGGGCACAAAGACGGTAAGCGCCATCAAGAACTTCCAGAAGTCGATCGGCCAGGAGCCGACCGGGAAGGTCAATGACGACACGGTGAAGGCGCTTCTGGAGCGTAACAAACCGGGTGCCAAGGCCATCTAAGACAACCCGGCGGCACCCTGCCGCAGGGCTTTGCGCACTTTCGTGCCGACTGTCACAAAACCTGAAAAAAGCCGGATTATGCGGGACATATCGGGACTCGCATCCTGCTGACCATGCTTTTTTCCTTCGAAAGCCTCTGGCAACGTTTTCACAGTAGGATGCGCCATTCGAATGGGGACGTGAGAGAGCAGCTCCGGCGGGAGCGGCGATAATCGGGGTCGGCTGTGACAATCTATCTGCCCATCGCAGAATTGTCGGTGAACATCTTCATCATTCTCGGCATGGGGGCTGCCGTCGGATTCCTGTCCGGCATGTTCGGCGTTGGCGGCGGCTTTCTGATAACGCCCCTCCTGATCTTCTACAACATTCCTCCGGTCGTTGCCGTCGCAACGGGGGCCAACCAGGTTGTAGCTTCCTCGATATCGGGAGCGATCACGCATTTCCGACGCGGCACGCTGGATGTGAAGCTCGGCACTGTGCTGCTTGTCGGCGGTCTTTCGGGCGCGACGGTCGGCATCTGGATTTTCTCGCTGCTGCGCGCCGTTGGCCAGCTCGACCTTTTCATCTCCCTGCTTTACGTCATCTTCCTCGGCACGGTCGGCGGGCTGATGCTTTGGGAAAGCGTCAACGCCATGCGCCGTGCAGCCCGTAACGAAGCGCCCGCCCCTCGCCGGCCCGGCCACCAGCACTGGGTCCACAAGCTGCCGCTCAAGGTGCGGTTCAAGAAATCGAAGATCTATCTTTCGGTGATCCCGATCGTGGCACTCGGCTTTGCGATCGGCATCCTCACCTCTGTCATGGGTGTCGGCGGCGGTTTCATCATGGTGCCGGCGATGATCTACCTGCTGCGCATCCCGACCAACGTGGTCGTCGGGACCTCGCTCTTCCAGATCATCTTCGTCACCGCCTATACGACGATCGTGCAGGCCGCGACCAACTATTCCGTCGATATCGTGCTCGCCTTCTTCCTGATGCTCGCCGGCGTCATCGGTGCACAATACGGGGTGCGCGTCGGCCAGCGGCTGCGCGGCGAGCAGCTGCGCGCGCTGCTCGGCCTTCTCGTTCTTGCCGTCGGCCTGCGCCTCGCTGTCGCGCTAGTCGTGACGCCGGAAGACATCTATTCGGTGGTCATGGGAATGGGGAACTGATGCTTCGGCTCCTGCTGCTCCTCCTTACCCTTCTCATGCCTGTCGTTGCGGCGGCACAGGTGCTGCTGCCCGGACAGGGAACGACGCGGGCCGAGCGCGAGGGGCTGGAAATCGGTACCTCCACCAGCGAGATCGCCATTACCTCCGATTTCCGCGGCGCGGACCTGACGATTTTCGGCGCGGTGACGAATACCGACGACCTGCTGCTTGCCATCGGCCAGTATGACGTCATCGTGGTTCTGGAAGGCCCGCGCGAAGACGCCACGGTGCGCAAAAAGGAGCGGGTCTTCGGCATCTGGATCAATACCTCGTCAATGACCTTTGCCGAGGTGCCGCATTCCTACTCGATGTCGAGTTCGCGCTCGATTGACGACATCACGACGCCGCTCGACCTGACCGGAGAGGGTATCGGCATCGACCATATTCCGCTGCGCCCGATCGATTTTGCCGGCAACTTCAACAGTCTCAACGAATTCCGCACCGCCTTTCGCCGTCTGCAGCAGGTCGGGGGTCTATACGAGCGCGACCCGAGCGGGGTGCGCTTCGTCTCCTCCAATCTCTTCAAGGCAAGCCTGCGGCTGCCGGCCAATATTCCGAACGGCGTGCATACGGTACGCGCCTACCTGTTCAAGAGCGGAAAGTTCGTGACGCAGAAATCGCAGCCGTTGCGGGTCATCAAGACGGGCATCGAGCAGACGATCACCGATGCGGCGCATGAGGAGCCGATTTTCTACGGCTGTTTTGCGGTGCTGCTGGCCGTGCTGACGGGATGGGGCGCCAGCCTGATCTTCCGCAAGGATTGACCGGACCTATTTTTCGTCGCCGACGACCTCTGGAAGTTTCCTTCGAATAGCCAAGCGCAGGTTATGCCCGGCGGCAGAAGCTCACTCCGATGCCAATGACGGGTGAGCGATGACGCTCCGCGATACATCCTTCAAAACCGCTTGCATTTCGATATCAGTCGAGTTAGGTTTAACCAGTTTCTAAACACAACTGGTTTTAATACCGACACAGAGCGAATGGAGGATGAAATGAGAAAGCTTGTTGTCTGGAACCTGATGACGCTGGATGGCTATTTCGAGGGATCGAAACCGTGGGATATCGATTTCCATAATCTGGCCTGGGGGCCGGAGCTCGAAAAATATGCCGAGCAGTTCGGCGAGGAGGGCGATCTTCTGGTCTTCGGCCGCAAGACCTATGAGGGCATGGCCGCCTACTGGCCGACCGCCGAGGGCGAAGAGAAGATCAAGGCTTATATGAACGGCATCGCCAAGATCGCTGTCTCGCGGACCATGGAAAAGGCGGATTGGAACAATACGCGCGTCGTCAATGATCCAGTGTCCGAACTGAAGCGGCTGAAGGAAGAGGATGGCAAGACGATCTTCATCTTCGGCAGCGCCGAGCTCGCCGATACCCTTCTGAAGGCGGGGTTGGTGGATGAAATTCGCATCTGCCTGGTGCCTGTCATTCTCGGCGGCGGTAATCCGCATTTCAAGCCTGCGGATGCACAGCAGCCCCTGAAACTGCTCGACTCGTCTGTGACGAAGAGCGGCGCAGTGATCCTGCGCTACGAGCCTGTCAGAGCTATCTGATCATTTGCCTTTACAGGCTGCAGCCAGCAAGACTGCGGCCGCTTCGCCTGCTGTTCCCATATAGTTGGGATCGCGATGCAGGAGCACGGCGGCAAAGGAGCCGTCGAGCAGCAGAATGACCTGGCGGGCGAGTTTCGGCGCCTCGATAAGATGCTGTTCCTCGAAGAGAGCAGCGAGCCATTGCTCGACATTCTTCTTATGCGCGGCGCCAACCTTGATGGCGGGATGGCCGGGCATATTGGCAAGCTCAGCGGAGGTTCTGAGATAACCGCAGCCCTTCCATTTCGGATGTCGGGCAGAACGGGCGAGATTGTCGAAAATGCCTTTTACCTTCGCCGCGAGATCGCCGTCCGTTTCTGCAAACCAGCGCCTGTAGACAGCGAGATTGGGCTGATCCCGGGTTTCCAGATAGGCGGCGATCAGATCGTCCTTGCTGTCGAAATGATAATAGAGGGTGCGCTTGGTGACACCAGCTTTCTCCGCCACGGCATCGACGCTTACGGCCCGAATGCCTTCGCTGTAGAACAGTTTGGCGGCGGCGGCAACGATGCGTTCGCGTGTGTCGGAAGCAGATTTGACCATGTCGGCAATGTATACCGACTAGTGAGTATCCTCAACATCAACTGTCACTTACTGTTCCCGCCAAAGCGCAGGCAAGGGAGAGACATATGCCGGCTGCAAGCAAGCGGAGGAAGAACGACCTTGCACAGGAGGCGGGAACTGTCGTGATCGGCTGCCGTGATGGCATTAAACTTCGCGCCCATCTCTGGAGTGCCATCAGCGACAACAGCATCGGCAGCGTCGTCATCAATCCGGCGACCGGCGTTGCGGCACGTTATTATCACCATTATGCGCGCTTTCTCGCCGAACACGGCTTTGACGTGCTGACCTATGATTATCGCGGCATCGGCCTGTCGCGCCCAGAACGGTTACGCAACTGCGGCTATCGCTGGCGGGACTGGGGCGAACGGGATTTCGATGCGGCGCTGCTTTTCATGGAAGGCCAGCGGCCTGGCCAGCCGCTTTTCGTCGTCGGACACAGTATCGGCGGCTTTCTGCCCGGCCTTTCGGCCCATGCCGACCGCATCACGCGCATGCTTGCCGTCGGCGCCCAATATGGGAACTGGCGAGACTATGCCCCGGCGCACCGCTGGCGGCTGCTCCTGAAATGGCATCTTTTCATGCCAGCGGCGACCTTGCTGCTCGGCTATTTTCCAGGGCGGCGTCTCGACTGGCTCGAGGATCTGCCGAGGGGCGTTGCGTTCGACTGGGCGTTCCAGCGGGGATGGATCGATCTTCATCCGCCGGCTACCGAAAGGGCCGGCGCCTCGAAGCCCTTCGAAAATTTTCATGCGCCAATCCTGAGCCTCACCGTCACCGATGACGAGATTGCGACCGTCCACGCCATCAGGCGCGGTCTTTCCCATTATCGCAACGCAAAGGTGGAAGAAGTGCTGCTGACGCCTGAAGATCTCGGATTTCCGAAAATCGGGCATTTCGATCTTTTCCACGCGCGTCACGCCGCCGGCTTTTGGCTCGACACTCTGCTCTGGCTGCGGGACGGCACCAATCCCTGGCCCCGGAAAAAACTGCCGGAACATCTCGTATTCGCATAAAAACCGCTCTTTAACGTTTACGAGTTAGTAATCTCTCGGAAACGAGAGGTTTGTATCATGCGTACTCGTATCGTGCTCGCGTTCGTCGGACTGGCCCTGCTTGCCGGCTGCGCGACAGCGCCCCGCCAGACGAAGAATATCTGCGCCGTCTTCGACCAGAAAGACGGGCTCTTCACAAGCTGGCAGGGTGCTGCGGAGCGTGCGGAGAAGAAATATGGCGTGCCGGTGCCGATCCTGATGGCGACCATGTATGTCGAATCCGGCTTCCAGCCCTATGCGCGCCCGCCACGCACGAAACTTTTCGGCTTCATTCCCTGGACGCGGCCGTCGACCGCCTATGGTTATTCGCAGGCACTGAACGGAACCTGGGACCACTACCAGTCGGAAACCGGCAACTGGGCCGCACGACGGACAAATTTTTCCGACGCGATCGATTTCATCGGCTGGTACCACTACAGCAACGCCCAAGCGACCGGCATTCCGCTCAACGACGCCTATAATCTCTACCTCGCCTATTATTCCGGCCCGACCGGCTACAGGCGCGGCGACTGGCGCAACAACGGACAATTGCAGCAGACGGCGCAGAAATTCGCCCGGATGGCCGGGTCCTATCAGCAGCAGTTGCAGGGATGCAATTGACCCCTTCCCTTCGCGGGGAAAGAGAATGCGTCAGCCGCGCAAATTGCCATAGCGGACCGAATAGATCCGGTCGCGGCCGAGAAGATGGGCAATCAGCAAGGCATTGTCGAAGAGGCCTTTCATCGCCTTGTGGCCGAGGTCCAACCCGCCGCTCATGACACCGAAAGCCGGCATCAGCAAGCGGGCGCCGTCTGTCGCGAAGCAGGGACGGCGGACGGATTTTTCGCGGCGGCGGACGGTGGCGGCAGGATGTAGGTGACCGGCGATCTCGCCCTGCTGCAGGCCTTCGCGCGGCTCGTGGCGGAAGATCAGGCCGGCATAGTATAGCTCGTCCGAACAGGCGCCAGGCAGATCGACGGTGCCATCAGGATCATGGTTGCCATTGATCCATATCCATTCGCGGCCGCGGGCCATTTCGACGATCAGCGTGCGGAAGGCATCCGGCAGATGCTCTGAGCCGACGCGGTCGTGGAAATTGTCGCCGAGCGAAATGACGATCTTCGGATCGTAACGGGAGATGACGGCGGCGAGCACTGTGAGCGTCGCCAGCGTATCATAGGGCGGCAGCATCATGCCGCGGCGGGCAAAGGCTGCCCCTTTTTCGAGATGCAGGTCGGAGACGACGAGAATGCCGGCATCCGGCAGATAGAGCGCGCCAAGCGGATCGCAAACGGCAGCAACACCGTGAATGGCGGTTTCGACGCCCGGTATTGCGGCAAGACCAGTCATGTCACGGGCGAGTGCCAAGCGGTTCATCACTCTCGTCATTCCAATCGTTTCCAGCCCGATTTCTCAGGCCCACTCGTCAGCCCATCGCCTCGGCGATCAGATCGTCGGCGGCTTCGGCAAGCAGTGCGTCATGAGCCTGACCCGGCACCGATTCCCTGCCGATTTCCAGCATGACCGGCACGGCGAGCGGCGAGATATGGTCCAGCGGCCGGTGGGTGATGTGGCCCCTGATTCGCTTCAGCATATCGCCAAGGCGGGAAATATCCAAAAGTCCCGACGCCGCATCCTGTCGCGTCGCCTGCAGCAGGATGTGGTCAGGCTCGTGGGTTCTGAGCACATCGTAGATGAGGTCGGCCGAGACAGTGATCTGCCGGCCGGTCTTTTCCTTGCCCGGATGGCGCCGTTCGATCAAGCCTGCAATCACGGCGCAATTGCGGAAGGTGCGCTTCAAAAGGAAGGATTCGTTCAGCCAGGATTCCAGATCGTCTCCCAGCATATCCTCATCGAAGAGATCGGAGAGACTGAGGCGGCCATTGGCAATCATCAGGCCGAGATCCTCGAGGCCCCAGATGCCAAGAGAATAGTCCGTGGCGACGAAGCCGAGGGGTTTTGCCCCTGCCCTGTCCAGACGCCTGGTCAGCAGCATACCGAGCGTCTGATGCGCCAGCCGCCCTTCGAAGGGATAGATGACCATGTAGCCTCGGCTGCCACGCGGGAAGGTCTCGATCAGCAGCTCGTCGTGCTTCGGCAGAAGGGATTTTTCCTTCTGCAGCGAGAGCCAGTCGCGCACCTGATCCGGCAGTCGGTGCCAGTGGTCCGGATCATCCAGCATCGAGCGGACCTGATCGGCGAGATAGGTCGAGAGCGGAAACTTGCCGCCGTTATAAGACGGGATTTTCGGATCGAAGGAATAGGCCGGACTGACCAGCGCCTCGCTCTCCCTGATACCCTCAAAACGCAGTACCTTGCCGGAGAAGATAAAGGTGTCACCCGGTGCGAGCTGTTCGAGGAAATATTCCTCGACCTTGCCAAGCACGGCACCGGGGCGGCCAAGCCTGCCGCCCTCGCCGCGCTTGGCCATGCGGATATTCAGCATCGGATCTTCGACGATGGTGCCAAGGTTCAGACGATATTGCTGGGCGACCTGCGGATTGGAAACGCGCCAGCGGCCCTCCTTTGTCTTGCGGATGCGGGCATAGCGCTCATAGGTACGCAACGCGTAACCGCCGGTCGCGACGAAATCGACGACGCGCTCGAAGGTTTCCCATGAAAGATCGACATAGGGCGAGGCGCTGGTGATCTCGTCATAGAGCTCCAGCATATCGAAAGGTTCGGCGCAGGCCATGCCGAGCACGTGCTGGGCGAGCACATCAAGCCCGCCGCGGCCGACGGGTGGCGTGTCCTGCGCGCCGATGTAATTCGCATCGAGTGCCGCCTGGCACTCCATCACCTCGAAACGGTTGGCGGGAACGAGGATCGCCTTCGACGGCTCGTCCATGCGGTGATTGGCGCGGCCAATGCGCTGGGCAAGACGGGAAGCGCCTTTCGGCGCGCCGACATGGATAACGAGATCGACATCGCCCCAATCGATGCCAAGGTCGAGCGTCGAGGTGGCGACGACGGCCCGCAGCTTGTTGGCTGCCATGGCGGCTTCGACCTTGCGGCGCTGGGCAACATCCAGCGAACCGTGGTGGAGCGCGATCGGCAGGTTCTCCTCGTTGACGGTCCACAGCTCCTGAAACAGCATTTCGGCCTGCGAGCGGGTATTGACGAAGAGCAGTGTGGTCTGATGGTCGATCAGCTGCCGATAGACATCCGGAATAGCATATTTAGCGGAATGGCCCGCCCAGGGAATATGCTCTTCGGTATTGAGGATGGAGATATCGGGCTTTGCGCCGCCGTCAACGAGGACGAGGCTGGCGTGATTTTCCCTTCCCTGCACCTGCGCCACCAGCCATTTCTGCAGATCGAGGGGATCGGCGACGGTCGCCGAAAGACCGATCGTCTTTAGATCGGGTGCAAGCCTGCGCAGCCGGCCAAGGCCGAGCGAGAGCATATGGCCGCGCTTTGAGGTAACGAGCGAGTGGAGTTCGTCGAAGATGACGTATTTCAAATCCTTGAAGAAGCGCTCCGCCTCCCGATTTGCCAGAAGCAGCGCCACCTGCTCCGGCGTCGTCAGGAGTATATCGGGCGGGTTGAGCTTCTGGCGCTGGCGTTTGGCGTTCGGCGTATCGCCGGTGCGGTTCTCGATCGATATCGGCAAGCCCATTTCGGTAACGGGCTTCATGAGATTGCGCTCGATATCGACGGCCAGCGCCTTCAATGGCGAGACGTAAAGCGTGTGGATGCCAGTGAAGGCCGAGCCTGGCGGAATCCTGCCGCGGCGCGTGAGGTCGGTCAGCGACGGCAAGAAGCCGGCAAGCGTCTTGCCGGCGCCGGTCGGAGCAATGAGCAGCGTGCTCTCGCCCGCTTCGGCACGAGCCAGCAATTCAAGCTGGTGGGCGCGCGGGCGCCAGCCCTTTTCCGCGAACCAGCGAAGGAAGGGGGTGGGCAATGCAAGGCTGGTCTCGGCATCGATCTGATCCACGGGGCAAATGTAGTTCAAATGCGGGCGAATAGAAGCGGTATTGACTCCTCGGCATAATCGTGGATAAATAATATCTACGATTAAAGGAGATCGGCTGTGAAGCTTGGTGACGGCGTCGAACAGAGCATTCATTGCACAGCGGCCCTATCAGGGCTTTCCGCGGGCGGCGTGCTATCGGCAGCAGCCCTCGCCGAATTTCACGGTGTCTCGACGAGCTATCTCTTAAAGCATCTGCAGGCGCTTTCGGGGGCCGGGATCCTGGAGACAGTGCCGGGGCCGAAGGGTGGTTATCGGCTGGCGAAGAGGCCGGAGGATATTTCGCTGCTCGATATCGTGCTCGCGGTCGAGGGACCGGCGCCTGCCTTCCGCTGTTCAGAAATCCGCCAGCGGGGGCCGAACCCATTGCCGCAGCGCTATTTCACCAAGCCGTGCCAGATCACGGCGGCGATGCTCAGGGCCGAGCGCGCCTATCGCGCCGAACTCGCAAGCACCAGCATCGCCGATATCCTGGCTGAACTTTCCGCAGATGATGACGGCGGGATCGCCGCCAGAGGCTGCGCTTTCATGGATATGCATGAAAGAAAAGCGGCTCGCTAAGCCTCGATACAAACCAACCCCAATTCCAAACCTAAGGAGAAATACCATGCAAGCACGTTTCAACTTCGGCAAAGCCGCTCCGGATGCCTACAAGGCCGTCGTCGCACTGGAGCAGTATGTACAGGAGTCCGGACTGGATAAGCGCTTCATTCACCTGATCAAGCTTCGTGCCTCGCAGATCAACGGCTGCGCCTATTGCGTCGACATGCATTCGAAGGAAGCGCGCCATCACGGGCTTTCCGAACAGTGGATCAACCTGATGTGCGTATGGCGGGAATCGCCGGTTTACGACGCCCGCGAACGCGCCCTGCTCGGCTGGGTGGATGCGGTGACGAAGATTGCCGAAACCGGTGCACCGGATGCCGATTACGAAGCCCTGAAGGCGCATTTCTCCGAAGAAGAAATGACCAAGATCACGGTTGCGATCGGCACGATCAATATCTGGAACCGGCTTGCCGTCGGCTTCCGCAGCCAGCATCCGATCGATGCCCCGCAGAAGGCAGCCTGATAGATTCTACCTGCAGGGAATTCTTCCCAGCGACCGACCCGAAAATTTCGGGTCGGTTGATTATGCGGTCACCTGTGATCGGTCGTGGCCCGTGCTGCAACGGCTCCAAGCCATTTGGCCGAGAGGTCGGTGCTGTTGAATATGTCGCGAACGACCTTGGCGATTTCCTCTGCAGAAGAACCCTTGGCGTATTCTTCCTGCATGCGGCGTCTGACAAGCTTTTCCAAATCTGACATAGCTTACCTCATCATATCCGGCGCGAGGAAAGTGTCGCGCCTGCGACGATCACAAGCAAGTTACGTTTTGTTTAGAACGGCTTACCGATTTGTAAGGTTGGAACTGCCTAGAGCGCGATGTAGCGGTCGGCCCTGTGATTGATCGCGACGAAGAGATTGAGAACGACCGCACCGAGCACGGAATAGAAGACGACCGGCGGCGTGGTGACGAAGAAGGCGGCCGCCAGCACGCACATGTCGACGACGAGCTGCACGAAGCCGGCGCGGATGCCGAAACGCTCCTGCATATAGATGCCGAGAATGCTGACACCGCCGAGGCTCGCGCGATGACGATAGAGCGCCAGAAGGCCGAAGCCGAGCAGCAGGCCGCCAAGAAGCGCCGCCCAGGCCGGATGGATGGCGGCGATTTCCATGACCTTCGGCTGCAAGCTGGTCAGAGCCGAGGTCAGGCCGATGGCGATGAAGGTCTTGATCGTGAAGGCCGTACCGAGGCGCTTCCACGAGAGATAGAAGAAGGGCAGGTTGAGCAGGAAAAAGGCGAGACCGAAATTCACGCCGAAGGCGTAGTGCAGCAGGAAGGCAATGCCGGCGGTGCTGCCGGTCAGAAGGCCGGCACTGGCAAGAACGTAAAGACCGAGAGCGGAAACGAGGCTGCCGGAGAATATGCCCTGCACATCCTCGATCGGCGTGTGACGCGTCGCAGTGGTATTCCAGAAACCGAGGGCACTGATGAGCTGGCTCATGTCGCGATCTCCGATGGCGGCTGCTCCGGTCAGACCGGAGGTAGAGGGATGTAAGGGTGGATGCGGTGCGTGCTGCGCTTTAGGAGCGCATCGCTTTCTCACGGAATGACCGGATTATCAGGCCTTAAAGGTTGCACGCAAGCGAAATATGTAAGCAATGCTGACCTATTTTAAAATCGCAAGAAACATGCGTTCAGATGGTTTTGCGCGTAAGGAACAGAATACCGGAAACCGGTTTGCCGCCATCTTTGCGAATGGTCGTTTTGACGCTATTGCGGATTTCGAGACCGTGCGCTGCCGCGAGCCCTTTCACATAGATTTCAGAATGGGCATAGCGCAGCGACGGGGCCAGGTAGAAACCCGCTCCATCGCCGCCATCTTCGACTGAAAAGACGAAATCGGCGCCTGGTGCGGCAAGCGTGTCGACGATCGCGAAGACGCTTTCCAGATTGCCGAGATACATCAGCACATCGGCGGCGGTGACAAGATCGGCGCGGTGCCGTGGGCCATCTGTAAAGAGCCCGGAGGCTTCGGGCGCCAGCGACAGATCTGCCTGGGCAAGATGGTCATAGACACGCTTTTCCGCAGCCTTCGCCAGCATGTTCTGCGAGAGGTCGAAGCCTTCGAGCTCTGTGACATGAGCGCGGATTTCCGGACCGAGCAAGCCGGTTCCGCAGCCGAGATCGACGGCACGCTGATAGTGTCGGCCGGTAGACGCGACGAGCGCGACGATCTTCTGCGGGACGGAATAATCCAGCTTCTCCACGAGCGAGGTCTCGAAGCGATCGGCGTAATCATCGAAGAGACGCTCGACATAGCGGCTCGACGGCTGCGCCGGCATTTCGGCATCGCCGAGCAAGGCAAGTTTCAGGCCGGCGCCGAAGATATCGTCGGGGTCAAGCTCCAGCGTGCGGCGATAGGCTTCGACGGCCGTATCGGCCCTGCCCGCCTTTTCGCGGTATGTGGCGAGGCGATACCAGCCTGCTGCCCAGGTGGGTGCCAATTCCAGCGCCTGCTCCATCAATTCGGCTGCCGCTTCCGCTTCGCCGCCCTCGTCGAGCATCTTCGCATAGTCGGCGCGGCGGTCTGCAATGACATCGCCGGAGGAAAGCTGGCTTGGCTGCATGATCGGACCCTTTGGCTGACGGCATTTGGCTTCGGCCACAAAAAAACTCAAGTCCTATTTCAGAGGCGGTGCTGTCTTGGCGGAAAAGGCTTGCGGGCGAATCGCCGCGACCGTATCTCAAGGCAAACAGGAGATGGCGCATGTCCGATCAGGTGAACAGGTTCCTCGGCGATTCCATTGGCCGCACGATCATCAAGCTTTTGGTGGTGTCGCTGATCGTCGGCTTCGTCATGGCCATCTTCGGCCTTACGCCCTGGGAGCTCATCTACAATTTCCGCGATTTCGTGATCCATCTATGGCGGCAGGGCTTCTCTGCGCTCGGCCGCGTCGGCGACTATCTCATCCTCGGCGCCACCATCGTCATCCCGATCTTCATCATCATCCGTCTTTTCAGCTATCGCAAATAACATGAGCTCAATCATCCTTTCACGCCGCGGCTTGCTGCAGTTTTCAGGTCTTGCACTGGTGGCCGGCATTGCCGGCTGCACGACGACCCCGAAATTTGCGACCACGCCTTCCAATGCCGCAGACGAGACCGCCTCGGCACTGCCGCTCGTCAACCAGCTTCGCGCCAGGAACGGCCTGCCGCCGCTCAGCGTCGATCCGCATGCAAGTGCCGCCGCCATCTTCCAGGCCAAGCGTATGGCAAGTGCGGGCAGGATGAAGCATCTGATGGGCATAACGGACAGTTTCGGCGCCCGCGTGAAGGCGAGCGGTGTTGTCCTGCCGGCTGCCGAAAATATCGCTTCCGGTCAGCAGAGCGTCGATGCGGTCGTCACCGCCTGGATCAATTCCCCCCATCATCTGGAAAATATGCTCGGCCGCTATAGCGGTCTCGGCGTTGCCGTTGCACATAATACGTCTTCCAAAAACCTGCCCTATTGGGCCATGGTGCTTTCCAGCTGAGGCGATTCCGCCTCGATCCTCACGAGGCGGATATGGATACCGGCGGCAACAGAAATACATTGGCCTTCGACGTGACGCACCGGCTGGTGCTGTCGATCGCCATTCCGATGACGCTCGGCTTCATGACCACGCCGCTGCTCGGCATCACGAACACCGCCGTCGTCGGCCATATGGGCGATCCGGAAGCGCTGGCGGGGCTCGCCATCGGCGCCATGCTGTTCGATCTCATCATGGGCAGCTTCAATTTCCTGCGCGCCTCGACCACCGGCCTGACGGCGCAGGCGCTCGGGCGGCGCGATGCGCATGAGCAGCAGGCCGTCTTCTGGCGGGCAATCGTCTCCGCGCTCGGCTCCGGTCTGGCCCTTCTGGTGCTGTCACCGCTGCTGATCCTTGTCGGACTGAAGCTGATGGGGGCCGAGGGACAGATTGCCGAGGCGACCAGTACCTATTTCTCGATCCGCATCCTCGCGGCACCGGCAGCGCTTGCCAATTACGCGCTGCTCGGTTTCGTGCTCGGACGCGGGCAGGGTCGAATGGGGCTGCTGCTGCAGGCGCTGATCAACGGCATCAACATCCTGCTTTCCATCTATCTCGGGCTGACGCTCGACTGGGGAGTCTCGGGTGTCGCCTGGGGCACGATGGCGGGCGAAACGGCAGGGGCGGTTGCCGGTCTCTTCATCGTGCTGCGCGGCTTCGACAACGCGCACCGCCCAAACCGTATGGAGATATTTTCGCGCAGCAAACTCGCCGAGCTTTTCGCGCTGAACCGCGACATCCTGATCCGCACTTTCGTGCTGATCGGCTCCTTCGCGATCATGACCCGCATCGGCACCAGCTTCGGCGCTATCACCCTTGCGGCCAACGCGGTGCTTATGAACTTCTTCCTCCTGTCGGGCTATTATCTCGACGGGCTTGCCAATGCCGCCGAACAGATCACCGGGCGGGCGATCGGCGCGCGATACCGGCCGGCCTTCGACCGCGGTTTGAGGCTTACGGCCCTCTGGTCCTTCGGCCTGGCGGCGATCATTTCCGCCTTCTTCTATTTCGCCGGCCCCACTCTGATCTCCGGACTGACCAGTTCGCCTGAGGTCCAGGCAGCGGCCGAGACCTATCTGCCCTGGGCCGCGATAACGGGACTGACGGGCGCGCTTGCCTTCCTGATGGACGGCGTCTTCATCGGGGCGACATGGTCTGTCGACATGCGTAACCGCATGCTGATGTCCTTTGCAGGATATCTTGCGATGCTCGCCGTCTTCGTGCCGCTCTTCGGCAATCATGGCCTATGGCTGGCGATGAATGCCTTCCTGCTGTTTCGCGGCTTCTTCCTGGCGGTGCTGATCAAGCCGCGGGCGGCTCAGACCTTTCGTGCTGCCCAGTAATCGGCGCGGCTGTCCCTGATATCCCGTATCGAGGCAACCTTCTCGCGATCGAGCAGCTTCGACAGACCGCGCACGATCGTGCCGGGAAGGCCGGGACCTTCATAGACCATGCAGGAATAGAGCTGCACGAGATCGGCCCCTGCCCTGACCTTTTCCAGCGCCGTTTCAGCCGAGGAGACGCCGCCGACGCCGATGATCGGGAGAGCTGGCCCCACACGCTTGCGCATCTTGGCAAGCACGGCCGTCGACTTCTCAAACAGCGGCGCGCCGGAGAGACCGCCAGCCTCCTTCGCCTGGAGCTGATCCTTCAAGCCGTCGCGCGAAAGCGTCGTATTGGATACGATGAGACCATCCAGCGCATGCGACAGCGCCTCCGCAGCAATGTCATCCATGCCCTCTTCGGTAAGATCAGGGGCGATCTTCAGGAAGATCGGGATTTTTCGGCCGGCTTTCTCCGCTTCCTCATCACGCGCCGTCAACACAGCCGACAGGAGTGCGGCAAGGCTTTCGCGCGCCTGCAGGTCGCGCAGGCCCGGCGTGTTGGGCGAGGAAATATTGGCGGTGAAGTAGCGGGCGACGGAATAGAAGCGTCGGATGCCGGCGACGTAGTCGGCCATACGGTCTTCGCTATCCTTATTAGCGCCGATATTAACGCCGATAATGCCGGTGCGGCCGATCTGCGAGAGACGGCGGAGGGCGGCTTCGTGACCCTCATTATTGAAGCCGAGGCGGTTGATGACGCCTTCATCCTCCACCAGGCGGAAGATGCGCGGGCGCGGATTGCCCGTCTGCGGCTTCGGGGTGACAGTGCCGATCTCGGTGAAGCCGAAGCCGAGCTTCAGCAATGCCTCCGGCACTTCGGCATTCTTGTCATAGCCTGCCGCCATGCCGAGCGGATTGGGGAAATCGATGTTGGCAACGGTCTGGCGCAGGCGCGGATCGGGCGCGATACGGCAGGCGGGCATGACACCTGATTTCAGTGCGGCAATCGACATGCCGTGCGCGGTTTCCGGATCGAAGAGGAAGAGACCGCGGCGGGCAATGCGCTTGAAAGGATCGATCACTTGGCAAGCTCCGGGAAAATGTGGAGGCCGGCATCGTCGAGCGGCAAAGGCGCTTCCCAGAGCACGGCCGAAAGCGGCAGATCGGCATAAAGATGCGGGAAGAAAGCACCGCCCCGCGAGGGTTCGAAGACCAGCTTGTCACCGAAATTGCGACCGTCGACGGCGACGAGGACAAGGCCAGCCTGGCCGGTAAAATGCAGAGCTGCCGTCTGCTTGACCTGATCTGCCGTCGAGAAATGGATGAAGCCGTCCTTGATATCGATGCCGGCGCCATGAAAAACGCCGGTTTGTCTGGCTTCCTGCCAGAGCGCCTCCGGCACGATCTTGTAAAGGGTCGGTGTCGCGGTCATGATGATCCTGTTGGCTCGCCTTGTTGAGAGGGGGCTGGCCTTCCTGATGAGGGCTTTGCCCCAAAGAGGCGGTGATGTCCACGCCTGCAGGCGCAAAAACGGACAGACACCACGCTTTGCGGAGGATGAGACGATGAAGGCATTTGCAATCACGCTTGCCGCCGGTCTGCTACCGCTTGCGGCATTGGCGGCGGAGCCAGACGCAACCCGCTTCCAGCTCGAGCGCAGCGGCGACCATTTCGTGCGCCTCGACCGGCAGACGGGGGCGATGTCGCTCTGCACCGAAAAGGACGGGGCGCTGGTCTGCCGCATGGCGGCCGATGAACGCGCCGCCTATGAGGACGAACTGGACCGGCTTGCCGACCGGGTGAGTGCGCTGGAGAAGAATACAGCCGCCCGACCCGCCTTGCCGACGGATGCGGAAGTTGACCGCTCGATCGGCATCATGGAGCGGATGATACGCAGTTTCATGGGTATAGTTCGGGAATTCCGGGCTGAGGATGAGGCCAATCCTCTTCCGCAGCGGAGTTGAGCCGGTTATACTCATATAAGTAGAAAGTCATGTTCGTGCGGGGAGCCGGACAGGACTGACGGGATCGAGCTCTTGGGAGGAGTTTTCGATGCAGGAACAGACCATCATCATCGCTGACGACCACCCGCTTTTCCGCGACGCGTTGCGGCAGGCGGTGACCGGCATGGACGGACGGCAGGAGATCGTCGAAGCCGGGGACTTCTCCGCGGCGAGAACGGCCGCGGCCGAGCACCCGGATGCGGACCTGATGCTGCTCGATCTCGCCATGCCTGGAGTCAGCGGTTTTTCCGGGCTGATGGCGCTGCGCTCCGAATTCGTCAGCCTGCCGATCGTCATCATCTCGGCAACCGATGACACCACGACGATCCGCCGGGCACTAGAGCTCGGCGCTTCCGGCTTCATTTCGAAATCCTCGGGCATCGAGGATATCCGCCGCAGTATCCTGACAGTTCTCGCGGGCGACATTGCCACGCCGGAGAGCTATCGCGACGGACAGGAACAAGACCCCGATGTCGCCGACCTCATCCACCGCCTGCATACGCTGACACCGCAGCAGAGCCGGGTGCTGACCATGCTCGGCGAAGGGCTCTTGAACAAGCAGATCGCCTACGAACTCGGCGTTTCCGAAGCGACGATCAAGGCGCATGTCTCGGCCATCCTCTTGAAGCTCAACGTCGACAGCCGTACGCAGGCGGTCATCCAGCTCGGCAAGATCAATATGGCGATGGTCGCCTGAGCCAAACCACGTCAGACAGGATTTTATTCCTCATTTCCGCTTTACTCGGGGAAGTGCCTCGGTTAATCTGCCGGCGATAGAAAGCGGCCGGACGGACCGCGGGACCGGACGCATATGCTGTCACATGACCAGATCTGGGGAGCGATCGACAGGCTTGCCGAAAGGCATGACCTGACGCCGTCTGGTCTTGCGCGACGGGCGGGGCTCGATCCGACCTCCTTCAACAAATCCAAACGGCTTTCGTCGGACGGACGCCTGCGCTGGCCTTCGACGGAATCCATCGCCAAGGTGCTGGAGGCGACGGGGGCGAGCATGGAGCAATTCCTCGGCTTCATGCGGCCGGCGGGCGCGGCCGCCAGCCTGCCGGAGGGTATTTTTGCCTCGCAGGGAAGCTCCATTCCCCTGCTCGGCTTTGCGCAGGCGGGTGCCGGCGGCTTTTTCGACGATGGCGGCTTTCCTGCGGGCCAGGGCTGGGATGTGGTGGAATTTCCGGCCGGCCCCTCGCAGAAGGCCGGCGTCTACGCGCTCGAGGTACAGGGCGAGAGCATGATGCCGCTCTATCGCGACGGCGATGTGCTGATCGTGGAGCCAGGTGCGCAGGTGCGCCGCAACGACCGTGTCGTCGTCAAGACACGCGAGGGCGAGGTCATGGCCAAGGTGCTCCTGCGCCAGAGCCCGCGCTCCATCGAACTTTTGTCGCTCAATCCCGAACATCCCAACCGGACGATCGAGCTTTCCGACGTCGAATGGATTGCCCGCATCATCTGGGCCAGCCAATAGGAAAATAATCATGCGCCCTGCAGCCTTGATCACAGGTATCGCGGGGATGGCGGTTGTGGTCGGCCTGCTCCTGGCCGGGCAAGCGCGGCTTAATGGGGGCGGAGGTCTGTCATCTGACGCCGATGCCGGAAACGTGGCCGCGGCGCTGCCCGATGTGACCCCCGATGTGGCAAATCCGGCTGCATCTTTGACCGAGGAGGATGCGGCACTGATCGCCCGGACAACCGAGCCTGCACCGTCAAACCCGGCAGCGGCTCCGCCTGAAAATGCAAAGGGTTCCGCCGAAAATGCGCCGATGGATAAAACGGCGCAAGACGCTCCCGCGACGGCTGAGACGGTGCCGCCCGCACCGGACGGAAAGGACAGCGTGGAACTGTTGCGGCCGACGGTGGAGAGCGCCGGCATCCTCTCCTTCGGCAAACGCAGGCTGCAGATCGCCAATGTCATCGAGACGCCCACCGACAAGAGTTGCGGATCGGATGGCAAGCAGTGGCCATGCGGCATGATGGCGAAGACGGCGCTGCGGCTTTACCTGCGCAACCGCGCGATCGATTGCGACCTGCCTTCCGACGCATGGGAGGATATGGCAAGTGCTGCCTGCCGGCTGGGGCAGCAGGATATCGGCACATGGCTGGTCGAAAACGGCTGGGTGGAGGCGCAGCCGGGCTCACCGCTTGACGCTGCCAGCGAAAAGGCAAAGCAGGCAAAACAGGGCATTCACGGCGAGGACCCGCGCCGCAGGCCGGCGGCTGCACCCCGGCCCGAAACCGCCGCTCCCTTGTAATAGAGATCGCCAATTCCTAATCTCCGCTCATCGAAGAGGGAATCAGACATGAACAAGCCGCTTTCCGCCCATGACGCGCTGATCTATGTGATGGTGATGGCATCTGCCGTCGACAGCACCATGAATGACCGGGAAATGGAGAGGATCGGCCAGCTCATCGGTTTCCTGCCGGTTTTCCGCGATTTCGACGACGACAATCTGATTTCCGTTGCTCGCGACTGCGCCTCGCTGCTGGCCGGTCCGGAAGGGCTGGATGTGGTGCTGGAGACAGTGCGCGATACGTTGCCTGCCCGGCTCTACGACACGGCCTATGCGCTAGCGGTCGAAGTCGCCTCCGCGGACCTTTCCGTCAAGGCAGAAGAACTGCGGCTGCTCAGCCTGCTGCGTGACCGTCTCGGCCTCGACAAGCTGACCTGCGCTGCCATCGAGCGCAGCGCGATCGCCCGCTTCCGCAAGGGCTAAAGCTTTCTGCTTTTTAACGCAATTCCGGACGCAAAACCGCTGCACATTTTGCTGGAATTGCTCTAGTAGAGCCCGTAAGGGAAATAACGCAGATAGATTTCCTGCAGGCGGCCATTGCGCGAGAGCGTTGCCAGCGCGTGGTCGATCGCTGCCGTCAGCACGCTGTCGTTCTGGCGCAGCATGATCGTCATGCCCTCGCCCAGAAAATGCTCGGACAGATAGGGACCGTCGAACAGGGCGCAGCATTTGTCCGAAGCCGACGAAGCGACCCAGAAGGAAAGCTGCAGCGCATCGGCGAAGGCAGCATCGATCTTACGTCCCTTCAAGGCCGTCAGCAGCGCTTCCTTATTGTCAAAGGCCTGAGCCTTGATGGCGGGGAAAAAGGCAGCAAGCATCGCCTCATGCACCGTGCCCTTGACGACGCCGACGGAATGGCCGGCGAGGCCGGCAGCCGTCGTTCCGGTCACCGAGGCGGCCGTATTGCGGACGAAGCGGGCCGGCAGCATCAGATAAGGGCGGGAGAAGAGGAACTCGCGGCGCAGCTCGGGCGTGACGGCGAGGCCGGCGATGACGGCGTCACCCTGCAAGCCGGCGAGCGCTTTCTGCAGGTCGGCAAAGGGCAGCGCCTGGATCTGGCACTTGTCGGCGATCTCCAGCTCGGTGCAAATCTCGCGGGCGAGATCGACGTTGAAGCCGGAGAGCTTGCCGTTTTGGTCGGTGAAATTGAAGGGCGGGAAGTCCACCGAGGTCAGGAAACGCAGTCGCACGAGCGAGGAGAGATCGGGCTTGGCCAGGCGCTCGCGGGAATCGAAAAGCAGCGGCACGGAGAGGCCCGATTGCTGCGCAAAAACGGAAAAAGCCGAAAACAGCGCAAACGAAAACAGGCAGAGGACAAAAATCCTCCTGAGGGCCGGAAACGCCAGCTTAGATTGCACCATTATAACCTGCCTCGGGGTCAGAAGCGGCGCTTGGCCACAGGCTGAGATGTAACAGAATCATATCCATCGGGGAATATAGTCCGGTTCGGCGGCACCTTGCGACAGGACGGAATCAAAAGCGCATACCGCCGCCTTCAAGACAAGTATTTCGTGAGCTGCGAGGCGAACGCCGGCACACAAAATTTCGCATAAATGTATTTATTTATCCCTGGACGCGAGACAGCCATGCCCCACACATTTGCGGGGAATCACCCGATACCGTTAGCGCGGAATTAAACAATATCCCATCTTATTTGGTGCGACGACATCGACCCCACCGGCCGACCGCATGATGCGCATGTCGAAGCTCCTAAGGTATCCCACCAGCGCCATACCAAAGAATCATTCTGCAACAAGTGATTTCAAGCACACCGGGTCAGCAACATGCCCGGCTCATCGGGTGACATTTCCATGCTGAAACATCTGAAAATCCGTACAAAAATCATCTCTGTCGTCGCGCTTCTCGGGGCGATCGCGATGGGCGGGCTGATTTACATCATTTCCGAATTCCGCGGCGCGGATGCGACCTACAGCGCCTTCATCGATCATGAAGCCGTCGCTGCAATGCAAGGGTCGCGCGCCAGCGCCTCGATTGTCTCCGCCGTGCTGCAGGCGAGCATGCTTGCCAACATCAAACCTGATACCCCGGCCTTCGCAACGGCGATTTCCACGCCCAGCAAGCTGCCGCAGGCTCGAGACCGGTTGAAACAGGCGCTCGAGCTGGTACCGAGCCGCAAGGCGGCGATCGAGGAAATCCTGGCGGGTATCGATGAATTGGCAGTCCTTTCTGACAAGGTGACCGAACAAGCAAGGGCCAAGGACAGCGCCGCCGTTCAACAGACCGTTGCGCAGATGAATTCCAAGTTGAACGTGCTGACGCCGAAGATGACGGCCAATAACGACGCGATGATGAGCACTCTCAACGACGGTGGCGACGCGCTCTCGGCCGCCGTCAACGACCGCATCAACCTCTGCTTCACGCTCATCGGCATTGCCGTCATCGGCGCCATCGGTCTCGGTGTCGTCGTCGCCCAGATCGGCATCACCACCCCCATGGCAAAGCTGCGCGAACGGATGACCGGCCTGGCAGAAGGCGACACAGACAGCGAAATCGCCGGCCTCGACCGCCGCGACGAAGTCGGCAAGATGGCGGAAGCGGTCTCGGTCTTCCGTGACAATGCGATTGAGCGCATCCAGCTTGAAGCCCGCGCCGAAGCCGATCGCAGCCTCAGCGACAACGAGCGCCGCGAACGTGAAGCGCAGAAGACCGCGGAAGCTGCCGAGCTCGAGCGCGCGGTCAGCGCACTCGGCGACGGTCTGCGCCGGCTCTCGGCGGGTGATCTGGTCTCGCGCATCGAAACGCCTTTCGTCGCGCATCTCGAGGCTCTGCGCCAAGACTTCAACAATTCCGTCGAAAAGCTCAACGAGACGATGAACACGGTCGGCTTCAACGCCCGTGCCATTAGCGCCGGCGCCAACGAAATCCGGTCGTCTGCCGACGAGCTTTCGAAGCGCACCGAGCAGCAGGCAGCGTCCGTCGAAGAAACGGCAGCAGCGCTCGAAGAGATCACCACGACGGTGAAGGACGCGGCAAAGCGCGCCGAAGAAGCAAGCCAGCTCGTTGCCCGCACCCGCCTTGGTGCAGAGAAATCCGGCGACGTCGTCCGCAAGGCGGTTGCTGCCATGCAGCAGATCGAGCAGTCTTCCGTCGAGATCGGCAATATCATCGGTGTCATCGACGATATCGCCTTCCAGACGAACCTGCTGGCGTTGAATGCCGGCGTCGAGGCTGCGCGCGCAGGCGATGCCGGCAAGGGCTTTGCCGTCGTCGCCCAGGAAGTGCGCGAACTCGCCCAGCGATCTGCAAACGCCGCCAAGGAAATCAAGGCGCTGATCACCACATCCGGCACGCATGTGCAGACCGGCGTCTCGCTGGTCGGGGAAACGGGCAAGGCGCTCGATGCGATCGTCTCCGAAGTGCAGGAAATCAACCAGCACGTCCATGCGATCGCCGAAGCCGCCCGCGAACAGTCAATCGGCCTTCAGGAGATCAACACCGCCGTCAACACCATGGACCAAGGCACGCAGCAGAATGCGGCCATGGTCGAGGAATCCACCGCGGCAAGCTACAATCTTGCGACTGAAGCAACGGCGCTCAACAACCTGCTCGGCCTGTTCCGCCTGTCGGGCACCGGCGGCTTCGTCGCGCGCGCGTCGATCCCGACGGCACCGCCCGCTCCGCGCGCCGCCGCACGACCGGCCGCAAGAGCCCCGGTCCGCGTTGCCGAAAGCACCGCGCGCCCGGCGGCTTCGCCAGCCCGCGCCCTCGGCCAGAAGATCGCCAACGCCTTTGGTATGAATAGCACAACCGCTCCATCCAACAGCCAGGAAGCCGACTGGACTGAATTCTGAGCTGATGTCGTGATTGAGTGAGGATGGGCGGCTTCCGCCGCCCATTTTCGTTTCGGGTCTCTCTTCAGACTGGTGGACGCCAACCGACTTCGACAAGAATGTTGCCGGGCGCGGTGCAATAGAAGAGCCAGCCGCCGCGAATGGCGGCAGGCGGTCCTGAGACAGCGGCATCATCTGCCAGCAGGCACTCATATAGCCGGTCGACATCCGATCTTTCGGCGAGGATGAAGCCGATATGATAGGTCTGCCGCTGCAATTCCACCTGGTCGGCACCGCCGAATTTCGGCAGCGGGCGGCTCAAGACGATCTCTGTACCCTGCTCGTCATGAAGGACCGCCCGGCCGATCCGCTCGTTCGTCTCCTGTAATGACAGGCCGAAATAACGCACGAAGAAATCCGCCGTAGCGGCGATATCGGGCACGTAGAAATCAAGATGGTTCAAACGCATGAATGTCTCCTTTGAGAGTAAATTCCGGAGGAGTGCGTTTTCTAACGCTCCGCATGCCGCCGGGGCCCCGCATTCGCATGCGGGCCACGTCGCGGGTTCTCGTGTGAAACACGGAGCAGAGCTTCCGATAGTGGAAGGGACCGGGCTTACCTCATCCGGTCCTGCCTTTTTCGACAGCGCCGCTCTAGCAGATCGGGCCGAGAGCGGCAATATGCGCGGCGGGGTCACTTTCGCCAAGCCATAAACTATTGGTCGCAAAGCTCTTCTCGAAGGGTTGAAGACAGCGACGCCGTTTGTGTCGTGAGCTTTCGGCGATTTGCGGTAGAATGGCATCATGCTGCGGAACGAAAGGCATTCGACATGAAACTGATCGCACTTGGCCTCATTGGCGCGCTAGCGCTCGCCGGCTGCACCACCGTCGACTATACCGGCCCCGGCATCGAGCCCATTCCCGGCAGCATCACCTATAACGGCCAGCCGCGTTCGAAACTGACAAAGTCGCCTGTCGGCTCGACCTTCCCGCACAATTTCATCGACCAGTACGGGAGGCAGGTCGAGGAGACCTATATCATTCGCCCGGATCGGACGCTTGCGATCGCACACCGCCAATACCGACCGATCAACATTTTCGGAAGAGATTGAAAAGGGTTAGCTGGAGCGGTGAAGGGAATCGAACCCTCGTATTCAGCTCGGGAAGCTTCGATTCACCGTCTGGCGTAAAACTCGGGTAGTCATTCTCGTGAACTCCCAGGTACTAACGTATTCGCCTTCTCGATCAACCAAAAGTTTATCTTCCATTGCAACACAGCTACTTGATAACCCGCAATACCGGTTTTTCCCGTTCCTTGCGCTCAAGTCCGTACAGAGAGGCAACCTCCTCTTCATCGAACCGGAGCAGCTTCGCGAAGTCTGCTACTGTATAGTTCAGTTCACTTTTATGGAGATCGAGAACATGCACAAAAAGCCGCGTTGGTTCTGGAGGAAATTGGGTCTCTGCGGGCTCGGTTTTGCGCCACCCTCGTGCGCTGAGCTGACGCCAGAGATAGGACGATTGATTGTCGCTTATAAGCTTTGCTGCACCGGCCCTGAACAATAGCGATGCAACCGAGACGCGCCAGTACTTCTTCAACTGAACCAAACGTTCAAGTGTGACACGGCCGCCAATAATATCCGAACGAAGCTGAGCTGCCGGTGCCAACAGTTCGCCCGCGAACAGATCTGCCTCCGCCTCCATTTCTTCTGTAGGCACTGAATGCATGATGAGATGGCCGAGCTCGTGAGCCAACGAATGCCTCATGCGATCTGCTGGCGCCTTGTTATTCAGGAAAATTATTGGCGGAACGTCCCGTAGTCTCATGGTGACGCCGTCGACATTCTCCGCGAAGTTACAAACCACAACCAGGATGCCCGCCCGCTCACAAAGAGCCGTCAGATTTTTTACGGGGCCATCAGGGATCATCCAGGATCGCCTGATAAGCTGAGCCACTTTGTCGGCCCCGCCGAATTCGTCGGCGTCGATGCGCGGGAGAGGCAGATCCGGCTTGATGTCGATCGAAATCAATAGACGCCTGAGGTGCATAACGCGGAGATTGAGTTCCGCATGAAGTCTTTTCATGTCCGTCGCTGTGACAGAGGTTTTCTTCCGCCACGCAACGTCATGGACACTTAAAGGCAAGCCGGACAACTCGTCGTCCTGCGTGAAGAACTCAAGCGGAAACCGGAGCGCGGAAGCAATTGCCTCAATGGTCGCCTGCAACGGCTCTCCATTGAGGAGACCGCGCTCAATTCGAGAATAGTGGCCTTGGTCGAGCCCGGCCTCCTCGGAGACCTCAGCTTGACTCTTTCCTCGATACTGCCTCGCGAGAAGCAGTAGCTCGTGATTGAATGCGCCGGTCATAATCAGCCATTATCTTTCTTCTTCTTGTCTTTATTCTGTTCGGCTTCATCAGATTTGGATTGCTTGAAGCTGGCGATACGCAACGGATCAAACTCGTCGTCATCGAAGAAATCAGGCTCCATCGGGACCGCAACGCCGTCAGATGTCAGCTCGATTTTCCAAAGGAACTCGCCGTTGCTCCGGGCCGATATGCCGACCCAAATAACTTCTGTTTCGAATTCGTTCAAGACATAGCAGAGCTCTACGCGCTGCAATCCCTCATAGCCATAAAGGTCTACGTCGTGGTCATCATAAGCTACGGCTTCCGGCGTGGGAAAGTTGGCCGTGGCCAGACTGACGTTGGCATGCTTAAGTCGAAACAAAACCGCTTTGTCGAGGATGAACGACGCAGTGTCGCGGTGGAAAAGCGGGGCGACGTCAGGATCGCTGGCCGCCAAGGAGTTCAGTTCCCGGACCACGTCCTCCCACACGATACCGCGAAATGTTGTCTTACGGATCCAACGCCCGCGCTCTGGGTAGCGCTCCACCGCACCATCCCACGCACGATGAACCGCGTTGTAGATCTTCGTGGCTCGATCGTTCTTCGCAAGGACTTCATTAACAACAGTTCGGATCGGCAATGGCATTGAGTCGTCTCCGGAATTTGAGGGAGCATCTCACATGGATTTTACAAAAACAACAATTAAATATGCGCGATATTATGCTTTCCCCTGCCAAGGATTATGCCACCTTCAGAAAAAGCGCGCCTCGCTATCTGTGGTTTCAATTTGATTTACTTTCTACTCCTAAAGTCGAATGCTGTTGCCGACTGAAAAGAGGATAGTTCCGTGAAGGTAAATCTGAAGAAGTTAGTAGGACCATGGGATGGGGGCTACGCGCTTGATAAGCACATGTTGTCAAGCGCTTTCCTCGGAAACGATGAATTTGGCCATGCGAGGTTCGATAACATCCGGACAGATGCCGGAGAGGCCGTGTATCAATTGAAGTACAAGAGTGACTTCAATCAAAGTGCAATATTGGCAGCTGCCGTTCACGAGCACATAATACCTCAATTCCCAAAGATCGGCCTGATTGTGCCAGCGCCAGCCTCGACAACGCGTGCTAAGCAACCTGTTGACGCGGTGGCAGCTGAACTAGCGAAACTTATTGGCGTCAAGGTTTTTGCCAACATCATCGTCAAGGCGCCATCGACGACGGGAAAGAAGCTCAAGGATCTTGCAACGAAACAAGAAAAGGAAGCGGAACTGGAGGGCAGATTTTCGATCAATGACGAGATAACGAACGCCGGCCAGTGGAACGCTCTCGTACTCGACGATCTCTTTCATAGCGGCGCGACGATGGAGGCCGCGACAAAAGCTCTTAGAACCTATAAAAAGATATCAGGAGTCTATGTGGCTGCACTTACGTGGAAATGAAAATGGAATCGGTTTTTATCGCAGGCTCAATCACCATAAAGAACCTGCCATCATTATTTGTCGAGAAGCTCGACAGTCTGATCGCTGCGAACCTCGCAGTGGTGGTCGGGGACGCCAATGGCGTTGATAAAGCTGTACAAGAAATATTAGATGACAGAGGAGCAACCAATGTCACCGTGTACTGCTCCGGCAAAGTGCCTCGTAACAACCTCGGAAACTGGCCTGTAAAGGAAATTTACAGTAGCGCCGAGCCAGGTACCAAGGCCTTCTTCACCGCGAAGGACGTCGCCATGGCCGAGATCGCGGAGCTTGGCCTGATGCTCTGGGATGCAAAAAGCACTGGTACATTAAACAATGTTATCGAACTGACGCGAAGAGGCAAAAAATCAGTTGTGTTTGTCAATAAGATGGATGCCTTTACGATTATCAGGGGGCCTAAGGATCTGAAAAACCTCTTGGAGATAATGTCAGATGGAGCCCGAGACCAAGCTGAAAAAAAGATCGGCCTCTCAGCCGCAGTCAGAAAGCTCACTGAACATCAGACGGGCTTCTCATTCTAACGGAAGAGTGGGACCCGCCGGAGTACAGCAAGCGAGTTACAGATTGGTGAGGCACACAACCTCTGACCCGCGCCGAACCTTGCAAGTGAAGCGGCAGTGATACGAGTGAAACGCCGACATACTTAAGTTATTGAAGTTGCTGGAGCGGGTGAAGGGAATCGAACCCTCGTATTCAGCTTGGGAAGCTGCTGCTCTACCATTGAGCTACACCCGCCTGATGTCTCAGACTTTCAACAGATGGCCGCCGCTGTCAAGTCGCGGCATTACCGCACGTCAAATGCGGAAATGCTTCGACAGCTTCAGGCCCTGGGCCTGATAGTTGGAACCGAGGCCTGAGCCGTAGAGGCTCGAGGGCTGCTCCTGCATGTGTTCGTAGATCAGGCGGCCGACGATCTGGCCGTCTTCGAGGATGAAGGGCACTTCGTGGCTGCGGACTTCCAGCACCGCGCGGCTGCCGCGCCCGCCGGCCGGGGCATGGCCGAAGCCCGGGTCGAAGAAACCGGCATAGTGGACACGGAATTCGCCGACGAGCGGATCGAAGGGGGTCATTTCCGCCGCATAGTCGGGCGGGACATGCACGGCCTCGCGCGAGACGAGGATATAGAATTCATCCGGATCGAGGATCAGCTCGTTGCGGCCACGGCTGTAGAGCGGCTCCCAGAAATCGTAGATATCGTGCTGATCCTTCTTATCGACATCGACGACGGCGGTATGGTGCTTGCCGCGGTAGCCGATCAGGCCATCCTTGTCGCCCGTCAGATCGATCGACAGCGCGATGCCGCCGCCGGAGACGTTCGGCTGCTTGGCGGCGACGAGCGTTTCCGTTTCGTGCAGCTTCAGAAGATCCGGCTCGCTCAGAACCGAATGGCCGACGCGGAAGCGTATCTGCGACAGGCGCGAGCCGCGGCGCACGACGATCGGGAAAGTGCGCGGGCTGATTTCGAGATAGAGCGGGCCGGAATAGCCTGCCGGGATCTTATCGAATTCCTGCGCGTAATCGGTGATGACGCGGGTAAAGATATCGAGCCGGCCTGTCGAGCTCTTCGGGTTGGCGGAAGCCGACATATTGGCCGGCAGATCGAGATGCTCCATCAGCGGCACGATGTAGACGCAGCCGGTTTCCAGCACCGCGCCTTCGCTGAGGTCGATGACATGAAGGCTCAGCCGGTCGAGCTTGTCGGAGACGAGATGCGATGGGCCGGGCATGAAGCTCGCGCGCACCCGGAAAGCCTTGGCGCCCAGCCGCAGATCCAGGCTTGCCGGCTGGATCTGGTCGCGATCCAGCTCGCGTTCGCTTTGAAGACGCCCCGTTTCAAACAGCGCGGCTATCGCGCGGTCGGCCAAAATTCCAGTTTCGCGAGCCATCATGCTCCATCCATAATTTGCTGCCGACAAAACCAAAGTCGGGGAATTGACGCAAGCGCAGAACGGCAGTATTGCAAATTTATCCCGTGGTGATTTGGCCGGTCGGCTTGCAGCCACGTTAAACAAGTGGCTAAAAAGACCGGGTTGAAAACCGGTCTGCATTTGCGGCCGGTTTTTTTGTTGTTTGAAAGTGGTGATGGCATGAGCAAGACCTGGCGCCCGGCAACCCAACTCGTCCACGGCGGAACGCTGCGCTCGCAGTACGGCGAGACTTCGGAAGCAATCTATCTCACGCAGGGCTTCGTCTACGAGACGTCGGAAGCCGCCGAAGCGCGCTTCAAGGGCGAGACTGATGGTTTCATCTATGCGCGCTATGGCAGCCCCACCAATGACATGTTCGAAAAGCGCATGTGCATGCTGGAAGGCGCTGAGGACGCCCGCGCCACCGCCTCCGGCATGGCCGCTGTTACCGCTGCGATCCTCTGCCAGTTGAAGGCCGGCGATCATATCGTTGCTGCGCGCGCCCTCTTCGGCTCCTGCCGCTGGGTGGTCGAAACACTGGCGCCGAAATACGGCATCGACTGCACGCTGGTCGACGGCCGCACTCTGGAAAACTGGGAGAAGGCGATCACGCCGAAGACTAAGGTATTCTTCCTGGAAAGCCCGACCAATCCGACGCTGGAAGTGATCGATATCGCCGGTGTCGCCAAGCTCGCCAACCAGATCGGTGCAAAGGTCGTCGTCGACAACGTGTTTGCGACGCCGCTCTTCCAGAAGCCGCTGGAACTCGGCGCCCATATCGTCGTCTATTCCGCGACCAAGCATATTGACGGCCAGGGCCGCTGCCTTGGCGGCGTGGTTCTCTCCGACAAGGAATGGATCGACGAGAACCTGCACGACTATTTCCGTCATACCGGCCCGGCGATGTCGCCGTTCAATGCCTGGACGCTGTTGAAGGGCATCGAGACGCTGCCGCTGCGCGTCAAGCAACAGACGCAGAATGCGGCAAAGATCGCCGATTTCCTGGCCGATCAGGGCAAGGTGGCCAAGGTCATCTATCCCGGCCGCAAGGACCATCCGCAGGCCGATATCATCGCCAAGCAGATGTCGGGCGGTTCGACGCTTGTCTGCTTCGAGCTGAAGGGCGGCAAGGAAGCGGCCTTCGCGCTGCAGAACGCGCTCGATATCGTGAAGATCTCCAACAATCTCGGCGACTCCAAGAGCCTGATCACCCATCCGGCGACGACCACGCACAAGAACCTGACGGACGAGGCGCGCGCCGAACTCGGCATCTCGCCGGGTACGGTACGTTTCTCGGCTGGCATCGAAGACACGGATGATCTCGTCGAGGATTTTGCCCGCGCGCTGTCGAAGGTTTCGGCCTGATCTTCTCAATATCGGCTCTGAAAATCGAGATCGATTTTCAGAGCCGATGCGTGCGCTTCAAGTGTAAAGCGCCAAGGATCACGCCGCGACCGCGGCATTTGCCTTGAAATTAACACCGAGAGTTAGGCTTAATGAACGAAAGGCCGCGCAGCTGGGAGTGGCGGGGCGATGATCACTGTACCATTTCTTGACGGATGGGGCCTCTTATAAGATACGGGTAACTTATCTTGACTAAGGTGTAAGGCATGTATCGCGCCCTCACACGAGACATCGAAGTGGTTGTCGAACCCTTTTATCTGGAGGAGCAATCCGATCCGGACGACGATCGTTATGTCTGGGGTTATCGCGTCGTCATCGCCAACAACTCCGACATAGCCGTGCGTCTCGTCAACCGCTACTGGAATATTACCGACCAGAACGGGCAGATCGACGAGGTCAGCGGCCCGGGTGTCGTCGGCGAGCAGCCGCGGCTGCAGCCGGGAGACACCTACGAATATTCATCGGGCTGCCCGCTGGATACGCCATCCGGCCTGATGTTCGGCCACTACCAGATGGAAACGGACGAAGGCGAGATGTTCGATGTCGAGATACCCGCCTTCTCCTTGGATTCACCCGGCCTGCTGCGCGTACTCAATTAGGGCCTTGATCATTCCGCCGCCGCAACTTCCTGCACCGGGAAACGATAGGTCGTGGAGCAGAATTCGCAGGTCACGGCGATCTCGCCGTTTTCCTGGCTCTCCTCGATCTCCTCGGCGCTGAAACCCTTCAACACGCCGCCGATCTTTTCGCGCGAACAGCTGCAGCGATCGAAGACCGCCCGCGGATCGTAGACACGCACGCCGCGCTCGTGGAAGAGGCGGAAGAGCAGGCGTTCCGTGCCGACCTGCGGATCGGTCAGTTCGTCGGCATCGACCGTTTCAACGAGCGAACGGGCTTCCGTCCAGGCATCATCCTCAACATGCGCGCCTTCACGCGTATCGCCATCGCCGCCGTGAAGATCGGGCTGACGCATGCGCTCCGGCGCTTCCGGCAGGAACTGGGCGACGAGGCCCCCTGCCCGCCAGCGGTGACGGGGCTTGCCGTTCTCGTCGCGGTCGAAGAGTTCGGCGGCGGCAAGGCGCACACGTGTCGGGATCTGCTCCGACTGACGGAAATAGACACCGGCAATATCTTCCAGCGAGGTACCGTCAAGCGCGACAATGCCCTGATAAGGCTGGCTGAACTTGCCCTGATCGATGGTGAAGGCCAGCACGCCCTTGCCGAGAAGCTGTTCCGGCTCGGTTTCGCCTGCCGCAATCGCCCTGTCGAGCAAGGCCTGATCGAAGCGGGCATAGGCCCGGACATTTTCCGGCGTCGAAAAATCGGCGACCAGGAGATCGACGGGACCGTCGCTTTTGGTCTGGACCGTGAATTTGCCCTCGAACTTCAGCGAAGTGCCGAGAAGCACCGTGAGCACGACCACCTCCGCCAGAAGGCGGGCGACGGGCGTGGGGTAATGATGGCGTTCGAGGATTGAATCCAGCATCGGGCCGAGCTGGACGGCGCGACCGCGCACATCCAGCCCTTCCACCTGGAAGGGGACGACGTGATCATCGCCGGCGAAATCGAACTCGCCGAGAGCGGCGGCAGCTTCTGCCATGGCTTTCACTCCTGTTTTGTCAGAGCAGCCGGCCAGCGTACCGGCTGCTTGCGCAGCCGCGAGTTTTGGACTCGCGACATCCGATTATGGTTCAGATCGCGCCCAGGCACCAAGCAAGAATCGACTTCTGCGCATGAAGACGGTTTTCCGCTTCATCGAAGACCACGGACTGCGGGCCATCGATCACCTCGTCCGTCACCTCCTCACCGCGATGAGCGGGAAGGCAATGCATGAACAATGCGTCTTTGCCGGCCTGCGCCATCAAATGCGCATTGACCTGATAAGGCTGGAAGACATTGTGACCGCGAGCCCGATGTTCCTGATTCATGGAGACCCAGGTATCGGTCACCACGCAATCGACGCCGGCGACCGCACGGTCGGCATCATGGTAAAGCATGATTTCGGCGCCCTCATTGCGGGCCCAGTTCAGATAGTGATCCTTCGGCTCGGAACCAAGGGGTACGGCCATGTTCATGCGATAGCCGAAGCGGGCAGCCCCTTCGACCAGCGAATGCAGCACGTTGTTGCCGTCGCCCGTCCAGGCGATCGTCTTGCCCTTGATCGGGCCGCGATGCTCTTCGAAGGTCATGATATCGGCCATGATCTGGCAGGGATGGGTATCGTCCGTCAGCGCATTGATGACAGGCACCGTGGCATGCTCGGCGAGCTCCAGCATCCGGCTGTGCTCGGTCGTGCGGATCATGATCGCATCGACATAGCGGGACAAAACCTTGGCGGTGTCGCCGATCGTCTCGGCGCGCCCGAGCTGCATTTCCGTACCCGACAGGAACAGCGTCTCGCCGCCGAGCTGGCGCATGCCGACATCGAAGGAGACGCGGGTTCGCGTGGACGGCTTCTCGAAGATCATGGCGAGCATCTTGCCGGCGAGCGGCTTGTCGGCGGAACCCGCCTTGAAAGCCTGCTTTCGCAGCTTGGCATCCTCCATGATGGTTCTGAGGTCGGATGCGGTGACTGCGGAGAGATCGAGGAAGTGTTTGGGGGAAGCCATTGTTCGTTACCTGCTACGCCCGCCAGCGGGCGGGGCATTGTCCTATCAAGCGGTCTTCTTGACCTTGGCGGCACGGATGCTTTCGGCGGCGCGTTCGAGACGGGAAATCCCCTCGCGCGCCTCCTCCGCGGTTACGACCAGCGGCGGCAGCAGACGGATGACATTATCGCCTGCCGGGATCGCCAGAAGGTGTGCAGCGCGAATTTCCTTCAGCAGCTCGGCCGAGGGAATGGCAGCCTTGATGCCGAGCAGCAGGCCTTCGCCCCTGATGTCTTCGATCACATCGGGATAGCGATCCTTGAGCGAGGCAAGGCCCTGGCGGAAGACGAGGGTGACATCGCGCACGTGCTGCAGGAAGCCGTCAGCCAGGATGACATCGAGGACCGCGTTGCCGACAGCCATGGCCAGCGGATTGCCGCCATAGGTGGAACCATGCGTGCCGGCCTTCATGCCCGAGGCTGCTTCTGCCGTCGCCAGGCAGGCGCCAAGCGGGAAGCCGCCGCCGATGCCCTTGGCAACGGCCATGATGTCGGGCGTTATACCCGACCATTCATGGGCGAAGAGCTTGCCGGTACGGCCGACGCCGGTCTGGACTTCGTCGAGGATGAGGAGCAGGCCGTGCTCGTCGCAGAGCTGGCGGAGCGCCCTCATGAATTCAGGCGTCGCCGGGCGGACACCGCCCTCACCCTGCACAGGCTCGATGAGGATGCCGGCCGTCTTGTCGGTAATCGCGGCGCGTACGGCCTCGATATCGCCGAAGGGAACCTGATCGAAGCCCGGGGTCTTCGGGCCGAAACCTTCGAGATACTTCTCCTGACCGCCGGCGGCGATGGTTGCAAGCGTGCGGCCGTGGAAGGCGCCTTCGAAAGTAATGATGTGGAAGCGCTCCGGGTGGCCCTTGGAGAACTGGTAGCGGCGCGCAGTCTTGATGGCGCATTCGAGAGCCTCGGCGCCGGAATTGGTGAAAAACACCTTGTCGGCGAAAGTAGCATCCGTCAGGCGCTTGGCAAGCTTCTCCTGGCCAGGCACTTCATAGATATTGGAGAGATGCCAGACCTTGTCGGCCTGATCCTTGAGGGCGGCCACGACATGCGGATTGCCATGCCCCACGGAGGTGACGGCAACGCCTGCGCCGAAATCCAGATATCGCTCGCCGGTTTCGGTGATCAGCCAGACGCCTTCACCTCGCTCGAACCGCAACGGGGCACGAGAATAGGTATCATAAAGCGGCGAGGCTTCAGCCATGGCGCGAACTCCTGCAACAGGTTATGGGGCACCGGACTCCGGCTAAGAAAACCAGGCCCGAAAAATCAAAAATGCCGCCTTTCGGCGGCAGGGAGCACTATTTACTTTTCGCACTGCAATGTCAACAAAACTGAGGATTTAGCGCATGCGTCAAGCCTCAAATCGGACTTTCAGGTCTATCAACAGCTAATGTTGCAGAAATGACTCTCTCGGGAAGCAAGTTGGGGAAAACCCCGAATTCGGATTCATCGGATTCGTGCGACTCTTGTCACAGAGTCAGGCTCACACTAGGTTAAAGTTCAATTACTAGACTGCATGCGGCGGAACTAGTCACCAAAATTGATCAGGCGTTTCTTGCTTCGGAAACTTTCGAGGCAACGGTGAGGGATTCTGCCATCACCAACGCGAAAGGTGGAGACAGGGCAATGAACTGGACAGACGAGCGTGTCGAGAAGCTCAAGAAGCTTTGGTCGGAGGGGCTGAGCGCCAGCCAGATCGCAGCGCAGCTTGGCGGTGTGAGTAGAAACGCCGTTATCGGCAAGGTTCACCGGCTCAGTCTTCCCGGCCGCGCCAAGGCCGGCGGCACGGCAACCGCGGCGCGCGCACCGAAGCGCACGACCTCGGCGCCCCGCGCCCCGAACTATGCATCTCGCATCGCTACCCGCACCGTAACGCGCCAGCAGGGCGCGACGATGCTGAAGGAAGAGATCGAGATCGAAACCGCCGAGGAAATGGAATATGTGCCGGCCAAAAATGTGGTCGTGCCGATTTCGCGCCGCCTCGGCCTGACGGAACTGACGGAGCGCACCTGCAAGTGGCCGGTCGGCGATCCGATGAAGGATGACTTCTATTTTTGCGGTTGCGACTCTACGGACTCGTCGCCCTACTGCAGCTACCATCAGCGCCTCGCCTACCAGCCGGTGAGCGAGCGCCGCAAGGCTGTCCGGGTCGGCTGACCCGCGATTTTCCAACAGTTGCAACGTATCATTGCCCCTCCTCGCCGATGCGCGGAGGGGTGATTTTTTGCCGGCATAGGGCTGGAAACGGCTCGTGGCCACGACTGTCTGCCGGAGGCTGATCCTTGCCGGCCGTACACCATGCCGGAAGATGCGAAAGTTATGCGGCCAACGCCGCCAATGCGTTTCAGCCCTCAACAGGCATGGAATGGTGGTGATGGCACTGTAACGCGATTTTCTGATACAGATGCAGTATTCTCGTCGAGCAGCACGGCGCAACAGTCGGTCAGGGGTGCCAATGGAGATCGATCCAAAGCGGATGACAATCGGGTTCGTCGGGACGGGCACGATTACCGAGGCCGTCGTCACCGGACTGGGCAAGACAGCTTTTTGCGACACGCCGATCGTGCTGTCCCCGCGTGGCGCAAGCGTCGCAGGCCGCCTCGCGGCGGCAAACCGGAATGTGTCGATCGCTTTGGGCAACCAGGATGTTCTCGACCGATCCGATCTCGTATTCATGGCCGTGAGGCCGCAAATTGCCGAGGAGGTCATCCGCTCGCTCCGATTTCGGCCGGACCACCATGTCATCAGCTTTGTCGCGGCCACGCCAATCGATCAACTGCTGGCGTGGATCGATCAGCCCGTTCACCACCTAAGCCTGGCAATTCCACTTCCGTTCGTCGCAGATCTCCAAGGGGCGACCGCGATCTACCCGCCCGACGAGGTTTCCCACACCCTCTTTTCGGCGCTCGGAACGGCGATCCAGGTTGAAGACAAGCAGGAGTTCGAACTTCTCGCGGTGGCCAGCTGCCTGATGGCCACCTATTTCGGCATTCTGGACGCGACGTCGAGCTGGCTGCAGAGCCAGGGGCTCTCGAGACCAGCTGGCGACGCCTACCTCCGTCAATTGTTTTCCGGCCTCGCCCATGCTGCCCGCTTAAAACCTGTCGCGAGTTTCGATGAACTCATCGGCGAGCATTCGACCAAGGGCGGATTGAATGAACAGGTGCTCGAAGACTTTCGCGAGTTCGGCGGCACGGCGGCTCTGCAGAAGGCTCTTGATCGGATTCTTGCACGCATCCGTCTGTAGAAGGCAGATCCTCTCGAAGTTCGCTTTTCCGGCGACTGGTGTCGGCTCTTCATGAGAAGCTGGGCTTCGTCGAGACAGGTCACTTCAAGTTCGACGGACAGGGCGAGCCTACTCATCGCCGTATCTTGAGTAGGCACCAGATAAGCAAACGGGCCGCCCGGCAAGCGAGCGACCCGTCTGGACCTCCGATCACTCGGATTAAGCTTCCATGGAATATCCCGCGCCGCGGACGGTGCGGATGACATCCTGCATGTTGGAGAAGTTCAGCGCCTTGCGCAGGCGACCGACATGGACGTCGACGGTGCGTTCGTCCACGTAGATATCGTGGCCCCAGACGCCGTCGAGCAGCTGCGAGCGGGAAAAGACCCTGCCCGGCGACGACATCAGGAATTCCAGCAGGCGGAACTCGGTCGGGCCGAGGCGGACTTCGCGGCTCTTGCGATGAACGCGATGCGTTTCGCGGTCGAGCTCGATATCGCCACACTTCAGAACCGTGGAGAGAACTTCCGGGCGGGCGCGGCGCAGCATCGCTCTGACGCGGGCAACGAGTTCCGGCGTGGAGAAGGGCTTGACGACATAATCGTCCGCGCCGGTCGAAAGACCGCGAACACGCTCGCTCTCTTCACCGCGCGCCGTCAGCATGATGATCGGCAGACGCTCGGTTTCCGGCCGCATGCGCAGCCGGCGGCAAAGCTCGATACCGGAAACGCCCGGCAGCATCCAATCCAGGATGAGCAGGTCCGGCGTGCGTTCCTGAAGCCGGATTTCGGCCTCGTCGCCACGGAGGATCGTGTCCACCTCGAAACCTTCGGCTTCGAGGTTGTAGCGGAGAAGCACGCTTAGCGCCTCCTCATCTTCAACAACTGCAACTCTTGGGATCATGCGTGTCAGTCTCCTAATGCACGATCCTTAAACCGGGGGTGATTTAAGCAAGGGATCATGCAGGAACTCGGAATGGGCTGCGACCCTCGCGCGCCCCAGCGCGGGGCGCGCAAGCATCGGCAGTTCAGGATTACTCCGTCACCGCACCAACGGTGTTGGAGCTGTCGTCCTTCGGACGCTCGCCCTCCGGCTGGGCGCCGGTCGCCATGTAATAGATCGTCTCGGCGATGTTGGTCGCATGGTCGCCGATACGTTCGATGTTCTTGGCGCAGAAGAGAAGGTGCGTGCAGCTCGTGATGTTGCGCGGATCTTCCATCATGTAGGTCAGGAGTTCGCGGAACAGCGAGGTGTACATGGCGTCGATCTCGTCGTCGCGCTCGCGGATGGACTTGGCCTTGTCAGCGGAGCGCGTCGTATAGACGTCGAGCACTTCCTTGAGCTGGACCAGCGCCAGTTCGGACAGATGCTCGAGACCGCGGGCGAGCTTGCGCGGAACGCCGGTGCTCTGGACCGCGATGACGCGCTTTGCCGTGTTCTTGCCGAGATCGCCGACGCGCTCGAGGTCGGCGGCGATGCGGATCGAGCCCATGATCTCGCGAAGGTCGGAGGCCATCGGCTGACGGCGGGCGATCGTCACGATCGCCTTGTCGTTGATCTCGCGCTCGGTGTGATCGAGGATCACATCGTCGGAAATGACCTTTTGAGCGAGCGCGGTGTCACCGTTGACCAGCGCGCGGACGGCCTCGCCGACCATCTGTTCGGCAAGACCACCCATCTCGGAGATGCGCCGGGACAGGAACTTCAGATCGTCGTCATAGGCGGAAAAAATATGTGTCGATGCCATGGGGCTTTGTCCTCGAAAATCGGAAAGGCTTCACACCGCCAAAATCAGCCGAACCGGCCCATGATATAGTCCTGGGTGCGCGAATCGTCCGGATTGGTGAACATCTTGTCGGTATCGTTTTCCTCGACCAGGTTGCCGAGGTGGAACATGGCCGTGCGCTGCGACACGCGTGCGGCCTGTTGCATGGAATGCGTCACGATGACGATGGTGTAGTTTTCACGCAGCTCGTGGATCAGCTCTTCGACCTTGGCGGTCGCGATAGGGTCGAGTGCCGAGCAGGGCTCGTCCATCAGGATGACTTCGGGGCTGACGGCAACGGCGCGTGCGATGCACAGACGCTGCTGCTGACCGCCGGAAAGGCCGGTGCCGGATTCGTGCACGCGATCCTTGACCTCATTCCAGAGGCCGGCGCGCTGCAGGCTCGACTCGACGATTTGGTCGAGGTCGGCCTTCGACTTGGCCAGGCCATGGATGCGCGGGCCGTAGGAGACGTTTTCATAGATCGACTTCGGGAACGGGTTCGGCTTCTGGAACACCATGCCGACACGGGCGCGGAGCTCGACGACGTCGATGTCAGGATCGTAGATGTCCTCACCGTCGAGCGAGATCTTGCCGGTGACGCGGCAGCCGTCGATCGTGTCGTTCATACGGTTCAGCGACCGCAGGAAGGTGGACTTGCCGCAGCCGGACGGGCCGATCAAGGCAGTCACGGTGTTTTCCCGGATGTTCAGATTGACATCGAAAAGCGCGCGCTTGTCACCGTAATAAACGGAGACATCCTGACCGATCATCTTATACGGGACGTTGCTCATTTTCTGGTCCAGCGCCTTCTCAACTGCTGCTTCCGTCAACATGTTCATGATCTTTACTCCGTTTACCAGCGGCGCTCAAAGCGACGACGCAAGAGGATGGCTCCGATATTCATGACGATGAGGAACAGGAGCAGGACGATAATGGCACCCGAGGTTCTCTCCACGAACGCGCGCTCGGCTTCATTGGCCCACATGTAGACCTGAACCGGAAGTGCGGTGGAAGGATCGAGCGGCGTGGTCGGCGCCTGGGCGACGAAGGCGACCATGCCGATCAGGAGCAGCGGCGCGGTTTCGCCGAGTGCGTGGGCAAGGCCGATGATCGTGCCGGTCAGGATGCCGGGCATGGCGAGCGGCAGCACATGGTGGAACACCATCTGCATCTTCGAAGCGCCGAGGCCCAGCGCTGCCGAGCGGATCGACGGCGGCACGGCGCGCAGAGCAGCGCGGGTGGCGATGATGATCGTCGGCAGCGTCATCAGGGTCAGCACCAGGCCGCCGACCAGCGATGCCGAACGCGGCAGGCCGGCGAAGTTGATGAAGACCGACAGGCCGAGCAGACCGTAGACGATCGACGGGACGGCGGCGAGATTGTTGATGTTGACCTCGATCAGGTCCGTCAACTTGTTCTTCGGCGCGAATTCCTCGAGGTAGATCGAGGCGGCAACGCCGATCGGCAACGAAAGGACGAGAACGATCAGCATCAGATAGAGCGAGCCGATGAGGGCGACGCCGAGGCCTGCAGCTTCCGGACGGCTGGAATTGCCGTTGACGAAGAGGCCGGTGTTGAACTGCTTGTGAAGAGCGCCGCTCGCCTTCAGCTCGTTCATCCAGGTAACCTGCTTGTCATTGACCTTGCGGTTCTTCTCATCGACCGAGAGATCGATCTGGCCTTTGTTGGCGCTGTCGACATTGGCATCGGCAAGTACCGTAACATCGACCGTCTTGCCGATGATGGAGGGGTCGGCCACGACCATGTCGCGCAGCTGGATCGGCGCACTCTTCGAAATCATCGCGGACGCGTCACGCACATCCGGACGGCTCGAAGGGTTGACGCCGAGCTGCTTGACGATCGCGTCACGCAACAGAACCGGATAGTTGGCGGCGACCAGAACCGAAGGATCGGTCGCACGCTTGTTGTCGGGATCGATTGTCTTTTCGGAAAACTCGATCGGCAGCGTGATCGCGGTCTGCTGGAACGCGGTGTAGCCTTTGCCGATCACCGTCCACAGCAGGATGAACAGAAAGATCAGGCCGAATGCGATAGCGGCGATACCATAGGCCTGGAAGCGGCGCTCGGCGGCATAGCGGCGCTTGATGCCGATGTCGCGGCGCGCAGGCGCCTTGGAAACGGCGACGCCGGCTACGGGGGAAACAATATTCGTCATTCGTACTGCTCCCGGTATTTGCGCACGATGTAGAGCGCGTAGATATTGAGGCAAAGCGTGATGAAGAACAGCGTGATGCCGAGCGCGAAGGCAACCAGCGTCTGCGGCGAGGTGAACTCGAGGTCGCCGGTCAGCTGGTTGACGATCTTGACGGTCACGGTCGTCATCGGCTCGAAGGGATTGATCTGGATGCGGGCGGCGACACCGGCCGCCAGAACCACGATCATGGTTTCGCCGATGGCGCGGGAAGCCGTCATCAGCAAGGCGCCGACGATGCCGGGAAGTGCTGCCGGCAGGACGACCTTCTTGATGGTCTCGGAACGGGTGGCGCCAAGGCCGAGGGAGCCATCGCGAAGCGCGCGCGGCACGGCGGTGATAATGTCATCCGAAAGCGAGGAGACGTAAGGGATCAGCATGATGCCCATGACGATACCGGCCGTGATGACGCTCTGCGCCTGGATGAAGTTCGTATAGCTGCCGGTCAGAAGACCGCTGATCTGCGCCGAGAAATCGCGCAGGAACGGACCGACTGTGACGAGGGCGAAGAAGCCGTAGACAATCGTCGGAATGCCGGCGAGCACTTCGAGAAGCGGCTTGGCAACCGAGCGCACCTTGGAGGAAGCGTACTCCGCCATGTAGATAGCGGCAAAGAGGCCGACCGGCACGGCGACCAGCATGGCGACCAGGCCGATATAGAGCGTGCCGAGCAGCAGCGGGATGAGGCCGAACTGGCCGAAGGACGAATTGCCGGCGCCGGCAAAGCGCGGATCCCAGACGGTGCCGAAGAAGAAGTCGGTGAAGGGGACGACCGAAAAGAAGCGAGCCGCTTCCGTCAGCATGGAAAGCACGATGCCGATCGTCGTCAGAATGGCGATGGAGGAGGCGACGAGAAGCGCCCAGAGCATGACCCGCTCGACGCGGTTACGGGCGCGGAAACGCGGGGCAACCGAGCGAAGCGCGTAGAAGGCGCCCGCAACGGAGATAAGCAGGACGACCGCCGTCATGATGACGCGGCTCGTCATGCTCTCGGAGTTGAGCGTCTTTGCGGCATCGATCATGTAAGGCTGCGGTTCGCCGGCAAGCGGTACGCCCTTTTCGCTGAGCTTTGCCTGCAGGGCGGCGGGATCGCTGGAAAGGGACGAAAGCTCGCTCGACGTCAGCATGTTCATGCCGCGCGCAACGGTGGCGACCATGCTGTAGGCGAGATCCTGCTGGACGGCCGGTTGCGCCTTCACGTCGGCAGGAAAGGTGCCGCGAACGGAAGAGGAGACGATGCCGGGGCTGACGGCCAGCCAGACAAACAGAACGATCAAAGACGGCAGGACAGCCCAGATCGCGGCATAGGAGCCGTAATAGGCCGACCGCGAATGCATGGCAGCGGACCTGCCTCCGGAAAGCGCTGCGGCACGGCTGCGCGCGGCCAAATAGGCAACGGCGCCGATCACCAGCAGGCACAAGAGTATGATGGATGTGCTCATTCGTTACGTCCCCAGGCCCACAGCCCCCAAAAAGCCCGGCATCTCCAGGAGCGTGCCGTCGGCTTCGATATCATGGAGAAGAATGATCCGCCCGACGCCAACTGCACCGGGCGGATAAGGCGATGCCGGCGCGGCGCCCGAAAGCGCTGCGCCGGCAAAGTCATTACATGGTCTTGCCAGCCTCTACGTCCTTGCGGATCGCGTCGCGCTCTGCATCCGGAGCGGCAACGAGGCCGTATTCAGCGAGCGGGCCGTCAGGGCCGATCATCTGGTCGGATACGAAGAAGTTGACATATTCCTTCAGGCCCGGAACGGCGCCGAGATGTGCCTTCTTGACGTAGAAGAACAGCGGGCGGGAAACCGGGTAGGTGCCGTTAGCGATCGTTTCCGTCGACGGAACGATGCCGCTCATGGTCGCGACCTTGAGCTTGTCGGCGTTGTTTTCGTAGAAGGAGAGACCGAAGACGCCAACGCCGGTCTTGTTGGCAGCGATACGTGCAAGCGTTTCCGGATAGTCGCCGTCGATGTCGACAGCAGCGCCGTCCTTGCGGACTGCGACGCAGGCCTTGGTCTGGGCAGCCTTGTCGGTGATTTCCTTGGCGATGACGTCAAGAGCGCCGGAGGCCTTGCAGCCGGCGGCGAGAACGTTCTGTTCGAAGACTTCACGCGTGCCGTGCTTTTCGCCCGGGATGTAGGCGGCGATATCAACGGCCGGAAGCTTCGGGTTGACTTCAGACCACTTCTTGTAGGGGTTGGCGACGAGCTTGCCGTCAACGACGACCTGGGCAGCGAGGGCCTTGTAGATGTCGGCCGGAACGTAGGCGACGTCAGGGTTGGAAGAGTCGGTTGCGAAGACGATGCCGTCATAACCGATCTTGACTTCCTGGATGTCGGTTACGCCGGCAGCCTTGCAGGCTTCCAGCTCGCTCTTGTTGATCGGGCGCGAAGCGTTGGCAACGTCGATCGTGTCTTCACCGACGCCCTTGCAGAATTCCTTCAGGCCAGCGCCCGTGCCGCCGGATTCGACGACCGGCGTCTTGAAGTTGCTGAAGGTCTCGCCGAAGGACTCGGCGACGATCTTGGCGTAGGGCAGGACGGTGGACGAACCGGCAACCTGGATCTGGTCGCGGGCGACGGCAACGCCAGCGAAAGCGGCGGTTGCAGCGAGCGCGGCAACAGTGAGTTTAAAGGTGTTCATTAGAAATCTCCCGGGCATTTGGGCTTGTGTGAGTGCGGCCTCGAAGAGGCCCTCGCATGCCTTTTTTCATCGGCAGGACTCTCTTAGCGCCTTAAGCACCGTCCTTTTATGTCAGATCGATGAAACATTTATGACAAGTCAAGACATTGATTTTAAAAGAAAAAATTTAACTGCCTAAATTAGGCGTAACATATGGCGTCAGAAACGCACGGTAAAGTCCGTGCCCTTGCCAACCTCGGATTTGACGATCAGCCTTGCGCGATGGCGCGTCAGGATATGCTTGACGATGGCAAGCCCGAGGCCGGTGCCCTTCTTGGACCGGCTGTCCTCGATGCTGACGCGGTAGAAGCGCTCCGTCAGGCGCGGCACGTGTTCGGCGGGAATGCCGGGGCCGTTGTCGACGACGCTGACCTCTACCGGCTGATCCGGCCCGTTCTTCAGCCAGACATCGACGGTCTTGCCTTCCTGGCCGTATTTGCAGGCATTTTCCATCAGATTCTCGAAGACCTGCACGAGCTCGTCGCGATCGCCCAGCACCTCGACCTTGCCATCGGGCAGATGCAGGTTGATCGAAACGCCGACATCGCGCGCGAGCGGCAGAAGCGAATCTCTCACATGGCCGAGAAGCGGCACCAGATCCACCTTCTCGTCAGGGGCGATATGCGATTTCAGCTCGAGCCTGGAGAGCGACAGGAGGTCGTCGACGAGCCTGCTCATGCGCGTCGCCTGATCGAGCATGATGGCGAGGAAGCGGGCCTGCGCCTTCGGGTCGTTCTTGGCCGGGCCTTGAATCGTTTCGATGAAGCCGCGCAGCGAGGCGAGCGGCGTGCGCAACTCATGGCTGGCATTGGCGACGAAATCCGAGCGCATGCGATCGATGCGGCGCACCTCGGAAATATCCCGGAAGGAGAGGATGTAATAGCGCTCGTCGCGGCCGTCGTCGTCCTTGAATTCGACGGGGGCGCTGCGAACGATGTAGACGCGCTCCGAAGGCAGGCGCTCGGAATGCTCGATCTGGTTCGGGGCGTTAGTGGCGATGGTTTCGCGCACCATGTCGAGCACGCCGGGCGAACGCAGCCTCGCCGATATATGGGAGCCGAGCGCCACCTCGCCGAAAGCCTTTTCGGCAGCACGGTTCTGAAACAGCACCGAGGCATCTTCCGAGAGCACCATGGCCGGGATATCGAGGCCGGCGAGCGTGGCGGAAACTTCCGGCAGGCGGCTCGGCAGCACTTCCGGCTCGGGTTCGGCCGGCTCGACGACATCAGGTGCGATGACCGGCGCTTCGTTGAAGAGAGAGGTCACGATCATGACGAGCAGCAGGGCGAGCACGATCCACTTGTTCATGCCCGCGGCAAGCGCCACCAGCGCGCTCAAGAGCGTCGCCAGCAAGACCGGGCGCTCGCGCCGGATGCGCGCCAGCAGGCTTTTCGTCCACGGCATCTCGTCTTCCAAAGTGCCCTCTCATGGCATCGATTCGTTTTTCTTCATATTTAAACTCTGCCTGATAGCCGCGTTTCATGACAGAAGTTTTCCGTTTCGGAAACTTCCGCGAAAAGCTGGCGCGCCCGACACCGAATTGCGCTTTGCTTCCGCAGAGGATTTGATTTTCAATGATAAATATGTTCGCCTGCTGAAAACGACATTATCCAAGCGCAGGGGGAGACGATGGCCGAGGACGTCGAAAGCAGAGCCGTGGAGCTGGAGGTCAGGGGCAAGAGGCGCGTCTTCGACATCGACGATCCCGTGCTGCCCGATTGGGTGGACGACCATGCCCTGGAATCCGGCGACTATCCCTACAAGAAGAAACTCAAGGAAGACGAATACGCCGAAGAGCTTACGAAGCTGCAGGTCGAGCTCGTAAAAGTGCAGTTCTGGCTGCAGGCGACGGGCAAACGGGTGATGGCGCTCTTCGAAGGGCGCGATGCGGCCGGCAAGGGCGGCGCGATCCAGGCGTCTTCGGCCCATATGAACCCGCGCCTTGCCCGCGTGGTGGCGCTCGCCAAGCCCACCGAGCGGGAACAGGGCCAATGGTACTTCCAGCGGTATATCGCGCAGTTTCCGACATCGGGCGAGTTCGTGCTGTTCGACCGCTCCTGGTACAACCGCGCAGGCGTCGAGCCGGTCATGGGCTTCTGCACGCCGAAGCAATATGAGGATTTCCTGCACCAGGCGCCGCAGCTCGAAAAGATCATCGCTCACGAAGGCATCTTCTTCTTCAAATTCTATCTCGATATCGGCCGGGAAATGCAGATCAAGCGGTTCCACGACCGGCGGCACGATCCGCTCGCCGTCTGGAAGCTCTCCTCCATGGACATCGCCGCCTTGACCAAATGGGACGATTACAGCGAGAAGCGCGACCGCATGCTGAAGGAAACCCACACGGAATTTGCGCCCTGGACGGTGATCCGCGCCAACGACAAACGCCGGGCGCGGCTCAACCTCATCCGCCACATGCTTGACACCATCGACTATGACGGCAAGGACAAGGACGCGATCGGCGCCCGCGACGACAAGATCATCGGCTCCGGTCCCGGCTTCCTGAAATAACCGTGTTGGGATAGCCGGGCGCTTACTGGCCCGGCAGGATGCGCACCGCGAAGAGATTGATGCCGCGGGCCTTGCCGTCGACATCGCTGTTGATCATCAGCTTGCCGGGAGAATTCGGCGCGAGCGAGCGGTCGAAGCGCACCTGCAGCAGCGCGTCCGATTTTTCACGCGTGACGCTGAAACGATGGCGGGCGCAATTGCCGAGCGACTGGAAATCGCACTCGACGGTGATCTGAGTGGGCTCGTCCGTGGTGGACTGCAGGGTCAGCGCGATGGTGGAGGACTTGCCGGCGAGCTGCTGCAGGACGTTGGCCGGAATGCTGACGGAGACATTGCCATCCGTATTGCCGCTCTGCGACGTCAGGCGGACGGCGGGGCCTTCGGTTTCCGTGACATTTTCCGTGCGGGCACGTGGGCCGGCCTGGATCTTGTCGGCATCGGAAGGCTTGAAGATCTCGATCCAGTCTGAAGAGAAGCTGTTTTGCGGGTCGATCGTCACCGGCTGGTCGCCATTGGCGGGCGTGCCGTTCCCGGCGCTATCCTCGCCGTTGAAATCTTCCGGCTGGGTGCTCGCGGGCGGATTGGCGACGCTGGTGTCGCGCTCGGCCGCCGTCATCAGCAGGCCGGAACTATAGACCCACCAGGCACCCGTGCCGATGAAGGCGAGAACCACGCACCAGACGAGCAGGCGCGAGAAGAACTTGCGCGGCTTGCGGCGCACAGCGGCCCGCTCCGGGCGAAAATCCATGCCGCCGCGCTTTTCCGGCGCCCCGCGCACTTCGCCACGCATCTCTCCATCTGACGCAGCCCCCAGCTGGTCGGCGCTGCTGGCCCTGATATCGTCCAGGCTCGCATCGTCCGTGCGCCGGGAGGCGGGCTCATAGCCGCGCGTTTCGCCTGTAACAGACAGGTGGTCATCCCCACCCTCGCGATGAATGCCCTCGCGATGAATGGGCTCTTGCTCAGGATAAGAGGGCTCCGCTCCGTGATGCGCGGGCTCGGGCATCTCCACGACAGGCGGGACGGGAACTTCCGGAGGCCCCTGGCGCGGGTGAAGGCGGGCGCGCTCTTCGCTCTCGATGGTGTGGATCGTGGTTTCGAGGCGATGGCGGTGATGGGCGACCACATCGGCATCAGTGATATCCTGCTTGCGCAGGCCGGCTTCCAGTGCCTGGCGCGCGGACTGATAGATGCGGGCGCGAACTTCCGGATTGTCGCGGTCGGAATTATCGAGCGCAGTTCTGATGGCCGTTTCTAGTCCGCTCACGTCAGGTCCTTCGCGTTTCGTGCCGGCATCGACCCCTAAAGCGCGTCGCGATCTTTCAGATCGCGTGCCACGCTTTAGGCTCTTCTTTTCGCATGTCGTTACCGCAAAACCGCTGCACACTTTTGCGCGACATGCTTTAGAGATTGAACGCCTGTCAAGATTCGGTAACGGCAAGCGCGGCAAACCGCAAGCCTTGCGGCCTTTCGGGAGCGGATCGGCGGGGGATAAGCGATGCCGCGCGGCGCCGTCAAGCTTCATTAGATAATCCGGAAATGGACAGGATCATGGAAAGAGCGCGGCTCTCCGTCTCGCTGTTTTCCTCAAGCTCACTCTTTTCCTCAGGCGACGGCTCTGCTAATCAATTGACGTTTTCGTAAACGTCAAAACTGGTGAAAGCATGGCCCTGCCCGCGATACTCAAGGATAATCTGAGACTGCCGGTCATCGGCTCGCCGCTCTTCATCATCTCCCATCCGGCGCTGACGCTGGCGCAATGCAAGGCCGGCGTGATCGGCGCCTTTCCGGCCTTGAACGCGCGGCCGGAAAGCCAGCTCGACGAGTGGCTGGCGATGATCACCGAAGATCTCGCCGCCCACAATGCCAGGCATCCCGACCGGCCGGCCGCCCCCTTCGCCGTCAACCAGATTGTCCATATGTCGAACAAGCGGCTGGAGCATGATCTGATGCTCTGCGTGAAATACAAGGTGCCAATCGTCATTTCCTCGCTCGGCGCCGTGCCGGAGGTGAATGCAGCGGTGCATTCCTATGGCGGCATCGTGCTGCACGACATCATCAACAACCGCCACGCCAATTCGGCGATCCGCAAGGGGGCGGACGGGCTGATTGCGGTTGCGGCGGGTGCGGGCGGCCATGCGGGCACGCTTTCTCCCTTCGCACTGGTGCAGGAGATCCGCTCCTGGTTCGACGGCCCGCTGCTGCTTGCCGGCTCGATTGCGACCGGCGGCGCCATTCTGGCGGCAGAGGCAATGGGCGCCGACATGGCCTATATCGGCACCCCCTTCATCGCGACCGAGGAGGCGCGCGCCGCCGATGCCTACAAGCAGGCGATCGTCGAAGGTGCCGCCGCCGATATCGTCTACTCGAACTATTTCACCGGCGTGCACGGCAACTACCTGAAACCCTCCATCCGCGCAGCCGGCCTCGACCCGGACGACTTGCCTGAGGCCGACCCCTCGAAGATGGATTTCGAACAGGCGACCGGCGGCGCAAAGGCCTGGAAGGACATCTGGGGCAGCGGCCAGGGCATCGGCGCGATCAAGGCCGTGGAGCCGGTCGCAAAGCTGGTCGACCGGCTGGAAGCGGAATATCGGGCCGCCCGTACCCGGCTGGCGCTGTGACCTGCAAGGCCTTTCCACAGGCTTCAGCTTTTTTGCTACGGGGCATAAGAGGGTGCTTGAAATCTTCAGACAATGCCTGTATCAGCCCCATGCAAATCGCGGGCGACACGCTTCTCCCGCCGGATTGCCGCTTTAGCTCAGTCGGTAGAGCACATCATTCGTAATGATGGGGTCACGTGTTCGAGTCACGTAAGCGGCACCATTTTTCTTTAAAGACTTAGCTGAATAATGATGCCCCGATTGTGACCGGTTGCGGACCGGAGCAACATTATGAGCAAAACGATGCTTTCTAATGGATGTCAGACGAAGCCATGATGCAAGGCTGCTGGACAAGAAACGTCCTGGTTGACGGAATCAAGAAAAAGCTGCCATCTTCCCGCTGAAGTGGGGGCTCCGAAAATGACAATTAAACTAATTGGTGCAGTCGCGCTTGTTTTTTCCGCGGCCAGCGCGGCCGGCGCTTTTGATTTTCAGTGTGCCGACTTTCGCCCGATGCTGCAGGATCGACAGCTGGAAAGGCCTGAAAAGCCAAATTGCGCGACGAGCTATTATGCGTTCACGGATAGCTATGATTTCGACAGCTGCCGGCGAGAGATCGAACACTTCAAGTCGGAGGTGCGGAATTATCTAGCCTGCCTGGAGAGTGAATCGAAGGAAGCGGTCTCGGAGTACAATGATGTTGTCTCCTCCTTTAATCGAAGAGCGCAACAGTGAACGCGGTGCCGGCCTGGATACAAGTGCTTCAGGCCTTGTTGACGCCAGCGATCGCGATCGCTGTTGGTGTGGTGGCTTTCATGAATTGGAGGACCGCTCATCAAAAGGTAATGCTCGATCTCTTCGATCGAAGAGTGAGGATTTATGAAGCGACGATCGATGCGACTCTCGGTTACATTAATGTCGTTGAAGACATGAACGGAAGCAAAGCTCTGTCGGTGTTAAAGAAGGCCCACACCGAAGCACGCTTCCTATTCGGCGACGAGATCGCTGGGACGATTGATCAAATCTCCCGCAATATCTTCGAACATCGCAGGCTAAATAGGAGAAGCGAGTCAAGAAATGTTGGCGACGAAGAGCGAGATGGCCTCCTTGAACGTGCGTCAGAAGTCGAAGACGAAATTAGTCAGATCATGGCGCGGTGGACCGATTTGGTACTTCCGTATCTGAAAATGGATCAGCGACGGGTTCGGACGCCGGCCGAATGGATCACAGAGCGCAACAAGATTCGTCTCAGCTTCGCCGACGAGAAGCAACGCTGACAAGGCGTACCGACGACGCGCGTAAGATGGTTGAGGATCTGCATTGATTTAAAATTGACGCCGTTTAGCGTTCTAAATCACTTAGCGACAATTCGAGCGTTTCTAAATGATTTCGATGCGCGTACAATGCATGTGCAATAAGCTTTATATCGAACACAATCACTTTAACCCACATATACCCGTGCGTGTTCAAGCGAATTAATTTGACGCTTCTGCCATTCTGATCGATATTAAGGGCGTCTCAGAGGCTCAATTTTAGAATTGGTCCTTAAATAAAAAAACCCGGTAGGCCACCACCCTACCGGGTTTTTTGGATTTAGATTAGTTTCCTTCCCGATGTCCGACTAATGGCGGAATCGATCAATAATCTCGATGATCGCCATGGCGGCAATCGGGATGGTCATCATAAGCAAAATCGTCTCATTGCTCATATTTAGAATTAGTCCTTATGTTGTGGCCGATATTGGCCGGTTTACTTCGCCTTCGCCGGTCTCCACCACAGAGCCGATCGAAGCACTTGAGCAATCCTGATTCCAGGAGTGCAATTCCTAATGTCCAGATTCTACTCTCTGGATGAGGTATTGAATAGTCCGCCTCGTTCTAGTTACCAAAAGGTGACGGTCGATTTCTGACACAATGATGCGCGCTGATGTAGCTAAAGATCAAGGTCTTCCTAGACGGAAATAAGACATGGCTGACATTCCGGCATCGCTACACAAAAAAGCGCGCGCAACGCGCCCATTTCCCCACAGAAATTCGACGTGAACGCTAGCCCTATGCAGGCAAACCTTTTAGTATTCGCGACCGTTTTTCTTAGGCATCCCGTTTTGCACGTTTGCGATCAAGCTACACGATCGTGATTCACAGTTGTTGTGAAATTTTCATCTGGGTTGTCAGTCAGACGCCGTTGAAGTGCGTTTCACTCGCATGTCCGACGAAAATTAAAGCGATCTGCCAGCCATAGACGGCCTTGAACGAAACGGCCCAGATCAATGTTTGATCTGGGCGCCCACGTTGGTATCTGAATGATTATCGGCGTTAAAAGCCAAACGCATCCCGCCACTTTTCATTCCAAGCCGCCAAGTCGTTCGAGGCTTTGCCAAAATTGCTGTTGGTCAGCATTGCGGATGCCGTTTTCAACTCATCCGTATTGCTTCCATCCGACCTGCTGATAATCATCCCCGCCTCGATCAGTGAGGACTGGGCCGTCTTCAATCCCGCCGCAAGGGTCTTGCTGGTGCTGTTTCCATTCTTGTCTTCGATGTTCGAGATGATCCCGCCACCGCTTCCAAGCTTGAAGCCGATCACGAATTCGCCGTCACCGAACTTGGATCTGTTGTCCCGGATCAGGCGCTGAATGGCGTTGGCCATCGCATTGTCATCACTGATGCCGGGATTCTTTGCCTTTTCGGCTTTCACGAGCGAGGCGAATTTGTCCCCATCGTCATTGATCAGCTTCTTGATGACGTCGGTAACACCGGCATCGCTGGTTTTGAAGTTGTCCGAATCCAGGAAATCGAGTGCGCTCGAGACAATCCCGTCGTTGCTCTCTTTGACGTCGAGCAGCGCGCTGTTGATTGTCGATGAGGCCTGGGTCTTTACGGCGCTCGTTTGACTGGAAATGCCGTTAGCGATGGCTGCGATAGTGTCGGCAGCCGATTTCCCGGCTTGCTGTTTGTTGGGAAGCAACGATGCGTTCGTCTGCTGCAGGATGAGCAGTGCCGCATTGTTCGCTGAAGAGATAGCGGTCATTTTCGTTCCTCTGGTACCGGAATTTCCTCCATCGGAATTCGCGGCACGGAAGAGCTTGGGGCATCATGCCTGAGCAACCTAAATACGAGACATCAGTTGTCACAACTTTGAATTTTACGCGTTAACAAAACGCTTATTCCGCGTGCTAAATCCTGAATGCGACGTTTGCGGGCACAGGATGAACTTGGCGCAGCCCTAGACCCCCGGCGGAGGTGGCGGAGGTTAAAACGCATTTTCCAAGACTAGCCGTCAGCACCCTGTATTTCGCCCTCTACAGGCCGGCAAAACCCGCTTGCGGCACCTTTCAGCAAACAACCTCCGCCACCTCCTCCAGTAGACGATAACGATTTAGAATCAATAGTTTGATCCGGCGGAGGTTACCTCCTCCATAACCTCCGCCACCGCTATGAACCTCCGCCAAAACCTATCGTTACCGGCGGAGGTTCCATGCCTGGCGGAGGTTGCCTGGCGGAGGTTCGCCATTCCCAGGGAACAAAAAACCCGGCTCGTTGGCCGGGTTGACAGGGTCGGTGCGCGTCAGAAAGGGTCGTCGTCACCATATGCCGGCGCGTGACTGTGAGGGCTCCATTCCCGGGCGTCGTCCGGATCGCCGCGAACATAGGCCGTCTTTCTCTCGCCGTCGTGGAAGCGGACGCCCTTGTCCCTCTTCTCGAACCCAAGGCCGGTCATCGCTGCGCGCATATGGGCGTGATGAGCCTTCGTCAGTTTGTTGATGGTTTCCGATCCATCGAAGCCGACCAGCTTCCAAACATCCGTCGCCTTGATCTTCAGCGGACCTTCCGGAATACGCTCGCCGAGCAATTCGGCCCACGGCCCAAAATCCGACGATTCATGGGCAACACCAGCCGCCGCATTCCGCAATGCCGGGTCATCGAGCCACAGGTTCTCACCCGCCTCCCTCTCCGCAGCCTCCGCCCATAGCTGGTCTCGCGCCGCCGCAATGCCATCGGGATCGGCAGCCGTGGCCCGGACGATCCAGAAGCGGCGGTTGCCGGTGGTGTCGGTCAGGTAGCGGCTTTCGTTGGTGGTGCCGAAGAGGATGAATTGCCGTTGGCGTTTGGTCGCAAAGCGGCCATAGGAGAGCCTGGCGATATCTTTCCGCGCGGGGATGAAGGATTTGACGCGGTTGGTGTCGCGGCGGCTCAGGCCGTCGAGTTCGGGCATTTCCAGGATCCAGTGGCCGGCGGTTTTTTCGATGGTCACCTTGGCATCGGCGCCGATTTCGAGCTGGTCGGTGAACCAGTCGCCGTCATGGCAGAGCGCGAGGATCGCCGAGGACTTGCCGATGCCCTGGGGGCCTTCGACGACGAGCATGGAATCGAATTTACAGCCCGGATTTCTGACGCGGCGAACGGCGGCGCAGAGGATCTTGCGGCCGAAGGCGCGGTTGAGCGGCGTGTCCTCGGCGCCGAAATAATCGACGAGCCAGGTGTCGATGCGCGGCTTTCGATCCCATTGAAGACGGGCGAGATAGTCGTGCACCGGATGATAGGCTCGCCGCTCGCCGATCAGCACCAGGGCATCGAAAATGTTGTCCTTGGACGGCTCCCTGCCCTGCGCGCGGGCGAGTTCGAAGCGAATTTCCGCCAGCCGCGCGTCGCTCATGGCAACGATGCCGCTGTTGCGATGAATCTCCAGCTCGCCCGAAAGCAGGTTGAGCTTGATGAGCCATTGGCGATCGACCAGCCATTGTTCGAGTTCGATATCGAAGCGCGCGATGCCCATCAGGCGCCCGGAATGCCGGGGCGCATCCCCGGCAGGCGTGATCGCCCACGCCGGCTCATCTTCCTGGACGAAGGCATCTGGGCCTTCGAACGCATCCGGGACCGGTTCGGAGATCTGCATGGAAACTGCCCGATTGAACGGCACGACGCGTCCCTCTTCCTTCTCGGCAGCGGGCTCCGGCCTCCAGTCGTAAAGCGTGGCGCTCATGAAGGCGTCGAGCTGGCCTTGCGTCCATCCGGCATCGACGGCATCGGCGCTGTCCCAGCCGCGGCGTGGAAAAAGGCCTGACTGCCAGTCTGCGAAACCGTAGCGCTCGATATCGGATGCGTGCGCCGCATCCGTGAAGCCGACGCATTGGACACGCGCGCCGACCGCGGTCAGGCGGGCGGCGATATCATCGGCAGCCGTCAGGCCCGGGCCGTCGAAATCCGGCCAGATCAGCACGTGCCGACCCGAGAGCGGCGACCAGTCCGTGTGCTTTGCGCCTTGGGTTCCGCCCGGCCAGGAGACGATGGTTCGGCCGCTCGCCTGGCCGAGCCGGTCGCGGCATTTCTCGCCCTCGACAATCACCACTTGGCTCCGGTCGCCGATCGTTTCCAGGCCGTAGAGCGGCCGCGGCTTGGGGAACGGGAAACGCGACCAGGTTTGCGTCCCGTCCGCCAGGCGAACGAACATGACCATCGGCGTTTCCTTAGCCCCGTCGGGCAGGTCCCGGCGCAGGACATAGCCGAAGAGGGAGCCGTCGGCATTGCGATAGGGAAACACCATCGACGGCGTAAACAGGCCCCACTCGGATCGTTCGCCCCTGCGCTTCGGGTTGTAGAGCCGGATGCGGGCGCCGGCCTTAAGCAAACCGGCCGGCGGCGGAACGGGCACGATCCCCTCATAGAGGTTGTGCGCCGGAGGGACGTTCGGCCTGATGTCGCGGCCGCCGAGAATGCGGATCGCTCCCTGAAGATCGACGCCTCTGACCTGCTGCACGAAATCGAGAACATCGCCTTTCCTGCCGCAGCCGAAGCAATGGAAACGCTCGACCCCATCCTGGCCGGCGAAGATCGTGAATGACGGGGTGTCTTCGGCGTGGAAGGGGCAGCAGGCGGAAAACTCCTGCCCGCTGCGGATGAGCCTGCAGCCGTATTGCGCTGCTGTCGAAGACAGGGACACGTCGCGGCGCAGCCGTCCGACATAGCCTGAGACGCCCGCTGCCGGCGATGGCGCGTATTGCGAGATTCTATCCATGGATTTTCCGATGAAACTGGAGGGCCGGCGCTATTTGCGTGCCTGCGAAGGGGCTTTGCGATCCGGCGCGGCGCGCCTCAAGGACATTTCATCCATCCAGGCGCCGACTTCGTCGGACCTCCAGAAATTGTTTTTCGCGACCCTTATCGGCGCAGGAAACTTGCCGTTCCGCACCCAGCGCCAGAGCGTCACGTTGGAAACCGGAGCGATCTTCTGAACGTCGCTCGTGCTTAAAAGTGTGTAGGAGATTGGCTTGCCGGTCATGCTCGTTCCTCTGAACTTCCGATCAGAGGCAGAATGCGCGACGATGGTTGTTTCTAATTCATGCGATGCAGTTCAACACGATACACGCCGGTAACGCGAGCTGTGTTGCCTGCCGCTGCAGATCGATGCGGCACGTCACCGGCAAAGGCGATGCGGGCCGCAGGCGCGCGAACCTATGCGCCATTCCCAAACAGACGTTTTGAATCGTGGTTCCTGACCCTGCTGAACGGCAAGACGTTATCAGCTTCAAGCTGGGCTGCCGGCGCGGGCCGGGCAATGAAATATCCCTGGATCTGATTGATTCCGTACTGCTGCATCAGCCGCTGCTGCTCGATCGTCTCCACACCTTCGATGAGGATCTTCACGCCGCGATTGCGCAACAGGCTGATGATGTCGAGCAACATCCTCTTGCCTCTCTCGGTGTTGCAGTCATGGAGGAAGGACCGGTCGATCTTGACGGTGTCGAATTCTATGAGGCGAAGCCACGAGAGGCCCGCAAAGCCCGTGCCGAAATCGTCGAGCCAGACTTGAGCGCCGAGCTTTCTGAGGTCGCTGATGCAGCGAACCACATCCTGGTCGATTTCCAGCTCCACGCCTTCGGTGATCTCGAACGCGAGCCTCGCGCCCGCCACCCCGAATTCTGCCAGTGTTGCCGCCACATAGGTGGCAAAACCCGGCATCTTCAGTTCGATCGGCGAAACGTTGACACTGGCAACCTGGACCATGTCGGCTGCCAGCAAGTCTCGGCAGACAGTGCGGATTGCCCAGCGGCCAAGTTGGATGATCGACCCTGTCCGTTCCGCAACCGGGATAAATTTGACAGGCGGTACGGGCGTTCCGTCCAGCATGTTCAAACGCATCAGAGCTTCGACGGCGTCCGTCTTGCCCGTCTGAACGTTGCGGATCGGCTGATAGACGAGGGAGACAAGGCCGTGTTCGAGCGCGATCTTCAGGGTCGCGGCAATGTCCTCGCTGTCATCGCTGCTCTCCGGATCATCGGGATCGAAGACCACGAGCGTATTGCGGCCCGCAGCCTTGGCGGCGTAAAGCGCGCGATCGGCTTCGTGAATGATCTTGTCGACCTGCCTGGTCTGGTCACGCGTACGCGACACGCCGACGCTGACGGTGATGATCGCGGTCCCGTCCCGCCTGTGCTCGTGTGGCCAGGCCAGGTCCCTGACAGCGGCACACATGGCTTCTGCGAGTTCGGTCGCCCTTTCCGAATTCGGCATTGGTGTGATGACGATGAATTCCTCACCGCCGTATCGCCCGATCATCGAATCCCAGGATGCGGCCACGCTTTGAAGAAGTTGGGCGACCGCGACGAGGCACCGGTCACCTTCCTGGTGGCCGTAGCAGTCGTTATAGCGCTTGAAATAATCGACATCGATAAGCAGGACGGCAAAAGGCACCCTGTCGTCCTGCCAGCGTTGCCAGCAATCACGCAGGCGTTGATCGATTGCCCGGCGATTTTCCAGGCCGGTCAACGAGTCCGTGTTCGAGAGGTGCAAGAGCGCCCTGCCCCTTTCGTCGGCGGCAGCCTGCTGCAAACTGGCTTCAAATGCGTTGAGGAAGACTTTGTAGCGCTCCCTGTTGAGCTGAAGGTTCACGTAAGAGGTGAAAACAAAGCAGGAAATACAGAAGGCGCCGAGGATGAGCTTGTGAAGAAGCAACATCGGCGCGAACAGAAATAGGGCGCCGATGAAGATGAGCACGTTGGTTGCGGAGGCGGCCAGAGCAACCGGAAACCGGAAACTGAAGAACAGGTTGACGCTCATCATGAAGATCGCGCCAAACACCATATAATAGGAGAACGCCTCCCTGACTGCGGTCATCTGGGCGGTGAGAAGCCAGACAAGATAGGCTGCGAGCACGGACAGTGCGGCGGCCATATCGACCGTATCGGCTTTTGCCTTGCGGTAGAGCAGGAATTCCAGCACGCATAGCGCACTGACGCCAACCGCCAGCCGGCCGGCGACCGTGTATTGGACGACGTCGCCGATAAAAAGATAGTCCGTGAAGGAATATGCAAGGTAAGCTGCGACCGCAGTCCAGAGGCCCTTGCGCGTCGCGCTTTTTCGGCCGCTCTCGCTCTCCTGCTTGTACAGGCCGCGCAGTTGTTCTGGCGACAGCGTCGGCTGCACGGTAGCGGCTGCGGTCTCGGCTAACACGTGCATCATGCCCCTGCTACCAAACTTCTTGCAGCAGCTGCCCTCCGCAGACTGCTAGCTGACGCTGGATAGCCTTACGCCAATTCCACATCAACCAATAACGCTCGAACGATCCCCAAGCGGGCGGAGTATCTGTTGGGTTCACTAATATTTTCTAAAGCTAAGACGTGCATTTCCCCGCCGCCGCCAACCTTAACGCTTGACCTTTATGCGAGTATTGGTGATTTTATACAATGTATTAAGTTTATATTAACCAGTGAGGTTCCGTGGCTCAGCCCCTTTTTGCTCTTGATGGCCAAAGCCTGATCACACCGCAGTCCGTCAGCAATAACTTCCCTTCACCCAACCAGGATAATGAACCAGATCTCCTGCGCACTGCGGAGGCTGAGTTTGCTGTCGTCATCAGCATTGCAATGCAGCGGCTTGCCGCGGGCAGAAACCTGCCTGATGCAGTCAGATGGTTGATCGGTCAGCTCCATGACGTCCGTCACAAATTCGGGGCTGCAGTGTGGCAGAGGCTCATCCCGATTATTCAGGCCCATCCTTCGGCAGAAATTCTGCAGCAGTGCCCGTTCACTCGCTGGTCCTTTGAAAAACCTCGCGGCTATTCCGGGGATGCCAGTCTCATAGACTTTATTTATGGGCATCGGGCGGTGGCCGAAGAAGTGGCCAGATCCACGCCTCTCGGTCTTGATATCTTCGAATACACGATAAACGCCCCCGGCCCGGTCGCCGTGAGGGAACGTCGCGACATCCTGACCCGCTTCGTCGACGAGACCGCGGCGCGAACGGGTTCGGATACCGAGGTGCTGGCCGTCGCCGCCGGCCACCTTCGCGAAGCGGAGGCATCAAAAGCGCTTGCAGAAGGCCGCCTTAAACGTTGGGTTGCTCTCGATCAGGACCCCGAAAGCATTGGCACGATCTCCAGCCAATTCCATGGAACTGCCGTCGAGCCTGTCAATGGATCCGTGCGCGGCCTGCTGGCGCGAAAGCATCAGATTGGCACATTCGATCTGATCTATGCAGCGGGATTGTACGATTACCTCACCGATAAGGTCGCGATCCGGCTCACCCAGATCTGCATGGACATGCTGAAGCCGGGTGGCGTCTTTCTCTTCGCCAACTTCTCCGACGAGATGGCCGATGACGGATACATGGAATCCTACATGAACTGGGAGCTCCTCCAGCGTTCCGAGGCGGACATGTGGCGCATTGCCAACAGCAGTGCCCCTGACGGCACGGACGAAAAGACGGTCTGGTTCGGTGCCAACCGCAACATCATTTACGCCACCATCAGAAAGCGGCCGTAACCCTTCGACGGATCGGGGCATCACAGAATCCGATGTCCCGATCCGGCGATCTCGCCGCTGTTGAGACATCAGTCACTGCCGCTGCAGATCGATACGGCTCGTCACCACCGACCGGCCCGATGCGGGGTCGCGATCGACGGTCTGCAGGCGAAGGCCGTTCTGGCCGACCTTTTCGATCATCATGTTTGCGCTCCGGTCGCCGTTGGTGACGCGCGCCCAGGTGACGTTGAAGGTGAGGGCATCGCCTTTCCGGCTGCCGACGAGCTTGGACGGCTGGCCCGATGGCCCGGTGTAGTTGCCGATGTAACGTTGCCCGGCGGCCTTCACATTTGCCGAAAAGCTTCTCGTGATGACGGCGAGACCGCGACAGCTGCCGTTCATCGCAACGGTCGAGGCGCCCGCGTCGGATTTCAGATTGCAGGAGACGTTGACCTTCGCTCCGCCGATCCTGGTCAGGACCATTCCGCTTCCGCTCCAGTCACCCTCGAGCGAATTGAGGAAATCCGCCTCGGACGCGTTTGCGCCGGCGGCCAGACCTGTGAGCGTGAGCATTGTCGCAAAGAAAAGAGGACGCATGGGAGCACCCCGCAGTTTTCCTCAGCCGACAACAATCGAAGTTGGAAATAGTTCCGCCGCCGCCCGTTCTCACTCGTGCCAATGCTCGGCCACCCAGGGCGTCGGCAATATATAGTGGCGCAGGTAGCGGAAGGGCTGCTTGCCGTCGCGTTTGCTGGCGTCGAAGACGCCCTTGATATGAGCGAGCCTGGTCTCGCCCCGGCCCCGCGGGCCGAATTTGCCTTCGATGGCGTTCTGCGGGTGGAAGCCGCGCGGGAAGAGGACGACGCGGGCGCTGGATGGCAGGCGCGGCGCGAGAAAATAGTTCAGCGGAAAGGCCCAGTGGCAGTCCTGCCGGAAATGCAGAACCCAGTTTCGCGGGAAGAATTTCACGCCGCCGGGCGCCTTGCGGGTGACGAAACGCTGCTCATACTCATATTCATCGGCCACTTTCTGCGGGTTGGCCCTGAACTCTTCCTGCAGCGGCAGGAGCTTGCCGACCGGAAAGCGAAAGAGCGAGCTCTGCCCGAGCCTTTCGAAAGGCGTCGTCTGGTTGCGGGCCATGACGACGTCATCGGGTCCTCCGACTTCGAAAAACGCATCGAGGGAGGCGACGATGACGAGGTCGAGGTCCAGATAGAGGACCGGCCCGCTCAGGCTGCCGAGCTTCGGGCCCCAAAGCCTCGCCTTCGGCCAGATGCCCCTGGTATTGACGGGCATCTCGACATCGAGAGGCGGCAGATCCTCGCACAGGATGGCGGGATGGAGATTGTCCCGGCAGTCGGTGAAGCATGTGAAGGTGAAGGGCGGCGTGATGTTACGCGACACCATCGCGTAGAGCCGGTTGATGAAAGTCGGCCCGTATCTTGTACCCCAATTGATGCAAATTACCTGTTTAACGCCGCCGCTCGCAGCCAAAACATGCGCCATCATCACTCGCCATTTCCGTGCCCGGATCCGAACCTTTCGCATCCGCGATGGAGCGGTTCACAGGCCTGCATCAGGTTTTCAGTTGGGATAACCTGGCGGAAATGCAATCCTGACATCCGAGAGCCCTGGCGTGCCAGATCTCTTTTTCCGGCGGGTACCCGCCGAAACATCCTTCGCAAGATGTGTTGTATTTGAAATTTTCCTGGGCCGGAAGCGGTTTGAAGCGTCGGCATCGGAGAAAGCATCTCACTTACGCTTTACCTGCTATCAGCAGGAGCATAAAAGACTGCCGACACTTCGCGTTGCACTAGCCCACCAGCCGGCAGCGGCTTTTCCGTATCACGGAGAAAGCGCCCCGAGAGGTTCATCATGTCAGCCACCGCCCAGCAATCCAACCGCACGCTCGTCGTCGCCACGATCATGCTCGCGACCTTCATGGTGGCGATCGAGGCCACGATCGTGGCGACCGCGATGCCCCGCATCGTCGGCCAGCTCGGCGGCTTCACCTATTACAGCTGGGTCTTCTCCGCCTTCCTGCTGGCGCAGTCCACGACCACGGTCATCTACGGCAAGCTTTCGGATATTTTCGGGCGCAAGCCGGTGCTGATCGGCGGCATCCTGATTTTCCTCGTCGGCTCGCTCTTCTGCGGCCTTGCCTGGTCGATGGCCTCGCTCATTATCTTCCGGCTGGTGCAGGGCCTTGGCGCCGGGGCGATCCAGCCGGTGACGATGACAATCATCGGCGACCTGTTCAAGCTGGAGGAGCGCGGCAAGGTGCAGGGCGTGATGGCGACCGTCTGGGCGACTTCGGCCGTCGTCGGACCGCTCGCCGGCGGCATCATTGTCGATACGATCTCCTGGGCCTGGATCTTCTGGATCAACCTGCCGATCGGCGTCCTGTCGATCGCCGCCTTTCTGATCTTCCTGAAGGAGGACGTGGCGCACAGGCAAGCCAGGATCGATTATCTCGGCGCCATCCTGTTTTCGATTTCCATCGTCGCGCTCCTGACGATCCTGACGGAAACGACTGCGCCGGCCTGGATTCTCATCTCGCTTGCCATCGTCTTCGTCGTGACCGGCATTCTTTTCGTGCTGCAGGAGAAGCGCACGCCGGAGCCGATCATTTCTATTGCGCTCTGGAGCCGGCGGCTGGTGGCGACCAGCAATGCCTGCATGCTTCTAGCCGGCATGGCGCTGATCGGCCTTTCGACGATCCTGCCGATGTATGTGCAGGGCGTGCTCGGCCGCTCGCCGATCGTTGCCGGTTTCACGCTGACCATGCTGGTGGTCGGCTGGCCGCTGTCGGTGATGCTTTCCAGCCGGTTCTTCAGGGCATTCGGCATCCGCAACACGCTGCGCGTCGGCAGCTTCATGTTCCCCTTCGGCGCGGCCTTCCTGCTGTTCCTCACGCCGGAAAGCCATCCGGCCGTGGCCGGAGCAGGCTCCTTCTTCATGGGCTTCGGCATGGGCCTCATCAATCTCACCAGCATTGCGCTGGTGCAGGACAGCGTAGAGTGGTCGATGCGCGGAAGCGCCACTGCCTCGAACATCTTTTCCCGCAGCCTCGGCAATACGCTCGGCGCCACGGTGCTCGGCGCCGTCCTCAATGCCGGCATCGACCATTATGCGGCGGGTGAGGCGGCCAGCAGCCTGCGCGAGGCGCTGAACCAGCCGACCGGGCTCTCGGCACTCGCCGCCGATCCGGCGACTCGCGCGGTCTTCGATGCGGCACTGCACTGGAGCTTCTGGGGTGTCGTGGTCGTGGCGGTGCTGACCTTTGCGACGACCTGGCTTATTCCGATCGGGCGCGGCGTGAAGACCGGGGGCGCGAGCAGCAGGGCCAGCGAGGCGGCGTCGCATTAGGGTGGCTGAAGGGCCGGATGAGGGGGCCACGCGGCACGCCCTTCATGATGGTAATTCAGACACCTTCCGTGGCGCCCTGCGGCAGCGATTGCAGCAGCGTCTGGCGGGCCGAGCGAAGGTGGATGCGGCAGGCGGCCTCGATCTTTGCCTGATCGCGGGCTTCCAGTGCTGCGATATAATCGAGGTGTTCGTGGATCGCGCGCTCGTTGCGTTCCCGGGCAGCCGTCTTGTTCCACTGATAGTGATAGTGAAAGATGATGGCGATCGCGTCGTAGAAATCGGCGATGAAGCGGTTCTTCGAGGCGCGGTGGATCAAGAGGTGAAAGCGCTCGTCGAGCACCGAGAATTCCTTGAAGCGGTTGTTGATATCGGAAAGCATCGAGAGGTGATCTTCCTTGATAACGGCAAGATCGGCCCAGGCTTGATTTCCGGCAGGAAGCTTGCCGAATTCGGCTGCCGAATGCAGCTCGAACATTTCGCGCACATCGGCGAGCTCCAGGGCGAATTCGCGCGTAAAACCCTTCAGTGTCCAATGGCTGTTCGGCCGTTTTTCGATCAGCCCGAAGCGCGAGAAGCGGATCAGGAATTCGCGCACGCTCGTGGTCCCCGTGCCGATCTCGCGGGCAAGCTCCAGCTCGTTGATCTGCATGCCGGGGGCTGCCTCATCCGACAGGATGCGCTGCATGAAGCTGCGCTCGATGATGTCGTGCAGCGAATCCGTTTCTTCCGAGGGGAAGAAGTCGCGGTCAACAGGCTGGCGCAGCACGATCTTCTGGCGCTTGTTCCAGCGGATGATGCCCTCTTCGCTGAGGCGGGTCAGGATGGCGCGCGCGGTGCTGCGGCTAACGCCGAGCTGGGCGGCAATCTCGGGCTCCGAAGGCAGCGCCGTATCCAGGCGCAACGCTGCCGCATACCGATTATACGCTTCCTTGAAGACCGTATTCTGTCTTGCCATCAGACCCCGCTTTCCGCTCAAACCCGACGGCTCTGGCGACACGGCGATGATGCCCGCCGCTGAGAACGGGCACAGCCGGACCAGGAGCCTCTTCAGGCGACCTTTATCTTATTTTCGGTCGCATGCGGCTGTTCGCCTCCCTCGTCCACAGGATCAATATTCCCGTTGACTTGAAAATGTTTATTGTAGATAAAAAACAAAATCAATGCGCATTTCGCCGATGTAGCGGACGCTTCCCCAGGGAGAAGAAATTGGACAGACAGAATTGGATCATCCTGTCGGCCGGAGACAACGTCGCGGTCGCAACGGCACCGATCGCTGAAGGATCTGATGTCGCCAATGTGAAAACGCGGCAGAAGATCGACGCCGGCCACAAGATCGCCATCACGGACATTCCGCTCGGAACACCGGTCGTCAAATACGGCCAGGCGATCGGCCGCACGACTGCGGACGTAAAAGCCGGCGATCACGTTCACAGCCATAATCTCCATTTCGAAAACGACCGGCTTGCCGCGACGGCCAATTCCGCTCCCGAGGAAGCAAGTGCTGATGACAAGGCGCGCACCTTCATGGGTTATCGCCGTGCCGACGGACGCGCTGCGACGCGCAACTATATCGGCATCATCGCCAGCGTGAACTGTTCCACCACGGTCTGCCGGGCGATTGCCGACGAGGCCAACCGCACCATCCTGCCGCATTATGACGGGATCGACGGCTTCGTGCCGATCGTTCACGACCAGGGTTGCGGCATGAGCTCGACGGGTGACGGCATGAACGTGCTGCACAGGACACTCGCCGGTTATACCCGCCACGTGAATTTCGGCGGCGTGCTGATGATCGGCCTCGGCTGCGAGGTCAACCAGCTGACGCTCTACGGCCAGAGCGGTGCGGGGGCCTCCAAGCGGCATTTCAACATCCAGGATGCCGGCGGTTCGCGCCGCGCGGTCGAACGCGCCATGGGCGTGCTGCGCGAGATCGCTGCCGATGTCGGCCGTGAAAAGCGTGTGCCGATATCCGTCGGCGAGATCATCATCGGCCTGCAATGCGGCGGCTCCGACGGCTTTTCGGGCATTACCGCCAATCCGGCGCTCGGTGTCGCGGCCGATCTGCTGGCTGCAGCCGGCGGCACCGCAATCCTTTCGGAAACCTCCGAGATCTATGGCGCGGAGCATCTGCTGCGCAGCCGCGCCGTCAGCGACGATGTCGCCAGGAAGCTCGATGAGAAGATCGCCTGGTGGGAAGATTATGTCGCCCTGCATGGCGCATCGCTCGATAACAACCCCTCTCCGGGCAACAAGCGCGGCGGCCTGACGACCATTCTGGAAAAGTCGCTCGGCGCCGTCGCCAAGGGCGGCCGCTCGCCGCTGACTGCCGTCTATGGTTATGCCGAGCGCGTCACGGCCCCCGGCCTCGTGTTCATGGATACGCCCGGCTACGATCCAGTGTCGGCGACCGGTCAGGTGGCCGGCGGTGCCAACATGATCGCGTTTACGACCGGCCGCGGCAGCTGCTTCGGCTGTCGCCCTGCCCCTTCACTGAAGCTCGCCAGCAATTCGGCGCTTTACGCTTCGATGGAAGAGGACATGGATATCGATTGCGGCACGATCGTCACCGGTGACGCGACCATCAGCGGCAAGGGCCGCGAGATCTTCGATCTGATCGTGGAAACGGCCTCGGGCAAAAAGACGAAAAGCGAAATTTTCGGCTATGGCGACAACGAGTTCGTTCCGTGGCATCTCGGCGCCACACTCTGAATAGTATTTATCGAATTTCGGGTCTTCACGAGGAGGAATGATGAAGACGAGGAGGATTGGCAAGACGGCGCTGGAAGTCACCGAAATCAGCTTCGGTGCAGCAGCGCTCGGCGGCCTTTATCGCGCCTGCCCGCGCGAGCAGGCGATGGAAACGCTGGAGACGGCGTGGAACCACGGCATCCGCTATTACGATGTGGCGCCGTGGTATGGCCTGGGACTCGGCGAACGAAGGGTCGGCGACTTCCTGCGCGACAAGCCGGAAAACGATTACGTGCTGTCCACCAAGGTCGGCCGCCTGCTGCGCCCGGTGCCGACGGGTGCCGTTCCCGGTTACGGCTATGTGGATGCTCTCTCCTTCGATGCCGACTACGATTATTCTTATGACGGCATCATGCGGTCGGTCGATTTCAGCTATGCGCGTCTCGGCCTCAACCGCATCGATATGCTCTTCGTCCACGATATCGGCTCCTATACGCATGGCGCCGCGAAGAATGCCGTGCACCTGAAGAACTTCCTCGATACCGGCATCAAGGCGCTGGAAAAGCTGAAGTCTTCAGGCGCGATCAAGGCTTTCGGCCTCGGCGTCAACGAGGTGCCTGTCTGCCTCGACGTCATGCGCAATGCCGATATAGACGCGATCCTGCTGGCCGGCCGCTACACACTGCTCGACCGTTCGGCGGTTTCCGAGCTCATGCCCCTCTGCCGGCAAAAGGGCACATCGCTCGTCGTCGGCGGCGTTTTCAATTCCGGCATCCTTGCAACCGGCCCGGTGCCTGGTTCGCATTTCGATTACATGCCCGCGACCGACGAGGTGCTCGGCAAGGTCGGAGCGATGGAAGAGGTGGCCAAGCGCCACGGCCTGCCGCTGGCTGCACCCGCTCTGCAGTTTCCGTTGCGCGACCCCGTCGTCTCGTCGGTGCTGATCGGGACGGCGAAGCCTTCGAGCCTTACGCGCAATATGGAAAATTTCGAGCCGCACATTCCGGCGGATATCTATCCCGAATTCGATCCCTACACACTGGTCGCCGCACCGCTCGGCGAAGAAGCTGTCCGCGTCTGAGGAAACACCATGCTCAAAGGTATTCATCCGCTTCTCGGCCCCGACCTGCTCTATGCACTGAAGAGCATGGGGCATGGCGACGATATCGTCATTGCCGACGCCAATTTCCCGGCAAGCAGCATGGGACCTGATGTCATCCGCGCCGACGGCGTCAGCGCCACAGCCATGGCCGAGGCGATCCTCACGCATATGCCGCTCGATACGTTCGTGCCGCAATCGGCATGGCGGATGGAAGTGGTCGGCGATCCCAAGGCCGTGCCCGAGGTCTGCGCCGAATTCCAGGAGATCGTCACCCGGCGCGCGGGTGATTTTTCCATCGCATCCGTCGAACGCTTCGCCTTCTACGAAATGGCGCGGAAGGCGGCCTATATCGTGGCGACCACCGAATTCCGGCTGTACGGCAACCTCATTTTGAAGAAGGGTGTCGTGCATCCGCATGAGGTGCAATTCAACTAAAGACCTTATTTTAGGTCTTTGTGTATTTAAAATAAAAACAATCGGTTGGGAGGCGATTCAATGAATCATGAAGGCGAGATCAGCGCTCTTGCAATTTGCCTGGACCTCGGCTAGCTTCTCACTGTAAATGTTTTTTATCGATAAAAATCGTCCGCCTGCGTTCAGCGGTCCGGTTTCATTGGAGGAGAACGCACCTGAGAGGAGAACCCTTATGAATATCGTGAAATCCATTCTGTCTCGCCGCGCCTTTACGGCACTGGCAGGCGCTGCCGTCATCGCTACGGCAATGCCGGCCACGTCCTTTGCCGCCGAAGTGACGATCCCGATCATCGTCAAGGACACGACGTCCTTCTACTGGCAGATCGTCCTGGCCGGCGCCCGCAAGGCCGGTAAGGATCTCGGCGTCAAGGTGCCGGAACTCGGCGCCCAGGCTGAATCCGACATCAATGGCCAGATCTCGATCCTGGAAAACGCCGTTGCCGGCAAGCCGGCCGCCATCGTGATCTCGCCGACCGAGTTCAAGGCGCTCGGCAAGCCGATCGATGAAGCCGCCAAGTCGGTTCCGATCATCGGCATCGACTCCGGCGCCGACTCCAAGGCATTCAAGTCGTTCCTGACGACCGACAACGTCCAGGGCGGCCGCATCGCCGCCGATGGTCTTGCCGCCGCGATCAAGGAAGCCACCGGCAAGGAAGAGGGCGACGTCGTCATCCTGACCAACCTTCCCGGCGTCGGCTCGCTGGAACAGCGCCGCGAAGGCTTCCTGGACCAGATCAAGACCAAGCATCCTGGCCTGAAGGTGATCGCCGACAAGTATGGCGACGGCCAGGCAACGACCGGCCTCAATATGATGACCGACCTGATCACGGCAAACCCGAAGCTCGTCGGCGTCTTCGCCTCGAACCTCATCATGGCGCAGGGCGTGGGCCAGGCGATCGCCGAAAACAAGCTCGGCGACAAGATCAAGGTCATCGGCTTCGACAGCGACGACAAGACGGTTGGCTTCCTCAAGGATGGCGCGATTGCCGGCCTCGTCGTTCAGGATCCCTATCGCATGGGTTATGACGGCATCAAGACCGCTCTTGCCGTCTCCAAGGGCGAGAAGGTCCCGGAAAATGTCGACACCGGCGCGAACCTCGTCACCAAGGCGAACATGAAAGAGCCGAAGATCGACGCGCTCCTGAACCCGAAGATCAAGTAAAACGACAGACGGCCGCGCCGGCTTCAAAACCGGCGCGGCTTTTTCCATCCATGGTATGTTTAGGATGGAGAGCAGACGTGACAAAAGGAGGAGAGGTCCATGGTCGGACTGGAAGAGGTCAGTCATCGCCACGATGACAGCGCGACGCTGAAAGAAGCCAATCGAATTCCCGCCGGATCGCCTATCCTCGAACTGAAAGGCCTGCAGAAGAACTATGGTCACGTGCAGGCGCTGAAGCCGGCGACGCTGACCTTCCTGGCCGGTGAAATCCACGCCATCGTCGGCGAAAACGGCGCCGGCAAATCCACCCTCATCAAGTTGCTCACCGGCGTCATCACCCGCACGGCCGGCGAGGTGCTGTGGTGCGGTCATCCGGTGGGACTGTCGACGCCGAACGAGGCGATCGCCCGCGGCATCAACGCCGTCCACCAGGAAGTCGTGCTCTGCCGGCACCTGACCGTGGCTGCCAATCTCTTCCTCGGCGACGAGGTCAACCGTTACGGGCTGATGCGCAGGAAGCAGATGGAGAAGATGGCGCAGTCCGTCCTCGACGATCTCGGCTTCGGCCTGCCGGCCGGTGCGCTTCTGAGCTCGCTGACGATCGGTCAGCAGCAGCTCGTCGCCACCGCGCGCGCGGCCATGCGCGGCACGCAGTTCCTGATCTTCGACGAGCCGACCGCCTATCTCACCCGCCAGGAATCCGCGCAGCTCTTCAAGCTGATCCGCCGCCTGCAGAGCGAAGGCGTCACCATCGTCTATATCAGCCACCGTATGGAAGAAGTCTTCGAGCTTGCCGACCGCGTCTCGGTGCTGCGCGACGGCACGCATGTCGGCACACGTCTGATCGGCGAGACCAACGAGGCGGAGCTGATCGCGCTGATGATCAACCGCTCGATCGAGCAGATCTATCATAAGGAAGACATTCCGATCGGCCAGACGATCCTCGACGTCAGGGGCCTTTCGGGTCCGGGCTTCGAGGACGTGACGCTCTCCGTCAAGGCAGGACAGATCGTCGGGCTCTATGGCCTCATCGGCGCCGGGCGCAGCGAATTCGCGCTCGGTCTCTATGGGCGCCAGCCGACAAGTGCGGGCGAAATCCACTGGATGGGCAAGCGCGTCGATATCAGGAACGAGCGCACCGCAATGGAGCTCGGCATTGCGCTGGCGCCGGAAAGCCGGCGCGACCAGGGGCTTTGCCTCAACCTGCCGATCGGCCTCAACATCAACCTGCCGGTGTTCGGGCGTCTCAGCCACGGACCGGTTATCAACCATGCGCGCGAATCGGCGAATGCCGACAAGCAGATCCGCGATCTCAGCATCAAGACGCCGAGCCGGCGTGTTCCGGCCTCCAGCATGTCGGGCGGCAATCAGCAGAAGATCGTTATCGGCAAGTGGCTGAGCCATGGCGCCCGGCTTTTCATTTTCGATGAGCCGACCGTCGGTGTCGACGTCGGCACCAAGGCAGAAATCTACCGGCTCTTCGCCAAGCTGCTGAAAGAGGGGGCAGGCATCATCCTGATCTCCTCCTACCTGCCCGAGGTCTACGAACTGGCCGACCGGCTGCACGTCTTCCGCAGCGGCAGGCTCGTTGCAAGCCATGATTTCCACGCGGCGACGCATGAAGAAGTGCTCAGCGAAGCGATCGGCGTCTGAGCCAAAAGAATAAGAGGGAGAAAATTCATGACTGTCACCCCCACCGAAATCGTCGCGCCGCCGCCGCGCCGGAAGATGAACATCCTGTTCGGCCTGACGCTGATCGGCTTGCTGATCTTCCTCTGGATCGTGCTCGGCTTCGTCACCGAGAGCTTCTGGACGCCGCTGAATATTTCCAACCTGCTGCGCCAAGGCGCGATGACGGCGATCCTGGCACTCGGCCAGACCTTCGTCATCATCACCGCCGGCATCGACCTGTCGGTCGGCGCGATCGTCGGCTTCTGCACCGTCATCATCGCCTGGCTCTTGCAGACGGGCGTGCCGCTCTGGGCAGCGATCGTGCTGACGCTCGCCATCGGCATTGCGATCGGCGCCTTCCATGGCTTCGGCATCGTGCATATGGGCCTGCCGCCCTTCATCATCACGCTGGCGACGCTGACATCGCTGCGCGGCATCGGCCTCTTGATCACCAACGGCTCGACGATCAGCATCACCGACGAGAGCTTCAGCAATTTCGCCCGCGCTGATTTCCTTGGCGTTCCAAGCCTGTTCTGGATGGTCATCCTCGTGGCGATCCCCTCCTTCGTCTTCCTGCATCTGAGCCGCTGGGGCCGCTATCTCTTCGCCGTCGGTTCGAATGCGGAGGCCGCGCGCCTTTCCGGCGTCAACGTCAAGAAGATGATCTATCTGGCCTATATTCTTTCGGCTTCGTTTGCAGCTTTCGTCGGCGTGCTGCTTGCCTCGCGTATCGCAATCGGCAACGCGACACAGGCAGACGGCTGGGAACTGCAGGCAATCGCCTCCTCGGTCATCGGCGGCACGTCTCTCTTCGGAGCCGTCGGCTCCGTGCATGGCCCGCTGATTGGTGCGTTCATTCTGGCGACCATCAATAACGGCGCCAATCTCCTGAACGTCAACTCGTTCTGGCAGCGCATCATCACCGGCCTGCTGATCATCGTCATCGTCTACTTCGACCAGCTTCGCCGGCGCCGGGCGGGCTGAGCCAAGAGCAAAGCGAAGCCGGCCCAAAGGCCGGCTTTCTCCATTCCAGAAATGCGAGAACCATCATGAAAGCAGTCCTCTGCCGCGAACCGGGTGTCCTCGATCTCGTCGAGCGCCCCTCCCCCGAAAAACCAGCACCCGGCTGGGTACGGCTTGCCGTCAGCCATGTCGGCATCTGCGGCACGGATTATCACATCTTCGAAGGCAAGCACCCGTTTCTCGAATATCCGCGCGTCATGGGACATGAGATCTCGGCGACCGTGATCGAAGCAGGCGACGGCGTGGCGATGGCGACGGGCACGCCTGTGATCGTCAATCCTTACCTTTCCTGCGGCAGTTGTGTTGCCTGCCGGCAGGGCAAGCCGAACTGCTGCACCAATATTAGGGTACTCGGGGTTCATACCGACGGCGCCTTTTGCGAGGAGATCGTGGTGCCCGCAGGCAATCTCTACGCCGCCAAGGGTCTCAGCCTGGAAGCTGCCGCGACCGTCGAATTCCTGGCCATTGGGGCGCATGCGGTGCGCCGATCCATGGCGCCTGCAGGCTCCCGCTCGCTCGTCATCGGGGCAGGCCCGATCGGCCTTGGAGCGGCGATCTTCTCGCGTATTGCCGGTCACGATGTGACGCTGCTCGATACGAGTGCGGAACGGCTGCAGATGGCCTCGGAGCGCTTCGGCTTTATGTCAGGCATTATCGCCAATGATGGGACCGCAGACGCCGTGAAGGCCAGGACAGACGGCGATGGCTTTGATGTCGTCTTTGACGCGACAGGCTTTGGACCGTCCATAGAGAAGGCCTTCAGCTTTGTCGCCCATGGCGGCGCGCTTGTCCTCGTCAGTGTGGTGAAAGACGATATCCGCTTCTCCGATCCGGAGTTCCACAAGCGGGAGATGATGGTCATCGGCAGCCGCAATGCAACGCGTGTCGACTTCGAACATGTCGCGGATTCGATCGCCAAGGGCCTCGTGCCGGTCGACAAGCTGATCACGCATCGCACGACGCTTGCCGATGCGCCGCGCGATCTTGCCCGCTGGGCGCATGAGAAGAGCGGCCTCATCAAGGCCGTGATCAAGGTCGCCGACTAAAGCGTATCGATTGCGGCGCGCATCTGCCTGACGACCTCGACATCCGTGCGGTTCGAGGTCGGCACATCGAAGCCGAAGGTGACGGCGCGCGGATCGGCGCTGGCAACGGATGAGCTGCAGGAGCCGTGAATTTCGTGAGCACCCGTCGCCCGCAGGATTTCGACGGCATTGGTCGGGCGCACGCCGCTGCCAGGCATGATCGAGATGCGACCGACTGCCTTGGCGGAAATGCGCTTCAGCATTTCGAGCCCGTCCATCGCTTTCGGCACACAGCCTGAAGTGAGGATGCGCTCGCAGCCGAGTTCGACCACCTGCTCCAGTGCCACATCCGGATCGGGCACGAGATCGAAAGCGCGATGCAGTGTCGAGCCGAGGCCGGCGGCATGCGCCTTCAAACGATGAATGAGCGGCATGTCGAGCGTGCCGTCCGGGCGATTGGCGCCAATGACGACGCCGGCAAGACCTGCGGCCCTGACAGCATCGATATCGGCCAGCATTGCCTTTTCATCCGTGGCATCAAAGATGAAGGGACCGGCATGCGGGCGGATCATTGCATAGACCGGGATCGGCGCTTGCGCCGCGATCCGCATCAGGCTCGGTAGCGGCGTCAGCCCGCCAAGCTCGAGTGCTGAGCACAGCTCGATGCGGCCAGCGCCGCCTTCGATTGCCGCCGCAAGGCCTTGAGCGCTATCGACGCAGACTTCCAGCAAAACCGTCATCGTGCGAATCCCTCTTCTTCCATCGCAGCTTATTTATGCGAAGGCGGCATCTTTCGCGACAGGAGCCGGGGCAATTTTTGTCACTGTCGCGATCAGCAGGTCGCAAGCGTCAGCCGCGGCTTTCCGATGATTGAAGGCCACGTGATAGGACATCGGCATCGGCTCTTCGAGTTCGACGATGCGCACCCGGTCGGCGATCGGGATGGCGCTGACACGGCCGAGGAAGGAGACGTAACCGTGATTGGCGACGAGATCGACGATGACGGGCAGCGAATCCGCCGCCGTGATATCCCGGTCGCGGAGGCGGCGATGCAGGGTGCGGTCATAGCCGAAGGTCATGGCGGCATGGCCGATCCCGGTGCGCGGACTTGGTGTGCAGATCGGATGGCTGGCGACAAGATCGGCCGCCGTCATTTCCTCACTGTCGAGGGGGGCGATCGCCACCATGTCGGTGCGTAGCAATTCGCGATGGCGGAAGCTGTCCAGGCCAAAGACGGAATCGAGGATCGCGACATCGATGCGCCCGGATTTCAGCGCCTCGCGCAGATCGTCCGCGGTCATCGAGACGAGCGACAGAGCATTCTTGTTGCGCAGGGTATTCCACTCGGCAACGAGGCTTCCCAGGCAGCGCGCCACCCAGCTTTCCGAGCCCGTAGGGATAATGGCACCGATGCGCAGCGAGCGGGCGGTGCGCTGGTAGCGCTCGTCCGCAGCGGATTTCAGTTCGTTCCAGGCGAGGCTGATGGTCGAAAAGACCGTATAAGCGAAGCGGCCTTCTTCGGTCAGCGCCGAGCCTTGAGCCTGCCGCTCCAAGAGCCTGCTCCCGAAGAATTTCTCAAGATTTGCAATCTGCAATGAAAGCTGAGGCTGACCAAGACGCAGACGGCGAGCCGCACGATTGATGCTGCCCTGATCGGCGACCTCCAGATAACGCTCCATGGTGACGAGTTTTACGGGGATGCGCGCGGCCCATCGTCCGTAAGCCTCCGGCTCATGATGGCCGAGCAGGTTGCCAAGCTGCTCCGTCGCAGCAAGAATCGGCGCCAATCCTTCCTGGACCCTGCCGCCGGCGAGCAGAATGACCAGTTCGCCCGAGGACCGTTCGGCGAGCGTCAGGGCAAGCTCCGTCTCCAGATTGTCGATCGCCGCCGACACGGTCGAGACGGAGACGTTGAAGCGGCGCGCTGTCTCGCGCATGGAGCCGGAAGACAGGACATGGCTTGCGACAAAGAGGGCGCCGAGATGCAAGATTTTCTCCCGAAGATACTGAAAAAGCGCAGGATATGACGTGTTCGTGAAAAAAGATATCCCTGCCTGCAAACGTGCGGGCTATCGTTCGCTCAATAAGAAATCCGACGGCGAAAGAACCGATCAAAAGCACCGGAACATCGTGGAAACACGCAAGGGGACAAAAACAAATCGCGCCGGCCTTGGAAAAGGGAATGCAATTCCGCGCAACGGTCTGCATTCGCCGCCATAATCGCGCCGCGACAGCGAATACTGGAGAGGGCTGCTTCGATCATCGGGCATCGATTTTTCGGGCATGCACACTATTTCCATGACGCACGTATTTCCGGCATGATGGCCTTGTGGCTGACCTGCCGGCAGGATTTCATGCGCGCAGGCTTCGCGCCTGGGGCTTTCGCGACATTTAACGGTGTTCAACCAAGGGGACAATCATGCTGAAGAAAATCGCACTTGCCGTTTCGCTTTCCGCCTTTGCGGCTGGCGCGGTCCACGCCGCAGACGTCGTCGTTTCGTCGAAGATCGACACCGAAGGCACATTGCTCGGCAACGTCATCGCGCTCGCGCTGGAAGCCAACGGCATCAAGACGCAGGACCGCATCGCGCTGGGTGCCACACCAGTCGTACGCAAGGCGATCACCGCGGGTGAAATCGACATCTACCCGGAATATACCGGCAATGCCGGCTTCTTCTTCAACAAGGCCGATGACGCCGCCTGGAAGAACCTCGACCAGGGCTACCAGATGGCCAAGAAGCTCGACTATGACGCCAACAAGATCGTCTGGCTGACGCCGTCGCCCGCCAACAACACCTGGGCGCTCGCGGTACGCAATGACGTCGCCGGCCCGAACAAGCTCAAGACCATGTCCGATTTCGGCAAGTGGGTTTCCGGCGGCGGCGCCGCCAAGCTTGCGGCATCCGCCGAATTCGTGAACTCCGCCGGCGCGCTGCCCGCCTTCCAGACGACCTATGGCTTCACGCTGAAGCCGGATCAGGAAGTCGTGCTTTCGGGCGGCGACACGGCGGCGACGATCAAGGCCGCGGCCGACCAGACCAACGGCGTCAATACCGCGATGGTCTACGGCACCGATGGTGCTATCGAAGCGGCCGAGCTGACGGTTCTCGAAGACGACAAGAGCGTGCAGCAGGTCTATGCGCCGACCCCGATCATCCGCGAGGCGGTGCTGCAGGCAAACCCGAAGATCCAGGAAATCCTTGCTCCGATCTTCCAGAGCCTGACGGCAGACGAGTTGCGCAAGCTCAACGCCAAGATTCAGGTCGATGGTGAGCCCGCGAAATCCGTTGCCGAAGGCTACCTGAAGGAAAAAGGCTTCTTGAAGTAATCGCTTGACGCCCCGTCCGGTATCCGGGCGGGGCATTTTCCGGACAGGGTTGGATCGATGGAAGAAACCTTAGCGGTCCGCAAGCTGGACCGGCTCGGCGTGGTACTGGTGGCAGGCGGCATTGCGGCAACGGCCCTTCTGCCTTTCATCTATGTGAAGGCCAACCGGATCGCCGCCGGCAAGCCGATGCTGCTGACGCAGCTTCTTCCCCAGACTTCAATCGTCATCCTGATGATTCTCCTTGTTGCCACTGCCTTGGCAGCGGTCTTCCTACGCAATGCTTTCATCCGGCTCGGGCTCGGCACGCTCTGCCTTGCCGCACTGATTGCTGCAATCGGGCTGGTGGCGACGGCTGCGACACCGCCCGGCAGCACTGTGGCGCGCATGACGCCTGGCGGTAGCTTCTGGGTACTGTTCGGTGTCATTGGCCTCATCATCTCCGACGCGCTGGTGAAGATCCGGCTGACGCCCTGGATGCGGGTCGCGGCCCTTATCGCCTATACGGCCCTGCTTGGCATCTGCCTCTCCTCCGGCCTGCTCGACAGTCTGTCGATCCTCAGGGAATTCTCCACGCGTTCGGCCCAGTTCTGGACCGAAGCCTATTCCCATCTGCTTCTCGCCTTCGGATCGCTTGCCATCGCCATCGTTCTCGGGCTGCCGCTCGGCATCCTGTGTTTCTGGGTGCCAAAGCTGCGCGCGATCGTGCTGCAGACGTTGAGCCTGATCCAGACCATCCCGAGCCTTGCGCTCTTCGGCATATTGATGCTGCCGCTCGGTTATCTCGCGACACATGTGCCGCTTGCGGCCGACATCGGCATTCGCGGCATCGGGACGGCTCCGGCGCTGATTGCGCTCGTGCTCTATTCGCTGCTGCCGATCGTTGCCAATACGGTCGTCGGGCTCGAAGGTGTCGACCCCTCGGTGCGCGATGCGGCGGCCGGCATGGGGCTGACACGCCGGCAGATCCTTGCCGGAATCGACCTGCCGCTCGCCTTCCCGGTCATCCTCACCGGCATCCGCATCGTTCTCGTGCAGGCAATCGGCATGGTGACGATCGCCGCGCTGATCGGCGGTGGCGGTTTCGGCATCTTCATCTTCCAGGGGCTCGGCCAGACGGCCATGGACCTCGTTCTGCTCGGCGCCGTGCCGACCGTTTTCTTCGCCTTCTCCTCGGCCGTCATCCTCGATGCGGTCATCGAAAGCATCCAGGGGCCAGCCGCATGAGCATGATCGAGATCAGGAACGTCACCAAACGCTACGGCTCTGCAACCGTCGTCGACAATGTCTCCATGAGCATCGAGAAGGGCTCGATCACCGTCATCGTCGGCACGTCGGGTTCCGGCAAATCGACACTGATGCGGATGATCAACCGGCTGGTGCCGATCACCGAGGGACAGATCTTCGTCGGCGGACAGGATATCATGGATGTGCCGGCGACCGAGCTTCGCCGCAAGATCGGTTATGCCATCCAAGGGCACGGCCTCTTTCCGCACCGGACGGTGGCGCAGAATATCGCGACCGTGCCGGAACTTCTCGGCTGGGATACGGCCCGCATCGCCAGCCGGGTGACGGAACTGCTCGGCCTCTTCAATCTCGACCCGGCAAGTTTTGCCGAGAAATATCCACACCAGCTTTCGGGCGGCCAGCAGCAGCGCGTCGGCGTTGCCCGGGCACTGGCCGCCGAACCGGAACTGCTGTTGATGGATGAGCCTTTCGGCGCGCTCGATCCTGTCATCCGCGGCAAGGCGCAGGATGATCTCCTGGCGATCCAGAAACAGTTCGGCACGACGGTCGTGCTCGTGACGCATGACATGGACGAGGCCTTCCATCTGGGTAACCAGATCGCGGTCATGAGCGGCGGCAAACTCCTGCAGTGCTCGACGCCGGAGAAGATCCTGACTGAGCCTGCCGATCCCTTCGTGCAGCAATTGACCGGCACGTCGGACCGGGCGCTGAAGCTGATGTCGCTGACGCCGCTGAAGGACAGCATGCAGCCTGCCAAACCCGGCCTGCCCTATTCGCTGGCACAGTCGCTCAGCCTTCGGGATGCACTTGCCGAAATGATCTGGCAGGGCGTCGACGAGGCAGCCGTGCAGGATGCAAACAAGGCGCCAGTCGGTTCGATCTCGATGGAACGGCTGCTCGAACTGGGCCGCAAGGCATGAAATTCATCGTCGCCAATCTCTTTCGCGCGCTGGCATTGGTGGTGCTGCTCATCCTGATCTTCAGGACGGAGTGGCTCTCCTTCATGCTGGTACCGCTGACAAACAACAATGCGCCGCCGGTCTATACGCAGAACAGCCTCGCTTCTCTGGCGCTGGGGCACCTGGAGCTGGTTTTCATTTCGATCATCGGCAGCGCCGTGCTTGCTGTTCTCGGCGGCATTTTCGTTACCCGGCCAAGCGGCGCCGACTTCCTGCCGTTGTCACGCGCCATTGCCAATGCCGGCCAGACCTTTCCCCCTGTCGCGGTGCTGGCGCTTGCCGTTCCCGCCACCGGCTTCGGTGCTGCGCCGACGCTGATTGCGCTCTTTCTCTATGGCCTGTTGCCGATCTTCGAGAATACGGTCGCCGGCCTCAAGCAGGTGTCGCCGCAGGTGCTGGATGCCGCGGACGGAATGGGCATGAACGGAAGGCAGCGCCTTTTCCAGGTGGAGCTGCCGCTGGCACTGCCGCTGATCCTTGAAGGGCTGAAGGTCGCGACCGTCATCAATATCGGCACGGCGACGATCGGCTCGACGGTTGCGGCAAAGGGTCTCGGCGAGGTCATCATTGCCGGCCTGATTTCCGACAATACGGCCTTCATCCTGCAGGGCGGCTTGATCGTCGGCCTGATGGCGGTGCTGATCTATGATGTCGTCGGCATGCTCGAAGGTGCGATCACGCGCAGAATGGGCTTGCGTCCGGCTTGAGAGGACGGCTACCAAGGCAGCGCAGACAGTAGTCATGGGAGACCCGCCTTGGCCAAAATGATCCATTCCATGATCCGCGTGTTGGACGAGGTGCGCTCGGTCGAATTCTACAGCAAGGTCTTCGGGCTCAAGGTTGCCGACCGTGTCGATTTCGAGACCTTCACGCTGATCTATATGAGCAATGACGAGACCGGCTTCGAGCTGGAACTGACGGTCAACAAGGGCCGTATTGAGCCCTATAATCTCGGCGATGCCTATGGGCATCTGGCTGTTTCCGTTCAGGAAGTGCAGGTCGAGCACAAGCGGCTGACCGATCTCGGCCTCAACCCCAGCAAGCTCGTGGAACTCAACCGCGACGGCAAGCTGTTCGGGCTGTTCTTCTTCATCACCGATCCCGATGGCTACAAGATCGAAGTGCTGCAGCGCTACGGCCGTTTTCAATAAAAGATAAGAGGCTGACATGATTGGGAGGAGAGACCTTCATAGCGGCTGGACGCTTTCCTGTAACGATACAGGAAGAACCAGTCTGCCGGCGTCCATTCCGGCAACGGTGCCCGGCTGCGTGCATCTCGACCTGCTTGCCGAAAGGCTGATCCCCGATCCCTATCTCGATATCAACGAGATCACCAATGACTGGATCGGCAAGACGGAATGGGTCTACCGGCTGGATTTCGAGGCCGAGCCTGATGGGACCCAAGTGCAGGAACTGGTCTTCGACGGCGTCGATACAATTGCGACGATCAGCCTGAATGGCGAAGAGATCGGCCGCACCTTCAACATGCACCGCACCTATCGCTTCGATGTATCGTCGCTGCTGCGGGCAGGCGCAAACGAACTGAGCGTCACCTTCCATTCCGCCTACGCTTATGGCGCGGAGATGGAGAAGCATTACGGCTACCGCCCGAACAACTATCCCGGGCCGGGCAATCTGATGCGGAAGATGGCCTGCAATTTCGGCTGGGACTGGGGTCCGACGCTTGTCACGGCAGGGCTCTGGAAGCCGGTGCGGCTGGAGAGCTGGGATCGGTTGCGGGTTGCCGAAACACGTGTTTCGGCCACGCTTGCCGGTGGTGATGGCCTGGTCAAGGTGCAGGTGCGGCTGGCGAGGCATGGCGAGGACCTGCCGGCGAGGCTCACGGCCGAGATCGGTGGCGCGACCCAGACGGTCGTCGTCGAAGCGGATGCAGAGGAGCTTTCATTTGAAGTTCGCGTCCCCTCGCCGCAGCTCTGGTGGCCGCATCATCTCGGGGCGCAGCCACTTTATCCTCTCGACATCCGGCTGGAAGATGCCAACGGCAACTTACTTGACGGCTATTCGAAAGAGATTGGCTTCCGTTCGCTGCGGCTCGATACGTCACCGGATGCGCATGGCTCGGCCTTCACCTTCGTCATCAACGACGTGGCGATCTTTGCCTGCGGTGCAAACTGGATACCGGACGATTGCTTCCCCTCGCGCGTGACTGCGGAGCGCTATGCGGCGCGGATCGACGAGGCGAAGGCTGCCAATATCAATCTGTTGCGCGTCTGGGGCGGCGGTATCTTCGAGCGGGACGAGTTTTACGAGGCCTGCGACCGGGCCGGCATGCTCGTCTGGCAGGATTTCCTTTTTGCCTGCGCCTCCTACCCGGAGGAAGAACCGCTGCGCAGCGAGGTGATCGCCGAGGTTCGCGACAATGTCGTGCGGCTGATGCCGCATGCATCGCTCGTCATCTGGAACGGCAATAACGAGAATATCTGGGGGTTTGACGAATGGGACTGGCGGCCGATCATCAAGGACGGTGTCAGCTGGGGGCTCGGTTATTATCTCGATGTTCTGCCGAAGCTTTGCGCCGAACTCGATCCCATCAGGCCCTACTATCCCGGCAGCCCCTATTCGGGCTCCATGGATATCGAGCCGAATGACGACCGGCATGGCTGCAAGCATATCTGGGACGTGTGGAACGACGTCGGTTACGAGGTCTACCGCAATTACATCCCGCGCTTCTGCTCGGAATTCGGCTGGCAGGCCCCGCCGAACTGGGCGACGCTGCAGGAGAGCGTGCATGACGAGCCGCTGACGCCGGAATCGCGCGGCGTCTTCCATCATCAGAAGGCGACGCAAGGCAATGACAAGCTGATCAAGGGCCTTGCCGGGCATCTGCCCGTGCCGCAGACGATGGATGACTGGCATTTCGCGACACAGCTCAATCAGGCGCGCGCCATCCGCTTTGCCGTCGAGCACATGCGCTCCCATCGCGACATCTGCAAGGGAGCAGTCGTCTGGCAGTTCAACGATTGCTGGCCGGTCACGTCATGGGCAGCGCTTGATTCCGCCGGCCGACGCAAGCCGCTCTGGTACGCGATGCAGCAGGCATTCCACCCTCGTCTGCTGACGATCCAGCCGCGTGGCCAAGGCCTTTCGGCAATCGCCGTGAATGAGCAGACGCTGTTCTGGCGCTCGAAGATCAGCGGCAACCGTCTACGGCTGGATGGAACGGTGCTGGCGGAATTCGAATTCTGGCGGCTGCTCTGCGACCGGTTCGAAGCCAAGGAATTTCCTCTGCCCGAGGAGATCGCGAAAGCCGGCGCGGCAGATGAGGAAGTCATCGTCGTCCAGATGCTCGACAAGCGCGCCTTCCACTATTTTGTGGAGGATATCGACCTGAAACTTCCTGCGCCAGCGCTCGACATTTCGCTGGCAAGAATGGCTGGCGGCTATGAGGTCACGGTCACAGCAAAGAGCTTCCTCAGAGATCTCTGCCTGATGGCGGATCGGCTCGACCCCACGGCGGTGGTGGATTCCATGCTGGTGACACTGCTGCCCGGTGAGAGCCATGTCTTCCGTTTGACGTCCGAGAAGCAGCTTTCTGTTGAGGATATCGTGATCGGCACGGTATTGCGATGCGCCAATGATCTTGTGACCCCACGATGAAAGGCCCCGCTCTCGCGGGGCCTCATCCGGCTCGTCCTCACGGGCGACGTTACATCCAGTAGGGCGGCACGCCGTAGTAGTCATAAACGCGGCGGCCATTCTCATTGTACCAGGTGTCATCATCATCCGCGTAGCTTGGCGCTCCCTCGATCTGCTCCTTGGTGAGATCGATGCGGTAGCCGTCCAGCTGGGTATCGTAGGTCAGCTTTTCCCAAGGCAGCGGGTAGTGATCATGACCGATGCCGAGGAAGCCGCCAAAACTCAGAACGGCGTACGCGACACGGCCGTCCTGCTTCCCGAGGATGAGGCGCTCGATGGAGCCGATGTGTTTGCCATCGGCGCCATAGACGCGGGTGCCTTCGACGCGGTCGCTGGCGATCAGCGTCGGCGTATCCTTCACATTCGGGTCACGGCGGGTGGCGTCAGTATCCTGATTGAGCATGTGCACCTCCTTTGTCGTTTCCTCGTGGTTCTTCCACACTGAGAAAACGTGCCCTATGCCTCAAAGTTCCGTGCCATTCATATGCGGTACGCGCGATATTGACGTTTACGTTAAGGTTATTGTAGCCTCAATCCGCTTGAACCGCTCAAGCAATGGCATAAGCTGCCCTGACGGAGGATGGAGGATCTTCCGATCGACCGGTGTATCCGGTTTCGGCGGCCGAATGGGAGAGAGACACGATGAACAGCATTTCCGTGCACCCCGGTGGTGCGAAACCGGAAAAACCATGGTTTGCCACCTATCCGGACGTCGTTCCGGCCCAGATTCCGCCGCTGGAATTCGCTTCGCTTCCCGACCTCCTGGAACAGAACTGCGCCCGTTTTGCCGATCGCAAAGCCTTTTCCAGCATGGGCAAGGTCATGACCTATCGCGAGCTCGAGGTGCAAACACGCAAGGTGGCTGCCTGGCTGCAGAGCGTCGGCCTGCAGAAGGGCGACCGCGTCGCCGTGATGATGCCGAACGTGTTGCAGAACCCGATCGCGGTCTACGGCATCCTGCGCGCCGGGCTCGTCGTCGTGAACGTCAACCCACTCTACACGCCGCGCGAACTCGAGCACCAGCTCAATGATTCCGGCGCCAAGGCGATCTTCGTTCTGGAAAATTTCGCACGCACGGTCGAACAGGTCATCAACAAAACGGACCTGCGCCATGTCGTCGTCAGCTCTCTCGGTGAAATGCTCGGCCCAAAGGGGCATATCGTCAATTTCGTCGTCCGCCGGGTGAAGAAGCTCGTCCCGTCCTGGTCCATCCCGCGACACAAGAGCTTCCGGCAAGTGCTGTCCGAGGGGGCAAACAGGACGCTTGCGCCGGTCGCGCTGACCCGTAGCGACATTGCCTTCCTGCAATATACAGGTGGAACCACGGGAATCGCCAAGGGCGCGATGCTGACGCATCAGAACCTGCTTGCCAATAAGACGCAGCTGCAGCTCTGGCTGAAATCCGCCTTCGACAAGAAGAAGCAGCCTGATGTCCTGAACTTCCTCTGTGCGCTGCCGCTCTATCACATCTTCGCTTTGACCGTGAACTCGCTGATGGGCATGTCGCTCGGCGCCCATAATGTGCTGATTGCCAATCCGCGCGACATTCCAGGGCTGGTGAAGGAATTCGAGAAATCGAACATTCATATCTTCCCCGGCCTTAACACGCTGTTCAATGCGCTGCTGAACAATGCCGATTTCGCCAAACTCGATTTCTCCTCTCTCGTCATGTCTCTCGGCGGCGGCATGGCCGTGCAGCGGCCGGTGGCGGAACGCTGGCTGAAGGTGACCGGCTCGCATGTCACCGAGGGCTATGGTCTCTCCGAGACGTCACCCGTTGCGACCGCCAACCGCTTCGATTCACCCGAATTCACGGGCTCGATAGGCCTTCCCATTCCCTCGACGGAACTCGATATCAGGGACGAGGCCGGCAATTCGCTGCCGCTTGGAGAGATCGGCGAGATCTGCATTCGTGGCCCGCAGGTCATGGCCGGATACTGGAACAAGCCGGAGGAGACGGCCCGGGTCATGACGCCGGATGGCTATTTCCGCACCGGCGACATGGGCTTCATGGACGAGCGCGGTTACACCAAGATCGTCGACCGCAAGAAGGACATGATCCTCGTCTCCGGCTTCAACGTCTATGCCAACGAAATCGAGGAAGTGGCCGCCATGCATCCCGGCATCCTGGAAGCGGCGGCGGTCGGCGTGCCGGACGGGCATTCCGGGGAGGCTGTGAAACTCTTTATCGTGCGCAAGGATCCGAACCTGGCCGAAGCCGATGTGAGAGCCCATTGTGCGGCCAATCTCACCAATTACAAACGCCCGCGTTTCATCGAGTTCCGCACCGAGCTGCCGAAGAGCCCTGTCGGCAAGATCCTGCGCAAGGACCTGCGCGGCTAAATTTGACGGTCTCGTGAAATTGAGAGCCATCCGCTTGTCGCGGGTGGCTTTTTTCATATTTCGTCAGATGGCCGAACTTGATTTGGCTGCGGGAAAGGGAATAGTTTCCGCGACCCCTCCGCCTCCAAAGGAGCCTTCCATGAATGCCATCGTCGAACAACTGAAGAGCACTGCGGCTGCCACCAATGCCACCGATCTGCGCGCCGCATTCGCTGATGATCCGCAGCGCTTTTCGCGCTTTTCCGTATCGCTTGACGACCTGCTGATGGATTTTTCCAAGACGGCCGTGAACGATGACATCCTGAAGCTTCTGGTCAAGCTCGCCGAAGAAGGCGGCGTCGAGAAAAAACGCGAGGAGATGTTTTCCGGCAAGGCGATCAACTTCACCGAAGATCGCGCCGTGCTGCACACGGCGCTGCGCAACCGTCCCAATACGCCTGTGCTGGTCGATGGCAAGGATGTCATGCCTGACGTCAACGCCGTGCTCGCCGCCATGGGCAAGTTTGCCGACGGCGTGCGCTCCGGCGCGCTGAAGGGCGCGACCGGCAAGAAGATCACCGATGTCATCAATATCGGCATCGGAGGCTCGGATCTTGGCCCGGTCATGGCGACGCTGGCGCTCGCCCCGTTCCACGACGGCCCGCGCGCCCATTTCGTCTCCAATATCGACGGCGCCCATATTGCCGATATCCTGAAGCTGGTGCAGCCCGAGACGACGCTGTTCATCGTCGCTTCCAAGACGTTCACCACCGTCGAGACGATGACCAATGCGCAGACGGCGCGCAAGTTCATCGCCGGCGCGCTTGGCGAAGCGGCCGTTCAGCACCACTTCGCCGCCGTTTCGACGGCGCTCGACAAGGTCGCCGCCTTCGGAATCGAAAGCGAACGTGTCTTCGGCTTCTGGGATTGGGTCGGCGGCCGTTATTCGATCTGGTCGGCGATTGGCCTGCCGCTGATGATCGCTGTCGGCCCTGACAATTTCGGCAAGTTCCTCGATGGCGCCCATGCCGTCGATAACCATTTCCGTAAGGCGCCGATTACCGAAAACCTGCCGATGCTGCTCGGCCTGATCGGCTTCTATCACCGCAATGTACTGGGTTATCCGACGCGCGCCGTGCTGCCCTATGACCAGCGCCTGTCGCGCTTCCCGGCCTATCTGCAGCAGCTCGACATGGAATCGAACGGCAAGGGCGTGACGATCGACGGCACGCCGGTCGAAGGCAATTCCGGCCCTGTCGTCTGGGGCGAGCCCGGCACCAACGGCCAGCATGCCTTCTACCAGCTCATCCATCAGGGCACGAGCATCATCCCGGCCGAGTTCATGATCGCCGCCAACGGCTTCGAGCCGGAACTGCGCCACCAGCACCAGCTCTTGATGTCCAACGTTCTCGCCCAGTCGGAAGCCCTGATGAAGGGCCGCACCTTCGCGGAAGCCAAGAAGCAGCTGACCGACAAGGGCATGGAAGACAAGCAGGCCGATTTCATCGCTCCGCACCGCGTCTTCACCGGCAACCGCCCGTCGATCACCTTCGTCTATGACAAGCTGACGCCTTACGCTCTCGGCCGCCTGATCGCGCTCTACGAGCACCGCGTCTTCGTTGAAGGCGTGCTCTTCCGCATCAACTCCTTCGATCAGTGGGGTGTGGAACTCGGCAAGGAACTGGCGACCGGGCTGCTGCCCGTCGTCGAAGGCAAGGAAAGTGCTGCCGGGCACGATTCTTCTACGCAGGGGTTGGTCGCTGCGCTGGCAAAACTCGCCAAGTAATCCTGGCGAACGCTGTTATCGAAGCCCATCCGCCATGCGGGTGGGCTTTTTTATTTGACCCTGTCGAATTGCAGTGCATCTCGTCGTCTATAGAGAGAGTGACAGAGGAGAAGCCCATGACTGCAACGGATGATGAGCTGCTGAAATTCGAAGCGGAGGGGGCGCTGCCATTACAGCTCTCGAACGAAGAGGGCTTCATCGAGAATGAAGGCGCGCGCATTTGGTATGCGAGTTACGGCGCCGGTCCGGCCGTCATCCTTCTGCATGGCGGGCTCGGCAATAGCGGCAACTGGGGTTATCAGGTTCCCGATCTCGTCGAGGCCGGCCACCGGGTCGTGGTGATCGACAGCCGCGGTCATGGCCGCAGCACGCGTGACGACCGTCCCTATACCTATCACCTGATGGCATCAGATGTGCTGGCCGTGATGGATCATGCCGGGATCGAGGAAGCGGCCTTCGTCGGCTGGAGCGACGGCGCCTGCACGTCGCTGATCCTTGCCGACCGTCACCCGGACCGCGTCTGCGGCGTCTTCTTCTTCGCCTGCAACATGGACCCCGGCGGCACCAAGGAATTCAAGGCGACGCCGGTCATCGACCGCTGCTTCAACCGTCACAAGAAAGACTATCAGGCGCTATCGGCAACGCCCGACCATTTCGAGGCCTTCGTCGCCGATGTCTCGAAGATGATGGCGACGGAGCCCAATTATTCGGCGGAGCAGCTGGCCGGCATCAAGGTGCCGGTTTCCATCGTGCTCGGCGAGCATGACGAATTCATCAAGCCTGAGCATGCCGATTATCTGGCAAGGACGATTCCGGATGCGGAATTCGTGCTCATGCCCGGTGTCAGCCATTTCGCACCGCTGCAGCAGCCGGACCTCTTCAATCACGAGGTCAGGGCTTTTCTTGATCGGATCGAATAAGCTCAGAGCCCGATTTCGTGCGCCCAGGGCGGGTTTGCGCCGGCGCGGGAGACGGTGACAGCCGCAGCCTTGGCGCCGAGGGCCAGCGCATTGCGCAGGGCCTGCTCGTCGAGATTGGCGACCTGCGCCTTGGTCAGCAGGTTGTCCATCTTCAGCGAGGCGACGACACCGGCATCGAACGTGTCGCCTGCGCCGACCGTATCGACGACGGTGACGCGCTCGCTCGGCACGGTGACCTTGCGCGCATTGGTGTAGCCGGTGGCGCCTTCCGCACCCTTGGTGATGACGACGAGCTTGACGCCGTGGTTCAGCCAGTGGGCGGCCAGCGCATCATGGTCGCCTTCCAGGCCGAACCATTCGAGATCTTCGTCGGAGAATTTCACGATATCGGACTTGGCCGCCATGCGCTTGATGCGGGCCATATGCGCGGCCTTGTCCTTGATGAAGCCGGGACGGATGTTCGGGTCGAGTGAGATGACGCGCTTTGCAGCTTCGCGGTCGAGCAGCGCTTCGTAGGTTTCGCCGCAGGGGCTCGGGATCAGGCTGATTGCGCCGAAATGCAGGGCTTCGCAATCATCACCGAGGGTGGGCAGATCATCTGTGGTGATCATGCGGCCGGCCGTGCCCTCGTCGTAAAAGGCATAGGTCGCCTGGCCGTTGACGAGCTTGACGAAAGCGATCGTCGAGGGGCGCTGCGTGATGGCGCAAGGGCTGTAATCGACATTGCTCGCCTTCAGCGTATCGAGCAGGATTTCGCCCATCATGTCATCGGCAATGCCAGTGAAGAAGGCTGTCGGGATACCGAGACGACCGAGCGCAATCGCCGTGTTGAAGATCGCGCCGCCGGCATAGGGCGCAAAGCCCTTTTCGCCAAGGGTCGTATCCCTCGGCAGCATGTCGATCAGGGCCTCGCCGCAGCACAAAATCATCGAATTCCTCCCAACAGAACTTGCACGTTCTTCAATCGATTAAGCGAGCTTTTGTCAAAAGGCTAGAGCGAAAGCTCACTCACGCCCCCATTCCTTGCCGACCACGCGAGCGGCGCATCGAGGAAGGACTCGACCTCCTGCAGCGTCCTGTCGTCGAAGAGCTTCTGCTGCCTGGCGATTGCCAGAACCTCGCGCCAGGTGGCGATATAATGGAGCTGGACCTTGCCATTGGCAAAGCGCTGATGTGCCTCCGGGAAGATGCCGTAGAAAAAGAGCGCAATGCCATGATCGACGACACCGCCGGCGGCTCTGACAGCATCGATGAAGGTGAACATGCTGCCGCCGGCCGTCGTCAGATCCTCGATGACGAGCACGCGGGCGCCTTCCTTCATCTCGCCTTCGATCTGCGCATTACGGCCATGACCCTTCGGCTTCTTGCGGACATAGATCATCGGCAGGCCGAGACGATCGGCAAGCAGTGCGGCAAAGGGAATGCCCGCGGTCTCGCCGCCGGCGATGCAATCGAACTGCTCGAAACCGGCATCGCGCAACAGGGTGCTGGCGGCAAAATCCATCACGGTCGAGCGGACACGCGGGAAGGACAGGAGCTTGCGGCAATCGATATAGACGGGGCTCATGATGCCCGAGGCGTACTTATAGGGCGTCTCGGCATTGAAATGCACAGCCTTGATCTCCCAGAGCATCTTTGCCAGCAGCTCTGCCATCACGGCGCGATCGGGGAATGTGGTCTGGATCATGCGGCTCTCTCCTTCGGCTGACGTTCCAGCGGCAATAGCAGTAAGAGCGGCCGGTTTCCAGACGGAAGAAGACCGTCAGCCAAGCAGCCGGCCGATATCCGCAACCTGCATCTTCTTGAAGAGAGCGATCGCCTGCGCACCCTCTTCCTCATCCAGCGAAACCGCATAACGGACGGCAGCAGCAAGAAGCTGCATCGTCAGCCGGGCGATGGCGAGAAGCTCGGCCTCGGGCCGCGCCGGCCACAGGTGTTGTAACACTGAAAGCAAGGCCTGCGCATGGAATTCCATGTCTTCGGCATCGACTTCCTGAAGAAGCTTGTCCGTGTGGGTTGCATGCCAGATATCGCGCATGACCGGCTCGCGGCGGAAGAAGGCGTAATATTCATCGGCGATGACTGAGAGCGCAATGCGCAGATTGTCCGCATCCGTCACCTTGGCCAGTTCGCCAGCCACGCATCGACGGCCTTCCTCGTTGAAGCGTTCGGCGAGCGTGCGGATGATCGACGTCTTGTCCGGAAAGTATTGGTAGAGGGCACCGAAGGAAAGCCCAGCCTTTTCAACAATTTCGCTCATCTTCAGAGCATCGCTTCCGTTCTTTTCGATGAGCTCGGAGGCAACCGTCAGGATCTTTTCGAAGCGTTCGCGGCCACGCTGCTGGCTCGGGATGCGGCGCGGTTGGCCGATCGGCTCCTGATGGCGCCTGCGTCCTGCAACCATCTCTTCCGCCATTTTTCGATTCCTTCGGTCATTGACAATGAAAATAAGAGAGATTATCTCATTTTGCAAATGAGAGAGTTTCTCTTATTTTAAACGAAGGAGGAGTTTCGACATGCAGATTGTTCTCGTCCTGTCGCTTGTTGCCGCCGCGATTGGCAGCGGCCTTGTCGCCGGTATCTTCTTCGCGTTTTCGACCTTCATCATGACGGCATTCTCGCGCATTCCAGCGGAACAAGGCATCGCGGCGATGAACTCGATCAATGTCACCATCGTACGCTCGCCCTTCATGCTGCTCTTCGTGCCGACCGCGATCCTCTGCGTCGTGATCGCAGTGCTCGCTTTCGTGAACTGGCGCGCCGGCGCTTCCTCGATGATGCTCGCGGGCGCCGCCCTTTATGTCCTCGCATCCTTCGTCTCGACCATCGTTTTCAACGTGCCGATGAACGATGCGCTGGACAAGGTCAGCGGCAACGGGCCGGATGCAATCGAACTCTGGACCGCCTATCTCCGGGACTGGACCTGGTGGAACCACGTGAGGACCATCGCCTCGCTGCTTGCCTCCATCGCCTTCGTGCGCGCACTGATGCTCGTCTGAGTGACTGCTTGCCGAACGATCCAACGCACCGTCAGGAATCGGGTGGCCGGCTTCGAGCCAGTATGCGAACATCAGCCGGTTGGAGCGAAGGGGACCGCCATGCTCACACTTCATGATTATCTGCCGTCGCAAAATGGCTGGAAGGTAAGGGTTTTGCTCGGCCTGCTCGAAATGCCCTACAGCAGCCGGAATGTCTCGATCTTTGAGGGTGAGAGCCGTACCGAGGCGTTCCTGAAGCTCAATCCGGTCGGCGCCATCCCGGTTCTCGAACTCGATGATGGGCGCGCGATCGCCGAATCCAATGCAATCCTCACCTATCTCGCCGAGGGCACACGCTTTCTGCCATCTGACAGCTACGAACGCGCGAAGGGCATGCAATGGCTGTTCTTCGAACAATATCATGTCGAGCCTGTCATCGGCTCGCTGCGATTCTGGACGTTGACGGGACGGCTGGAGTGTAATCAGAGCATGATTACGGGGAAGCGCGAAGCCGCAACCCGCGCACTCGCCGCACTCGCCGCACTCGAACGCGGCCTCGCCGACAGCCGGTTTCTTGTCGGCGAGGAGCTGACCATCGCGGATATTGCCGTCTATGCCTACAGCCATCGGGCCGAGGATTGCGCCTTTTCTCTCGCAGCCTATCCGGCGTTCGCTGCCTGGTGTGATCGCGTTCGAGATGCCATCGGACCCGGCTATCCGGTCCATCCCTATAGCCTCGATCCGCATTCCGGCGCCCGCGCGGAGCTGTAGACTATGTCTGCTGGCAGAATGTGATCCGGTTGCTGAAGGGGTCGATGACGGTCATCTCCAGGCCCCAGGGCGCTTCTTCGACACCCGGCTTCATGTAGCGGTAGTTCCTGGCGGCGAGTTCGGCCTGATAGGCGCGGATATCCTTCACCCGCACGAAGGCCCGGGCGCCGGGGCTTGCATCGCCGGAATGCTCGCTCAAATGCAATTGCATTTTCTCGCGCGAAACCTGGCAATAGAGCGGAAAATTCTCGCCGAAACGATGCTCCCAATCCAAGGCGAAACCCAGAAAGCCGCAATAAAATTCCATGGCTTTCTCGACCGAGAAAATGCGGAAGATCGGTACCGGCGGCTCGATGCCTGCAGCCGATTTCACACCTTCGGCCTCGTCCAGCTTTGCGGAAAGAATGTTCCACTGGTCGAAGCCGAATTGTCTGGCGACGATCTCCAGGGTTTCACTGTGGGTGAGGGAAATATCACGATCGGCAAGCGCCTGCCGAAGTGTTTTTGCCATAAGCTTGGCATCGCGAAAATCGCGCATTGTTCATCCTTCCGTCGGCGGCAAACAGGAAGATCAGTGCCCGCATCTGCTGACCCGTTCGCCATCGATTGCCGAGAGCAAGGATGTGAAGGTGGATTTGGATGCATTCACCATAATGCTTGCGCATCGCGGGGCGGCTGGCTGCATTCGACCGGCTATCAGCTTATGAAAGGTTGAGAGAACGATCAAGAGGCCGATCGCGCGAAGCCTGACGGTACCGAATGCAGGTGGCCGGCGAGTTCGACGCGATTGCGGCCGGCGCGCTTGGCGACGTAGAGCGCCTTGTCGGCGGCACTCAGCATGGCGTCAAAGTCCAGCGGCTTGGCGCGGCAGGGCGCGACGCCGACGCTGACAGTACATTTGAGCACCTCGTCGTCGGTGGGGATCTCGCACGCCTCGAAGGCCTTTCGGATACGCTCGGCCGCGACTTCCGCCCGGCCGGGCATGCTCTCCTTCAGCACCAGCGCAAATTCTTCGCCACCGAGCCGCGCGACGGTATCGTCGGTGTGGCAATTGGCCGAAAGTTCGTCGGCGAAGATCTTGAGCACGCGATCGCCCGTGGCATGGCCATAACGGTCGTTGACGGATTTGAAATGATCTATATCGAAGACGATGACGGCGGTGGTCGGGTCCATGGGACGCGTGCCGTATTGATCGAACAGCGCGCGGCGGTTCAGCAAACCGGTCAGCGGGTCGGTAATCGCCTCGAGCCGATGACGGGCGGCGAGCCGCCACTGATGCAATGCCAGCGACAGCGCGCCAATCCCTGTCATGCCCGCGATGCAGACGGCGAGGCTCAGATCTTCCGCCCAATTGCTGGGCGCCTTTCCGAGCACGAGCTTTCCTTCGGAGATCAGCACGGCGGCGCAGAGAACGAAGGAGATGGCCGTCAGCGTATAGAGCGCAGCAATCCCGAGGAGCGGCGCCGGCGCTTCGGCGCGCGCGAGCCAATATTGCCTGGCGGTAGCAAAGAGCAGCAGGGCGATGGCAAGATTGTCGGCGATGAAGGCCAGACCGTCATAACCTAATAGCATCGGCACAGTGGAGAAGACCATCGCCGCCAAAGCCCGGACTGCGATGGCCGATATCACCAGGCGCCCAGTAAGAAACTGCTTGCCTGCACCCCATATGGTGGCAAACCCGGCATGAAACAGCACGAAATTGGCGATGCCGAACGATAGCTCCGGCTTACTCACATAGGCGCTGTAAGCAAAAATGCCGCTGACGACGAGGACGAGACCGATGGTGGCAGTGAGCAGCACGGTTTCGGCCCGACGGACGAGCCAACTGCCCATCAATGTCACGGCGAGACATGCCGCCGACACACCCAGCGCCAGCAGGAGGGAGTTGTAGTCAAGCATCATGCTTTCAGTCTCCGCAGCTATTGTCGCGCCAGAGGATATTGGCAGCTGATGGGCTTTGCGATGAGGAATGTCTTATGCATCCGTTAACAAATGATGCATCGCACAATAAAAATGTTACGCGTCTAACGTCGCGCCGGAATTTAAAACGAATATTCGATTTAAAATAGAAAATACTGACGTAGCACCTACGCCATCACCTGCCAATGAAGCGGAAACATCGGATCGAAGACGGTCACCGAGCCGGCGCCTGTTTCTACCTTGGCGGGAAAGAAGATTGGCTCGGCATGCCGGGACAGGGTGATGCGTTCCTCGTTCGGCGGCAAGCCGTACCAAGCGGGGCCATTCAGCGACGCGAAAGCTTCGAGGCGTTCCAGAGCACCCTCCTCCTCGAACACATGAGCAAGGCAGCTCATCGTATTGATCGAGGTGTAGATGCCGGCACAGCCGCAGGCGCATTCCTTCAGCGGATCGACATGCGGGGCGGAATCCGTGCCGAGGAAAAAGCGCGGATCGGCCCCGGTGGCGGCCGCGCGCAGGGCCAGCCGGTGGGTCTCGCGTTTGGCGACCGGCAGGCAGTAATAATGAGGCCGGATGCCGCCGACGAGGATGGCATTACGGTTGATGATCAGATGATGCGTAGTGATCGAGCCGGCGAGATTGCCTTTGGCCGCCTTGATGTAGTCGATACCATCAGATGTCGTCACGTGCTCCATCGTCACCTTCAGCTCGGGCAAGCGCCGGCGCAGCGGATCGAGCACGGTCTCGATGAAGACGGCCTCGCGATCGAAGATATCGACATCAGGCGTCGTCACCTCACCATGGACGCAGAGCGGCAGGCCGATCTTCGCCATGCGCTCCAGCACCGGCATCGCCTTTTCCATGTCACGCACGCCGCCATGCGAATTGGTGGTCGCTCCGGCCGGGTAAAGCTTGACGGCGGTGATGAGCCCGCTCTTCTTTCCCTCTTCCACGTCGTCGGGGCTCGTATGCTCGGTCAGATAGAGCGTCATCAGCGGCTGGAAGCGATGGCCAGCCGGAAGCGCCTTCATGATGCGGTCGCGATAGGCGGCCGCATCAGCGGTCGTGACGACGGGCGGCACCAGGTTCGGCATGATGATGGCGCGGGCAAAGGTGCTGCTCGTATCCCCGATCACACCTTCCAGCATGGCGCCGTCGCGCAGATGCAGATGCCAGTCGTCAGGACGGCGGATGGTGATCGATTGCATGGGAGCCTCCGAAGCGAGGTGGGTTTCGCCTCGATAGCATCAAGACCGGTGCGGAAACAACTGTTCAGGCTAGCGCGAGTTCCAATGTGATGTCGGCAGGCCGACGATTTTCGAGGATGAGGCGGCCGTTCGGCAGGTCGTTGCCGTAGACTTTGGCGCTTGCTTCTTCTTCGGTCAGCTTATAGCCGCGCCAGCGATCCCAGAGCCGCTCTTCCAGCACATCGATCGGCGGCGCCAGCATCACCGAAAAATCGAACACGCCTTCGAGTTCGGCCCATTTGCCCAGCGAAAACAGCAGGTAATTGCCTTCGACGATGATGAAGCGATGATCGGGAGAAATGGCGCGGGCCGACGCGATGGCGAGTTCGCGCGAGCGATCAAAGACCGGCACCAGAACCTCCTGGTCGGCCCGCCTGACAGCGCGAATGATATCGAGAAACCCGCGAACATCGAAGGTTTCGGGAATACCTTTGCGCGCCAGGAGGCCGCGTTCGATCAGGATGGCATTGTCCATGTGAAAGCCATCCATCGGCAGCACTTCAGCGCTTTCGCCTCTGGCTTTCAGCGCGACGGCCAGATTGTCGGCCATCGTTGACTTTCCCGCCCCGGGCGGCCCGGCGACGGCGATCAGGAAACGTTTGGCATCGCCGGCGCGGACGAGAACCTCGCCGGCGATGTCATCGATGCGTGTGCTCATGCCGCGACAGGCTCCGTCGGCGCCGCCTTGGCGCCGGTCATGAAAGCGACGGCGTCGGACATTGTATATTCCTTCGGATCGATCACCGTCAGCCGCCGGCCGAGACGGTGGATATGGATCCGGTCGGCCACCTCGAAGACATGCGGCATGTTGTGGGAGATCAGCACGATTGGCAGGCCGCGGGCGCGCACGTCGAGGATCAGCTCCAGCACGCGGCGGCTTTCCTTGACGCCGAGAGCCGCTGTCGGTTCGTCCATGATGATGACCTTCGAGCCGAAGGCGGCGGCGCGGGCGACAGCGACGCCCTGACGCTGGCCGCCGGAGAGCGTCTCGACCGCCTGGTTGATGTTCTGGATCGTCATCAGGCCCAGTTCCGACAGCTTGTTGCGTGCCAGCTTTTCCATCGCCGGCCGGTCGAGCATGCGGAACACCGAGCCGAGCGGGCCGCGTTTACGAATCTCGCGGCCGAGGAACATATTGTCGGCGATCGACAGTGCCGGCGACAGCGCGAGGTTCTGATAGACCGTCTCGATGCCGGCCTCACGCGCCTCCATCGGCGACCTGAACTGCACCTGCCGGCCTTCCAGCGTGATCACCCCCTCATCGGGCGTGACGGCGCCTGAAATCGCCTTGATGAGTGAGGACTTGCCGGCACCGTTATCGCCAATGACGGCGAGGATTTCCCCCGGATACAAGTCGAAATCGGCATTGTCGAGCGCGGTCACGCGTCCATAACGCTTGACGAGACCACGGGCGGTGAGAAGGGGTTCGCGAGCCATGATTACACCGAAACCTTTCTGATCCACTGATCGATGGCGACGGCGGCGATGATCAGCACGCCCGTCAGCAGGACTTTCCATTGCGGATCGGCACCGAGCATGTTGAGCCCCATCGACACGACGCCGACGATCATGGCGCCGAAGAGCGTGCCAAGAATGGAGCCGCGGCCGCCGAACAGCGAGATGCCGCCGATCACAGTCGCGGTGATCGCTTGAAGATTATAATCGGTGACAGCCGAAGACGGTGAGATCGAGCCGTTGCGGCCGATCGACACCCATGCGGCGAAGGCGGCGATGATGCCCGATATCGTATAGACGGTCAGCAGCACCTGCTTGGTTTGGATGCCGGACAGCTTTGAGGCCTCGGGATCGTCGCCGACGGCATAAACATGTCGGCCCCAGGCGGTGTGATTGAGAACATACCAGAGCAGCAGGACGAGCAACACCATGGCGATGACCCCAAGGGTGAGCACGGCACTGCCGAGCCTGAAGCTCGCGGCGAAAAGATGAAGCAGCGGCGCCTGTTCGTCGACGTCGGCGTCGCGGATCGTCTCGTTGGCGGAATAGATGAAATTCGTCGCCATGACGATATTCCAGGTGCCGAGCGTGACGATGAAGGGCGGCAGTTTCATGAAGGCGACAAGGAAGCCGTTCAGCAATCCGCACAGGCCGCCGACAAGGAGGCCGGCTGCGACCGCGATCGGCGTCGGTATGCCGTAGGTAATCGCGACGTTACCCATGATAACAGCCGAGATCACCATGATGACGCCGATCGAAAGATCGATGCCGGCCGTCAGGATGACCAGCGTCTGGGCGGCGCCGAGAATGCCGACGATGGCGATCTGCTGCAGGATCAGCGTCAGCGTATAGGACGAGAAGAACCGTCCCCCGATCGCTATCCCGAAAATCACGATCGCCAGCACCAGCACGATCAGCGGCACGGCGGCCGGCGTCGAGTGCAGAAAATGCTGCGCGCGCTTGATCAGCGAGACATCCTGGTGCTCGAAGGAGGCGACGTTCTTGTCGCTGCCGTCGAGGACGCGTTCGAATTCCTGTGCTCCGGTCATTGTTCCTCCTCCGCGTCCGCGCGCCGAACCGCGCGGAGGCCGTCACTCCTGTTCATCCGTTGTTGCTTAGCCGGTGGAGCGACGGCACATCGTCCGTCCAAAACGGCCGGGGATCAAGCCCCGACCGTTTTCTCTTTCAATAGATCGGGCTTAGCCCCAGCACTTGTCCGTGCCTTCCTTGGTGTCGATCGACTTGACGCCGGAGACCGGCTTGTCGGTGACGAGCGAGACGCCGGTGTCGAAGAAGGACTTGCCTTCGGTCGGCTTCGGCTTTTCACCCGAGTCGGCGAACTTCTTGATCGCCTCGATGCCGAGCGAAGCCATCAACAGCGGATATTGCTGCGAGGTGGCGCCGATGACGCCTTCCTTGACCGACTTGACGCCCGGGCAACCACCGTCGACCGACACGATCAGCACGTTCTTTTCCATACCGACAGCCTTCAGCGCCTGGTAGGCGCCGACAGCGGCCGGCTCGTTGATCGTGTGAATGACGTTGATGCTCGGATCCTTCTGCAGAAGGTTTTCCATGGCCTTGCGGCCGCCTTCCTCGTTGCCGTTGGTCACGTCGTGGCCGACGATGCGCTTGTCGTCTTCGTCGCCGATCTTGTCTGGGTTCTTCGGATCGATGCCAAAGCCCATCATGAAGCCCTGGTCGCGCAGAACGTCGACTGTCGGCTGCGACGGCGTCAGGTCGAGGAAGCCGACCTTGGCGTCCTTGGCCTTGTCGCCGAGCGTTTCCTTGGCCCACTGGCCGATCAGCTTGCCGGCGAGCAGGTTGTCGGTGGCGAAGGTGGCGTCGGCGGCATCGGCCGGTTCCAGCGGCGTGTCGAGCGCGATGACCAGCAGGCCGGCGTCGCGGGCTTTCTTGACCGCAGGCACGATGCCCTTGGTGTCGGAAGCCGTCAGCAGGATGCCCTTTGCGCCGTCGGCGATGCAGCTTTCGATCGCCGCAACCTGGCTTTCGCTGTCACCATCGATCTTGCCGGCATAGGACTTCAGCGAAACGCCAAGTTCCTTGGCCTTGGCGGTCGCACCTTCCTTCATCTTGACGAAGAAGGGGTTGGTGTCGGTCTTGGTGATGAGGCAGGCGGAAACGTCGGCCGCCATGGCCGGAGCGGAAAAGGCGACACCGAGCGCGAGCGCGCTGAAAGCGAGAACGGATTTCTTCATGGACTCCTCCCAGAGTTTGCCGGCGCCGCCCCTGCGGAGCCGGAATTAAAGGCGGCACTCGGAGGCCTCTAAACCTTCCTGTGCCCTTGACGATGGCAATTAAGAGCGAAAGAAATCGGCTTGTCAATAAATAAATCCAATTGAATTATTAATTCGATGTGGCATGCTCGGCGAAAATCGGGCATAGGCCAACGATCGGGAGGAGCGGCCATGTCATCCTTGGATGGACCGGAAAACATGCCGGCCCCGCCACCAATTCTCAATCCGGCCGGGGGTGCGAACCAGGTCAGGGTGCGCGCCTATAACGAACGGCTCGTGCTGTCGCTGGTGCGTCTTTACGGCGCACTGTCGAAGGCCGATATCGCGCGACGCAGCGGGCTCTCGGCGCAGACCGTCTCAGTCATCATGCGGGTCTTGGAAAAGGAAGGCCTGCTTTTGCGCGGGGATCCCGTACGCGGTCGCGTCGGCCAGCCATCGATCCCCATGCATCTCAATCCCGACGCCGTCTATTCCTTCGGCTTGAAGATGGGACGGCGCAGCGCCGATCTGGTGCTGATGGATTTCGTCGGCCGCATCCGCATGCAGCTGCACCGGACCTATGCCTATCCGTTGCCGCACGAAATCCTCGCCTTCGTCACCTCGGGCATCCAGGAGCTCGAAAGCCGGCTCGACGAAAAGCAGCGCAGCCGCATTGCCGGCCTCGGCATCGCCGCACCTTTCGAGCTCTGGAACTGGGCCGAAGAGGTGGGAGCGCCGGCGGGCGCGATGGAGGTGTGGCGCGATGTCGACCTGCAGACCGATATCGCCGCGCGCGTTCCCCATCCGGTATTCCTGCAGAACGATGCGACCAGCGCCTGCGGGGCGGAATTGGTCTTCGGCGTCGGGCCTTCCTATCCGGATTTCGTTTATTTCTTCATCGGCTCCTTCATCGGCGGCGGCATTGTGCTGAACTCGGCGATCTTTTCCGGCCGCACCGGCACGGCGGGCGCGATCGGGCCGCTGCCGGTGCGCGGCAAGAACGGCGAGACGAAGCAGCTGCTCGAAATCGCCTCGATCTTCGTGCTCGAGAATATGCTGCGCGAGCGAGGCATCGATCCCGAGCCGCTCTGGTATTCCGCCGACGATTGGGTGGATTTCGGTGAGCCCATGGAAAGCTGGATCCAGGATACCGCCAAGGCGCTGGCGCAGGCGATCGTCGCTGCCGCTTCGATCGTCGATTTCAGCGCGGCCGTCATCGACGGCGGTTTTCCCGCCTGGGTGCGTAGCCGTGTGGTGCAGGCCACGATCGACGAAGCAGCCAAGCTTGACCTGCAGGGCGTCGTCATGCCCGAAATCATCGAGGGCGCGGTCGGAGCGCAGGCACGCGCCATCGGCGGCGCCAGTCTGCCGATTTTCGCGCGTTACCTCACCGACCAGAACGTTCTCTTCAAGGAGGTAGACCATGCTGAAAGGACTTGATCCGCTATTGAGCCCGGAGTTGCTTTCGACACTTCGGGCCATGGGCCACGGCGATGAAATCGCCATCGTCGACGGCAATTATCCGGGCGTCGAACATGGGCGGCGGCTGATCCGGCTCGACGGACATCATCTCATTCCGGTTCTCGATGCCGTTCTGAGCGTGCTGCCGATCGACGACTTCGTGGAGGAAGCGATCTTCCGTTCGACGGTGAAGACCGAGCGTGACAAGCTCGATCCCGTGCATGAGGAAATGATCGCCTGCTGCGCCCGCCACGAGCCGGAGCGGCAGGTCGTTCCGCTGGTAGGGCAGGATTTTTATGGCCGCGTTCGCGCGGCCCACGCCGTCATCCAGACCAGCGAGCCGAGGCTTTATGCCAATATCATCCTGCGCAAGGGCGTGATCTATCCTTCGGCCGGTGACGAGCCCGCCAAGGCCGAGGTCGATCCCTTCGTCTATTGATGTCGGCCGTCAGATTTCGCCGGCCGATGGTCCCCAAACATCCGTCAGCGCAAAACCGAGGGGATGCGGATCGAAGGGATCGAGTGCGACCTGAGACAGGCCGAAGGTAAAGCCGCGGCCCGATATCGTCGGGATGACGGCCGGTTTTCCGGCCACTTCCGTCACCGCCTGCAGGCCGACTTCGAATTCCGAGCCGATGATCGATTTCGACTTGAAAACATCACCGACCTTTGCCTTTCCGCGCGCATGAAGCGTCGCGAGATTAGCCGAGTTGCCCGTGCCGCAGGGCGAGCGATCGGCGCGCCCCGGCCACATGGTGGTGCAGGTGCGCACGGTGCCATCCGCCTCGGTATCGCGGAACATGACATAGGCCACGCCTGAGATTGCCGGGATTTCCGGATGCACGACTTTGATATTGCGGTTGATCAAGTCTTTGAGGATCATGCCGGCCTGCACCAATCCTGCGGCATTCGCCTTCTCGATCGTCAGATTGATCTGACCGACATCGACCAGCGCGTAGAAGATGCCGCCGTAGCAGATGTCCGCCCTGATCTTTCCCCAATGCGGCGTGTCGATCTCGACATCCAGTTCATGGACGAAGGACGGCACCATGGTCAGTTTCACCTTTTCGCAGCGACCGTCGCAGCAGGTGGCCGTGGCCTTGACCAGTCCGGCTGCGGTTTCCAGCGTAACGACAGTTTCCGGCTCCTTCATCTCGACGATGCCGGATTCCAGAAGAGCGGTCGTCACGCAGATGGAATTCGAGCCCGAACTGGCATGCGCCTGATCAGGCTGCAGGATGATGAAGGCCGCATCTGCGTCCGGATGCTTCGGCGGCAGCAAGAGGTTGACCGAGCCGATCGGTGCGCCGCGCGGCTCGAGGCAGAGGAAGCGACGAAGCTCCTGCCCCTTGGGGTCGGTGTTCAGCCAGTGAAGCTGGGCTGCAACCGTCTCGCCCGGAATCTTCGGCACGCCGCCGATCGCCACCTTGCCGATTTCACCTTCGGCATGAACGTCCAGAAGCTGGATCGTGCGCTTCCATCTCATCCTTCAAACTCCAAATCAGACGTGACGCGCGCGATGCCTCCATCGACGCGGATATTGTTACGGGTGACGAAGGTTCCGGGCATGACCAATCCTAGTACCTGTCGATGCGGAATGGCTTGATATCAACTGATGTTTTGACGCCTGCCACCATATCCGCAATCAACCGTGCTGTCGTCGCCGAATAGGTCAGACCGAGATGGCCGTGGCCAGTGGCATAGAAGACGCCAGGTATTTTCGAAGAGGGCGAGATAATCGGGATCGTATCCGGCAGCGCCGGGCGATGGCCCATCCATTCGCTGGTGTCCTGAACCCTGAGATCGGGCAGGATACGCTGCGCATGGCGCACGAGCACACGCGGACGGCGGAAGTCGGGGGGAGCCGTCAGACCGGCCAGCTCGACATTGCCTCCAATGCGGATACCGCCGGCCGTCGGCGTGACCATGAAGGCGCGATGCGGCCAGATCACCGAATAGCGCATGGAAATTCCGGGCTGCATGATCTGCGTATGGTAGCCGCGCTCGGTTTCAAGGGGAATCGGCTCGCCGAGGGCCTCGGCGAGGAACCGCGTATGAACGCCGGCCGCCAGGACGACCTTGTCGGCTTCGATGCGGCTACTGTTTTCGAAAAGAACTGCAACCTTGCCGTCACTGCTGCGTTCGACACCTTTTGCCTGGCCGAATACGAAGTCGGCGCCAGCGGCCCTTGCGGCATCAGTGAGCTTGACGACAAGGTCATACGGATCGCGGATCGACTTGTTGTCCGGCAGCAACACTGCCTTGGCGATTTTCGGCGAAAGGGTCGGTTCGTAATACTGGATCGCGCCGTTGCTCAGCACCTCGAATTCCAGGCCATAGCGCCGCATCAATTCGAGATGGCCACGGTCCGCATCGAATTCGGCCTCGGTCTCGTAGATCGCAAGACAGCCCTCCTCGGTCATCAGATCGGGCGCGCGGATGGCATCGAGCATGGTGCGGAAATCGCCGAGAGCGGCCTTGGAAAGGCTCATGCCCGCATCCTCGATCTCCCTGAGACGGGCCGGACGGCCGGCTGCGAGAAACCGCAGGAACCAGGGCAGGATTTTCGGCGCGTAGCCCGGTCGCAGCCAGACCGGGCCTTCCGGATCGATCAGCCAGCGCGGCAGCTTCTTCCAGGTCGACGGACCGGAACCGGCTGCGAAGTCAAGCGCGATGCTCGCCATATTGCCGTAAGAGGTTCCCCTGCCCGGTTCCCCCTTGTCGATCAGCGTTACCTGAAAACCCCGCCGCTGCAATTCGAAAGCAATCGAAGCGCCGATCACACCGGCGCCGACAACGGCTACCGTCCTATTCGTTTCATTCGCCATGTCTTGTCCACCGCACGGCAGAGTCGATTACCGCCGGAGACGTGATATATCACAACGAAGCGGATGCCTATGATTTTTTACTGAGTGTCTTCCGGCAGCCCCGCTCCGACGCTGTCGCCCACTGAACCCACGGTATTGTTCATCGACTGGCCGAGACGGCGCACCTGAGCATCGTAGTTGCGGCGGGTGCGGGGATCGAAGATGGCGATCGGCGTGCTGACTGCGAGGCTGACTGCGCTGCCGGCCGTCTGGGCGGCACCAATGGCGACAGCGCCGACCGCTTCGCCGAGCCCGACTTCGGAATCGGTAATCGTCTGACCGGCAATCAGCCGGTCGCCGATGAGCTTCACCACTTCCGGACTTTCGGCGAATTTGCCATGATTCAGGCGATCGCCGGTTTTCAGCTTGGTGAGGTCGAGCACGGTGATACCGGCCGCCTCCAGCTTGCTGCGATAGGGCTCGGCGGACGGATCGATCTGGCCGAGGCGATCGACATTGCCGGAGATGCGCCGCGAGAGCGCGAGAGCGCGGTCATCCCGGGAAACGAAGATGGTGAAATGCGGCCTGTCCTTGCCGAGACTCTGAAACTGGCGGCCGAACACGTCGACATCGAGATCCGGCGAGGCAAGGATGACATTGTTGATCTTGGAGGCGACGTGGCCGTCGCGGATCGCCATCTGGCGCAGCGCCTCGACCGTCAGCCAGGTCCCCATGGAGTGGGCCATGATGGTGATATCACCCACCGACGGATTGTTGGCCGTGCGCCGCAGCAGCTCTTCCAGCGCATCGCGCGAATAGTTGGTACTCTCTTTGTCGTAGTTGTAATCGAAGATGCTGGCGCGCGATGGCCATGTGAAAACGGCGGGCGCCACGTCGGCATGCGAATCATGGACGATCTGTGCGAAGCGATAGACCGCATCCTCATAACGGTTATTGAAGCCATGTACGAAGATGAGGACACGCTTGCTCTTCGGCATATGCGTTCTCAACCAGTTCTCGCCCGCCTTCTCTCCATTAAGCGGATCGACTGCGACAGTGACGAAATCCTTGAGCGGATCGGCAGGTAGACGGCGGGGCCATTGCACTTGCCCGACCTTCCGATTGGCTTCCGGAGGAATGGAGACATCGACTGCATCGACCATCAACCCGGTGCCGCGCTCTCCGGAGAAGAGTATGGCCGGATTTTCATCGGCAGCGCGCGTGGTCGCTACCAGCAAATCGACGCGCGACGTGCCCGGCGGAACCGTGCCAGCCGCCTGCATGACGCCGATCGGCCGGCCGCAGGAAACAAGGAGGCCCAGGACGAGCAGGGCTGCGAGAGCTTTGCCCAAAACACTGCATCTGCCGATCATGACATCTCCGCAGGTTCAGGCGTCATCGCGCCAAACCACCAACATGCGCTTGCTGCGCGCCTTCAGATAGGCCCAGGCCAAGGGCGGAGTCAATTTTACGAAGGTTTGGGAGAACGATAATCCGGGAAAAAGAAAGAGCCCGACGCGGGAGGAGGTGCGTCGGGCTCTTGATCCTGACTGACAACTGGGAGGAGGAGTGTTGCCAGTCCGATGAAGGAGCGCTGGGAGGAGGAGTGCGCTGCCTTCGTGATTATCAATACTCAATTCACTCGATGGAGAACAGCGAAATTACCGCAATGCAGCAATGCATTGGGCGCAATGCTTGCCTCCCTGGTATCACACGTGCGCCTCATTTTGCGGCATCTTTGATCAACTGATCAAAATATTCCGCACATTGTCCATGCATGAATCCCACAGATTGCGTGCCTTTCCCGATGTCGCATGCGAAACGAGGGCGCGAAACGAAAACGGCCGTGGCTGAAACCGCGGCCGTTTCATCGCTGACTTTATGTTTAATCAAGCGGCCTTGAAGAGCTTCTTGCCTTCGGCATCGAGGGCAGTGAACTCCTCATCGGACAGCGTGATATCAACGGCAGCGACGTTTTCTTCCAGATGCTTGACCTTCGACGTGCCAGGGATCGGCAGCATGACGGGGCTGCGCTTCAGCACCCAGTCCAGCGCGATCTGGCTCGGCGCCGCATTGTGCTTCCTGGCGATGGTATCGAGCAGCGAGCCGGGCTTTGCGAGATCGCCGGCCGCCAGCGGATACCAGGGGATGAAGCCGATATTGTGCTTGGCGCAATAGTCGAGCACATCCTCGCTGGTGCGGTCGACGAGATTGTAACGGTTCTGAACCGTCGCGACCTTGAAGACCTTGGAGGCGGCTTCGATATCGGCGACCGAGACTTCGCTGAGGCCGGCATGTCGGATCAAGCCGGAATCGAGCAGCGACTTGATGGTGTCGAACTGCTCCTTGGCCGGCACTTTCGGGTCGATACGGTGAAGCTGCCAGAGATCGATCTGCTCGACACCGAGGTTGCGCAGGCTCTTATGCACCTGCTGGACCAGATATTCCGGGCGGCCGACCGGCAGCCAGATGTTTGGGCCATGGCGCGTGAGGCCGCCCTTGGTGGCGACGACGAGGCCCTTCTTGTAGGGGTAAAGCGCCTCCTTGATCAGCCATTCGGAAACGTCAGGGCCATAGGAATCGGCCGTATCGATGAAGTTGATGCCGAGTTCCGGCAGACGCTTCAGGGTGCGGATCGATTCATCGCGGTCGGCAGGATTGCCCCAAATACCGTCGCCGGTGACGCGCATGGCGCCGAAGCCGAGACGGTTGACCTCCATATCGCCACCAATCTTGAAGGTACCGGATTTCGCTGCATTGTAATCGCTCATCGTCTCTTCCTCTCTTGGTCAATAAATCATTCAAAATCGGTGGAGCTGGAAACCTGCTCCCAGGCGTCGGATTCGGTCTTGAGAAAGCCGAGCTTCTCGCGAACGGGGCTGATCGCGCCACGCCCAAGCAACAGTGCACATATAGGGCGGGACTACCTCCATGACAGCCGCCGGACCGGAAATGTTGATCTCAAGCTGGCGGCGCAGTTCGTTCATCGTCGATCTTCGACGCGCCTTATCGAGTTCCTACGAAAGTACCGATCGAAAGCACCGCAACAGAAAGTGATCGTCTAGGCGTGGAATTCCCTAGAACCGGGTTTTGCTTCTTCGCCGAATTCGGCCAGCATCTTCCAGAGCTCGTCAAAAATCCCGCGTGCGAAGACTTCCATAGAGGCGCTTTCGGTCGCAGTATCCGGCGCACGCTGCTGCCAGAGCTCCCCGCCAACGCGCAGCGCGCCGATGACAACGGCCGAAAGCAAGCGCATGTGCACTAGTGCATCCGGATCACCGCCCCTGCGGGTGACCAGCGCCTCGGTCAGCTTCTGCTCCAGCTTGGCATATTTGAGCTGATCACGGGCCTTGAGGGTTGGCGTGCGATGGATCAGTTCGCTGAGCGCCAGAGCGCGCTCGTCAGCCGAGGTGGTTACAGTGGCAATAAGGGCTTCTTCAACGGCCTTGATGGGGGATTCGCCGGCCGGACGTGCGGCAATCGCCGTCATCAGGCGATCAGCGAAGGAATCCTGCCAGGCGAAGACAACCTCTTCCTTCGACGGGAAATAATCGAAGAAACTGCGCTTCGAGACATCAGCTGCCTCGGTAATCTCCTCGATGGTGGTCGCGTCGAAGCCGCGCTCCATAAAGAGGGTAATCGCTGCCTGTTCGATGCGCTCGCGGGTCTGACGACGCTTGCGCTCACGCCTGCCCTCGACGGCTTCAGGCTGTCTCTTCTCGGTCATTTCCATCAGCTGTCATTCAGTCGTCCGCTTCAGCGGCGATCTCCATATCCACTCCGCCGCTACGATATTTGAAACGCTCACGCGAGAGCTCAAGCGGCCTGCGGCGTGAAATCCGATAGACGGAGGCCGGCGGCAGGTTGCGAACCGTACCGCCGATACGCGTGGCCTTCAGGCCCAGGCGGTCGAGGATCGGACGCGGCACGGGACAGCGCGGTCCATAGGTGAACTGGTAAAAGGCGCCGCCGGCCCGCATATAGACGAAGGCGCCGGCAAGGATCGAGGCGATCTTGCGCGGCGACATGGAAAGCAGCGGCAGACCGCTGACGACCGCACCAACGGGTTCACCCTCGAAAATATTGGCCTGCGCCAGATGGCTGGCATCCATCTGCAGGATACGCGCGTCGGGGAAGCGCTTCTGAAGCGACCCGATGAACTCAGGACCGTATTCGATGAGCGTCAGGTCGCACTCGCTGATGCCACGCGTAAGCAGCGCGCGAGTAAAGACGCCGGTGCCCGGGCCAAGCTCGATGATCGGACCATCCAGAGCAGCGATCTCGCTGGTCATGATGCGCGCAAGCGAGTCGCCAGAGGGCGCGATGGCGGCCACCCTCAGCGGGTTGCTCAGCCAGGAACGGAAAAAATGCAGGAAATCTGAGAATGCACCGTTTGCGATCATGATTATCCCACCTGTCTGAAATGCGATTGACTATCGATGCGACGATCGTCTGCAGCATGGCGATTTGAAGGCAGCCCCGTCAACCCATCGTCTTGGTGGGTGCCTGTTTCCAACAACATTTCGTATATTTTCATATCTAATGCATATTTGCAGTTAATGCAATAATTCCAAAACCTGAACGCCACTGCCCCCTTTCAGGCGCCGGGGAAGCAGTGGCAGATAGTTGAAGATGTCACCAGTCTTTCCTCCGACACCGTGAGGCTGGAACGAAAAAGGCAGCCGTGAAGGCTGCCCTCTTTCGCTGCAGGGACGTCAGTCCCATTGTCCTGCGCCTTATGCCTGCAAACTGCCTCAGTAGTTGCAGCCCGAGCTGCTGGTCGGGTTGAAGCGAACGCCGCAAGCCATGTTGAGCGGCTTCTTCGGGCTATACTGATAAGGCGCCGAGCCGCTGGATGCGCCGTTGACGGAACCGGTCGTGCGGGGCTCGTTGCGGGCGTTGGTGTTTTTGTGCTGCTTCACGACCTGTTGCTGTTGAGCCGGAGCTGCGTTGGCAGATGCGAATGCCGAAACGCTGATGATTGCGCCAAAGGCCACGGCCACGAAACCATTCTTCACCACATTGATCATTTCATATCTCCTTGGGGGGATCGTTGGAATTTACGCCAAGGAGCTAGGAAGCGGATTTGTCATATTCTACCGCGCTGCAACAGCGATCACGGATACGTGAGATTCGGCAGCGCGCAAGAAAAAGGCGGCTCGCGGCCGCCCTTTCCTTTGCCGGCTCAATAGCCGTTGTCGCACGGCATGCTGCCGGGACCGACGGAGCCACCAAACGTGGGGTTGCACATCGTTTTATGTGTGGATCGGTTCTCGGGGTTACGGACAATCGAACCCGTGGTGCCGGCTTCGACGCCGAACGCAGCAAGCGGATACCAGAAGCCATCTGAATGACGGCGGGTACCAGGGCGTTCCGTAGCGGAGCCGCGATAGCCATGCCAATAAGCGGTATGGGCTTTATATTGCGCCATTTCCACATTCGTCGGGACGGGGATCCGGGTTTGCTGAACGGGCGCCGCCAGCGCGGGAGTTGTAGACGAGAGGGCGAGAAGAGCGCTGAGCGCAAAGGCGGACGGAGCCATATTGAGCATTTCCATGATAAATCCTCCTTACTGGATTTACCTATGAAAAATGCGTTCTGCGCGGGTGGAGTTCCGCCATCACACGCAGTTTCCTGCACTTGTGATTGCAGGCGATCGGGGGTGACTGGAAGACACAAAAAATCAAAAAAGTGCGATTGCAAAAGCCCCGAGAGCAATCGCCGGCGACAATTCATCGGGTGCGTGAATTCACTGTTCTCAATTCGGGTATAAAGGACGGTAGCCTTGGCTTGCGACGCACGAGAGGTATTGCCGATGGGCGGCGCCGCTTGCATTGGTTTGCCGTTCCACGGCATCGCGATGGCCGGTCATCTGCGCACGCAGGTCGTACTGCTTGTTCGCCTCATCATACATGGCATTGGCATCGGACATACACAGGCTGTGAGTGACACCGGGCGGATTGACAGGTGAGGCGACCGGCACGAGCACCGGCGCATTGGCGCGATCGATACAGCCTGCCAGAGCAGCCATCATCGCGACGAGACCAGCCATGCTAACAATTCTCGTCTTCATGCAATCCTCCGCCACTTCGCCTGACATAATCCATCGCTTCCGCAGATAGACGCCGAAGGTTGCGCGAAACTAGGCAGGAGGTGCCACCGTTTCTCGCAGATTTCCTTGCACTGCTGACGTCGTGGTTGAACTCGCGGCTGGAAAGGGCCGTGATGGTCAGGAGCATTTCATGCAGGCAGTCGATTTGCGCCGCCGCATCCTCTTTCTGTCAAGCTAGAAGTGGGCAGTGCGATCAAGCGCCTTCGACATCCAGTTTCCCGAAAATCCTGACGAGTGCGTCCAGATCACTCTCCGACAGGCTTGCCAACTCTGGTGGCGGCTGATGATAGGCAGCCAGCAATTCGGTCTTCGTTTCAGCCCCCTTTCCGGTTGCCCGCACGAGCTTCACACGTCGATCGCTTGACGATGGGATACGATCGGCCAGGCCGGATCGCTCCAGCCGGTCTACCAGCCAGGTTGCGGTCGAGGGGTCGCAGCCCCATTCGCGTGCTAATTCTCCGATCGGCTTGCCGTCCGCTCCAAGCGAAAAAAGAGCGCGGGAATCGTTCGGCGTCAGCCCAAGCCTCTGCTGCGCCGCCAGACGCTGCGGCGCCGAACTCATCAGAAAGCTGAACATCAAGCGCCAGGCTTCATCGGCACGGTTGGACGCATCGCGAGGGGGTGTCATGTCTCGGCTCCAGGGCTGCTATCTTGACATATTTTGATTCATCAAATATTTTTGTCAATCAAACTAATAGATCTCCATTTGCAACCTGGCTTAGCCGGGAACGGACCTGTCGTATCCCAAACATAGGAGAAACGCATGAGCACGCATATCCCGGTTCTGATTATCGGCGGCGGCCTGAACGGCCTTACGGCCGCCGCGCTCCTCGCCCATCAGGGTATGGGCTGCATGGTGGTGGAGCGCCATGCTGACACTTCGATCCAGTACAAGTTCGCCGGCATCTCGCCGCGCAGCATGGAGATATTCCGTTGTCTCGGTCTGGAGAACGAAATTCGCGCTAAACGCACCGGCGACCAGCAAGGGGGCGGCATTGCACGGGCAAGAAACCTTGCCGATCCGGATATTCGATGGGCCGGTCCGGCATGGTCCGACGCCAGCTCCTATAGTCCCACACAACCTGCAACCTGCGACCAGCATGTGCTGGAAGCCATCCTGCGTCATTACGCGGAGAGGGGCGGTGCGGACATTCGCTTCAACACCGACTTTTCGTCCTTGGAGCAGGACCCCGCCACTGTTCACGCCGTCATCCGCAATCGCGAAACAGGAAAGGAGGAAACAGTCGTCGCCGACTATCTGATTGCCGCTGATGGCGCCAACGGCACGCTGCGCGAAAAGCTCGGTATCGACAGGAAAGGACCAGGCGTGTTGCAGCACTGGATGAGCATCATCTTCGACACCGACTTGTCTCCCGAGATCGGCGGCAGACCTTTTACATCCTGCTTCGTCAGCGACCTCAACGCCACTATCACGCCGCGTCCTGGCGGACGTTGGCTGCTGGCGCAGCAATATTTTCCGGAAAGGGGTGAGCAACCGGAGGACTTCGACCGCGACCGTTGCCGGGATCTCGTCGAACAGGCGGCCGGCCGATCGGGCATCAAGGCTGAGCTGGTCGATGCGCGGTCCTGGGAGATGGCGGCATTCGTTGCCGACCGTTTCCGCGCGGGCCGCTGCTTTCTAATCGGTGATGCTGCACATCTCATGCCACCGACCGGGGCATTCGGTGGCAATTCGGGCGTACACGATGCACATAACCTGGCCTGGAAGCTCGCCATGGTCGTTCGCAGTGAGGCGAATGCCAGCTTACTCGACTCTTATGATGCGGAGCGCCGGCCGGTGATCGCCTCGACGCTGGCGCAGGCGCTCGCGCGCTTGCAGCAGTGGTTCAAGGATCCTCCAGGGCGGTTGCCACCTGCCGTCGACATCGTGGATGACTACGATGTCGTGTTCGGGCAACGCTACGATACCGGCGCATTGATGCCTGAAGCCGCTGCTCCCGACCGGTCGTTCGAACCGGTCGCGGAACTCGCCGGCCTTCCCGGCACCCGCGCGCCGCATCTCGTCATCGAGCGCGAGGGCGAAAAGCTCTCGACGCTGGATCTGTTCGGGCGCGACTTCGTGCTGCTTGCAGACGATGCGAACTGGCATGCCGCGGCGGATCGCCTGCGCGAAAGCGCTGGCGTTCCACTTGCTTGCCATGTCTTTGGCTCATCCGGCGATCTCGATGCCCCGGAAGGACGTTGGCCTAGCGCCTACGGCGTGGGCGATGGCGGCGCCGTTCTGATTCGCCCCGACGGCTTCGTGGCGTGGCGTGCACCAAGCGCGGAGACCGGCATCGAAGGTCGGCTCGTCCAAGTTCTGGACGAAATTGGTGTGCGTGTCGGCCATCGCGACGCGGCACGTCGATGACCTGCCGAACCAAATTGGGCCTGTTCGTCGATGCGCGCACTTCATCGGACCAAGAAGTCCGCGGGAAGGCGACGGTCAGACAACTGACTGGCGGCAAAACCGATCAGCCGTTGACCCGTGCCCGGTTTCGCGCCGGACGCCGATATAGCAGGGGAAGGATCGATCGAAATCGACGCGAATCGCCTTTGACGGCGCCACGTAATGGCGTAGCCACTCGCATGAAGTCATAAATTTGGGAGATGGCGCACCCGAAGAGATTCGAACTCCTGACCCCCAGATTCGTAGTCTGGTGCTCTATCCAGCTGAGCTACGGGTGCGTCTGCAGTGGCGGCCATGCCGCTTGCGTGGGCGGTTCTCTAAAGGGTCTTTTCGGGCAATGCAAGAGCAATTCGAAAAAAATCGCGACTTTGGTCCGGCAAGACTCGCTTGCGGAAATTGCATCACTTTTCGGCGTGCGACCGGCTGCGGTAATCTTCCAACGAAACCGGGCGATCCGGAATTTCGATACGGAACTGCGTGCCGACCGAAGGCTTTTCCACAAGTGCGATGGTGCCGCCATGGGCCAGCACCAGCTCGCGGGCGATGGTGAGGCCGAGCCCAGTGCCGCCGGAGCGGGCCGAACCGCGGAAGGCCGCAAACAGATTCTGGCGCGCCTTCAGCGGCATGCCGGGACCTGTATCATCTATGGTGATGCTGACGACGCTGCCGACGCGCTGGGCGGCGACCGTGATGCGCCTGACCATCCCAGGCCCCTGCTCGCCCGGCGAAGTCAGCGCCTGCAGCGCGTTGCGGCAGAGATTGTGGATGATCCGGAACAACTGCTCGCTATCGGCGTCCACTTCCAGATCCGGCCCCATCTGTTCGATAAACTCGACACCGCTCTGCGGCTCGATGGCAAGGATATCCTTCACCTCCTGGATCAGCTCATAAAGGCGGATACGGCGGCGGTGCGGCGGCGATTCGGTCGCCTTGCCGTAAGAGAGGACTTCGGTCGTGTAGCCTACGGCACGATCGATCGTGCGCAGCAGCTTCGGCGCGAAACTCTTCACCATGGGATCGTCGACATCGACGAGGCGGTCGGACATGAGTTGGGCGGACGCCAGGATGTTGCGCATGTCGTGATTGATCTTCGAGACCGCGAGGCCGAGAGCTGCAAGGTTCCTCTGCTGCTTCAGCGTCTTCTGCAGTTCGAGCTGCATGGAGGTGAGATTGCGCCCGGCAACGGCCAGTTCATCACGGCCGCCATCGCCGATATAGACATGCGACGGATTTTCCGGATCGGAGGCGAATTGCTGCATGCTGCCCGTCAGCCTGCGGATCGGGCGGATCAGAATGCGGTTGATGGCGAAGAAGATCAGTGTCGCAGTAAAGAGCGAGATCAGGATCGACAGCAGCAGCACGTTGCGGGCATAGACGAGCATTGCCTTGCGCAACGGCCGGTCTTTCATCACCACTTCAACGCCGGTATTCGTCTCGCCCACCGGTCCGTAGACGCGGATCATGCGATTGCCGCCGAAGATCAAAGTGTCCAGCGCATCGCGCATAGCGGTCAATGGCGGGATATCGGTGAGGTCGTAGGATTCATCGACGGAGGTCGGCATCTCGCTCATAGCGAGCAGGCGGGAAGTGCCCTCCTTGCGCAACACGATCGCCTTGGTGCCGGTCGCTTCCAGCGTCTCTTTCTGCAGCGCGCGCGGCAGCTCCACGGGCTGCAGGCCATCGATGACGATTGCCGCAGCGGCGGCGGTATTCAGCCGATCCTCCAGCCAGCGCACGCGCATGCTCGCGATCGAGGGAAAGAAGATCAGGATTTCCGCCAGCATAATGAAAAAGACGGTTAGCCAGAGCAGCTTGCCCGACAGGCGGCTGAACATGCCGGCACGCGGATAAAAACCCCTGGCAGTTTCGCCGGCCGCTATGTTTTCTGCTTTGGAACTCTCGCCCTGGTCTTGAACAGGCATCTCGTCTTGTCCGTGCGGCGAAAGGCCGCCATCCGAATGAGCTCTTATATAGACGAGAATAGTCCGCTTTCAAATCTTTGCGAGGAGCGGCAAGTCGTCACAAAACGAAGACGCCGCCCGAAAGCGGCGTCCCGATTCCGTTCATGGAGGCTATCAGAACTCTTCCCAGTTCTGCTCGGCAACTGCGGCATTGCCGCTGAAGGCGCGCGCAACGCGGCCAATCGCGCGGCGCGCCGGAGAGGCGACCGGCTGGTGATGCTGCTGGCGGGCAACGGCAACGGGTGCCTCGTTGGAGACCTTGAAGCGGGCGATGAGGCGTACGAGGCCGTCGGCTTCTGCTGACAGCTTGTGGGTCGCAGCCGAGGTCTCTTCCACCATCGCGGCGTTCTGCTGGGTCACCTGATCCATTTGGTTGACGGCAGTATTGACTTCCTTGAGGCCGGTCGACTGTTCCTTCGCCGCGGTCGCGATCGAATGGATATGATCGTTGATGGCGATGACCCGCGTCTCGATCTCCGAGAGAGCTTCGCCCGTCGCCTGAACAAGCTTGACGCCGACCTGCACTTCGTCGCCTGACTTGGTGATGAGCGCCTTGATGTCCTTTGCGGCGGTTGCGGAGCGCTGGGCGAGTTCGCGCACTTCCTGCGCCACCACGGCGAAACCCTTACCGGCTTCTCCGGCGCGGGCGGCCTCGACGCCGGCATTCAACGCCAGCAGGTTGGTCTGGAAGGCGATTTCATCGATGACGTTGATGATCTGACTGATTTCGCGGGAAGCCTGCTCTATACGGCCCATGGCATCGACGGCGTTGCGGACCACGACACCGGAGCGGCCGGCATTGTCCTTCGCCTCCGAAACCATGATCGTCGCTTCATGCGCACGTTCGGTCGAATTCTGAACAACGGCAGTGATCTCATCGAGAGCAGCGGAGGTTTCCTCCAGTGCGGCAGCCTGCTGTTCCGTACGCTTGGAAAGATCGTCGCTGGCGTTCCGGAGTTCGCTGGTATTGCTGTTGATCGCTTCGGTCGTCTCGCGTACCTCGCGCATGGTCGTCTGCAGCGTGACGAACGTGCTGTTGACGTTTTTCTGCAGTTCGGCAAAGGCGCCCTGGAACTGACCGCGCATGGTCTGCGTCAAGTCGCCTTCAGCAAGGCTTGCGATGACACGGCGGGTTTCGTCGACGCCGGCATCGACGCTCGACAGCAGCTTGTTGATATTGCCTGCGAACTGGTTGAGGCTTTCGTCTTCATAGTCCTTATCGATGCGCTGGCTGAAATCACCGGCGGCAGCGGCCGCCACGACGACGGACATGCTGGACTGCAGATCGTCACTCTTTGCACGCATGGCCGCTTCCTGGGCGTTCATGCGCTGGATGACGAGGCCGTTTTCCTTGAAGACGGCGACAGCGGCCGCCATTTCGCCGATCTCGTCCTTGCGGCCGGCAAAAGGCACATCGGCCTGGAAATTGCCGTTTGCGACTTCCTTGATCGCGTGCGTGACTTTCTTGATGGGCCGGCTGAGATGGCTGGTACCGATATAGAAGCCCATACCGACGCCGGCTGCAATGCCGATACCGGTGATGCTCAAGACCAGCATCAGGATCCAGCTGCGGAAGGCCTCGATCTCATCGTTGACCCGCGTCAGCTCTGCCTTATCGGTGTTGACGATGGCGTCGATCTCCGCCTGGAAGGCCTTGCGGTTGGCCCGGTTGGCATCGTTGTTGCCCTGCTCGTTGGCTGCCTGGGGGCTTACCTGCGTGCCGAGGCGAGCTGTTTCCGTGCGGAAAGTGCGGAATTCATTGGCACGGTCCACAAGCTTGGCGAAGGAATCCTTCTGACTGTCAGGCACCAGCGGCGCCCAGCCAGCGATGACCTTGTCGATCTCGTCCAAGTCAGCCATCAGTCCTTTGCCGAAGGCCGGCGTCTGTTCAAGGCTCTTTGCAGCATAAAGACCCCGCGATTCCATGACGACAGCGGTGACAAAGCGGTTAAGGCGTTCTCCGGCATAGGCGCGAGCCGCCGCATGCTCGTAAGCCGTCAAGTTCGCGCTGTACTCGCTCATCGCCGACAGCGCGGTGGCACCGATCAAAAGCGCAACGCCGCCCATAACGGAAACAAGAAGATTGATTTTGCCGCGGATTTTCAACGAACGCTCCCTCACCTTACACAGCGCCTGGAAGCAAATTCCAGCCATGCGCTGAAAGATCGGATAAATTCGTTAATGTTGTATTTCGAATATTAACAATATCGACTACAAGAAATTACCTACACTTACCGTTGTGCGGATTATCCAGCGTCCATAATCGAATAAATTCAACGCAGAAACGCTGCGCCTGGAAGTTTTCCGGTGTTTCAAGCCGAATATACAACTATATAGTGAGCCACCGCATTGGTTAATACCGTAGTGCGAAATCTTGCTATCCGCCGAACGCATTCAGAGAATCCGCCTGGATAATTGACTTTGGCGGACTTCATCCGTATAAGCCGCCGCACGTCCGGTCATTTAAAGGTCTTTCATGACCTCGCCCGTTCGAAAAACCACGCTCCTTGCATTATGCAAATCCAAGAAGGGCCGCACTCCGCGGTGTTTTAAATAAATGAAGCGTACCTATCAGCCCTCGAAGCTTGTTCGCAAGCGCCGCCACGGTTTCCGTGCGCGTATGGCCACTAAGGGCGGCCGCAAGGTCATCGTTGCTCGCCGCGCTCGCGGCCGCAAGCGTCTTTCGGCCTAAGGCCGGATTTGCCCGATAGAACATGGCGGGCGACTTGAAGACCAAAGAAAACAAAAAGATTGTCGGGCGGCTCAAGAGCCGCCCGCAATTTCTTGCGGTCCGCGAGGGCGAAAAGCGCCGCGGCGGTCTCTTCCTTCTCGAGGTCCTGAACCGCAAGGAAGAAGACAGCGAAGCCCGTGTCGGCTTCACAGTCACCAAAAAACATGGCAACTCGGTTGAACGAAACCGCATGCGGCGACGCCTGAAAGAGGCGGTGCGGCTTCATGCAGGGTTTGCAATGCAGGCCGGACACGACTATGTGGTTGTCGCCCGCAGGGACGTATTGACGGCGTCCTTTCATGAACTGGCCGCGGAACTGAAAGCCCGCGTGGAAACCAGGCCGAAACACCGGCGCCCGAAAGACGAGCGCCCCAGGAACGTATGATGCAAAACAACCGCAATTACTTCATTGCGATCGCTCTCTCGGTGCTGATCGTCCTTGGCTGGCAGTTCCTCTATATGAACCCGCGCATCGAAGCTCAGCGCAAGGCTCAGGAAGCCCAGAAGGCACAACAGCAGACCGAGCAGACGCAGCAACCGGCAGCAACCGGCCAGGGCGCCCAGACGAACGGTGCCGCCCCGTCGGGTCAGGCCGCAGCGACCGCGACCCGCGAAGAAGCACTTGCAAAGACCCCGCGTGTCGTCATCGACACCGCGGCGCTCTCCGGCTCCATCAACCTCGCCGGGGCCCGCCTCGACGATCTGAAACTCAAGGGCTATCACGAGACGGTAGACGACTCGAGCCCGATCATCACGCTTTTCTCGCCGGCCGACACCAAGGACGGCTACTTCACCGAACTCGGTTATATCGGCAGCGACACGACAGGCGCCGTTCCCGGCCCAGCCACCGTCTGGACCGCACCGGAGGGCGCCAAGCTTACCGAAAAGACTCCTGTCACGCTGACCTACACCAATGACAAGGGCATTACCTTTGCCCGCACGATCTCCGTCGACGAGCGCTATATGTTCACGGTCACGGACAAGATCCAGAATGCCGGCCAGGCGCCTGTCTCGCTCTCCTCCTATGGTCGCGTGACGCGCTACAACAAGCCGACGACGCCGTCCGTCTACGTTCTGCATGAAGGCTTCATCGGCGTCATCGGTGACGACGGTCTGATCGAGAGCAAATATACGGCGGTTGAGAAGGAAGCCGTTACTCCGGCAAAATCCACCGGCGGCTGGCTCGGTATTACTGACAAATATTGGGCCGCGACAATCGTCCCGCCGCAGCAGGCAGCCTATGACGCACGCTTCTCACATTTCACCGACGGGCAGCCGCGCTACCAGGCGGACTATAAGCAAGACGCCGTCACGGTGGCGCCCGGCCAGTCGGTCGAGCTCAAGAACCTGGTGTTTGCCGGTGCGAAGGAAGTTCCGGTCATCGACGGTTACGAAGCGAGCTACAACATCCCGCGCTTCGACCGCCTGATCGACTGGGGCTGGTTCTATTTCATCACCAAGCCGATGTTCAAGCTGATGGACTTCTTCTTCCGCTACTTCGGCAATTTCGGTGTCGCAATCCTCTGCACGACCATCGTCGTCAAGGCGTTGTTCTTCCCGCTCGCCAGCAAGCAGTATGCTTCGATGGCGAACATGAAGCGCATGCAGCCGAAGATGGAAGAGCTGAAGGCGAAATTCGGCGACGACCGCATGGGCCTGCAGCAGGCGACGATGCAGCTCTACAAGGAAGAGAAGATCAATCCGATCGCCGGCTGCTGGCCGGTGGCCCTGCAGATCCCGATCTTCTTCTCGCTCTACAAGGTGATTTACATCACCATCGAAATGCGCCACGCGCCGTTCTTCGGCTGGATCAAGGATCTTTCAGCGCCGGATCCGACGACGATCGTCAATCTTTTCGGCCTGCTGCCGTTCGAAGCTCCGACCTTCCTCCATCTCGGCGTCTGGCCGCTGATCATGGGTGTCACCATGTTCTTCCAGATGCGCATGAACCCGACCCCGCCCGATCCGACGCAGGCCATGATCTTCAACTGGATGCCGCTTGTCTTCACGTTCATGCTAGCAAGCTTCCCGGCGGGCCTCGTGATCTACTGGGCCTGGAACAACACGCTTTCGGTCATCCAGCAGTCGGTCATCATGAAGCGTCACGGCGTGAAAGTAGAGCTCTTCGCCAATCTGAAGAGCCTGTTCAAGCGAAAACCGGCACCATCCAAATAGTCGAGAAGCCCCGCTCCGGCGGGGCTTTTTGTTTCGGGCTGCGAGAAGGCCGAGCCAGACGAAACCTTGACAACCCACCTCAAAAACACGAAGCCGGTTTCATTCCTGACCCGGAGATTGCAGAACTCGCATGACTGAAATCGCAAAGCCGCTCTTCGGCCACCCCTGGATCTTCATCCGCGGCGTGCCTTCCATGAAGTTCCTTCCGCCGGAAGGCCCCTTGGAAGTCGCTTTCGCCGGCCGTTCGAACGTCGGCAAATCATCGCTGATCAATGCGCTCGTCGGCCAGAAAGGTCTGGCGCGCACCTCCAATACGCCGGGCCGGACGCAAGAGCTCAACTACTTCGTTCCCGACGGCTATTCCGGCGAGGGCGACGACCTGCCGCCGATGGCGCTGGTCGACATGCCTGGCTATGGCTATGCACAGGCGCCGAAGGAACAGGTGGACAACTGGACGAAGCTCGTCTTCGACTATCTGCGCGGCCGCTCGACGCTTAAGCGCGTCTATGTGCTGATCGACAGCCGCCACGGCATCAAGAAGAATGATGACGACGTGCTGACGCTGCTCGACAAGGCGGCCGTCTCCTACCAAATCGTGCTGACGAAGACGGACAAGATCAAGGCGCCTGCGGTGCCGAAGCTGGTTGCCGAAACATCGGAGAAGATCCGCAAGCGCCCTGCCGCCTATCCGGCCGTGCTTTCCACCTCCTCGGAGAAGAACGAAGGATTGGACGAACTGCGGCAGGCGATTGCCGAAACAGTCGGCGTCAGCAACTGGAAGTAAAGAGGCGCTTCGAAGCCGCTGGTCTGCCCGAATATCGGCAATCGCGGAGACGCTGCAGAAGAGTTTTAGGAACAGATCTTCGTTTACGGCCTGTGGATCGGCCCGCTGGCGATAATCGGGCCTGACGGCTGGTGTGTGAGCGAGCCACCGAACGGCTCCAGGCTGACGGCCAGCGTCGCGCCATCGGAAATCTGGCTGCGCATACCGGTCGGGATGATCAGTTCACCATTCATGCCCGGTTGGAAAACGCCGAGAGAATGGGGCGTTCCGCTACCCGGCACGAGCCAGAGCTCCAGGGATTTCTCCTCCGGCTTGCCGGCCGCAACCGGCACGATCTTCAATCGGCCACTCTGGATTTCGTAGAAAGCCGTCAGGTTGACCTGACTGTTCTGTCCAGACAGGTTCGCCACCAGCGGCGGCGATGCCGGAGGCTGGGGCACGAGACCGGAAGCAAAGGCGATGACGCCCAGGGTGACCGCGAGCGAGGCAAATGTCAGCGAGCGCCAGAAAACGGCGGAATTCCATAGCCCGTACGAAAGGCGCGGCCCACTTTCTGCATCGGCGAAGAGGCGCGCCTCGATCTGCTTGAAGGTCTCGCGGTTCGAAGCAGCCGTGCCATATTCGTCGTTGAAGCTGGAGAGGTTGACCTCCCAGCGACTGACGATGGCGGCAAACGGCCGGTCACGGCGCATGCGCTCCTCAACGATCCTGCGATCCTGAAGGGAGAGGACGCCCAGCACATATTCGCCGGCAAGAACCTCATCCCGGGAGCGGTCTCCCTTGCTTTTGTCGGGCGATGTCATCGTTCCATGCACTCTCTCAGTTTCAGCAGGCTGCTCTTAGCCATGTCCGCATCGTATTCAGCGGGACACCAAACTGATCGGCCGGTTCCTGAGAGCTTAGTCCTTCGACATAAGCCCGTTTCACCGCGACCGCACGACCAGCTTCCAACTCTTCCATGCAGGTGTCAATCCGCCTTTCCTCATCATTAATCACGACTTGCGCTTCAGGATCGGAACCGTCATTGGAAAAATCGAGCGCCTTGCGGTCGCCGCGCACCACGCGGCCGGTTAAATCTGCAAATCGCCAGTCATGTCGCCTCAAGTGAACGATTTCGAGCTCAAACGTTTCAATATGAACTGGCAGGTTCCCAGGTCGGCCTTAGATACGAAAAACTATTGCGTGCCGGATTATTCCATCTGTCAAAAACTTGAGATAAAAGGCCGCGATCAATTCCGCGGGGTCCCCCATGAACGAGTCCGAAAGCGAAATCCAGGCACGTCTTCTCGCACAGGCGCTGCCCTTCATGCAGCGCTACGAAAACAAGACGATCGTCGTGAAGTATGGCGGCCATGCCATGGGCAATCCCGAGCTCGGCAAGGCCTTCGCCAGCGATATCGCACTATTGAAGCAGTCCGGCGTCAACCCGATCGTCGTCCATGGCGGCGGCCCGCAGATCGGCGCGATGCTGACGAAGATGGGTATCGAATCCAAATTCGAAGGCGGGTTGCGCGTTACCGACCAGAAGACGGTCGAGATCGTCGAGATGGTACTCGCCGGCTCGATCAACAAGGAAATCGTCGCGCTGATCAACCAGACCGGCGAATGGGCGATCGGCCTCTGCGGCAAGGACGGTAACATGGTCTTCGCCGAAAAGGCGCGCAAGACCGTCAAGGATCCGGATTCCAACATCGAGCGCGTTCTCGATCTCGGTTTCGTGGGCGAAGTGGTCGAAGTCGACCGTACGCTGCTCGACCTTCTTGCCCGCTCCGAGATGATCCCGGTCATTGCGCCGGTCGCTCCGGGCCGCGACGGCGCGACCTACAACATCAACGCCGACACCTTCGCTGGCGCGATCGCCGGCGCGCTGAACGCCACGCGCCTGCTATTTCTGACGGATGTGCCCGGCGTTCTCGATAAGCAGGGCAAGCTCATAAAGGAGCTTTCTGTTGCCGAAGCGCATGCGCTGATTGCCGATGGCACGATTTCCGGCGGCATGATCCCGAAGGTCGAGACCTGCATCGATGCCATCAAGGCCGGCGTGCAGGGTGTTGTTATCCTCAACGGCAAGACGGCCCATTCGGTGTTGCTCGAAATCTTCACCGAGCACGGCGTCGGCACACTGATCGTTCCCTGATCGAAAAGGCGCCCTTGCGGGCGCCTTTCTTATGTTTCGACAAAGTTTGTCGAGAGCGTCAGATCTTCCCAGGCATCAATTTCCGAATTCAGGCTCTTCAGCTTGTCGCGAACAAGCGCCAGCGCATCGGCGCCGAGCAAGAGATGGACCGGCGGATCTTCAGCCTCGACCAGTGCCAGCACGGCGGCGGCTGCCTTGCGAGGATCACCTGCCTGTTTGCCGCTCTTTTCCTGGCGTGCCCTACGGATGGGATCGAAGATCGCATCATAGTCGGAAATGCTCCTGTCGGAGCGGATCATCGATCGTCCCGCCCAGTCGGTGCGGAATGAGCCAGGAGCCACCGCGGTGACTGCGATGCCAAACGCCTTCACTTCCTTTGCCAGAACCTCGCTGATGCCTTCGAGCGCAAATTTGCTGCCGCAATAATAGGCGATGCCCGGCATGGTGATGAACCCGCCCATCGATGTGATGTTGATGATGTGGCCGGCCCGCCGCCGGCGCATGAACGGCAGAACGGCCTTCATCATTCCAACGGCGCCAAAGACATTGACCTCGAATTGCCGGCGCATTTCCTCAATCGGCGATTCCTCCAAAGTCCCTTCATGCCCATAACCGGCATTGTTGATGAGGACGTCCACCGAACCGATTGTTCTTTCGATACCAGCAACGGCCGGTCCGATTGCCTCGATATCGGTAACGTCGAGGCGAACCGCCGTTGTGCGACCGGGCGCCAGGCTCTCGAACAGAGCTGCGGCTTCCGCATTCCTCACGGTTCCCACCACGCGGTGGCCCTTTTCCAACGCAGCCTGCGCAAAGGCACGACCAAAGCCTGAATTGACACCGGTAATGAGAAACTGCTTTTCCATCGAACTCATCGTGAACTCCCGTCCTGATGCCGCTGCAACATGCAAAACGGCTCTCCTCGTCATGTGGCGGCCAGAAGCGATAGTTCCAATATATTGCGCAGGTGAAGGCGATATCTTAAAAGTATCACATGGAGCTTCGTCATCTTCGTTATTTCATGGCCGTCGCAGAAGAGCTCAATTTCACGCGCGCCGCACGGAAAGTTGGCATCGGCCAGCCGCCGCTCAGCAATCAGATACGTGATCTTGAAAACGAGATTGGTGCGGCCCTTTTCCGCCGCCTGTCGAACGGTGCGGAACTGACGGAGGCAGGCAAGGCTTTTCTGCCGGAGGCCCGGGCGATTTTGCTTCAGGCGGAACAGGCCAAGCAATCCGCTATCCGCGCGGCGCGCGGCCAGAGCGGGCGGATCCGGGTCGGCTACACCAGCTCAGCAGTCTTCAATCCGGTCGTACCAGCCATCGTGAATGCCTTCCGCGAGAAATATGCGGCCGTCGAATTCAGCCTTGAGGAAGCGCCCACTGCGCAACTGCTGGAGAGGCTCGAAAGGGACGAACTCGACGCAGTCTTTATCCGTCCGGGCAGCGGCGATGGGCTTCAGGTTCGATGTCGGCTGCTGGCCGAAGATCCGATGATCATCGTGCTGCCGGAAAGACATCCGCTGTCGGAGGCGCAGACATTGCGCCTCGACGCGCTGGCCGGCGAGAGCTTCGTCCTTTTTCCACGCGAGGCAGGTGCCGGCTTCTTCGACGACATCATCGCCGCATGCCGGCGAGCGGGATTTGAACCGCAGCTGGCCCAGTCGGCGCCGCAGATCACCTCGATCGCGAGCTTTGTCGCAGTCGGTCTCGGCGTCTCGATCGTGCCGGCGGAAATGGCGAAGATCAATGTCCCCGGCGTTCGCTACATTGCAATTGCGGGCGAAGCACCTGCGGCACGGCTGGCGCTCGCCACCCGACGCGACGAGCGCTCTTCCATCATTCGAAATTTCACAGCTCAGGCCATCGCCACGCAGAAAAGCTTGGCCAACAACAATCAGACCGCCGAATAGATCGCGGCCGCGGCTTCCTTCAGCTTTTCCATCATGACCCGATAGGGTCCGGGACCATAGCTGATGCGCGAGACGCCGAGCCTTGCAAGAGCCGCCGGATCCGGCGCACCAGTCTTCATCATGATGTTGACCGGCAGCGTGGATGCCGCGCAGACCTTCTCGATCAAAGCCGGCTCGATGAGGCCGGGGACGAAGAAGCCACTGGCGCCTGCTGCCGCATAGGCCCTGCCGCGTTCGATCGCTGCATCGACCAGCCCTGCATGCTTAGAGCCGTCGCCTTCCTGCAGGAAGAGGTCAGTGCGGGCATTGATGAAGAAGTTGATGCCCTTTCCCTCCGCCATTTCCCTGATGGCGCGGATGCGTGCTGCCTGCGCTTCGATGGGATGGAGGCCAGCTTCGCCTACCTTTTGATCCTCGAAATTGATCCCGACAGCGCCTGCATCGATCAGCTTTGCGACATTGGCCGCGGCACCGGACGGTTCCGTCGAATAGCCGCCTTCGAAATCCACCGAAAGCGGCAAGTCGTTGACTGCGGTGATCGAGCGGGCGATCTCGATCAGCACGTCCATCGGCAGCTTTTGGCCATCGCCATAACCATGGGCGGCCGCGACGGACCAACTTCCGGTCGCAAGGGCTTTTGCTCCGGCCTCCGTCACAGCCCTGGCCGTTCCGGCATCCCAGATATTGTACAGAATGACAGGTGTGCCCTTGCGATGCAGCTTGCCGAAAAGCTCGGCTTTCTCAATCTGGTTCATGCTGTCCTCTCCATCTTCTGTGCACTCATCTTTTCCTCGTGCCGAAGCAGCCATTGCTTGCGCCAAAGCCCGCCCCCGTAACCCGTCAGCGACCCGTCCGCGCCGAGGATGCGATGGCAGGGCACGATGATCGCGAGTTGATTGGCGCCGTTGGCGCGGCCGACGGCACGCACCACCTCCGGCCTTTCCATCTCTCTTGCGAGATCGCCATAGGCGCGCGTCTGGCCAATCGGAATGTCAACGAGCTTTGCCCAGACATGTTTTTCGAAAGGCGTGCCGCCAAGCGCCAGCGGCGTCTTGAAGGTGGTTAGCCGCCCTTCGAAATAGTCCCTGATTTCCGCCTCGATCTGGTCGATAACCGGCGTGCGGCCGATCGCGACCGAGGAACGGACACGCTTCTGCAGGGCTTCGAGTTCGGTCGGCAAAGCCTTGCGGTCGTGAAATTCGAGGAGATGCAGATGCGCCTTGTCGGCGACTGCCACCATCGGCCCGAGCGGCGTATCGAACCAATCGGCAAAGAGCAGTTCGCGGTTCTGAGAGAGCGCCGGCGCTTTGCCGACCAGCCGCTGGAAGGCCGCCCGGAAACCGCTTGGCGATTCATATCCCGCGTCGAGCTGCGCATCGATGACACGCGCACCATCGGCGATCTGTCGCGCGGCCTCGCCAAGCCGGCGATAGCGGACGATATCGTGGAAGGTCATGCCGAGCGCTCGTTTGAAAGCGCGGCGGACGGTCGATGGATCATATCCCCGGCGCACAAGTTCATCTTCGGTCCAACGGACTTCCGGTTCGCTGTCGAGCCGCGCCAGCAACATGTCGACGATTGGTTCGCGACCGGGCTGCTCCAGCGGCTTGCAGCGCTGGCACGGTCGGAAACCGGAATGCATGCAAGCGGCGATCGTATCGAAGAAGATGGTGTTTTCACGCTTCGGTTTACGCGCCGGACAGGTCAGACGGCAGAAGATGCCCGTCGTCTTTACGCATACATAGGCCTGGCCCTCATAATCCGCACTGCGCGCGATCAGAGCATCGTAGAGCGTGTCGTCGTTGGGGCGTTCGAAAAACATGTCCGCTTTCTAGCACCTCGCGCATCAGCCGTCCGCCGAAAATCGGGCGTCTATTTTCTCTTGGTGATTTTCTCGACGCCGCGACCATGCCATAAGGGCTGCTATGACAAAGATCGACCGCACGCCTACCAAAAACGATTTCGAGCATGTGACCGAGTGGGTCTTCGACCTCGACAACACGCTCTACCCGCATCACGTCAATCTCTTCGCGCAGATCGACAAGAACATGACGGCCTATGTCTCGACGCTCCTGCAGATGGAGCATGACGAGGCCCGCAAGCTGCAGAAGCAATATTATCTCGATCACGGCACGACGCTGCAGGGGCTGATGATCCATCATGGGGTGGATCCCAACGACTTCCTCGAAAAGGCGCATGCGATCGACTATTCGGCGCTGACCCCGCAGCCGGAACTCGCGGAAGCCATCAAGACCCTTCCTGGGCGCAAGTTCATCTTCACCAACGGCAGCGTCCGGCATGCACAGGCGACGGCAGGCGCACTCGGCATTCTCGACCATTTCGACGACATTTTCGATATTGTTGCGGCCGATTACCTGCCGAAGCCGGCGCAGGCGACCTATGACAAGTTCACGGCGCTGAAGCAGGTCGAGACAGGCAAGGCTGCGATGTTCGAGGACCTGCCGCGTAATCTCACCGTGCCGAAGGCTCTCGGCATGCAGACGGTTCTGCTCGTCCCGCGCAATCTGGAAGAGACGGTCGTGGAATGGTGGGAGAAAACGAGCGGCGAGGACGATCACATCGATTTCGTCACCGACGATCTTGCTGATTTCCTGAAGAAGATTACCGGCTAACTTACCAAAGTTTCATCTGTCTTACAGATGTTTAACTGGGCCGCAGCGCGGTTCGGTCCTACCTTTCGTAGCAAGGGACATCCTATGAAAGGACACACTGATATGTACCGCAACAAGCTTATCCTGACGGCGCTTTCCTCTGTTCTTCTTCTCGGCGCAGCCGCCGGGGCGAGCTTCGCAGCACCTAGCGACCGGCCCGATCGTCCGGACCACCACGGAAAAATGGGGCATGGCATGATGGGCGGTCCGCGTGGCGCAGCCTTCCGCGAAATCGCTTTTGTGCGTATGCTGAAGCAGTTCGACGCCAACAAGGACGGACAGGTTTCCAAGCAAGAAGCGACCGACGGCATGGAAAAGATCTTCGCCGCTATTGATACCAACCATGACGGCTCTTTGACCCCCGGCGAAATCCGCGAATACCGCGAGGCACAGTTCAAGGCCCGCCGTGAAACCGCCTCGGCCAAACAGGACGACGCGAATGACAATGCCGCGCCTGACATGGCCGACAACAATGATCATCGCCGCCCCGACCGCGACGGTCGTCACGGGATGCGCGCCCGCATCATGGGCGCCTCGCTGATGATGCACCGCATCGATACCGATCAGAACGGCCAGATCAGCAAGCAGGAGGCGGAGAACGCTTTCAGCAAATTCTTCGATCGTATGGACAGCAACAAGGACGGCGTGATCTCGATCGACGACATGCCGGACCGGCCCTTCCTTTAAGAGGGGACGACTGTTCTTTCCAAGATATCGCGAGGGGTGCCTCTCACCCGGAACCCTCTTCCCGCTTGCGGGGAGAGGGTTTTTGCTGCCGCGTTGGAGTTGCTATTCGCGGTGTTCGTAGAAGTCCTGTACGATCTTCCAGGCCTCGTCTGCGGTATCGACGAAGCTGATCAGGTTGACGTCTTCGGGCGCGATCGTGCCGAATTCGGCCAGTGCATCGAAATTGACGATGCTGTGCCAGAACTTCGAACCGAAGAGCAGCAGCGGGATACGTTCCATGCGGCCGGTCTGGATCAGTGTCAGGCATTCGAAGAATTCGTCGAGCGTGCCGAAGCCGCCGGGGAAGACGGCGACGGCCTTGGCGCGCACCATGAAATGCATCTTGCGGATTGCGAAATAGTGGAAATTGAAGCTGAGCTCGGGCGTTACATAGGCATTGGGCGCCTGCTCATGCGGCAGCACGATGTTGAGACCGATCGAAGGAGCTCCCTCATCCGCCGCACCGCGGTTTCCTGCTTCCATGACGCCAGGTCCGCCGCCGGTGACGACGACATATTCGTGGAAGTCGAAGCCGGCCGCATAACGCGAGCAGAGGCGGGCGAATTTGCGGGCTTCATCGTAATAGACCGATGCGGCTTCGAGGTTTGCACGCTGCGTTTCGTTGCGGGCGGCCCAAGCGCTCTGGCCTGGCGCCGGAATACGGGCGCCGCCGAACATGACGACGGTCGACGCGATGCCGCGCTCGGCCATCATCATCTCGACCTTCAGGAGTTCGAGCTGCAGGCGGATCGGGCGCAACTCCTCGCGGCAGAGGAAATCCTCGTCCACATAGGCAAGGCGATAGGCCGGCGAGAGCGTCTGAGGCGTCTTCGGAACCGCTTCCGCGCGCTGCCTGTCGCTCGAACTGCTCTTTAACGGATCCCAGACCCCGTCCCTGCGCCGTCCGCCGCCGTTTCTTGCCTTTGCCATTTCGAAATGCCTTTCAGTATCACCGGTCACAAGTGACCGGATATGTCGCTATAACGCCTTGAATCCAGATATGATCTTGTCCGAAAAATCATTCCATTTTACGGGTGCATGCTGTAGATCGGGTGACAACCCGCCAACCGCAATTCCGGAGACTCCGCTGTCTCCACGATAATGATCGAAGTTTAAGGAATTCCCATGAGCGCCATCGACCTCGCATCCCTCGAAAAGACCGTCGAAACTGCCTTCGACAATCGCGATAATGTGAACACGTCGACGAAGGGTGAAGTGCGCGATGCGGTCGAGGCGGCTCTGAACCTGCTCGATGAAGGCAAGGCACGTGTGGCCGAACGCGGCGCCGATGGCGCCTGGAAGGTCAATCAGTGGCTTAAGAAGGCCGTGCTGCTGTCTTTCCGCCTCAACGACATGGAAGTCGTCAAAGGCGGTCCCGGTCAGGCAACCTGGTGGGATAAGGTGCCTTCGAAGTTCGAAGGCTGGGGCGAGAACCAATTCCGCGCTGCCGGCTTCCGTGCCGTGCCGAGCGCTGTCGTGCGCCGCTCAGCCTATATTGCTCCGAATGCCATTCTGATGCCGTCCTTCGTCAATCTCGGGGCCTATGTCGGCGAAGGCACGATGGTCGACACCTGGGCGACCGTCGGTTCCTGTGCGCAAATCGGCAAGCATGTGCACCTCTCCGGCGGCGTCGGCATCGGCGGCGTTCTGGAGCCGATGCAGGCCGGTCCGACGATCATCGAGGACAATTGCTTCATCGGTGCGCGTTCGGAAGTTGTCGAAGGCTGCATCGTGCGTGAAGGCTCGGTGCTCGGCATGGGCGTCTTCATCGGCAAGTCGACCAAGATCGTCGACCGCGCCACCGGCGAGATCAGCTATGGCGAAGTACCGCCCTATTCGGTCGTCGTTGCGGGTTCGCTGCCATCCGACAAGACGATGGCAAACGGCCAGCAGGCGCCGAACCTCTATTGCGCCGTGATCGTCAAGCGCGTCGACGAGCAGACCCGTTCCAAGACGGGCATCAACGAACTGCTCCGAGATTGATGACAGCTCAGCGTTGATTCGGTAAACAATCGGCGTCTTTTTCGGCAAGGGGGTATCGCGCCTTGCCACGTCTTTGCCATTCCCACCGGATAATTCGACCGCTATGACCGTCACGAATCCTGTTGCCAATCTTCAGACGTTGATCCGCTGCCCATCCGTGACGCCGGCAGAAGGCGGCGCGCTTTCCGCGTTGGAAGCCATGCTTTCGCCGCTCGGATTCAAGGTCGATCGAATGATTGCGAAAGAAACCGGCACGCCCGATGTCGAAAACCTCTATGCCCGTCTCGGCACCGAGGGGCCGCATCTGATGTTTGCAGGCCATACCGATGTCGTGCCTGTCGGTGACGCCGACGCCTGGACTCACCCGCCCTTTGCAGCTGACATCGCCAATGGCGAGCTTTTCGGCCGCGGCGCAGTCGACATGAAGGGCGGCATTGCCTGTTTTGCCGCTGCCGTTGCCAGGCATGTCGAAAAGCATGGCGCACCGAAGGGCTCGATCTCCTTCTTGATCACCGGTGATGAGGAAGGCCCGTCAATCAACGGGACGATCAAGCTGTTGCGGTGGGCGACGGAGCGCGGAGAGACATGGGATGCCTGCGTCGTCGGCGAGCCAACCAATCCGAACAAGCTCGGCGACATGATCAAGATCGGCAGGCGCGGTTCGCTGTCCGGCAAGATCGTCGTGCATGGTGTGCAGGGGCATGCGGCCTATCCGCATCTTGCCGACAATCCGGTGCGCGGCATCCTGCAACTCACCCAGGCGCTGATGGAGCCGCCCTTTGACGGCGGAACGGACAATTTCCAACCGTCCAATCTCGAAGTGACGACTGTCGATGTCGGCAATCCGGCGACGAACGTCATTCCGGCAAAGGCTTCTGCGAGCTTCAACATCCGCTTCAACGACATCTGGACGGCAGATACGGTGCGGGCTGAAATCATCCGGCGCCTCGATGCGGCAGCGGCGGAAGGGGTGTTGCGGCCGGGCCGCACGCCAGTGAAATACGAGATCATCTGGGCCGACCGCCCGAGCCATGTTTTTCTGACCCGCAACAATGCGCTGATCGCCTCGCTGTCCTCGGCGGTCGAAAGCGTCACCGGCGCACCGCCGGCGCTGTCGACCACGGGCGGCACGTCGGATGCCCGGTTCATCAAGGATTATTGCCCGGTCGTGGAATTCGGCCTTGTCGGCCAGACCATGCACATGGTCGACGAACGGGTCGCGGTTGCCGATCTGGAGACACTGACGGCGATCTACGAGACCTTCATCGAACGTTGGTTTGAGAATGCCGGGGTTTAGAGAGGTTCAATATTATCTCGCCGGCATCTGGCTGCTGATCAAGCTCGACCCGCGCGGTTTCCGGTTCCTGGATCTATCGGATCGCGGCGTCAACCGCTCCTTCTGGGCGATCCTCTGGTGCCTGCCGCCGACGGGTATTTCCTGGCTTACGTTGCGCAACGGCTATCTCAGATCGATGCCACCGGAAGCTGATGTCGGCTATCCCTTCTATTTCCGGTTGGGGCTCGTCGAGCTTAGCAACTGGATCGTTCCGCTGATCTTTGCTGGCCTTGTCCTGCTTGCCTTGCGCATGGGCGAGCGTTTCGCGCCTGTTGTCGTCGGCGTCAACTGGCTCAATGTGCCGCTCGCCTACATCAACGGATTGTTGCTGTCGCTTGTCTTCTTCCTGCCGGGTTCTATCGACATCGTACGATTGCTGCTGCTCGTTTTTGTGCTGGCGCAAATTTTCGTGCTGGCGCGCGTTCTGCGGATGATCTGCCACGGGCACCTCCTTATGGTCAGCGCCCTGACTCTGGCGCTGATGGTGCCGCCGATGATGGTGTCGGACTATCTATTCAACTTCCTCGGCATTTCTCCGGCGTGATCAGCTCGGCTTTGACGACTTCACCATCTTCCTTGGCAAAGGTGCTGGGGGGAATTCCCGGACGGACATGGCCAGCGTGTTGCTTGGCGTGCCGCAGGCTGGATTAGGACAGATCCTCACCATCATCGTTTTCATCCGCTTGTTTGCGGCGATCGGCGATCACCTCGGGATAATCCACCTGCATGAAATAGAGCCCGTCCGGCGGCGCCACGGGACCGCAGGCCTTGCGGTCATGCGCGTCCAACGCTGCACGCACATCTTCAGGCGTCCACTTGCCCTCACCTGCAAGCTTCAGAGTTCCCGCGAAGGAGCGGATCTGATTGTGCAGGAAGCTCTGGGCAGTAGCGCGGATTTCGATCAGCTCGCCATTGCGGGTCACATCCAGCCGGTCGAGTGTGCGCACCGGGCTGTTTGCCTGGCAGTGAGCCGAACGGAAAGTCGAGAAATCGTGCCTGCCGACGAGCGTCTGGGCTGCGGCATGCATGACTTCATGATCGAGCGTCTTCGGCACCCACCATGCCTTGCCCGCCTCCAGCGCCAGCGGCGCACGGCGGCTGATGATGCGGTAGAGATAATGCCGGCGGAGTGCCGAAAAGCGCGCGTCGAAGAATTCGTTCGCCACCTCGACATCAAGGATCGCCACTTTCTCACCCGCAAGTTTCAGATGGGCATTCAGCGCGTTCTGCAGCTTGAAGGGAGACCAGTCCTTCGAAAGATCGGCATGGATGACCTGCCCCATGGCGTGGACGCCGGAATCGGTGCGCCCCGCGCCGCGGACGGACGCGGTGTCGCCGCTTGCCGAGAAGATCGCCCTTTCGATCGCGCCCTGCACCGAAGGTCCGTTATCCTGCCGCTGCCACCCGATGTAGGGCCCGCCGTCATATTCGACGATCATGCGGTATCTCGGCATCAGGCGAGCCTCGTGCCCGCAGCAAGCGGCGTGCCACGCAGGAAGTCGGCAGCGGCGAGCGGTTTGCCGCCGGCTTTCTGAAGCTTCGTAAGTCGAACGGCGGCGGTGCCGCAGGCAACCACGAGGTCATCGGTCAGGAGCGTGCCTTCTGTGCCCTCACCCGTTGCAAGCTCGGAGCCGAGCACCTTGACGCGCTCCACCTTACCATTGCTCTCAAGCTCGAACCAAGCGCCGGGGAAAGGTGAAAGGCCGCGAATATGATTGTGAACATCCCTGGCATCGCGGCTGAAATCGATACGCGTTTCCGCCTTGTCGATCTTGGCGGCATAGAACACGCCTTCGGCCGCCTGCGGGGTCAGCGGCAGGTCGTTCATTTCCAGTTTGACCATGGCTTCGGCCATCGCCTTGGCCCCAATATGCATCAACCTGTCATGCAGTTCGCCGGCCGTCATGTTGGGGCCGATCTCGACTTCGCGCGTCAGCGCCACGTCGCCGGTATCGAGGCCCTTGTCCATCTTCATGACCATCATGCCGGTCTTTTGGTCACCGGCCATGATCGCCCGCTGGATGGGGGCAGCGCCGCGCCAGCGCGGTAGCAGCGAGGCATGTCCGTTATAGCAGCCGTAGCGCGTGCCGGTCAGGATCGCCTCGGGCAACAGCAGTCCATAGGCGACGACGACGCCGACATCGGCACCGAGCGCGCGAAAGCGCTCACGCTCTTCAGGGTCCTTGAAATTGACCGGCGTAAAGACCGGCAGGCCGAGCAGCTCGGCGGCCTGGTGTACCGGCGATTTCTGAAGATCGAGCCCGCGCCGTCCACCCGGCCGAGGCGGCTGCGTATAGACGGCAACGATCCGGTGGCCGGCGTCGACGAGCAGGCGCAGCGTCGGGACGGAGAAGTCAGGCGTTCCCATGAAAACGATACGAAGAGACATTCTATCTCGCCAATTGAGGATCAACCGTCTTCAAACGGGTTTGCGAGCTCATAAGCAAGCCCGCTCGAAATCTTTCGTATGCGCGGCTGCCAGCCCGTTCAGAGCACCTTGGATTTGGCAGCCTTGGTGAACTTCTTGATCACCATTTCGCGCTTCAGCCGCGAGATATGATCGATGAAGAGAACGCCGTTCAGGTGGTCGATCTCGTGCTGGAGACAGGTCGCCAGAAGTCCGTCGGCCTCGACGCTTTGTTCCTTGCCTTCGCGGTCCAGATATTTGACCGTCACCTTCGCGGGGCGTTCGACTTCTGCATAATAATCCGGAATGGAAAGGCAGCCCTCTTCATAGACAGAACGATCGTCCGAGGAGTTGACGATTTCCGGATTGATGAAGACGAGCGGCTGCTTTTCCTCACCTTCCTTCGACAGATCGATGACAAGCATGCGGCGCGGGACGCCGATCTGGATTGCGGCAAGGCCGATGCCCGGCGCATCGTACATGGTTTCCAGCATGTCATCGGAAAGACGCTGGAGGTCGGCATCAACCCGCTCGAACGGCTTGGAAACCTGACGGAGAACGGGATCGGGAAGAATGATGAGTGGCTTGATGGTCATGGCGTTCCCATAACCCATCTTTTCACGCTAGGGAATTATCCGCCGGGCAGGGATTGCGGTTTTTTGCAACGCCTGCCCGGGTTTTTGCCTCGATTGTTCAGGCCGCGCGGCGGGCGGCACCGGCTGCCTGCCGGCTTTCAGCGCGTGCGCGGAAACGCTGCAGAAGCTCTATGAGGTTTTCAACCTCATCCTTCAGCCTACGGGTTTCGGCGGACGTACGCTCCACCATGCCGGAGTTCTGCTGAGTGATGGTGTCCATATTGCGGATTGCGACGCTGACCTCGTTCACTCCCGTCGCCTGATCGCGGGCGGCTGCGGCGATATCGGCGACGAAGCTGTTGATGATGTCGATGCGGCTGATCATATCGCTCAGCGCTTCACCCGTGCTGCTGACGATGTTGACGCCCTCGTTCACCTGCGTCGAGCTTTGGGAGATCAGATTCTTGATTTCCTTGGCGGCATCGGCGGTGCGCTGGGCAAGCTGACGTACTTCCTGCGCGACGACCGCAAAGCCCTTACCGGCATCGCCGGCGCGCGCAGCTTCGACGCCGGCATTCAGTGCCAGCAGGTTGGTCTGGAAAGCGATCTCGTCGATGACGCCGATGATCTTGGCGATTTCGGTAGAGGACTTCTCGATACCCGCCATGGCCGAAACGGCGCTGGTGACGAGTTCGCCGGAATTCTTGGCCTTCTCCTGCGTTTCCCGCACGGCGCTTGACGCCTTCTCGGCATTGGCAGCGGTCTGGCTGACGCTGACGGAGAGCTGCTGCAGCGCCGCCGAGCTTTCTTCGACGCCAGCTGCCTGCTGCGCGGTGCGCAAGGCGAGATCGTCGGTGGCCTTGGACATCACATCGGCGCCTTCAAGAATGTGGCCGGACGTCGTGCGGACCGACGCAAAGGAATCACGCAGCGCGCCGACCGCCCTGTTGTAGTCCTCTGCCATTCCGCGGAAATCGCCGGGCAGATCGGAGGGTAGCGTTGCTTCCAGGTCACCGCGCGACAATGCTTCGAGGCCGCGGCGCAGATGTTCCAGCGCCAGCGCCTGATCGGCTTCGGCCCGGGCGCGCTCTTCTTCCAGCACGCGGCGCTTTTCATCAAGCGCTTCCAGGTAAACCGAGATGGAATAGTCCATATCGAGCATTGCCGCCTTGATGACGGCGGTCAGCTTTTCGGCGAGCGCCTTTCCCTGCTGGCGGGCAAAGAGCGATGGCCACTGCTTTTCCATCAGGCCACGGACGAGTTCCGACATGACAAGCGCATAACCGCCGATATACCAGCGCGGCTCCAGACCAATGCGGGCATGGGTGCGACCGACGGCCGCAACACCATTCACGTAACTCTCGTCGAAATTGCCGCCCGAAAGATTGCCCCAATGCTCCTGCTGGCGCTTTTTGGCGTGGCCCATATGGGCCTTATTGGAGAAGAAGCCTGCTACCGCCGGCGTCTTTGCAAGTTTGCCGTAGAACTTGTCGAGCGCGTCGCCGAGAAGTTCCGAGATCGCCGGCCGCAGCTCCCGCAGGTTCTTGCGTGCCTCATCGTCAAGCTCAATGAAGTCAAGGCGCTGCCTGAGGGCATTATTGGTCTGCTGGGAAGTCATGGGGATCTCTATCTGGCGCGGATGCGGAGGGAAATTGCAGCGTCAGATTTGGCGAATATGGTTTAGCAATCGTTAAACGTGCGACCAATTTTTCTTCCGCTCCAGTTAATTAGCGTCATTCCCACCGGTGATACGGCGTGGATTGTTCACGTTTTGATCTGGATATTGTCGTTTATTTTGTTATGGTGCAGCATGACCGCGACATCCGACTCACTCACCATTTCCTTGCCGATACTGAGCCCCGGCGTGCTTGCACTTGCTGGAGGCGCACTCGCCGTTCTCATCCTCGTGACAATCGTGTTTGCCTTGCGCAATGCGGGCATCCGGCGCGAGGAAGCGGAAGAGGCCAATCTTCGCGCCGCCGAAAGCGAGGCGCGCATGGCAGAACTTCTGAAAATACAGGCGGAGATGCAGGGACGCATCTCGACCATGACGGAAGTCTTCGGTGCACGGCAGGCCGAGCTCAACCATGCGATCAACCAGCGCCTCGACGGCATGTCACAGCGCATGAATTCGACGCTGACCGAGCAGACCAAATCGACGCATGACAACCTGCAGAAGCTGCAGGAGCGCCTGGCGGTGATCGATATTGCCCAGAATAATATTCAAACGCTCGCCAAGGATGTCGTCGGGCTGCAGGCCATTCTTTCCAACAAGCAGACGCGTGGCGCTTTCGGCCAGTCGCGTATGGAGACGATCGTCGCAGACGGCCTGCCCATGGGCGCCTATGCTTTCCAGCAGACGCTTTCGAATGGCTCGCGACCGGACTGCACGATCAGGATGCCGAACGGTGCACCGCCGCTGGTGATCGACGCGAAGTTTCCGCTCGAGGCGTGGAACGCGATCCGCGATGCAGGCAGTACGGATGCCGGTAAACTTGCCGGTCAGCAGTTTCGCCGTGATATGGAAGTTCACATCAAGGATATTTCAGAGAAATATCTGATCCAGGGCGAGACGCAGGACACGGCTTTTCTCTTCGTTCCCTCGGAATCGATCTTTGCTGAAATTCACGAAAATTTCGAGGCGATCGTGCAGAAGGCTCACCGCGCGCGCGTCGTTATCGTCTCGCCTTCGCTCCTGATGCTGTCGATCCAAGTCATTCAGGCCGTGCTGAAAGACCAGCGCATGCGGGCGCAGGCGCATGTCATCCAAGGCGAAGTCGCCCTCCTGATGGATGATCTCGGCCGGCTGGACGAGCGGGTGCGCAAGTTGCAGGGGCACTTCTCGCAGACGCAGCGCGATGTGGACCAGATCATCACCTCGGCGGACAAACTCACCAAGCGCGGTGCGAAGATCGAGGCACTGGAATTCGAAGCAGGCGGCGACGGCAAGCAAGCGCAGGTGAGCGAGCCGCTGGCGAAGTCAGTCGAAAGCAGGACCGGCCTGCTCAAGCTCAGGGTAGTTGACGAGGAGTGATCGCTTCGGCAGTGTCGCGACCCGAAGCAAGGACAGACATGCCATGATCACAGTTTTCGGCTCCATCAACATGGACCTTATCGCCACCACCGAGCGCCTGCCGAAGCCCGGCGAGACAGTTGCCGGTAACAGCTTTGCAACGGCTGCCGGCGGCAAGGGCGCAAATCAGGCACTCGCCGCCCGGCGGGCAGGCCGTTATGTCCATATGGCAGGCGCTGTCGGCAAGGATACGTTTGCCGAAGGTGCGCTCGAACTGCTCGACGGCGCCGGCACCGATCTTTCCCGCGTCAGCCATGTCGACGGACCGACCGGCACAGCCCTCATTCTCGTCGGCGGCGACGGCGAGAACATGATCGCGGTCATTCCCGGCGCGAACGGCGAGGTGAACGGCGACAATGCCGAGGCTGCCGTCGATGCCATGAACGAGGGCGATATTCTGATGCTGCAGCTCGAGGTTCCGGTCGTGGCGGTCGAGCGGGCGCTTGCCGCCTCTCGCGCCAAGGGCATCACCAGCATTCTCAATCTTGCCCCGCTCATTCCGGATGCGCCGCGCCTCGGCCGGCTGGCCGATATCGTCATTGCCAACGAGACCGAATTCGAGCGGCTGGCGGGACAGGAGAACATGAGTGCTGGCGATCGTGAGGCGGCGTTGGAGCGCCTGCATGCCGAGACCGCCCAGACCCTGATCGTCACGCTCGGCGGCGATGGCGTCATCGCGATCCGGGATGGTCAGATCGCGCGTGCACAGGGCCTCGTCATCGAACCCGTCGACACGGTCGGCGCCGGCGATACGTTCTGCGGCTACTTCGCAGCAAGCCTCGATGAAGGGCTGGATTTCAACTCGGCTCTCCGTCGTGCAGCGGTCGCCGGCTCGCTCGCCTGCCTGAAGGCGGGAGCACAACCCTCCATACCGCTCGCCGCCGAAGTCGCAGACAGACTATAATCTGATCTAACCACGAACAGTCGATGAAACGGCACCCTCATTTTGGGGTGGCGCCCTGGTTTTGCGGCCGAAATACAGCGAATTTCATTCAAATTTAAGAGATTTCTGGCGATCATTCCGGTGATCGAACCTCGTCCATCCGCGATAGTGGTTCGCCCCTATTTATGGCTGCTCCATGATGGAGCGACGCCTTACCCGCTGTGCCGAAGAATGGCCCTTCGGCGCGTCCTTGCCCGAGGAACACATGTTCATTTTCAGAATGAAATCGCTTGCGGCGAAACTTATCGTCATTACCGGTGTTGCCATCGCACTGGTGCTTGTCGCTTCAAACCTCTTCCTCATCGATCAGACTCGCAATCGCGTTCAGACCCTCACGCTCGATCAGGCAAACTCGGAAGCCAAGTCGATCGCCAATGAGATTGCCGCTAATGTCGGCGAGCTGGCGAGCGCTGCCCGTACCATGTCGGGCGTCGTCGGGCGCGGACATGAAGGCAAGATCCTCGACCGCAAGGGCATCATCAGCATTCTGAAATCCAACCTCGAACAGAACGCTTTCGCCTTCGGCAGCTGGTTCTGCGAACAGCTCGGCGCATTCGATGGCAAGACTACGGAAATCGCCAACAACAACGACGAAGGCACCAACAAGGTTGGCGCCTTCACGCCTTACTGGTCGAAGAACAGGACCGGCGACATCCAGTTCTCGACCTTCGAAAACGATTACACTGCCGAATGGTGGAAGCTTGCTGCCGATAGCGGTAAGGGCGCAATCACGGCGCCCTACCTCGCCGAGGGCACCGACGTTCCGACCCTGCTGACCTCGATTGCCTATCCGGTGATGTCCGGCGGCAAGATGATCGGTGTGGAAGGCGTCGATATTTCGCTGAAGTCGCTCACTGACAAGGTGCAGGCACTGCGCCCCTTCGGCTCCGGCCGCGTGACGCTGATCGCCCAGAACGGCAACTGGATCGTTGCTCCGCTGCCCAACCTGATGTCCAAGCCTTATGGCGACAATCCCGGCTCGGCTGACGTAAAGGCTGCGCTTTCGTCCATGAAGGTCGGCCTCGTCAAGAACCTGAGCTTCGACGGCCTCGATCCATTCGACCGCGTTGTCTATCCCTTCGCCGTACCCGGCCTGAACGCCAACTGGGTCGTGCTGGTCGACGTCCCGCACACGGCAATGAATGCGCCGGTTCAGGACCAGACCTTCATGATGGTCATCAACGGCATCATCGTGCTCGGAGCCGTGCTGCTCGCGCTCTATTTCGCCGTCCGCACGCTTGTTCAGCGTCCGCTCGCCGGTCTCGTTTCCAGCGTCAAGGGGCTGAGCGACGGAAAATACGACGAGACGGTCGCCGGCCAGAACCGTGCCGACGAAATCGGCTCGGTCGCCAAGGCTCTCGAAGGCTTCCGCTTCGCGCTTGCGGATACGCGGCGCCTCGAAGCCGAGGCGGACAGCCAGCGCCTTGCGGCCGAAACCGAACGCGGCCGCTCGGAATCGGAACGCCAACAATCGGTCAACCTGCAGCGTCACATCGTCTCGATCGTCGGCGCGGGCCTTTCCGAACTGTCACAGGGCAATCTCGGCCACCGCATCACAGAGGAATTCCCCGGCGAATACGGCAAGCTCAAGCAGGACTTCAATGCCGCTCTTGCAAGCCTTGAGGAAACCATCAACACGATGAACCTCAGCGTCGTCAACATCGGCTCCGGCACAGGTGAAATCAGCAACAGCGCCTCTGATCTTGCCAAGCGTACCGAGCAGCAGGCGGCGAGCCTCGAAGAGACGGCAGCGGCGCTCAACGAGCTGACTGCCCAGGTCAATTCCAGCGCCGAGAATGCCCGTACGGCGGCCGACAATGTCAATCTCGCCTGCGAAGACGCCGAGAAGTCAGGTGAAGTCGTCAAGAAGGCGATTGCCTCCATGCACGGCATCGAACAGTCCTCGACGGAAGTTTCGCGCATCATCGGCGTCATCGACGAGATCGCTTTCCAGACGAATCTCCTGGCTCTGAATGCGGGTGTCGAAGCGGCCCGCGCCGGCGAAGCAGGCAAGGGCTTCGCGGTCGTGGCACAGGAAGTCAGGGAACTCGCTCAGCGTTCGGCAAATGCCGCCAAGGAGATCAAGACACTCATCAACACCTCGGCCGTGCAGGTCAAGGAAGGCGTCGACCTCGTCGGCCGCGCCGGCGATACGCTGCACAAGATCGCCGAACAGGTGATGGGCATCGACGGCCTCATCCGCCAGATCTCGGCATCGGCAAGCGAACAGGCCGTCGGCCTCAAGGAAATCAACCAAGCCGTGAACCAGATGGATCAGGTCACGCAGCAGAATGCCGCGATGGTGGAAGAAACCACCGCAGCCAGCGTGACGCTGAACGACGAGGCTCAGACGCTGAAGGAGCTGGTCACTCGCTTCCGTGTCTCCGGGCAGAGTAATGCAGCGGCACTGCGCTCCACCGCGCAGCAGATGCGTGCGCCGGCTGCTCCGGCACAACGCGCGGCTGCTCCGGCGCCGCGCCGGGCCGCTGCCAAGTCGCTCGGCTCGACCGCTGTCGCTCAGGACAATTGGGAAGAGTTCTGATTGCTGAACGCATGACAAGAAAAAGGCGCCTGATCCCTCGGGCGCCTTTTTTGCATTCAGGGCAGATCGTCAGACGTCAGGCAGCGTTCGACGTCTGCTCTTCGTTGAGGAAGGCATAAATCGCGGATGCGGAATCGGTCGCGCGTAACTTGGCGACCAGATCATGGTCGCGCAGGACGCGGGCGATGCGTGAAAGCGCCTTCAGATGATCGGCGCCCGCACCTTCGGGCGCCAGAAGCAGAAACACCAAATCGACGGGCTGATCGTCCAACGCTTCGAAGTCGACGGGCTGTTCCAGCCGAGCGAAAATACCGACGATGGAGTGGATATTGACGAGCTTGCCGTGGGGAATGGCGATGCCGTTGCCGACGCCGGTCGAGCCCAGACGTTCGCGCTGCAGGATCACATCGAAGATTTCCCGCTCGGAAAGCCCCGTCGTTTTGGAGGCTTTTGCTGCCAATTCCTGAAGCAACTGTTTCTTGGAATTTACCCTGAGGGCGGGAATGATCGCATCCTGGTGCAGCAAATCTGCCAATGCCATTTCTTTTTCCTTCTGTCGCCGAAATCAGGATTTGAGAGAGCAGCACCTTGCGCCGCTCCCTCGTCCTGATCTCAGCCTTTGATATTGGCCGAATCGATCCAGCCAATATTTCCGTCGTGACGACGGTAAACGATGTTGATTTGTTCCTTGCCGGGGCTGCGGAACAGGAGAAGCGGCTCGTCGGTCATGTCAAGCGCCATGACGGCGGTTGCGACAGACATCGTCTTGAGCTGCTTCGTGCTTTCGGCGACGATGGCCGGAGCGAAATCGTCCGGGACCTCGTCTTCATGATCGGGAACCGCATCCATGACGGTATAGGCGACTTCTGCAAAGCCGTTGCCGTTCAGATGATTTCCGGCGTGGTGATCCTTGAGCTTCCGCTTGTAGCGGCGCAGGCGCTTCTCGATACGCTCGGATGCCGCATCGAAGGCAATCTGCGGATCCATGGCCTCGCCTGCGGCATGCAGCACGACGCCACTATCGAGATGAAGCTTACAATCGGCGGAAAAACGAGAATTCGACTTTTCCACGATCACTTGGCCGGAATATCCCCCGTCGAAGTATTTCGTGACGGCCAAACCAATTTGGTCCTCAATCTTTTGACGGAACGAGTCACCAATTTCCATATGTTTACCGGATACACGCACACTCATGGAGTTTCCCTTCTTATGGTCGTTTGCGAGTATCAGTTTACGCCAAGCCTTAACCTCATCCAAGCACTTCGCGCAATCTCAAGCAAGATGAGCTCAAGTCTGCGTGTCCCTGGTGCCATGAGGATGATGGGGATAATGCCCGGATGCCCTTCGCTGCTCCGATTGCGGCGGGCTTCTAGCGACAGCTTTCCGGAAAGTCAATAGTCTGGCGCGACGAAACCCAGCACACACGGAAAACGTGCAGCGGAAATCACTGAAATGGGAGGGTCTCCACCATAAACGATTCCTGGCGGCGGCCATAAAGCTCATCCTTGCGTTGCAACTCAGAAGCCGGCGACCTTCGCCAGCGCGCGTTTTTCCCTGCGGCGCTGGACGGAGGAGGCGATGTTCATCGCCTCTCGGTATTTGGCGACCGTCCGACGAGCGAGATCGATCCCACCCTTCTTGAGCATATCGACGATGTCGTCGTCGGAGAGCACCGCATCTGGACTTTCCTGCAGGATCAGCGCGCGAATCTTGTGGCGAACGGCTTCGGCAGAATGGCTGTCGCCGCCCTCGACTGAGCTAATCGAAACCGTGAAAAAATACTTCAGCTCGAAGAGGCCGCGTGGCGTCAGCATGTATTTATTCGAGGTGACGCGGCTGACCGTCGATTCATGCATCTTGATCGCCTCGGCCACCGTCTTCAGGTTCAGTGGCCGCAGATGATCCACTCCATGCAAGAGGAAGGCATCCTGCTGGCGCACGATCTCGCTTGCGACCTTCATGATGGTCTTGGCGCGCTGGTCGAGGCTGCGCGTCAGCCAGTTGGCGCTCTGCAGACATTCGGAGAGGAAGGCATGATCCTCGCCGTTCTTCGCTACGTGCGAGAAATAAGACTGATTGACGAGAACCCGCGGCAACGTATCCGGATTGAGCTCGACCAGCCAGGCGCCATCCGAGGAAGGGCGAACGACGACGTCAGGCATGATCGCCTCTGAAACGCCAGCCTCAAAACCGCTGCCTGGCTTCGGATTGAGCTGGCGAATTTCGGCGAGCATCTCGAGCAGGTCTTCCTCATCGACGCCGCAGAGGCGCTTCAGGGTGATGAAGTCACGCCGTGCCAGCAGTTCGAGATTTTCGACCAGCGCCTGCATGGCGGGATCGAAACGATCCTTCTGGCGAAGCTGGATCGCCAGACATTCGGCAAGGCTGCGGGCAAAGACGCCTGGCGGATCGAGCGTCTGCAGCGCTAAGAGCACGCGCTCGATGTCTGCTGCGTCGGTACCGAGACGCTCGCCGGCTTCCGCGACATCTGCCTGCAGATAGCCGGTATCGTCGAGCTGATCGACGAGATTCTGGGCAATTAGGCGATCGGCCATATCGGGCAGTATGAAGGGTATCTGCTGGGCGAGATGATCACGTAAGGAAACCTGGCCTGCGACGAAATCGTCGAGATCGTAATTGTCAGCACCTTCGGCGCTGCCCGGCATCGATTTCCACTGGCTGATGAGTTCCGGTGCGTCGAGACGCTGCGGCGCGCCGTCATCAGGGAAGACATTGGTGTAATTGGAATCCAGCTCGTCGCTCAGCCGGCTTGAGCTGCCATTATCGTACCAGTCGCCGGACAGCGTTTCGCTAGGGTCCTCATATTCTCCGTCACCCGCATCATCCGTTTGCGGAGTGTGTGGTTCGTCCGCAGCCTCGCCGCGTTCGCCGCCCTCGCCTTCGCCCGACGGAAATTCCAGGAGCGGGTTCTTCTCCACTTCCTGGGCGATGAACTGAGTGAGTTCGACATGCGTCATCTGCAGCAACTGGATGGATTGCATCAGTTGCGGTGTCATCACCAGGGACTGGTTCTGTCTCAGAAAAAGATTGGCAGACAGGGCCATGGCGGACGCGAAACTCCCTCGACTCCTCCAGGAAACCGCGTCCGATCAAGGCTTCGGGCCACGGAAATCCGAGTTGGCCCAAAAATTGCTTTTTTATCCTATTTGGTCAAGCGGAACTATGCCGCAGCCGCAATTTTCTGTCGTCCGGGACTGGTTCAGAGACTGAAATTGTCGCCCAAGTAAAGCCGGCGCACTTCCGGATTGTTGACGATATCGTTCGCACGCCCATGGGTCAGCACTTCGCCGGCATGAATAATATAAGCGCGGTCGATCAGCCCCAACGTTTCACGCACATTGTGATCGGTGATCAAAACACCGATGCCGCGTGCCGTCAAATGATGCACAAGGTTCTGAATATCGGCAACCGAGATCGGGTCGACACCGGCAAAGGGCTCGTCGAGCAGCATGAAGGTCGGGTCGGTCGCAAGCGCGCGGGCAATTTCCAGGCGCCGGCGCTCACCGCCCGAGAGAGCCACAGCCGCGCTCTTGCGGAGCTTCGCGATGTGAAACTCCTCGAGCAATTCGTCGAGCTTGCGCTCGCGCGCCGCCTTGTCCTTTTCATGCACCTCGAGGACGGCGCGGATATTCTCCTCCACCGTCAGCCCACGGAAGATCGAGGCTTCCTGCGGCAGGTAGCCGACACCGAGGCGGGAGCGGCGATACATGGGCATCGTCGTCACGTCGTTGCCGTCGATTTCAATCGTTCCCTCATCGACCGGCACAAGACCGGTGATCATGTAGAAACAAGTGGTCTTACCAGCGCCGTTCGGTCCCAGAAGACCCACGGCCTCACCACGCCGCACGACCAGCGAAACGCCATTGACGACACGGCGCGTCGCATAGGTCTTGGTCAGACCGCGTGCGATCAGCGTTCCCTGATAACGGGCCTTGTCAACAGGAGCCGCGGCTTCCGTCGCGGCTCTGCCGGACTTGGTGGATAAGGAGAATAGCTTCACGTGAAAGGCCGACTTCTCAGTTCTGCTTTGGCTGCTGACTCGGCTGCGATTTCGGGTCGAGCTGAATCTGGACACGACCACCGCAGCTTTCAAGCTCTGCCTGACCGGTCGCCATGTGAACCGTGAGCTGGCAGCCAGTAAAGACGTTCGGTCCGTCGGTGAGCACGACCTTCTTGCCGGTAAGGATAAAGACCTGCGAGGTCATGTCGAAATTGCCATCATCGGCTGTTGCGGTCTGCGTTCCCGAGGTCAGGTAGACCTTATCGGTCACCAGAATCTTATCGATATCCGCGCTGCCCGAAGCAAGCGAGTTCGATTGTTCGGCAGCAGCCTGTGCCGGCTGGGCAGCAGGTGCCGGCTGGGCAGCGCCGCCCGTTTGGGGCTGCTTCGCCTTATCCTTGTAATAGACCGTCATCTTGCCGGCCTGTAGCGTCGTCGTACCCTGAACGACCTTGACGTCGCCGGTAAAGAGCGCCGTGTGCTCCTGGTCATGGATTTCCAGTTTGTTGCTTTCAATCTGGATCGGCTGATCACTGGAAAGTTTCATACCTGGCATCGTCGTCGACTGGGCGGCCGCCCCCGCGACCGACAGAACGAAGGCAAGCGCGCCGGTGATGAAAGCTACGCCAGTCTTGCAAGTTGAAATGCGACAATCTTTTGTCATGTGACCCGGCTCTTTAGGTGCCCTGTTTATGGATGGTGGATGATTCAACATTCATGCGAACATTCCCCTCGAATGTGATCGCGCGCCCCTTATCCGTTATATTCATGGTGCGCGCAACAATCGAAGTATTGTCCTTGGTAATTCTGACGGGATCCTCGGTCGACATGTTTCCGCCCTTGATATCGAGATGGGCGGACTGAAAATTCGCAACCAGACCGCTGCTCAAGACGAGCGTGAACGGCGCCGTCATGTGAAGGTTGTCGGTCGCGCGATTGAAATCTGCCGTTGCGGCAGTAACGCGAGCCATCAGACCGTCATTCATCGGTACGGCGGCCTTGATCGTCTCGAGCGTGATGAGGTCGGGATTGCGGATGTCCTGAAGAGCGCGTTCGGCGAGCATCGAATAGTTGATGCCGTCGGAGTTACGTCCGGCGATCGCCGGCTTTTCCATCACCACCTTGCCGTTTTCGATCTTGGCGCCCTCGATCTTGATGGTTTCCGGGAGGTACGTGCGGATCACCGAGACCGCAATGAAGATGAAGGAAATAATGAGAGCTGCGACCGGCAGCAAGAACTTCAGGCGACGGACACGCGTGGAATGGAACCGGGCAAGGCCATAGGCGCTGTCCTTTGGCCCTGCGTATGCGGGCTTCCCGTTATTCCTGAGGGTATCGAGCATATGCCTGGTCCGTGTGTGATGATTGCGCCGCTTATATAGCGATGCCAGCGTCAATCACAGTTCGTTTCGCATTATTACATTGGCTTGCCAATATGGATTTTTTTCTGCAACAAGCAACTAAACCGAAAATAGCGGGTTTCCGGGCATTTTCTCGCGGCAGCTTGCGCCTTATTTCCTCAGCGGCGACCGCTGGGTTGCATCTCTGGAGGTTGAAATGGACAGCTCGATCATCGCAGACCGCCGGCTGCTGCGCCGCAGACTTGGCTTCTGGCGCCTTACCGCGGTCGTGCTGCTCGTTGCGCTCGGCTTTGCGCTTTATAATTTTGCCTTCAGCGAAGGCAGCACCGCGCGGCCGCATGTCGCCCATGTGACTGTCTCTGGGCTGATCACCGACGATGACGAGCTGCTCGAGCGGCTGGAAAAGATCAAGGACAATGATCAGGTCAAGGCAGTCGTGATCTCGATTTCCTCGCCCGGAGGCACGACTTATGGCGGCGAAAAGATTTTCAAGGCGATCCGGGCTATTGCAGAGAAGAAGCCCGTCGTCTCCGACGTCAGGACGCTTGCAGCTTCCGCCGGCTACATGATCGCGACGGCAGGCGATACGATCATCGCCGGCGAAAGTTCGATCACCGGCTCTATCGGCGTCATCTTCCAGTATCCGCAGGTCCAGCCACTTCTCGACAAGCTCGGCGTCTCGCTGCAGGAGATCAAATCCTCTCCGCTCAAGGCCGAACCCTCGCCGTTCCACGATACCAGCGAGGAAGCCAAGGCCATGATCCGCAACATGGTTCTCGACAGCTACGATTGGTTCGTCAACCTCGTAGCGGACCGGCGCAAATTGCCGCACGATGAGGTGCTGAAGCTTGCAGATGGAACTATCTACACAGGCCGACAAGCGCTCAAGGTGAAGCTCATTGACGCCATCGGCGGAGAGCCGGAAATCCGCGCCTATCTGACCTCGCGAAACGTCAGCGCCAAACTGCCGGTCGTCGACTGGGACAAGAAGAGCAACACGCCATTTCTGCTCGCTGAAGCTGTTTCTCGGTTGATTACGATCCTTGGTTATGGCGATCTTGTCAAAGGCCAGGATCTGAACGGCATCCTGCCCCCAAAGTTGCTCCTTGACGGGCTGCTTTCAGTTTGGCAGGTTGGCCAGGATTGAATAAGAAATCAATAATTTAAGGGGGCGACCGTGATCAAGTCCGAATTGGTGCAGATAGTTGCGGCACGCAATCCGCATCTCTACCATCGGGATGTGGAAAATATCGTCAACGCGGTCCTCGACGAGATCACTGATGCGCTTGCCGCCGGCAACCGTGTCGAACTGCGCGGCTTCGGCGCATTTTCCGTAAAGAACCGCCCTTCCCGCTCCGGTCGCAATCCGCGCACCGGCGATACGGTCTTCGTCGAGGAGAAGTGGGTTCCTTTCTTCAAGACTGGCAAGGAACTGCGCGAGCGCCTGAATCCCGGACAGGCAGACGAAGAGGATTGATCCTCGACACCGCGCATCACGCCGCACTTGAACTTCGCCGCCGCACTTCTATTCTGGCGTCCATGAAGCTTGCCTTCGCTAAACCGGCGCGGAGAACGAAATGACCAAGAAGATCATCAACCTTTTGATTTTGCTGCCGCTTGGTATCATCCTGATCATCTTCTGCGTCGCCAACCGGCAGAGTGTGACGCTCGCCTTCAATCCGTTCCGGCCGGAAGATCAGGTTCTTTCCCTGGCCGCGCCCTTCTTCGTTTTCCTGCTGATCGCCTTCATCATCGGCATGCTGGTGGGCTCTGCTGCGACCTGGTTCAATCAAGGCAAACACCGCAGGCGCGCACGCGTAGAAGCTAAGGAAGCAATCCGCTGGCAGGGTGAAGCTGACCGCCATAAGACGCGGGCGGAAGAGATCGCCGGGCAATTACCCTCGCGGTGATTGCCGCTATTCCGTCGTTGCGGGAGTGAAACTCAGCTCTTCATAATCGCCTTCGGTCGAGGCGCCCCTGCCGGTGACCTGGAAGCCGTGCGCCAGATAGAAGGTCTTTGCGTGGCTGTTGTTGACGAGGCATTTCAGCCGATATGTGTGTTTCGGCCAGGCGGGAAGCGATTGCAGCAAGGCGGCTCCCGCGCCTTTGCCCTGAAATTCGGGCAAGACATAGAGCATATGGATGAAGTCATCCGCCGCCCAGATCGAGATGAAACCGGCTATCCTGCCGTCAGGTGCCTCGCAGACGGAAACGACTTCGCCATTGGTATGGGCCGCAAAGTCCTCTCTGTGAAATTTGCCGGGGTCGACCCAAGTGAAAGTCTGCCGCCGAACGGTCAGATAGAGTTCCGCAAGCTTTATCGTGTCTTCGGGGCGGTTCGGCCGGATTTTCCAGTTCATGGATCTTGCGTGAAACGAGTTATGCATGGTGTCTAGCTTGCAGCCTTTTCAATAATCGCCGCATTGAAATTTCCCCAAAAGCGGCGGGCGAGCTTTTCCAATGTTGCGCGGATCAATCTGCCGCCGAGTTCGGCGAGCCGGCCGCCCGTGTCCCCATCAGCTTTATAACGCAACAGGGTATGCAGACCCTCGTCCTCCAGGGCGACATCGGCTTCGCCCCTGGCAAAGCCGGCGATGCCGCCCCGCCCTTCCGCGGCGATGGTGTACCTGCGCGGCGCATCGACATTCGAAAGCCTGATCTCACCGTTAAACGTCACCGAAAACAGGCCGAAGCCAACTTTCACCGTTGCCAGGAATTGCGTGGGTGACAGCTTTTCCACGCTCTGGCAGCCTGGAATGCACCGCCTGATGATATCGGGATCGTTCATGGCAGCCCATACTACGTCCCGCGGTGCAGCAATGCGTTCCTCCCCTATCAGGTCCATCAGCAATTCCCCGTTTCCATGGCCGGAGCATATCATAACGGGAAAGCGCTTTGCCAAGGTCGGGCGGGATGCTATTTGCACTGGCTCAAGTGAATTTAAGACGCGGAAGACCACGTTGAAACAAAGAGAACGCCGGCTTGGCGCGAAGATAGCGACAGGCCCTTCCGGCGGGCGCCGCTCCGATGTGCGGCCTGCAAAGCCGGAAAAGACGGCAATTAAGGCGGCACCGGCGCGCGAACAGCGCCCGCCGGCAGCCGTTCCAGCGATAATCGAACGCCCGCTTATGGCGCGCCACGGCGAACGGCCGGCGGAGCGCGTGCCTGTCATCCTGGAATCGACGGGTGCGGGCGATTTCCATCTGATCGACAGCGGCAACGGCCAGAAGCTTGAACAATATGGCCCCTATAGGGTCGTGCGGCCTGAGGGACAGGCGCTTTGGCAGCCATCGCTGCCCACCCATGTCTGGGAGAAGGCCGATGCTGCCTTCACCGGCGATACTGATGAAGAAGGCACCGGCCGCTGGCGTTTTCCGAAGCAAGCCCTTGGCGAAACCTGGCCGCTCAACCTGCTCGGTGTAGATTTCTTCGGCCGTTTCACCTCCTTCCGGCATGTCGGCGTCTTCCCGGAGCAGATTGTTCACTGGAGCTGGATGAAGAGCCAGGCAGAAAGCGCCGGACGCCCGCTGAAGGTGCTGAACCTCTTCGGCTATACCGGCGTCGCCTCTCTGGTCGCCGCCGCTGCCGGCGCGGAAGTCACCCATGTCGATGCCTCGAAGAAGGCGATCGGCTGGGCGCGCGAAAACCAGGCGCTGGGGCGCATGGAAAAGCTGCCGATCCGCTGGATCTGCGAGGACGCGATGAAATTCATCCTGCGCGAAGAACGCCGCGGCAGCCAGTACGACATCATCCTTACCGATCCGCCGAAATTCGGCCGCGGACCGAACGGCGAAGTCTGGCATCTCTTCGAACATTTGCCGCTGATGCTGGACATCTGCCGGGAAATTCTGTCGCCGAAGGCGGTTGGCCTCGTGCTGACGGCCTATTCGATCCGGGCAAGCTTCTACTCCATCCATGAACTGATGCGCGAGACGATGCGCGGTGCCGGCGGCGTCGTCGAATCCGGCGAACTTGTCATTCGTGAAGCGGGGCTGGACGGCAAAACACCGGGCCGGGCGCTCTCGACCTCTCTCTTTTCCCGCTGGGTGCCGAAATGACCGAATTCCATGATCGTGGCCCCCGCAGGGTCGGGCAGGTGAAGGAAGTCACCTCGCTTGCCAATCCGATCATTAAAGACATCAAAGCGCTGACGAACAAAAAGTCGCGCGAGGAGAGCGGCACCTTCATCGCCGAAGGTCTGAAGCTCGTCATCGATGCGATCGAGCTCGGCTGGACGATCCGCACGCTCGTCTACGCCAAGGCCGCCAAGGGGAAGTCACTCGTCGAGCAGATGGCGGCAAAGACCGTCGCTTCGGGCGGGCTCGTGCTCGAAGTCAACGAGAAAGTGATCTCCTCGATCACACGTCGTGACAATCCGCAGATGGTGGTCGGCATCTTCGAAAGCCGCTGGAGGGCCCTGAAGGATATCAGGCCGAAGGAGGGCGAGACCTGGGTGGCGCTCGACCGTGTGCGCGATCCCGGCAATCTCGGAACGATCATCCGCACTGCCGATGCTGCCGGCGCCTCCGGTATCATCCTCGTCGGCGAAACGACCGATCCCTTTTCGCTGGAAACGGTGCGCGCTACGATGGGCTCGATTTTTGCGGTTCCGGTTTCCCGCGCAACGGCGGAGGAATTCATCGCCTGGAAGAAGCAGGCTGGCGTTTCGATCGTCGCGACCCATCTTGCGGGCTCTGTCGATTATCGTACGATCGACTACAAGAAGAAGCCGGTCGTGCTGCTGATGGGCAACGAACAATCCGGGCTGCCGGATCAGCTTGCCGGGCAAGCGGATGCGCTTGCCCGCATTCCGCAGCAAGGCCGCGCCGATTCTCTCAATCTCGCGGTTGCCACAGCCGTCATGCTTTTTGAAGCACGCCGCCATCTCCTCTCACTGACCGAGGGCAAATGACCAACCAGACGATCGTACGCCCGGCGCTCTTCTCGCGCCCCCTGCCAATACTGATCTTCATCGTGATCGCCGTTATCCTCGACCAGATCGTCAAGATCGCCGTCGATCGCTATTTGCCGCTGCAGGAAGCCGTGCCCGTCATTCCGATGCTGGCCCTTTACCGCACCTACAATCTCGGCGTCGCCTTCTCGATGCTTTCCGGCATGGATGGCTGGTTCATTGTCGGCATGCGTTTGGCCATCGTCGCCTTCGTGCTTTATCTCTGGCGCCGCACCGCCAAGGACCGCTGGCTGGCCCATCTCGGCTATGCGCTCATCATTGCCGGAGCGATCGGCAACCTCGTCGACCGTTTCACCTATGGGCATGTCATCGACTACATCCTCTTTCACACGGAAACCTGGTCCTTCGCCGTGTTTAACCTTGCGGACAGCTTCATCACCGTCGGCGCCGGCTGCGTCATTCTCGATGAGATGCTGCCGAAGCCGAAAAACACGGACCATTAAACTTTTAGCGGATTCCTGAAAACATTCGGAACGGGCAATATGTTAGCTGATCTGCATGCAGAGTCTGGCGCAGTTTCAGGAACGATTGTCCGCTACATTCGGCGGAGCCGCCGTTAGGTCTGATCGAGGCCGAACAGCGGGCCAATTCGTGTCGCCCCCTCCTGTTCGCCCCCATCAGCCCTTGCTCTTCTACTGGCTCGGCGGAGTGGGCTTGCTGACGGCGATCCTATTATTGCTTCTCTTCCATTGGGGTGATTCACTTCTGGCCGGTCTCGGCTTTGTCCTGCTTGCCGCCATCGTCGGCTACCTCGCCGTTCTTTTCAAGAATAGACAGAGACCGGGCGGCGGCGGCCGGGAAACATCAGAACGCATCGATGTGACCGGCCTGCTCGGTACAGTCCATGACGTGCTCGGCGATATCGTCGTCACCCGTATGATGGACCGGCGGATCATCGGCGCAAATGAGACGTTCCGTAATCTCACCGGACGCGCCACACCCGAAGGCCAGACCTGCGAAGAGATCGGCCTCGCCTTCCGTCCCGGACCGCAGCCGCACCGTTACGATGTGGAGATTTCGACACCGACCGGGCAACGCATCTATCTCTGGCACGATGTCGTGACCCGCGATCCGGCAAACGGGCGCCTGCTTCTGCAGAGCATCGCACGGGATGTGACCGAAGAGCGGCTTGCAGCAGAGCGCCGCGAGGAGGCGCTGCAGAAGGCCGAATATAACAGCGCCGCCAAATCGCGGCTGCTCGCAACCGTCAGCCACGAAATCCGCACGCCTCTGTCAGGCATTCTCGGCATGGCCCATCTGATTTCCGAAACGAAGCTGACGCAGGAACAGCAGAATTATCTGACCAGCATCCGCCAGTCCGGTCATGCGCTGACGCAGCTGGTCGAGGATCTGCTCGACTTCTCCACCATCGAGGTTGGCCGTTTCCAGCTCCATCCGCGCTCGGAATCGCTGCGCAAGCTCGTCGAAAGCGTCGTGGAGATGCTCGCCCATCGCGCCCATGAGAAGGGTATCGAGATCGGCGCGACGGTTTCCTCCGACGTGCCGGAGCTGATGAGCTTCGATCCGGCACGGCTGCGGCAGGTGCTCTTCAACGTCATCGGCAATGCCGTCAAGTTCACGCAGGCAGGCGGCGTCTTCATCCGCGTTTCGAGAGGCGCCGGCGAGCTGCTGATATCAGTGACCGATACCGGCCCTGGCATGGCGGCAGAGGAGCAGGCGCGCATTTTCGGGGAATTCGAACAAGGCGGTTCGCTTGCCCAGAAGAGCAACGGCACCGGCCTTGGCCTTGCAATCTCCGCCCGCATCATGCGGGAATTCGGCGGCTCGCTGACAGTTGCAAGCGAGAGGGGCAAGGGTAGCCAATTTACCATCCGCTTCCCTGTTGAACTTTCGGAAGAGGATAAAGCCAGCCGGAGCGCGTTGCTGGCGGGAAACAGCATCGTGCTGCTTGCCCCGGCTGGTGCAGCGCGCACGGCGATCGCCGAGACGATCACGACGCTCGGCGGGCGCTGCCACCTTGTCGCCGGCGGCGACGCAGCGCGCGAGAGCCTGCTGTCACTCGCCCGCAGCGGCGAGCGGCCGACCGATATCATCGTCGATCACCGCATGTCCGAAGAATTCTCGCTGCATATTGCCGATCGCACAGAGATCGCGGCGCTCGGCCTGCGCAAGGTGCTGCTCGTCAATCCGGAAGAGCGGAACTCCTATTCGCTCGACCTCTTCGATGCGTGGCTAATCCGGCCGTTGCGCGAGCAGTCGCTGATCGACGTGCTGCGCGGACGCATGCGCGGCATGGAAAAGCGTGATGCGCTGAACGACAATCAGCCCGGCCTCGGCCCATCCATTGCAGAACGGACGGCAATGGGTGGCGGTCTTTCCGTTCTCCTCGGCGAGGACGATCCGATCAACGCCATGCTGGTGCGCGTCATGCTGGAAAAAGGCGGCCACTCCGTCAGGCATGTGGATGATTTCGAAACTCTGCTCGATTATGCGCTGGGTGACGACAGGCCTGATATCATCATCAGCGATCTCTCCATGCCCGGCGGCAACGGCATCGATATGCTCGGACGCCTGCGGGGACACGAAAGGCGGCTCGATCTTCAGCCCGTACCGGTGATCGTTCTGACAGCGGACAAGAGCGACGAATCACGGCGGCAGGTCTTGCTCAACGGCGCCAATCGCGTCATGGTAAAACCGGTGGATCCGGTCAGGCTGCTCACCGAAGTACAGGCAGTTGTTGCTCTTTCAGCCCGTCGAGCTGAGGTGCGCTGAAGCTGAGAAGATCGGCACGCTTCTTGCGTGCATAAATTCGGTATGTCACTTTCCTGTCGTACATAAGTGTTTTATGGCGTGTGATAAGCCGGAGACGGGAGAATCGCTATGTCTGTTGACATCCTTAATTGTGACGCCACTGCCGAGGCCGCTCGGCCATCGACGGCAGCCGCGCCAAAGGAAGGCGATGTTCTCGGCCGCATCGGCAATCTGGAGACTCGCCTTGCCCGCAGCGCGCGGGAGATCGATGCCGCGCAGGCTGTGCGCTATCGCGTTTTCGTCGAAGAAATGAAGGCTCAGCTGCCGGCGGACGCGATGCGCCGTGAGCGGGATTTCGATGCCTATGACGCCTTCTGCGACCACCTTCTCGTTCTCGACCGATCGATCGAAGGCGATGCCGAAGATCAGATCGTTGGCACCTACCGTCTGCTCAGGCAGGACGTCGCCATGGCAAATGGCGGTTTTTACTCGGCTTCGGAATTTGCGATCGACGAGCTCATTGCCCGTCATCCCGACAAGCGCTTCATGGAACTCGGGCGCTCCTGCGTGTTGCCGGAATACCGAACCAAGCGGACCGTCGAACTGCTCTGGCAGGGTAATTGGGCCTATGCGCTGAAACATGGCATGAGCGCCATGTTCGGCTGCGCCTCCTTCCCGGGCGTTCACCCCGAACGCCACGCTTTGGCGCTATCCTTCCTCTATCACAGCGTGCTCGCCAAAGGCGAATGGGCCGTTGGCGCCCTGCCGCATCTGGCCCGCGACATGGACCTGATGCCGCCCGAAGGCGTCAATCCGAAGAAGGCGCTGATGGCGTTGCCGCCACTCATCAAGGGTTACCTGCGCCTCGGCGCGATGGTCGGCTCCAGCGCCGTCGTCGATCAGGCTTTCAACACGACCGACGTGCTGATCGTGCTGCCGATATCGAGCATTTCCGACCGGTACCTGAACTATTACGGCGCGGATGCAGGCCGTTTCTCAAGTTGAGGCGACTGCCTGACGACTGTCTCGTTAATTCATTCTGTTCGGCGTTTTCAATAAGGCGCATCGGCAATGCCAGCTGGGCTATGCCCGCCTACAACATTAACACCATGCGCCATGTCGAATGTCGGAAATCTCAAGAAGAAGGCTGGCAAGCTTCGCCAGCGCGAGAGGGATATTCTCTCGGCGACGATTACGCTTGATGACGTGAAGGCGCTTTCTTGAATACACTGCAAACGGCGCTTCGTTTCATAAGCCGCGGCGGCCGGAGACCTGGGGCGCGCGAATATTCATCGTTTGCGGTCCAGATGATAATCTGATCGCTTCTGCAGGTCAGGCCGCCCTAAGGCGGACCACGCACGCGGTCCGCCCTTCCTGTTGTCACGAACCGGCGGCGTAGGCCGCGATGGCAGCCATGTTGACGATATCGCTGTCCTTGGCGCCCATCGCGGTGATCTGCACTGCCTTGTCGAGGCCGACGAGGATCGGGCCAATGACTGTCGAGCCGCCGAGTTCCTGCAGCATCTTGGTCGAGATCGATGCCGAGTGGAATGCCGGCATGACGAGGACGTTGGCCGGTCCGGAGAGGCGGCAGAAGGGATATTGCTCCATCACTTTGCGGTTCAGGGCAACGTCGGCGGCCATTTCGCCATCATACTCGAAATCGACGCGTCGCTTGTCGAGGATCTTCACTGCTTCGCGCACACGTTCGGATCGCTCCCCCGAGGGATGGCCGAAGGTGGAATAGGCGAGCAAAGCGACGCGCGGCTGGTAGCCCATGCGGCGCGCCAGACCTGCGGCCTCCTCGGCAATATCGGCAAGCTCCTCGGCCGTCGGCATGTCGTGAACCGCGGTGTCGGCAACGAAGACCGTACGGCCGCGGCAAAGAGCGATCGACACGCCAATGACGCGGTGGCCGGGCTTCTGATCGATGCAGCGGCGCACATCGTCCAGCGCCGTCGAATAGTTGCGGGTGATGCCCGTCACCATGCCGTCAGCATCGCCAAGCGCCACCATGGTGGCGGCGAAATGGTTGCGGTCATTATGGATCAGGCGCTGCGCGTCGCGGTGAAGGTAGCCTTTGCGCTGCAGGCGGGCGTAGAGATAATCGATATAGGCCTCGACGCGGGTCGAGATACGAGCGTTGACGATTTGAAGACCCGGACGATTGAGGTCGATGCCGGCGCGCTCTGCCGTTGCATGGATCAGGTCCTCACGGCCGAGCAATATGGCGGTGCCAAGCTGCTGATTGGCGTATGACATGGCGGCGCGGAGCACCTGCTCCTCTTCAGCCTCGGCGAAAACCACCCGCTTCGGGTGACGGCGCACACGCTCATAAAGGCTGGCGAGCGTGGAGGCGATCGGATCGCGGCGGGCCGACAGCTCTCGCTTGTAGCCAGCCATGTCGGTGATGGTCTTGCGGGCGACGCCGCTTTCGATCGCCGCCTCGGCAACCGCGGCCGGAATGGCAGATATCAGGCGCGGATCGAAGGGAACCGGAATGATGTATTGAGCGCCAAAACGCGGGCGGTTGCCCTGATAGGCGGCGGCGACATCGTCGGGCACGTCTTCGCGCGCCAGGCTGGCCAGCGCCTTGACGGCTGCGATCTTCATCGCATCATTGATGGTCGAGGCACGAACATCCAGCGCGCCCCGGAAGATATAAGGAAAGCCCAGCACGTTGTTGACCTGGTTCGGATAATCCGAACGGCCGGTCGCCATGATGGCGTCATCACGGATGCGGGCAACTTCTTCCGGCGTGATTTCCGGATCGGGATTGGCCATGGCAAAGATGATGGGCCGGTCGGCCATGGAGCGGATCATCTCTTCGGAGAAGGCGCCCTTCTGCGACAGGCCGAACACCACATCGGCGCCTTTCATCGCCTCCTCCAACGTGCGGGTATCGGTGTTTGCCGCATGCGCCGATTTCCACTGGTTCATGCCTTCGGTACGACCCTGATAGATGACGCCCTTGGTATCGCAGAGGATGATGTTCTCAGGTGCAAAACCCATCGACTTGATGAGCTCGACACAGGCGATGGCGGCAGCGCCCGCGCCGTTGCAGACGAGCTTGGTGGTCTTGAGATCGCGGCCGGTTAGTTCCAGCGCGTTGATAAGGCCGGCGGCGGCAATGATCGCAGTGCCATGCTGGTCGTCATGGAATACGGGAATATCCATCAGCTCGCGCAGACGGCTTTCGATGACGAAACAGTCCGGCGCCTTGATGTCTTCCAGATTGATGCCACCGAAGGACGGACCGAGGAAACGCACGCAATTGATGAATTCGTCGACATTTTCCGTATCGACTTCAAGGTCAATGGAATCGACATCGGCAAAACGCTTGAAGAGTACCGACTTGCCTTCCATGACCGGCTTGGAGGCAAGCGCGCCGAGATTGCCGAGACCGAGAATAGCCGTGCCGTTGGAAATGACGGCAACCATATTGCCGCGGGTCGTGTAGTCGTAGGCAGTAGCAGGATCGGTGGCGATGGCTTTGACCGGCACAGCGACACCGGGAGAATAGGCCAGCGAGAGGTCGCGCTGCGTCGCCATCGGCTTGGTCGGGTTGATCTCCAGCTTGCCGGGCCGGCCCATCGCGTGAAATTCGAGCGCTTCCTTGTCGGTAACAGAGGTCACCGGCCGTTCTTTCTTCTCCATCTGCGACATGCCTCCTCCAAACGTCTGTGGGTGACGTTTTCCTCTTTCCCAATTGCTGTTGTCATCTATAGCGGCGCGCGGATAGGGTTGGCACCTGTTTTTTTGGGAAAAACTGCACCTCCGTGAACGCACGAATAGACAGCAGAAACGAAGCCTTCTCGGCAGCCGAGCTCGCCACTGAGGAAAGCCGCGCCTCGGCGACGCCGATGATGGAACAATATATCGAGATCAAGGCGAACAATCCGGATTCGCTGCTCTTCTATCGCATGGGCGATTTTTACGAGCTGTTCTTCGAGGACGCACTTGAGGCTTCACGCGCGCTCGGCATCACGCTCACCAAGCGTGGTCAGCACATGGGGCAGGATATTGCAATGTGCGGCGTGCCTGTGCATGCGGCCGACGACTACCTGCAGAAGCTCATCGGGCTCGGTTACCGCGTCGCCGTTTGCGAGCAGGTGGAAGATCCGGCAGAAGCCAAGAAACGCGGCTCGAAATCCGTCGTCAAGCGCGATGTCGTCCGCCTCGTCACGCCAGGCACCATCACCGAGGAAAAGCTGCTCTCGCCCTCGGAATCGAACTATCTGATGACGCTGTCGCGTATCCGCGGTGCTTCCGAGCCGGTGCTGGCGCTTGCCTGGATCGATATCTCCACCGGCGTCTTCCGGTTGGCGGAAACGGAAGCATCGCGATTGCTCGCCGATATCCTGCGCATCGATCCGCGCGAGCTCATCGTTCCCGATACGATGTTTTATGACGGCGAACTAAAATCGGTCTTCGACGTGCTCGGCCGCACCGCCGTCCCGCAGCCGGCTGTGCTTTTCGACAGCGCGACGGCAGAGACCCGCATAGCGCGTTATTTCGACGTTTCGACGCTCGACGGCTTCGGAAGTTTCTCGCGCGCAGAACTGGCGGCCGCGGCAGCAGCCATCGCCTATGTGGAGAAGACGCAGATTGCCGAACGGCCGCCGCTCGGCAGGCCGGAACGGGAAAGCGGCGCCTCGACGCTGTTCATCGATCCGGCCACACGCGCCAATCTGGAACTAGTGCGCACGCTCTCCGGTGATCGCAATGGTGCGCTGCTAAAGGCGATCGACCGCACGACCACCGGCAGTGGGGCACGGCTGCTTGCCGAACGGCTGATGTCGCCGCTCACCGATCCTGCCCGCGTCAACGAGCGCCTGGATTCAATTGGTTTCCTAATGCAGGAACCGTCGCTCTGCGGGGACCTGCGCGACGCGCTGAAACACGTACCCGACATGCCGCGGGCGCTCTCCCGCCTAGCGCTCGATCGGGGCGGTCCGCGGGATCTCTGGGCCATTCGCCAAGGGCTCGCCGCTGCCGCGCATATCGCCGATCTATTGGGAAGCGCGATGCTGCCAGAGGAGCTGGAACAGGCGCGCATGGGGCTGCAGGCTCTCCCGTCCGAGCTCGAAGCCCTGCTTGCCGAAAACCTCACAGAGGAATTGCCGCTTCTGAAACGCGATGGTGGCTTCCTGCGAGACGGTGCCAATGCCGATCTCGACGATGTTCGGGCGCTACGCGACCAATCGCGCCGGGTGATCGCAGGCCTGCAGCTGCAATATGCCGAAGAGACCGGCATCAAGTCGCTGAAGATAAAGCACAACAATATCCTCGGTTACTTCATCGAAGTCACCGCCGGCAATGCCGGACCGATGACCGATACAGCAGAGGCGAAGGCTCGCTTCATCCACCGGCAGACGATGGCAAATGCCATGCGTTTCACCACGACTGAGCTTGCCGACCTCGAAAGCCGCATCGCCAATGCCGCCGACCGCGCGCTGCAGATCGAGCTCGAGGCTTTCGACCGGATGACGGAAGCGACTGTTGCAGAGGCAGAATCGATCAAGGCTGGCGCACTGGCCCTTGCCGTCATCGATGTTGCGGTAGGTTTGGCGCTGCTTGCAGAAGAGCAGGCCTATTGCAGGCCGCTGGTCGACGGCTCGAAGATGTTTGCGATCGAGGGCGGGCGCCATCCCGTCGTCGAACAGGCACTGCGGCGGCAGTCCATCGGTCCCTTTGTCGCCAATAATTGCGATCTGTCGCCGGTCTCCGACGGCAAGGATGGCGCGATTTGGCTGCTGACCGGGCCGAACATGGGCGGTAAATCGACCTTCCTGCGGCAGAACGCGTTGATCGCCATTCTCGCCCAGATGGGTTCCTTCGTGCCGGCAACGTCGGCCCATATCGGTATCGTCGACCGGCTGTTTTCGCGTGTCGGCGCCTCCGACGATCTGGCGCGCGGGCGTTCCACCTTCATGGTGGAAATGGTCGAGACGGCTGCGATCCTCAACCAGGCAACCGATCGTTCCCTCGTCATTCTCGACGAGATCGGCCGCGGCACCGCGACCTTCGACGGCCTTTCCATCGCCTGGGCCGCTGTCGAGCATCTGCACGAAGCCAATCGCTGCCGCGGGCTTTTCGCCACGCATTTCCATGAGCTGACCGTGCTTTCGGAAAAGCTTGCGCGGCTATCGAACGCAACGATGCGCGTGAAGGAGTGGGATGGTGATGTCATCTTCCTGCACGAGGTCGGTCCGGGTGCGGCCGACCGCTCCTACGGCATTCAGGTCGCGCGGCTTGCCGGCCTGCCTGCCTCTGTCGTGACTCGCGCGCGTGATGTGCTGACCCGGCTTGAAGATGCCGATCGCAAGAACCCGGCGAGCCAGCTGATCGACGACCTGCCGCTTTTCCAGGTCGCGGTGCGCCGCGAGGAAACATCGCGCGGGCCTTCCAAGGTCGAAGAAGCCCTTAAGGCAATGAGCCTCGACGACATGACGCCGCGCGAGGCGCTCGATGCGCTTTACGACCTTAAAAAGAAGATGAAATAGGAGCAGCACCCCCGTGTTCATGGAAAAACTGCTTCAGGAAACGCAGCGCCTCTCCGTCATCGTCTCGATGCTCGAAATCATGAAACAATCTGATGGTAATCTGGAGGCGCGCGGCTGGAATACGCCAATCGGTATGGCGAAGATCACCGGTTCCTGCCTGAAGATCGGCGAGTTCTGCGGCGCGATCGTCGATGCCGGCTACCGTGAATGCGACAAGGCGACGCTTAACGGCATCATGAGCGAAACGCGGCAGGTTCTCGATACGCTGCTGACGCAGACTGCAGCTTGAGGGCTTGCGGCAAAGCGTCCGTCACCTGCGGCTTGCCAACACCATTTCGCCAAATTTAAAGGTTCATGGAATATGAAGGCCCGTGTCAATCCGCGGGTAAAGAGGCTATAGCGCATGCAGATCAAACAAGAGGCGCGCCATGAGCAAGCGGCTCGGACCGAAGAGATAACCGCCCGGCCGATGGTGACGCACGACATCGACTTCTCCGAGATCCTCGATGTGGAACTGCTGCAGGGGCAATGCAACGCCATTGCCGATGCCAACCGCAATCGTCCCGACGTGCTGCGGAACGATCTTCTTGCCGTTCTGAAGAAAGCCAGCGTCGAAGGACGCAGGAAGGCGCGGGAACTTCTCGACGCCCAAGGCGGCGGGCTTGATTGCGCTCATCGCATTTCCTGGCTGCAGGATCAGATCATCACCGCTCTCTATAATTTCGCCACCGCCCATGTCTTCCCGAAGCAGAGGGACAAGTTTGCGGTCACGGCAGTCGGCGGCTACGGTCGCGACACGCTCGCGCCGGGCTCGGATATCGATCTGCTCTTCCTCTTCCTGCCCAAGCCGGCGGAAGAGACGCACAAGGCCGTCGAGTTCATGCTCTATATGCTGTGGGATATGGGCTTCAAGGTCGGCCACGCGACCCGCACCGTCGATGAATGTATCGCGCTTTCCAAGTCCGACATGACCATCCGCACCGCCATTCTGGAAATGCGTTTTATTTGCGGGCTGCAGTCGTTGGAAACGGAGCTGGAAACCCGCTTCGACAAGGAAATCGTCACCGGAACAGGACCGGAATTTATCGCTGCCAAACTTGCCGAACGCGACGAACGCCACCGCAAGGCCGGCGATACGCGTTATCTCGTTGAGCCGAACGTCAAGGAAGGCAAGGGCGGCCTTCGTGATCTCCATACGCTCTTCTGGATTTCGAAATATTATTATCACGTCCGTGATCCGGCCGATCTGGTACCGCTCGGCGTGCTGTCGAAGCAGGAGTACCGGCTTCTCAAAAAGGCCGACGATTTTCTCTGGGCCGTGCGTTGCCATATGCATTTTCTGACCGGCAAAGCGGAGGAGCGTCTTTCCTTCGATATCCAGCGCGAGATCGCCGAGGCGCTCGGCTATCATTCCCGCCCTGGCCTTTCGGCCGTCGAGCGTTTCATGAAGCACTATTTCCTGGTCGCTAAAGATGTGGGCGATCTCACTCGCATCCTCTGCGCGGCACTCGAAGACCAGCAGGCGAAATCGATCCCGGGACTGACGGGCGTCATCAGCCGCTTCACCCATCGCAATCGCAAGATCCCCGGCAGCGTCGAGTTCGTGGAGGATCGCGGCCGCATCACGCTCGCCAATTCCGATGTATTCAAGCGCGATCCGGTCAGCATCATCCGCCTGTTCCATGTGGCCGATATCAACGGACTGGAATTCCACCCCGATGCGCTGAAGCGCGTCAACCGTTCGCTCGGCCTCATCAACAACGACCTGCGCGAGAATGACGAGGCAAACCGGCTTTTCCTGTCGATCCTCACCTCCAGGCGCGATCCCGCACTCATCCTGCGGCGCATGAACGAGGCCGGCGTGCTTGGCCGCTTCATTCCCGAATTCGGCAAGATCGTCGCGATGATGCAGTTCAACATGTATCATCACTACACGGTCGACGAGCACCTGATCCGCGCCATCGATGTTCTCTCGGAAATCGACAAGGGCAAGGCGGAGGAGCTGCATCCGCTCGCCAACAAGCTGATGCCGCATATCGAGGACCGCGAGGCGCTTTATGTTGCCGTGCTGCTGCACGATATTGCCAAGGGCCGGCAGGAAGACCATTCGATCGCCGGCGCACGTGTCGCCCGCAAGCTCAGTGCCCGCTTTGGCCTGTCGCAAAAGCAGACCGAGATCGTCGTCTGGTTGATCGAGGAACATCTGACCATGTCGATGGTCGCTCAGACGCGCGACCTGACGGACCGCAAGACGATCACCGATTTCGCCGACCGTGTTCAGTCTCTCGACCGCCTGAAGATGCTGATCATCCTGACGATCTGCGACATCCGCGCTGTCGGTCCGGGTGTCTGGAACGGCTGGAAAGGCCAGCTGCTGCGCACGCTGTATTACGAGACGGAACTGCTGCTTGCCGGCGGCTTCTCGGAAGTATCGCGCAAGGAGCGCGCCCAGGCCGCGGCCGAAGCGCTCAACGCCGCGCTTTCCGATTGGAGCCAGAAGGATCGCCGCACCTATTCCAAGCTGCACTACCAGCCCTATCTGCTTTCCGTGCCGCTGGAAGACCAGATCCGCCATGCGCATTTTATCCGCCAGGCGGACAAGGCCGGCCAGGCGCTGGCAACCACAGTGCGCACCGACAGCTTCCACGCGATCACCGAAATCACCGTTCTCTCACCCGACCATCCGCGCCTGCTCGCCGTCATTGCCGGCGCATGTGCGGCAGCCGGGGCCAACATCGTCGATGCGCAGATCTTCACGACCTCTGATGGACGGGCGCTCGATACGATCCATGTCAGCCGCGAATTTCCGAACGACGAGGACGAGCTTCGACGCGCCGGCACGATCGGCCGCATGATCGAGGACGTGCTTTCCGGCCGCAAACGCCTGCCCGAGGTGATCGCGACCCGCACGAAGAACCGGAAGAAGAGCAAGGCCTTCGTCATTCCACCGTCGGTGACCATCACCAACAGCCTGTCGAACAAGTTCACCGTCATCGAGGTGGAATGCCTCGACCGGCCGGGCCTGCTGTCGGAAATGACAGCCGTTCTGTCCGATTTGTCGCTTGACATCCAGTCGGCGCGCATCACCACCTTCGGTGAGAAGGTCATTGATACGTTCTATGTCACCGATCTCGTCGGCCAGAAGATCTCCGGCGACAGCAAGCGTTCCAATATCACTGCCCGCATGAAAGCGGTCATGGCCGAGGAGCAGGACGAACTGCGCGAACGCATGCCGTCAGGCATCATCGCCCCTGCCGCGACTGCCGCCGAAAAGAAAGCCGGTTCCCCCGTATGAGCCTCGTCAAGAAATTCGCCACGGTCGGCGGCGCCACGCTCGGAAGCCGCATCTTTGGTTTTGCCCGCGAAACGCTGATGGCAGCGGCGCTCGGCACCGGGCCGATGGCCGACGTCTTCTATGCCGCCTTCCGCTTCCCGAACCTCTTCCGCCGGCTCTTTGCCGAGGGCGCTTTCAATGCAGCCTTCGTGCCGCTCTTCGCCAAGGAGATCGAAGCGAACGGCATTGAGGGCGCCAAGCGTTTTTCGGAAGAAGTCTTCGGGGTTCTGTTCTCCGTCCTGCTGCTCATCACCATCGTGATGGAGCTTTGCATGCCGCTGCTGGTGCGCTTCGTCATCGCGCCTGGCTTTGCTGATGATCCCGAGAAATTCGGGATCACCATCCGCATGGCGGCAGTGATGTTCCCTTATCTCATGTGCATGTCTCTGACGGCGATGATGAGCGGCATGCTGAATTCGCTGCATCATTTCTTCGCCGCGGCCGTCGCACCTATCTTCCTCAATGTGGTGATGATCGGCGCGCTGTTCTATGCGCTCTATACCGGCGCCGAACCATTGGCGACGGCCTGGTATCTTTCCTGGGGCGTGCTGGCAGCGGGCGTCCTGCAGCTGGCCGTCGTCTATCTCGGTGTCCTGCATGCCGGCATGAGCATCGGCTTCCGCTTTCCGAAGATGACGCCCAACGTCAAGCGGCTGCTGATTCTCGCCGTCCCAGCGGCCGTCACCGGCGGTATTACGCAGATCAACCAGCTTATCGGCCAGGCGATCGCCTCTTCACGCGAAGGCGCCATCGCCGCCCTGCAATATGCCGACCGCATCTACCAGCTTCCGCTCGGCGTCGTCGGTGTCGCCGTCGGCGTGGTACTGCTGCCCGAACTGGCCCGCGCGCTGAAAGGCGGCGCGTTACGCGAGGCCGCCTTCCTGCAGAACAGATCGATCGAATTCGTGATGTTCTTGACGATCCCCGCCGGTTTCGCGCTGTGGATCCTGTCGGACGAGATCATCCGTGTGCTCTATGAGCGCGGCGCATTCCATGAGCAAAACACTCTGATCGTTGGCTCGATCCTTGCGATCTACGGTGTCGGGCTGCCGGCCTTCGTGCTCATTAAGGCGCTGCAGCCAGGCTTCTATGCCCGCGAGGATACCAAGACGCCGATGCGGTTTTCGGCAATCGCGGTCGCCACCAACTGCGCGACCGCGTTGACGCTCTTTCCCTATATGGGCGCACCGGGCATTGCGGTGGCGGAAGCGACAGCAGGCTGGATCAGCACCGTGCTGCTCTTCACCACGCTTCTGCGCCGCGGCCATCTGACATGGGAATGGGCGCTTGCCAAACGCGCCGCGTTGCTGATCGTCGCCTCTGCGGTCATGGGCGCCGTCATCTTCTACCTCAAGCAGCACTGGGCGCCCTGGCTTGCCTCGGGCGCGCCGCTTCTGACCAAGGTCGGCACGCTTGGTCTGCTGATTGCGATTTCGATGGTCGTCTATTTCGCGACCGCCTTTCTGATCGGTGGGGCGGACCTCGGCATGATACGGCGCAATCTCAACCGCAAACCGGCACCCGCGAAGGACGCCTGAGACTAGATTATCTCCGGTCCCTTCAAAGGAGGTGGAGACTCTAACTTTTTGTTTTCACGCAATTCGCGCGCAAAACCACTGGAATTTTCCTAGCAATCGACCCATCGTCGCTGCGGCCCGACATCGACATGGATGATGCCGTTGCAGTAGCTGCCGATCCCACCTATCCCGGGCGCGGTTTTCGCGGCCGCGATAATCGTTCGCTCCGACAGTCCAGGAATCCTGATATCGGCTGCCATACACTTTCCGTGTAGGGAGCCGTGGCGGCGGGGATGTGGCCGGAAGCCCGACGTTATCATCGGCCGACGTCCAGTCTTTGCCGCGATATGCGATAAGACCGCCCGCAATCGCGCCGGGAAACAGCCGGCGCGAACACTGACGGTCTGCATCGTGTAAGCTATACGCGTTTCGTATTTGGGAAGTTGGGTGGTCTGCCGTCGATTATCTTGACCGACAGCTGTCGTTGCTGATTGTAGGGCGAAAAGGCCTGCCATGGCGAGCAAACTAGCGTTCTGCATGGTACCTCCGATCGATTATTCCGACGGCCCGTTGGGCCGCAGCCGGGCGAGAGGATTTTCAGTTCAAAGAAAGCTTTTCTGTGAAATTTTATACTCAATTCTAGCTAAACATACTGATCAATTTGGCGTAAAATCGGGCACTTTTCTGAACATAAATGGAATAAACATCCAAATCTGGAGATCGCATGACCCAATCCCTGTTCCTCGTCACCCTCGTCGTCGATGACTATGACCGTGCCAAAGCCTTCTATTGTGAGGCTCTCGGCTTCGAATGCCTTCAGGATGAATTGCAGCCGGAAGGCAAGCGCTGGGTCGTCGTGAAACCGAGGGGCGGCGATGGGGCGGCCTTTCTGTTGGCACAAGCGGCAAACGAGACGCAGCGGGCCGTCATCGGAAATCAGACCGGCGGACGCGTCGGCTTCTTTCTGAAGACCGACGATTTCACACGCGACTATGCCGCGATGCTTGCCGCTGGCATTCGTTTCCTGGAGGAGCCGCGACACGAGGTTTACGGCACCGTCGCGGTCTTTGCGGACCCTTACGGCAACACCTTCGACTTGATCGAACATGCCGCGGGCTGAACCTCTTGATTGCAATCCTGAGCACGTGCATAAGCGCCCGCGTTAGCAACATGGGTCTTTGGCCCTGGGGCCCTCCACCAGCCTAATCGAGGACAACATCATGGGCGAATTCAAGAAGCTCGTATTCTCCGGCGTTCAGCCGACGGGCAACCTGCATCTCGGCAACTATCTCGGCGCGATCCGCCGCTTCGTGCAGCTCCAGGACGGTAACGACTGCATCTATTGCGTCGTCGATCTGCATGCGCTAACCGCGCAGCTCGTCCACGAGGACATGCTGTCGCAGACGCGTTCGATCGCAGCCGCCTTCATCGCTTCCGGCATCGATGCCGAAAAGCATATCGTCTTCAATCAGTCCGCCGTACCGCAGCACGCCGAACTCGCCTGGATCTTCAACTGTGTCGCCCGCCTCGGCTGGATGAACCGCATGACGCAGTTCAAGGACAAGGCCGGCAAGGACCGCGAGCAGGCCTCGCTCGGTCTCTATGCCTATCCGAGCCTGATGGCTGCCGACATTCTCGTCTACCGCGCCACGCATGTGCCCGTCGGCGAGGACCAGAAGCAGCACCTCGAGCTGACGCGTGACATCGCGATGAAATTCAACCTTGATTATGCCTCGCATATCCGCACGACCAACTACGGGATCGACATCACCGTTGGCGACGAGCCAGTGCATGCCTATTTTCCAATGGTCGAACCGCTGATCGGGGGGCCGGCGCCGCGCGTCATGTCGCTGCGCGATGGCACTAAGAAAATGTCGAAGTCCGATCCGTCGGACCTTTCGCGCATCAACCTGATGGACGACGAAGACGCGATCTCCAAGAAGATCCGCAAGGCCAAGACCGATCCGGATGGCTTGCCGAGCGAAGTGGCCGGCCTTGAAAACCGGCCGGAAGCTGAAAACCTCGTCTCGATCTATGCCGCACTCGCCGACAAGACGAAGGAACAGGTGCTCGCCGAATTCGGCGGCCAGCAGTTCTCCGTCTTCAAGCCGGCGCTGATCGATCTGGCTGTGCAGGTCCTGTCGCCGATAACAGGCGAAATGCGCCGGTTGATGAACGATACGAGCCATATCGACGCGATCCTGCGCAATGGCAACGAGCGTGCAAAAGCACGCGCCGACGTGACGATGCGCGAACTTCGCGAGATCATCGGCTTCCTATACTAGTCCGATCGACATGCAGAGCTCCCACGCAAAACGGGGGGGCTTGCAAATTTTTGGTCACAGGTGTCAGAGTTCGCGTCATGGTATCAAAGCGACTCTCACGGCTCGAAGGTCACCGCCGCAAATTCATGGCGGTGATAGACGGGACACCAGAATGCCAACGCGCCGTCCACTATGCCGGACGGCGCGCCAAGAATTCCAATGGCGGCCTCATCCTTCTCTACGTGATCCCGGAAGGCGATTTCCAGCAATGGCTCGGCGTCGAGGAGATCATGCGGGCGGAAGCCCGCGAGGAGGCGGAAGCCACCGTCGCCAAGGCTGCACAGATCGTGCGCGAGACGATCGGCATCGAGCCTGAAATTGTCATCCGCGAGGGCAACTCGGCCGAGCAGATCAATGCCGTCATCGAGGAAGACCGGGACGTCGCAATCCTCGTGCTTGCCGCAAGCTCCGCCAAGGAGGGACCGGGACCGCTGGTTTCGTCCGTCGCAGGACGCGGAGCTGCCTTTCCCATTCCCGTCACCGTGCTTCCGGACACGCTGACCAACGAGGAAATCGATGCCCTCTGTTAAGCCATTTCTTGAGTACCAGTCTCTTGAATCGGCCCGACAATAGGCTTATTTTCTTTTGAAGAATTCTAAAGACGGTTGAGGTCATGGCCCGCCGCATGGAGAGCGAGATGTTCATTCAGACCGAAGCCACGCCAAATCCTGCCACGCAGAAGTTCCTTCCCGGTAAGGTGGTGATGGAAAACGGCACGGCCGAATTCCGCAATGCCGATGAAGCTCAGGCTTCGCCGCTCGCTGCCCGTCTCTTCGAAATTCCGGGCGTGACCGGCGTCTATTTCGGCTACGATTTCATCTCCGTCTCCAAGGATAATGCCGAATGGCAGCATCTGAAGCCGGCTATTCTCGGCTCGATCATGGAGCATTTCATGTCCGGCAAGCCGGTCATGGGCGATGCGTCGATCCTGTCGGAAGAGGTCGATGCCGGCGATGAATTCTTCGATGAAGGCGACGAGTCGATCGTGCTGACTATCAAGGAACTGCTGGAGACCCGTGTACGTCCGGCTGTTGCCCAGGATGGCGGCGACATCACCTTCCGTGGATTCAAGGACGGCAAGGTTTACCTCAATATGAAAGGTTCCTGCGCCGGCTGCCCGTCTTCCACGGCAACGCTGAAGCACGGCGTCCAGAACCTGCTGCGCCATTTCGTTCCGGAAGTGCAGGAAGTGATTGCCGCTTAAAAATCTCTGATGCGTCCGGCCGTTCATCTGGGGTTCGGCCAGACGGATTTATGGATAGGCGACAATAGTTTATTCGGAAATTGATGGCATGATCGTTCTGGCGCTCGACACGGCAGGTGTGGATTGCGCTGCCGCTATCTATGACAGCGGCAGGGATACGATGCTGGGGGAGGCATCGGACATGATCGGCAAGGGGCATGCTGAACATCTGATGGGCATCGTCGATCGCGCGCTGGATCAGGCGGGCGTCGCACTTTCGGATGTCGGGCGCCTTGCCGTCACCATCGGCCCCGGCTCCTTTACCGGTATCCGCGTCGGAGTTGCTGCAGCCCGCGGCTTTGCGCTTTCCCTCCATATTCCCGCAGTCGGCATCACGACGCTCGAAGTCATGGCCGCTGCCCAGCGCGAGAAGACGCCTGGCCGCGCGGTACTCGCGGCGATGGATGCCAAGCGGGAAGAAATCTACCTTCAGTCTTTTGCTGCCGACGGCTCACCACTTGATGAAGCCCGCGCGGTCAGCATCGCCGAAGCGCAGGTCTTCGCTGCCGGTTTCGACGGCGAGATCACCGGTTCGGCGACTCCGTTGCTGAAACCCGGTGTAACGGGCGAATATGCCAACTCCTTCCCGATCTCCATCGTGGCACGCCTCGGTGCTGCCGTGAACCCAAATGCCGCAAAGCCGAAGCCCCTTTATCTGCGCGGACTCGACGCCAAGCCGCAGGCCGGGTATGCGATTGCAAGAGTATGACGATGCTGGAAGCCTATCTGACGCTGAAACCGGAATTCGAAATCGTTGCCATGGAGCCGGAGGATTGCTCCGACGTTTCCATCCTGCATGGCGAACGCTTCGCCCGCCCTTGGGGTGACGGCGAATTCCACAGCCTCCTGTCACAGAATACCGTCTTTGGCTTCGTCGCCCGCCAGACCAATGCTATCCTGAAAAAGACCCTGCCGGGCTTCATTCTCGCACGCCAGGTGGCGGGCGAGGCGGAAATCCTGACGCTCGCGGTGCAGGCGAAGGTCGCGCGTTCCGGCCTCGGCTGGCGGCTGATGCAGGCCGCCATGCGCGAGGCACGTCTTCGCGGCGGCGAAAGCATGTTCCTGGAAGTCGACAACGGCAATATCGCCGCCCTTGCGCTCTATCGCAAACTCGGCTTCGAGCAGGCTGGCGTGCGCAAGGGCTATTACAAGGACGCCAATGGGGAGACCTCTACGGCGCTTGTCATGAAGCGCGTTCTTCGGTAGTTCCCCTCTCGACAGGATAATGAGAAGGCAGCCATGACTGAGGTAGCCAAGACCCTAGAGGAGCTTTGCGCTGAACGCGGCATGCGCATGACCGAGCAGCGCCGAGTGATCGCGCGCATTCTTGAGGATTCTGCAGATCATCCCGATGTCGAAGAGCTTCATCGCCGGTCGGTCAAGGTCGACGCCAAGATTTCCATCTCGACGGTCTATCGCACGGTGAAGCTGTTCGAGGATGCCGGCATTATCGCCCGCCACGATTTCCGTGACGGCCGCTCGCGCTACGAGACGGTGCCAGAAGAACACCATGACCATCTGATCGACCTGAAGACCGGTGTCGTCATCGAATTCCGCTCGCCGGAAATCGAGGCGCTGCAGGAGCGGATCGCTCGCGAGCACGGCTTCAAGCTGGTGGATCACCGCCTGGAACTCTACGGGATTCCGCTGAAGAAAGACGAACTCTGATATCATGGCAGTCGGGGAGCGCCGTATTTGATCGTCTGGCTGCGCATTGCCTTCGCGCTGACCGTCATCGTCGTCGTCAGCGTCCTGCTCATGCCGCTACAGGTGCTGGCGCTGCGCTTCGACTGGAAACTCAGGCGCACCCTGCCCCGGCGCTGGCATCGTATCGTCTGCTACTGTCTCGGTATTCGCATCCGGGTGCGCGGCACGCTTGAGAGTCGCCGGCCGCTGATGCTCTGCTCGAACCATTCCTCATGGATGGACATCATGGTCATGTCCGCCGTGGCCGACGTCGCCTTTATCGCTAAGATCGAAGTGCAGGACTGGCCGATTTTCGGCACGCTTGCCAAGCTGCAGAAGAGTGTCTTCGTGGTGCGGGAGGAAAAACGCCGCACCGGACACCAGGCGAGCGAGATCGCCGCGCGCATGGTGGACGGCGAAATCGTCGTGCTTTTTCCCGAGGGAACGACGTCCGACGGCAACCGCTTGCTGGAGGTCAAATCGTCGCTCTTTGGAGCGGCCGCAATGGCCGTGCCCCATTCCCCGACCGGCACCGTCATGGTCCAGCCGGTTTCCATCGCCTATACGCAGGTGCACGGTATCGCCATGGGCCGCTATCACCGCCCGCTCGCAGCCTGGCCCGGCGATATCGAGCTTCTGCCGCATCTGATCGACATCTTGAAATGCGGCGCGATCGATGCCGAGGTTTCCTTCGGCGAGGCGATCGAATATGGCGAAAAGACCAATCGCAAGGATGTCAGCGCGACGATCGCTGCCCGCGTCCGCAACCTGCTGAACAGCAGCCTGCGCGGCCGCGATATCGCCTGAGCGAGATACCCTTTTCTCGCGCGTCAAAAACCACTAGATAACGGGCCATGACCCAGGACAGCGCCATTCTCCAGGCCCCGGAGGTTTCCCTCCGCGATGGCTCCAACAGCCGCAAGGTTTTCATCAAGACCTATGGCTGCCAGATGAACGTTTATGACTCGACGCGCATGAGCGATGCTCTTGCCCGCGACGGCTACGAGGCCACCGAGGACATGGAAGAGGCGGACCTCGTTCTGCTCAACACCTGCCATATTCGTGAGAAGGCGGCCGAGAAGGTCTATTCCGCGCTCGGGCGCCTGCGCGAGATGAAAAAGCGCAAGGCTGCCGACGGCCGCGAGATGATGATCGGCGTTACCGGCTGTGTCGCGCAGGCTGAAGGAGAGGAAATCCTGCGCCGGGCCCCGGCTGTCGATGTCGTTATCGGCCCCCAGACTTATCACCGGCTGCCGGAGGCGCTGCGCCGCGCCAAAGAAGGTCACCGCGTCGTCGACACGGAATATGCGATCGAGGACAAGTTCGAGCATCTGCCGCTCGCCGAGACACAGAAAATCCGCGCTCGTGGCGTCACCTCGTTCCTGACCGTGCAGGAAGGCTGCGACAAGTTCTGCACCTTCTGCGTCGTACCCTATACGCGCGGCTCGGAGATCTCGCGGCCGGTTTCGCAGATCGTCGAGGAGGCAATGAAGCTGGTTGCCGGCGGCGTGCGCGAAATCACCCTGCTCGGCCAGAACGTCAATGCCTGGCACGGCGTCGGCCCGAAAGGCGAAGAGTGGAGCCTTGGCGACTTGCTCTACAGGCTTGCCGATATCCCTGGTCTTGCACGTCTTCGCTACACGACCAGTCATCCGCGCGACATGGACGATCGGCTGATCGAAGCGCATCGCGACCTTCGCACGCTCATGCCTTATCTACACCTTCCGGTTCAATCCGGTTCGGACCGCATTCTAAAAGCCATGAACCGCCGTCACACGGCGGCCGAATATCTTTCCCTCATCGAGCGCATCCGCAAGGCCCGTCCCGATATCGCGCTCTCGGGCGACTTCATTACCGGCTTTCCGGGGGAGACAGACCGGGAATTTGAGGATACACTAAAACTCGTTGAGGAGGTCCGTTATGCACAGGCCTTCTCGTTCAAATATTCAACGCGGCCGGGTACGCCCGGAGCGGAATTGAAGGACCAGGTGCCGGAAAATATCAAGGCAGAACGGCTGGAACGCCTGCAGGCGCTGCTTCTCAAGCAGACGCAGGAATTCAACGAGTCCTGTATCGGCAAGGAAATCGATCTTCTCCTGGAAAAGCCCGGCCGTATGCCTGGCCAGCTTATCGGCCGGTCACCGTGGCTGCAGTCCGTGAATGTTGATGCAAAAGCATCGCAAATCGGTGACATTATTAAAGTGCGAATCACAGGAACCGGAACCAACAGCCTGTTTGCCGAACGCGCAGAGGCTGAGGTCTAACCCAGGGAGCTCGACCGCTTGAACGGACAAGAATTGGTTTCTTCTTCACCGCGCCACCCACGCATAGCGAGCGACGCCAATCACTTCGTCCTGACGTTCGAGAACAACCGGTTCGCCAGCGAACTTTTCGGACAGTTCGATCAGAATCTGAAGCTCTTGGAGCAGCGGCTTCATATCGATGCGCGAGCGCGCGGTAACTCCGTTGTCATCACCGGCGATGTGCTGGCGACCAATCAGGCGCGGCGCACACTCGATTACCTCTATGAAAAACTCCAGAAAGGCGGCAGTGTGGAGCGTTCAGACGTTGAAGGCGCAATTCGCATGGCGGTTGCTGCGGACGATCAGCTCACGCTGCCGACGATGGAGAAAAAAGCCAAATTGACGATGGCGCAGATTTCGACGCGCAAGAAGACGATCATCGCGCGCACGCCGACACAAGATGCCTATATGCGTGCGCTCGAGCGCTCGGAGATGGTGTTCGGCGTCGGGCCGGCTGGTACAGGCAAGACCTACCTCGCCGTCGCTCATGCCGCCCAGCTTCTGGAGCGCGGCGCGGTTGAGAAAATCATCCTTTCACGACCGGCCGTGGAAGCCGGCGAACGCCTGGGCTTTCTGCCGGGTGATATGAAGGAAAAGGTCGATCCTTATCTCCGCCCGCTTTATGACGCGCTTTACGACATGATCCCGGGCGACAAGGTCGAACGGGCGATCACTGCCGGCGTCATCGAAATCGCGCCGCTCGCCTTCATGCGCGGCCGTACACTTGCCAATGCCGCCATCATCCTCGACGAGGCGCAAAACACCACGGCGATGCAGATGAAGATGTTCCTCACGCGTCTTGGCGAGAATTCGCGTATGATCATCACCGGCGACCCGAGCCAGATCGACCTGCCGCGCGGCGTCAAATCCGGCCTCGTGGAAGCGCTCCACCTGCTGAACGAAGTCGAGGGCATCTCAATCACGCGCTTCAAGGATATCGACGTCGTGCGCCATCCGCTGGTCGGCCGCATCGTCAAGGCTTATGATGCGACCTATATAGCGGCAAACGAAGAGGCTAGCCAACAGGACTGATGGCCGATCTCGACATACAGATCAGCATCGAGGACACGGGCTGGCCCGCCGAAGATGTGTTGCATGCCCTTGGCGAACGGGTGCTGGGTGCGGCGGTCACTTACCTGCGGGAAGAAGAACAGCAGCCCTTCCCGAAGATGCCACCGGAAGTTTCGCTCGTCTTCACTGACGATGCCTCGATCCAGGACATCAATGCGGAATGGCGCGGCAAGGACAAGCCGACCAACGTGCTGTCATTCCCGGCTTTTCCGGTGAAGCCCGGCGAGATGCCCGGCCCGATGCTCGGCGATATCATCATTGCCAGGGAAACGGTGGAGCGAGAGGCGCAAGAGCTCGAAAAGAGCGTTTACGATCATCTGACCCATCTTATGGTGCACGGTTTCTTGCATCTGCTCGGCTACGACCATATGAAAAATGACGAAGCCGAAATTATGGAGGGGCTGGAGACTCGCATTTTGGCAGTACTCGGCCTATCTGACCCCTACGAGGGTCAAGACCTTAAAATGGAACCATGAGCGACTTTTCAACGAAGCCGGCGTCAGACGCCAGGGACTCCGACCAATCCTCCTCTTCCGACGAGGGTGGCAGTAGTCGACACCGACCGCAATCCTTCTGGTCACGCGCCGCACGCATGCTGCGACCGCAACAGGGCTCACGCCTGCGCGAAGACATAGACGCGCTGATGACCGATCCGGCTGCAGCCGATGCGTTTTCGCCCGACGAGCGGGCAATGCTTCATAACATCCTGCGCTTCCGCGAAGTGCGCGTTGCCGACGTGATGGTGCCACGTGCCGACATCGAGGCGGTCGACCAGAACATCACCATCGGCGAACTGATGATCCTGTTCGAGGAAAGCGGCCGTTCGCGCATGCCGGTCTATGCCGAAACGCTCGACGACCCGCGCGGCATGGTGCATATCCGCGACCTTCTTTCCTACGTTGCCAAGCAAGCGCGCAACAAGCGCCGCAGCGGCACGAAGCCTGCGGCGGGCGCACCGGCTATCGAGGTTTCGCCGGAGAATATCCAGAAGGCGCCGCGTTCGGCTAAACCGAATTTCGATCTCGGACGAGTCGACCTTCAGAAAACGCTCGCCGAGACTGGCATTATCAGGCAGATCCTCTTCGTGCCGCCTTCGATGCTGGCGTCCGATCTTCTGCGCCGCATGCAGGTGAACCGCACACAGATGGCACTGGTCATTGACGAATATGGCGGCACTGACGGCCTCGCCTCGCATGAAGACATTGTGGAGATGGTGATCGGCGATATCGATGATGAACATGACGATGAGGAAGTCATGTTCAAACGTGTTTCGGAAGACGTCTTCGTTGCCGACGCACGCGTCGAACTCGAGGAGATTGCCGAAGCCATCGGTCCCGATTTCGACATCAATGAGCAGATCGACGAGGTCGATACGCTCGGCGGCCTGATCTTCTCGGCACTGGGACGCATTCCCGTGCGCGGAGAAGTCGTTCAGGCCCTGCCGGATTTCGAATTCCACATTCTCGATGCCGATCCGCGCCGCATCAAGCGGGTGCGCATCACCCGCAAGCGCCAGGCAATCCGCCGCCGTGCCAAGGCGGACGGTGACGCATCGCTTATTGGCGACGGAAACGATGATCGGCCGGCGGAATCGACTGCAAACTGACCTTTCCGTAAGACGACAAGCGCGCGCTTTTTTGAAAGACTGCGATTGGATTGATTCGCGGCTTTGATGGGAGTGCGTATGGAGCGGCTTGCGGACAGGATTATCCTCGTCTGGGGTTTCAAACGGTCACTACTTGCGATCGCAGCAGGTGCCTTCGGCGTCCTGGCGCTGCCTCCCGTCGGCTTCTTCGCCGCGATGTTTATTTCCTTCCCGCTGCTCGTCTGGCTGATCGACGGGGCAGCCGCCTCGCCGGAAAGCAGCTTTCTCGGCAGGCTCTGGCCGGCCTTTGTCGCGGGCTGGTTGTTCGGTTTCGGTTACTTCGTTGCCGGGCTCTGGTGGCTTGGGCACGCACTAATGATCGATTCAGAGGAGTTCGCCTGGGCTTTGCCGCTCGCGATCCTCGGGCTTCCGGCCTGTCTTGCCATCTTTTACGGGCTGGCTGCGGCTCTCGCCCGTATCTTCTGGTCCGATGGCATGGGGCGGATTGCAGCACTTGCTGCCAGCTTCGGCCTGTTTGAGTGGCTACGCAGCTTCATCTTCACCGGTTTTCCGTGGAACGCCATCGGCTATGCCATGATGCCCATGCCTGTCATGATGCAGTCCGCGCATGTGATCGGCACGATGGGGGTGACGGCTCTTTCGGTCTTCGTCTTTGCTGCCCCTGCTCTCATCGGAACCCGGCAGGGAGCAAAACTCGGCGTCAGCCTTGCGGCGGTCCTCTTTGCGGCGCATCTCGGTTACGGCGCCTATATCCTCTATTTCACACCGAAGCCCGAGGCGTTACCCGAAGACAAGCGGCCCGTGGTCCGCCTGGTCCAGCCTGCAATCGAACAGACCGCCAAGATGGACAATGACGCGGACCGCGATGCTATCTTCGAGACACATCTCAAACTTTCGACGGAACCGCCCAAGGAAGGCGGCAAGAAGCCCGACATCATCGTCTGGCCGGAAACCTCGATACCCTTCATCCTCACCGACAACAAGGATGCGCTGACGCGGATTGCCGATACGCTCGACGACGACCAGATCCTGATCGCAGGCGCCGTGCGCGCTGAAGAACTCGGCCCCGGCAATCCCACCCGCTATTATAATTCGATCTATGTGATAGACGGGCGGGGGCAGATCGTCGCCGCCTCAGACAAGGTACACCTCGTTCCCTTCGGCGAATATCTTCCCTTCGAGGACATGTTCAACGAGCTCGGTGTCCAGAATGTAGTGGAGATGCCCGGTGGCTTTTCGGCGGCCGCCAGCCGTCATCTGCTCGAGCTTCCGAACGGGCTGAAATTCTATCCCCTCGTCTGCTACGAGATCATCTTCCCGGACGAAATGACTGGCGACATCACACAAGCGAATGCCATTCTCAACATCACGAATGACAGCTGGTTCGGCTCGACACCTGGTCCCTACCAACATTTCCAGCAGGCACGCGTACGAGCGGTCGAGACGGGTTTGCCGCTGATTCGCGATGCAAATAGTGGAATTTCAGCGGTTGTAGATGCACGCGGCGAAATCGTTGCAGGTCTGAGATTGGATGAAATGGGGTATATTGATGCAACCCTCGATGGATGGGGGAAAAACCCAGGAAGTCCATATCCTCACCAAACGTACTTCTGGTTGACTGAAACGTTGCTGATAGGCATTGCGCTAATTTCTCGCAAGGGTTTAATTTTCAGGTTGAATTGACCGAAAACCCCTAAAATTGCATAGTGGCAACAATCGGCGTTAGTAACGTATGTTTCAAGCTGGGTTATCGCGACTTGCAACGTGGCGTTACGGAATGAGGTCAGGGCATGCCGGTTAGAACAGAGTTGAATTTTTCTTTGCTAGGGCACGACCATGATTGAAAATAAGAAGAAGCCGAATCCTATCGACATCCATGTCGGTAGCCGCATTCGACTTCGCCGTACCATGTTGGGCATGAGCCAGGAGAAGCTCGGCGAAAGCCTCGGCATCACCTTTCAGCAAATCCAGAAATATGAGAAGGGTACCAACCGCGTTGGTGCAAGCCGCCTCCAAAACATCTCAAGCATCCTCAACGTTCCCGTTTCTTTCTTCTTCGAAGATGCTCCCGGCGAGCATTCCGCCGCCTTGACCGGCATGTCGGAAACCTCCAGCTCGAACTACGTCGTTGATTTCCTCTCCTCTTCGGAAGGACTCCAGCTCAACCGCGCATTTGTGAAGATCACCGATCCCAAGGTTCGACGTAAAGTCGTCGAACTGGTGAAGGCGCTCGCGGCGGAAGCAGACTCCGACTGAGCGTTGCCACGCTCGGAAGCTTAAGGCGGCTCAAAAGGCCGCTTTTTTGCGTTTTTGAGGCAAAATTTGTCATTTCGCCGCAGATATAAAGATATATTTATGTCCTTCTGTGCTTGTCATTCGAATGCGAACTGAGTACCTACTAACTGCTTTTGTTCTTTGAGGGGAATCCCGGAATGCGCGCGAACTATCTCTTTACCAGCGAATCTGTTGCCGAAGGTCACCCGGACAAGGTGTGTGACCGCATCTCCGACGAGATCGTCGATCTGGTCTACCGCGAAGCGGCAAAGACCGGCATCAATCCGTGGGGCGTGCGCATTGCCTGCGAAACCCTCGCGACGACCAACCGTGTCATCATCGCCGGCGAAGTTCGTCTGCCGCCCAGCCTGATGAAAAAGGACAAGGACGGCAACGACGTCATCAACCCGTCGAAGTTCAAGGCTGCGGCTCGTCGCGCCATCAAGGACATCGGTTACGAGCAGGACGGCTTCCACTGGAAGAAGGCCAAGATCGACGTGCTGCTGCATTCGCAGTCGGCGGACATCGCCCAGGGCGTGGACAGCGCCGCCGACCAGCAGGGCGATGAAGGCGCCGGCGACCAGGGCATCATGTTCGGCTACGCCTGCAAGGAAACGCCCGATCTCATGCCGGCGCCCATCTACTATTCCCACAAGATCCTTCAGCTGCTCGCTGTCGCCCGCAAGAAGGGTGAAGGCGAAGTCGCCAAGCTCGGCCCCGACGCCAAGAGCCAGGTGACCGTACGCTATGTGGACGGCAAGCCGGCGGAAGCCACGTCGATCGTTCTTTCCACCCAGCATCTGGACGACAGCTGGGATTCAAAGAAGGTCCGCAGCGTCGTCGAACCCTATATTCGCGAAGCTCTCGGCGATCTGAAGATTGCCCCCGATTGCAAGTGGTACATCAACCCCACCGGCAAGTTCGTTATCGGCGGCCCGGATGGTGACGCCGGCCTCACCGGCCGCAAGATCATCGTCGACACATATGGCGGTGCTGCTCCACACGGCGGTGGCGCATTCTCCGGCAAGGACACAACCAAGGTCGACCGTTCGGCTGCCTATGCTGCCCGCTACCTCGCCAAGAACGTCGTAGCTGCCGGCCTTGCCGACCGTTGCACGATCCAGCTCTCCTACGCCATCGGTGTTGCTCAGCCGCTGTCGATCTATGTCGACCTGCACGGCACCGGCAAGGGTGTTTCCGAGGATCAGGTCGAAGCCGCGATCCGCCAGAACATGGACCTGTCGCCGTCGGGGATCCGCCGTCATCTCGATCTCAACAAGCCGATCTATGCCAAGACCTCGGCTTACGGCCATTTCGGCCGCAAGGCCGGCCGCGACGGCTCGTTCTCCTGGGAGCGCACGGACCTCGTGAAGGCGCTCAAGGACGCCGTCAGGACCAAGGCTGCTGCATGACGGACATGGAACGGCGGGGCCGAGCGACCGAAGCCTTCTTCGGTCGCCGCAAGGGAAAAGCCCTGCGTGAACAGCAGGCCGACCGACTCGCTACGTTGCTTCCGGCATTCATCATCGATCTTTCGGCGGCTCCCCCAGAGCCGCTGAAGAAGCTCTTCCCTGATACGGTCGAGAGATTGCGGCTGGAGATCGGCTTCGGCGGTGGCGAGCATCTCATCCACCGTGCGCTGGAAATGCCTTCGACGGGCTTTATCGGCGTCGAACCCTTTGTGAACTCCATGCAGAAGCTGCTTGCCCGCGTCGATGAAACGGGTGCTCGCAACGTGCGTGTCTATGATGATGACGCGACTCAGCTTCTCGACTGGCTTCCCGATCACTGTCTCGATCAGATCGATCTGCTCTATCCAGATCCCTGGCCGAAGCGCAAGCACTGGAAGCGGCGCTTCGTCTCCAAGACCAATCTCGACCGTTTCCACCGGGTGCTGAAGCCGGGCGGGCTGTTCTGCTTCGCCTCCGACATCGACACCTATGTGAACTGGACGCTCCTGAAATGCTGCAACCATGGCGGCTTCGAATGGATGGCGCAGAATGCCACCGACTGGCTGACGCCCTATGAGGGCTGGCCGAGCACCCGCTATGAAGCCAAGGCCCGTCGTGAGGGCCGCTCTTCGGCCTATCTCACGTTCAAACGCGTCTGACCCGCATAGACCAGTCAATTTCGACGGCGTTGCCGTCGACTGGAATTTTTCGAGAATAGGGAAATACCGCAAGGCAGCTAGCGTATGGGCAAGGGACTGACGTCAGTCCCTTGCATCGCCCATTACGATCTTCACACATGCATTCGGCGGCCCGCGTTCGGCAGGCCGGTTTCGATCAATGCAGGCTGACTGTCTTCAGTTCGTCTTCGGCGGCCTTGAAGAAGGTGCTGGAGCGATTGTCGGTCAGCAGGATCGGCGTACCATCGGCGCCGAACAGTGCCCAGAGATCAACGCTTGGATCGATATCCGGCGCCTCAGGGAAGCACTTGGCAACCTCTTCGTTGCGTATTTTGCGGATATAGGCGACCTCGCCATTGCCGATGCCGGCAAGTTCAGACTTGGTCAGACGCGACGTGGCTTCTTTCATCAACATTCCTGTTCCTCCGAGAGAAGGGACCAACGGTTCAACAAACCGTTGTGCTACTGTGAAACCGAAATGTTAATTTTCTTGACCATCCGCGCCGGTTCCGGGCGAATTAGATCAACAGAGAGCAGGCCGTTCTTGAGGCTCGCACCTAAAACCTGCATGCCGTCGGCGAGAACGAAGGTGCGCTGGAATTGTCTCGCCGCGATACCGCGGTAGAGATAATCGCGCTCGCCGTGATCGACTTGGCGGCCGCGGATCAGGAGTTGGTTTTCCTCGATGGATACATCGAGCTCTTCCTCGGTGAAACCGGCGACCGCCAGCGTGATGCGAAGCCGCTCAGGCGCTTCCTGGCCTGCGGCGATACGTTCGATATTATAGGGCGGATAACCGTCGCTCGCCTTGGAAATCCGCTCGAGCGTCTTTTCCATGGCATCAAAGCCCAAAAGCAGCGGGCTGGCGAAAGGGGTGATACGGCTCATCTTCCAAAGTCCTTGATGCAAGCGACCTTCCCGGACCTCATATGCAGCATCCGGATACCGCCAATATGGGGACGACCGTTGTCTGCTGCAAGGCGTGATGACCGCTGGCCGGACCTCCCGCACTTTTAATGTAAAGCCGCACGAGGCCGCTTCCTTGACAAAGGACGCAGCGCCCCGCATCAAAACATGCCCCGGCGCACCGTGCTGATTTGCGACGAGTGCGTGAAAACAATGAGAAGGTGCATGCTGGAACGACGTGCACCAGATAATGGAACGATTCGGATGGCTGAACCGAGAAAAATCATCATCGACACGGACCCTGGCCAAGACGACGCTGCCGCGATCATGTTGGCCTTCGGCAGCACTGAAGAGATTGACGTGCTGGGCATCACCACCGTCGCGGGCAATGTGCCGCTGTCTTTGACAAGCCGCAATGCGCGCATCATCTGCGAGCTTTGCCAGCGCACCGACATCAAGGTCTTTGCCGGCGCCGATCGGCCGATCGCCCGAAAGCTGGTCACCGCCGAGCACGTGCACGGCAAGACGGGCCTCGATGGCCCGACGCTTCCTGAACCGACGATGCCGCTGCAGGCTCAGCATTCCGTCGATTTCATCATCGAAACGCTGCGACGCGAGCCGGCAGGCACAATCACGCTCTGCACGCTCGGACCGCTGACCAATATCGGCCTCGCCTTTCAGAAAGCGCCCGACATCGTGCCGCGGATCCGCGAACTCGTGATGATGGGCGGCGGATTCTTTGAGGGCGGCAACATTACGCCAGCTGCTGAATTCAACATCTATGTCGATCCGGAAGCCGCCGATATCGTATTCCGCTCAGGCGTGCCCGTCGTCATGATGCCGCTCGACGTGACACACCAGCTCCTGACCCGCAAGGACCGCGTCAAGCGCATGGCCGAAATCGGCACCGCGCCTGCCAAGGCGATGGTGGAGATGCTGGAATTTTTCGAGCGCTTCGACATAGAAAAATACGGCTCGGACGGCGGTCCGCTGCACGATCCGACCACGGTCGCCTACCTCCTGAAACCTGAGCTCTTCAAGGGCCGGGACTGTAACGTCGAGATCGAGGTCGCATCGGAGCTGACTGTCGGCATGACCGTCGTCGACTGGTGGCATGTGACAGACCGCAAGCGCAATGCGAAGGTCATGCGCTACGTGGATGCCGACGGCTTCTTCGATCTGCTGATCGAGCGCTTTGCGCGAATATAGCCTGCAAACGAAGACTGATGTGAAAAAGGCCGCCGATGCGGCCTTTTTCAATTGTCAGGCATTCTCTTTGTTTCAGGCGTCCTTCTCGTCCAGCACCGAGTTGGCCTCGGCTTCCACGAGTTTCGGACCGCCCTTGGCGACGCCGACCATGGCCGGGCGCAGCACGCGCTCGCCGATGGAGAAGCCGGCCTGTACGACCTGCACGACCGTGTTGTTCGGCACTTCGGTATTCGGCACCTCGAACATCGCCTGATGGAAGTTCGGGTCGAACTTCTGGCCGACCGGCTCCAGCTTGCGAACGCCGTGGCGCTCCAGAGCCGAGAGCATGGAACGCTCGGTCATTTCGACACCTTCGATCAGCGTCGTCAGACCGGCATCAGCCGTTTCCTTCACTTCAGCAGGAATGGCATCGAGCGCACGGCGCAGGTTGTCCGAGACGGCCAGCATGTCGCGGGCGAAGCCTGCGACGGAATAAGACTTGGCGTCTTTGACCTCGCGCTCTGTGCGGCGGCGCAGATTGTCCATTTCGGCAGCGAGCCGCAGGTAGCGGTCGCGCAGCTCGGTATTTTCGGCCTTCAGAAGCTCAAGCGGATCGGGCTCGCTTGCGGCAGCTTCTTTCACGGCTTCATTTTCGACGTTTGCGGCAGCGTCGGCTGCGGCTTCTGCCGCAGTTGCGTCAGGTCCGTTCTGCGTCGTTTCATCGGTCATGACGGTCTCCGGTTAGTGTCTTCTCAGATGCGCCCGATATCGATGTTTGGCCGGAAAAAATCAAGTCTGCGTGACGAAGAAGCGAAGATTCGAGCGGTTTTGCGAAGTATTTCAGAGAGAACCGCGCGAAAGGCGCGAAACGAGCTGGGCGGTATAGTCCACCATCGGGACGATACGGGAATAATTGAGCCGGGTCGGGCCTATGACACCGACAGCGCCGACGATGCGGTCATCATCATCGCGATAAGGTGCGACGATTAATGAAGAGCCCGACAGCGAGAACAGCTTGTTTTCCGAGCCGATGAAGATGCGCACCCCCGGCCCGCTTTCAGCTAGGTTCAGGAGTTCGATCAAGCTGTCCTTCTTCTCCAGGTCGTCGAAGAGCAGGCGCAGCCGGTCGAGATCTTCCGCACCCACGCCTTCCAGAAGGTTTGCGCGGCCACGGATGATGAGCTGTGCCGGTTTGGTCTCGTCCGAACTGCCGGCCCATACGGCAATGCCGCGTTCCACGAGATCCCGCGACAGCGCATCAAGTTCATGGCGAACTTCGTCTTTCAGGCGGCTCAATTGCAGACGCAATTCCGGCAACGTCTGCCCGGTCATGTGCGCATTGAGAAAATTGGCAGCTTCGGTAAGTTGCGAAGAGGTGACGCCCGCAGGCAGCTCGATAATGCGGTTTTCCACCTGGTCGTGATCGCCGACAAGAACAGCCAGCGCCTTGGTCGGTTCCAGACGGATGAACTCGACATGTTTCAAGACCGGATCGCTCTTGGAAGTGATGACGAGGCCGGCACCGCGCGAGATGCCCGAGAGCATGCGGCTTGCCTCGTTCATCATCGATTCTACCGGATTGTCGCGGCTTCCAGCCCGAACCTGGCGGTCGATGCTGGCACGCTCCTCGACTGAGAGATCGCCGACCTGCATGAAGGCATCGACGAAGAAGCGCAGTCCAACCTGGGTCGGCAGGCGGCCGGCGCTGACATGCGGAGAATAGATAAGCCCGAGCTCCTCCAAATCGCTCATGACATTGCGAACGGAGGCAGGCGACAGCGACATGGGAAGAAGACGCGAGAGATTGCGAGAGCCGAGCGGCTCGCCATGCTCCAGATAGCCTTCGACGATGCGCCGGAAGATTTCCTTCGATCGTTCATCCAGCGCGGCCACGGCATCCGAAATTGATGTCGACCTGTAGCTCATGAACTTTCGCACCCGCACTGAATGATGTGAGGGAAATATAGCCAATCTGCCCCCGTGGCAAAAGGGAATTTGCAAATGCTCGCAGCCAATCGTAGAAGCTGGCGACGATACATGCATGCATGACACCGCCCGAGAAGCGCTCACGCTTTTCGGCATGATGTTTCAGGAGAAAAGAATGCGGCCTTCAGGCAGAAAAACCGACCAGATGCGCAAGGTCTCCTTCGAGCGCAATTTTTCCAAGCACGCGGAAGGCTCCTGTCTGGTGAAGTTCGGTGACACGCATGTGCTCTGCACGGCGAGCTTGGAAGACAAGACTCCGCCGTGGCTGCGCAACACCGGCAAGGGCTGGGTCACCGCCGAATATGGCATGCTGCCGCGCGCGACCGGCGAACGCATGAAGCGCGAAGCCGCCGCCGGCAAGCAGGGCGGCCGCACGCAGGAAATCCAACGCCTCATCGGCCGCTCGCTGCGGGCCGTTGTCGACTTGGCCGCGCTTGGCGAACGCCAGATCACGCTCGACTGCGATGTCATCCAGGCGGATGGCGGCACGCGCACGGCCTCGATCACCGGTGGCTGGATTGCGCTTTATGACTGCCTGCGCTGGATGGAAACGCGCAACATGATCAAGGCCGACCGCGTACTGAAGGATCATGTCGCAGCGATCTCCTGCGGGATCTTCGCCAAGCAGCCGGTGATCGACCTCGATTATCTCGAAGATTCCTCGGCCGAGACCGATGCCAATTTCGTCATGACGGGCGCCGGCGGCATCGTGGAGATTCAGGGCACGGCAGAAGGCACGCCTTTCAGCGAGGAAGAATTCTCCTCACTGATGGGCCTTGCCAAGGCAGGCATTTCCGAACTGGTCGACTTGCAGAAACAGGCGATCGCCTGAGGCTTTCTTCAAGCCTTGCTAGTAAATTTCCTCGTCCCTGCTTCCGGGGGCAAGGCCGGACAAAGGGCGGGTAATGGCGCACCCCATCGAAGGCATTCTTGAAACTGCGCTCTACGCAACCGATCTCGATGCGGCCGAGGCCTTCTATGGGACTGTGCTCGGCCTCGAGAAGATCGCACGTTCAGGCAACCGCCATGTCTTCTTCCGTTGCGGACCAGGCGTGCTCCTGATCTTCAACCCAGAGGAAACGGTGAAGCCACCGGCACCTGACAGCCTGCAGGTTCCGCCACATGGCACCACCGGAAAAGGTCATGTCTGCTTCAGGGTTCCGGGAGACAGTCTCGATGCGATGGCGGAGAAGCTGAAAGCCGCCGGCATCGGCATCGAATCCGAGGTTCACTGGCCGCAAGGCGGCCGATCGATTTATTTCCGCGATCCCTCGGGCAATAGCCTGGAGTGCGCGGAGGCGAAAATCTGGGGCATGGGATAAGGATATTTTATGCGTAAGCTTGAAACCAAGACTATCGTCGTCGCCAGCCATAATCAGGGCAAGATCCGCGAGATCCAGGATCTGATCGGGCCGCTCGGCTTCACCGCGAAATCGGCCGCCGAACTGAATTTCATCGAGCCTAAGGAAACCGGGACGACCTTCGAGGAGAATGCCACGATCAAGGCGCTTGCCTCGGCTCAAGCCTCCGGCATGCCCGCACTATCAGACGATTCCGGCCTCGTTGTCGATGCACTCGGCGGTGATCCCGGCGTCTACACTGCCGACTGGGCAGAGACCGGCAATGGCACCCGCGATTTCGCCATGGCTATGGAGAAAATCGAAAACGCATTGGAAAAGGCCGGCGCCACGAAGCCCGAGCAGCGCACAGCGCGTTTCGTCAGCGTGCTCTGCCTTGCCTGGCCGGATGGCCATACGGAGCTTTTCCGCGGCGAAGTGGAAGGCGCCGTCGTCTGGCCGCCGCGCGGGACGCAAGGTTTCGGCTATGATCCGATCTTCCAGCCGGAAGGTTATGATGTGACTTTCGGCGAGATGAGTGCGGAGGAAAAGCACGGCTGGAGCATCGGCAAGCCGCAGGCGCTGTCGCACCGCGCCCGGGCCTTCAAGCTCTTTGTCGAAACCTGCCTGGAAGCATAAGGCCAAGCTTTGAATATGATCGAACCGCCTGCGCTGATGCCCGATGCAAAGCTTCTGCCCGATACCGGCGAGCCCGGTTTCGGAATCTATGTGCATTGGCCTTTCTGCGCGGCAAAGTGTCCCTATTGCGATTTCAACAGCCATGTCCGCCATCAGCCGGTCGATCAGGAGCGCTATGTCGCGGCTTTCCTGAAGGAGATCATGGCTGCCCGGATCATGAGCGGACCAAAGACGGTCACCAGCATCTTCTTCGGTGGTGGCACGCCTTCGTTGATGAAGCCGGAAACGGTCGCCGCGATCATGAACGGCATTTCACGGCATTGGCATGTGCCTGAAGGTATCGAGATCACCATGGAGGCCAACCCCTCCAGCGTCGAGGCTGACCGCTTCCGCGGCTATCGCGCTGCCGGCGTCAACCGCGTCTCGCTCGGCGTGCAGGCACTGAACGATCACGATCTCAAATTCCTCGGACGACTGCATGACGTTGCCGACGCACTGAAGGCGATCAGGCTGGCCCGCGACATTTTCCCGCGCATGTCCTTCGACCTGATCTATGCCAGGCCGAACCAGACGGTGGAGGAATGGGAACGCGAATTGAAGGAAGCGATCTCTTATGCCGTCGATCATCTTTCGCTCTACCAGCTCACCATCGAGGAGGGCACGCCCTTCTACGGCCTCCACAAGGCGGGAAAGCTGATCGTACCTGATGGGGACCAGTCCGCCGCACTCTATGAGGCCACGCAGGAGATCACCGAGCGGGAAGGATTGCCGGCCTATGAGGTGTCAAATCATGCCCGGCCCGGCGCCGAGAGCCGCCACAACCTCACTTACTGGCGCTACGGCGATTATGCCGGCATCGGCCCCGGCGCGCATGGGCGCCTGACGCGCGGGCCAGAAAAGATTGCGACGGCAACGGAACGCAAGCCGGAAACCTGGCTGGAACTCGTCGAACGCGATGGGCACGGTCTCATCGAGCAAGAGCGTCTCGGTTTCAATGAGCAGGCCGATGAATTGCTGCTGATGGGACTGCGCCTGAAGGAAGGCGTCGATCTTGCCCGGTGGCAGCAGCTTTCCGGCCGCGATCTCGATCCGAAGCGCGAAGAATTTTTATTGGAACACGGCTTCATCGAGCGGATCGGCAATTCCCGCCTGCGCTGTACGCCGGCAGGCATGCTGATCCTCGATTCCGTCGTCGCTGACCTCGCCTGCTAGAGCATCCCTTAAATTTCGAAACGCGGGAATGCTCTATTCTCTTTGCTTTTACACAATTCCAGGTGCAAAATCGCCGCGCACTTAAGCTGGAAGTGCTCTTGCCGCGTCAGGCAGCGTGCCTCTTTCTGAAATTGACGAGCCGTCCATCGATCGCCGCAAGCCCGGCCGCAATCAGTGCCATGCCGATCAGATGCTTGATCTGCATTTGCTCGCCGAGTGCTGCGGCGCCAAGCAGGATCGCACTGACGGGGATCAGAAAGGTCACCAGCATCAGATTCGTAGCGCCCGCCGTCGCCAGAATACGGAAGAAGAGCACATAGGCCACCGCGGTGGAGAGGATCGCGAGGCCGAGCAGCGCCAGCCAGGTTTCGCCAGAGGGTATGGCGAGCGTCCAGGGCCGATCAACGATCAGCGCGATCGGCAGCATCAGCACCGTGGAAGCGGTCACCTGCCCGGCGGCCGGAATGAGCGGAGCAAGGCCCATCCGGCGGAACCGCCGTCCCCAGATGCCGGCCAGCGAATAAGAGAAGGCCGCACCAAGGACCGCGAGTTGGGCAAGCACATTCGAGCCGAGATCCTTCAAGGCGTCGAAACCAATCATATAGGCCACACCGGCGAACCCCACGATCACGCCGAAGAGACGGTTGGCCGTCAGCTTTTCATCCGCTGTCAGCACATGGGCGACAACCACGGCAAATAGCGGCGTCGTGGCGTTGAGGATAGAGGCGAGACCGCTCGCAATATGGGTCTGACCCCAGGCGATCAGACAGAAGGGAATCATATTGTTGAGGAACCCCATGCCGAAGAAAGCGATCCAGCTCTGCCTGTCGCGCGGCATGGTGTGGCCCATGGCGCGCACAATCAGATTGAGTGCGATAGCGGCGAGCAATACACGGCCGGTCACGATGGTGAAAGGTGGCAGCGCCTTTACGAGAATGCCGTTGAAGAAGAAGGAGCCGCCCCAGAGAAGCGACAACACAAGCAGCATGACCCATTCTGCTGCTCCCATGGACTTCTGAATGGACATGACAGCTCCTTCGTCGAGTTTTGCTAAAGCGTTCCCTCCGGCTCGCCTCTATGGATTTGCCAGACATATCAACTTTTATTAGTATTCCTTGCCGTCTGACAAACGAGCATTTCTCCTGGCATGATTGAGCTGAACTAAACCATGATCGATCCACTGCCGTCGCTATCGGCTCTGCGCGCCTTCGAGGCGACCGCACGTCATCTCAGCATGACGCAGGCCGCGCACGAACTGCACGTCACACCCGGTGCCGTCAGCCTGCAGATTCGCGATCTCGAGGCTTCACTTGGCGTTTCGCTGTTCGAACGGCGGACCCGGCAAATTCTGCTGACGGCGGAGGGCAGGGATTATTTCGCCACCCTGCGGACCGCCTTCCAGCTCGTGCGCGAGGCGACGGCCTCGCTGACTGCGCGGCGGCGCGGCAATGCGCTGACGCTCACCTGTACGGCAGGCTTCGCAACGCACTGGCTATTGCCGCGGCTTCAGCGCTTCGAGGACACGCATCCTGATATCGATGTTCGTATCAGCGCCTCCCATCGCATGTTCGATTTCGAGCGCGATGGCATCGACCTCGCCATCCGCCACGGGCTCGGCGGTTATGAAGGATTGATCAGCGAGCGGCTGGTGGATGATGAGCTGGTACCGGTCTGCACGCCCGCGCTTGCGGCGGCCCTTGGCGCCGATCCTTCGCCCGATCTGCTTGCGGGATATCAGCTCATCCACGACGTCTACCGCCGCGACTGGCAGCTCTGGCTGGCTGCAGCGGGCGCCACCAAGGTGGACGCCGCCCGTGGCCCGATCTTCAGTGACGGCAACGGCGCCTTCGAGGCGATGAAATCGGGTTTCGGCGTGGCGCTGATGCGCCGTTCCTTCATCGAGAAGGAGCTTGCCGAAGGACGACTCGTCGCGCCGTTCCCACTGGGACTCACGAGCAAGCTTGCCTACCATCTGGTTTATCCGGGCACAGCACTGGAGCGCCCGGCGGTCGCAGCCTTCCGTCGCTGGCTGCTTTCAGAAGCGAAAGCCTAGCCTCTGCTTGCGGCACCTGCCTTGAACAAGCTGCCCGTCGGTGTCTTCAGGAACATGTCCAGCGGAATGTGTTCCTGATGCAGGAAGCCAGCAGCCGGCAGCAGGCCGTCGCGGACCATTTCGATGACCGCAACCACCGATGCCGAGGTCGTCCAGGCGATTGCCGTACGTCGGGCTCCGGCAATTTCGATCGGGTGATACACGCGCACGAACTCTTTACGGCGCAGGGCGCCATTGACCGTGCCTTCAGCCGCGACATGCACATAGACGACGTCGTCATCAACCGGCGGCTTGGCGTTGGTCAGAATCTCGCCGGCGAGCTGACGGCGGTCGCGCATCAGGAGCTCATGGAAGAAGAAATTCATCAGCTCCATGTGGCCGGGATAACGCATCGTCTTGTAGTCGAGGTTGTCGACCTTACCGAGCATGGTGTCGCACATGGTCCCGAGGCCGCCGGAGGTCGTGAAGGCCTCTAGCTTGACGCCGCCAACATAGATCGTCTCGTGCCATTCCATCGGCGAGACAAGCTTGCGCACGCCCCCCTCGATAACCTCGCAATCGTTCAGATATTCATTGACCACGCCCTCCGGCGACCAGTTGAAGGCATAGCCCAGAAGGCCGGTCGGATGTTGCGGCAGAGCGCCGACGCGCATGCGGATAGAGCGGCAGCGATCGAAGCCATCGGCAAGGCTTGCGCCGACGATGCCAACGAATCCTGGCGCCAGGCCGCATTGCGGCGCCATCAGTCCGCGGGCAGTCTTGGAAAGCTCGATGATGAAATTGGTGGTCGGTACATCCTCGGTCAGATCGAAGTAGTGGATGCCTGCAAGATGGGCAGCCCGCGCCAGCTCGATATTCAAATGATAGGGTAGGCAGGAAAGAACCGCCTCGACGCTCGACAGCAGCTCGCCGACCACCGAGCCGTCGGTGATATCGCCAGCCCGGCATTTGAACGGCAGGTCACCCACGGGCAGTTGCGCATCGACACCAATAACCTCGAAGCCACCCTCATGCAAAAGCGTTGCCGCCAGCCGCCCGACCTTGCCCAGGCCGATCACGGCAATCCGTTCAAAACTCATTGATGTCCTCCCGAATGCCGACGTTCGTTGCCGGCGTATTTTTCACGTGAGGGCTGTATAGAATAAAACGCTTATAAAAGAAAACAGCCGGGACTTCTCCCGGCTGCCGGAACGCGATGATTGTACACCGCTTATTCGTTGATGAGGCGCTTCAGAAGCTCGATCTCATGTGAAAGCTTCGTATCTCCCGTGATCAGTTCCTCGATCTTGCGCACGGCGTGCAAAACCGTTGTGTGATCGCGTCCGCCGAAGCGGCGGCCGATCTCCGGGAAGGAGCGTGGCGTTAGCGTCTTCGCCAGATACATGGCGATCTGGCGCGGCTTGACGATGACGCGCGTGCGGCGATTCGAGACCAGTTCCTGGCGCGAAACGTTGTAGTGACGCGCGACGATACGCTGGATGTCCTCAATACGTACACGACGCGGCTCGCCTGAACCGACGAGATGAGCCAGCAGCTCGTCCACGCGCTCGATCGACAGGTTCGGCTCGAAAGAGCGACGGAAGATTAGCTGGTTGAAGGCACCTTCCAGTTCGCGGCCGCTCGCAGTGATGTTGCGGGCGACATGCTGCAGCAGCTCGGCCGGGATTTCCAGTGACGGATCCTCCAGGCGTGCAGCCGTCAGACGACGCTTGAGGATTTCAAGACGCATCTCGTAATCCGGGGCATCGAGCTCGATCGCCACGCCGCCCTGCAAACGCGAACGAACGCGCGGATCGAGCGATTCCAGTTCCCACGGCGCACGGTCGGCTGCGACGACGACCTGCTTGGCGCTGTCGAGCAGCATGTTCAACAGGTGGCAGAACTCATGCTGGATCATCTTGCCCTGCAGGAACTGCATGTCGTCGATAATCAGAAGATCGATGTTGCGCAGCGAGTCCTTCAGCGTCAGCGCGTCGTTGTCGCGGATCGCTGTCGCGAAGCGCCACATGAAGTATTCGGCCGTCAGATAGACGACGCGCAGGCCACGCGGGTTCTGTACCGCAGCATTGGCGATCGCCTGCAGCAGATGGGTCTTGCCGAGGCCGACTGTCGCATGAAGGAAGAGCGGGTTGAAGCGCACGGCGCCCTGACCTGCTTCCGCAATGGTCTTTGCGGCGGCGAGCGCCACACGGTTGGAGCTGCCCTCAACGAAGGTGTCAAAGGTGAAGCGGGAATCCAGCGGCGAGCCGAAGAGCGGCGAACCGACACTTGCCGGGCGCGCCGCAGCGGCGGCCGAAACGGCCTGCTGAACGATCTGCCCCGCCGGCTGGGCGGATGCCGGCCGGCGAAGCTGGGTGGGCTGGGCCACCGGCTCGACGGCAACTGCCTCGTCCAGCGCCTTCACGCCAGTGCGCGTTGCCGTGCGCACAAGGATCTCGACCTTCAGGATTTCGGGATCTTCAACCTGGAAGAGGCCAACAATGAGATCGAGATAGCGATTGTTGATCCACGATTTCAGAAAGGTCGTGGGAACGGTGAGACGAACGACACTCTTGGAGACCGAATGAAGCTTGAGCCGTGCGAACCAGCTTGCGTAGACGTCGGGGCCGACTTGTGCCTTCAGACGCGCGCTGACGCGGTCGAAGAGAACGCCATGCTTCATCTCGCCCTTTTCTTCCGTTGCGCTCAGGTCAATGGAACCGAAAGACTGCGGTGCAGCTTCCCCGTTATCCAGCGCACCCGTGGTCATCGAATTCATCTGCATAATGCCGCCTTTCATTTCCTCGGGCGGTCATTCGTTGACAGCCGCCCGATCATTCCCCGCTTTGACAAAGCCGGCGGCATCCTCATGATCCGCCCGGCATGCCGGTTCACTCAAACACTGTCTCTTTCGAGACTGACACAGAGCCCCTGCGGCGGTCGCGGTCATGCGACAACCGTTAAACGCTCTATGTCAGGCTGGCGGCCGATCCTCGTTTTTCGCCCGCAAGCCCGAACGCAATGTTACACTTTCCCCTGCCCTTCTCCCGGCCTCGCGCAATACGTGCGGCCGAGGAGCGCACAAAACGTCCCCGCCCCGTGACAGCCACGTCACGGTACAATGCCGTCGAGTGCGTGAGAAAACGGAAGCTGTCCGCTCCGTCGCAAGTGACACAGTACCATTATCCTGCCGACGTGGCAGTTTGGACTGACTTCTGCAGGTGATGTCCGCGCCCTTTGCTGGACGCCATTTAGGCAGGATCAAAAGGCAAGATCAACGATGAATTTTACGCAAAATTTACAGGCGGCCATTGACTCCGGCGGCCCTTTTAGGGCGTCACACCACCGTCAAAAAAGAATCGCTTTTGAATCAAGGAGATTCCCCAAGTGGGGTATTTTGGACACGCATAAAAAGAAAAAAGAAAAAATCTGCTTGACTCATTTGGGGCCACCGGCTGGGTGACCAGAGTCGCAAGCCTTAAAAAGATCCTTGCGTAAGCCATTGTTTCAAAACAATTTTTCCTGTCATGCCTCTGACACGAAATCGTCTCCGGATTAACCATACCCGAGCCACGTGGTTGAATCGAAAAAGCCCGGTAAAATTACCGGGCTAATCATAACGAGCAATTCGTTAATGAGATATTTAGGCGTTCGCGGAAGCCGAAAGAGCCTTCACACGAGCAGCGAGGCGCGAAACCTTGCGGGATGCAGTATTGGCGTGCAGAACGCCCTTGCTCGCGGCGCGCGCCAACTCGGGCTCAGCGGCGATGAAGGCTTCTTTTGCCTTGGCGGCATCACCAGCGGCGAGTGCCTCTTCGACCTGGCGAACGTAGGTGCGAACGCGCGAACGGCGAGCCTTGTTGACTGCGGTGCGGCGTGCGATCTTGCGGGTCGCCTTTTTCGCCGAAGTTGTATTGGCCATGGATGCCTCTCTCAAGAATTCGAACAAAACTCCGCCATTGCCGCGCTGGCCCTGCGGCCACTCAATTCAGCAATACGGGAGCATTAGCGGAAAACCTGCGCGGCTTTCCGAACCGTGGGCGGGCATATAACGCTAAAGCTCACCCGCGTCAACGCGCATTTTCAAGGAAACGCGCCTTTCCCGGCAGCATCCGCTCACCTGTTCTTGAAGGCCGGTTTGCGCTTTTCGATGAAGGCGGCCATGCCCTCTTTCTGGTCCTCGGTCGCAAAGAGGCTCTGGAAGAGGCGGCGTTCGAAACGTAGGCCCTCCTCCAGCGTCGTCTCAAAGGCGCGGCTGACTGCCTCCTTCGCCATCAGGACTGAAGGATGCGACAGCGATGCGACCTTGGTTGCTGCCTCCAGCGCCTCATCCAGCAGCCTCTCGGGCGCCACCACACGTGAAACGAGTCCCGCGCGCTCGGCTTCCGCCGCATCCATCATCCGGCCGGTCAGGATGAGGTCCATCGCCTTGGCCTTGCCGACCGCCCGCGTCAGGCGCTGCGAACCACCGATGCCGGGAATGACACCGAGGGTGATCTCCGGCTGTCCGAACTTTGCGGTTTCAGAGGCAATGATAAAGTCGCAAAGCATGGCAAGCTCACAGCCGCCACCGAGCGCAAAACCGCTGACGGCGGCGATGATCGGCTTGCGGGCTTTGGCGATCTCGTCCCAGCCGCTGATGAAATCGCTCTTATAGACTTCGGCGAATTCGAGCGGCTGCATTTCCTTGATATCGGCGCCGGCGGCAAAGGCCCGCTCGGAGCCGGTCAGCACGATCGCGCCGATAGCCTCATCGGCATGAAAGGCCGCATAGGCCTGCTTCAATTCCTTGAGCACGGTCGAATTCAGCGCATTCAGCGCCTGCGGCCGGTTCAATGTGATGAGGCCGACATTGCCGCGGGTTTCGACAACAAGTGTTTCATAGGCCATGGCGCTCTCCTATTTCTGGCAGGCGACACAATAGAAGGTGGAACGGCCGGCCTGCACGATGCGCGAGACCGTACCGCCACAGCCCGGTGTGCGGCAAGCAAGACCTTCGCGATCATAGACGGAAAAGGAATGCTGGAAGTAGCCGAGCGAGCCGTCCGTCTGGATATGGTCACGCAGCGACGATCCGCCCGCAGCGATCGCATCGGCGATGACATCGCGAATAGAGCTGACCAGCAGGTTCAGCGCCTCTTTCGGCTTACCTGCCTTGGTCACCAGCGTGCCGGCTGCGCGCGTCGGCAACAGATGCGCCCGCCAGAGCGCCTCGCAGACATATATATTGCCGAGCCCGGCGATGTTCTTCTGATCGAGCAACGCGCTTTTCAGCGGCTGTGCCTTGCCGTGGAAACGCTCAGCCAGATAGTCGGCCGACAGTTCGTTGCCGGTCGGTTCCGGCCCTAGGCCGAACAGAAAGGGATTGGCATCGAGCTCGGAGCGGTCGGCGATGTCCATGAAGCCGAAGCGGCGCGGGTCATTATAGATGACGCGGCGCGGGCCGCCCTCCCCTTGCAGATGGAAGATAGCGTGATCGTGCTTCTCATCCTTGGAGCGCTCGTGGTGGAAATCGCCAGGCGTGGCCGTCACCGGCCCCTGTTCGATCCGAAAGGAGCCGGACATGCCGAGATGGGAGATGATCGTCCTTCCGCTGTCGAGATCGATCAGCAGATACTTGGCCCGCCGTCCGAGGCCGATGATCGTGCGGCCGGACACCTGGCTCTCGAAATCGTCCGGGAAAGGAAAGCGCAGGTCGCCCCGGCGCAATTCCAGTCTTTCGATATGCGCGCCTTCCATTGCCGGCGTCAGGCCGCGCTTGACTGTTTCGACTTCTGGCAATTCCGGCATCTTAACCCATCTATATCTAACGTGTTTCAACCGCCAGCGATGTGCGCTATAGCGCCAACGTGCCGCGGGCGGACCGTGGCCCACAGATAGCGCTGCCGCCACACTTTCGCTATGGTCGCCGCGCCGAATTCTTGATGTGAACGGAGTAGCTTGATGCCAGACAGCCGGACCTCCGCCGATGGCGGCATGGAAACATCCTACGGCTTCCGCGAGGTGCCGACCGGTGAGAAGCAGGGCCTCGTCAACGAGGTCTTCCACAAGGTCGCCAAGCGCTATGACATCATGAACGACGTCATGTCCATGGGCATGCACCGCGTCTGGAAAGACGCCATGATTGCCGCTCTGAACCCGCGCAAGGAGCCCGGCTACAAGGTGCTCGACGTTGCCGGCGGCACGGGTGATATCGCCTTTCGGATCGTCGAAGCATCGAACCGCCAGGCGCATGCGACCGTGCTCGACATCAACGGCTCGATGCTCGGTGTCGGCGCCGAGCGGGCGGAAAAGAAGAAGCTTTCCGACAATATCACCTTCGTGGAAGCTAATGCCGAGGACCTTCCTTTCGAGGCGAACAGTTTCGATGCCTATACGATCGCCTTCGGCATCCGCAACGTGCCGCGGATCGAGGTCGCTCTCTCGGAGGCCTATCGCGTGCTGAAGCGGGGCGGCCGTCTGCTGGTGCTCGAATTTTCGGAAGTGGAGCTACCGGTTCTCGATAAGGTCTATGATGCCTGGTCGTTCAACGCCATTCCAAAATTCGGCAAGGCGATCACCGGTGATGCCGAGCCTTACCAATATCTGGTGGAATCGATCCGCAAATTCCCGAACCAGGAGAATTTCGCGGCAATGATCCGGACAGCCGGCTTCTCGCGCGTGACATACACGAATTATACCGGCGGCATCGCAGCGCTGCATTCCGGCTGGAAGCTCTGATCCGCATGAGCGCTTTCGGGGCATATTTCAGGCTCGCAAGGGTCGGCTGGATTCTGGTGCGCGAGGGCGTTATTTCGGCGCTGCCTTCGGAGGGCCTACCGCCATCCGTCAGCCTGGCGAAATCCTTCGTCGGCATGTTCGCCCGCAGTCGCAGCAAATATCAGAAGCGCAGCGACCGATTGGCGAAAGCCGTCGAGCGGCTCGGGCCGTCCTATGTAAAGATTGGTCAATTCCTCGCGACGCGTCCTGATGTCGTCGGCGTCGAGTTCGCCGACGACCTGTCGCAGCTTCAGGACCGGATGGCCTTCTTCCCGGCGGCAGCGGCCAAGGCGAATATCGAAGGCTCGCTCGGACGATCGATGGCCGACCTCTACGCGAGCTTCGGCGATCCGATTGCAGCGGCTTCCATTGCGCAGGTGCATCCGGCGGAGGTCGATACGCCGACAGGACCCAAGAAGGTTGCCGTGAAGGTCGTGCGGCCCGGTGTCCGGGCGCGGTTTGCCCATGATATCGAGGCGATGTATCTCGTCGCCCATATGCAGGAACGCTTGATGCCGGCCAGCCGACGCCTGCGGCCGGTGGAGGTGACAAAGACGCTGGAACAGACCACAAAGGTGGAGATGGACCTGCGCCTTGAGGCGGCCGCCCTTTCAGAGATTGCCGAGAATACCGAAAAGGATCCGGGCTTCCGCGTGCCGAAGGTGGACTGGGAACGCACCGGCCGCGACGTCATTACCATGGAGTGGATCGACGGCGTTAAAATGTCCGATGTCGAAGGGCTGCGGGCTGCCGGCCACGATCTCAACCAGCTTGCGGACACGCTGATCCAGTCATTCCTGCGCCATACGCTGCGCGACGGCTTCTTCCATGCCGACATGCATCCGGGCAACCTCTTCGTCGATTCCGACGGCATGATCGTTGCCGTCGACATGGGCATTGTCGGGCGTCTCGGGAAGAAGGAGCGCCGCTTCCTTGCCGAGATCCTCTACGGCTTCATTACCCGCGACTATGTCCGGGTGGCGGAAGTGCATTTCGAGGCAGGTTATGTACCTGGCCACCACAATGTCGAGAGCTTTGCCCAGGCGATCCGCGCGATCGGCGAGCCGATCCATGGCCAGCCGGCCGAAACCATCTCCATGGGCAAACTCCTGACGCTGCTTTTCGAGGTGACTGAGCTTTTCGACATGCAGACGCGGCCCGAGCTCGTGATGCTGCAGAAGACGATGGTCGTCGTCGAAGGCGTCTCGCGTATGCTCAATCCGCGTTTCAATATGTGGAAGGCCTCCGAGCCCGTTGTCGGCGACTGGATCAAGAACAATCTCGGTCCGAAGCGCATCGTCACCGATCTCAAAGACGGGCTGAAGGCCGCCGTGAAGCTTGCCGAAGCCGCGCCCGAAATTGCCGCTCAGACCGAAAAATTCCACCATCAGCTTCTGCATATGAGCGAGCACGGGTTGCGCTTCGACGAACAGACCGCCGAGGCCATAGGCAAGGCGGAAGCACGCCATAACCGCTCTGCGAAAGTGGCACTCTGGATCATTGCGCTCACGCTTCTCTATATTGCCTGGATACTGAGTTGATGGGACGCCAACAAAAGCATGATGTGTTCGGCATTTGGGATATCCCGTCAGGCATGAGGCTCGCTTAGTCTCGCCTCTATGGAGATGAGCACATGAAGCACGAACGGCCGGGAATAGAACTGAGCGGCCAGCCATTCAGCTTTGCCGAGATGGTGCGGATCGGGTCCGGCAAGGTTGCGCTTTCAGCCTCTGATATCGGCATGCAGCGCGTGAAGATCGCGCGCACGATTGTCGAGGATGCCATCGAATCCGGTATGCCGGTCTACGGGGCGACGACAGGCGTCGGCGCCATGAAGGATGTCGAATGGTCACCGGAAGATCTTGACGCTTTCAACCTCGGTCTCGTGCGCGCCCACCACTTCGGAACCGGCACACCTTTTTCCTGCAATGTCGTGCGCAATGCGATGGCGATGCGCGTCAACACGGCGCTGACGGGCCAGGTCGGCTGCACCCCTGACCTCATCGACGCGTATATGCGGATGCTGAAGGCGGACATCATTCCAGTCGTGCGCCGCACTGGCTCGATTGGCTGCGCCGATATCGGACTGATGGGCCAGATCGGCGCGGTGCTGACGGGCGTCGGCGAGGCGATCTATCGCGGCAACCGTATGCAGGCGGCCGAAGCCTTCCAGGCCGCCGGCATGGAGCCAGTGAAGATGGCGCCACGCGACAGCCTCGCCTCGCTCAGTGTCAATGCCGTCAGTTTTGCCGCTGCCGCCGAGACGACGCGCAATGCCGCGGCCTCCATCCGCATTCTGCTTGCCACAGGCATGATGGCGTCTGGCGCGCTTGGCGCTTCGCGCGATCCCTGGCGGGCCGTGCGTCATGTCGGCACGGCACGGGAAGCGCTGATCGGCGCCTGGCTGTGCAATGCCTCGGACGAATGGGAATGGCCGGTCGCAACGCATGTGCAGGATGCGCTCAGCCTGCGCATGATCGCCCAGGTATTCGGTGCCGTTATCGAAAACCTGCTTTCGACGGGCCACAAGATCCTCGCCGCGACGGGTCGTTCCGACGACAATCCCGTCGTCGTCGAGGGACGGGTGATGACATCGGGAGGCTCCCTGCCGCTCGACGTGACCATTCTGCTGGAATCGGCGGCACTCTGCATGGCACATGCGGCGCGAAACGCCTTCAACCGTTGTGTCCTGCTCGGCAACGGACAGCGGCGCGGCCTGCCGGTCAATCTTGTGCCTCCCGGCCGCATCGCGACCGGCTTCGGACCGATCATCAAGCTTGCAGGCGAAATCTTCTCGCGCGTACTCTCCATGTCGAACCCGGTTTCGGCGCAATCGCTCGTCGTTGCGGCCGGTCTCGAGGACGAGGCAGCCTTTCTGCCGCTGGTCATCGAACGTTTCGACCGGCAGATGCGGGCGCTGAAGCGTCTCGCCGCATTGGAAGCCCTGCTTTCGGCACAGGCGATCGATATTATCGGCGACACACCGAAGGGCGTTGCCGGCATGCTCTATGAGATCGTGCGTAAACATGCGGACTTCTATACGGTCGATCGGCCGCTTTCGGCCGAGGTCGAGGCGATCGAAGAGGAACTCGGCTCGGACGCGTTCCTCTCCAAGCTGATCGAGCAGGTGCCGATCGCCTCCTTTGACGATTTCTTCGCGCTCGGGTCGCTCGAGCGCATCGAGGAGCGACTGACGCAGGAAACCGTCACCATCTGAATTTCGAACCCACCGAGGGAGACGCGGCATGGATTTCGATCTCGTTCTGCAGGGCACATTGGTGCTGCCGGAGCGTATTGTCGAGGGCGGCTATGTCGCCGTTTACGACGGAAAGATCGCTGAAGTCGGTATCGGCGTGCCGCCGACGGCCAAAGAACGGCACCTGCTCGGCAAGGCACTGATCCTGCCGGGCGCTATCGATGCGCAGGTCCACTCGCTTTCCCAGAAGGACCAGGAGGATTTCATCTGGTCGACGCGCTCGGCCGCTGCCGGCGGCGTCACCACCATCGTCGACATGCCTTATGACGAAGGCAATCTCGTCTGCTCAGCTGAAGCGGTGAAGAAGAAGCTCGATCATGCTGGTCCGCAGGCGCGCGTCGATTTTGCCCTCTACGGCACGGTCGATCCCGCGGAAGGCGCTGCCCGCATCGCCGAGATGGTGGCAGCAGGCGTTGCCGCCTTCAAGTTTTCTACCTTCGGCACCGATCCCAAACGTTTTCCGCGCATTCCTCCCGCCCTTCTCGAAGCCTGCTTTGCGGCCATCGCCCCAACTGGGCTGACGGCCGGTGTGCACAACGAGGATGACGAGGCGGTCCGCACCTATATGGAGCAGGTGAAGGCAAGCGGCATTACCGACTGGCGCGCCCATGGCCTGTCGCGCCCGCCGATCACCGAGCTGCTTGCCATGCACACGATCTTCGAGACCGGCGCCAATACCGGCTGCCCGTCCCATGTCGTGCATTGCTCGCTCGGACGCGGTTACGACATCGCGCGGGCCTATCGCCGCGACGCGTTCGAAGCGACGGTGGAATGTTGCATTCATTACCTGACGCTCGATGAAGAAAACGACGTGAAGCGGCTTGGCGGCAAGGCGAAGATCAATCCGCCGGTGCGACCGCGCGTCGAAGTCGAGACGCTCTGGCGCAAGGTCGCCGAGGGCAATGTCTGGCTGGTTTCCACCGATCACGTGAGCTGGTCGGAAAATCGCAAGACCAATCCCGACATGCTTGCGAATGCGTCTGGCGTCCCTGGACTCGAGGTTATGGTACCGCTCTTCGTCAAGGGCGCCTTGGAGCGAGGCATTCCCCTGAGCTGGGCGGCAAAGCTGATGGCCGAAAATCCGGCTAAACATTTTCGTCTCGACCATATCAAGGGCGCGCTCACACCTGGCAAGGATGCCGATATCGTCGTGCTGGAGCCGAAGGAAGCCGTCTACGACGCCTCGTCCAGCGGCAACAATGTCGTCGGCTGGAGCCCTTATAACGGTATCCGCCTGCCGTGGACGGTTTCGGCAGCCTGGCTGCGCGGTGAAAAGATCACCGAAGGATCGAAGGTTCTGGCGAAACCCGGCTCCGGTCGTTTCGTGCGCCCGCTTCCACGACAGGTGCTGGCATGAGCCGCAACCTGCCCGTCAATCCCGGCCGGATTTCCGCCGATATCGAAGCTCTTTCCGCCATCACCGAGCCGGGGCATCCGTGGACGCGACGGGCATTTTCACCGCTTTTCCTCGAAGGCCGCGCCTATCTTGAGGGGCGCATGCGGGCGATCGGCCTCGATACCCGCATCGACGCATCAGGCAATCTCATCGGCCGGCGCGAAGGCGCAAAGCCTGGCTCCGGCATTATCATGCTCGGCTCCCATTCCGACACTGTGCCCGATGGTGGGCGCTTCGACGGCATTGCCGGCATTGCTGCGGCGCTCGAAGTTGCGCGGGCGCTGCGTGAACAGGAGATCCATCTCGACCATGATCTGGAGATTGTCGATTTTCTGGCCGAGGAAGTCAGCATCTTCGGCGTTTCCTGCATCGGCAGCCGCGGGATGACCGGGCAATTGCCACAGGCATGGCTGTCTCGCAGCGTCGATGGCCGGGAGCTTGGAGAGGCGATAGCCGAGGTCGGGGGATCGCCAGGCGTCCTGACCCATGAGAACAAGCCGGATATTGCCGGTTTCCTCGAACTGCATATCGAGCAGGGTCCTGTTCTCGAAAACGAGCGCAAGGATATCGGTATCGTCACCGCGATCTCGGGCATCACCCGCATTGAAATCACCGTCGAGGGTCGCGCCGATCACGCCGGCACGACGCCGATGGATTCGCGTGCCGATGCGCTGGTTGCCGCTGCGCAGATCGTGCTCGACATCCGCAATGCCGCAAGCGAGCTTGCCAAGACGCCCGGCCATTTTGCAGCGACCGTCGGCGAGTTTCGCATCGAGCCGAATGCCGCCAATGTCGTGCCGTCGCGTGTTGTATTGCTGATCGACGGGCGCGCCGAAATCCGCGCGGACATGGAGGCCTTCTGCCGCTGGCTGGACGGCCATACGGAAAAACTCGCTTTGGCCTTTGGTGTGACGATCGCACCGCCCAACCGCATCTCCGACAATTTCCCCACACCGAGCGATGGGGGCCTGCTCTCGATTTTGGAACGGGCCTGCGAGACCGTCGGTGCCAAACACCGCTTCATGGCCTCGGGTGCGGGCCACGACACCGCCTGGATCGCCCGCGTTGCGCCAGCTGCGATGATCTTCGTACCTTGCAGGGAAGGCCGCAGCCATTCGCCGGATGAATGGGCTGAAAATGACGATATAGCGCTCGGCGCCGCCGTGCTTTTCGAGGCGGTGCGCGAGATGGACAGGACACTTACGACGGAGAAGGATAATGGGACGCATACTGGTTGAGAAGGACGTGGAGGCCGCCGTCAAGGGCGGTTCCGTCTATGCGGCCGGCGGCGGCGGCTGGGCCGATCACGGCCGCATGCTCGGTTATGCTGCCGTCAATGTCGGCAAGCCGGAACTCGTCTCCATCGAGGAACTCGGCGACGACGAGTGGATCGCCACAGCGGCGGCGATCGGCGCACCGGCGTCCACCACGCCCTGGGAAATGCAAGGCATAGACTATGTGAAGGCCGTGCAGCTTCTCCAGGAGGCGCTCGGCGAAAAGCTGTCAGGCCTCATCATCGGCCAGAACGGCAAGTCCTCGACGCTGAACGGCTGGCTGCCTTCGGCGATCCTCGGCACCAAGGTCATTGATGCGGTCGGCGACATCCGCGCCCATCCGACAGGCGATATGGGATCGATCGGCATGGCGGGTTCGCCGGAACAGATGATCCAGACGGCAGTCGGCGGCAATCGTTCGGAAAACCGTTACATCGAACTCGTCGTCAAAGGCGCGACGGCGAAGATTTCGCCGGTGCTGCGGGCGGCGGCGGACCAGTCCGGCGGCTTCATCGCCAGCTGCCGCAATCCGCTGCGCGCCTCATATGTTCGCAGGAATGCCGCACTCGGCGGCATCTCCATGGCGCTGAAGCTCGGCGAGGCGATCATCGAAGCGGAAAAGCGCGGCGGTTCGGCGATAATCGATGCGATCTGCAAGACGACAGGCGGCCATATCCTCGCCGAGGGTACGATCACCAGGAAGGATGTCGTCTACACCAAGGAAGCCTTCGACATCGGCACGATCACGGTCGGCGCCGGCGACAAGGCCGTGACGCTGCATGTGATGAACGAATATATGGCTGTCGACGATGCCGACGGCAGGCGCGTCGCAACCTTCCCGGCCGTCATAACCACGCTCTCCGAGGAGGGCGAACCGCTCTCCGTGGGGCAGCTCAAGGGCGGCATGCATGTCTTTATCCTGCACGTGCCGAAGGACATCATTCCGCTGTCGGCCAGCGTGCTCGATCCGACCGTCTATCCGCCTGTCGAAAAGGCGATGGGTATCGAGATAGCACGCTATGCACTGGAGACGAGGGCTTGAGCCATGGCACGCGATCTCGGCCTGGAAGAACTGATGCGCGAGGAACTCGGCGATCGGCCGGGGCTGACCGAAAAATCCATGTTCGGCGGCTGGGCCTTCATGCTCAACGGCAACCTGCTCTGCTGCGCGCGCCAGGATGGCATGTTGCTGCGTCTCGGCAAGGGTAATGATGGCTGGGCACTGGCTCTGCCTGGCGTGATTCAGATGCTGTCAGGCGAGCGGATCATGCATGGCTGGGTGCGGGCCAATGCCGATGTCTATGGCGACGATGCCATGCGGCGACGTCTCATCGACGCGGCGCTTGCCTATGTGGAACCGATGCCTGCCAAATGAACCAGTGCCCGTCAAGGCGCCGCTGACGAAACGACGAGGAACCCAAGATGCCGAAGGCCAATCCACGCCATCCGAAATTTCCGATCCCCGGCGGACCGGAGCTGCGCGCCAAGGGCTGGCGGCAGGAAGCGCTGCTGCGGCTTCTGGAAAATGTGCTCTCGGTCGGCGAAGACCCCGACAACCTGGTAGTCTATGCCGCTCTCGGAAAGGCGGCGCGCAACTGGGCGGCGCATCGGGGCATCGTCAAGGCGCTGATCGAGATGGAGGAGGACCAGACGCTGCTCATTCAGTCCGGCAAGCCGATCGGGCTGGTGAAGACGCATGCCAAGGCGCCGCTCGTCATCATGGCAAATTGCAACATCGTCGGCCAGTGGGCGAAGGCCGAGGTCTTTTACGAGCTGCAGCGCAAGGGGCTGATCTGCTGGGGTGGGCTGACGGCCGGCGCCTGGCAATATATCGGCAGCCAGGGGGTCATTCAGGGCACCTACGAGATTTTCATGCGCATCGCCGAACGCCGATTCGGCGGCGATCTCCATGGGCGCTTCGTGCTGACGGCAGGGCTTGGCGGCATGGGTGGGGCGCAGCCCCTGGCGGGCCGCATGGCCGGCGCTGCCATCCTCTGCGTCGACATCGATCCGGAACGCGCCCGCAAGCGCCAGCAGATCGGTTATCTGCAGGAGATCGCGCCCGATCTCGACAGCGCGCTCGCGATGATCGATGCCGCGGTCAAGGATAAGCGGGCGCTTTCCGTCGGGCTCGTTGGCAACGCCGCTGAGATCTATCCGGAAATTGCCCGGCGCGGCATCGTGCCCGATGTCGTCACCGACCAGACCTCGGCGCATGACCTTGTCTATGGCTATGTACCGAAGGGCATGAGCATCGATCAGGTGAAGGGACTGCGCGACGATGGCCAGGGCCAGCTGATGGCTGCGAGCCGCGCCTCAATCGTCGAGCACGTCACCGCAATGCTGGAATTCCAGAAGCGGGGTGCGGAAGTCTTCGACAATGGCAATCTCATCCGCACGCAGGCCCGCGAGGGTGGCGTTGCCAATGCTTTCGACATCCCGATCTTTACCGAAGCCTATCTCCGCCCCCTCTTTGCCCGCGCCATCGGCCCGTTCCGTTGGATGGCCCTTTCCGGTGAGGAGAGCGATATCGCCCGCATCGACGACCTGCTCCTGGAGATGTTTCCCGACAACAAGATCATCACCAACTGGATCCGCCTGGCGCGAGAACATATTCCCTTCGAGGGGCTGCCGGCGCGTATTGCCTGGCTCGGCTATGGCGAGCGCACGGCGCTCGCGCGCCGCGTCAACGAACTGGTCGCCAGTGGCGAGCTCAAGGGGCCGGTCGCCTTCTCGCGCGACCATCTCGATGCCGGCGCAATGGCGCATCCGAACATCATGACCGAGCGTATGAAGGACGGCTCAGACGCCATTGCTGACTGGCCGCTCCTCGACGCAATGATGCTCTGCTCGTCGATGGCCGACCTTGTCGTCGTCCACTCCGGCGGCGGCGGCTATGCCGGTTATATGACGAGCTGCGGCGTCACCGTCGTGGCCGATGGCTCCGAAGCCGCCGACGAACGCCTCGATCATGCGCTCACCAACGATACGGCACTCGGCGTCATGCGTTATGCCGATGCCGGTTATGACGAGGCGCTCGACGAGGTGGCGAAGAAGGACGTGCCCTATATCCGGCTTGGCTGAAAGCCATTGTCATAGAAGCCGCTTTTCCGCAGGCTCGGCGTCGTAGCGGTCATGCAGGCCATCGAAATATGCAACCGGTGCCGCGGCAAGTTCTTCGGTGCTGGCATCGTCAAGGCAACTGACGGCGACGACAACTAAGGGGCCGATTGTTTCATTGTCGTTGCGGGCAAAGGAAGCGACGCCGCAGTTTTCGCAGAAGAGATGCTGGATCGAGCCGGAAGCGAACTGATATTTGCGCAGCCGATCCTCGCCCGAGACCAGCCGGAAGTCATCGGGCTGCACGACAGCTAGCCAGCTGCGCTTCTTGCGGCAGATCGAACAATTGCACTTGAAGGTGCCCGCTGAAAGGTCAAGCCCGGCTTCATAGGCAACGGCGCCACAATGGCAGCTTCCATGATAGATTTTCTTCAACGTGGTTCTCCGACTTGTATTTAACCTTTCAGTTAATTAGTCGTCGCACGCCAGAAGTCAAGGGAGGAGACGGGCGAGACGGCGCGCGGTCAGCGCGGACAGAAACGCGAGCGCCATCATCGTCAGCGTGAAAATCACGATCGCAGACCATCCCTCCACAGCCCAGAACCATCCGCCGGCAGAGCCCATGACGCTCGAGCCGATGTAATAGGCGAGCATGTAGAGCGAGGAGGCGTGACCCTTGGTGCCGGCAGCAAGTTTGCCCACCAGGCCGCTTGCCACCGAATGCGTCATGAAGAAGCCGCTTGTCAGCACGATGATGCCGGTGATGATCAGCGGCAGAGAGGCCGAAAGGGTCAGAGCACAGCCTGCTGCGGTGATGACGATACCCGCCAGCAGCACCGTAAAATGGCCGAGCCTGTCGCCAAGGATGCCGCCGACCGAGGACGCGCCGATACCGAAGAGGTAAACCGTGAAGATCAAGCCGAGTTCGGTCTGGTTGAGATCATAGGGAGGTGCCACGAGCCGGAAACCGGCATAGTTGTAGATCGTTACGAAGGAACCCATCGCGAAAAAGGCAATCGTGAAGATGAAGGGTAGCGCCGGGTTGCTGAGGTGTCCGGACCACGCCTTCAGATGAAATTGCGGATCGAAGCCGGCGCGGCGCACGAAATTGCGCGAGGGCGGCAGTAGCGCAATGAAGCCGATCGCGGCGGCCAGGCCGATGGCGCCGATCAGGAATAGGGCCGGTCGCCAGGAAAGATATTCGGCGAAGATACCCGTCAGCACCCGGCCCGACATGCCGCCGAAGGCCGTGCCGCCGACATAGAGACCCATGGAGGCGCCGAGACCGCGCGGGTCGATCTCCTCCGCGAGATAGGCCATGGCAACGGCCGGAACCCCGCCCAGAACGAAGCCCTGCAGCGCGCGGATAATCAGCATCAGATGCCAGTTCGGTGCAAAGGCGGTAGCGATCGTCAGCACGGCGGCGCCAACCAGCGAAATCGACATGAGGCTGCGCCGGCCGAGCCCTTCGGAGACGGCAGCGGCGCAGACGATGGCGATCGCCAGGAAGCCCGTGGAGAGGGACAGCGACAGCGAACTTTCAGCCGGACTGACGGCAAATTCCTGCGAAAAGATCGGCAGGAGCGGCTGCACGCAGTAGAGCAGCGAGAAGGTGGCAAAACCCGAGAGGAAGAGCGCCAGGCTCGCGCGGCGATAAGCGCCGGTGCCACGCGTGAGATAGTGCTTCCGGTGGCTTTCTTCGGTCGTTTCAAGGCCGGCGACGTCTTGGATTGCAGAGTCGGACATATCAATTCCTTCCTGCCGTCGATCTAGTCAGATCGCCTCTATTTGTCCAATATATGAGACAGGCGTTCTTGATAGCTTTTGGAGATAGCTATGGAGTTGCGACATCTCAGGTATTTTCTGGCGGTCGCGGAGGAGGGCAATTTCACACGGGCAGCCGCACGCCTCGGCATCGGCCAGCCGCCGCTCAGCCAGCAGATCCGAGATCTCGAAACCGAAATCGGCGCCACGCTTTTCCATCGCGTGCCGCATGGGGCGGAATTGACCGCAGCCGGCGCCGCCTTCCTGCCGGAAGCGAAAGCGTCGCTCTCGGCAGCCGAGAAAGCACGGCTGGCGGCCCAGAGCGCCAATCGCGGCGAAACCGGCCGGTTGTCGCTCGGCTTTACCGCCTCCTCCGCCTTTAACCCCGTGGTCAGCACGACGATCCGCCGCTTTCAGGCCCGCTGGCCGGATGTGCAGCTTTCACTGACGGAGATGAATACGCTCGGCCTGATGCAGAAGCTCGAGCGCGGCGAAGTGGATGCGGCCTTTATGCGGCCGGGCCTCGACGATCCCGTTGGCGTCAGGCTGAAGCGCCTGCCGGACGAACCGATGGTCGTCGCCCTGCCAGCAAGCCATCCGCTGGCGAAGCGGAAGACGCTGGCGCTTGCCTTGCTGGCGAGAGAGCCTTTCATCCTCTTCCCGCGGCTGGTCGGGCTCAGCCTTTATGACGATGTGGTGCGCGCCTGCCACGAGGCGGGCTTCGAACTGACGGTGGCGCAGGAGGCGCCGCAAATTTCCTCGGTCGTCAATCTCGTCGCGGCCGATCTCGGCGTCTCCATCGTGCCGGCCTCGATTTCGCAGATCAAACTTGCCGGCGTCGCCTACCGGCCGATCGACGGACCGCCCGCTGTGGCACGGCTGGCGCTGGCCGTGCTGCGCAGCCAGCGCTCTCCCGTAACCGAAAATCTGATGAGCCTTCTGAATTAGAAATCCGGATCCCAATAGGGCGGATCACCGAAGGTCTTCTTCAAATGATCTGCGATGGCGCGCAGTTTGGCCGAGGGGTTTCGGCCTTCGGGATGGGCCATGTAGATGAATTCCGGTTCGGGCTTGGCGCCGACATCGATCTCTATCAGCCGACCGTCCCGAATTGTCGGACCGGCGATAAAGGTTGGCAACAGCGCAATGCCGAGGCCTTCGATCGCGGCATCATGCAGCATGTCACCATTGTTGATGCCGAGACCGAGCGTGGCGCGGATGACGACCGCGCCCTCCTCCGTCTGGAAGCGCCAATCGGCGGCACCGCGGTTGGTATAGAAGACACCGCGATGATCATTGAGATCGGACAGCGAGCCGGGCTTGCCGTGACGCTCGATATAATCGGGTGAGGCGACGAGCAGCCGGCGGCTACGGGCGAGCTTCCAGGCGACCAGCCTCGTATCGGCGATAGCGCCGTGGCGGATGATGGAATCATAGCCATCCGAGGCCGGATCCACGCGCCTGTCATCCATATCGAGCGTCAGTGCGATCTGCGGATGCGCCTTCAAAAACGGATAGAGGGCCGGGCCGAGATGCAGGCGGCCAAAGCTGACGGGGGCCGCGATGCGCAGTGGCCCAGAAAGCGTGCCTCGGCGCTCGGCCATATCGGCCGCGGCGTCTTCCATCTCGCGAACGATGCGCCCGGCGCGCTCCAGAAACGCTGCTCCATCTTCCGTCAGTGTCAGTTTGCGCGTGGTGCGGTGGACGAGCATGGCGCCCAGTGTCTTCTCCAGTTCCGCCAGTCTTTCGCTGACAACCGACTTGGACAAACGCAGCCGCCGGGCGGCCTCGCTGACCGATCCGGCCTCCACCACGGCGACAAAAGTCGCAATCCCTTCAATCTTCATCATCGTTCGGCTTTCCCGAATTCGAGCTCCGCATTTGGGAGACTAATCCGAACGAAGGAAAAGTGCCATCTTCCAGCCATCGAAACGGGACGGCAATGCCGATCCAACCCAAAGTCAGGAGATGGAACAATGAATCGTTTGATCGACAAAGTCGCAATCGTCACCGGCGCAAGCTCGGGTATCGGTCGCGTAACCGCCAAGCTTTTCGCCGCCGAAGGCGCCAAGGTCGTCGTTGGTGCGCGTCGCCAGGCCGAGCTTGAAAACCTGGTTGCAGAAATCAAGGCTGCCGGCGGCGATGCTGTGGCCATTGCCGGCGATGTCCGCTCGGAAGACTATCACAAGGCGCTGGTCACAGCCGCCGTCAAAAATTACGGCAAGCTCGATATCGCCTTCAACAATGCCGGAACGATCGGCGAAGCGGGTCCGAGCACCGAAGTTTCAGAAGCAGGCTTTGCCGAAACGCTGGCAATCAACCTGACGGCCTCCTTCCTCGCTGCCAAGCATCAGATCGCCGAAATGATCAAGCATGGCAGCGGCTCGGTGATCTTCACCTCGACCTTTGTCGGCTACAGCTTCTCCTTCCCGGGCGTGGCAGCCTATGCCGCCAGCAAGTCTGGCCTCATCGGGCTCACGCAGGCGCTCGCTGCCGAATACGGTCCGCAGAATATCCGCGTCAATGCCATCCTGCCTGGTGCTGTCGATACGGATATGTATCGCGAAATGAACGACACTTCGGACAAGCAGTCCTTCATTACAAACCTGCATGCGCTGAAGCGCGTCGCAGCGCCGGAAGAGCTTGCCCGCTCGGTGCTTTATCTCGCCTCCGACGACGCGAGTTTCGTCACGGGTACGGCTTCGCTGGTCGATGGCGGTGTATCGATCACTCGCACCTGAGCATGATGCATAACATGCAAAAGCCGCGGCTCCTCTCATCGCGGCTTTTCGTTCATGCGCCGGCAACGAGGCGGCGGATCGCGGTTTCGATGTTGGTCGCACCCTTCAACGATTTTTCGCGGCCGCCTTCAAAGTCGATCCAGCCATCGTTGAAGCCCTCGAGCATGCGTATGCGCGGTTCCGGGTTCTTCATACCCTGGGCGCGGAACAGCTCCTCCCAGCTTTCCCGCGGCACGACTTCCGCCGTCACCGGCTTGCCGAGCGCCTTGGCGAAGGCGGCTGCGATCATGATCGGGCTGACACGTTCCTGCGCTTCCAGTTCCGCGACACGTACGCCCTGCCAGTCCTCGCGAAGCATCTTCGCACCAAGCAGGCCAATATCATCGACAGCAATCATCGGTACAGCATGATCGAGCGGCTGAAGGAAGCTCGAAATGACGCCGCTTTCGCGGGCCGGCGCCACATCCCACGCGGCATTTTCCATGAACCACGCAGCGCGCAGGAAAGCGACCGGAATGGAGAGTGTCGAAAGCTCCTTCTCGACAATGCCGAGCTGGCTCAACAGGTTCGGCTGTGTGGCCTGCGCGCCGACCGTCGACAGGCAGATGAGCTTTCCGGGCCTTGCCGCCTCAAGCGCTGTCTTCAGCGTTGCCAGCATACCTTTCACCTCCGGGAAACCCGATGCGGGATCGAAAAGCGGAGGGATGACGAGAAAAACGGCTTCCGCGCCTCCGAACGCCAACGTCAGCGCTATAGCGTCGCTCATGTCGGCGACAGCCAGCTCGCAGCCGCGTTCTTTCCAGCCTGCAGCCTTTTCTGGATTTCTCACGACGGCGCGGACCTTTGCGCCATCCTTCAGCAGATGATCGGCAACAGCGGCGCCGACCTTGCCAGTCATTCCGGTTACAGCAAACATAGAGCAACTCCTTTATAGGTTGGCCCCACTATGCCGCCAGGCGATATGTGATTTAAGTGCGCTTATGTCACATTATCAGTGACTTCTGCGCAGCAATTGCTGCGACTTGCCAAATCGACCTTCGTCGTGATGCAGGCAGGTTCTTGTTCCGGCACGCGATAGGACATATCGGCTCAGCAACATCCCTTTGCGACCGCTGCTCGTCCTTTTCATGCCCGGCCCGACGTCTTTGGAGTTTCACATGCGATCGGCGTCGGCATGGCGATTGCGATCGTTGCGCCGAAGCAGACCAAAGCCTGCGCGCTGCGATTGCATGTTTTCCGCCAAAGGCTTAGGGTTTGTTCGGTCAAAGAAGCGACGGGAAAAGACCATGGCTCTCAGCGGCAAACGCATCCTCCTCATCATCTCGGGCGGCATCGCGGCCTACAAGAGCCTCGATCTCATCCGTCGCCTGCGCGAACGCGGCGCCTCCGTGCGGCCGATCATGACGAAGGGTGCGCAGGAATTCGTGACCTCGCTTGCCGTCGGCGCGCTTGCTGCAGACCATGTCTTTACCGATCTCTTTTCCCGACAGGACGAGCAGGATGTCGGCCATATCCGGCTGGCGCGCGATTGCGATCTGGTGCTGGTCGCGCCCGCAACAGCCGATCTCATGGCGAAGATGGCTAGCGGGCTTGCTGATGACCTCGCCACCACGGTGCTGCTCGCCAGCGATCGGCCGGTTCTCGTAGCACCCGCGATGAACCCGAAGATGTGGGCGCATCCGGCGACGAAACGCAATATCGAGACATTGCGGCGCGATGGCATCCGTTTCATCGGCCCTGCTGCCGGCGAGATGGCGGAAAGCCGAGAGACCGGCACGGGCCGCATGGCCGAGCCGCTGGACATCGTGGCCGCCGCCGAGGCCCTGCTCGATGATGGTCCGAAGCCGCTTGCCGGCAAAAAAGCAATCGTCACTTCAGGCCCGACGCACGAGCCGATCGATCCGGTGCGCTACATCGCCAATCGCTCCTCCGGCCGGCAAGGCCATGCCATTGCCGCGGCGCTTGCGCGGCTCGGGGCGGATGTGACGCTGGTGTCCGGTCCGGTCACCATTCCCGATCCCGTCGGCGTCCGAATGGTGCATGTCGAGCGGGCCGAAGAGATGCGCGATGCCGTTCTCGCTGCCCTTCCCGCCGATGTCGCAGTGATGGTGGCTGCGGTTGCCGACTGGCGCGTCGCGTCAGCTGCCGACCAGAAGCTCAAGAAGCATCCGGGCGAATCCATTCCGACGCTGGCGCTGACGGAGAACCCGGACATTCTCAAGACCGTCGGTCATCACACGACGCGGCCGAAGCTGGTGATCGGGTTTGCTGCAGAGACACAGGATGTCGAAGCCAATGCCAGGCTGAAGCTGGAGCGCAAAGGCGCGGACCTGATCGTCGCCAATGACGTCTCGCCGTCGACCGGCATCATGGGGGGGACGCGCAACAGCGTAAAACTCATCCGCCGCGACGGTATCGAGCAATGGCCGGATCTATCCAAGGACGAGGTGGCGGAACGGCTGGCCGCGTTGATCGCCGAACAGCTTATGCAGAGATAGAAAGAGGTTCCAGCCGTTTGGCCGCAGGCTTTTCCGGCTGGAAAGCCGTAATCTGGAGACCATCGGCACCGACGATCACCGCACTCCCGTTAGGGATTTCCTGCCAGGCATCACCATCGTCATTCAGAGGCTCGGACACGAGGCAGTGGCCATTGGCAAGGGGCGCGGCATAGAGCGTCGGCGCCTTGCAGTCGCTGGCATAGCGCACCGCATAAAGAGACTTCCCGTCCGAGAAGGCCGCTGTGAAGCGCAACAGAACGGAGCCAAGGATATTTTCCGCCAGGCCTTCGACGAAGGCGATGGTCTGGGCCACAGCGGCGACCGGCGCATCCCGGAGACCGAATTGCAGAGCGAGCAGGAACAGGAGCTCGGAATCCGTTGTGCCGCTGCGGGCATTAAAGAGCTCGTCGTCGAGCATGGTTTCCATCGGCCGACGCAGGCGCTCGAAACCGGAAATCTGCCCATTATGCATGAACGACCAGGTTTCATACGTGAAGGGATGGCAGTTGTCGCGCCGTGTGCCGCCGCCGGTCGCGGCCCTCACATGGGCGAGGAACAGCGGCGAGCGGATCTGCCGCGCTAGGCTCTTCAGATTGCAGTCGGACCATGCCGGCAGAATATCGCGATAGCGGCCAGGTTCAGGCCGGTCACCATACCAGGCGATGCCGAAACCATCGCCATTCGTCGCCGTTTTGGCGCGGGTGGCGCAATGGGATTGCTCGATCAGGGAATGGGCGGGCGAGGATACCAGTTCCTCCAGATAGAGGGGGTCTCCACGATAGGCTGCCCAGCGACACATGCTCTTGCTCCGTCCCGCCGCTGCTACGGCAGGAATGCTGAAAACGCCTTGGATTGTCCGACGCTATGGCTAATAAGGACTTAACAGGCACCTGATTTGCAAGGCAAAGATGACAAATTCCTGACGCTGTCGGAGATCACTTTCCGCAAAAACGATGTGAAATTGCGTGATTGCGGCGGTGGAAGATCAGGCAGTTGAACGACATAACCAGACGCCGGCTAAAAAACAGCCATGCATTTTCCTCTTGCATCGCGAAGGAATCAGCCTACTTTTAGATCATTATCAACGTAACGAAAGGAAGGTGATCCAATGTCTAATGAGTTTTCGGACCTCGTAACAGGCATGGAAGTGGTGATGAAAGCGAGGCAGCCCTCGCTCTAAACCCCACCTTCCTGGGGCCGCATCAGACGGTCCGGGCCGGTTACAGGCCAAACCTCATGGAAAGGGTCGCGAAAGCGGCCCTTTTTATTGTCTTCATTGTGCGTTGACGCTCAAGCGGAGTGGCTTTATTCATATAGTTATCAGATGACTTTACGAATAAAGCGCATGCAACCTCTCAACAAAACCAACCTTGCCGACACCGCCACTGAAGCGATCCGCAACGAGATACTCGCCAAACGCTGGGCTGTCGGCGAGAAACTGCCGAACGAGAGTTCACTTTCGGCCATGCTTTCGGTCAGTCGCGGCACAGTGCGCGAGGCCGTGCGTGTCCTCGTGTCGCAGGGCCTTTTGGAAACACGGCAGGGTTCCGGCACTTATGTGCTTTCGACCACCGATAACAGCCGAGCGCTTAGCATGGCCCGGCGCGCCAGTCTGCGCGACCAATTCGAGGCGCGCTGCGCACTTGATGTCGAAGGCGCACGGCTCGTCGCCATCCGCAAGACACCCGGCATCATCGCCGGACTTCGCGCATTGCTTGCCGAACGCGGCAATTATGAAGGCGGCGATCCGGCAGGCTTCATCGAACGCGACCTTGCCTTTCACAAGGCCGTCATTGCCGCATCCAACAACCGGGCGATGATCGAGATCTATGATTTCTTCTCCCTCTCGATCGCCGAGACGATTGCCGCGACACTCGACAAGGCGATTCCAGAGCCTGACATGCAGTCACACCAGTTGATTGTCGACGCCATCGAAACCGGCAGTCCCGACAAGGCCGATGCAGCCGTGCGCGATTTCATGGCACCCATCCTTTCCGCCCTCGATCGAATGCTTCTTTCATGACAATGCCCATACAGAATGCCACATCCTCGTTCGACGCAGTCGACGAGGCGATGATCGATGCCGAAATCGACAGCGTGCCTTCACCGCTGCCGCCGCAGAAGCAGAGCATGACGGCGCGCTTCCTGCTCGGTGCCAGCCTTGTGTTGATCGCCTTCAATCTGCGGCCGGTGTTTTCCAGCGCTTCCGCCCTGCTGCCGGAAATCCGCACCGAACTCGGCCTGTCGCCTCTGGGGACCAGTCTGCTGACGACCTTGCCCGTCGTTTGCCTCGGCGCCTTCTCGCCGCTGGCGCCGCGGCTTGCCCAGCGCATCGGCTCGGAGCGGACACTGCTCGGTGTGCTCCTGCTGCTGACGCTCGGTACGGCGCTGCGCGGTCTTTCCTCCGTCCCCCTGCTCTTTTTCGGCACCGCGCTTGCCGGTGCTGCGATCGCCATCGGCAACGTGCTGCTGCCCGGGCTTGTGAAACGCGACTTCGCCGCGAATACGGCTCTGATGACCGGCCTCTATACGATGGCGCTCTGCGCGGGCGCCGCCGGTGCGGCCGGCCTGACGCTACCGATCGAACACGCGCTCGGCGGCTCGCTGCAAGGCGCGCTCTCTGTCTGGGCGCTGCCTGCGCTCTTTGTCGGGCTCATATGGCTGCCGCAGGTCTTTGCGAGCAGCCGACAGGCTCGGCGCAGCGGTTTTCGCGTTGAAGGTCTATGGCGGGACAAGCTTGCCTGGCAGGTCACGCTTTTCATGGGGCTCCAATCGGCGCTTGCCTATTGCGTCTTCGGCTGGCTGGTGCCGATCCTGCGCGAACGCGGTCTTGACGGTGTTGTGGCCGGCGGCATCGTCTCGATTTCCGTCATGGTCCAAGCCGCCGCCTGTCTCGTCGTGCCGCACATCGCGGTACGAGGCAGGGATCAGCGCCTCATCAACGTGACGCTCTGCGCCTTCGCCGTCGTCGCACTTCTCGGCCTGCTCTTTGCGCCGCTTTCCACCGTCTGGGTCTGGGCCGTGCTGCAGGGCATCGGTCAGGGCGGGCTGATCGCCGCGGCGATGACAGCCATCGTGCTGCGTTCGCGCGATCCGCATGTCGCCGCTCACCTTTCCGGCATGGCGCAATGTGTGGGTTACCTGCTTGCCGCCATCGGCCCGTTCATTGTCGGTCTGATCCGCGGCTGGACTGGAAATTTCGCTTGGTGTGCGGTGCTTTTCATCGCACTCGGCCTTGGCGCCGCCTTCAATGGGTGGCGGGCCGGCCGGGCGCTGCATGTGAATGCGCGCACAATCGAGAAGGTCGAATAGGCCGGGCTCACCTTCTTATCACCATCTCTTGATCTCCATCGAAGGAATACGGCTGCTACCCTATCTCAGCTGCATTCTGACCCACCGGAGGAAAATCTTTGCGCTTCCGATCCGTGCTTCTGTTCGCCGCGCTGGCTGTTGCGCTCGCGCCCGCCTTCTCGTTTGCGCAGGAGGCTGGCGAACGACGCGCTCCTGCAGCACAGGGCTCTCCACGCGAAGGTGTCCTCAAGCTGCTGCCTGGCGATTCCGTTACCGAGCACGAGCTCACGACGGCCGATGGGCGCAAGACAGCCTATACGGCCACGGCAGGCACACTTGATCTCTTCGGCCAGGATGGCGGACAGAACGCTGCAATCTTCTATACCGCTTATGTAGCCAAGGATGCCGGGCCGGACCGGCCGCTCACCTTTGCCTTCAACGGAGGCCCGGGCGCGGCTTCCGCCTTCCTGCATCTTGGACTTGTCGGCCCGCGTATACTTGATTTTGGGCCTGACGGCCGTGACGGCGCAAATGCGAAGCTCGTCGACAACCCGCATAGCTGGCTCGATTTCACCGATCTTGTGCTGATCGACCCCATCGGTACCGGATGGAGCCGTACGGTAAAGGCGGACGACGCCTCGAACTACTATAATGTCGGCACCGACGCGCAGACGATGGCGAAGGTGATCGCCCTCTACGTCGCGCACAATAACCGCGGCAATTCTCCGAAATATCTGCTCGGCGAAAGCTATGGCGGCTTCCGCGCCGCCAAGGTTGCGTCGGCCCTGCAGCAGAGCCAGGGCATCATCATCGCCGGCACCGTCATGCTTTCGCCGCTGCTCGAAGGTCAGCTGATGTTCGACGCCGACCAGTTCGCGCTGGGTGCTGCGCTGGAATTCCCCTCACTGGCAGCCGCCGAAGCCGACCGGCGCAAGAGCTTCAGCGAATCCGGCCAGCGTGATGCCGAGAGTTTCGCGCTTGGAGACTACCTCACCACGCTCGCCGGCGCTGCACCGACAGGTGACGCGGCAACAAGCTTCTACAAGAGGGTCTCCGATCTTACGGGCATTCCGCTTGAAGTTGTCACCCGCAATCGCGGCTTTCTCGGCGATGCCTACGCGAAGCACTCCGGCAAGCAGCCGGGCGAGGTCATGAGCCCATACGATGCTGCCTTTGCAACACCCGACCCCTATCCCGAATCCGATTACGACCGAGGCGACGATGCGATCCTCGACGGCTTTACCAGGGCCTATGGGGGAGCCTTTGCCGACTATGCCCGCAACGAACTCGGCTTCAAGACCGAGATGACCTACACGCTGCTCGAAAATGACATCAGCCGACGCTGGGAGTGGGGCAGCGGCCGCGGTTCACGTTTGCAGGCGAGCGCCACCGACGACATCAGGCAGATGCTCGCTTCCAACCCATCCTTCCACCTGCTGATCGCCCATGGCTACAGCGATCTCGTGACGCCTTACGGCGTCAGCCGCTATGTGGTGGATCACTTGCCGCCGTCCCTTGCGGAAAATCGTATATCGCTGAAACTCTATCGCGGAGGGCATATGTTCTACACGACCGCCGGCCAGCGCGCCGCATTCACGGCGGATGCAAAGGCCTTTTATGCCGCGCATCCCGCCAGCCCGCCGGCAGATTGAAGACCATCGAGGGTTGCCGGAGGGCCTTGCTGACCTAATTTCCCCGGCATGGCAAACAGCAATCAGTTATCAGAAGCTCGGCCATCCGGCAGCGCTTCCCGGCAGGAAGAAACCCTCTCCACACTCTCTTCTTATCTTCAAAACGGCGCACTCTTCCTCGATATCGACGGCACGCTCCTCGATCTTGCGCCGACGCCGGATGAGATATTCGTGCCGCCGGCACTTCCTGCGCAGCTCGACGTGCTGTCGCAGAGGCTGGGCAGGGCGCTGGCTCTGGTGACGGGGCGAGGTCTTACCTATGCCGACCGCCTCTTCGCTCCATACCAGTTTCCCACCGCCGGACTGCATGGAGCAGAGCGCCGCAGCCCTGACGGCAGCATCTTCAAGGTGGAGCCGACAGGCGAGTTCGAGAGATTGAAGATCGAGCTTCGTGCAGAAACGGCGGGCTGGACCGGCATCGTCATCGAGGATAAGGGCGCGGCTGTCGCTGCACATTTCCGCCTTGCGCCGGCGCGGCAGGCGGAACTGACGGAACTGATGCAGCGTTTCGTGAACCGTGCAGGACCGGATTGGACCCTGCAGCATGGCAAGATGGTTCTCGAAATCCGGCCAGCCAGAGCCAACAAGGGCGATGCGTTGGAGAGTTTTCTCGCAACTCCAGCCTTCCGCGGTCGTCATCCGATCGCCATCGGTGACGATGTCACCGACGAGGCGATGTTCAGCATGGCGAACCGGCTCGGCGGTTACTCCATCCGCGTCGGCCCGCCGTCTGCCGAGACCGCCGCTCGCGGCACTCTGCCTTCCGCGGAAGCGGTCCGCGAGATCGTCGCGCGTTTTGCCGGCTGATTGCATTTTTGCAGTTATTTCTAATGAAAGGAATTTTTCATGAGCCGACTTGTCGTCGTTTCCAACCGCGTCCCCGTCCAGGAAAAAAAGGGGGCCGCGTCCGCCGGCGGGCTTGCCGTGGCGCTGGAAGCCGCCCTCGAAAAGCGCGGCGGCATCTGGATGGGTTGGTCGGGAAGGATCAACGAAGAAGGCGAACCCGGCCCGCTTTCGATCGAGCAGCGGGGCAACATCACCTATGCACTGACCGACCTGACATCCAAGGATGTCGACGAATATTACTTCGGTTTCGCCAACCGCATGCTCTGGCCGATCTGTCATTACCGGCTGGATCTCGCAGAATATGGGCGCACGGAAATGGCCGGCTATTTCCGTGTCAACCGCTTCTTTGCCCATCGGCTGGCGCCTCTGATCAAGCCTGACGACATCATCTGGGTCCACGATTATCATCTGATCCCGCTCGCTGCCGAGCTGCGGCAGATGGGCATCAAGAACAAGATCGGCTTCTTCCTGCACATCCCCTGGCCACCGGCCGACGTACTCTTCGCCATGCCCGTCCATGAGGAAATCATGCGGGGGCTTGCCGCCTACGATCTCGTCGGCTTCCAGACCGATCATGACCTCGAAAACTTCGCGGGCTGCCTGCGCCGCGAGGAGATGGGTGACATGATCGACGAAGGGCGTTTCATCGCCGGCGAGCGCATGTTCCGCGGCGGCGCCTATCCGATCGCCATCGAGACGGCCGCGTTCGCTGAATTTGCCAGGAGGGCCGGCAGTCACAGCATGGTCTTGAAGGCACAGCAGAGCATCGAAGACCGCAGTCTCATCATCGGCGTCGACCGGCTGGATTATTCCAAGGGTATCACCCAGCGCATCGACGCATTCGAACATTTCGTCACCAACAACCCGGCGCATCAGCGCAAGGTGACCTATCTGCAGATTACGCCGAAATCCCGTTCGGAAGTGCCTGAATACGAAGCGATGCAGCGGATGGTCGCCGAACAGGCCGGCCGCGTGAACGGCGCACTCGGCACGGTCGATTGGGTGCCGATCCGCTATATCAACCGCTCCGTGAGCCGACCGGTGCTTGCCGGCCTTTATCGGCTCGCCAAAGTCGGCCTCGTTACGCCATTACGCGACGGCATGAACCTCGTCGCCAAGGAATATGTTGCCGCGCAGGATCCAGATGATCCGGGCGTGCTGGTCCTCTCTCGTTTTGCCGGTGCGGCACGCGAATTGAATGGCGCTCTGCTTGTCAATCCCTACGACATCGTCGGTACATCCAATGCGCTGGCGCGCGGCCTCAATATGCCGCTCGACGAGCGCCGCGACCGCTGGCGGCGAATGATGGATCATCTGCTGGAGCACGATGTCTCGCGCTGGTGCGATAACTTCCTGGGCGACCTCGCCGCCTGAACAGTTTGCCGGGGCGGCACCATAAGTCGCCCCTCTGCAAGAACAGTACTATGAGTTGGAATGTAGCGCTGCGCCACTTCAGGCCGGCAGCGGGTTTTCCGGCCAGTCCGCGGTCATGTTCGCCTGGACTGGCCGCTCGAGATAGGTGGAAAGCACCACATAGCTTTTGGTGGCCGTCACGCCGGGAACAGCATGAATTTGCGAGAGAAAGGCTTCAAGCGCGCGCGGGCTTTCGGTGCGCACTTTGAAAATGACACTGGCGTCGCCTGCAACCGAATGCATCTCCTCCACCTCGGGAAAGCGGCAAAGCTGCATCAGCCTTTCGCTTTTGCCCCAACCCGCAGCCTCGACATGCACGAAGGCCAGCAACGGCTTGCCGAGCGCCGTGCCATCGAGCGCAGCGTGCGCCCCTTTCATGACGCCGGACCGGCGCAGCCGCTTGACGCGCTCATGCACGGCAGGCGGCGACAGATTGACGGCTTTGCCAAGGGTAGTATAGCTCTGCAGGGCATCCTCTGTAAGCGCGCCTAATATCTTTCGGTCGAAAAGGTCCAGTTGTTCGGGCTCTCGCCTGCTACGTCGAATACCATTCGGTTCTTTTGTCATTCGGAAAATCTGCCTTATCGCCGAAAAATATTCGGCAATAATAGAGCCAAGCTTTCAGATATTCGAGGGAGGAACTCTCAAATGGAACTGGTGAAGCACAATCCGAGCCGCGGCATCTATGCGGCAACATCCGATTATATTCACGCGATTGAGGTCAGGCATCCTGTCCGCTTTCTGTTCGTGAGCGGCACAATGGGGCTCGACGCGGAATGCGTGCCGGGCAGAGATCTCTCGGTCCAACTAGACCTCATCTGGTCGAACCTGCGGGCGATTCTTGCGGATGCCGATATGGACGTCAGCAACATTGTGCGGTTGACCAGCTATCTGCGGGACCCCGACTATGCCGAAGCAAACCAGAATGCGCGGCTGGCCGCACTCGGCGATCATATCGTACCGACCACCGCCATCGTCGTTCGAACGCTTCAGAAAGACTGGCTGGTGGAAATCGAAATTATCGCTGCCGCGTGAAATGCCGCCCTGTCTGGACAAGGCGGCACCATGGGATGTTCAAGCAGCCTGGCGCAGCAGGCGGAGGGCTTCTTCCAGATCGGGCAATTGCCGTCCATGCGCGCGGTCGTCGAGTTCCTTGTCGAACGGCTGGCAAGGTAATCAGGCGGCCTTGGCCGCGTGATATTCCTTGATTGCCACCATCTTGATCGCCGGATAGCGTTCCGCCTCGTAGCGCAGCGAGAAACCATCCTGCGCCAGGAAGACCGGGTCGCCGTCGAGATCACGGGCGATATCGCCGCGCTTGACGGTGAGGAACTTGTCGAGTTCAGCAGGCTGGTCAGACGAAATCCAGCGGCAGACGGAGAAGCGCGACATTTCGAAGGAGACGGGCAGGCCATATTCCGCCATCAGGCGCTCCTTCAGGACATCGAGCTGCAGCGCGCCCACGACGCCGACGATGGCCGGCGAGCCATCTTCCGGCTGGAAGAGCTGGACGACGCCTTCTTCGGCCATCTGCTGCAGGGCTTCCTTCAGCTTCTTGGCCTTCATGGCGTCTTCCAGGCGGACGCGGCGCAGGATTTCAGGCGAGAAGTTCGGCACACCCTGGAATACCAGGCTTTCACCTTCCGTCAGCGTGTCGCCGATGCGCAGCGTGCCGTGGTTCGGGATGCCGACGACATCGCCGGCGAAAGCCGTATCGGCGAGCTGGCGCTGCGAGGCGAAGAAGAACTGCGGCGCGGTGAGGCCAAGCTGCTTGCCGGTGCGTGCCAGGCGGGCCTTCATGCCGCGCTCCAGCTTGCCGGAGCAGATACGGGCAAAGGCGATACGGTCACGATGGTTCGGGTCCATGTTCGCCTGAATCTTGAAGACGAAAGCCGTCATTCTGTCTTCGGCGGCATGCACGGTTCTGACATCGGCGACCTGGTCACGCGGCGGCGGAGCGAAGTCGCCAAGCGCATTGATGAGATCGCGAACACCGAAGTTGCGCAGGGCGGAGCCGAAGAAAACCGGCGTCATATGACCTTCGAGGAAGGATTCCCGATCGAAGGGGCGGCAGGCTTCGATCGCCAGTTCCACCTCCTCGATGAAGGCATCGCGTTCATTTTCCGGCAGCCGGTCGGCAACGCTCTGCGGTCCGTTGACGGCAGTAACGTCGACTTCCGTATCGGAGCCGCGCACCGTGTTTTCCTTGAGATGATAGGAACCGCAGAAGGTCTTGGAGCGGCCGATCGGCCAGGTGACCGGGGCCGTGTCCAGCGCCAACTTCTCCTCGACCTCATCCAGGATCTCGAAGGGATCGCGGCTCTCACGGTCCATCTTATTGATGAAGGTGATGATCGGAATGTCGCGCATGCGGCAGACTTCGAACAGCTTCAGCGTACGCGGCTCGATACCCTTGGCTGCATCGATGACCATGACGGCGGCGTCGACTGCCGTCAGCGTGCGGTAGGTATCGTCAGCAAAGTCTTCGTGACCGGGCGTGTCGAGAATGTTGAAGACATTGCCTTCATATTCGAAGGTCATGACTGAGGTGACAACCGAGATGCCGCGCTCGCGCTCGATCTTCATCCAGTCCGAGCGGGTCTGCATGCGATCCTTCTTCGCCTTCACTTCACCGGCGAGCTGGATAGCGCCGCCGAAAAGCAGCAGCTTTTCCGTGAGCGTCGTCTTACCCGCATCCGGGTGAGCGATAATAGCGAATGTGCGGCGGCGGGAGACCGCCTCGGCGAGACTTTCGGCCATGATGTGAATCCTGTGGAATTGCGGCGTATCTAGCGATTAAAGCGCGCCATTGCAATTGACCTTGCGGCACGAGGCACGAAGTAATGCCGCATGACCATTCACACAGACACCCGCCCTACCCTCAAACTGATCCGCCTGCCGAACGGCCATGGCTTGGATCTGCCCGCCTATGAAACGCGCGGTGCAGCCGGCATGGACCTGCGCGCGGCCATCGACGAGGACAAGCCGCTGGTGCTGGCGCCCGGCAAACACGCGCTCATTCCGACGGGTTTCGTCTTCGAAATCCCCGAGGGTTTCGAGGGCCAGGTGCGCCCGCGTTCCGGTCTTGCAGCCAAGAACGGTGTCACCTGCCTCAATGCGCCCGGTACCGTCGACTGCGATTATCGCGGCGAAGTGAAGGTCATTCTCGTCAATCATGGCGAGGAGGAATTCACCATCACGCGCGGCATGCGCATCGCGCAGATGGTGATTGCACCATTCGTCCAGACCCGCATTGCCGAAGTCTCAGAGACGACCGAAACCGCACGCGGCGCCGGCGGCTTCGGTTCGACCGGAGTATGAGCGTCGTCGATTCCGGCGGGCTTACCTTCCGACAGGATTATTTCCGCGATCCCGCGGCCTGGAGCTCTCTCGTCTCCCTTCTCGATGATACATTCGGCATCGATATCGATCCGCTGCGCGAACTTGGCGGCCCGGACCCGACCAGCATGCCGTTTGGCTGGTTTACGAATGAAGGCTTGCTCGCCGCCAATCTCTCCGTCTTCGCCATGCCCTTCGTCCTCAACGGCAGGCTCGTCAACGCCGCCGCCTTTCAGTCCGGCGCGGTTCGCCCGCCATGGCGCGGCCACGGCCTTTATCGCGATGTGACGGGCAAGGCGCTTGCCTGGTGTGAGGCGCGGGACTTCGAGGCCATCATCCTCTACACGGACAAGCCGGCGCTTTACGAGCCCTACGGTTTCCGCTCACTTCCGCTTCACAAGTATGCCGGCGCGGCACCAAAGTCTGAAGGTGCCGCCGCATCACGACCTCTTCAGCCGCGCGATGCCGATGATCTCGCTCTGCTTCAGGGCCGGCTGAGGAACCGCAAGCCAGTTTCGGAGACGCTCGCCGTCGCCAGCAGCGCTGCGATGTTCCTCATCAACACGCAGCTCGATCCCGATGTTCGCCTGAGCTATCTGGAAGAGAGCAAGGCCGTCATTGCATGGAAGATGCCGGCACCAGACCACGTCGCTCTTCTCGACGTGGTCGCGGCGGAGATCCCCTCACTCGCCACAATCCTTTCCGGTCTCGGCATCCAGGCAACGATAGTCGAAACGCTGTTCCGGCCGGACAGGCTCGGATGGTCCGGAGAGGCGATGCCTTATGGAGGCGGAACACGGCTGATGCTGCGCGGACTGGAGGAGATGAGCCTCGATCATCCCGCCATGCTGTCGCCAATGGCGGATTTCTGAGGCTATTTTTTTCGTATCAGGGGCGGCAGGCGCCGCTTGACCGGCGAGGATTTGATCATCGAGGTATTGGTTTCCGCGCGCTCGGCGACCTTATCGAGAATGCTGTCGAGCTCGCCCATCGAACGGACGACGAGGCGGGCGATGAAACAATCGTCTCCGGTCACTTTGTCGCATTCGATGAATTCGGGCGTGTCCTGGATAATACGTTCGACGATGTGGAGCTGGCCGGGCAGCGGGCGCACCCGCACGATCGCCTGGAGAGGATAGCCAATCGCCGCCGGATCGAGATCGATGGTGAAGAGCGTCACCACGCCGCGATCCTCGAGCCGACGCAGACGCTCCGCCGCGCTCGGCGAAGAAAGTCCTACAGCCTGGGCGAGCTCCTTTAGGGAAATACGCGAGTTTCCTGCCAGCGCCTCTATCATTGCGCGGTCAATATCGTCGACTGCCTGCATCTCGTTAGCCAACATGGCAAAAACTCCTAACAAGATTAGGTTTATCCAGCCTTTCCCTTTTTCAGCTTATAGAAAATGCTGCGATGCCGCAATACAATTTCCCGCTAACGAATGGAGATGGCGATGCAGGGCGATATCAGAAGAGGCACAGCAGAGATGACGGCAGCGATGCTGATCTCGGGAACGATCGGGTGGTTCGTCGTCATGTCGGGTCAGCCCGTCAGCGGCGTGGTCTTCTGGCGCTGCTTCTTCGGCGCGCTGACCCTGCTGGTGGTCTGCACTGCTTTCGGCCTGCTGAGGCCTGGTATCATCAGCCTGCGGTCGCTCGGCATCGCTGTCTTCGGCGGTATCGCCATCGTCTCCAACTGGCTGCTGTTGTTCGCCTCCTATTCGCACGCGTCGATCTCGATCGCGACGACTGTCTACAACACTCAGCCTTTCATGCTGCTTGCGCTCGGCGCACTCTTTCTCGGGGAGAAGATCACAGGCACCAAGCTCTTCTGGCTCGGGCTTTCCTTTGCCGGCATGGCTGCTATCGTCGAGGCGAAACCAAATAGCGATGCCGTCTCCGGCAGCTACGGTCTCGGCATCCTAATGGCGCTGGGTGCCGCCTTCTTCTATGCTCTTGCCGCGCTTGCCGCCAAATGGCTGCGCGGCACGCCGCCGCATCTAATCGCGCTGATCCAGGTTTCGACCGGTATCGTCATGCTGGCGCCGATGACCGATTTTTCGAACCTCCCCGCCGATACCAGTTCCTGGATGATCCTGACCGCGGTCGGCGTCGTCCACACCGGTCTCATGTACGTACTGCTCTATGGCGCGATCCAGAAACTGCCGACGCATCTGACCGGCGCCTTGTCTTTCATCTATCCGGTCGCTGCCATCCTGGTCGACCGCTTCGCTTTCGGCCATGCATTGCAGCCGATGCAGATTGCCGGGGCGGCAGTTATTCTGCTCGCCGCCGCCGGCATGAATCTGGGCTGGTCGCCGGCGAGACTTATTCGCCTGCCGGCAGCCTGACGCTGAGGTTCGGCTTACGTGTTACTTCGCTTGGCGCGTCGTTTCGAACAGGAACCAGGTGCGGCGTTCGCTCTGGTCTATCCAGTTCTCGATCAGGCTCGCGGTCGCAACGTCGTTGTGCTCGTCGCAGACTTCATGCACTTCGCGCAGGATTGAGACGAGGTGAAGATTGTCTTCACGCAGCTCGGAGAGCATGTCCTCGGGGGTGACATAGTCAGCATCATTGTCCGGAATGCGCTGCTGGCGGGCGATCTGACCGATCGAGCGCAGCGTCGTGCCGCCGATCTTTCGGGCACGTTCGGCAACCTCGTCCGTCATATCGAAGATCTGTTCCGCCTGCTCGTCGAGCATCAGGTGGTAATCACGGAAATGCGGGCCGGACATGTGCCAGTGGAAGTTTTTGGTCTTCACATAGAGCGTGAAGACATCGGCGAGCAGCGCGGTCAACGCGGCCGAAATATCGGTGATAGCGTTGGTCGGCAGGTCGGACGGGGTCTTGAGCGGCGAACGTCCGCGGGCTTCGGCTGAGGTAGGCGACATGTATTCTCTCCTTGATGATGAAAACCGTCTGCGCCGGCAGCCTTGGGAAGCCGCGGCGGGCCGTGTCAGCGGCCGCTTGCGACAGGAAAAATAGCAAGGCGCAGTCGGTTTCCAAGTAGATCATGGTTCAGCCGACCTATTCTTTATGGTTATGGACAGATCAGCGCCAGACGCTTGATGAGGCCTGCCTCACCCGCCTATAGAAGGGTCCGCAAGTCAGTGGATATGAAGATGAGCCTTACCGTCCTGATCGCCTATGCCGGAGCCCTATTCATCGCCGCCGCCATTCCCGGCCCAGGGATCACGGCGATCGTGGCGCGTGCCCTAGGCTCGAATTTCCGCGAGACCTTCTTCATGGGCCTCGGCCTGGTGCTCGGAGACATGACTTACCTCACGGCCGTCATCCTCGGCCTCGCCTTCGTGGCGCAGACTTTCACCGAGATATTCCTCATCATCAAGATCGCCGGAGCCCTATATCTCGGCCACATCGCTTGGAAGCTCTGGACTGCCGGCCTGCTGCCTCAGGATATCGCCGCGAAGAAATCGAGCAGTGCGGGCATGTCGTTCCTGTCCGGCCTGCTGGTGACGCTCGGAAACCCGAAGACGATGCTCTTCTATGTGGCGCTGGTGCCGACGTTGATCGATTTGAACAGCATCGGCATGCGCGAGTATCTCATCCTGCTCGCCGTCACCTTCGTGGTGCTGATGATCGTGCTCGTTCCCTATATGCTGCTTGCGTCGCGCGCCCGCACGATGCTGAAACAGCCACGCGCATTGCAGGTGCTGAATCGCGTCGCCGCCAGCATCCTGGCGGGCACGGCAGCCTTCATCGCCACGCGTGCTGCCTGAAATAAACATTCGGCAACGGACGGTTTTCAAAGGATTTTTTCTCTGGCTTGCGTGGGTGGCGGATGAAGCCACTCTGGTCTCACCGCCACTTTGACCCTATTCTCTCCTCAGATTTCAGAATGGATTTCAAAGGGAGAGCACCATGTCGCACAAACCGGGCCGCGGCCGCATCTATTCCTCGATAACGGATACGATCGGCGATACGCCGCTCGTTCGCCTCGACAAACTCGCCAAAGAAAAGGGCGTAGTGGCCAGCATTCTCGCCAAGCTGGAATTCTTCAATCCGATCGCCTCGGTGAAGGACCGTATCGGCGTTGCCATGATCGAGAGCCTGGAAACGCAGGGCAAGATTTCTCCCGGCAAGACGGTGCTGATCGAACCGACCTCGGGCAATACCGGCATCGCGCTTGCCTTTGCGGCCGCCGCCAAAGGTTATCGGCTGATCCTCACCATGCCGGAGACGATGTCCGTCGAACGCCGCAAGATGCTGGCGCTGCTCGGCGCCGAACTGGTGCTGACCGAAGGGCCGAAGGGCATGAAGGGGGCTATCGCCAAGGCCGAGGAACTCGCCGCTTCGCTCCCCGACGCCGTCATTCCGCAGCAATTCGAAAACCCGGCCAACCCCGAAATTCACCGCAAGACGACCGCCGAGGAAATCTGGAACGACACCGACGGCACGGTCGATATCTTCGTTGCCGGCATCGGCACCGGCGGCACGATCACCGGCGTCGGCCAGGTGTTGAAGAGCCGCAAACCGGATATCCGGATCGTGGCCGTCGAACCGGCGGATTCGCCCGTACTGTCAGGCGGTACGCCCGGCCCGCACAAGATCCAGGGCATCGGTGCAGGCTTCGCGCCGAAGATCCTCGATACCAGCATCTATGACGAGGTCGTCACCGTCAGCAATGACGATGCATTCCAGCAGGCACGGCTCGTCGCCAGGCTCGAAGGCGTGCCTGTCGGCATCTCCTCTGGTGCGGCGCTGACGGCGGCAATCGAGGTCGGCCGCCGTCCGGAAAATGCTGGCAAGAACATTGTCGTCATCATCCCGTCCTTTGCCGAGCGCTATCTTTCGACGACGTTGTTTGAAGGCCTCGGAAGCTGAAGGAAATTAGTGGGTAGCGAGTAGTGAGTAGTGACTGAGGCTGCTTTCGGTGCCTGCCGCAAATCGCTTTGGTTTGCCGATTATTGTGAGCCGCTACTCACTTATCACTGCTCACCAGTCACTCAACCTTATGCCGCTGCCGTTAGCCGCGCACCGGCAACGCGGTAGGAAATCGCCTCCGCGAGGTGAATACGTCCGACCATTTCATTGCCGTCGAGATCGGCAAGCGTGCGGGCGACCTTCAGGACGCGGTGGTAACCGCGCGCCGAAAACTTCATCTTGTCCGCGGCATCTCGCAACAACTGCAATCCCGCAGCATCCGGCTCGGCGAACTTCTCGATCATTGCCGTCGAGCATCCTGCATTGGTGGAAATGCCCACAGCGCCTGCAGCAGCATAACGTTCGCGCTGAATGTCGCGCGCACGCGCAACGCGCCGGGCAACATCGGCACTCGCTTCGGCGACCGTCGGCCGGATGAGGTCGGCGGCGGAAACGGCCGGCACGTCGATGCGGATATCGATGCGGTCCATCAGCGGGCCGGAAATGCGGGCTTGATAATCGGTCATGCAGCGCGGCCCTCGGGCACAGGTGTGGCCGGGCTCGCCCGCCATGCCACAGCGGCAGGGATTCATGGCGGCAATGAGCTGGATCCGCGCCGGATAGGAGACGCGGTGATTGGCGCGCGCGATGACGCATTCGCCGCTTTCCAGCGGCTGGCGCAAGGCGTCGAGCACCTGCGGTGCGAATTCCGGAAACTCGTCGAGGAAAAGCACGCCGTGATGGGCAAGCGAAGCCTCGCCTGGCCTGGCGCGCAGGCCGCCGCCGATGAGGGCGGCCATCGTCGCCGAATGGTGCGGCGTGCGGTAGGGCCTGCGGTCGGAAAGCTTGCCGCCGGAGAGCTGACCGGCGATGGAATGGATCATCGAGACTTCAAGCAATTCGGCGGCCGAGAGCGGCGGCAGGATGGATGGCAGTCTCGAAGCCAGCATCGACTTGCCGGAGCCCGGCGGCCCAACCATCAATAGGTTATGGCCGCCGGCGGCGGCCACTTCCAGCGCCCGCTTGGCGCTTTCCTGTCCCTTGATCTCGGCGAGATCGGGCAGATTGGCGGCGTTCGGGCGAATGGACGGTTCCGGGCGCGAAAGGATCTGTGTGCCGCGGAAATGATTGGCGAGTGCTATCAGGCTCCGCGGCGCCAGAATGTCGACGTCTGACCCGGCCCAGGCGGCCTCGGATCCGCTTTCGGCCGGACAGATCAGGCCTTTCCCACTCGCGTTGGCACCGATTGCCGCCGGCAGAGCGCCAGCGATTGCTGCAATCGTACCATCGAGATTGAGTTCGCCGACGACGACATAGTCGGACAAGGCATCCGCCGGGATGGCGCCGAGAGCTGCCATCAAGCCGAGCGCGATCGGAAGGTCGAAGTGACTGCCTTCTTTGGGAAGATCCGCGGGCGCAAGGTTGACGGTCACGCGCTTGGATGGCAGCGCCAGACCGGAAGCGTGCAGGGCGGCCTGCACCCGCTCTCGGCTTTCCGCAACCGCTTTATCCGGAAGCCCGACGATCTGGATCCCCATTTTCCCGGGAGCGACCATGACCTGGACCTCGACCGGAACACCTTCAATGCCCTGAAATGCAACCGTACTGACGCGCGCGACCATGCCCTGCCTCGTGACCCTGAACCCCAACCTATGAAGCCGGTCACAATCTGGCATGGAAGCCGGAATAAAACAAGAACGATAAGCGAACGAATTCAGCTATCCGCTGCAATCAAATTGCGGCGGGTTGTAATCCTGGAACGGAAGGGATCAAAGGCGGAACGACAAGAACAATTTTTGTGGTCTGTTCTTGGCTTTGCTTTAGCCGCGCTTGCGCTCGATCGCATCCCACAACAGGCTTGCGATATCGGCGCCGCCGAACTTCTTCACTTCGCGGATGCCGGTCGGCGAGGTCACGTTGATCTCGGTCATATAATCGCCGATCACGTCGATGCCGACGAGCAGGAAGCCGCGTTCGCGCAGAGCCGGGCCGATGCGCTCGCAGATTTCCTTTTCGCGTGCCGTCAGTTCGGTCGGCTCGGCACGACCGCCGACATGCATGTTGGAGCGGCTATCGTGTTCCGCCGGGACGCGATTTATGGCGCCGGCAAATTCACCGTCGACGAGGATGATGCGCTTGTCGCCCCTACGCACGTCAGGCAGGTACTGCTGAGCGATGAAAGGCTCGCGGAAGAGTTGGCCGAACATTTCGAGCAGCGAGGACAGGTTGCGATCGTCCTTGGTGGAATGGAAAACGCCGGCGCCGCCATTGCCGTAGAGCGGCTTCAGGATGATGTCGCCCATCTCGTCGCGGAATCGGCGGATCTCGCCCGGATCCTTGGTGATCAGCGTCTTCGGCATCAGGTCGGAAAATTCAGTGACGAAGATCTTTTCCGGAGAGTTGCGCACCCAGGCGGGATCATTGACGACGAGCGTCTTCGGATGGATGCGCTCCAGCAGATGCGTCGAGGTGATGTAGGACATGTCGAAAGGCGGGTCCTGGCGCAGCAGGACGACATCCATGGTCGACAGGTCGATGCGCTCAGGCGCTCCGAGTTCATAATGATCGCCCTTGACGTCGCGCAGTACCATCGGCTCGACGGTGGCATAGAGCTTGTCATCGCGCAAACTCAGGCGGTCGGGCGTGTAATGGAAGAGCTTGTAGCCACGCGCCTGCGCCTCAAGGCTCATGGCGAAGGTGGAATCGCCCGCTATATTGATGCCGGAGACATGGTCCATCTGGACCGCTACGTTCTTGATCTTGGCCATTTCCGTCCCTTGCGCTGATGCCGCCCAGATGTAGGTCGGTCAGGCATCAAACGCAACGGCAATCAATGGCTTCTGGCGCCTCCGCCGGCGCAATTTTCAGGCCGCTATGCCGGTGCCGCCACCGTTGCGCAAGAGGTTGCGCAGGCGATAGGCAATGGCGAGCGGCTTTGGGAAAGGCTTGCGCAGGAAGGCGACCTTGCGAACGTAATTGTCCACCCGCCAGTTCGCCCAGGTGCCGCCGGCAAAGAAAGCGACATCGCCCGTCTGCAGTGTGCGCTCCACGCCGTCTCCAGTGGTGACGTGCACCTCGCCTTCAAGGATCATGACCGTCTCGTCCCAACCGAAACGCCAGCGGAATTCGCCTGATGTGCAATCCCAGATCGCCGTCAGCGATGCCTCGTCATGGCCACGGGAATGTTCTGCCGTGCGCGCCTGCGGATTGCCGCTGATGATCCAGTCCGGATTGATCGGCGTTGATTTCAGGACCATGCCGTCGCTTGCCTGCGCAACGAAAGACCTGCCTGATGACTTCAACGTGGCGTAAGGCACGGACCGCGCAGCCATGGCGACGGCGGTTGCAAGCATCATCTTCAAGGCCATGACTTACCCCCAGTTTGCTACCCCTAGCTGAGCCGTGGATAACAGAAGAGTCGTAAAAGCCCGTTCAAGCAGACGCTAAAATTTTAACGAAAGCTTATTGGTCGCCGACGACTGCGTGGCACCACCACACCGCCGCAAGTGCGACGCGGCAAAATCCTAGAAAGCATCAGGGAAATGGCGAGGCAGCCTCCCCGGCAATATCGCGACAATATCGTAGCGTTGCGAAAGCCGAGCATAATCGCGCTGACGGGCGAGCCAGAGATCGCTCGCAGCCCGGATGCGTTTTTGCGACGCGTAGGACACAGCATCCACCGCGCCCGTTTCGTCGGCGCGCGCCTTGACCTCGACAAAGACGGCCAGATCCCCCTTGCGGGCGATAATATCGATCTCGCCGAGCTTCGTCCGGTGCCGCAGGGCGAGAATGCGATAACCTTTCAGCATCAGGAAAATGGCGGCGATATATTCCGCCGCCGCGCCGCGGCGCAGCGCATTTCTCCTGCGGAGCGTTGCTTCGCCGTCAGCCATTCGCCGCCTTCATGTCGAGAAGCTTCTGGTAGAGCACCTTGCGCGGCAGGCCCGTCAGGCGGGCGGCCTCGGTCGCGGCCTTGGCCGTCGGTAGGGATTTTGCGAGATCGGCGAGAACCGCGTCGATATCGGCTTCGGTGGCGGGCTGTTCGTTCGAGGGGCCGATCACCAGCACGATTTCGCCCTTCACATTGTCATGCTCTTCATAATGGGCCGCGAGTTCGGCAAGCGTGCCGCGGCGGAATTCCTCATAGGTTTTCGTCAGTTCGCGGCAGACGGACGCCTCGCGTTCAGCGCCGAGCACATCAGCGGCGGCCAGCAGGGTCGCGCCAATGCGATGGGGTGATTCAAAGAAGATCAATGTGGCCGGTGCGTTCGCGAATTCCGCGAGCCGGTCGCGGCGCGCCTTGTCCTTGGTCGGGAGGAAACCGGCAAAGAGAAAGGCGTCGTTCGGCAGGCCCGATCCGACGAGGGCGGCAAGCGGCGCGGAAGCGCCGGGAATTGGAATGATGCGGTAACCTACCTCGATCGCCTGCTGGGCCAGGCGATAGCCGGGATCGGATACCAACGGCGTTCCCGCATCGGAAACGAGTGCCACCGACTTGCCGGCTTCGAGTGCCTGCAGGAGCCGCGGTCCGGCCTCGTTAGCATTGTGCTCATGATAGGGGAAGGGGCGGTTCTGGATACCATACCGATCGAGCAGGACGCGGGTGACGCGTGTATCCTCGCAGGCCAGGACGTCGGCACCAGCAAGCGTTTCCAGCGCCCGCAGCGTAATGTCGCCGAGATTGCCGATCGGCGTTGCGACGAGATAGAGAGCCGGTTCGAGCGGGCGCGCCGGCACCGCAATATTATGGAGACGAAAACCGCGCCGGGCGCCAGTTTCCGCTGTCGTCTCTTCCGTCATGCCATTCGCCTTCGTTCCGCCAGCCTCTTCCCTTTATGGGCGAGCAGTGTGGCTTCGACAAGGGCCGCAATTTCTGTGAGCATTGCACTGCAAAACGGCATTTGGGGGCCTGCGGGCAACCATGCCTCTTGCAATCGCCGGCAAAGTTCTGCCATTTTGCCCGTCCACTCCCCTCTCCCAAAGGGGAAAGCAGTGACGCGGCGCTTCCGGGCGCCCGGACAATAAAGGTCGAAAGCGGTAGCATCCCATGCGTATTACTATTGAGCGGTCAAACCTTTTGAAGTCGCTGAACCACGTGCATCGCGTGGTCGAACGCCGCAACACGATCCCGATCCTGTCCAACGTGCTCCTGAAGGCCGACGGGCAAAACCTCGACATGAAGGCGACTGACCTCGATCTCGAAATCACCGAAGCCACGCCTGCCAATGTCGAGCAGGCCGGCGCCACTACCGTTCCAGCGCATCTTCTTTACGACATCGTGCGCAAGCTTGCCGATGGCGCGGAAGTGCTTCTTGCCACTTCCCAGGATGGCGGCTCGATGACCGTTCAATCCGGCCGCTCGAAGTTCTCGCTGCAGTGCCTGCCGGAATCCGACTTCCCCGATCTGACCGCCGGCACCTTCACGCATTCCTTCAAGCTGAAGGCAAGCGATCTGAAGATGTTGATCGATCGCACGCAGTTTGCGATTTCGACGGAAGAAACCCGCTATTATCTGAACGGCATCTTCTTCCATACGATCGAAAGCGAGGGCAGCCTGAAGCTGCGCGCCGTTGCGACCGACGGCCACCGTCTGGCCCGTGCCGATGTGGATGCGCCCTCTGGCTCCGAAGGCATGCCAGGCATCATCATTCCGCGCAAGACGGTCGGTGAATTGCAGAAGCTCGTCGATACCCCGGATGCGATCGTCACCGTCGAAGTCTCCGATGCCAAAATCCGCCTTACCATCGGCTCCATCGTCATGACTTCGAAGCTGATCGACGGCACCTTCCCGGATTATCAGCGCGTCATCCCCACCAATAATGACAAGGAAATGCGCGTCGATTGCACGAGCTTTGCCCAGGCCGTCGACCGCGTTTCCACCATTTCGTCCGAGCGCGGCCGCGCCGTGAAGCTCGCGCTTTCCGACGGCCAGCTGCTGCTCACCGTCAACAACCCGGATTCCGGCAGTGCTACGGAAGAAGTCGCCGTCGGCTATGATACGGATCCGATGGAAATCGGCTTCAATGCCAAGTACCTGCTCGACATCACTGCGCAGCTTTCCGGCGACGAGGCGATCTTCCTTCTGGCCGATGCCGGTTCGCCGACACTCGTGCGTGACACCGCCGGCGACGATGCTCTCTACGTGCTAATGCCGATGCGCGTGTAAACGCGCGTCGCCTTCCTGTCTTAAACCTTCCTGATTGCGACATCGCCTCTTGTTTTTGCTTCACCCTCCTGCAATTAAGGGCGGGACGAACAGCAGGCATGGGAGGACGGCATGGCATTGCGACTCAAGGAACGGCTCGGCAGGAAATTCGACGAGGAGATCCGCTTCTTCAAGGGCATGATGCAGGGGCCGAAAACTGTCGGCTCCATTGTGCCGACCTCTTCAATCACCGCCCGTAAGATGGCGAGTGTCGCAAATCCGCATTCGGATCTGCCTGTACTCGAACTTGGCCCCGGCACCGGCGCCATCACCAAGGCGATTCTCGCTCATGGCGTGAAACCGGAAAAACTTGTCGCCATCGAATATTCGACGGATTTCTACCAACATCTCGTGCAGCTTTATCCTGATGTGACCTTCATCAACGGCGATGCCTTCGATCTCGACAAAACGCTCGGCTCTCTCAAGGATCAGAAATTCGATTCCGTTATCTCAGGCATACCGCTGCTGAATTTCCCGATGCAGGCGCGCATCGCGCTCCTGGAAAGCCTGCTCGATCGCATGCCGGCTGGCCGGCCGATGGTGCAGATCTCCTATGGCGCAGTTTCGCCGATCGTCGCCAATGCCGATCGCTACAGCATTCATCATTTTGATTTCATCGTGCGCAATATTCCTCCGGCTCAACTCTGGATTTATCGGCGCGGATAAATGTTCGGACTTTATATCACCCACCCTCAGGTCAAGATCGATCCTGCGGTTCCCGTTCCCCAATGGGGTCTCTCCGATATCGGCGCGGAGCGCGCCCGCAAGGCCGCCTCGAGCGATTGGGCGAAGCGGCTGACCCGCATTGTCTCCAGCGATGAGACCAAGGCGATCGAGACAGCGGAAATCCTTGCTGCGGCCTCAGGCGGGAAAATCGAGATCGTGCATGGCATGCACGAGAACGATCGCTCCGCCACCGGTTTCCTGCCGCCCGACAAATTCGAAGAGGCGGCCAACTGGTTCTTCGCTCACCCGCAAGAGAGCTTCAGGGGCTGGGAGCGGGCCGCCGACGCGCAGAACCGCATCGTCTCCGCCGTCGAGACCATCTTGTCTTCGCATGATGCGAATGCGCCGATCGCCTTTGTCGGCCATGGCGGCGTCGGAACGCTGCTCAAATGCCATCTGATGGGTTTGCCGATTGCGCGTGATCGCGACCAGCCAGGCGGTGGCGGTAATCTCTACGCTTTCGGCCTTGCGGATCGGCGCTTATCATGCGACTGGACACCCATCGAAGACTGGCGGGGATGATTTGAGATGGGCGCACGCGAGCGGTTGATCGTCGGGCTGGATGTTCCAACGATTGGCGAAGCGGAAAAAATTGTTTCCACGCTCGGCGACGACATTCTCTTCTACAAGATCGGCTATCAGCTTGTCTTTGCCGGCGGGCTGGAATTTGCCCGCGACCTTGCCGCCAGCGGCAAAAAGATTTTCCTCGACATGAAACTCCTCGACATCGACAACACGGTCGCATCCGGTGTCGAGAACATCGCCAAGATGGGCATGTCGATGCTGACGCTGCATGCCTATCCGAAAGCGATGAAGGCGGCCGTCGAGGCGGCGAAAGGCTCCAGCCTATGCCTGCTTGGCGTTACCGTGCTGACCTCGATGGACGCCGATGATCTCGTCGAGGCAGGTTATCAATATGATCCGAAGACGCTTGTCGCGCGTCGTGCCGAACAGGCGCGTGCTGCCGGCATGGGCGGCATCGTCTGCTCAGCCGAGGAATCCGCTGCTGTCAGCGAGATCGTCGGGCCTGATATGGCGATCGTGACACCCGGCATCCGCCCGACGGGTGCCGAGAAGGGCGACCAGAAGCGGGTGATGACGCCTAAGGATGCACTGAAGGCAGGGTCCACCCATCTCGTCGTCGCCCGCCCGATCGTCAAGGCACCGGAGCCGCGGGAAGCGGCGCGTGCAATCCTCAATGAAATGGTTGCCGCGCTTTGGCCGGCGAACCGCTGACACGTCCGCCGAACGAGGAGACAAAAATGCCCAAGGGATACTGGATCGCCCGCGTCGATGTGCGCGACCTCGAGCGCTACAAGGATTACGTCGCGACAGCAAAGCCTGCCTTCGAGAAATACGGCGCGAACTTCCTCGCCCGCGGCGGTGCAATGACCGAGCTTGAAGGCAAGGCGCGCGCCCGCAACGTCGTCATCGAGTTTCCCTCGATGCAGCATGCCGTCGACTGCTATAATTCGCCCGAATACCAGGCTGCTGCAAAAATCCGCCATGAGGTGGCCGACGCGGAAATGGTCGTAGTCGAGGGCGTCTGAGCCAGTTTCGAACGGGTAGAAACTGCGGCGCGATGGCCCTTTTCGTCGCGTCGGTATTCGGCTAAGACGAAAGCAATCACAGCATTTCAAAGCCTTTCGAGGAGCCTGCCATGACCCTTGCCAACCTGCCGCCACTCGTCACCGTGTTCGGAGGGTCCGGCTTCATCGGCAGACATATCGTGCGCGTGCTGGCCAAACGCGGCTATCGCATCCGCGTTGCCGTGCGCCGCCCCGACCTTGCCGGTTTCCTGCAGCCGCTCGGCAATGTCGGCCAGATCTCCTTCGTCCAGGCCAACTTGCGCTACCGCAACTCGATCGACCGAGCTGTCGAAGGCGCCGACCATGTCATCAACTGTGTCGGCATCCTTTTCGAGAGCGGCCGCAACACATTCGATGCCGTGCAGGAATTCGGTGGCCGCGCCGTGGCGGAAGCCGCCCGCAACGCCGGTGCAACGTTGACGCACATTTCCGCCATCGGCGCCAACGCCGGTTCGAACTCAAACTACGGCCGCACCAAAGGCCGTGCCGAAGCCGCTATCCTGTCGATCAAGCCGGATGCGGTAATCTTTCGCCCATCTGTCGTCTTCGGTCCGGAAGACAGCTTCTTCAACAAGTTCGCCGACATGGCGCGCATGTTCCCTGTCCTGCCACTCGTCGGCGGCGGCAAGACGAAGTTCCAACCCGTTTACGTCGAGGATGTCGCCGAGGCCGTTGCCCGTGCCGTCGACGGTAAGGTCGAAACCGGCAAGATTTATGAACTTGGCGGTCCTGAGGTCCTGACCTTCCGCGACTGTCTCGAAACCATACTCAAGGTCACAGTTCGCAAGAATCCGCTCGTTTCCCTGCCCTTCAGCATCGCATCGCTGATCGGCAGCATCGCCTCGCTGGTGCCATTCATCGCGCCGCCGATCACGCCGGACCAGGTCAAGCTTCTCAAGCATGACAACGTCGTTTCGAAAGAAGCCGAAGCCGAGGGCCGCACGCTGAGGGGCCTTGGCATCACGCCGACGATGGCGACTTCGGTGCTCGATTCCTACCTCGTGCAGTATCGCCCGCACGGCCAGTACACAGGCTCCGGCAAGGCTGCCTGATCAATCCGACCCGGCAATTCAAGCGCCGTTCGCGAGCTTTCGCGGGCGGCGTTTCCATTTTGGCGAGGCGCCATCCGGCGCAAGCCTTGCGTGTTAAGATGCATCTCATGTTGTGTGACGTTGCATAAAAGACGCATAGGAAATTTAGTGGAATTAACACCAAATTTAGCAGGAACATTTATTGCTATTTGCTATTCCACTGACTAAACACCCCCGCGCGTCTCCAGACAGACTCAAGCGCCTCGCAGGCGTGCGGCATCACGTGAAAGGCTATTTCTGATGGGTAAGTCAATCGCGCTTCTTTTTGCGTGTGCGGCACTGGTAATCCTCGCAGGCTCCTTCATTGCGCCGGGCTCCGTCGCGGCGGTGAAGGGCGGTTGCTCGCCGGCTTACGGCGTCGATCCCTGCTCGACGGCCTCCATTACCCACTAATAAAAAGCCGGTCCTTTCGAACCGGCTTTAATTTTTGTCCCGGCGCGCGCGACGCATATTCGCTCGCCTGCGTGATGACTCAGCTGATCATGCCTGCCATCGCCATGGCGAGCAGCACAACACCCAGAATGATGCGATAGATCGCAAAGACCGTGAAGCGGTTACTTCTGATATAGGCCAGCAGCCATTTGACGGCGACGAAGGCGACGACGGTCGAAACGACGAAGGCGATGCCGAGCGCGGTCCAGTCCTCGTTTGCCGCACCGCCATCCTTGACGGTTTTCAGCAGCGAAAAGGCACTTGCAGCATACATGGTCGGAATGCCGACGAGGAAGGCAAATTCGGTTGCAGCCGCGCGGTTAGCCGTGCCGGCCAGCATGGCGACGAAAATCGTGGCGCCGGAGCGGGACGTCCCGGGGAAGACGCCGGCAACGACCTGCGCGATACCAACTAGGATGGCCACGAGCCAGGTGATGTGGGAGCTCGGCGGGCGGCGGGCGGCGGCCCATTCGGCGAAGATCATCCAGATACCGCCGATGATAAGCGCCCAGGCAACCGGGGTTGCGTTCTCAGGCAGTTCGAAGCCAAGCTTCTTGACCAACAGTCCGAGGACGGCGGTGATCAGAAAGGCGCCGATCAGTTTAAAAGCGTAGTCACGGTTTTGCGGATCGCGCCAGCCGAGCAGCAGATCGAGCAGGCGGCGCCAATAGATGATCGTGACGGCAAGGATCGCTCCTGCCTGAATGACGATGTTGAATGTCTCGCTGCGTGCACCAAGCCACTGTTCCGCAATGATCAGATGGCCAGTGCTGGAAATCGGCAGGAACTCTGTGATCCCTTCTATAATGCCCAGAATTATAGAGTTTATGTAGTCCATAAAGTGTCTCCGGTTTGGGGTTCGGTCGGACTGGAATGGTGGCCAGGCTATATTGCACTGCACAATCATCGTCCGCCAGAGCGGGAGGCAAGAAAGACGAGCGGGGAGTTGCGATCGTTCAGGCAGCCATGTTTTGTCCCTTGTCAGGCGGTCTAGCCCGATTCGCTTGTATTGGAGGGGCCAAACTCCTATAGCTTCAACTAATGAGTCATGACTAGGGCGGTATAATCGGCGCGCCCCTGAGCCCATGCACCACAATCAAAAGTCCGAGTATCGATGCCCACGCTTTATCATCATCCCATGTCGTCCGCATCCCGCTTCGTCAGGCTCATTCTGGCGGAATATGGCTATCAGGCGGAACTGATCGAAGAACAGACGTGGGAGAAACGCCGCGACTTCTTGGCGCTCAACCCAGCCGGGACGCTGCCCGTTTATGTCGATGACAGCATGCGCGCGCTCTGTGGCGCAACCGTCATCTCGGAATATCTCGACGAGACGCATGGCGTGCTGAAACGCGACCGCCGGTTGCTCGCCGAGGACCCGTTCCAGCGCGCGGAAATCCGCCGTTTGACGGAATGGTTCATGCAAAAAATGGAAAACGACGTCACCAAGCCGCTGGCACGCGAGCGCGTCTACAAGCTGCAGATGACGGCCGACCAGGGCGGTGGCGCCCCGGATTCCAAGGTGTTGCGCACGGCACGCGCCAATATCCGCCAACATATGCGTTATCTCACCTGGCTAGCCGGCTCGCGCCAATGGCTTGCCGGCGAGCGAATGAGTTATGCCGACCTTGCCGCCGCAGCCTCGATCTCCATTCTCGATTATCTCGGCGAGATCGACTGGTCGGAATCGCCCCTCGCCAAGGACTGGTACCAGCGGCTGAAATCGCGCCCGTCTTTTCGCCCGCTTCTGACCGAGCGCGTACGCGGCTTGACGCCGGTTTCCCATTACGCCGACCTGGATTTCTAACGAGGGCGTTCGATGCCCGAACCGAAAGCCGAAGATATCAAGGAGCGCAAGCGCCGCGACAATTTGACCGCCTTCCTGAAGGCGGAAGCGGTCACTCTCGGCTTCGATCTCTGCCGCGTGACCCGCCCGGATTCGATCCCTGAAGCAAAAGAGCGGCTCGGCCAATTCATCGATGCCGGCCGGCATGGGACGATGGAATGGATGGCGGAAACGCGCGAACGCCGCAGCGATCCACGCACGCTTTGGAGCGATGTGCGCTCGGTCGCCGTCTTCGGGCTCAATTATGGGCCGGACGAGGATCCGCGTGGCATTCTCGGAGAGAAAGATAAGGCGGCAATCTCCGTCTACGCCCGCAACCGCGACTATCATGACGTCATCAAGGGCCGACTGAAGGAGATCGCCACGCGCTTCGCGGCCAAGGCTGGCGCGGATGTGAAGGTCTTCGTCGATACTGCCCCGGTCATGGAAAAGCCGCTGGCTGCGGCCGCCGGTCTCGGCTGGCAGGGCAAACACACCAATCTCGTCAGCCGCGAGCACGGTTCCTGGCTTTTCCTTGGATCGATGTTTACGACCGCCGATCTCAATACAGATACCTTGGAGACCGATCATTGCGGCTCCTGCCGCGCCTGCCTCGATGTCTGCCCAACCGCTGCCTTTCCGGCGCCCTACCAGATCGATGCGCGCCGCTGCATCTCGTATCTGACGATCGAGCATAAGGGGCCGATCGATCCCGAGTTCAGGCCTCTGATCGGCAACCGCATTTACGGCTGCGACGATTGCCTTGCCGCATGCCCTTGGAACAAGTTCGCAAACGAAGCATCGGAAATGAAGCTGAAGGCGCGTGAGGATCTGAAGGGACCTTCGATCGTGTTCCTTCTGGCGCTCGACGATCCGACCTTTCGCACCTTCTTCAGCGGCTCGCCGGTCAAGCGCATCGGCCGTGACCGCTTTATTCGTAACGTGTTGATCGCCGCCGGCAATTCCGGCGAGCGCAGCTTGATCGAGCGATGTCGTGCGCTCGCCACTGATGCCTCGCCGGTCGTGCGCGGCATGGCGATTTGGGCACTGTCGCGGCTCATGGAGGCTGGCGAATTCAAAGCCTTTGCCGCACAAAAGGAAAATGAGTCGGATGAAGATGTCCTCAACGAATGGCGATTGGCAGGGGTGAGCTGATGCATGTTATGATCTTTGGCTGCGGTTATTCCGGCACGGCTATCGCCAAGGCGTTTGGCGATAGCGGCATTCGCGTCTCCGGTACGACCCGTTCGGAAGAGAAAGCCGAAGAGTTGCGCAAGATTGGCATCGAAGCCTTCATCTTCAACGGAGAGGCCTTGAGCGACGACCTGCGTGCGGCGATGGCCACCGTCACGCATCTCGTTCAGTCGATCGCTCCGCGCGATGCCGACCCGCTGCTTGCATTACTTGGGAAGGACAGCACGGTGCTTCTGCCTGACCTGCAGTGGATCGGCTATCTCTCCACGGTCGGCGTCTATGGTGACCACAAGGGTTCCTGGGTGACTGAAGAAACGCCATGTATACCAGTCTCGGGCCGCTCCAAGGAACGTCTCGACGCCGAGGATGCCTGGCTTGCGCTCGGCCGTTCCCGCGAAACGCCGGCCGCCATATTGCGGCTTTCCGGCATCTATGGACCGGGACGCAACGCCTTCGTCAATCTGGACCGTGGCACAGCGCGCCGCATCATCAAAAAGGACCAGGTGTTCAATCGCATCCGCGTGGAGGACATCGGCGCTTCCACCCGGTTTCTGGCAGAGCATGCGCTCGGCGGCATCTACAATGTCACCGACGACCAACCTGGTCCGCCGCAGGATGTGATAGTCGAGGCCGCCCGCCTGATGGGCATCACCCCGCCGCCGGAGCAGCCATTCGAGACCGCCGAGATGACGCCGATGGCCCGTTCCTTCTATGGAGAGAACAAGCGCGTTTCCAATGCCAAGTTGAAGGCTGCAGGCTTCCGGTTTGCCTTCCCGAACTATCCGATGTCGCTCGCCCAGCTATTGCAAAATGACGGTTGGCGCGGCTGACCAAACCCCTCTCATTCGGGTGATAGGGTTATAATCCATAAATAGTAGAAATTTCCTACTTTCTGATTTTTACGAACTGAATTTCGCTCCGTATTATGGTTAACGGCCTCTAAATTTGCGCAAATGTGGCAGCGAATATGGCACCCTGAGAAAAAAAATTTTGTGATTTCCAACGGCCATCAAATGTTTAGCGTTTATACGAAAAAATCGTTCGGATTTTAGCTGATTTCATTAGGCTTTTTCCAAGAATTGCCAAAGCGGTGTCCTGCTACCGCAATGTTAGTGGAATCACAAATGTTACAGACTGTAACGTTCCGTGATCAGAAGCGGCACTTTTTCGCCACTTTTCCCCGGATTGAAGCCCCACCGCCTGCGAAGGCGCAAGTTCAACAGTTGAGGGACAATCCGTTTTGAAGAAAATCTGCCGTTCTCTAATCACTACCGCAGCGATTGCAGCCTGTTCCTTCGCCCTTCCGGCAGAAGGATTTGCTGGTAACGGATGTGGCGGTGCTTCGTGGTACGCACTTCGCTCCAAAACTGCTTCCGGGGAACGCATGAACCCGGCCATCTACACCGCCGCACATCGTTCTCTGGCATTCGGCACCAAGGTGAAGGTCACCAACCGCAACAACGGCCGCAGCGTCGTCGTTCGCATCAATGATCGTGGCCCGTTCATCCGCGGTCGCGTGCTCGATCTATCGCGCGCTGCCGCACAGAATATCGGCATGGTCTCCTCGGGCACCGCGAAGGTCTGCTACCAGGTCATCAGCTGAGGCCAAGCCCTCCGCACAATCCCTGCGCCGGATGCGGCGCTTGCTCTTGCCGCCAATCGCGAGTAACCACGCGATTGGGACTTGTGAACAATCCGCCCTGCCTATCAGGTTTGTTGCGGACTCTCTTGTGCGGATCGTTCACCAGCCAAGGCAACAGGAGAAGTTTGAATGCGTTTGGGCGGCCGCCTCGAAGGGGCGATTTCGGTTCTGGCTGATATCGATGCCCGCAAAAGGCCTGTCGCCGATGCACTGAAGGACTGGGGCCTCGCCCACCGTTTCGCCGGCTCCGGCGACCGGGCGGCGATCGGCAACATCGTCTACGACGCGCTGCGCATGCGATTGTCCCATGCCTATCTGATGGACGATGACAGTGCCGTTGCCATCGCGCACGCCGTCATGTTCCGCCAGTGGGGTTTTACGCCGGAAACACTGGCTGCGGAACTTGCAGATGACAAGTTCGCGCCGACGCCGCTTTCCGCAGAAGCGCTCGCAGCGTTTGCGAGCCGTTCTCTTTCCGATGCTTCCCCACATGTGCAGGGCGATATTCCGGAATGGGTACAGCCCTCCTTCGAACAGGCTTTCGGCGGCGAATGGCTTTCCGAGGCGCAGGCGCTTGCCGGGCGCCCGACGCTTGATCTGCGCGCCAATATCCTGAAGGCCACCCGTGAGAAGGCCGTGAAGGCGCTGGAACGGGCCGGCGCGAATGAGGCGAAGATCGCACGCTACGGCATCCGGATTCCCGCCGGCGAAGGCGCCTCACGTCTCCCTAACGTCACGGCCGAGCTTTCGTTCCAGAAGGGCTGGTTCGAGGTTCAGGACGAGGGATCGCAGATCGTCGCCGATCTCGTCCTGCCTGGGGATGGCGAGCAGGTGCTGGATTATTGCGCCGGTGGCGGTGGTAAGACGCTCGCCATGGCTGCTGCCATGCATAATAAGGGTCAGATCCACGCCTATGATGCCGACCGCAAGCGGCTTGCGCCGATCATCGAGCGGCTGAAGCGCGCCGGAACGCGCAATGTCCAAGTCCACGACGATGTCAGGGGCCTGTCCAGCCTGCGTGGCCGCTGCGACAAGGTGCTGGTCGATGCGCCCTGCACCGGCACGGGTACGTGGCGCCGCCGCCCGGATACGAAATGGCGGCTGACAGCCAAGAATCTCGACGAACGCACCGCCCAGCAGCAGGATGCGCTGACGCAGGCGAGCAGCTTCGTGCGCCCAGGCGGCGAACTGATCTACGTCACCTGCTCGGTGCTGCCGCAGGAGAACGAAGAGCAGGTCCGGCGCTTTGCTGCCGAGAACGGCGATTTCAAGATTGACAGCGCGCTGCCCGCCTGGGACAGCCTGTTCGGCAAGGACAGCGCACGCCCACGATCTTCCGACGGCAAGACGATCACGCTGACGCCAGCGTCGACGGATACGGATGGCTTCTTCTTCTGCCGCCTGAGAAGGGATGGCTGAGAAGCGCTCTCAACGGAAATCACGTGACGCAATAGGCAGAAGGCGCGATCCGTTTGTGCAGGTGATCCTAAAATCTGCGGTCAGATACTCTTCAAACGACCAGTTAAATACAGGCATCCGTCCTTAAAACCATTCCAAACTAGAGTGTTTGACACCAGTTTGCTTTTGCGCGAAGAGACGATTGCCGGATTCAGACGGAAATCCGTCACAGGAGAGGATTATGAAGCTCAACCGCACATTCCGCGCAGCCGCGCTGGCGATCGCCCCCGCCGCCCTGCTCGCCCTTCCCGCACATGCGGCGCCCGATGCTGCTGCAGTCGTGAAGCATTACGCCGAGGTCGCGCATGCCAAGTATGAAGACTCGCTGACGACAGCCAAGGCGCTCGACGCGGCCATCGACGCGTTTTTGAAGACGCCTAATGATACGACGCTGAAGGCGGCCAAGGATGCCTGGATCAAGGCGCGCGTCCCCTATCAGCAGACGGAAGTCTACCGTTTCGGCAACCCGATCGTTGACGACTGGGAAGGCAAGGTCAACGCATGGCCGCTCGACGAAGGCCTTATCGATTACGTCGATCCTTCCTACGGCACGGAAAGCGACGAGAACTCCCTCTATGTCGCCAATGTCATCGCCAACAAGACGATCAAGATCGACGGCAAGGATGTGGACGCCTCCAAGCTGACGCCGGAGTTCCTCTCCGGCACGCTTGCCGAGGCGGGTGGTATCGAGGCCAATGTCGCGACCGGCTATCACGCCATCGAATTCTTGCTCTGGGGCCAGGATCTGCATGGCACGGGACCGGGTGCCGGCGAGCGCCCGGCAAGCGACTATGACCTGAAGAATTGCACGCATGGCAATTGTGACCGCCGCGCCGAATATCTGAAGTCCGCCTCTATCCTGCTCGTTTCAGACCTGCAGGAAATGACCGACAACTGGGCGCCTGGTGGCGAAGCCACCAAGCATGTCGAAGCCGATCCGAAGGCCGGTCTCGTCGCCATCCTGACAGGCATGGGTTCGCTCTCTTATGGTGAACTCGCCGGCGAGCGCATGAAGCTCGGCCTGCTGTTGCACGATCCGGAAGAAGAGCACGATTGTTTCTCCGACAACACTTACAACTCGCATCTGAACGACGCGATCGGCATCGCAGCCGCCTATTCGGGCGAATACACCCGCGTCGACGGTACCAAGATGACCGGCCCGTCGCTGCACGATCTCGTCGCCGCCAAGGATAAGGCGCTCGATGCCGAGATGAGCGGCAAGCTCAACAAAACGCTGAATGCCATGCACGCCATGGCCAAGCGCGGCGAGACGGTCGAGAAATACGACCAGATGATCGGTGAGGGCAACAAGGAAGGCAACGCCGTCGTCCAGGCCGCGATCGACGGTCTTATCGACCAGACCAAATCGGTCCAGCGCGTTATTGCCGCACTTGACCTCGGCACCGTCGAGCTTGAAGGTTCCGACAGCCTGGATAATCCTAACGCTGTCTTCAAATAAGCAAAAAGGCGGGCCGCTCTGAAAGCGGAGCGGTCCGGACCCTTGAAATGTTGCATAACCCGGCCCGACGTCTTTCTGTCAGCGCAGCTTTCTGTGCTCTGCTCGCCGGGCTTCCCGTTGCCATTGCCGGTACCTTCGATCTTCCGACTGGACGTACCGATCTTTCCGACGCGGACCTGAAGCGCGTCGCCGATATCACGCGGCCGACCGGCGATTTCAGCAAGGCCGAACCCTACGAGGCGATGCAGGCGGGTGCGGCGACCTCCATCGATCCAATCACCGAAGACAGTTTTTCGCATATCTCGGCCAATATCCCTTTCGAGGAAGAGCAGAATTTCCGGCTCGGCAACGCGCTCTTCCGCAAGCTCTGGGTTTCCGCGCCCTCCTCGACGCAGGCATCTGATGGGCTTGGTCCGCTCTTCAACGCCCGCTCCTGCATGAGTTGTCACGCCAATGACGGCCGCGGCAAACCGCCCGAGGGCGGTCCGAGCGCTAGCTCGATGGTCCTGCGCGTGGCCCGCGCGGCAAAGACACCAGAGGAAGAAAGAGCGATCGCCGGCGCCGATGTCGTCAATTTCCCTGATCCGGTCTACGGTCACCAGCTTCAGGATCTCGCCGTTCCAGGACTTGCCGCCGAGGGCAAGGTCGCGGTTACCTACACCGAAGAGACGATCACGCTTGCCGGCGGCGAGACGGTGAACCTGCGTAAGCCGGCCTATTCCGTCAAAAATCTCGCCTACGGCCCGCTCGACCCGGCGACCACGATCTCGGCACGCGTCGCCCCGCCGATGATCGGCCTCGGGCTGATCGAAGCAATTCCCGAGGCCGATATTCTGGCCCATGCCGATCCTGATGATCTTGATCATGATGGCATTTCCGGTAAGGCCGCGATCGTGCGCGACCACCGCACGGCCCGGATCACGCTCGGCCGTTTCGGCTGGAAGGCGCAGAATGCTACAGTGCGCGATCAGAGTGCGGATGCCTTCTCCACCGATATCGGCATTTCGACGCCAGACGCGCCGAACGCTGATGGCGACTGCACCGCAGCCGAGACAAAGTGCCTCGCCATGCCTGATGGCGTGCAGAAACGCCTCGGCAATGAGGAGGCGCCAGGCCCGGTGCTCGATCTCGTTACCTTCTATTCCGAGAACCTCGCCGTGCCGGCGCGCCGAAAGGCGAGTTTTGCCGGGACCCTGCGCGGCAAGCAGCTTTTCTACGAATCCGGCTGCATTTCCTGCCACGTGCCGAAATTCGTTACCAGCCGTGATACGGCTGAGAAGGCCCAATCCTTCCAGCTCATCTGGCCTTATTCCGATTTCCTGCTGCACGACATGGGCGACGGTCTGGCCGACGGACAGCAAGTAGGATTGGCCGGCGGACGTGAATGGCGCACGCCGCCGCTATGGGGTATAGGACTGACCCGGACTGTGAGCGGACACAGCTTCTTCCTGCATGACGGCCGCGCCAGAAATCTCACCGAAGCAATTCTCTGGCATGGCGGCGAAGCTGAAAAAGCCCGTAACGCATTCTCCTCGCTATCAAAAGACGATAGAGAGGTCCTGATTACATTCCTGGAGTCACTCTGATGCGCCCCTGGCACACCCTGTTTTGCCTCGCTTTGACCGGCCTTGCCGCATCGGCTGCCGCCCAAAGCGCCGCACCGCCCACTTCGGGCCTCAACGAGGATGCTGTGCCTTCAGTCATGGAGCGCGCTGTCGACGAGGTTATCCGCCCCGGCTATCGCAATATGCAGCAATCATCCGCGCGCCTGACGACAGCCATGAACGATCTCTGTGCCTCAGGTACGCAGCAGACGCTCGATCGCGCCAAGTCAGCATTCGACGATGCGATCCGCTACTGGTCGACGATCGAGATCGTGCAGACCGGCCCTGTTATCCAGGACAATCTCTTTGAGCACATCCTCTTCTATCCCGACCGCAAGGGCGTCGGCCTCAAGCAGGTTCAGGCGCTGCTCGCCAAGGCCGATCCGAAGGACGCGACCGTCGATGCCATTGCCGGCAAGAGCGTGGCGCTGCAGGGCCTGACCGCACTCGAATATGTCCTCTATGGCAACGGCTCCGATGACCTCCTCAAGCAGAAGGGTGGCTTCCGCTGCCTCTACGGCCAGGCGGTCGCCGGCAATATCCAGCGTGAAGCCGGCGAGGTGGTCGCCGCTTGGGAGAAGCCTGACGGCGTGCAGGCGAGCTGGAAGCACCCCGGCCCGCAGAGCGACGATTTCATGGACAACAAGGAGGCCGTCACCGCCCTCCTCGGCATCCTCGTCCATGCTGCGGAAAACGTTCGCGACCAGCGGCTGGAGCAGTTCTACAAGGGCAAGGATACGCCCGCCCGCCCGCGCATGGCGATCTACTGGCGTTCGAAGAATACATGGAAGTCGATGGCCGCCAATCTCGAGGGCATCCGCACACTCTGGCAGAAGGCCGGAATGGCGGAACTGCTGCCGCCGGAGAAGAAGGCGGTTGCCGATTCGATCGACACCAAGCTGAAGACGATCATCGACAGCGTCTCGAAGCTGAACCCGGATATCGAAGTCGCGGTCAGCGATGCGGAGAAGGCCAAGCTCGATACGCTGCTGACCGAAAGCCGCGACCTCATCACCACGATCAGCGATCAGTATGGAGCCGCAATCGGCCTTTCGGCCGGCTTCTCCTTCTCGGACGGGGATTGAGCCGATGTGGCGTAGCGCCGCCATCGACCGGCGCGGCTTCATCAAGGCCGCCGGTATCGGTTTTCTGGCGGTGCTGAAGCCGCAAGCACTGCTGGCGCTTGACCGCGCCGAGGCCGTCTATGCGTCCGGTATCCGCGCCGCCAATGGCTCCTTTGCCGTGGCGACAGTCACCGAACGCGGAGAGATTGTCGATCAGGTGACGCTGCCCGCCCGTGCCCATGGTATGGCCCATAGCATTGCCACCGGCCGCACCGTCGCCTTCGCCCGCCGGCCGGGCACCTTCGCGATGATCTTCGATCCCTGGAACAAGGGAGAACCCGCCGTCATCACCTCGCCGGAGGGTCGGCATTTCTACGGCCACGGCGCATTTTCGCCGGATGGGCGGCTGCTCTATGCCAGCGAGAACGACTTCGACAATAACAGGGGCATGATCGGTCTTTACGATGCAACGAACCGCTTTGTGCGGATCGGCGAATATGAGACCTATGGCGTCGGCCCGCATGACATGACGGTCTCCGATGACGGCCGCATGCTTGTTGTTGCCAATGGCGGCATCGAGACACATCCGGATTTCGGCCGCACAAAGCTCAATCTTGGTAATATGCAGCCGTCACTGGCGCTCATCGATGCGGCAACCGGCGCGCTGATCGAAAAACATATCCTGCCGCCGCAATGGTCGTCCGTCTCGACACGCCATGTCGACGTCGACGCTGGTGGCCGTATCTGGTTCGCCTGCCAATATGAAGGCCATCGGAAGGACCTGCCGCCGCTTGTCGGTCATTTCGCCAAGGGCGAGGATCTTGTTTTCATCGACTTGCCCGAGGAGACGACGCGACGACTTGCCAATTATGTCGGGGCGATTGCAGTCAACCGAAAGGAAGGTCTGATCGGCATCACCTCGCCGATCGGCGGCGCGTCCGTCACCATTGACGCGAAAACGGGCAAGGTGCTGCGCGAGAACAGGGTTCGCGACGCCGCGGGAATCGCGCCTGCTCCCGGCGGCTTTGCCGTTTCCTCCTATGATGGCGATTTCCTGTCGGCTCATAGCGATGTCGCCTGGGATCAGCATATCGTGCGCATCACTCAGCCGGCGCGGATGCGGTAGTCTTTCCATTCCTTTTGAACGGCTTCGGCGGCTGAGCGCGCCGCCTCGTAGAGCCAGTCCTTACCGCGCGGGCGCAGATCATTGCGAATTGCCGCAGCACCTGCCGGGTCATCTGAATGGCAGTTGGCGATCTCAAAACCCATCAGCTCAAGCATCGAGCCGTTCAACAGGGTCTTCGCATCAGTCTTGATCTCGATCTTGCGGCTGTTCGGCGAAAGTCTTCGAACGAGAATGCGGCCCGACACGACAAAATGAGGATCGGGGCTGCGCATCCTTCCGGCGGCAATGACGCCGGTTCTGATGACGTGATCTCCTGATCTTGCCAGGGACCAGGCCGAGGGCACAAGCGCCTTGGCTTCACGCAGCACGGGTCCACCGCGCCACTCGTTCACATAGGCAACGAAACGCGGCCGGCCGAGACTTCCCGTCCCCTTCGTCACCGGTAGGGGTGTGGCGCTTGCCGCGCCCTTCGGCAAAGCATTTTTCAAGGCCTCGACAAAACGGCTGGAGGCTGGTCTTTTGGCAGGCTTACGCGTGTCCCATTTCTTCCAGAATTCCTTCCGCTCATCTTCCGAAAGCAGCAGCTTGTCGCGGAGCCAAGGATGATCGCGCTCCAGTACGATGGGGTTTGCATGCTCAAGGCCGCGCACGTATCCAGCGAGAATGAGCTCGGCGATCGCCCTGCCGGAAATCCCGGCATCCGGCTGCGCCAGAATGGCGCTAGCCACCAGCCGCACGAGATCCAGCCCGTAGGGCATGATCGCCGCGTCGTCGAAATCATTGGCGCCCCATACGAGCCGCCCCTCGATATCCCGCCATGTGCCGAAATTCTCCAAATGCGTATCGCCGATCGACAGCACTTGCGGCATGTCAGCAAGCTCCGGTCTGACCTCGTAGATGATCTCCGCCCAGCGCCAGTAGGTAGCGCGCAGAAAGGCGAAAGCTTCACCGCACATCTTCCGGTGTTTCTCGTCAATATCCTCCTGCACAAGCTCGCCCTGCAGCTCGTATGCCAGCCACGCCTCGTAATCGCTCAGAGATTGAGAAAGGGTCTTCATCGGCTCGCCCTCAGGTTTGATCAATCATAATCCTGCGGGGCTTTATTCAGAAGAGGTTTCGGCATGATCCCAAAATAGATGCGACGCAGCTCACCGTGCTGAGATGAACCGCGCCGACCTATCTGATCTTACGGGAAGCGGAGCTTCGGCGTTTACGAGATCCGCCTTGCGAAGCTCCGCCGGAGATCACCTGGGACCACCTCGTCGAGTGCGGCCGGTACTGCAGGAGTTGATCATGCCGGCGACAAGCGCCTGCAATTCATCGGCCTGCCCGGCCGGACCCGCAAGCGACACAGCTCGGGGCTGCGTGATCGAAACTCGTATCGAAAAGACAAAACCGTCGTGAGCCGGTTTGAAACCTTGTCGAATCCGGCCGGCCATGCCACTTTCGCGATCGCAAGAGGAACCATGATGAACGATACCGACAGGGGCGATTTCCGCGAACGGATCCGCCAGAGTTTTTCCCGTCAGGCGGCCATGCACACCATCGGCGCGGAGTTGACGCGTGTCGAGCACGGCGTGGTGGAAATCGAGCTTCCCTTCGACGTCAAACTGACGCAGCAGCACGGCATTTTGCACGCGGGTGTCATTTCCGCAGCGCTCGATTCGGCCTGCGGTTTTGCAGCCTACAGCGTTATCGATGCCGAAGCCTCGATCCTGACGATCGAGTTCAAGGTCAACCTCATGTCGCCGGGGCGTGGCGAACGCTTCCTCTTCAGGGGCGAGATCACCAAGCCCGGCTCCAACATCATCGTTGCCGACGGGCGAGGTTATGCGATCAGCGACGGGCCTGCCAAGCTCATCGCGTCCATGACCGGGACGATGATGGTCATTCGCGGAAGAGAGGGAATTACGGGATGAAATTCGAACTGAAGTCGGTTGCAGGCAAGTCCATCCTGTTCGTCATGGCCGCCGAGGCCGAATACGGGCCGTTCCTGCGCTCGCGCATCGAACCGCTGATGACAGGCGTCGGCCCTGTCGAGGCGGCGATCGCGATCTCCAAATCGCTCTCCCGTCTCGATGCTTCCGACGATCTGCCCGATCTCGTGGTTTCGCTCGGCTCGGCCGGTTCGGCGCGCCTGCAGCAGACCGAAGTCTATCAGGTCACGTCCGTTTCCTATCGTGACATGGATGCCTCGCCGCTCGGCTTCGAAAAAGGCAAGACTCCCTTTCTCGACCTGCCGGCCGATCTCGACCTGCCGCTGCGCATTCCCGGCATTCCCGAGGCCACCCTTTCAACCGGCGGCAACGTCGTTTCCGGTGCCGCCTATGCCAATATCGCAGCCGACATGGTCGACATGGAGACCTATGCGGTGCTGCGCGCTTGCCAGGGCTACAAACTGCCGCTGATCGGCCTTCGCGGCATTTCGGATGGCGCAGTCGAGCTGCAGCATATTTCCGGCTGGACCGAATATCTGCATATCGTCGACCGCAAGCTTTCTTATGCCGTCGATAGTCTGTTTACTGCTCTGGAAGATGGCGTTTTCTGGTTCTAAAGCATGTCGCGCAAAAGTGTGCAGCGGTTTTGCAATAACGACATGCGAAGACAAAAGCTTGAACCGTGGCAGCGAATATGAAGGATCGCGACACGCTGCAAGCGCTGAAAACAGGGACAATCGGGACAATAAAACCCCGATACGGCCGAATTCCCGGATTGCAAGCAGAGGCGCTTTTCATTAAAGGCTCGCCATGACCCAGACAGCACATCCCGACAGCGTTCTCATCGTCGATTTCGGCAGCCAGGTGACCCAGCTCATCGCACGTCGTGTGCGTGAAGCCGGCGTCTATTGCGAGATCGTTCCCTTCCAGTCTGCCGAAGAAGGCTTCAAGCGCCTTCAGCCGAAAGCGGTGATCCTGTCCGGCAGCCCGGCCTCGACGGTCGATGAGGGATCGCCCCGGGCGCCGCAGATCATCTTCGACAGCGGTCTTCCAGTGTTCGGCATCTGCTACGGACAGCAGACGATGTGCATGCAGCTCGGCGGTATGGTGGAAAGCGGCCATCACCGCGAATTCGGCCGTGCCTTCCTGGAAGTCGACGAGGAATGCGCCCTCTTCGAAGGTCTTTGGTCCAAGGGCTCGCGTCATCAGGTCTGGATGAGCCACGGCGACCGCGTGACGAAACTGCCCGAAGGTTTCGAGGTCGTCGCCACTTCGTCCAACGCGCCTTACGCCTTTATCGCCGACGAGAAGCGCAAATATTACGGCGTGCAGTTCCATCCTGAGGTCGTGCATACACCTGATGGCGCCAAGCTGATCGCGAACTTCATCCACAACATCGCTGGCATCCAAGGCGACTGGACCATGTCCGCCTACCGCCAAAAGGCTGTCGAAGACATCCGCCGCCAAGTCGGCGACAAGCGCGTCATCTGCGCGCTTTCCGGTGGCGTGGATTCGTCGGTCGCAGCCCTTCTCATCCACGAAGCTGTCGGCGACCAGCTGACCTGCATCCTCGTCGACCACGGCCTGATGCGCAAGGACGAGGCCGCAGGCGTCGTTGCCATGTTCCGCGAGCACTACAATCTGCACCTGATCCATGTCGACGCTTCCGATCGCTTCATCGGCGAGCTCGAAGGCGTTTCCGACCCGGAAACGAAGCGCAAGATCATCGGCCGCCTGTTCATCGAGACCTTCGAGGACGAAGCCAAGAAGCTTGGCGGCGCGGATTTCCTCGGCCAGGGCACGCTTTATCCAGATGTGATCGAGTCCGTTTCCTTCACCGGCGGCCCTTCCGTCACCATCAAGTCGCACCACAATGTCGGAGGCCTGCCGGAGCGCATGAAGATGCAGCTCGTCGAGCCGTTGCGCGAACTCTTCAAGGACGAGGTTCGCGTGCTTGGCAAGGAACTCGGCCTGCCAGACAGCTTCATCGGCCGCCATCCCTTCCCGGGTCCGGGCCTCGCCATCCGCTGCCCAGGCGGCATCACGCGCGAGAAGCTTGATATCCTGCGCGAAGCCGATGCGATCTATCTCGATGAGATCCGAAAGGCCGGCCTCTATGACGCGATCTGGCAGGCTTTCGCCGTGCTGTTGCCCGTCCAGACCGTCGGCGTCATGGGCGACGGCCGCACCTACGAATTCGTCTGCGCGCTGCGCGCCGTCACCTCGGTCGACGGCATGACGGCGGATTTCTATCACTACGATATGGAATTCCTGGGCCGCGCCGCGACCCGCATCATCAACGAAGTCCGTGGTATCAACCGCGTGGTTTACGATGTGACCAGTAAGCCGCCGGGCACGATCGAGTGGGAATGAAGATCTGGGAAACCCGGCACGGATTCCCGTTTTTGCCTCGTCTTCCAGAGAATTTCTGATAATACGCCAAGCACCGATGACATTCTTCGTCTCGTGCGGCCGAAGGCAGCGCGCACCAAGTCTGCCAAGAAAGTGTCTGCGGCGGTCAAGGACGCCGCCTGAGGCACTCATTCACTGTTCAATTCGACATCGGCAAACGGCCGCCGCTCGGCAGCCGTTTTTGTCTCCAATATAGTTTCACCTTCATTGTTCTTGTTTTGTTCTTGACGAAAAGAGCACCTCTGATAAGCTCCTCCTTGTAAAACAAGGAGGCGGACGATGTAGTCCGTAGTTCAGATGCCTCATTTTCCGCTCGACCCGAATGGCTCCGACCCCCGGAAGAAAGCCGGCTACAGCGGGGGACGTCACCACAGGTTGTTCTTCATGCTCCGCCCGACCGCTGAGGCAGCATCCGAAGCGATGGAGATCGCCCAGACTTATCGCAACGCCCATGCATTGACGGGGCCTTCGCGACCCCTTGAGCTGCTTCATATCACGCTGAATGGTGTGGGCGCCTATCGCAGGCTGCCGCAGGATATCGCGTTCGCTGCGGAACAGATGGCTGCGACGATACGCGTCCGACCGTTCGAATTGGTGCTTGATGAGGTCATGAGCTTCCGCCATCCGGGCGAACCCCAGGCCTTCGTCATCTGCACCAGGCAGGAAAACGAAGCGCTGCTGGATCTTCGCCACCAAATCCAGGAAGGTCTGTATGAGGCGGGACTGCCCTATAACCTCGGTGGCCATCTGACACCGCATATGACGCTGCTCTACGATCGCAAGACAGTTCTGCCTGAAGAGCTTAATCGGCCGGTGCGGTGGACCGTCCGGGAGTTCCTGCTGATCCACAGCTTCTATGGAAAGAGCGAGCATAATGTCATTGGCCGTTGGCCTCTGCTCGGCTGAGCCAAGCTTGCACCGCGGGTGGGGATTCGCATACAACTCCCCACCCAATAGGCACAGGCGGAGCAGGACAGTGGACGTTTCAGAGATCATCATCCCCGGCGATACGCCCGGCATCGAATGGCGGTTGCCGGTCATCCGTTTCGAGGGAAACGATCCCGCCGCCCCGAAGGTCTATATCCAGGCCGCACTGCACGCGAACGAACTGCCGGGAACGGCGCTGGCGCATTTTCTCTGCCTACAACTCAGGCAGGCCGAAGGCGAAGGACGGATCGCCGGCGATATCACGCTTGTGCCACAGGCAAATCCGATCGGTGCCGCACAATCGCATTTCGGCGAGCTGCAAGGCCGGTTCGATCTGGGATCGCGGACCAATTTCAACCGAGACTTTCCGCTGATCTCCGTTCGTGATCGGCCAGAGCTGATTGACGGGCTCGACAACTACCCGGCAGCTGATCGATTGAAACGGGAGCTCATCCATATGGCGCTCGGCGCCGATCTGGTGCTCGATCTGCATTGCGATGATGAATCGCTGCAATATGCCTATATCGACGAAGCCTTCTGGCCGGAGGCGGCGGACCTTGCCAATGCGCTCGACATGGAAGCAGTGCTGCTTTCAGATGGCGAAAGCAGCGCCTTCGAAGAAGCGGTCGGTTTTGCCTGGAAGTATGAGGTGCCGGGCGAGCGCAAGGCGAAACTTCCGGGCAAGCTTTCAGTGACGGTGGAACTGCGCGGCCTGCGCGACGTCGACCCCGGTATGGCCGCAAAAGACGCCGAAGGCATGCTGCAATTCCTGATCGGGCGCGGTGTCGTCGGCGGCGGAGCGACCGTAGACAAGACCTTCTCCGGACCAGCCGTGCCGCTCGACAATGTTGAGATCGTGCGCGCGCCGCAGGGCGGTACGGTCCTCTTCCACCGCAATATCGGCGAGCGTGTCTCGGAAGGGGAGCTTCTGGCGACGATCGTCACCCGACCCGGTTTTGCCGAGGGCGATATCAAGATCCGGGCGCCGCAGGACGGGCTGTTGCTGACCCGCACGTCCGACCGGCTGGTGCGCCGACGCGGCGACCTGATGAAGATCGTCGCCGACAAGCCGAGCAAAGCAACGCGAAAGGCCGGCACCCTGGAAGACTGAACCGCATTCTTTTCCACGCGCGAATGTAAGGCTCCGCGCAACTGTCACACAGGCTTCAAGAAAATCCGCCAAGCCGTGGCAGACATATTGCGAAGGAGCGTACATGCCGCATTACGACATTGCGATCGTCGGCGCGGGAATTGTCGGGCTGGCGCATGCGCTGGCGGCGGCAAAGCGTGGCAAACGGGTCGTCGTTGTTGACCGTGACGCACAGGCAAATGGCGCTTCGGTGCGCAATTTTGGCTTTGTGACGGTGACCGGCCAGCAGGCCGGCGACTGCTGGAACAAGGCGCGCCAGGCCCGCGATATCTGGGCCGGGATTGTCGATGACGCCGGCATAGACGTCCTGCAGCGCGGGCTGCTCCTTGCCGCAAGGCTCGACGAATCCGAAGCCGTGATCGACGCCTTCCTGCGCACAGAGATGGGCGAGGGCTGCGAAAGGCTGACGCTCGATCAAGCACGGCGGCTTGTGCCGGCACTGCGACCGGAATCGGGGCGCTTCACACTCTATAGCCCACATGAGGTGCGGGTCGAATCCAGCACAGCCATTCCGCTGCTCGCCCGCTATCTCGAAGTCAAATATGGCATAGAGTTCCGCCGCTCGACAGCAGTGAGCGCCGTCGAGCCGCCGCGAATCGAAACGTCAACCGGCTTGATCGAGGCGGAGACGGTGGTTGTTTGCCCCGGCGACGATTTCAAGAGCCTGTTTGCGGATCGGATCGCTGCCTATAACGTCACACGCTGCAAGCTGCAGATGATGCGTGTTGTGCCGGCCCAGCGGGTTTCGCTCAGCACTGCGGTTATGTCCGATCTCGGGCTCGGGCGTTATCTCGGTTATGCCGAATTGCCGGAGGCGACTGCCCTGAAGGCGCGGCTTGACCGCGAATTCAAGCCGGAGCGGGAAAACGGCATCCACCTGATCGTCACGCAGTCGGAGGACGGATCGCTGATCGTCGGCGACAGCCACCATTACTCCGAAACACCCGATCCGTTTGGACTGGAGCGGGTCGACCGGCTGACCCTCGACGAAATGGATGCCGTGCTCAACCTGCCGGGTCGCTTCATTACCGAGCGCTGGATCGGCACCTATGCCTCCGCTCCAGACCGCTGGCGGTTTACCGACAAGCCCTCCGACGCGCTGCGCATCGTCGTCGTCACCGCGGGCTGCGGTGCTTCGACCGCCTTCGGTATCGGCGAAGAAACCATCGAGGATCTCTACGGGAGCGCAGCATGACGCAATTCAAGGCAGTGGTCTTCGACTGGGCCGGCACAATGATTGACTTCGGCTCTTTCGCGCCGATGGGGGCCTTTGTGGAAACCTTCGGCAAACTCGGCGTCGAGGTAACCATCGCCGATGCCCGCAAGCCCATGGGGCTTCCGAAGCGTGCCCATATCGCCGCGATGCTGGCCGAGCCGCATATCGCCGCGCGCTGGAAGGCTGTACAAGGAGCGCTTCCGGACGAGGCTGCAATCGACAAGGTTTACGAGCTCTTCGTTCCGCTGAACGAAGCTGTCGTGACTGATTACTGCGCTCTGGTGCCGGGCGCGATCAAGACGATCCAATATCTGCGCGAGCGGCAGATGAAGATCGGCTCGACCACAGGCTATACACGCTCGATCATGGAGCGCGTGCTGCCGCTTGCCGCCGAACAGGGTTATGCGCCCGACAATCTGATCTGTGCTGACGATCTGCCGCTTGGCCGACCGACGCCGATCGGCATGTATAAGTGCTTCCTCGACCTGATGGTCTATCCGGCCTCTGCCGTTCTCAAGGTCGATGATACCAAACCCGGCATTGCCGAGGGTGCTGCCGCAGGCTGCGTGACCGTTGGCGTGACGCTCTCGGGCAACGAGGCGGGGCTGACACCTGCAGAGCTGGATGCACTTTCGCCAGAGGCACGAGCTGCGTTGCACAAGCGGATCGGCGAGAAGCTGATTGCCGCCGGCGCCGACTATGTTGTTGAAACGGTGGCAGACCTGCCTGCCCTTATCGAAGAGCTTGAGGGATAAAGGACCAACGGCGTTTGCAGCGCTTATAGAGCGTGGTATCTCCCTTAGGAATCAGGGAGATCGAACCCGCATGGCCGTCACCATCTACGGTATCAAGAACTGCGACACAATGAAGAAGGCCCGCGGCTGGCTGGACGACCATGGCGTCGCCTACGACTTTCATGATTACAAAGCAGTCGGCATCGATCGTAGGCATCTGGAACGATGGATCGACGAGGCAGGCTGGGAGACGGTGCTGAATCGCGCCGGCACGACCTTCCGCAACCTGCCTGACGCCGCGCGCGAAAATCTCGACCGCGATAAAGCCATCGCCCTGATGCTCGACCAGCCGTCGATGATCAAGCGGCCAGTACTCGAAACTGGCGGCAAGCTGCTGATCGGCTTCAAGCCGGATATCTACGCGCAGGCGCTCAAGGGCTGAGCCATGTCCAAAACCACTCGCGCCACACAGGTCCTCACACAAGCCGGCGTCGCCTTCACGGTTCATACCTATGACTATGATCCGAATGCCGAGCGCGTCGGGCTGCAGGCAGCTGAAGCGCTCGGCGAGGAGCCTCATCGCGTGCTGAAGACGCTGATGGCAGAGGTGGACGGCAAGCCGGTCTGCGTGGTCGTGCCTTCCGACCGCGAAGTGAGCATGAAGAAGCTCGCGAGCGCCTTTCATGGTAAGTCGGGCAATATGATGAAACCGGCCGATGCGGAGCGGCTAACGGGATACCATGTCGGCGGCATCAGCCCTTTCGGGCAGAAGAAGATCGTGCCGACGGCGATCGAGGAAACCGCTCTTGCCGAACCGCTCGTCTATATCAATGGCGGGCAACGCGGGCTGCAGGTGCGGCTCGATCCGAAAGAGGCATTGAAGGTAGTGAAGGCGGCCGCCGCACCGCTGATCGCCTGATCAGAGAAAGCGGTCCAGCAGGCCGGCGATCGTCCTCGCCTCACTTTCTGCGAGCTTGCCGCCGATATGAGTTTCGATCGCTTTGCCGTAGACGGTCCACATGCGCTCCCGAAGCTGACGGCCGGCATCAGTGATCACCACCCAGCGTCCGCGACCATCCTCTGCGAAGACCTCGCGAGCAACCAGACCCTCCTTTTCCAGCCGATCGATCAAACGGGAAAGATTGTACTGCGCCAGCAGTGTCCGCTCCTCCAGCTCATAGGGGCGCAGCCTGTCTGATTGTGAGCGCGCCAACTCCCAAAGCACGTCATACCAGGCAAGCGGCGGCATACCGGCTGTCTTCAAATCGGCTTCGATCAAGCCCAGCAGCCGCTCGCGGGCGCGCATGAGGCGCGTCCAGGCAGAAACCACGGCTTCGTTCGGCTTTGGCATATTCTCAGACATAAATGTAATTACATCTATCTTGAAACTCAGCGCAAGCGATATTAGATGCATCTGCATGCATGCAAAGCCAACGATCCCTTGCCAAACCCCGGGAGATTTTCATGAGCAAGCTTACCCTCATCAGCCATCATCTCTGCCCCTATGTGCAGCGCGCCGCGATCGCGCTCCTCGAAAAGGGCGTGCCATTTGAGCGCATCGACATCGATCTTGCCGACAAGCCGGATTGGTTCCTGAAGATCTCACCCCTCGGCAAGGTGCCACTGCTCCGGATACAAGAGGACGATGGCCGCGAAGAGGTGTTATTCGAAAGCAGCGTCATCTGCGAATATCTGGAGGAAACGCAGGCGGGTATCGCCCTGCATCCGACCGACGCGCTGGCCCGCGCCCACCACCGCGGATGGATGGAATTCGGCTCTTCCGTGCTTTCCGATCTCTGGGGCTATGAGACGGCGCAGGATGCCGCGCAATTGGAGGCCAAGCACAAGGCGCTTGTCGCCAAATTCGCGACTGTCGAGCGGGTGCTGGCGGACGGACCCTATTTCGCCGGGGTTAACTTCAGCCTCGTCGACACGGTCTTCGGGCCGATCTTTCGGTACTTCGATCTGTTCGACACGCTCGGCGACAGTTCCATCTTCGACGGGCTCGAACGGGTCAAGCGCTGGCGCAAGGCGTTGTCGGAGCGGGCAAGCGTCCGGGGCGCCGTTGGCGAAGACTATCCGCAGCGCCTGATGGAATTCCTCGATAAGCATAACTCAATCCTGCTCAGGCTGCCCGCCGCCGCTTGAAGCGTATCCATAAGCGGCCGGACATGCATCCGGCCGCGTTGAAATCGGATGCGGCGCGCTTCATTTTCGCCGTAAAGGGGTCTAAGTCTTTTACCTCCCGTCGCAGACATCAGAAGGCAGGTTGATCCTATGACGTTCATGCCCCAGAGCCACAGCTCCGTTGATCCCGGCAAACTTGAGAAACTTGCGGAAGTCGCCATCAAGGTCGGCCTGCAGCTTGAACAAGGGCAGGATCTCGTCATCACCGCCCCGATCGTGGCGCTGCCGCTGGTGCGGCTGATCACCAAACGCGCCTATCTCGCCGGCGCTGGCCTGGTTTCGACCTTCTATTCCGACGAAGAAACGACGCTTGCCCGCTACCAGTATGGCAGCGACGAGAGCTTCGACCGGGCTTCCGGCTGGCTTTATGACGGCATGGCGAAGGCCTATGAGAAAGGCGCCGCCCGTTTGGCTATTGCCGGCGACAATCCGATGCTGCTGTCGGAACAGGATCCGGGCAAGGTCGGCCGCGCCAACCGCGCCAATTCCACGGCTTACAAGCCAGCACTTGAGAAGATCTCCAACTTCGACATCAACTGGAACATCGTCTCCTACCCTAACCCTTCCTGGGCGAAGGTCGTCTTCCCCGACGATCCGGAAGCAATTGCGGTCGCCAAACTCGCAAAGGCGATCTTTGCGGCGTCGCGCGTCGACGTGCCTGATCCGATCACAGCCTGGGCCGAGCACAATGCCAATCTGCGCAAGCGTTCTTCCTGGCTGAACGGCGAGCGTTTCGCTTCACTACATTTCACCGGGCCGGGCACGGACCTGACCGTCGGCCTCGCGGACGGCCATGAGTGGCACGGCGGCGCCTCCACGGCGAAGAACGGCATTACCTGCAATCCGAATATTCCAACCGAGGAAGTCTTCACCACGCCGCATGCGCTGCGCGTGGAAGGCCACGTGTCCAGCACCAAGCCGCTCTCACATCAGGGCACGCTGATTGACAATATCCGGGTTCACTTCGAAGGCGGCCGCATCGTCGAGGCCAAGGCCTCACGCGGCGAGGAAGTGCTGAAAAAGGTGCTCGACACGGATGAAGGCGCCCGCCGGCTGGGCGAAGTGGCATTGGTACCGCATTCCTCGCCGATTTCAGCGAGCGGCATCCTCTTCTACAATACGCTGTTCGACGAAAACGCTTCCTGCCATATCGCACTCGGCCAGTGCTATTCGAAATGCTTCCTCGACGGCGCATCGCTCAGCCAGGAGCAGATCAAGGCGCAGGGCGGCAATTCCAGCCTGATTCATATCGACTGGATGATCGGCTCCGACAAGGTCGATATTGACGGCATCAAGCCCGATGGCTCGCGGGTACCGGTGATGCGCCAGGGCGAGTGGGCGTAGTACCGGCCTTCGGCATCAGGCTGCGCTGACTGAGCCAGACGCTGACCAGCACCATGGCAAAACCTGAAAGCTGGATCGGTGTCAGGCTCTGGCCGAGCGCCAGCCAACCGAGCATGGTCGCGACAACGGGGCTCAGGAAGCCGAGCGACGCCGCGGCCGAAGGCTCTATGCGCGAGAGGCCGCGGAACCATAGCAGATAGGTGAAGGCAGCACCGACGAGGCCAAGCCAGGCAATGCCGAGGATATTGGCTGTCGTCGGCACGGGAAGCGCCGGTTCCAGGAAAAAGGCCACGGGCACGAGCAGAATCCCGCCTGCGGTCAATTGCCAGGAGGTAAAGGTGAGGCTGGAGACGGGCGGCTGCCAATGGCGGGTCAGCACCGTACCGAAGGCCATGGAGACCGCGCCAGCGAGACCTGCGACGACGCCAACGGGATCGAGGGCCGCTTTCGGCGTCAGCACCAGAAGTGCGACACCTGCGATGCCGATCAGGCCGGCCATAACGGCAATGAAGCGGATCGGCTTGCCAAGGAAGATGCGCGAGAGCGCGATGACGATCAGCGGCTGTACGGCGCCGACCGTCGCGGCCACGCCGCCGGGCAGGCGGTAGGCTGAAACGAAGAGCATCGCCCAGAAGAACGAGAAGTTCAGTGCGCCCAGAATGAAGACGCGGCTCCACCAGATGCCCGTCGGCAGCTTCCGGACAATCAGCAGCAGAAGCAGCCCTGCCGGCAGCGCCCGCAGCATCGCTGATGTCAGCGGGTAGCCATGCGGCAGGAAGGATGTCGTGACGAAGTAAGTGCTACCCCAGATGGCTGGTGCGATCGCGGTCATCAACACATCGGTGACGTATCGGATATTTGTCTTCATTTCAAGAATCTCTACTTCAAGATAATATTAAGATAACATGTTTTACCTTGACGTCAAGATATCTGCTGATATCGATGCAGCATGGACAAGGAGAAATCAGATCACGTCGACAGGATCCTGGCGCAATGGCGGCGCGAGCGGCCGGAGCTGGACGTTGAACCCATGGGCATCTTCGGCCGGCTGAAGCGGCTGACGACGCATATCGGCCGCGAAGTGGACGCGGTTCTGCTCAAGCACGGCCTTTCCTCCTCCTCCTTCGATGTGCTGGCCACGCTTCGCCGCTCCGGCGCGCCCTACCGGCTGTCGCCCGGAGAGCTGCTCGGCATGACGATGGTCAGCTCCGGCACGATGACGAACCGGATCGATCAACTGGAAAAAGCGGGCTTCGTGGAGCGCCTGTTCAATCCCGAAGACCGGCGCAGCGTGCTGATTGCGCTGACCGAAAAGGGTCTGGCGACAGTGGAAGAAGCGGTCGGCGCGCATGTCGCCAACCAGCAGCGGTTGACGCGCAACCTGACGGCTGACGACAAAGCCGAGCTCGACCGGTTGCTCAAAAAATTTCTGTCGGATTTCGAATAGTCAGACGGCGGCGAGGGCTTTTCGGACGCGTTCCAGATGCGTCTTGCGCTTGGCGTCCGTCGCGCGGTCCATGTCGTGCAGGCTCAGCATCCGGAACTTCACTTGCTTGGCGCAGAAATTGGCGATCCCGCGCTTCAACAGACGGCGGACGGGGTTGCCCATATAGACGTGCACCAGCCACCAGGGCGAACCAGTTGTCGTCAGCGCGTAGAGCAGCTTGATATTGGTCAGTTGCGGCACGATACGGCCGCCGGCAGCATCATGGGCAAAGGCGACATCAGGCGCAAAGACGCGATCGATGAAGCCCTTCAATATGGCCGGGAAATTGAACCACCATTGCGGAAAAACCAGAATGAGGCCGTCAGCCGCTTTCAGCCTCGCGACGATACCGGAAACGGCCGATGTATCGTAGGGCACATCGAAATAGCCGCCACGCTCGGCCTTGGACAGTCGCGGGTCGAAATCCTCCGCATACAGATCCAGGAGATCGACAGTATGGCCGGAGGTTTCGAGTGTCTCGCAAGCGGTCCGCGCCACAGAAGCGGCATAACTTTCCGGCAGCGGATGGGCGAGCACCAGCAGAATGTGCATCGCTAAAACAGGCTTCCCTGTTTCGGTGGCTCGCCGGCCTTGACCGTGCGCTTCCTGGCGCCTGATGGCGCAGCGCTGCCTTCCGTCGTCATGGCGCCGACGCGGCCGTCGGCGAACTCAATGGCGATGCCCATGCCGGCGGAGAGTGCCGATGCCTGCGAGACCGGCCTGTTATCCTCGTCGCGGATGACGGCATAACCGCGCTTCAGCACGTTCTTGTAGGAAAGAGACTGAAGAACGCGGTCCTGCGCCGAAAGCTCGGCGCGGGCACGCGTCAGCTGGTGGCGGATTGCGGTATCGGCATGGCGCGAGAGATTGCCGAGGCGCTCACGACCGCGATCGGTCTGCGTCTTCAGCCGGGCCGGCAGCGACGCAAGGATCGCCTCGGCACGTTCGATGCGGGATTTCGAGCGATCGAGCAGACGCTCGACGGTGCGCTCTGCGCGAGACATCCGTTCGTTCAGAAGCTGTCGGCGCTCGGTGATGCGGTTGGACAGCACGTCCGGCCGGAGATGCGAGGCGACACGCTCGAAACCGCGGCGTTTGTTGATGGTGTTGAGCTCCAGCCCGCGCCCGAGACCGGCAGCGGCCTCATCGAAGCGGCGTCGGGGCAGCGCCAGCAGCTGATCGAGCGACGGCAGGGCTCGCATCAAGGCGCGGACGGACTGGCGGCGCTGATCCATCTGGCGGCTCATGCAGCCCTGCAGGCGGGCAGTGAGACCTGCGACCTGGGCCTCGAGCTCGGCCTTGACGGGCACCGCCATTTCGGCAGCTCCGGTTGGCGTCGGGGCGCGGACATCGGCTGCGTAATCGATCAGCGTCCAGTCGGTCTCGTGGCCGACGGCGGAAATCAACGGAATCCGGCTACCGGCTGCGGCGCGGACGACGATTTCGTCGTTGAAGCTCCAGAGATCTTCCAGGCTGCCGCCGCCGCGGGCGACGATCAGCACGTCAGGGCGCGGAATCTCGCCGCCAGGCTCCAGGGCATTAAAGCCGTTGATGGCATTTGCCACCTCCTCGCCGGAGCCCTCCCCCTGCACCTTGACCGGCCAGACGATGACATGGACGGGGAAACGATCGGAGATGCGATGCAGGATATCGCGGATGACGGCGCCCGTCGGCGAGGTCACGACGCCGATCACCTTGGGCATGAAAGGCAGGCGCTTCTTGCGTGACGGGTCGAAAAGGCCCTCGGCACCAAGGCGGCGCTTGCGCTCCTCGATCAGCGCCATCAATGCGCCGGCGCCGGCTGGCTCCAGCGTCTCGATGACGATCTGATATTTGGAGGAGCCGGGGAAGGTTGTGACCTTGCCGGTCGCAATGACCTCCATCCCCTCTTCTGGCCGGAACTTCAGACGGGAAAAAGTGCCCTTCCATATGACCGCATCGATACGCGCACGGTCGTCCTTCAGCGAGAAATAAGCATGGCCCGAGGAATGCGGGCCGCGATAACCTGAAATCTCGCCGCGCACACGTACCTGATCGAAGGCTGTCTCGACGGTCCGCTTGATGGAACCGGAGAGTTCCGACACCGAATATTCTGCGAGATTGGTAGGCGAATCGCCATCAAAGACATTGCTCATCTCCCCTTTCTATTTTGATCGCCTCCAAACGGAAAGATCGGGGTAGGTGAAGGGTGAATTTTTATCCAAAAATTGGTGGGGGACCCAAGAAATAGGGATATCGCTACTCCGAAAAAAAACTTAGTATCACTCATGTTCGTAGGGAGTGGCGAACACCGACCCGAAAATGAGCATGCTGATGACAGTGAAAATTCTCCGTCGATGACCGACGCGGGAGCGATCGCCTTTCTCATCATCGCTATGCTCGACCTCATGGGAATCGGCTCGCGCTCTTTCTGGACAATCGGCTGATCAGACGGGATCGAATTGTAAGCGTCGTGCTGCTTCGTTCAACGCCGTGGTTGCACCTGGAAACTTCCGTTTACGTAAGTGAAAAAAGTAACGGAACTTTTCAGCCTGTAACAGAGTTGATTTAGATCGGAACACATACCCGGCGCAAGTCGGAGGAAATGCCGTCAGGTGAACGCATCCGTAACCATGGCTGCAATTGCAGCTTTCATTAAGGGTGACCAATAAACTTTTGTTAGCGGAGGGCCCCTAGGTTCCTCGCAAACGACCTGAAGAAGAGGTGACAACATGATCATCCTGACAGCAATAACGCTAGGCCTCACCGTCGGTCTCATGCGCTCGGCCAGCGTCATCGCGCTTGTCGCCATGTTGATCGGCGTCACCTTTGCGTTCGCCGCCATTGCTGCCGGTGGCGCGGTATCATTCCTGGCGCTTCTCTACACCATCATCGGCTACAATGCCGGCCTGCTGCTTTATCTCGGCGGCCTGTTCACCACCGATCGTCTGCGGGCCGTGCTCGTCCACTCCTGAAAGAGAGGACGTCAGTCCGACGTCCTCAGATAGCGAAAGAACTGGACGCCGCTATCAGCCGCTCTCGGCAGCGGGTCGAGATAGGCTGGAATATTGCCCTTGCCAAGCTGCGCATAAAGCCCCTCTGGCTTCAATCTGGCGATTTCACGTGTCTGCAGATCATCCGGGCAGAAGGCAAGCACGGTGACGCCCGTTCCCTTCAGAAATGCTTCCGCCTCCTGCGGCTCGGCCAGACCGATATGCATCTCCGTCAGCATGCCACCCTGATTGCGATGATAGGGCGCCGACAAAACACGGTCGGCGGTATAACGCAGGATCGGCACACCCATTTCCGAGGGCGCCGAAACGAGACCGGCAGGCAAGCCGCCAAGCGGCGCGAGCGCCTGCCTGGAGGAACATGAGGAGCCCCCCGGCTCGTCAACAGTCTTTGTCTTATTGATCTGCATTTCGACGAGCGCGCCGCCGACGGCCCATACGGCCGGCACGCTTGCCAGAACCGTGATGATATAGACGAGAGCCGCCGCCGCATTCTCGCTATCGCCGTTCGACACGCGCCTGATGTCGATGATCAACAGGGCCAACGGCAGGATAGAAAGCAAGTTTGCGAAGACGGCGCCTCGCACCTGGACCAGAGCGACGGCCCAACTGACGCTCAAGAGTGCCAGAAGGATAAGATGGACCTGCATGCGATCGCCCTGAACGGAGCGGAAAATGCAGACGGCGATCGCGAGCAGGCCAGGCGCATAGAATGCGCCAAGGGAAAAGGGATCCGTCCGGCCGAGCGCGAGAATGGATTGCGCTTCCGAGACATTGCGCAGCCAGAGCTCGACCAGCATAGGATCGAGATCGGCAAGCGGATTGCGCAGGCATTCAGGCGCAATGACCATAGCCGAACCGAAAACGGCGGCGCCGACCGCCGCAAGCACTGCGAAACGCAAGCCGCGGCCGAGACGGCTGGCAAAGAGCGCGGAGGCAAGCAGCAGGCTGCCACCGATGGTCGCCAGGCTGTAGAAGCCGAGCGAGAGATTGTCGCACGTCACTACCGAATAGCGCTGTGGCGGCACGGTCGCAAAGAAGAGGATGCTGATCGCAACAGCGAGGCTAAGGCCGAAAGCCCTCGTGGCGGCGGCAAACGGCTCGCCTTCCCAGACCCAAAGAAATGCCACGACCAAGCAATAGATGGCAACAAAAGGCGTGGTTTCCGCGCCGATCGCGATCGCCAATGCGGCCGACGCGCCAGCGACGGCGTAGTTCCACGCGCGCTGCTTTTCATCGAGAAGCATCGCCACCATGGTTGCGACGAGCGCGAGCTGGGCATTGTGATGATCGATGGCGCCGGGCGCAAAGCGATTGCCGGTATAGATCGCCATGCCGGCCAGACAGAAGGACAAGTGCATGCCGGCAAGGCCGCCAACGCGCTGGCCGGCAAGGCCCATGGCAATCAGGGCAGGAAAAACGAGCGACAGGGGCCAGACCACGAGTGCGGCAGCTTCCGCGGCATCATGACCGAAGAAGAGGCCGAAGAAGCGGATGAGCACAGCGATCGGCAGGTCGATCAGTCGTGACCAGTGCATGAGCGTGCCTTCGCCGAGGCCGAGCCGATACTGCATCAAATCGAACCAGCCCTGCCCGTTCAGGAAGTCCCTGACCTCCACGAGGCGCATGCCGTCGTCATTGTCGGGGCCGACATAATCGACCGGACCCCCGGCATATTTCATTACGACGATAATGCCGATCAGAATAAGGGAGTAGATGAGGGCGGATGGCAGGAGGCGCGTCAGCATCTGCCGAATACTGCCGATAAATCCAGTCCTGGCTGATGCGGATTGCGCCTTGGCGATCGGCTGCACTGCGTTCATCATGATAGCCAGGTCGTTGCGTGATGGGCAAACCTTAGCCTTGGCTTATCAAGAAAGTGTAAACCACGCGGCGTGACAGCTTTCGTTTCTCATAGCGGCTTGTTAACGCTGCATGGCGTAAATTCGACGCGGTTTCTTTGTTACGAGTGTAACCTATGGCGCGATCGTTCAGCGACAGTCCCGATATTGCCGTTCTGCTTCCCTGCTACAACGAAGCGGCGACCGTCGGCTCTGTCGTCAGGGGTTTCCGGGCGGCCCTGCCCGATGCGCATATCCATGTCTACGACAACAATTCCACCGACGGCACGGCGCTGCATGCCATGCTCGCCGGCGCACATGTTGTGCGTGAACGGCGCCAGGGCAAGGGCCATGTGGTGCGGCGTATGTTCGCCGATATCGATGCCGACATCTACATCATCGCCGATGGCGACGGGACCTATGCGCCCGAGGATGCTGAAGAACTACTGCGGACGCTGTTGACGGAGCGGGCCGATATGGTGGTCGGTACGCGACGCGGCGTGCATGATGATGCCGGCCGGCAGGGACATGCTTTCGGCAACCGGCTCTTCAACATCCTCTATCGCGCAATTTTCGGGCCTGACTTCACCGATATCTTCTCCGGCTACCGGGCCTTCTCGCGCCGTTTCGTCAAAAGCTTCCCCGCGGTTTCCGGCGGTTTCGAGATTGAAACGGAAATGTCGGTGCATGCGTCGCGGCTGAAACTGCCTGTCAGTGAACTGGAACTGCATTACGGCAGGCGCCCAGAGGGCTCGCATTCGAAGCTCTCGACCTTCCGCGATGGCGGCAAGATCCTCTGGATGTTTGCCATGCTGATGAAGGAGACGCGGCCTTTCGCTTTCTTCGGCACGATCAGCGTCCTCTTCATGCTGGCAAGCCTCGGATTCATGGGGCCGGTACTGGCGGAATATTTTGCGACCGGCCTCGTCAGCCGCATGCCGACCTGGGTGCTTTCGACGGCGCTGGCGATGATTTCTATTATGTTGTTTACTGCCGGCGTGATCCTCGATTCCGTTGCGCGGGCGCGGGCAGAGCAGTTGCGCATCCATTATATGAGCCTCGCAGCGCCGGTTTCGGTAAAGGATAAAACGTCGGCCATAACGCCTGATGACAAGAAAGCGGATGCCGCATGAAGAAGCTCGTTCGTTTTGCGATCGCCGGTGGGCTGGGCTTCATCGTCGATGCGGGCGTGCTTGCTGCCCTTTTGCACCTGACTCCGCTCGGACCCTTCATTGCCCGGCTGATTGCCATTGCACTCGCGATGGCGACGACGTGGGCCTTCAACCGGACTTTCACTTTCGACCGGTCAGGCCGATCGTTGGCAGTGGAAGGCTTCCGCTACGGCTCGGTCGGCGTGACGGCCGCCCTCGTCAACTACGGGCTCTATTCGGCGCTGCTTCTGTCATTACCAACGCTGCAGCCGCTTGTCGCAATGGTGCTCGCGACGGCAGCGTCGATGTTCTTCAGCTTCTTCGGCTATTCCCGCTTCGTGTTCCGGGGCAAAGCCGAATAAGTATCAGACCGCTTCCCAGCCATCCTGCTCACTGGCGCGGTAGATGGCGTCGATGACCTTCTGGTTAAGCTTGGAATCTTCCAACGTGACGATTTCTTCCTTTTCGCCTGCCGCAGCGCGGGCAAAGGCTTCAGCCTGGCACTTGTACTGGCGGCTGTCCTGGAAGCGGATGATCCGGGCTTCGTTGTGGCCGCGATCAGTCACCTCGATCTCCTCCGGGCCCCAACGATTGGCGTTGAAGGGCGACTTCACTTCGATATAGCCGTCGGTGCCGTGGAAAACCATGATCTGGCGGCCGGCCATTTGGGTGGAAATGTAGAAGCTCAGTTCGAAATCGCCGAAATCGGCCTTCACGCTGGAGTATATATCCGTGCCAAATTCCCCATCACGCTCGGTGATTGCCTGGACCCAGGACGGTTCCTTGCGGGTGGAGAAGCGGGTGCTGATGACGGGATAGACGCCGATATCCGGCAGGCCGCCGCCGCCAAGCTCGGGAATGTTGCGCATGTTGCCGGGGTCGCGGTTGTAATAGGTGAAGGCGCCCTGGACATGGCGAAGCTCGCCGATCACACCCTCCTGCAGCAGCGAGCGAACCTTCCGCCAGACCGGCGAATAGGTGATCATGAAGGCTTCGCTGATGATGACCTTGTTGCGATCGCGCGCAGCAATGAGATTGTCGATCTCGGAAGCTTTCAGCGCAATCGGCTTTTCGCAGAGCACGTGCTTGCCGGCATCCGCGGCCTTGATCGACCATTCGACATGCTGGGAGGTCGGCAGCGGTATATAGACGGCGTCGATCACATCGGACGCCAGCATTTCCTCGTAGGAGCCGAAGGCATGCGGCACGGAAAAACGGTCCGCCATTTCCCGGGCACGTGCAAAATCACGGCTGGCAATCGCGGTAATGACGCAGTTTTCCGCGTCCTGGATGGCGGGAACGACATTGTCGCGGCCGATCTTGGCCGTCGAGAGTATACCGAAACGCAACATGAAAGGTCCTCCTGAAATCGATCGGGCGCACCTTATGCAGCCCTGTCATGCGGTGCAATGGCGCGCGGGGGCGATCACGGAAGTTTGGTTTCCTTCAGGAAGACTCCGCGCTAGGGTACTGACGAACGGCGTTCTGCCGCTTCCTCACATTCAATCACCTCAGCATTTTTGGAGAGCGCCATGGAAATGCGCCGGCTTGGGAAAACAGGGCTTTTGGTCTCGCCGATTGTCTTCGGCGGCAATGTATTCGGCTGGACAGCCGACGAGAAAACGTCCTTTGATATTCTGGACGGCTTTTTCGGTGCCGGCCTCAATACGATTGATACCGCAGATGTCTATTCCGCCTGGGTGCCGGGCAACAAGGGCGGCGATTCCGAAGAGATCATCGGCAGGTGGCTGAAAAGGTCAAAGGTTTCCCGCGACAAGGTTGTCATCATCACCAAGGTCGGCTCGGATATGGGCCAAGGCAGGACGCTGAAGGCAAATTACATTCTCAGGGCAATCGAAGATTCTCTGCGCCGGCTGCAGACCGACTATCTCGACCTCTATCTGTCACATTGGCCGGACACCGATACGCGGCATGAAGAGTCACTTGGCGCTTATGCCAAGCTTCAGGAACAGGGCAAGATCCGCTCCTTCGGCTGCTCCAACTATGATGCGAGCCAGCTGCAAGCTTCCTTCGATGCCGCCGACAAAGCAGGCCTGCCGCGCTATCAGGCGCTGCAGCCCGAATATAACCTCTATGAGCGTTCGAGCTTCGAAGGCCCGCTTGCCGATCTCTGCATCAAAGAAGATATCGGCGTCATCACCTATTTCAGCCTTGCAGCCGGCTTCCTTTCGGGCAAGTACCGCAGCAAGGCGGATACAGAGGGCCGCGCCCGCGAAGGCCGCGTTTCCCAATATCTCGACGACAAGGGCATGCGCATTCTTGCGGCACTCGACAAAGTCTCGGTCGAAACGGGCGCAAAGCCTGCGGAAATCTCGCTTGCATGGCTGTTGCGCAAGAAGAGCGTGACGGCGCCGATTGCCAGTGCTACGAGCCTTTCCCAGCTTGACAGCCTGGTGAAAGCAACGACGCTCAAACTCTCCGACGAGGCGATGGCGCTGCTGGATAAGGCGGGCGCATGAAACGAGGTGGTGGCATGGCCGTGACGATCCGCGACGCGAAACCTGAAGACGAGGCGCGCTGGCGCCTGCTCTGGGCGGATTATCTCGCTTTCTACGAGGTCACCGTCGACGCCGACATCACCGATTCCACCTGGCGCCGGATCTTCGATCCGGCGTCGGCAATCTTCATGCGGGTGGCGGAACTCGACGGCGAAGTCGTGGGCTTCACGCTCTGCCTGACGCATGAGGGTACCTGGATTCGAGGTAAGGACTGCTATCTCGAAGACCTGTTCGTTTCCGGGAATGTGCGCGGCAGGGGTGTCGGCCGGGCACTGATGGACGACCTCGTTACCCTCTGCAAGAAGAATGGCTGGTCGCGACTCTATTGGCATACGAGCGAGCAGAACAAGACGGCCCAGGCGCTCTACGACACTTACGTCAAGAGTGACGGCCATATCCGCTACCGCATCAATTTCTGAACTGCGGAAAGCCCTCATACCATTCAGAATGATCGCCCTCCCAATTGGCCATCCCCGGCTTGGTCAGGATACCGCGCGGGCGTACATAGCTCTGGATCACACGCTTCGGCCGCTCGTGCCACTGGATGTTGAAAGCCCATAGCTTCGGGAAGAAACAGAGCGAGGCATAAGGCAGGTGGTCATGGATCCACCAGGCAAGCTTCAGCCAGTCGCTTTCATCAGTATAGTGATCGACCATCCACGGGATGGCAATGCAGGCGGCAGCGCCCATGCAGCCGTCAAAATCTCTGACATCCCAGATATGATGGGCAGCAGTGGCGGCGTTAGTCGAACAATTCAGCTTGTTCTCGTTGCCGAAGCGATTGACTGCGGGCGAGCGATAGCCGGAGCGAATGTGCAGGCGCCCGAAACTCGCTTCCAATGGCTCCAACAATTCCTCGCAAAGGCGGCTGCCCGTTTCGATTGCCAGATCGGGATCGTCGGGAATGTTCGGGATGCGATAGAAATCGGCGATCTCGGAGTGGAGGAAATCGCGGAAGAAGAAATTCGTCGACAGGCGCACTCGGCCGAGATCCTCGAGCCCCTTCATCGATCCTGGTTTCTTCATGCGCGGTCCTCCCGAGTGCTCCCGACATCATTGCCCGGGCAATGCAGTCGTTCCACCCGAAATGCGCGGGAACAATTAGCCCGGTGCCAACTTCTAAGAAATGTCGCCCAAGGGCGCAAATCTCTCAACAAAGGAACGGAACCATGGCCAAGGAAAAGACACTGGAAGATCTGTTTTACGATACGCTCAAGGATATCTATTTCGCCGAACGGCAGATATTGCGTGCTTTGCCGAAGATGGCACGCGCTGCCCAGTCGACGGAATTGAAGGCAGGTTTCGAAAAGCACCGTGAAGAAACCGAAGGCCATGTCGAGCGACTGCAGCAAGTTTTCGAGATCATCGGCAAGCGCGCCCAGGGCAAAACCTGCGAAGCGATCCAGGGTATCATCGCCGAGGGCGAGGAAATCATGGAGGAATTCAAAGGCACATCGGCCGTCGATGCCGGCCTGATTTCCGCGGCCCAGGCCGTCGAGCATTATGAAATCGCCCGCTACGGCACGTTGAAAACGTGGGCGCAGACGCTGGGCTTCAAGGACGCCGTCATGCTCCTCGATCAGACTTTGCAGGAAGAAGGCAAGACCGACCAGCTTCTGACGAAGCTTGCAACGACTGCCGCAAACCAGAAGGCACGCGCAGCCTGATACTCGCATCCGCAAGGAGAGCGGCCGGCGCCGGCCGCTCTCCTTCTTTCAGCCTTGTCTTCGCCGACGACCCCTCTATCATTTCCTTCAGAATACGAGGCGAGGTGTCGATATGGCTGACAGGCAGGCAATCGAGGCAACGGTTCATCTCTATGTCGAGGGCATGGCCTTCGCCAACGAGGCAGCCTTGAAGAAAGCTTTCCATCCCAAGAGCTCGATCATCGGGCACTATGAAAATGCGGTGGAATGGCTCTCGCGGGATGAATTCATTGCCGCCATCATCGAGGAAGGGGCAGCGCCACCGGGCACCCAGCCTTACATGGATATCGGCAGCATCGATATATCGGGCGATGCTGCGACCGTGAAAGTCACCGACGAATTCGCCGGCATGCGCTTCACTGATTATCTCTCGCTGCTGAAGATCGAAGGCCGCTGGACGATTGTCAGCAAGCTTTATCATCTCCATGTGTAGGGTCCTGTACCTTCCGTCTGCAACAGACCGCAAATCATCGCCCTATGCATTCTATGCATCCTATGCAGGCCCCGCATCGCCTCAAGTTCGGAAAAACAGGTCCATAAAATCAGAGCGCCCTTTGCGCGCTGATCAGACGCACAAAGGGCGCTTTATCTTTTGCTCAACGCAATTCTGGACGCGAAACCAGTTTTGCTTGAGATCGACTTAGCCGGCTCAGCCTCGCAAAACGCCGCCGGTGAACTTGGCAACGCTTGCGACGATCTTCTGGGTCAGCGCTTCGAAATCCTCGTCCGTCAGCGTGCGCTCGGCCGGCTGGATCTGGACTTCGATCGCAACGGATTTCTTGCCTTCGCCGACCGAGGCGCCTTCGAAAATATCGAAAACATTGACGCCCGTTATCAGCTTGCGATCGACACCGGTGGCAGTCTTGATGATCGCTCCAGCTTCCACGGTCTTATCGACGACGAAGGCGAAGTCGCGCTTGACGGCCTGGAAGGGCGAGAGGTCAAGCGCCGGCTTGGTACGGGTCGCCTTCTTCTTCGGCTCGGCCATGGCATCGAGATAGACTTCAAACCCGCAGAGCGCGCCGGAAACATCGAGCCTTTCGAGCATGGTCGGATGGAACTCGCCGAAATAACCGAGGATCACCTTCGGACCCATCTTGATCGTGCCTGAGCGGCCGGGGTGATACCATTCGGGACCGCCCTGCTCGATCTGAATATTCCCCGTCGGCAGGCCGCAGGCTTCGATGACGGCGAGCGCATCGGCCTTGGCATCGAAGACATCGACCGGCTTGCCGCCACCCTTTGAGGCATTCGACCACATGCGGCCAGCACCGGCAAGCGAGGCCGTGCCGCGGCGGATGCCGCCGGCTACGCGGCGCTGGCCTTCCGGCGTGTCGTTTTCGTAGGTACCAGAGACTTCGAAGATCGCCACGTCGCCATAGCCTTTGTCTGCATTACGCTGGGCAGCCGTCAGCAGGCCAGGCAGCAGCGAGGGGCGCATATCCGACATTTCGGCCGCGATCGGGTTGGCGAGCTTGAGGGCTGCCGAGCCGCCGCCGAAGAGCTTTGCCTGATCTTCGGAAATGAAAGACCAGGTGACGGCTTCCAGCATGCCGCGCGAGGCGAGAGCGCGCTTGGCGATGCGCGTGCGGATCTGCAGCACCGTCAGGATTTTACCGTTGACGGCAGCATGGCTTTCGAGCGGCGCCGGCTTGATGTTGTCGACGCCGTGAATGCGCATGACCTCTTCCACCAGATCGGCCTTGCCATCGACATCGGGACGCCAGGATGGAACGGCGACGGAGACACGTTCTCCGGAGCCCGAAACCTTGAAACCGAGACGGCTCAGAATCCTATTGCTTTCTTCGGTCGAAACCTCCAGGCCGGTCAGGCGCTTGACCTCCGAATAGGGGAAGTCGACGATCTTTGGCTCGTAACCCTTGTAGCCGACGATTTCGGCCCTGGCGGGCGTGCCGCCGCAAAGTTCAAGCACCAGTTCCGTCGTGCGTTCCAGACCCGGAATCATATACTCCGGATCGACGCCGCGTTCGAAACGGTAGCGGGCATCGGTGATGATGCCGAGCGCGCGACCTGACTTGGCGATGTTCATCGGATCCCAGAGAGCGGATTCGATCAGGACATCGACGGTATTCTCATCGCAGCCGGAATGTTCGCCGCCCATGATGCCGCCGATCGATTCGATGCCGTCTTCATCGGCGATGACGACGTTGTTCGGGCCGAGCTTGTATTCGCGCTGATCGAGCGTCAGCACGGTTTCGCCTTCCCGGGCGCGGCGCACAGTCAGGTTACCCGTGACCTTGGCGGCGTCGAAGACGTGCATCGGCCGGCCTTGATCGAAGGTCATGTAGTTGGTGATATCGACAAGTGCATTGATCGGGCGCAGGCCGATCGCGAGCAGCCGCTGCTGCATCCAGCGCGGGCTCGGGCCATTCTTGACACCACGGACGAGCCGCAGGCTGAAGCCCGGGCAGAGCTTGGCATCGTCGAGATCGAGCGTCAGCTTTACCGGCGTTTTTCCTTCGACAGCGAAGGATGGCGCGGGACGCGTCTTCAGCGTGCCGAGGCCGGAGGCGGCAAGATCGCGGGCAATGCCGTAGATCGAGGTGCAGTCCGGGCGGTTCGGCGTCAGGTTGATCTCGATGACCGGATCGTCGAGATGGGCATAGGCGGCGTAGCTCGTGCCGATGGGCGCATCATCAGGAAGGTCGATAATGCCGTCGTGATTGTCGGAGATCTGCAGTTCCTTTTCCGAGCACATCATGCCGCGGCTTTCCACACCGCGGATATTGCCGACCGACAGCGTTACGTCGATGCCGGGAACATAGGTGCCGGGAGCGGCAAAGGCGCCGATGAGACCCGCACGCGCATTCGGCGCGCCGCAGACGACCTGTACCGGAGCGCCCTGACCGGTATCGACCATCAGCACCTTGAGGCGGTCGGCCTGCGGATGCTTTTCGGCGGAGAGAACCTTGGCGATAACGAAGGGCTTAAAGGCTGCCTTATCGTCGACATCTTCCACTTCCAGCCCGATCTCAGTCAGGCGGGCGCAGATTTCATCGAGCGTAGCATCCGTTTCCAGATGATCTTTCAGCCAGGAGAGCGTGAATTTCATAGGTCCAATCCTCCCTTAAACGCTCAGGCCGCCGAACAGCGTCGGCATGTCGAGCGGGCGGAAGCCGTAATGGTTTATCCAACGGACGTCGGCGTTGAAGAAGTCGCGCAGGTCTGGCATGCCGTATTTCAGCATGGCGATGCGGTCTAGGCCCATGCCCCAGGCAAAGCCCTGATATTCGTCCGGATCGAGTCCGCCGTAGCGCAGTACGTTCGGGTGGACCATGCCGCAGCCGAGGATTTCCATCCAGTCGGTGCCTTCGCCGAACTTGACGATCGGGCCGGACCGGTCGCACTGGATATCGACCTCGAAGGAGGGCTCGGTGAAGGGGAAGAAGGACGGGCGAAAGCGCATTGTCACGCCGTCGACCTCGAAGAAGGTCTTGCAGAATTCCTCCAGCACCCAGCGAAGGTTGGCAACATTGGCCTTCTTGTCGACGACCAGACCCTCGACCTGATGGAACATCGGCGAATGGGTAGCGTCGGAATCCTGGCGGTAGGTCTTGCCGGGGATGATGATGCGGATCGGCGGCTTCTGCGCTTCCATGGTGCGCACCTGCACCGGCGAGGTATGTGTACGCAGAACCTTGCGCTCGCCCTTCTCATCCGGATTGAAAAAGAAGGTGTCGTGCATCTCGCGGGCCGGGTGTCCCTCGGGAAAATTCAGAGCCGTGAAATTGTAATAGTCGCTCTCGATGTCTGGACCTTCGGCGATCGAGAAGCCCATGTCGGCGAAGATCGCAGTGATTTCGTCGACGATCTGGCTGATCGGATGGATACGGCCGCGCTCGGCGGGCGATGAACGTACCGGCAGGCTGACATCGACCGTTTCGGCTTTCAGACGGGCATTGATCGCCGCTTCCTTCAGCACCGTCTTACGATCGATGAGAGCGTCGGTCACCTCGTTCTTCAGAGCATTGATGACAGCGCCGCGCGTCTGGCGCTCCTCCGGCGTCATCGCGCCGAGCGTCTTCAGAAGCTCGGAGACGGAGCCCTTCTTGCCGAGTGCCGAAACACGGACGGCTTCGAGCGTCTGTTCGTCATTGGCGGCGGCAATTTCGGCAAGCAGAGAGGATTTAAGCTGGTCGATATCTGACATTGTCTTCTTTCCGTCCAGATCAGGCGGCGTTCGAAAGGCGGGCCGAGCGGCCGGCGCCAGCAGTACAAAGAAAGAAAAACCCGCGCTAGCCCAAACCAGCGCGGGTTTCCCAAAATTCAAAAAAGCGTCAAGTTTGGGAAGCGCTGGTTAACGAACCGCGCCTTCAAACTCGTTAGCCGTGCCAGTTTCCTTGAGGTACTCAAGGGCCTTCTTGGCGGCAGCAACCAGCGCGCCGAATGCTTCCGGCTCATGGATTGCCATGTCGGACAGAACCTTACGGTCGACTTCGATGCCAGCCTTGTTCAGGCCGTCGATGAAGCGGCCATAGGTCAGGCCGAATTCGCGGACGGCAGCGTTGATACGCTGGATCCAGAGGGCGCGGAAGTTGCGCTTGTTAACCTTGCGGTCGCGATATGCGTACTGCTTGGCGCGATCGACGGCGGCCTTGGCGGTACGGATGGTGTTCTTGCGGCGGCCGTAGAAACCTTTGGCCTGCTTCAGAACCTTCTTATGCTTGGCGTGGGCGGTGACGCCTCTTTTTACACGTGCCATTTCATGATCTCCTTAATCTAACGCGTTACCGGAATAGTCTCAGAGACCGTTCGGCAGATAGTTCTTCACGACCTTACGGCCATCGGGTTCTGCCAGAACCATCGTGCCACGTGCATCGCGAATGAACTTGTTCGTGCGCTTGATCATGCCATGGCGCTTGCCAGCGGCAGCCGCCTTGACCTTGCCGGTCGCGGTGATCTTGAACCGCTTCTTGGCAGAGGACTTCGTCTTCATCTTGGGCATTTTGCTACTCCGTTCTGAGAGCTCCTCACATGCTTCATCAAAGAAGCCCTTCTGCGAAAGCCGGCTTTACGGTCTTCGCCAAAGGCGCGGGAGCGTTTGTTGTTGATCTGCGGGTCCAGTGACGAAACCTGCCCGCAAGCATTCGAAACTGCCACGGCATGCCCTGCCGGTCAGTTCGGACGCGCGCTTATAACCGCAGCGTCATGAAAGTGCAACGGGGCAGAAGAGGATTCTTGCATCCGCAAGAAACACAAAAGCCGCCCTGTCGGACGGCTTTGAGCGAAAGGATGCGGCACCGGTCACTTCGGCGCCAGCACCATCATCATCTGGCGGCCTTCGAGCTTGGGCTCGGCCTCGACCTTGGCAATCTCGAGCGTGTCGGCCTTAACTTGTTGGAGAAGCCTCATACCGAGTTCCTGGTGGGCCATTTCGCGGCCGCGGAACTTCAGCGTCACCTTCACTTTGTCACCTTCGTCAAAGAAGCGACCCATCGCCTTCATCTTCACCTCATAGTCATGGGTGTCGATGTTCGGGCGCATCTTGATTTCTTTGACTTCGACAATCTTCTGCTTCTTACGCGCCTCGGCAGCCTTCTTCTGGTTGGCATATTTCAGCTTGCCCAGATCGAGGATCTTGCACACAGGCGGTTCGGCATTGGGGGAAATTTCGACGAGGTCGAGGCCGGCTTCTTCCGCCATTCTCAAGGCCTGGTCGGTGGGCACGACGCCCATATTCTGTCCGTCAGCAGCAATCAGCTGAACTTTGGGAATGCGGATATCCCGATTCGAGCGCGGTCCATCCTTCACGGGCGCGTCGGTTTTAAAGGGTCTGCGAATGGTCGTATTCTCCTCGCGTTGTTCGGAACGTTGCAGCTTCGTGTCCCAGTTCGAAAAGGGGCACAAACGGGTCACACCATCGCTGCAACGGATTCAATAACATCCTTTAGCGGAAAAATCACCTGCTGTCAGCCCGTCAAGAATCTGTTTTATAGGCCAAAACAACAGGAGTTTCGCCCGATGTCCGACCAGATGTCCGTTCTTGAGCCCAAGTTCCTTGATGTCGGCGAAGGCGCGGCGGCGCGGCAGATCGCCATGCTGATACGCCCGGCGAAGGCCAACACCGATCTTCCCGCTCTCATTTGGCTATCCGGCTACCGATCGGACATGAGCGGCAGCAAGGCTGTCGAAATCGACCGGCTGGCGGAGGAACTGGGTGCCGCCTGCATCCGCCTCGACTATTCCGGCCACGGGCTTTCCGGCGGCGCCTTCACCGACGGCACGATCTCGCGCTGGCTGGAGGAGGCGCTCGCGGTGATCCGCAATACCGCCCCGGAACGAATGATCCTCATCGGGTCTTCGATGGGCGGCTGGATCGCGTTGCGGGTTGCACAGGAGCTGGCGAAGGGCGGCGGGCCAAAGCTTGACGGCATTGTGCTGATCGCGCCGGCGCCGGATTTCACCTCCGATCTGATCGAGCCGAACCTCAAGAAGAAGGAACGCGCCTCGCTGGAAGAGCGCGGCTATTTCGAGGAACGCTCGCAGTATAGCCCGGAGCCCAACATCTATACGCGCGCGCTGATCGAGGATGGCCGCCAGAACCGGGTGCTGACCGGGATCATCGAAACGGGCTGCCCGATCCATATCCTGCAGGGTATGAAAGATGCCGATATCCCCTATCTGCATGCGATGAAGCTCGTGGAACATCTTCCGGCGGACGACGTGCTGCTGACCTTCATTCGCGATGGCGATCACCGGCTTTCGCGCCCGCAGGACATCGAACGGCTGCGCACCGCCGTCAAAGGGATGATCCGCTGAGCTGAAGCCGGTCCCCCATCAAAGCATACGCAACTGCCCAAATAGAAGGTCACGGTTGAACAAGATCTGTTCGATCATCCAAAGGTTATGTTGCATTTTAACCATGTCTGCGAGTTGTACGGCCCTCCCAAGAAGTAACGATTGACTCCTTTCGGCCCTCTCCGTTAACTCTTTGTTAATAAATAAAGGGCGATGCAGGGAAGTAGGGCGTGCGGATCAAGGGTTTCCTCGTGGCCATGATGGCCGTGTTTGCAATGGCGCCGGCCGCTATTCCGGCTCCGAGCAAGAATGCCTCCATGGTGACCGGCAATGCGACATCGCAGCCGGTTGGTCATTACGACTTCTGTCAAACGCACCGCAGCGAATGCGGTGCCGACCGCAATACCGGCCCGGTCGCGATGACGGGCGCCAGGTGGGCAACGGTCCGTTCGGTCAACACGACCGTCAACCGCACGATCACGCCAATGACCGACAAGGAAATCTACGGCAAGGACGAGGTCTGGGCCTATCCGACCACGGCCGGTGACTGCGAGGATTTCGCGCTTCTGAAGCGCCGTATCCTCATCCAGCGCGGCTTCTCGCCTGCCGATCTGCTGATGACCGTCGTGCGCAAGCCCGATGGCGAAGGTCATGCCGTGCTGACGCTGCGTACTGCCGAAGGCGATTTCGTGCTCGACAACCTCGCTTCCGACGTCAAGCCGTGGTTTTCGACGCCCTATACGTTCATCAAGCGCCAGTCGAGCTTCAATGCCGGCCGCTGGGTAACCATTGAGAATGGCCGCGACGTTCTGGTCGGCGCTCTCAAGTAAGACGTTTCGAGGGGACTGTGGGAGAGGCCGGCGAAAGCCGGCCTTTTTCATTCCAGGATGCTCTCGCGCTGCCATCCGTGTTTCGCTCGGCTACGCTCGAGCGCCGTTCACGCATTCCCGATAAAAATGCCGGCTGCGAGGACGAGGCCACCGCCGACGACGACCTGGAAGGCGGCGCGCAGGAACGGCGTTTCCATATATTTGTTCTGGATGAATGCGATCGCCCAGAGTTCGAAGAAAACGATGATGGCGGCGGTGACGGTCGCGGTCCAGAATTGCGGGATGAGATAGGGCAGCGCGTGGCCGAGGCCGCCGAGCGCCGTCATGATACCGCAGGCAAGGCCGCGCTTGATCGGCGAGCCGCGGCCGGAGATCTTGCCGTCGTCATGGGCGGCTTCCGTGAAGCCCATCGAAATGCCGGCACCAACAGAGGCCGACAGGCCGACGAGGAAGGTCTGCCAGGTATCCTGCGTGGCAAAGGCCGCGGCAAAGATTGGTGCCAGCGTGGAGACCGAGCCATCCATGAGACCGGCGAGACCCGGTTGTACATAGGTCAACACGAACTGTCGGCGTGCTGTCTCATCCTCTTCCCTCTTCACGTCTTCGGGCGTGTGCTTGTCGCCGAGCATGCGAGCAATATCCTCGTGGCCTTGCTCTGCAAGTGCAAGATCGCCGAGAAGCTGGCGGGTAGAGGCGTCAGAGGTCTGCTTGATCGCTTCGACATAGAAGCGATAGGCCTGCTCCTCCATCGCTTCGGCCTCCTGCCTGATCGCATCGAGGGAGAGATTGGCGCGCAGCCAGCCTGGCTTGCGCTCGTAAAAGCCTTCGACATGCTCGCGGCGTATGAGGGGAATACGCTCGCCAAAGCGCTGGCGGTGCATTTCGATCAGCGACCTGCGGTGCGTGTCCTCCACCTCGGCCATATCCTCGAATACCTTGGCGGAGGCCGGAAATTCCTGTCGCAGATGTTCGGCATAAGCGAGGTAGATGCGAGCGTCATCCTCTTCCGAGGCGATAGCAAGCGCCAGGATTTCCTGCTCGGAGAGAGATCGGAAGGACCGTTTCGGTGATCTGAAAAACCGGGCGAGCATCGATAGTCTCCAATAATTTAGAATTATTCTAAACTTAGAGGGACGCAACACGTGGGTCAAGATCGAAACCCCGCGAGATTGACAGATTGACGCGATCGGCCGATCGCGCTTTGCCGACGCGGCGCGCCAACCTATATGGAGGCCACAAGCAGCACCGGGGTTAAAGATGAATAGCGAGATACAGGGACGGGCCGCGCATATTGCCGCCATCCGTGAAAAAGCCGAAGCCGAGATGAAGGTGATTGGCGTGGACGAGGCCTTCATTTCGAAGCTGGTGGAGACTTTCTACGGGCGGGTACTCGCGCATCCCGAGCTCGGACCGGTCTTCGATGCGCGGCTTTCCGGCCGCTGGCCCGAACATATGCAAAAGATGAAGAGCTTTTGGTCCTCTGTTGCTTTCCGCAGCGGCGCCTATGGCGGCAAGCCGGTGCGGGCGCATCTCGGCGTGGCGAACATGACGCCCGATCTTTTCCCGAAATGGCTTTCGCTGTTTTCGCGAACGCTCGAAGACGTGGCCCCGACACCGGAAGCCAGGGACTGGTTCGTGGCGACAGCGGAACGGATCGCAAAGAGCCTGACGCTGTCGCTCTTCTACAATCCGGCACTCGACGATCCCGCAAAGAAGACGGGCTGACCCTTTACTGCCTTGCCGAAAAGGTCGCACCCGCACTTGCGGCAACGACCAGAGCCGTCCCGGCCATTTGCAGAAACGTCATCGGCTGGGCCAGAATGACGAAGCCTGCGAGGGCTGCAATGGCTGGTTCGAGGCTCATGAGGATGCCGAAGGAGGCGGTCGGCATGCGACGCAGCGCGATCAGCTCCAGCGTGTAGGGCAGCAGCGGCACGAGAATGGCAAGGCCCACCATTTCGACCAGACCGAAAGCATCGAGCTTCGGCACGGCACCCGAGAAGCCGAAGGGTGTCGCCACCAGAGCGGCGACCATGAGCGACATGGAAAGTCCTTCCAGCCCCCTGAAGCTTGCGCCGATCTTCTTCGTGAGCACGATATAGATCGCCCAGCCGGTTCCAGCGCCGAATGCAAAGAGGACACCGAGGGGATCTCCAACCCAACCTTCGCCGTCATGGGCGAGAGCCAGAACGCCGAAAGCGGCGACAAGCGGCCAGATGAGGCGCCAGTTCAATCCGTAACCAATCGTCGCGACCGAAAGCGGCCCGAGAAAATCGATCGCTACGGCGAGACCGAGCGGAATGCGTTCGATCGACGAGAAAAAGCTCATCGTCATCAGCGCCGTCGTGGTGCCGAGGACCAGGGCACTCGTCCATTGAGCGCGGCTGTAGCTTGACATGCGCGGACGCACGGCGATCGCGAGGATAGTGGCCGCAAAGGCAAGGCGCAGCCAGGTGGCGCCGATCGGCCCATAAGTGGCGATGGCTGAGGAGGACAAAGCCGCGCCGAACTGCACAGAGGACATGGACATGAGACACATCATCCCGCCGGCGGCCACACCGCCAAACGCTGCGGGCGTCTGCGCCGTCAAGGTGCTCGTTCCGACGTTCGTTCTTTCTTCCATATGCTTCTCCGATTGCGCTCTTCATATGAGGACAGCGCATGAGCGACAAATTCAAACTTCTGATCGGGGCAGCAAAAGGCTTGATGCGATGTCAGAGGCGGCCTGAGAGGATGATCTCTTCTGCGTCTTCGAAACTCATGTCGAAGACCTTCCTGCCGATCTCGAAGCTGAAGCCGTTGCGGGCGAAGGCGGAGAGCTCTTTTGCCTTCCGTTTTTCGTCGAGTTCCTCGCGACGGAAAGGCCCGAAGGCACGCTTGCGGGCGAATATCGCCGCGGCATAGAGATCGTCAACCTCTTCAAGCGCTGACTCAACCCTGTCGCTGGAGATGCCCTTGACTGCAAGCTTCCGGGCGATGGCGCGCTTCGACTTGCCGCTGCGCACGGCAGAACGCGTACTGATCTTGGCATAGGCGCTATCGTCGATCGCCTTGTTGTCATAGGCGAAGTTGACAGCGAAATCAGCAACGGCCTTCAGCTGGGCTGCGCTGATATCCTCGAATTTCTCCTTCGCCTTGCGCGTGATGGCGTCAAAGAGCTGCTTCTCGGTCATCATGCGCCGTTCGAGGCGGTAGATGGTCGAGTTGCGCGCCCAGCTCAGCATACGCGGCGTCGGAACATCGGATGGAATGGTCTCCTCGGTCATGGGCAGCGATCAGGCTTCCAATCCCTTGAGCACATTGGCGACGTTGAGGCCAATTTCCGGCAGGCCGTAACCGCCCTCCATGCAGGTGACGACGGGCAAACCGGCACCGGAGATCATCTCGCCCATACGGATGAAATCCTCCGATTTCAGCTTGAAGAAGGAGATCGGGTCGCGCTCGAACGTGTCCACGCCGAGGGCGACAACGATTGCTTCGGCGCCAAAGCCCTTGATACGCGAGAGCGCATCGGACAATGCCGATGACCAGACATCGAATGTGGTGCCGGGTGCCATCGGGTAATTACGGTTAGTGCCCTCGCCTTCCCCTTCGCCTGCTTCATCGGCATGGCCGAGGAAATAGGGAAAGGCGTGGATGGGATCGCCATGCAGCGAGGCGGTGAAGACATCACTGCGGCGATAAAAGAGATCCTGCGTGCCATTGCCGTGATGAAAATCGACGTCGAGCACGGCGACCTTCTTTGCGCCGTGATCGAGCAGACGCTGGGCCGCGACGCCGGAATTGTTGATGAAGCAATAGCCGCCGAAGAGGTCGATGCCGGCGTGATGACCCGGCGGGCGGCAGAGCGCGAAGGCGAAGCGGTTGCCGGCATTCAGCCAATCCGCGCCCGATATCGCGCAGCGCATGGAGGCAACGGCTGCCTCGTAAGAGCCCTTGGTGATGGACGTGTCGGCCGCATTGGCATAATGGCCGATCGCGCCGACAATGTTTTCCGGTATGCGCTGGCCGGTGCGGCGGACGGGGAAGGAGTTGGCAATCGCCTCGCCCGTATATCCCGCGGCCACCCAGCGATCCCAGACGATCGCCAGAAACTCCAGATAGGCCGGATCATGGACCTTGCGCGCCGTTTCGAGGCCGTGAGCTTCCGGCGCAACAACATCCGAGAAGCCCGCGTTCTTCACCGCGGCGAGAATCCATTCCGCCCGGAACGGTGCCTCGAAGGGCGTCACGAGCTGGCCGTCGTGGAGCTCCGTCTTCGCATCGCGCAGCTTGTGGTCTTCGGAATAGATGACGCGCACGAGTGTCCTCCGCAAATCAGTCTGTCAGACTCAAGCCTTACACAGGCCCGCCCCAAGAAAAAAGCCGTTGAACACGTCTTGATCGCCACGAAAGATGACGCCACGTTCAAGCCGATTTCAGAATGCGTCCCTTTTCCCCAAGAGATTAAGTCCCATGAAAATCCTGATGGTCGATGTCGATGGCGTGCTGGTTCACGGACGGCCAGCTGACGGTCTGCCGCTTTTTACTTACCTCGAGCGCGACCTCGGCCTGTCGCCGTCCTTGCTTCAGCGGGAGTTCTTCATGCCGCACTGGCCGGGGATCATTACGGGCGAAGAGCCGATAGAACCCCGTCTGACGGAAATTCTCGGCCGGATCGCTCCGCATCTTACCGCCGAGAAACTGCTCAATTACTGGTTTGAAAATGATTCCCGGCTGGACCGGCAGTTGCTTGCCGACCTCGCCCGCCTGAAGGACGAAGGCACGCTTCTTTATCTTGCCACCAATCAGGAGCACAGGCGGGCGGCTTACTTGCGCGACGTGCTCGAACTCGGCGCGCTTTTCGACGGCATCTTCTATTCCGCAGCCCTTGGTGCTCGAAAGCCCGAAAGTGCTTTTTTCCGCCTCGTGACCGATGGCGTCGGTGTGGCGCCTGAAGACATCGGCTTCATCGACGATATCGAGGAGAATATTGCGGCTGCGGCGCAATTCGGCTGGAAGGCATTGCATTGGACGCCCGCATCGGCGCTCGCAGATGCCATCGCCGCCTTCACGCAGAACCCTCAGCCCACCCGCTTGTAGAAAAGCGTCGTGGCGCAAAACCCGCCTTCCGGCCAAAGCGCATAATCGGGGATGACGCCGACGCGCTCCCAGCCGAGACGCGGATAAATCGCTTCGGCATCGCTGCCGGTTGCCGTGTCGAGAACGAGGATCGTCTTGCCGCGACGGGCCGCTTCCTGCTCGGCCATCTCCATCAGGAGGCGCGCCAGGCCGTGACCGCGAGCGGAGCGATGAACAAGCAGCTTCTTCAGGTCGCCGCGATGCGGCTGGTTCGGCATCTGGGCAGCGCCGACCTGCACGGTGCCGACTATTTTGCCATCCATTTCGGCGCCGAAGAGGAGAGTAGCGCCATCAGCCACTGCTTCGGCGACGCCCCGCCAATAGGGTTCTGCACCAGCCGGCGTATAGGGCTGCATAAAGCCGACCGAAGCGCCGCCGTTGACGCAATCGGCAAGCACCTCGCAAAGATCGGGAATGGCTGCATAGGCTTCGGCGGCGGAGAGAAGACGGATGGTCGACATGATGGTTCCTGGTCAATGAGCGCGTGAGTTAGCGGGTGCCGTGGTCCAGCACGACGCAATAGCGTGCCGGCGCGTGACCCGGATTGTGAAAGACATGGCCGTCACCGACCGGCATGAAGAGGCAGTCGCCAGGCTTGAGGCGGTGAACGGTTTCGCCGACGGTCATTTCCAGCTCGCCGTCGAAGAGCCAAACATGCTGGGTCATGCCGCGGCTGGCTGCGTGCGGCGGGAAGGCGACCCGTGCACCGGCGGGAAACTCAACATCGACGATATCGACATCCGAGGCCGTACCCGACGGAGAAACGGCGCGGCGCATATAGCCGGTTTCGGGATCGCGCCAGACCTGCTGATCCTGACGGCGCGAGAGCGGCGATGCCGCCTGCGCTTCGTCGGCAAAGAATTCGGATAATGAGAGGCCAAGAGCAGCACAAACCCTCGCCAGAAGCGAGGCTGTTGGACTCGCCTCTGCACGCTCGATACGGGAGATCATGGCGCGGCTCACCCCTGAGGCATTGGCGAGATCATCCAAAGTGAGGCTTTTTTCCAGCCGCAACGTGCGGATGCGAATGCCGATCGCCTGTTCGAATTCCTGTTCCATCTTCCGATCCATGATTCCACTATAGGAGAAATACATGATCCAATGATGGAATCAAGTTCTCATGAGTGGCCTTGCTTTCACCATAGCGCCGTCGATAAATGGCAGCGGCATTCAAGAGCGGAGAACAAGATGGACGGTATTGCGCAAGGCACTGAGACGGCGGGAAGCTTCACGGCTGCCGCCTGGGACCGGATCAAGCCAATCATGGCCGAGATCGAGCGATTGCCGTTGCTGGAACGGCTTTCCGACGGCACGCTGCCGCCGGAGGTGTTCCGGCATTACATCCTGCAGGACGCGATCTATCTGAAGCACTATGCCCGCTGCCTTGCGATCGTCGCCGCAAAGGCGCCCGACAATGCCCAGGTGCTGCGCTTTCTCGGGTCGGCTCAGAAAGCGATCACGGTCGAGCAGGGTCTGCATGCCGGTTTCCTGACACAGTTCGGTATTTCGAGCGCGGATGTGACGGCGGCCGAGCCCTCGCCATCCTGCTTCGCCTATACGAATTTCCTGCTGGCGACGGCCTATCACAGCTCTTATGCCGTCGCGCTCTCGGCCATCCTGCCGTGCTTCTGGATCTACTGGCATGTCGGAGAAGGCATCAAGAGCAGGCCGGCGATCGAGGGCAACGTCTTCCAGGCCTGGATCAATACCTATGGCGATCCCCAATTCGCGGCCGGCGCTCGTGAGGTCATCGCTTTGACCGATATTGCCGGGCGCGCCGCCTCCCTGATGGAACGCCAGCAGATGATGGACGTCTTCGTGCGTGCCTCGCAATATGAATGGATGTTCTGGGATTCGGCCTGGCGGCTGGAGAAGTGGCCCGTCTGAGGCACGCTCCCTGGATAGCAAAATAGCGTAAACGGCGGGATAATTACCGCTTTGCGGGCGATCTGCACGCTGCTATATGGCGCGCATGAGCACCAATTCGACCACCCCGCTATCCCATATCCGCAACTTCTCGATCGTGGCCCACATCGACCACGGCAAATCGACGCTTGCTGACCGCCTCATCCAGACGACCGGCGGCCTTGCCGAGCGCGAAATGTCCGAGCAGGTGCTCGATAATATGGATATCGAGCGCGAGCGCGGCATCACCATCAAGGCACAGACCGTGCGCCTGCACTACCAGGCGAACAACGGCGAGAAATATGTCCTCAACCTGATCGACACGCCCGGCCATGTCGACTTCGCCTATGAAGTTTCCCGGTCGCTGTCGGCATGCGAGGGTTCGCTGCTCGTCGTCGATGCCAGCCAAGGCGTGGAAGCCCAGACGCTCGCCAACGTCTACCAGGCGATCGACAACAATCATGAGATCGTCACCGTCCTCAACAAGATCGACCTTCCGGCTGCCGAGCCGGAGCGCATCAAGGAACAGATCGAGGAAGTGATCGGCATCGATGCTTCCGAGGCCGTGCTGATTTCGGCGAAAACCGGCCTCGGCATTCCCGACGTGCTCGAAGCGATCGTTCATAAGCTGCCGGCACCGAAGAGCCCCGGCGGCGAGAAGGCGCCGCTGAAGGCACTGCTCGTTGACAGCTGGTACGATACCTATCTCGGCGTCATGGTCCTTGTGCGCGTCATCGACGGCGTGCTGACCAAGGGCCAGACCGTGCGGATGATGGGCACGGATGCGAAATACCAGGTGGAGCGCGTCGGTGTGCTGACGCCCAAGATGGTCAATGTCGACAGCCTCGGCCCCGGCGAGATCGGCTTCATCACCGCTTCGATCAAGGAAGTGGCCGATACCCGCGTCGGCGATACCATTACCGAAGACAAGCGCCCAACCGCCGAAGCGCTGCCGGGCTTCAAGCCGGCGCAGCCCGTCGTGTTCTGCGGTCTCTTTCCGGTCGATGCGGCCGATTTCGAAGATCTGCGCGCCGCCATGGGCAAGCTTCGCCTCAACGACGCTTCCTTCTCCTTCGAAATGGAATCGTCTGCCGCACTCGGCTTCGGTTTCCGCTGCGGTTTCCTGGGCCTCCTGCATCTCGAAATCATCCAGGAGCGGCTGGAGCGCGAGTTCGATCTTGACCTTATCGCCACCGCACCGTCCGTTGTCTACAAGATGTACATGACAGATGGCACTGAGCGCGAGCTGCACAACCCGGCCGACATGCCCGATGTCGTCAAGATCTCGGAAATCCACGAGCCGTGGATCCGCGCAACGATCCTGACACCGGACGACTATCTCGGCGGTATCCTGAAGCTCTGCCAGGACCGGCGCGGCATCCAGATCGAGCTCACCTATGTCGGCACGCGCGCGATGCTGACCTATGACCTGCCGCTCAACGAAGTCGTCTTCGATTTCTACGACCGGCTGAAGTCGATCTCGAAAGGTTATGCCTCCTTCGACTATACACTCACCGACCATCGCGAGGGCAACCTCGTGAAGATGTCGATCCTCGTCAACGGCGAGCCTGTCGACGCGCTATCGATGATGGTGCATCGCACGGCCGCCGAAAAGCGCGGCCGCGACATGTGCGAAAAGCTCAAGGAGCTGATTCCGAAGCACATGTTCAAGATCCCGATCCAGGCTGCGATCGGCGGTAACGTGATCGCCCGCGAAACGATCTCGGCGCTGCGCAAGGACGTGACCGCGAAGTGCTATGGCGGCGACGCCACCCGCAAGCGCAAGCTGCTCGACAAGCAGAAGGCCGGCAAGAAGCGCATGCGCCAGTTCGGCAAGGTGGAAATTCCGCAGGAAGCGTTTATTGCCGCGCTAAAGATGGGCGACGAGTAAGGGGACTATCCGAGTTTCGGTGCCCCCCTTCAGGCCCAACACGAAATCGGAGGCTGGCCCTGTGCCAGCCTTTTGCTTTTAAAGCCCCGCCACCCAGCGATGCCACTCTTCCTCGCTCCCGCGGAACACGTTGAGGTCGATACGGCCTTCGACGCCATGCGACAGGCCGGAGCCGGAATATTGCCAGAAGAGCCACTTCCGGTTCGGATAGACCTTGGAGGGATGTTCCGCGACCGCACGCAGCCAGAAGTGATAGTTCTGGAAGGCGCCTTCGAGATTGTCGGCGTAGAAATCCGGGGCGGTGTAGATGATCGGGCGCTTGCCATAGTGCCGCTCGATCTTCTCCATGAAGACCTGCATCTTTTCCTGCACGCGAGCGCGGGAGAGCTTCACCTTGCAGCTCGATTCGCCGTTCCATTCCACATCGATGACCGGCGGCAGTGCATCCGGGTCACGCGGCACGTTGCGGATAAACCAGTCGGCCTGTTCGCCGGCCGTGCGGCACCAATAGAAGAAGTGATAGGCGCCGCGCTTGATGCCGGCCTCCTTGGCGCGCCGCCAATTGGTCTTGAACATCGGATCCAAATGGTCGCCGCCATCCGTCGCTTTGATGAAGGCGAAATTCGCGCCGCGGGTCCGCAAGGTTTCCCAATCAATGTCGCCCTGCCAGCGGGAAACGTCGACACCGTGGACCGGGAGCTTGCGCGGCGAAATCCTGCCGAAGTTGATCGGCTTGGCATCGCGGAAACCATAGCCATAGACGCGCGAGCGACCGCGGGTCGGCGGCTCGATGGCGGGTGCCGCCGCCATGGCGAATTCGACGGGGCGTTCGCTCGGAACCGGCATCCCCGGCTGTGAAACGGCTGAAGGCGTCATCGCCGAGAAGGCGCGCGGCGCAGGCGCAGGTGCTTCCCAGGCAAGGCTTGCCTGGGGTATCGCATCGTCCGTTTCGGCTGCCGGGCCTGTGGTCTGCGGCACAGACGCCGGCGGCGGGGTGACGGAAGCGGTGATTTCCTTCGACGGTTTCGGAGTGGCGCCGGCCGAAAGAGTTTCCGGACCGGAAGCCGACGAGCAGCCCGCCAGAGCAAGGCAAGCAAGAAGGATCGCTGGGACAGCCGTGGAACGCATGAGCACCGTTACGCAAAACAAAACTGAAGGTGCTTCATTCATCCGCGAAGAACACCAGTTTGGAATAGCTAACGGAAAATTATCAAAAAAGACTGAATCCGAACTTTCGGCGTGCCGATTCGGCGGCGGTCCATTGCAGCGCCTTTTAGAAGTCCTTAGATCCCACGGATAAAAGGAGTCTCCCATGACCGAGAAAGCCCGCGTGACGATCCTCTACTGCACCCAGTGCAACTGGCTGCTGCGTGCCGCCTGGATGGCACAGGAACTGCTGCAAACCTTTACGGACAGTCTTGGAGAAGTGGCGCTCATTCCCGGCACCGGCGGCAATTTCGAAATCCGCATCAATGGCGATCTGATCTGGGAGCGCAAGCGCGACGGCGGTTTTCCCGGACCCAAAGAACTCAAGCAACGAGTGCGCGACATCATCGAGCCCGACCGCGATCTCGGCCATACCGACCGGGCCTCGCTGGAAAGCTGATACTCAGCGATAAGGCGAGCGGCAGGTCTTGTAGATGCCCTCGTAAGTCACGAAACGATCGGTGCGCGGATTGTAAGAGCGGTATTCGTTCCTGCACCATTCCACATGACGGCTGCGATCGTCCGCCGAGGGCCGCACCCGCTGCACCGGCGGCGGATCATAGGTCAACCTTGGCGGCAGGGCGCCGGGCGGCTGGTAATATTTCGGACCGGCGGCATTGGGCGGGCGATAGTTCGGTTGGACATAGGCCGGGCGATGCCACTGTTGCGGGCCGAACCCAAAGCAGCCGCGGTAGTCACAGATCGTCGACTGCGTATTGACAGGCCCAAGCGACGGCGAGGCCGCAACAGCCTCGGCCAGCGGCGCCGCGGCAAGCAGACCGGCAAGAAGAGCGAGGCGAAGGTCGAACATGGCGGTTCCTTTCCACTATCCCTCATATAGGGTGAAGAAACACACCATGCCATCCACGACCTGTGCGGTGCGGTCACGGCTTCATGACGCTTTTTTTGCATACTGTCAGGAAAACTTCAAAAACCCCGTTGACAGCAAAGGGCCACGCCCGTACATGGCTCTCCGTCGCCCAGATGGCGGAATTGGTAGACGCGCAGGTTTCAGGTACCTGTGCCGCGAGGCGTGGAGGTTCGAGTCCTCTTCTGGGCACCATTCCTTCTCGAAAGAGCTTATTTTCCAATAATTTCAGTCGAGAAGCCGCCCCGTCACGGGGCCGCTTCAACATTGCCACATTAATGCCAACATACTCCATTTCGATGGCCTCATGCGGATTCAGGTCTACATCATCGCCTTTCTTCTGAGCGCCATCATGTGGGGCGTGACCTTCGATGCCGCACGCAACGCCTATCGTGCCGCCCATACGGCCGGGTTAATGCCCAATCTGCATATCCAGCATAAGCTCGATCGCATTCTCTGAACGCCTCGTTCCCGCAGAGTGCTTTTCTTACCCCTTAAAAATCATAGGCATGCAGCGCCGATGCGCGCGGCGCTGCGAAAATAGCAAATAATTCCAGCAGACTACCGGCAAGCCACTCAGCCGGGCGAGCGGACGCCACGCGGCTGCCGGTTATTTTCGCGTCAGCTAAAGGCAAGCCTCGCACAAGAACGAAGTCGGATACCGGCATCACGATGAAGTTACTGCCGTTGCGCTCCGCAGAGATCCTTGCCCGCATACCGGACATACTCGCCAGGTGCCTGCCGGCGGCAATGAATATTATCAGACCCTTTGGAGTTCGCCTGGGATGAAAGTCGTAATTCTGGCAGGTGGTCTGGGTTCGCGCCTCGCCGAAGAGACCAGCGTGCGGCCCAAGCCTCTGGTCGAGATCGGTGAAAAGCCGATCCTCTGGCACATCATGAACATCTATGCCCATCACGGCCTGAATGATTTCATCATCTGCGCCGGTTACAAGGGCTACATGCTCAAGGAATATTTCGTAAACCTGTTCCTGCATCACAGCGACATCACCGTCGACCTCGCCACCAACGCGATCGAATATCACAAGGGTTCGAAGCCCAGCTGGAAGGTGACCATTGTCGATACCGGCATGAACTCCATGACGGGCGGTCGTATCCGACGCATTCGCGACCACCTGAGCCCAGACGAGCCCTTTTGCCTGACCTATGGCGACGGTGTCGCCGATATCGACATCACCTCGGAAATCGCCTTCCACCGCAGCCACGGCCTGAAGGCGACGATGTGTGCGGTGACGCCCCCGGGCCGCTTCGGCGCGACGAACATCGAGAACGATGTAGTGACTGCCTTCATCGAGAAACCGAAGGGCGACGGCCAGCGCATCAACGGCGGCTTCTTCGTGCTGCATCCTTCCGTCATCGACCTTATCGAAGACGACGACACGATCTGGGAAGCCGGTCCGATGCAGTGGCTGACAGCCAATAAGCAGCTGGCCGCCTTCCGCCACGACGGCTTCTGGCAGCCGATGGATACGCTGCGCGAGCGCAACCAGCTCGAGGAGCTCTGGAGTTCCGGAAAGGCGCCGTGGAAGATATGGGCCTGACCGACTTCTGGAATGGCAGGCGCGTGTTCCTGACGGGACATACGGGGTTCAAAGGATCATGGCTTTCGCTGTGGCTGGAAAAGCTCGGCGCGGAGGTTGCGGCGGTTTCGCTGGAACCCGAAACCAGCCCCTCCCTTTATGCGCGGCTTTCGCCCTGGAACGGGCAGGGCCACCACATAGCCGACATCAGAGATGCAGTAGCATTCAAGCAGCGCCTCATCGATTTCGAACCCGAAATCGTCATCCACATGGCAGCACAGGCGCTGGTGCGGCGCTCCTATGAAAATCCCACCGAGACCTTCGCGACCAATGTGATGGGAACTGCAAACGTTCTGGATGCAGTGCGCGATACACCCTCGGTCAGGACGGTTCTGGTCGTTACCTCCGACAAGGTCTATGCCAACAATGGCAGCGGCGTTCCTTTTATCGAAAGCGATACGCTCGGCGGCAAGGACCCCTACTCCAATTCCAAAGCCTGCACCGAGCTCGTGGTCCAGAGCTATCGCGACAGCTTCTTCAAGGAGCGCGATATCAGTGTTGCCACCGTGCGCGCCGGCAATGTCATCGGCGGCGGCGACTGGTCGAAGGATCGGCTGATCCCGGATTTCATCCGTGCTTTTGAAAGCAGCCAGCCGATCCAGCTCCGCTACCCGCAAGCGATCCGTCCCTGGCAGCATGTGCTGGAGCCACTCGGCGGTTATCTTGCCTTTGCCGAAGCCCTGACGGTTTCGGATGAGGCGGAGTTACCCGACGCGCTCAATTTCGGTCCGGATCCGCAGAGTTTCGCAACCGTTGCGGACCTCGCCGAAGCCCTCGGCCTCGCCCACGGCGTGAACGACGTCTGGAAACAGGCACCCGGAGCACACCTGCCGGAGGCGCCCGCGCTTACGCTGAGCTCGGCCCTGGCGTTTTCCACCATCGGCTGGCGCCCGCGCCTGAGCCTGCAACAGACAATCGACTGGACAGCCGCCTGGTACAGGGCCAACCGCGAAGGAGCCGACATGCGTGCCTTCTCGCTCGGCCAGATCGCGGCCTATGAGGAAGCAATATCATGACAGCGCATAATTGCCGGTTCTGCGGCGCTCCCTTGAAACATCGTTTCGTCGATCTCGGCTCGACACCGCTTGCCAACGCCTATCTGACGGAAGAACAGCTCAAGCAACCGGAGCCGTCCTATCCACTGCGCGCCTTCGTCTGCTCCGATTGCTGGCTTGTACAAGCCGATGCCTTCGTGCCGCCGGAAGACATCTTCAGCCACTACGCCTATTTCTCTTCCTACAGCGACAGCTGGGTGGAGCATGCCCGCCAGTTCACGGTCATGGCGCGCAAGCGCTTCGGCCTGAACGAGACATCGCAGGTCATCGAGGTGGCGAGCAATGATGGCTATTTGCTGAAACACTTCGTCGAGGCCGGCGTGCCGGTGCTCGGCATCGAGCCGGCCGAGAACGTCGCGGAGGTGGCCCGGCAGATCGGCGTTCCGACGGAAGCGCGCTTCTTCGGCAAGGAAACGGCTGCCGATCTCGTCTCCCGCGGCCTTGCCGCCGATATCGTCATCGGCAACAACGTGCTGGCACATGTGCCCGATATCAACGATTTCGTCGGCGGGCTCTCGGACGTCCTGAAGGAGGATGGCGTCGTCAGCGTCGAGTTCCCGCATCTGCTGCGGCTGATGGAAAACATCCAGTTCGACACCGTCTATCATGAGCATTTCTATTATCTGTCGCTGCTCGCAGTCGAGAAGGCCTTCGCGGCTCACGGCCTGGAGGTCTTCGACGTCGAAGAACTGCCTACCCATGGCGGCAGCCTGCGCGTGCTCGCCTGCCGCACGGCATCGACCGCTCATCCGACCGGCCCCGGCGTTGCCAAGGTGCGTGCCGACGAAGCAGCCGCAGGCTTCGATAAGGTCGAAACCTACGAGGCCTTCCAGAGCCGCGTAGCACCGATCAAGGATGGGCTGCTCGCCTTCCTCAACGAAGCCAAACGGGACGGCAAAAAGGTCGCAGCCTATGGCGCTGCCGCCAAGGGCAACACGCTTTTGAATTTCTGCGGCATCGGCACCAATCTCATCGACTATGTGGTCGACCGCAATCCGCACAAACAGGGCCATTTTCTGCCGGGCAGCAAGCTGCCTATCTACGCGCCGGAAAAGATGGACGAGACGAAGCCGGATTACGTTCTCATCCTGCCGTGGAACATCAAGAACGAAGTCGTGGCAGCCAATGGCAGGGTCGGCGCCTGGGGCGGGCGTTTTGCCGTCGCCGTACCGGAACTGACGGTAATCGGATGAAATTCATTCCGACCGCGGTTTCGGGTGCTTTTGTCGTCGAAGTCGAGCCGCGCTCCGACGAGCGCGGGTTGTTCGCGCGGACTTTCGACGCCAAAAGCTTTGCCGATCGCGGTCTCGTCCCGGTCTACCCGCAATGCAACGTCTCGCAGAACCACAAGCGCGGCACCCTGCGCGGCATGCATTACCAGGCAGAGCCGCGTCCGGAGATCAAGCTGGTACGTGCCACGCGCGGCAGGGTCTTCGACGTGGCGCTCGATCTGAGACGGGATTCGCCGACCTATTGCAAATGGGCCTCCGTCGAGCTCGATGCTGCCAGCTACAACGCCTTCTACATACCTGCCGGCTGCGCCCACGGCTTCCTGACGCTCGAGGACGACTGCGAGCTCTTCTACCAGATGTCGGAAGTCTATGTGCCGGAGCTTGCCCGCGGCGTCCGCTGGGACGATCCCGTCTTTTCCATCGCCTGGCCGTTTATGCCTGGTGTCATCAACGAGCGCGACGCCGCGCTTGAAAGCTACAGCCAGGAGACAAGCCTTTGAGCGGTATGAAACTCAGCATCTGCATTCCGACCTACAATCGCGAAGCCTATCTCCGAAACGCGCTGGAGCATTGCGAGAGCTACAATTTCAGCTTCCCCTACGAGATCGTCATCTCCGACAACGCCTCGACCGACAACACGACGCAGGTTGTCGAGGAATTCATCGCCAAGGGGCTGCCGATCCATTATCACCGCCGCGCCGTCAACGGTGGCTCGGGGCCGAACCTTGCCTGCGCCTTCCATCACGCGGTCGGCGAATATTCGATCTACCTTGCCGATGACGATTTCCTGATGCCAGCCGGCGTTGAAGCGGCAATGGCCTATCTGGATGCCAATCCCGATGTCGTTGCCTGCCAGGCACCCTGGTATCTCTATGATGAAGTCCACGATCGGGACCTCTCACAATTCTACGATATCGCCGAAGACATCAAGTTTCCGCAGCAGAGCTTCATCGAGCTCTTCCAGTTCATCTTTAACGGCCACATCTTCCCTGAGATTGGCATCTACCGTTCCTCCGCCCTGCGCTCCGCCTGGGTGCCGCGCGATTTCTGCTTCTGGGCTTTTTCCTATCTCGCGCATTTCGTCGATCAGGGGGCCGTCACTTTCCTGAAACAGCCGTTCTATCGCTCGGTGGCGGTCTCCAAGATCGCGCCTGCGCGCCAACAGGCCGGCAACGACGACGTCATGACCTCCTGGGACAAATATCGCGGTGGCTTGGAATACTACCTCTACATCGCCGCCAAGCGCGGCAAACTGAACACCAGCCGCGAGGCGCGCGCCATCTACGATGAGATGTGCAAGATCTTCACGCTGAACCGCATGTCGGTCGCCATCCGTTTCTGGGTGGCGCGGAAGGACTTCATCAAGGCCTATGAGCTCTATACCCGCATGGCGCTCGGCGGCCTCGGCGAACATCCTGAGGTCGCTGAGCTTCGCCATAGCCTCCCGATGATGGTGGCGATCCAGACGCTCACCTATCAGGTCAACGCGACCGCCGGTATCGACCGCCTCATCCTCAGCGGCATGGCCGATCCCAAATCGATCGGCGAGATGCTGCGCAACATGGGCCTGCTGCCGGAGATCGAGATCGTCGCTGACCCGCAGACGCACGATCCGGCGCGTCTGGAGAAAACGGCGATCTTTGCCGCCGATATGCCGCGGCGCGAGAACTTCCTGGAGCTCGGCTACAAGCCTAACCTCATCTTCATCGAAACCGACCTGACGCAGCACGTGCTCGTCTGATGCGTGAAGCTGCGTCGGACGCTGCAAAGCCTCGCGCCAGTTTCACCCCCTAGTTTTTGCAGAGTTCAGTGTGCCCCGATCGCGTGAGTCTCAGCCCTGTCACAAAGAATTAAGGCATGACCAACAGGATATTCTATACCAAACCGTCCATCACCGAGCTTGAGACGAGCTACGCAGCCGATGCCGCGGCGAACGGCTGGGGCGCCCGCTGCTACGACTATATCATCCGTTTCGAGAAGGAATTCGCGGCCTATCTCGGCACCAGCCACGCGATTGCGACGTCGAGCTGCACCGGCGCCATGCATATGGGGCTTGCGGCGCTCGGCATCGGGGCCGGCGACGAAGTGATCCTCGCCGACACGAATTGGATCGCAACCGCCGCACCGATCAAGCATCTGGGCGCCGAGCCTGTCTTCGTCGACGTGCTGCCGGATACCTGGTGTATCGATCCCCTGGAGGTCGAACGCCACATCACGCCGCGCACCCGCGCCATTATCGCCACCCACATTTACGGCAATCTCTGCGACATGGATGCCCTGCTGGACATCAGCCGCCGTACGGGCATCCCCGTCATCGAGGATGCAGCCGAGGCGATCGGTTCCGCGTGGCACGGCCGGCGCGCCGGCTCCATGGGCATTTTCGGCACCTTCTCCTTCCACGGCACCAAGACGCTGACGACGGGCGAAGGCGGCATGTTCGTGACTGGTGATGCCGACCTCCATGAAAAGGTGCTGACGCTCAGCAACCACGGCCGTGCGCGTGGGCAGAGCAAACAGTTCTGGCCCGATGCGATCGGCTTCAAATACAAGATGTCCAACATCCAGGCGGCGATCGGCTGCGCCCAGCTGGAGCGCATCGAGGAGCTCGTCTCCCGCAAGCGGGATATCCTGGCCGCCTATATGGTGCGGCTCTCGACGCTCAACGGCATTAGCATGAACCCGGAATATACCGGCACGATCAACGGTGCCTGGATGCCGACAGCCGTCTTCCACCCTGCCACCGGTATCACCCGCGAAGTGCTGCAACAGGCCTTCGAAGCCGCCAATATCGATGCACGCGTCTTCTTCCACCCGCTTTCCAGCCTTTCGATGTTTGTGGAAAAGCCGGCCAACATCAACGCCTGGAGCATTCCGGAGCGGGCAATCAACCTGCCGAGTTACCACGACATGAGCGAGGCCGACATCGACCGCGTAGCGGAGACACTGATTTCGATCGTCCGCAGCCATCAGGACAAAAGCGCCGTTCACCTCCGCCAGTCGGCCTGAGCGCAGAATACAGAAGGTTCCAGAGAATTATGACCACCAAGGACGATCGCCTCGAATTCGAAGCCCACAAGCGCGAAATGTCACTCGCGCTCGGCAAGGACGAGGAAGCCTTCCAGCATGCGCTCAATACGCTGGTAGCGCTGGACAAGTATGATTACGCTTATCTCTGGTCCTGGATGGGCGTGCCGATCATCCAGATGCCGGCCGACATCATGGCCACCCAGGAAGTGATCTGGAACACCAAACCCGACGTCATCATCGAAACCGGTGTAGCGCGCGGCGGCTCAATGATCTTCATGGCTTCGCTGCTGAAGGTAATGGGCAAGGGCAAAGTCATCGGCGTCGATATCGATATCCGCGCTCACAACCGCGACTCCATCGAGCAGCATCCGCTTTCGCCGCTGATCACGCTGATCGAGGGACCATCGACGACGGCCGAAACACTTGCCAAGGTCAAGGCCGAAATCCCAGCCGGCGCTTCGGTCATGGTCGTTCTCGACAGCGACCACAGCCGCGACCACGTTCTCGACGAGTTGCGCTGCTACGGCCCGCTCGTGACCGAAGGCCAGTATATCGTCGTCGCCGATACGCTGCTCGGCCGTGGGGACATGTCGCAGACGCCGACGAAACGTTCGAAGATCTGGTATCCGGGCGACGAACCTTATGCGGCGCTCAATGCCTATCTCACAGAGACAGACCGCTTTGAAACCGACGAGGCACTGAACGGCAAGCTGGTCCTTTCCAGCTCGCCGGGAGGATATCTCAAGTGCGTCCGCAAATGATGGAAAATCATCGCCACCTTTCGCATCGGGCGTCGATCAGACTGCGTCCGGTTGCTGATGGCGATCGTCCCCTGCTTTTCTCGCTTCGCCGCGACAGCGCACTCCAGTCACTTCTCTTAACCGTGCCCGACGCAACTGATGATGCGGCGCTCGATGCCTGGATCGAACGCCGGCGAAATGAGAAAGGCGGTGCCTTCCTCATCATCGAGGACCAGGCAAGTGGCAAATCTGCGGGCTATGTGCAGATCACACAGGTCCACCGTCGAAATGCTACCGGATACGGTGGAATCGTGTTGGCAGAAGGCGCCCGCGGTTTGGGGCTCGGACGTGCGGCTCTGACCGAACTCGGCCTCCATGCCTATCGGGCTCTCAGTCTTCGGAAACTGATGGCGGAAATCGATGTCGATAACAGCGCCTCGATCCGACTGCATCTGTCGCTCGGCTATCGCGAAATAGGCATCCTCAGGGCGCATTTCACCGACGCTGATGGCATGACACGCGACGTAGCGCTGTTCGAACGGCGGCTGGAGGAAAGGTGACATGACCGCAGTCGTTATTACTCAACCGATGCTTTTTCCCTGGCCGGGATTTTTCGAGCAGCTCATGCTGGCTGACAGCTATATCTATCTGGACGATACCCAGTTTTCAAAAGGCAGCTTCACCAACCGCATCCAGCTTCTGCGCGGTAACGACCGCTGCTGGATGACGATTCCGCTTGCCGGCAAGGGCAGTTTCCAGATGATTTCGGAACTCACTGCTGCGGGTGAGGACTGGAAGGCAAGTCATCGCGCGCTGCTGCGCCAGTCGTTACTCGGCGCCCCCTTTCTCGACGATGCCGTTTCGATCTTCGACAGCGTCTACCGCCATTCCTCGCTACTGGATCTGCTGATCGCCAGTATCGAAGAACCTGTCCGCTATCTCGGCATCGGTGCGAGCCGGACGATCGAGAAGACGAGCGAGATGGGCGTCGAAGGCACATCGTGGCAGCGCGTGCTCGACATCGTGCTGAAGGCGGGCGGCACTCGTTACCTGACGGGTCACGGCGCGGCGAACTATCTCGACCACGCGGCCTTCGAACGCGCCGGTGTGCAGGTGGATTATATGAACTACAGCCGTACACCCTGGCCTCAGCCTGTCGGCACGTTCACCCCCTATGTTTCTGTACTCGACCTGATCGCCCGAATGGGTCCGGAGGCGCGTAATTGTCTCATCCCGGCCACCGTGGCGTGGCAAGACTTCCTGAAGGAGGAAACGGTAACATCATGACCAACGCAAACGCAAAGATCACCGATGGCCTGCGCGCTGAATTCAACAGCAACGGCTACCTCGTCATGCGCGGCTTCTACGATCCGGCTGCCGACATCGTGCCGATCCAGGAAGGCATCCGCCAGATTCTCGAAGTGATCTGCAGGAAGTATGGCGTCGATGCTCCGACCGAAACCACACATGAGGCGATGACGATTGCCTATCCGAAGCTGATCGCCAAGAACCGCGCGTGGGGCGGTGAGGTCTATGATGCGGTCAAGCAGATCCCGGCCTTCATGCGCCTTGTCACCAATGTCACCAACGACAGTGCCTTCAAGGCGCTGCGTCCCGACAGCGTTCCAGGCATTGCGGCCGGCGGTTACGGCATCCGCATCGACAATCCGGGCGAAGAGAAATTTCGTGCGCAGTGGCATCAGGAGTTTCCCGGTCAGCTGCGAAGTGTAGACGGTATCGTCTTCTGGACCCCCCTTCTGCCGGTCACACAAGAAATGGGTCCGGTGCAGATCGCCCACGGTTCACACGCCGAAGGCTTGGTTCCGGTCTATGAAGACGACGCCGGCGCCGGCAAGACGGGTGCCTATGCATTGCATCTCGACCGTGCCGAAGAGCGTCTTGCCCGCTACAAGCATGTCGCGCCGCTGACGAACCCTGGCGACCTCGTGCTGATGGACTTCCTGACGCTGCATCAGTCGGGCCACAACGTCTCGACCACGCCGCGCTGGAGCATCCAGTTCCGCTATTTCAACTACCTCGAGCCTGTCGGCATCCGTATCGGCTGGAAGGGTTCGTTTGCCGCCGGCGTGAAGTTCGCCGATGTGCTTCCAGAGCTTTCCGTTCAGCGCGAGGCGGCCGAATGACGGCTTGCCGCGTCTGCGGAGGGGAAATTGCGGCGCTGGCCTATGAAACGCCGGCGCCGGCCCTCACCTCCATCATGACCCTGATCGACGTTCCGACGCGCGTTTACGTCTGCGACGGATGCGGCCATGCACAATGCGACGAGATTCCCGATATCGAGGCCTTTTACGATACCGGCTATCGCATTTCGCTGAACAGTAAGGACCATGACCAGATCTTTGCGGTCAAGGCCGACGGTACGATCGTCTATCGTACGGATCATCAGGCCGAGCTTTCCCGCAATCTGCTTGACCTTCCACATGGCGCCAAACTTCTGGATTATGGGGCAGCAAAAGCCGACACTTTGCGCAAGGTTTTCGCCGCGCGTCCGGATATCGAACCGCATGTCTTCGATGTCTCTGCCGACTACGCACCAGCCTGGGACGGCTGGATTGCGCCTGATGCGCAGGCGACCTACGAGGTCCCAGAGGCGTGGAGCGGCCGTTTCGATGCGGCGATGAGCCATTTCGTCATCGAGCACGTCGCCGATCCGATCGGTTTTATTCGTGGAATCCACAAGCTATTGAAGCCGGGCGGCGCGCTGCTGCTTTCGATGCCCGACGTTTCAGCCAATCCGGGCGACATGACCGTAGCGGATCACGTCAATCATTTCAGCGAATCTTCGCTGCGCCGGGCGCTTGCAGCGGGCGGCTTCGAGGTGGCGACCCTTGACGCCACATCCTTCCCCGGCGCCTTCTTCGTCGTCGCTATCCGCAGCGAAACCCCGGTTAAGCAAGAGCAGGATGCGACTCTCGTCCGACAGGCCGTCGAGCGCGGGCTGGAAATCTGCGAGTTCTGGCGGACTTCGGCCGCCGCCCTTGAAAAGCGTGCCGACGACTTTCGTGGACGCAAGGCGGCAATCTACGGCGCCGGATTTTATGGAAGCTGGATCTTCAGCCGTATTCGCAACGAAGTCGCGATAACCGCCTTCCTCGACCAGAACCCGAACATGCAGAACGCCGTGCATTTCGGGCATCCTGTCATCGCACCGACGGCGATCGCCGACGATGCGGAAGCACTCTTCGTCGGACTCAATCCGCTGAAGGCGCGGACCGCGATCGGCAATATGCCCTACCTGCACAAGCCGGGTCTCGAACTTGTCTGGCTGGAAGCCTGAAATCAGACAGCCGGCGGCGTATTGCGCCTCCGGCTTCTACCGCACCGGCTGGTAATGGCCGCGCAGCGGAACACGGCTGTCCATAGAGACGATCCCGTCGCGTTCACAGACGTACATAAGGGTCGGCATGCCGCCGGAGCGGAAGATCTGGTCGTAGCGGCGGCGGATCTGCACGGTTTCGGTGTGGCAGTCGTACGACTCCTCTACCTTCTTGTCCGGCTGTGCCTTCACGCCCGGAAGATCCTTGTAGGGATAGAGCGGCTGCACGGCCTGCCTGCCGGAAGTCTGCCAGTCTATGGCAGACGCGGGCGCAGCCGAAGCACCGGCAACAAGCGACAGCAGGAGAAGCGCAGCGAACCGCATCACAACCTCTTTCACGGACATCCTCTTTCGGCGCCCATTTTCAGGATGTAGGGAGATCGAAGCTTGCCATCAAGCGGAAGCGCGGGCGGGCTTGCGGAAATAGCTTCTGATGATCGGATGAGAAAAGAGGCCGGCAAGGATCGCAAAACCTGCGCCGACAGCAAAACCGGCAAGCAGACCACCGATCAGGCCTGCGATCATGATGACTTTCTTGCTCGGCCCATCCGCCTTGACGGGAACTTCGGCGGGCGAGACGATGCGGATATTGCTTTGGCTCAGGTTCTGCTCTTCGCTGGTCTGACCGGACCGCTTCAAGACTGATTCGTAAAGTTCGCGGGCGGCCGTCGCCTTGCGCTGCAGCTCGTTCAGCTGCACCTGCTTGTCCGACGTTGTGGCTTGCAGGGCTTTCTGGACCGCCAGCTCCTTGGCGATATCGTCTTCGGCCTTCTTGGCCTGTTCGTATTCAGCTCTTGCCGAGGTCGCGACCCGCTGCAGCTCGCCCTTGATCTCCGCCCCGATGCTGTCAAGCGATGAGCGGGCTGCCTGAAGGCGCGGATGACGCGAACCCATCTGGCTCTGCAGGCTGCCGACGACTGCGGCTTGGGCGGCATATTGCTGCCGCAGGCTGACGAGCGGCGATGTGCCTGTGGCACCATCCGCCTGACTTCCGGCTACGACATCTTCGACACGAAGATTTGCGGCGGCATCGGCGCGGGCCTTGGCCTGAATGGTCTTTTCCTGGGCGGTGACGAGCAGCGTATTCAGGGAGGAAAGGCGCTGGTCGGAGATCAGGTTGCCCTCGGTCGCCGCCATATCGTTGTCGGCCCGGAAAGTTTCTACCGCCTGCTCTGCTTCCTGCACCTTCTGTCGCAGATCGTCGAGGCGTCCGTCGAGTGCCGACGAGGTGGTCTCGTAAAGGCCTGATGATGCGCTGCTTTCCTCCTGCATGAAGGAGGTGACGACCTGGTTTGCAAGCTTCGCGGATTTTTCCGGATCGCGCGTCGTCGCGGCAAGCGAGACCACGTAGGTGTTATTCTCGCGTGTGATCAGCAGAGCCTTCTGAAGGGTGCCGATGATGGCTGCGCCATCTGTCCTGCCGCCGGTGAATTCCGGATCCTGATCGAGCTTCATGGCGTCGGCTACGCGACGCAATACGTTGCCCGAGGTCAACAGCTGGACCTGGCTATCGATCAGCGTCGAAATCATTTCCGGCGACGGGGCCGCATTCTGCGAGCCGCTGTCGGCAAGACCGATCTGACGCGGATCGAAATAGAGAGCCGCAACGGCGGTGAATTTCTGCGGAATACGGGGCGCGATCACGGCGCCGGCGGCGGCACCGGCGAGGCAAAGACCGGCAATGATCAGGCGCCGGCTCCAGACGGCAGCGACCGCAGACCTGATATCCAGCAATGGTCCGGCGGTGGCCGGAGCCTGCTCGACTACGGGTTCGGGCGCTGACGGGGGGGCAGGAATATCGCGGCGAGGCGGTTCGGCTGGACGGCTTTCCGAGGCTGTCGGGCGAATCGGAAGGGGATCGGGCTCGGGCGGTGGAGACGAAACGAAATCGGTCGGCCGGATGATCGGGCTGCGCGCACGGCTCCCTTCAGGCGCAGGCTGAGACGACTCAAAACTGCGCCAGGCAGGCAGGCGGCTCACCCTGTTCCCGTCATACTGTTTCATAACACCGCATCCGCCCGGCGAAAAAGCATGGCCAAGCAGGAGCGACTTTAGAAATTCTTAGCTAACGGACCGTTAAGATGGAGGGATCGAAGCTGATGTGGCGACCCTGCCGCGACCCGCGAGGATGGCCCATGAAACGGAAAAGACTGCTGCACAGGCTGCTGGTTGCCGCCGTCATGACCATTTCGTCCACCGCCCACGCCGCAGACGCATCTCTTTGCTATTACGGCGTCAATCTGTCCGGTGCCGAGTATGGGGAGCGCGGCGGCGTCTACGGCACGAACTACACCTATCCGACCGAAGAAACGATCAGCTATTTCGCCAGGAAGCGCATGACGATCATTCGCCTGCCTTTCCGCTGGGAGCGGCTGCAGCCGACGCTTGGCGCACGGCTCGACGATGATGAACTGCAGCGTTTGAAGGATACGGTCGCGCTGGTTCGCAAGCACAAGATGAACGTGCTGCTCGATCCGCACAATTTCGGCTACTACGACAAAGGCCAGGTCGGCAAGTCGCCCGCAACGAATGCGGCCTTTGCCGATTTCTGGGCTCGGCTTTCCGTCGAATTCGCCAATCAGGACGGCGTGCTCTTCGGGCTGATGAACGAACCGCATGACATTCCCGCGACCGACTGGCTGAAAGCGGCCAATGCCGCGATCCGCGGCATTCGAGCGGTCGGCGCGCGCAATCTCATCCTCGTTCCCGGCACGGCCTGGAGCGGAGCGGCAACGTGGGAAACGGATGTGATCGGCGGTACGAACGGAACCATTATGCTCGGTGTGCGTGATCCGCTCGATTTTTACGCCTACGAGTTCCATCAGTATCTCGATGCGGATTCCTCCGGCACCCATGAGACCTGCGAGGGCGCGAAGGCTGCGACCGATGCTATCGCCAATGTGACTGCCTGGCTGACGAAGAACGGCAAACGCGGCTTCCTCGGCGAATTCGGCGGATCTGCAAATGCGGATTGCCTCGATGGCCTGAAGACCATGCTCGCCACCATGTCCGACAATAGCGATGTGTGGATCGGCTTCTCTTACTGGGCCGCCGGCGAATGGTGGCCGGCCAGCGAACCCTTCAACGTACAGCCGCGTGACACGCCCGAGCGCCCGCAAATGCGCCTGCTTGAGCAGATGGTGGCCAGCCATGCGCCCGTCTGCGCAGCGGTAAAGCCTGCGGGGAAGTGACGTGGCAGCAATTGGAGAGACAGGCGCGAGATTTGAAACGGTTGCTGGTGCCGCCAGCCCGGCTTCGCGTCTCGATTACCCGGTCCTGATCCTCGGGCTGCTCTCGGTTCTCTACAATGGAATTCTTGCCTTTATAAACCACAACGTCATGCCGCTTTCGATGACGCATGTGGCGGCCAGCGAAGGCCTGATCATGGCGAGCGCAATCATCTACATCCTGCGCAAAGGGATCTATGAGGAAGACCTTCCGGCCTTGCTGTTCATGCTCTTTACGCTGATCGTGACGGTCTATGTCAGCGCGCTCAACCGCATGGCCTTCATCGATCATTTCCGCAACGTGCTGATCATCTTCTGCTTTACGGGGCTTGGAGGCTGGTGCAACGAGCGGACGCTGAAGCTGATCTTCCGGGTGGCCTGCTTCATGGTGCTGCTCTTCCTGATCTTCGAGATCATCAGCGTGCCCTTCTATGTCAGTATCGTGCATCCCTCGGACTATTTCGCCAACACGCGCGGGCTGAAGCCGCTCAGCTTCAACACGACCGGTCTTTTCCAGAATGCGCTCGGCTTTCCCGGCCGCTTCTCCTTCGGCATCATCGACCATCGCTCGTCCTCGATCTTTCTTGAGCAGGTGTCGCTTGCCAATTTCTGCGGCGTGATCGCGATCTACCTCATTTCGATGTGGGACCGGCTGACGCGGATCGACCGGGCGCTGGCCATTGCGACAGCGCTGCTGATCCTGACGACCAACGACACCCGCACGATACTGATCTTCTGCATCTGCTGCATCGCCGGTTATTTCGTCTTTCCGAAAATTCCCAAGGCCTTCAATCTGGCGCTGATGCCGCTCATCGTCTGCGCGGGCTTCCTCGTCTACATGAAGGATCCCAATGCGATCGGCGACAATTTCACCGGGCGCATCAATCTGACGATGAAGAAACTGATGGATCTCGATCCGTTGGCGATCCTCGGTCTATCTGTCGATAAAGTCGCCGAATTCGCCGACAGCGGCTATGTGTATCTCGTCTATGGCGCGACGATCTTCGGCGTCATCGCCTTCTGGCTCTTCGTCTGCCTGTTTCCGGCGGGCACGAGCCCGGCACAAAGGCGCTGCGCCCATTCACTTTCTCTTTTCATTTTTCTGAATATGATGATCGGGGGAACGGCAATCTTCTCGATGAAAATCGCCGGCCTCCTCTGGCTTGTTATCGGGTTCATGCGTTTCCGCGACACGCCACGCATCCGGCAGGGTCGTCCGGCAAATGTACTGAGTTGACGAAGCGGGGCGCCTGGGGCGATCCGCGGGAGCCCGTGGGAGCAGACATCAGATGCTTGTCCAGCTGCAATATCTGCGTGCCATCGCGGCGCTGATGGTCGTCTATTTTCACGCGATCCTGCAGCTTGCCAAGGTCAATCCCGCCATCGACGCGACTTCGTTCATCTATGGCGAAACGGGTGTCGATATCTTCTTCGTGCTCAGCGGCTTCGTGATGTGGCTGACCACCAGCGGGCGTGCCATGACGCCGGCCGATTTCGCACGCAAGCGCATCAAAAGAATCGTGCCGCTCTACTGGCTAGCGACGCTGTTTTCCGCGGCTGTGGCGCTTATTGCACCGTCGCTTCTCAAGTCGACAGCCTTCGATCTGCCGCATCTGATGGCATCGCTGCTTTTCGTCCCGTGGATCAACCCGGTCGACCCGACGATGATCGCGCCTGTCATCGTGCCCGGCTGGACACTGAACTATGAAATGTTCTTCTACTTCATCTTCGCGCTGCTGTTGCCGATCCGTGAGGATTATCGCCTGCCCGCCCTGTTCGGTGCCTTCGCAGCCATCCTGATCATCTGCCACCTGCTGCCGGAAACGACGGCCACCAAATTCTACGGCCAACCCATCATTTTCGAATTCCTGGCCGGCGTGGCGCTCGGCTGGCTCTATGGCCAGAAACTTCTGCTGCCGCAGCGATGGGCCTGGGTTCTGCTCGCCGTCGGCTTTGCCTTCCTCTTCATCAACGAGGATCTGGTGCGGCCCGACGGCCGGTATTATGCCTGGGGCATACCGGCGATCTTCATCGTCTACAGCGCTATTTCCATCGATTTTTCAAAACTGCCCTTCGTAGGATGGCTCAACTATCTCGGCGATGCCTCCTACGAGATCTATATTACTCACGCCTTCACACTGGCCTTCCTCAGGATTATCGCCAACCGTTTCCCCGTCGGCGCGCTTCAGCAGCCCGTCATCTTCGTGATCCTCTGCCTCGTTCTCTCTTCCATCGTGGGGGCAATCATTCACGAAATCATCACGCCGCGCAGAAAAGTGCGGATTGCCGGCCGGCCAGCCACCTGACCTGAAAATATCGGAAGGCGAGGACGGGATTTCGAACGGCGCAGGCAGAACGGAATTCCCTGCGGCCTGTCATAAGCTTGCGGCCATGAAAGCAAATGCCGCAGGCATGAAAGTTCGCCTTGCGATTTGTTGCAGAAATGAAAGTTTGCCGGCCTGTTCGCGGCCGCGGCTTTGATCTATGCACGGCCGACGGCTGAGAAGAGGGAAGAGGATATGACGGACTACGTATTGACGGTCTCCTGCAAGTCGACGCGCGGCGTCGTGGCGGCAATTTCGACCTATCTCGCCGAAAAGGGTTGCAACATCATCGACAGCTCGCAATTCGACGACCTCGATACCGGCAAATTCTTCATGCGTGTCAGCTTCATCTCCGAAGAGGGCGCTACCCTTGCGGAGATCAAGGAGGGTTTCAAGCCGATCTACGAGAAGTTCGGCATGGACGCTGAAGTGCATGACGGGAGCGAGCGGCTGAAAGTGCTGTTGATGGTCTCCCGCTTCGGCCACTGTCTCAACGACTTGCTCTACCGCTGGAAGATCGGCGCCTTGCCGATCGATATCGTCGGCGTCGTCTCCAACCATTTCGATTACCAGAAGGTAGTCGTGAACCACGACATCCCCTTCCACCACATCAAGGTGACGAAGGAAAACAAGCCGCAGGCCGAGGCCCAGCTGATGGATCTCGTCGAGCAGACCGGCACGGAACTCGTCGTTCTCGCCCGCTACATGCAGGTGCTGTCGGACGCCATGTGCCGGAAGATGTCCGGCCGCATCATCAACATCCACCATTCCTTCCTGCCGAGCTTCAAGGGCGCCAACCCCTACAAGCAGGCCTATGAGCGCGGCGTGAAGCTGATCGGCGCTACGGCACACTATGTGACGGCCGATCTCGACGAAGGCCCGATCATCGAGCAGGATACCGCGCGCATCACCCATGCGCAGAGTGCCGACGACTATGTCTCGATCGGCCGCGATGTCGAAAGCCAGGTGCTGGCGCGCGCCATCCATGCGCATATCCACCGCCGCGTCTTCCTCAACGGCAACCGCACCATCGTCTTCCCCGCGAGCCCCGGAAGCTATGCTTCAGAGCGCATGGGCTAGACAGGCAACCTGCCTCCAACCAAACTCCTGGCAGCCGCAATCTTCCGTTGCCTGTCGGCAAGTGCTTGATTATCTTTTTGTTAGGTAGTCGAATCATGCCGCGGGGGGTGCCATGTCCGAGGAAGCGCTTGTGGACCGCATGGCGCTGCCGCGCCCCGATGTGACGGCGTCCGAAGCCGCGGATATTCTCCTTTCCCATTACGGGCTTTCCGGCTCGCTGTCCGAGCTCGGCAGCCAGCAGGACCGCAACTACCGGCTCGACACGGAAGACGGCCGCTATGTGCTGAAGATCTGCCATGCCGCCTACGAGACCGAGGAACTCAACGCGCAGAATGCGGCGATCCATCATTTGCGCGCCAAGGCGAGTGCGCCGCGTGTTCCAAACGTCATGACATCCACCGAGGGGCAGGAGATCGTTTCCGTCAACGTGCGGGAGCAGGATTATCAGGTCCGTTTGCTGGAATATCTCGAAGGCGAAGGCCTGACGCACCGCACCTATCTGGCGCCGACTTCGATCGCAGCGCTCGGCGCGCTTTGCGCGCGGCTGGCCGAGGCGCTCGCCGATTTTACCCATCCCGGTCTCGATCGCAGCCTGCAATGGGACCTGCGCCGCGCCGGACCTGTGGCCGTGCAACTGCTTTCCTCTATTACCGACAGCGCCGCGCGCGACAGGATCGCCAAGACGATGGTCATGGCCGTGCGCCGGATCCAACCGCTTGCGCCGTCGCTGAGGCTGCAGGCGGTTCATCATGACGTAACGGGCGACAATGTCGTCAGCCGTCCTGATGCGCACGGGCGGCCTGTTCCCGACGGAGTGATCGATTTCGGCGACATCATCCGCGGCTGGCTGGTCGGCGACCTTGCCGTGACCTGTGCCTCTCTGCTGCGTCAGGCAGATGGCGATCCCTTTTACATCCTGCCGGCGGTAAAGGCCTATCACGAGATTTATCCGCTGATCGAGGACGAGCTGAAGGCACTCTGGCCGCTTATCGTGGCGCGCGCGGTGATCCTCGTCGCCAGCGGTGAGCAGCAGATCGCGATCGATCCTGACAATGACTATGTCCGAGGAAACCTGGAGGGTGACCGGCGAATCTTCGATACGGCGATATCCGTGCCGTTCGAACTGATGGAAGCGGCCATCCTGAAAGCGGCGGGTATCGATATTGCCGGTATCGATACGACGGACTGGCAGCCGCTCCTGCCGGAAATCGATCCTGCATCCGTTGCCTATGTCGATCTCGGGGTGCGCAGCCCGCATTTTTCCGATGGAAACTGGCTGGCGACCGATATGGACTGGCGGCTTCTTGCCCGCGCGGCGGCGGAAACGGGGGCTGCGGCGACGCGTTACGGCGAATATCGCCTGTCCCGCGCCGGCCTGCACCATGCGAAAGCCCAGGCGACCTATGCCTTGCACACGGATATCTGCCTTGCAGCGGGCAGCATCGTTGCAGCACCCTTTGCCGGCCGAATCACCTGGTACGACCAGCATCTGGTCCTCACAGGCGCCGATATAAAGCTGCATATCGACGGTATCGAACTTTCCGTCGCTGATGGCAGCGAGGTCGATGCCGGTCAGCTGCTTGGCACGGTCTCCGGCGAGACGTCCTCACTCGGTGGGTTGCGCCTGCAGCTTTGCAGCATCGCCGGCTTCGAGCCGCCGCTCTTTGCGACGCCGCAGCAAGCCGGAGCGTGGTCCGCGCTCTGCCCCTCGCCTTCAGTGCTCCTCGGGCCGGATGCCGATGCACCAAAACCTGAAACGGCAGCGCTTCTCAAGCTGCGGCAGGCGCATTTTGCCAGTCCGCAGAAGAATTACTACGAGCGCCCGCCGCAGATCGAGCGCGGCTGGAAAGAGCATCTCTTCGATGTCGAGGCGCGCACTTATCTCGACATGGTCAACAATGTCACGATCCTCGGCCATGGCCATCCGCGCATAGCCGAAGCGATCGGCCAGCAATGGCTGATGCTGAATACCAATTCCCGTTTCCACTATGCCGCCGTCGCCGAATTTTCAGAGAGCCTCGCGTCTCTGGCGCCCGATGGCCTGGATGCCGTGTTCCTCGTCAACAGCGGCTCGGAAGCCAACGATCTGGCGCTGCGGCTTGCCTGGGCGCATAGTGGCAAGCGTAACATGCTCTGCCTGCTGGAGGGCTATCACGGCTGGTCGGTGGCAAGCGACGCGGTCTCCACTTCGATCGCCGACAATCCGCAGGCGTTGACGACACGGCCGGACTGGGTTCATGCCGTCGTTTCCCCCAACACCTATCGCGGCCAGTTCCGCGGGCCGGAATCGACTACGGACTATCTCGGCAGCGTGATGCCGGTGCTGGAGGCCATCGATGCCAAGGGAGAGGGGCTCGCCGGCTTCATCGCCGAATCGATCTATGGCAATGCCGGCGGTATTCCGCTGCCCGACGGCTATCTGACGGAGGTCTACCGGCAGGTGCGGGAGCGCGGCGGCCTCTGCATTGCCGACGAGGTGCAGGTCGGCTACGGGCGGCTCGGCCATTATTTTTGGGGCTTCGAGCAGCAAGGCGTCGTGCCCGATATCATCACCATCGCCAAGGGAATGGGCGATGGCCACCCGCTCGGCGCCGTCATCACCACGAAGGAAATCGCCGCCTCGCTGGAGAAGGAGGGTTATTTCTTCTCCTCGGCCGGCGGCAGCCCAGTCAGTTGCGTAGCCGGCATGACGGTTCTCGACGTCATGGCCGAGGAGCGTTTGCAGGACAATGCCCGGAAGGTGGGCGACCATTTGAAGGCGCGGCTGGCGGCACTGATCGACAGCTACCCGATCGTCGGCGCCGTGCATGGCATGGGCCTTTATCTCGGCCTCGAATTCGTGCGCGACAGAGTGACGCTGGAGCCGGCGACCGAAGAGACGGCGGCGATCTGCGACCGGCTCTTAGAACTCGGTGTCATCATGCAGCCGACGGGCGATCACCTGAATGTGTTGAAGATCAAGCCACCGCTCTGCCTGAGCGAACAAAGTGCTGATTTCTTCGTCGACATGCTGGAAAAGGTGTTGCGCGAAGGCTGGTAGATGGCGGTTTTCGTCGTTAACCAATTCGGTCTTTTCGAGGCTTTTCGATTTTTAGCGAAGTGCCCATTGCCGGAATCAAATGAACTTCCTATGTCTGCCTCGGCGATGACGAGAGCATCTCGAACGGTCACATGGATTGCACGAAGGCGTGATAGAATTCTTTCTGCAAACGCAAATGTGATGGAATGAAATTTTCCGGATCGCCGAGATTTTGACACGTTTCGGAATATGTTTCTTACAGGTCATCGACTATTTTCTACTAAGTTTGTAGATTATAGAGATGCTCCTTAACCGGTCCCGGGTTCTGCCGGGATCAATGCAAGTGCAACGCCAACATAAGGATCGAGACATGATTGATATCGAAATTCTCGCCAAAGTCCTTGGGCGATCTGTGCTTGGCAATGACCGTCCGGGCGCCCTCTCCCGCCCGAACTGTCGAATGTGACATTCGTCCTTCCTTTCAACGGTACCAGACAAGTCAATTCGCCATAGCCTGCGCATCCGCGCGGCAGGAGTTCTATGTATGAAAAAAGAAGTTATCGAATATGCAGGCGTCCCTGTCGGGATCGTCATTCCTGATGAAGATCGGCTGAAGTTCATCGCCGTCAAATTCCATGTCCATGATCTCGACGAGCAGCATTTCAGTTCACCCGCCGAGGTGAAGCTTGCCATTCACGATCTTATGACCCGTCGCCACCCGAAGCCGCTTCATGCCTGAGGCGGAACGCGGTTTTGGTTCGACCCGAGGATTTTCGACCGGCCCGGCAAAACGGGCCGGTCTTGTTTTTTGAAGCTATTTGACTTCCTATCGGCACGCCACTCTTCACGACTGGAACCCGTGCTTGTCCGATCTTCTCAATCTCCTTACCGATATCGAAGGCGTCTCCGTCGGCCATGTAACCGATCTCTCGCTTGGTTCCGGCGTCACCGCCATCGTTTTCGATGAAGCGGCAGTCGCCTCCGGCAGCGTGCTCGGCGGTGCGCCGGGCGGGCGCGATACAGCGTTGCTCGACCCCTCGATGGTCGTCGATGCCGTCGACGCCTTCGTGCTGTCAGGCGGATCGGCCTTCGGTCTCGACGCGGCAGGCGGCGTGCAAGCCGGATTGCGGGAGATGGGACGCGGATTCCAAGTCGGCCCGGTGCGGATCCCGATCGTACCAGAGGCGATCCTGATGGACCTGCTGAATGGCGGCGACAAAGATTGGGGCGTGCATTCACCTTATCGCGAGATGGGATATGAAGCCGTCAGGGCTGCCCGCAAGGGTGCTTTCGGTCTCGGTACGATCGGAGCCGGCACCGGCGCGACGACCGCAACCTTCAAAGGCGGGCTCGGCTCGGCCAGTGCCGTCAGCAGCGCCGGGCACCGCATCGCGGCCATCGTCGCCGTCAACGCCGTCGGCTCTGTAACAATTGGCCAAGGCCCCCATTTTTGGGCCGCACCGTTCGAGCAGAATGCAGAATTCGGCGGGCTCGGCCTGCCCAGCCTGATGGACCACAGCCTGCGGCTGAAGGGCGTGAAGACGACGGCCACCACGATCGGCGCCATCGTCACCGACGCGTCGCTGATCAAGGCGGAGGCGCACCGGCTTTCCATCTCCGCTCACGACGGGCTGGCGCGGGCGGTGCTGCCTGCCCACCTGCCGCTCGACGGCGATACGATTTTTGCGGCGTCCACCGGCAAACACAAGCGCAACGACATGGCAAGCCTGATGGAATTGTGCCATCTCGCCGGGATCGTCATGGCGCGGGCAATCGCGCGCGGCGTCTACGAGGCGACGGCGCTTCCGGTGCCGGGTGCGCTTATGGCATGGCGCGACCGCTATGCGGCCGGACGCTGATTGCTTAGACTATTCCGAAGATTGCCTGATGGCGGAGAACGGGTGAATGCAGATTCGGGCGCTGATGTATTTCGACGAACTGGTGCGAACCAACTCCATGCGCCAGGCGGCTGAAAACCTGAATGTCGCACCGACGGCGATCAGCCGGCAGATCGAGAACCTTGAATACCATTTCGGCGCACCCCTGGTCGAACGCAGCGCCCGCGGTGTGAAGCTGACGGCTGCCGGCGAGCTCTTGGCAGCACGCGCAGGCCGGACGCTGCGTGAGCTCGACCATGTGCAGCAGCTGATCGAGGACCTGAAAGGCTTGCAGCGCGGCCGTGTCAACATCTACGCAAACGGCGCGACCGTTGCCAATCTGCTTGCGCCTGCGCTGGCCGAATTCAGTCTGAAATATCCCAAGCTCCGCTTTGCCGTGACGATTACCAGCGCACGGGCGGCAATCGAAGCCGTCAACAGCGCAGAAGCCGATATTGCGGTGACCCTGTTTGCGCCGATGTCCGGCACCAAGGTGCGGCTGCGTTCGGAAATCGCCTATGACCTCATCACTTCGCCGCGCCATCCGGCGGCAGCGCGTCCGGATATTCCCCTGAAGGAACTGGCCGATTACGCGCTGGCTCTGCCCGATCAATCCTTCGGCTTTCGCCAGGCCTTCGACGCGCTGTTCGAAAAGGAGGGGCTGAGCCTCGATCCGGTTTTTGTGACAAGTTCGCTGGAGATGCTCAAGGAACTGGTGTTGAGCGACGCAGCGGTAACGCTGCTGCCGGCGCTCACCGTTCGCCGCGAGATCGAGGCCGGGCAGCTCCGCGCCATTCCCCTTGCCGGGAAGACCAGCATCCGCACCCATGTTGATCTCTGCGTGGCGCCCGATCGGCAGCTTTCCTTTGCCGCAACGAAGCTTCTCGATTTCATCGAGCGCTTCATGCGCGAGCGATCGGACCGCAAGGCAGACCGCAGAGAGTAAGGTCCACTTGCATTAGGTCAGAAATTGCTGTGTAGCTTTTTCGGCTACACCGAGCACACAAAATCGTCATTGTGTGTGCACTGGCGTGGTGTCACTCTATTCGCAAAAAGGATCCGCCCAGCTGCGGAACCAGACAGGGGAACAGGATGATTAAGGTTTCGCTCGCGCCGTCGGCGCGTCTCTTATTACGTCTTTCCATAGGCGTGGCGCTGTCGGCCGGCACCATGATGCTGGCGCTGACGCCCGCCGAAGCCGCCAAAACGACACTCAATCTGGGCATGAGCGTCGAGCCTGCCGGACTCGACCCGACGATTGCCGCTCCTGTCGCGATCGGCCAGGTGACCTGGCAGAACATTTTCGAAGGGCTGGTCAGCATCGACGAGACTGGCAAGGTGCAGCCGCAGCTCGCCAAGAGCTGGGAGATTTCCCCCGATGGGCTGATCTATACGTTTAAGCTGCAGACCGGTGTCAAATTCCACGATGGCGAGGTCTTTGATTCCTCTGCCGCCAAGTTCACCCTCGACCGCGCCCGCGGCAAGGATTCCGTCAATCCGCAGAAGCGTTTCTTCGCGTCGATCGCCTCCATCGATACGCCGGATGCCGAAACACTGGTGCTGCATCTTTCCAATCCGACCGGCAGCCTGATCTACTGGCTCGGCTGGCCGGCTTCCGTCATGGTCGGGCCGAAGTCTGCCGATAACGACAAGACGACGCCTGTCGGCACCGGACCGTTCAAGTTCTCCACCTGGGCCAAGGGTGACCATGTGGAACTGGTGAAGAATGCCGAATACTGGAACAAGGATGGCGCGGCAAAGCTCGACAAGGTCACCTTCCGTTTCATCAACGATCCGCAGGCACAGGCCGCGGCACTGAAATCCGGCGATCTCGACGCCTTTCCGGAATTTGCCGCACCGGAGCTGATGAGCTCCTTCGATGGTGATGCGCGTCTTGCGACCAAGATCGGCAATACCGAACTCAAGGTCGTGGCCGGCATGAACAATGCGCGCAAGCCGTTCGACGACAAGCGCGTACGCCAGGCGTTGATGATGGCGATCGACCGCCAGACGGTGATCGACGGCGCCTGGTCCGGCCTCGGCACGGCGATCGGCAGCCACTATACGCCGAACGATCCCGGCTATCAGGACATGACCGGCGTCCTGCCTTACAATATCGAAAAGGCAAAGGCGCTGCTGACAGAGGCTGGCTATCCCAACGGCTTTACCTTCACGATCAAATCACCGCAGATGGCTTACGCGCCGCGCAGTGCGCAGGTGATGCAGGCGATGTTTGCCGAAATCGGCGTGACAATGAACATCGAGCCTACGGAATTCCCGGCAAAATGGGTGAAGGACGTCCTGAGCGGCCGCGATTACGACATGACGATCGTCGCCCACGCGGAGCCGATGGACATCGACATCTACTCGCGTGATCCCTACTACTTCAACTACAAGAACCCCGCCTTCAACGATCTGATGAAGAAGGTGCAGGAAACTGCCAATCCGGCAGAACAGGCAAAGATCTACGGCGAAGCCCAAAAGATCCTCGCCGAGGACGTGCCGGCGCTCTACCTCTTTGTCATGCCTAAGCTCGGCATCTGGGACAAGAAGCTGAAGGGACTGTGGGAAAACGAGCCGATCCCCTCCAACGTTCTCAGCAACGTTTCCTGGGACGAGTAGACATCCAATGCGGGCGACGGCTGACAGAGTGATGCACAGGACATGATCGCACTGCTTGCCCGCCGCCTTGCCGGCCTTGTCATTACCCTTCTTGTCGTCTCACTGGTGATCTTTGCCGTCATGGATCTGCTGCCGGGCGATCCCGCTTCGATCATGCTCGGCACTTCCGCCAGTCCCGAAACGTTGGCCGCGCTGCGGCACGAGCTCGGTCTCGACCAGCCGCTCATCCCGCGCTACGGCCAATGGCTTGCCGGCGTCTTCTCCGGCAATCTCGGACAGTCTTACACCTATGGCGTCCCGGTCGCCGGGCTGATCGTCGAGCGGCTGGCCGTGACGCTGCCGCTCGCGCTGATCGCCATCGTGCTCTCAGTGCTGATCGCATTGCCGCTCGGTGTGCTCGCGGCAGCGCGCCGGGGCGGTATCGTGGATGCAATAGCCACCGTCTTCTCGCAGGTGAGCATCGCCGTGCCGGCTTTCTGGGTAGCGCTGCTGCTCATCATCCTGTTTTCCACAACCCTCGGTCTGATGCCGGCAGGTGGTTTTCCCGGATGGGACGCCGGGCCTCTGCCGGCATTGCAGGCGCTGGTGATGCCGGCCGTGGCACTGGCGCTGCCACAGGCTGGCGTTCTCACGCGCGTCGCTCGGTCTGCGGTGCTCGACACCATGCATGAGGATTTCGCGCGTACCGCCGTCGCCAAGGGGTTGTCGCGCAGCACCGTACTCTGGCGGCATATCGTGCCGAATGCGCTGGTGCCCATCCTGACTATCCTCGGGTTGCAATTCACCTTTCTCGTCGCTGGCGCGGTTCTGGTCGAAAACGTCTTCAACCTGCCCGGGCTCGGCAGGCTTGCCTTTCAGGCCTTGTCGCAGCGTGACATCATCGTGATGCAGGATGTCGTGCTGTTCTTCGCGGCCCTCGTCATCGTCATGAACTTCATCGTCGATCTCTCCTATCTGGTGATCGACCCGCGCATGCGAAAGGCGGCATGATGGCACCCATCGTCTCTTCCGCCATCCTTACGCGACGCCGAAGCCTCAGGCTTAGCCGGCGAAAGAAACTAATCACCGGTACGGTCGTCATCGGTGCCTTGGCCGCCATTGCCCTTTTATCGCTCTTCTGGACACCGCTGCCGCCGGCCAAGATGCAGATCATTCACAAGCTGCAGCCGCCGCTTGCCTTCGGCCTGCTCGGCACGGACCAGTTCGGCCGCGACGTGCTCTCCATGCTGATGGTCGGGTGCTGGAATTCGCTGTCGATCGCCGTCAGCGCGGTCTTCATCGGCGGGACGCTCGGTTCCATTGCCGGGATTTCTGCGGCTGCCATCCGCGGTCCCTATGAAACGCTGCTGATGCGCGCCTGCGACGTGATCTTCGCCCTGCCGCCCATCCTTTCCGCCATGATACTCGGCGCATTTCTCGGGTCGGGGCGCTTTACCGCCATCACGGCTATCGCCATCTTCATGATACCGGTCTTTGCGCGCGTGACGCTCGCCACCTCCTTGCAGGCATGGAGCCGCGATTATGTTCTGGCAGCGCAGGCGATCGGCAACAGCCGTTTCACGATCTCGGTCCGCCACGTGCTGCCGAACATCGTGAGCCAGATCATCGTGCATGCGGCGATCCAGCTCGGTCTTGCGATCCTGACCGAAGCCGGCCTTTCCTTCCTCGGTCTCGGCATGGCGCCGCCGGCACCGACCTGGGGACGCATGCTGGCTGACGCCCAGACCTTTCTTGCACTGGCCCCGTGGCTGGCGATCCTGCCCGGCCTTGCCATCGCGCTCACCGTCTTCGGCTTCAACATGCTGGGCGACGGGCTGCGCGACCTTTTCGACCCGCGCGAAGCGAGCCGCTGATGTCCTCCCAAGACAAAATGCCCGAAAGACCAGACCATGCTAGATACCGATTTCACCATCCGCGAACTCAGGCGGCGTTTTGCTGACAAAAGCTTCTCGCCGCTCGAATACTGGCTTGCCCTCGAACGGCATATCGACGCCTGGGAGCCTTCGATCGCAGCACTTTATCTCTACGATCCGCAGGCAGCGCGTAAGCAGGCGAAGGCATCCAGCGAACGCTGGATGAAGGGCGGAACACTCGGTCCGCTGGACGGCATCCCGGTCACGCTGAAAGAGCTGATCGCCACCAAGGGCCAGCCGGTGCCGCTCGGCACGAGGGCGGCCGAGCTGAAGCCAGCGGAAGCGGATGCGCCGGCGGCCGCTCGTTTGCGGGAGGACGGCGCCATCATTTTCGCCAAGACGACCTGCCCCGACTACGGGATGCTGTCGTCGGGCCTTTCCAGCTTCCATCATCTGAGCCGCAATCCCTGGGACATCACGCAAAACCCCGGCGGTTCGAGCGCCGGGGCTTCGGCGGCAACTGCTGCCGGCTACGGGCCGCTGCATGTCGGTACGGATATTGGCGGCTCCGTACGCCTGCCGGCGGGCTGGACAGGCGTCTTCGGCTTCAAGCCGAGCCATGGGCGCATCCCGGTCGATCCCTACTATGTCGGCCGCTGTGCGGGACCGATGACCCGCACGGTGGAGGATGCCGCCTATTCGATGGCGACCCTTTCCCGCCCCGATTGGCGCGACGGCACCAGCCTGCCGCCCAACGATTTCGACTGGATGGATCTCGATATCGATTTGAGCGGCATGCGGATCGGACTGATGCTGGATGCCGGCTGCGGCCTGGCCGTCGATGAAGACGTGAAGGTCGCGGTCGAAGAGGCGGCGAAACTCTTCGAGAAGGCTGGCGCCAAGATCGTTCCGGCCGGACCGGTGCTGACGCGCGCCATGCTGGACGGGCTCGACGCTTTCTGGCGCGCGCGTTTCTGGGGCGACATTGCCGGGCTGAGCGACGAACGCCGCGACAGCATCCTTCCCTATATTTACGAGTGGGCGAAGGGCGGGGCCGATATCAGCGGCGTGGATGCCGTCAAGGGCTTCAACCAGACGATCGAGATGCGCAAAACCTGCGGCCGGCTTTTCACCGAAGTGGATGCTGTGCTGTCGCCGACCAATCCGATCGTTTCCTATCCGGCCGAATGGGCCTCGCCCACCAACGATCCGAAGCTGCCCTTCGAGCATATCGCCTTTACGGTGCCGTGGAACATGTCGGAACAGCCGGCCTCTTCCATCAATTGCGGTTTCTCGACATCGGGCCTGCCGATCGGCTTGCAGATCGTCGGACCGCGCTTCGACGACATGCGGGTTCTCAGGCTCTCGAAAGCCTTCGAAGACTGGACGGGTGGCGTGAAAGACTGGCCGAAGCCACCATTGGCCTGACGGTCGCAGGGAGCGTCAGAAAGGGCGGCGATAGCCGGTCGGCTGCTCGTAGAGCCAGCCGATGCGCTCGACGGCAGCCTCGAAATTCTCACGCGCAACGGTCATCGTATGGCCGTTGGCATGGATGATGGTCTCGGGATCTTCGAAAACGGCAACATGCCCCCTCCAGAAGACCAGATCGCCGCGGCGTACATCCGAACGCTCGATCGGCTCGCCGAGACCAGCCGCCTGCATGTCGGTATCGCGCGGTGCACTTCTGCCGGTCATCTGCAATGCAAGCTGGACGAGGCCGGAGCAATCGATGCCGAGGCCGGAGCGCCCGCCCCAGAGATAGGGAGTCTCCAGAAAGCGGGCGGCGATATCGACATAATCCTCACCGTCCAGCGCCCCGATGGGCTGCAGATGTTTCGAGAAGATCGCAGTGCCATCGTCAAGGACCAGATAGTGATTGCCGCGCGCTTCAGCCTCGCCTGATATGCGGACGCGGCTGCCCATGGAAAGCACTGCCTTATAGGGTTTACGCAATTCCGGTTCCGGATAAAGGAAGGTGCGCTGCGGGACGACGATGTGGGTCGGGGCGCTGGCTGCTTCTGCAACTGCGCTTTCGGGGAGGTAGCCGACATAGCCATCGGACGCGGCCTTGACCCAGCACCAGCCGTTGGCGCGATCGAATATCGTGACATCCTCGCCATAAAGCAGTTCCGTGTCGATGCCGCGGGCAAGGTCCGGCTGAGCCCGCAAGGCAATGACGGGGACGCAGACACGGGCCGGCGTGCCGCTGACGAAACGCGTCGCTTCGACCTTGCCCTCAAGGCCGGCTTCCGCGAGATCCGGGCGATAGGCGTGGAGGCGGCGGTCGAGCATCGTCATGACATTCCTTTCAGATGGCCTTTCAGCCGAGGGCCTTTCAGACCGGAAGCTTCCGGCCCTGCTCGCGCACGAGGTCGCCGAGCTTTTCGAGATAGAGCGCGCCGCCGACGGTGCGCTTGATGATGACGTTGCGTCGGTCGTCATCGTCGCGAACGCGATCGACGAGGCCCATTTCCCCCATCGTATCCAGCGCCCGGGTAATGACCGGCTTCGTCACGTTCAGCGTCGCGGCTAGTCCGCGGACGGTATGCGGCGGCGGCACCAGATAGATATGCAGCAGGATCGCCATCTGGCGCAACGTCAAATCTCTGTTGTCGTGACGAACCTGGTCGAGCGCCACGCCGTGCCAGAGGCCAAGCGCCTGCGAGGCGGTCAGTTCAATCGGCACGGCCCCTCCGGAAATCGTTACGCTGACGTTTTCATTTTCCGTAGTTATGGCGCGCAAGCAAGAGGCGGCACGGAATGCCGCCTCGCAAGGTGAATAAAATTCTAACGATCGCTCAGCGGGTACTGTGGCGAATATGGTGGTAGAGCGCGCGGATTGCCTGCGCCTCGCCGCCGCCCGGCGAGTGTGCACGCTCGTTCGGCGCCCAGCCGTAGATATCGAAATGCGCCCAGCTTTTCGCCTTGCCGACGAAGCGCTTCAGGAAGAGTGCTGCGGTGATGGCGCCTGCCATGCCGCCAGCCGGAGCGTTGGTGATATCGGCGAACTTGGCGCGGATGTCCTTTTCGTAGCCGGCGTAGAGCGGCAGCCGCCAGAGCGGATCGTCCGTCTCGAGGCTTGCTTCCGCCAGGTCGTGGGCAAGGTTCGCGTCATCGGTGAAGAAGGGCGGCAGATCGGGGCCGAGAGCGACGCGGGCGGCACCCGTCAGGGTCGCCATATCGATCAGCAGATCCGGCTCTTCCTCGTCGGCATAGGCGAGCGCATCGGCCAGAATCAGGCGGCCTTCGGCATCGGTATTGTCGATCTGGACCGTCAGCCCCTTGCGGCTCTTGTAGATGTCGCCGGGGCGGAAGGCATTCGACGAGATGGAGTTTTCGACGACGGGGACGATGACGCGCAGATCCACCTTCAGCTTGGCATCCATGATCATGAGGGCCAAGCCCATGACATTTGCAGCACCCCCCATGTCCTTCTTCATCAACAGCATGGAGGAAGCCGGCTTGATGTCGAGGCCGCCTGTATCGAAGCAGACGCCCTTGCCGACCAGTGTAACCTTGCGGTGGCCCTTCTTGCCCCAGCGCAGCTCCAGCAGGCGCGGTGCATCGGCGCTGGCGCGGCCGACGGTATGGACCAGCGGGAAGTTTTCCTTCAGCAGGTCGTCCCCAATGATGACCGACATCTCGGCCTTGTAGTGGGCGGCAAGATCCCGGAAAGCGGCTTCGAGCTGCTCCGGTCCCATGTCGTTGGTCGGCGTATTGATGAGGTCGCGGGCGAGGAAGACGCCGGCGAGTTGGCGCTTGATTTCGTTGGCGTCGGCATCGCGCGGGATCATCAGCGTCGCGGCCGGGGATTTTTCGGACTTGTAACGGTCGAAGCGGTAGCTGCCGAGGCCGAATCCGAGCGCCAGGCGGTTTGCCGTCAGCGGCGCGGTCTCGATGTGCCAGTCGCCGGCGGGCAGTGCGCGGGCGAGCTTGCCGGTGATGTAGGGCTGTTCCGACGGATTGATGCCGAGCCCGAAGAGCGCGCCGCCGAGATGGCCGTCAGCCGTCGGGATCAGAAGCAGCGAACCACTCTCCGCCTTGTAGCCGGCTTTGCGAGCCCAATCGAGCGCGATCGGATCGATGGTGCCGGTTTCGATATGGGCGGGTGTGACAGCAAAAATCGGCAGCGTTGACCCACCCTTGGTGTTGAAAGGCGTGGGGCGCTCGATGAACTGGAAGGGGGCCATGTTTGTCCTTAGAGGCGGGGCAGAATCACTTCTTAACGATCTGTTAGGGTTAACAGACTATTGCTGGAGTGAAGATTGCGTCAAAACCTTTCCCTGTTCCGCTTTGAGGTCAGGCGCTGATTTCATTCAGGAACGCGCAATGCCCGTCTCGGCCCTCATTCCTCTCGACAAGCGTATTTTGCGGGGAACCGCGGCTGCTCTCGTCATACTGGCGCTTGCCGGTTGCTCGACGACGGCAAAGGATCGGATGACGACGGGTTCCGTCCCAAAGCTCGAAAAGCCGGTCGAGCAGATGGATGCCAACGAATTGCGGGCCGCCACCGACCGGGTCGGCCAGGCTTATGAAAAGAACCCCCGCGACCCCGTCAACGGCGTAAACTATGCCAATCTGCTGCGCATGAACGGACGCGATGCGCAAGCGCTTGCCGTCATGCAGCAGGTGGCCATCGCCAACCCCGGCAACCGAAACGTGCTTGCCGCCTATGGCAAGGCACAGGCCGCCGCCGGGCAGCTTCAGCAGGCGCTGGACACGATCGGCAGAGCGCAGACGCCCGACCGCCCCGACTGGCGGTTGATCTCGGCGGAAGGCGCGATCCTCGATCAGATGGGTAAGCCGAACGATGCACGCCAGCGCTACCGCGACGCGCTCGACGTCCAGCCGAACGAACCTTCTATCCTTTCCAACCTCGGCATGTCCTATCTTCTGACGGGCGATCTGCGCACGGCAGAAACCTATCTGCGTTCGGCCGCGGCCCAGCCTTCGGCCGACAGCCGCGTGCGCCAGAACCTCGCTCTCGTCGTCGGCCTGCAGGGTCGTTTTCCGGAGGCCGAGCAGATTGCGCGGCGCGAGCTTTCGCCGCAACAGGCAGATGCCAACGTCGCCTATTTGCGCGGCATGCTTTCCCAGCAGAATTCCTGGCAGAAGCTGGCGGCGAAAGACGCGACGCCATCTATCGCCAGCAATACCAACTGAGTTATTTGCCGTTCAATCCGGACAGGATGAGACGAAGGCCGAGACCAGCCATGACCGCGCCTGCGGCCCTGTCGATCCAGGCCTTGGCGGCAATATAAACCTTGCGTGGACGCCGAGCCGAAAAAGCAAGCGCGACAATCGCGTACCATCCGGCCTCCACCAGGAAGACGCCGACCGGCAATGCCAGCAAAAGCTCCACCGGCACGGTCTTAGGCAGCAGCGCCGCAAAGATGCTGGCATAGACAACGATCGCCTTCGGATTGCTCAACTGCGTCAGCAGAGCAGCAGTAAAACTGCGCGCCGGCATGCTCTTACCGGCGACATCGCCCGACAGTGCCAGCGGCTCGCTCGCGCCCTTCCAAATCGCCAAAGCGATATAAATCAGGTAGGCGCCGCCCGCGATCTTCAACACCAGATAGAGCCATTCGAACTGCGAGAGCAGCGCCGTCAAGCCGGCAAGCGCGAGAATAGCGAAGGTCACGCCGCCCATGCCCATACCGAGTGCCGCGGCAAGCCCGTCAAAGCGAGAGCGGGAAATCGCAATGCGCGAGACGACGACGAAACTCGGACCGGGACTCATGGCGCCGATCATCAAAGCGCTGATGATGCTGATAAAGATGCCGAGAGAAGACATGGCAAAGCCCCGTTTTTACGTCGATCTAAGATGGCCACTTGAACGGCAGGAAGTCCGTGCTTCCCGATCGCGGCCCCATCTCATTCGCCAGTTACGCGGGCTGCACGCTAACCGGATTCCTCAACAGCGGCAAGCATCAGAACCTGTCGGCGACCTGGATTCCGGCGGGACCGAGAATGACGGCGACCAGGACCGGCAGGAAGAAGAGGATCATCGGCACCGTCAGCTTGGGCGGCAGGGCGGCGGCCTTCTTTTCCGCGTCGTTCATGCGTTCGTCGCGGCCTTCCTGCGCAAGCACGCGCAGTGCTGTCGCAACCGGCGTGCCGTAACGGTCTGCCTGAATGAGCGCCTGGGTTACAGAGCGGACGAGATCGATCTGGGTGCGGGCTGCGAGGTTGTCGAGCGCGACGCGGCGATCCGGCAGGAAGGAAAGCTCCGCAGTCGTCAGCACCATCTCTTCGGCAAGCGGCGGCGATTGTTCGCCGAGCTCTTCGGAGACGCGACGCATGGCCGCTTCGATGGAAATGCCCGATTCCACGCAGATCAGCATCATGTCCAGCGCATCCGGCCAGGCGCGCTTGATGGACAGCTGGCGCTTGCCCATACGGTTGGAGATATAGATGTTCGGTGCATAGAAGCCGATATAGGCAATGCCGATGACGATGAAGACCCGTATCGGCAGGCCCTTATCGACAAGGTTGCCGAGGCCGAACATCCAGAATGCGGCAACGGCCAGGAAGAGAAACGGCAGAAGAAAGCGCGCGACGAGGAAGGTGTTCAACGCGTTTTCCGAACGAAAACCAGCGGCGCGCAGCTTGTTCATCGTGTTGTCGTCGACAAGTGCCTTGCGCAGGTTGAAACGCTCGACGATCTGGCGGACAGGCCTGCTGTTCTGGCTTCTGAGCGTGGCCCTGCTGCCGGTATCGGCATTCAGGCGGGCGCGCTCGCGGGCGCGAATTTGCTCGCGCTCGGTCGAGACGGCCTTCATGCGCTTGTTGAGATCACCGCGTTCAAAAAAAGGAATGGCAAGCGTATAGAAGGTGGCGAAGACGGCGATGGCGACGAGCACCGCCACGATCGTGGCAGGATCTGTCAATGTTGCGGCGAGTTCCTGCGACATGTTGCCTTGCTTCCGCTAGATATCGAAGTTGATCATGTTGCGCATCACGAAGATGCCGATCGACATCCAGACCGCGGAAAAGCCCATGATGAAATGGCCGCGCGGATCGGTGAACAGGACCATCATGTATTGCGGCGACGTCAGGTAAACGAGCGTGGCGACGATGAATGGAAGGGCGCCGATGATGACGGCAGATGCCTTGGCTTCCATCGACAGTGCCTTGACTTTGGCCTTCATCTTCTTGCGGTCGCGCAGCACTTTGGAAAGGTTGCCGATCGCTTCCGACAGGTTGCCGCCGGCCTGCGACTGGATGGCGATGACGATCGCGAAGAAATTGACTTCCTGCAGCGGCATCTGATTGGTCATTCGGGCACAGGCTTCGGGTACGCTGAGGCCGACCTGCTGCGATTCGACGATACGGCGGAATTCGCTCTTGACCGGCTCGACTCCTTCGGTCGCAACGAGGCGGATCGCATCGTTCAGCGGGAGACCGGAACGGATGGAGCGGACGATGACGTCGAGCGCATTCGGAAATTCTTCGAGGAACTTGTTTTGACGGCGCGAAACGAGGAAGCCGAGTATCCAGCGTGGCAGACCAAGGCCTGCGACCAGGGGAATACCGAGCACAAACGGCAGCGATGCACCGGCGATGAAAAGCAAGATCAGCAGCATGAACGCAAGGAGCGCGCTGAAAAGATAGAAGCGGGCGGGCGTGATCGGCAGCCCGGCCTGCGCCAGGCGGGATTTCAGCGATAATGTCTTCTTGGTCTTTTCGTGCTGCCGCTTTTCGAGATCCTTCAGGCTGTCCTGCACCGATTTGCGGCGTTTCGACAGTTCCTGCACACGGTCGCGAGCGGCCTTGACCTTGGTGCGATCGACTTCTGCCGATTTTACGCGGTTGATGCGGCTTGCCGATTTCTTGTCGCGCTCGATACGCGAGAACAACAGGGCATAGCTTGCCGCGGCCGCCGCAACGGCTGCGAGAACGATAATTGCCAGCACTGTCGGATCGATGCCGAACATCTCAATCCTTCGTTTTCGATTCCATCTCGTCGAGCGCGGCGGCGAGGCGTTTTTCTTCGTTGTAATAGCGAGCGCGATCCCAGAAATGCGGCTTGCCGATGCCTGTAGACATATGTCGGCCGATCAGGCGGCCGCTCGCGTCCTCGCCTTCGATCTCGTAACGCATCAGGTCCTGAGTGATGATGACGTCACCTTCCATGCCGACCACCTCAGTGATCTGAGTGATGCGGCGCGAACCGTCGCGCAGGCGTTGCGCCTGGATGATGACGTCGATTGAGGAGGAGATAATCTCGCGCACGGTCTTTGCCGGCAAGCTGAAGCCACCCATGGCGATCATGGATTCCATACGGCTCAGGCATTCACGGGGGTTGTTGGCGTGGATCGTGCCCATGGAACCGTCGTGACCGGTATTCATCGCCTGCAGGAGGTCGAATACCTCCGGTCCGCGCACTTCGCCGACGATGATGCGTTCGGGACGCATGCGCAGGCAGTTCTTGACGAGGTCGCGCATGGTGATTTCGCCTTCGCCTTCAATGTTCGGCGGGCGTGTTTCGAGGCGCACGACATGCGGCTGCTGGAGCTGCAGTTCGGCCGTATCTTCGCAGGTGATGACGCGTTCGTCGCGGTCAATATAGTTCGTCAGACAGTTCAGAAGCGTGGTTTTTCCCGAGCCCGTACCGCCGGAGATGATGATGTTGCAGCGGACGCGGCCGATGATCTGCAGCACAGTTGCCCCTTCCGGGGTGATGGCGCCGAAACGCACGAGCTGATCAAGCGTCAGCTTGTCCTTCTTGAATTTTCGGATGGTGAGCGCGGGGCCATCGATGGACAGCGGCGGCGCGATGACGTTGACACGCGAGCCGTCGGGCAGGCGCGCGTCGCAGATCGGGCTTGATTCGTCGACACGGCGGCCGACCTGGCTGACGATGCGCTGGCAGATCGACAGGAGCTGCGAATTATCGCGGAAGCGGATCTCAGATTCGATCGTCTTGCCGCCGACTTCGATGAAGGTCTGGCCCGCACCGTTGACCATGATATCGGCAATGTCGTCGCGCGCCAGCAGCGGCTCCAGCGGACCATAGCCAAGCACGTCGTTGCAGATATCCTCGAGCAGTTCCTCCTGCTCGGAGATCGACATCGCGAAATTCTTGATGGTGATGATATCGTTGACGATATCGCGGATTTCCTCACGCGCGCTTTCGCCGTCCAGCTTGGACAGCTGCGAGAGGTCGATCGTATCGATCAGCGCGGAAAAAACCTGCGCCTTGGTATCGTAATATTCGTCCGTGCGGGCGGGACGCTTGCGCTGTGGCGTCTGCATCGGCGGCGGCGGCACCTGCTGGCGGACAGGCTCGCGCGACGGCTCGACAAGCACCGCGGGACCGGATGAGGCGGGCGCAACGGCAGCCGGCATCGGCGGCGCAGGGGCGGCGATACCGCCGGCACCGGCCTTTCCGAAACCTTCATTTCCGCGTTTTCCGAACATTGATCCGATCCAATTCTACTCGTTCACTTGCGTTTCAGAAGGCCGAGAAGGCCGCCCTTCCTGGACTTCCTGATCGCCACGCGGCCGGTGACAATGTGTGAGATCTGCGAAAATGTCTCCGAGGTCGGAGACTTCGGATCGACCTCGGAAATCATCCGCCCACTGTTGGCGGCGCTGCCGAAGAGGCCGATATCGAAGGGAATGATGGCAATCGGTTCGACTTCCAGCGGCTCACAGAAATCGGATACCGAGATCTCCGGCCGCTTCGGCATGCCGACCTGATTGAGGATGAGATGCGGTACCTTGTCGTTCGGGCGCATCTTGCGCAGCGCATCGAGCATATTCTTGGCGTTGCGCAGGTTGGCGAGATCGGGAACCGCGCAAATAACCACTTCGTCGGCATTCGACAGCACCGAACGGGTCCAGTCCGACCAGGCATGCGGAACGTCGAGCACCGTTACGGGCGCGCTGCGCTGCAGTACATCCATCACCGGCTGGAAAGCGTGACCCTCGAAATCATAGGCGCGGTCAAGAAGCGAGGGGGCGGCCAGCAGCGAAAGGTGCTCGGAGCATTTGGTTAGCAGGCGGTCGAGAAAGACCTCGTCAAGCCGCTCCGGCGCAAAGACCGCCTCGGCGATGCCCTGGGCCGGATCCTGATCGAAGTCTATATTCGCCGTGCCGTAGGGCAGGTCGAGATCAGCAAGGATCGTTTCGGTCGAGAAGAGGTTCGAGATGCCAAAGGCGCAATTGTGCGCGACGGTCGATGCGCCGACCCCGCCCTTGGCGCCGATAAAGGCGATGCTGCGGCCAAGCGGCTCAGCTTCCGGATCGACGAAGATCGCCGCCATTGCGCCCATGATATCGGGCATGGCGACGGGTTGGACAATATATTCGGAAATGCCGTTGCGGATCAGATCGCGGTAGAGACCGATATCGTTGTGGTAGCCGACGATGACGACCTTGGTCGAGGGATCGCAGACGGCAGCGAGCGGCGCGAGCTCAGCAAGCAGGCTGGCGGGATTCGCCCTGGTTTCGAGGATGATGAGGTTCGGCGTCGGTGCGCCTGAGAACATGTTTGCAGCCGCAGCCGTGCCGCCGCTGGTGATGCGCAGACTGACTTTCGACATGCGCCTGTCGTTGGCGCAACGCTCCATCACCCGCTGCAGTTCTTCGCTTTCGCAGAAGGCATGAACGGAGATGCGCGGCAGCGGCCGCATGTTTTCCAGCTCGCCCATGCGCATCGCCTCTTCAGCGTGGCGGAGTTCGCTGGTATTCTTGATCTCGTAGTCGACGGTGCTCATCGTTCCATCCCGCCTGATCAGAAACCGGTCTGACCGGAATCGATTTCCTCGATCGTGGACGTCGTCGTCCGGTATTCCTTGATCGCCTCGTTGCGCCGCTCCGCATCGATCGGGGTCATGCCGCGCGGAGCAACGAAATCTTCAGGATTGGCGACCTGGGCGGCGAGGTTGTTCTGTGAGGCGCAGCCGAAATTGTAGTAATTCTGGTTCGTGAAGTCGGCCGAGATATCCTTCGGCCATTGGCCACACCGGGTCGTTACCGCCGTCATGCCGGTGAAGCTCAGGCGTATCGGCGCGGCGTCGAGAAGGCCGGTTGCCGCGTAAGTCGTGTTGATGATCTTGTTGCTGGCAATGCCGCGCGAAGCAAGTTCGGCGCGAACCTGGCCGCGCAAGGCGCGTGCTGCTCCTGCATTTGCCGAACCTTCGGGAGACAGGATATAGACCGGGCCGGAGGCACGCGACACGTAATTGGTTGCAAAGCCACGGATAAGCTCGCGCTGGGCGATCGTCAGGCGGCGATCCGTAGAGGCGACCGGGATGTCTACCGTCTGCTCGGTTTCCGTGACGACGATGGGATGGCGCTCCCGGTAATCATCGGGAATGCCACCGGTCGTTAGCTGATCACGCGGGCCGGCGCAGCCGGAAAGAATTGCAACGGCGAGTGATGCAGCCACGAGCAGAGGCTTTGCGGTGCGGGACCGCGGATTGGAATGGGCCATCGCCCGATCTCTGTTCTTTTTCATCGGTCCAGACCGTGCCCCGCTCATTTGTAGATAAACCCGATGGAACCGTGGAACTGCGCATCGGCGACCGGCGCCTGGTTGCTGCCGTAGACCTTGTTGACGCGGTTCATGAAGAAAGCGGACGCATCATTGGTCGGGCTGAAATTGTCATCCGGCCGATTGAGCTGATTGCGCGCCACCGGACGCACCAGATAAGGCGTCGCGATGATGACGAGTTCCGTTTCCTGGCGCTCGACCCCCTTCTGGCGGAACAGCGTGCCAAGAAGCGGGATCTTCGAGACGCCAGGCGTGCCGTTCATCGTCTGGGAGATGTTGTCGCGGATGAGGCCGGCCAGTGCGATCGATCCACCGGAGGGAAGCTCGACCGAGGTTTCGGCGGAGCGGCGTTGATAGGTCGGCGACGAACCCGATACCGACGGCGCCGGCTCCGAGACATTGGTCTTGATCTCGAGGGCGATGCGGCCAGACGAAAGGACCACCGGCTTGAAGGCGAGATTGATACCGTAATTATAAGGAACGACGGTGACGTTGCCCTGATTGTCCGTCGTCGAGTAGAGAACCTGGCCGCCGGAATTGAAGGTTGCGGCCTGGCCGGAGATCGCCGTCAATGTCGGTTCGGCCAGCGTGCGGACGACCTTGCCCTGTTCCAGTGCGTTCAGATAGGTCGAAATATCGTATTTGCCGATCGAGTTCTTGAAGAGCGCGGCAAGCCCGCCGCCGACGACGGATGTAGCGGTATCCGCCGATGGGCTGCCGAGTTGGGCGACCGTCATGCCGGAGGAATTGCTAACGAGATTGTCGAAGCCAAGCTGTTTCAGGATTTCACGACGAACTTCGGCGATCGTGACCTTGAGCGTGACCTGGTCTTCGCCCTGAATCTGCAGGAGGTTGACGACCTGGGAGACCTGGCGGCTTTCGGCAAACAGCGCAACCGCACTGTCGCCGCCTGTACCGGAGGCAGTCTCAGTGCGCGTCGTGGCTTCGCCGCCTTTCAGGAAGGCTTCGGCAAGCGACGCTGCCTGGGTGGCATCCTGCGGCGTGCGGACGGTGCCTGTCAGAACGATATTGTCGGAGACGATCTCGACCTTGATGGCGGAGTCGGGAATGAAGCGGCGCAGATTGGCCTCGAGACCGGAGACATCGCGCTCGACCTCGATATCGAGGCTGACGACCTCCTCACCGCTGGCGCCGAAAACGAAGATATTGGTCTGCCCGACCTTCTTGCCGAATAAATAGATGCGCCGCGAGGTGCGGGTCACCGCATCGGCCATGCTCGGATCGGAAACGAGAATGTCATGAGCGTCTTCCGGCAGGTCGACGACAACAGCCTTGTTGAGGCCGAGCTTCAGGCGGCGATGTGCGCCGGGACCGCTTTGGGAAATGCGGATGAGGCTTTCCGAGCCGGCATTGGCCTGCTTCACATCAAAGGGCGCGTGAAAGGAAAGCGGCGTAATGCCCGCCGCAGCCATTGCCAGGGAAAGGCAGCCGGTCAGGAAAAGCCTGGTGCGCTGTTTCAAGTTGCCCATCTGCATTTCCCTTACTCCGGCTTCACTGAGCCGGTGGCATCCGTGACGATGGAGCCGGACTTGATGACCTGGACGATTGCACTGCCGTTATCGCCGCTGAGCAGATAGTCTGCCGCGCTGGTGTCCTGCTCCTGGGCATCGGCGACGGAGCGCAGGGCGAGCGAGAGGCGATCGGCCATCTGCTGGGCGACGGCCAGGACCTTGGTCTGGTCGGGGGTCAGCTCCAGCGTCGCAGTTGTGCCGACTGCCGCCTTGGTGCCGTCTTCCTTTTCCTCGATCTGCTGGTCGATCGCAAGGACGCGGATATTGCTCAGCACGGTTTCGGTTATGTATTTGTCCGTGTTCTGCCCTTTGCGCACCATAATGACATCGACGCGGTCATTGGGGAGGATGAAGCCGCCGGCGCCGGTCGCAACGGAGATTTCGGTCGCGACGGCGCGCTTGCCGGCAGGCAGCAGCGAGGACAGGATGCGGCTGTTGGAGTCGGCGACCTTTTCCGGACGGATCGGCTCTCCTTCAAAGACGGGCAAGCGCACGACGGCGCCCTGCAGATCCTTGATGGCATCCGGCCGGTCGGCCTCGGTAATGAAACCCTGGACAACGCCACTCTGAGGCCAGGCCATCCAGTGAACGGCTTTCTCGTCCAACCGCGCGCCAACCGGAAGATTGGCGCTGGAGACCAGCACGTTGACGGTCGGCTCCTTCTCGATAACGGATTGGACTCTCGTCACGACCCCGCCACTACCGGCCATGTTCATCGCAAGAACACCGGCAAGGCCGGCTGCCACCACGGCGACAGCTAGAATAATAAAGCGGGCCGGTTTCATTGATCGTTCCTCGGGGCGCAACGCGTTCGCCCCGCAGAATGCTCAGGAATTGGTATAATTATGGTTAATGGAACACTTAGATTTTAAGTTAACGGCCGATTAAAATGCCGTCATTTCAGGCTTTCCAGCGCGGCAACGAAGAGTGGTGAGGAGGGGAAGGCCAAGAAGCCGCCGATCGCGATGGCGATGCCATAGGGAATTTTCTTGGCGAGCAGGAGTGAATTGGGAATGGGCAGGCCGATGGCGAGAATAGCATTCGATTGCGACCTTACCATTAGAATGAGCAGCGTCAGGACACCGCCTATCAATCCGACATCTGCCACGAAGAAAAGAAGCGATTGATCGAAGCCGAACCAGAGTGCTGTCGCACTCAACAGCTTGGCATCTCCGCCGCCCATCACGTTGACCGCAAAAAGAGCAAAGCAGACACAGAAGACGATGGCAGCACCTGCGAGGTGCATGCCGATGACATCCCAGCTCAAGCCAGAGAGCGGCGCAATGACGGCGAAAGAGGCGATAAGGATCAGGGAAACACGGTTCGGGATCGTCATGGTAAACAGATCCGAGAATGCCGCGATGGCGAGGCAGAGTGGCAGTATCACGAAGACTGCAGCTGCGATCATGTTTACATGCCCGATCGGAACATAATGCGAAAAAGCTCACGGCCGTGAAGCTGCGAGCCCGGTCATTGGGCGGCCGGATCATCTCCGGCCGGCATTTTATGCATACCTAACGCACAGCGTTTCGCTCGTGAGTCTGACTTTTTCTAAACCAGAGCCGCGCCCCAGTAATAATTATCAATTCACAGCATTGTCCAGCTTGTTGCCCAGCTCGGTGAACGTGTCGTTCAGCTTGCCGCCGAGCGTGGTAGCGCCAGCAACGAGGGCTACGGAAATCAGCGCGGCGATCAGGCCGTATTCGATTGCGGTCGCGCCGGATTCATCCTTCAGAAAACGGCTAAAAAGCTTGGTCATGGTTACCTCTAACTCCAGTTGATGTTCAGCACGTCCGCCAACTGTTTGCCGTTGATCGGATGGCCGCAACCTACCGAATGGCCGTTTCCATCGACTTAATGAAATACGTTAACGAGGTGTAAATGGGACAACCCGTGCCAGTCGAGGTAAGTAGTTCATTGCTGCATTGCTTACGTTCTTAGTGATTTTCCGGAAGAAATCCGGGACAATAGCTTCCAGTCGTCCAGAAATAATACGAATTTCTGCTATCCGGCGATTTTACGCCTAATCGGCGCGTACCGAAACGACCCAATACGTTTCATGATGAACATGGCATGGGAGGCTTAAAGCTTAATTCACCATTTTTTTCCATTCTGTCTGCAATCTGCATTGCGATCGTGAAAGAGGGCCAAAATGCCATCGAACGGCAAGACCGTTTTCTTTGCCTGGGCGATTGCGGCTCTTACGGCATCCACAGCTTCCGCCCAGGAAGACATGCTGCGCGTCTATATGGATCACGCGCGCGTTCTGAAATTGGACCGTCCGGTCAGCAAGGTCATCGTCGGCAACGCCAAGGTCGCCGATGCGACGGTTGCCGACCCCAAAACGATCGTGCTGACGGGCCGGGCCTTCGGCACGACCAATATCGTGCTGCTCGACGGCGCCGGCAACGCCATTCTGGACGAACGCATCCTCGTCTCTATCGATGAAGGCAATACGGTGCGCGTCTATCGCCAGACGGAACGCTCGGTTCTTTCCTGCACGCCCAATTGCGAGCAGCATTCGCAGCAGGGCGAAGCCGCTTCCGCAAACTAAGCGATATCCATGAAGCTCACGCCCATTCGTTAAAATAGCTGCTCCGGCCTGAAACGGAAAATCAACGAACACGCCCTAGTGTGGCACCCGAAGAACATTTTCGAGGCCAGACTATGGCAATCCGTGAGCAGGAGACGGGCAAGGTGCGTGCGTCGCTGCGTTTATCCAGACTTCGCGCCCTGGCACGCTCGCGCGACGGCTCTGCCGCGATCGAATTCGCGTTGCTGGCCATTCCTTATTTCGTCGTCATATTCGCCATCCTGGAAACCTTCATCGCCTTTACGGCGGAAGAGCTCGTCTCGAATGCCGTGGATACGCTGAGCCGCCAGATGCGAACCGGGCAGATCACCTTCATAGATCCCGCGCGTCCGACCCATAAGACGCAGACCCAGTTCCGGCAGGCCTTCTGCGACGAAATCTCGATCATCATCCGCTGCTCGGCGACGGAGGCGGCGACACCCGGTAAGCTCTATCTGGATGTGCGGAGCTTCACGACCTTTGCCTCGGTCCCTACGACGATCCCGCGCGTGTCTTCGGACAAGTATTCAGACCTGAAGGTCTCGGATTTCAAATTCACGCCCGGCGGCCCCGGCTCGATCAACATGGTGCGCGCCTATTATCGCTGGTCCATCATCGTCGATCTCGTTCGTCCCTATGTCACCGGCCTTCGCCCTGTCGGTAGCTCCATGCCCAGCGAATATCTTATCGTCGCGACGGCGGCCTTCCAGAACGAACAGTATCCATGATGGCGCGCCGGGGACTTCCGATATGGCTGGCTTCGACGGCGCGGCGCTTTGCACGCGACCGGAAAGGCGTGGGCGCCATCGAGTTTGCAATCATCTTCCCGGTTCTGATCATGCTCTATCTCGGCGCATTCGAGATCACGATCGGGCTCAGCGTCAGCAAGCGCACGACACGTGCCGCCGGCTCGATCGCCGATATCATCACCCAGCAGCAGAGCGTCACCAAAAGCTCGCTCACAGATATCGCCAAAGCCGCACCGGCGATCTTCGCGCCTTATGACAGTTCCGGTCTCTCGTTGAAGGTCACCGCAATCCAGATCGACGGCGGCGCCAATCCCAAAGTTCTCTGGTCGTGGGCGCCGAGCGGTGCGGCGCCCTACGCCAAGAACAGCACGGTTTCCGATGTGCCAACGGATATGAAGAAGGCAAACAGCTTCCTCATCCGCGCCGAGGTCAGCACGCCCTATACGCTGCTGGTCTTTGCCCCCAACTTCATGCCGGCGGAAACGCGCACCATCACGATCAGCCGCAGCTATTTCTATCGCCAGCGGCAAAACGACGATATTCCTTGCGGCGACTGCTAAAGCGTATCGCGATCCGCACGCTACGCTTTCGGTCCTTCGCAAAATCGACGCACCCTTTTGCAGAACGTGCTCTGCGCTTCCACACCTCAAATTTGCCAAGCGGTTCCCGTCATTATATGGCTGGGCGCTCCTGCATAATTCCTTATATCGAAATCGCTTTGAGGATAAATTATGCAACAATTTAAAGTGCTGCAGCGTCCTTTGCGCGTCTGAAGAAGCGTGGCGCTGGGGTCAGATCGCTCCAGCTATAGGCTGATGACAGCAGATAATACGGGTGAAAAATGGCGCGTGCCTTTCTCTTCGTTTTGGATTCCTTCGGTGTCGGCGGGGCGCCGGATGCGGCAGCCTATGGCGACGAGGGCGCCGACACGCTCGGCCATATCGCCGAATTCTGTGCGGCCGGCGCTGCCGACCGAGTCGGCCTGCGTTCCGGCCCGCTTTCGCTTCCGAACATGTCGGCGCTTGGGCTATTGCATATTGCACGGGCCGCTTCAGGACAGTTTCCGGCCGGGATGCCGCTGCCGGACAAGATCTACGGCGTCTATGGCGCCGCCAGCGAAACCTCGCGCGGCAAGGACACCCCGTCAGGTCATTGGGAAATCGCCGGAACGCCTGTTACCTTCGATTGGGGGTATTTTCCTGACAAGGGCGATGCCTTTCCGCCGGAACTGATCGACGCGCTCTGCCGCGCAGCTGACGTGCCGGACATTCTCGGCAACTGCCATGCCTCGGGAACCGAGATCATCGCGCGCTACGGCGAAGAGCATATGCGCAGCGGCAAGCCGATCTGCTACACGTCCTCGGATTCCGTGTTCCAGGTGGCTGCTCACGAGGTCTATTTCGGCCTCGACCGGCTGCTCAACTTCTGCCAGGTCGCCCGCGGCCTGCTTGATCCCTACAATATTGGCCGCGTCATCGCGCGCCCCTTCATCGGTCAGAGTGCTGCGACCTTCCAGAGAACGGGCAACCGCCGCGACTTTTCGGTGCCACCGCCGGAACCGACGCTGCTCGACCGGCTCGTCCAGCATGGCCGCAACGTGCACGCCGTCGGCAAGATCGGCGATATTTTCGCTCATCAGGGCGTTTCGCGGGTCATCAAGGCAAACGGCAACGATGCCCTGATGGATGCTTCGCTTGCGGCAATAGACGAGGCGGAGGATGGCGATCTCGTCTTCACCAATTTCGTCGATTTCGACATGCTGTATGGCCATCGCCGCGACGTGGCCGGTTATGCGGCTGCCCTCGAAGCCTTCGACGAACGCCTCACTGAAGTTCATCGGAAGCTGCAGCCCGGCGATCTCGTGATCCTGACCGCCGATCACGGCTGCGACCCGACCTGGCGCGGCACCGACCATACGCGCGAGCGCGTGCCTGTCATCGCTTATGGTCCCGGCATCCGGTCGCGCTCGGTCGGCATACGCCGGACCTATGCCGATATCGGCGAAAGCGTTGCGCGGCATCTCGGCATTCCCGCAGGGACGCATGGAAGGAATTTTCTGTGACATCGCATTTGAAGAAGGTCGAGCTGCACTGCCATCTGGAGGGTGCCGCTCCCCCTGATCTGACTGAGGCTCAGGCGCGTAAATATGGGATCGACATCAGCGCCCATCTGCGGGGCGGCGTCTATGTCTGGCATGATTTCGCGAGCTTCCTGGAATGTTATGACAAGGTTTCCGAGGTCTACAAGACCGAGGAAGACTATGCGCTGCTGACCGAAACCTATCTGAAAGAACTTGCCGGCATCGGCACGATCTACAGCGAGCTCATCGTTTCGCCCGACCATGGCAAGCGCATTGGCCTCGGTGCGGACGCCTATATATCAGGTGTTTGCGAAGGCATCCGCCGGGCGAAGGCAAAAAGCGGCATCGAGGCGCGGCTGATCGTGACCGGGGAGCGGCATTTCGGCCCGGAAAGCGTGATCGGCGCTGCGGAATATGCGGCAAAGGCCGCTAATCCGCTGATAACAGGCTTCAATCTCGCCGGCGAGGAGCGGATGGGTCGCGTTGCCGACTATGCGCGCGCCTTCGACATTGCCCGCGATGCAGGGCTTGGCCTCACCATCCATGCCGGCGAAGTTTGCGGCGCCTTCAGCGTTTCGGACGCATTGGATGCGGTGCGCCCTTCGCGTATCGGCCACGGTGTGCGGGCAATCGAGGATGCCGACCTCGTCAAGCGGCTCGCCGACCTCGGCACGGTGCTGGAGGTTTGCCCCGGCTCGAATATCGCGCTCAAGGTCTTTCCGGATTTCGACTCGCACCCATTGCGCAGGCTGAGGGATGCGGGCGTGAAGGTGACGATCAGCTCCGACGATCCGCCGTTCTTCCACACATCGCTCAAGCGGGAATACGAGCTTGCCTCGCAGGCCTTCGGCTTCAGCGATGCTGACATCAACGCCATGACGCAAACGGCCATCGAGGCGGCCTTCGTCGACGAAGAGACGCGCAAAGCGTTGCTCGCCCGTCTTTAACGGCGCGGAGTTATTAATGGCAAATTCGCCTCCGCTCTTGCAGTGGAGGCGATTTCCATGGAAGAAACAGCCGATAAGAACAAAGAATTGGAAGGTTTCCCTATGGACGGCGTCACAGTCATCGATCACCCGCTCGTGCAGCACAAACTCACCATCATGCGGCGCAAGGAAACCTCGACGGGCAGCTTCCGCCGGCTGTTGCGCGAAATCTCGACACTGCTCTGCTATGAAGTCACGCGCGATCTGGAGCTGACGATGGAGACGATCGAAACGCCGATCCAGGAGATGCAGGCGCCGATCCTCGAAGGCAAGAAGCTGGTCTTTGCCTCCATCCTGCGCGCCGGCAACGGGCTTCTCGAAGGCATGCTCGATCTGGTGCCCTCCGCCCGCGTTTCTCATATCGGCGTCTACCGCGATCATGAAACGCTGCAGCCGGTCGAATATTACTTCAAGGCGCCTGAAGACGTGGCCGAGCGCCTGATCATCGTCGTCGACCCGATGCTTGCGACCGGCAATTCCTCGATTGCCGCGATCGACAAGCTCAAAGAGCGCGGCGCGCACAATATCCGCTTCCTCTGCCTGCTGGCTGCTCCCGAAGGCATCAAGAACTTCCGTGCCGCGCATCCCGACGTTCCGGTCTTCACGGCGGCGATCGACAGCCATCTGAACGAGAAGGGTTACATCGTGCCCGGTCTCGGCGACGCCGGCGACCGGATGTACGGTACCAAATAATTTCAGCGTCCTTTACCAATTCGAAAGCACTTCAAGGCCTGGGCGGTTCGTTCCGGGCCTTTCTTATGTCGCCGTTAGCAACTTTTCAGCACTTATGGCTTAGCTGCTTGAAGCATGAGGTCCCGCATGAGGCGGGGTTTATACAGGAAGGATTTCTGTTTCATGCTCATGCGTACCGTCATATTTGCCAGCATCGCGGCGGCACTGGCGACACAGGTGCCTTCTCTGCTCACCGGCACGACCCAGCCCGGCAATACGATCTCCGCAAATTTCGTTTCGGCCGAGGGTAGCGCGCCCGATGCGCCTGCTACGATCGCCAATGGCGGCATGATCCGCCTTCAGGCCGATTCCCAGGGCCATTATACCGGCAATTTCAGGATCAACGGCAAGCCTGTGCAGGGGCTGATCGATACCGGTGCCACCTATGTCGCGCTGAACGAAAGCCTCGCCCGCAGGCTCGGCTTTTCCGGCAACCAGCTCGATTTCCGTTATGCCGTCAATACCGCGAACGGCCAGACCAAGGCGGCGCATGTGATGCTCGACCGCGTGGAAATCGGCGGCATTCGCGTTCGCAGCGTCGAAGCCTTCGTGCTGAAAGACGAAGCGCTGAGCAACACGCTTGTTGGTATGAGCTTCCTGCGGAAGCTTGCCTCCTACTCCGTTGCCGACGGCTCGCTCAGTCTCAAGGAGTAGAGCCCATCAGATCCGGCCGGCGATGACCGGAAGCGGTTCCGGTTTCTCGTCGGCAATGCGATAGTTTGCGGCAAGTGCGACGACGGCTCTTTCGGCCGAAGCCTCGTCGGCAGCGTGAACGAGCGCTATCGGATCGCCCTCATGCACATGCGTTCCAAGCGGCAGCAGGCCGGTGAAGCCGACGCTGTGGTCGATCCTGTCGGCCGGGTGGCGGCGCCCGCCGCCGAGATCGATAACGCTCACGCCGAGATCGCGGGCGTCGCAGGCCGCGAGCCAGCCGCTACGCGAGGCCGGAACAGGCCGCTCGACAGGCGCCCTGCGTAGATAGGCGTCGGGCCGTTCCAGAAGATCGGCGGGGCCGCCGAGCATATGCACCATGCGCGCGAAGATCTCCGCAGCCCTCCCGGAAGAGAGCGCATCCTGCGCCTTGCTCTCCGCCTCGATGAGGGAGCCGGCAAAACCTGACTGCACGAGCATTTCGGCGGCAAAGGCAAGCACTATGGTTTCAAGGCGGGTACCGGTCTTTCGGCCTGCCAGAAAATCAAGGCAGTTGCGCACTTCCACGGCATTGCCGACGCTATCGGCAAGCGGCTGGTTCATGTCGGTGATGAGCGCAGAGGTTTTCACGCCCGCACCATTTGCGACTTCGACCAGCGAATGCGCCAGCGCGATCGCCTGCTCGGGATCGGCCATGAAGGCACCGTTGCCGGTTTTGACGTCGAGCACCAGGGTCTGCAGGCCGGCGGCAAGCTTCTTCGACAGGATCGAGGCTGTGATCAGCGGGATGGAATCGACGGTCGCCGTTACATCGCGCACGGCATAGAGCCTGCCATCGGCCGGCGCCAAGGCACCCGTCGGGCCGATGATGGCGCAGCCAACCTCTTTTGCCACTTTGCGGAAGAGAGCGGCATCCGGATTGATCGTATAGCCTGGAATGGATTCGAGTTTGTCCAGCGTGCCGCCGGTATGACCAAGGCCGCGGCCTGATATCATGGGTACGGCCAGACCGCAGGCAGCGGCGATCGGGGCGAGCATCAGCGAGACGTTGTCGCCTACGCCGCCGGTCGAATGCTTGTCGGCGACCGGGCGGTCGATGCCTTCCCAGGAGAGCATGTCGCCGGAGCGGGCCATGGCGAGCGTCAGCGCAACGGTTTCGGTGCGCGACATGCCCTTGAACCAGACCGCCATGGCGAAGGCGCCGATCTGGCCTTCCGACAGATTGCCAGCAGCCAATGCCGCGATAAAGGCCTCGATATCGTCAGTCGGAAGTTCCGCGCCGTTGCGCTTCTGGCGGATGATCTCCTGCGGGATCATCTCAATAGCTCGAGGCAGCCGCCGGCTTGGGTTCCGTGCCGCTGAGGACCGAAAGGATGTTGTCGAGCAGGCCGGACGCGCCGAAACGGAAGGTGGAGGGCATCGCCCAGTCCGGCGTCATGATGGTTTCGGCGAGGCTCAGATAGAGGGCAGCATCGGCAACTGTGGATATGCCGCCGGCCGGCTTGAAGCCCACCTTGCGGCCGCTCTCTCTGATCGCGCGGATCATGATGTCGGCCGCTTCGAGCGTCGCGTTGACGGCGACCTTGCCGGTCGAGGTCTTGATGAAATCGGCGCCGGCTTCGATCGCCAGTTCCGAGGCGCGGCGGATGAGAGCGGCATCCTTCAGCTCGCCGGTCTCGATGATGACCTTCAGCAGGACAGGCGCAACGCATTCGGCGCGCACGGCCGCAACCATGTCGGTGACGGCCTTCTCGTTGCCTGCCATCAGCTTGCGATAGGGAATGACGAGATCGATCTCGTCGGCGCCGTCGGCGATCGCCTCGCGCGTCTCGGCGGCGACATCGGCGATTTCCATATCACCGGATGGAAAGTTGACGACGGTCGCGATGCGGACCGGGTGGCCCTTGCCGAGCACGATACGGGCATGGGCGACGAAACGCGGCCAGATGCAGATTGCAGCACTGCTGCCATAGGGTGTCTGCGCGCGGGCGCAAAGCGTGTCGATCTGCTCCTGGGTGCAATCGTCTTTCAGGTTGGTGAGATCGAGAAGGGAAAGGGCGACGGCGGCCGTTTCCCGGTTGGAATGGCTGTACATTTTCGCTTCCTCCACCGGCAATCAGTGACCGGCAATCATTTCTTTGAGTATGGCGGCGAGACGGGCACCGCCAACCGGCGCCATATCCTTGGTTTCCTCGTGGCTGAGCTCGTTTCCGGTCATGCCAGCCCCATAGTTGGTGATTACCGAGGCTGCCGCAACCCTTAAGCCCAGCATTCTTGCGATGATGACTTCAGGCACGGTCGACATGCCGACCGCATCGGCGCCGAGAATGCGGGCCATGCGGATTTCGGCCGGCGTCTCGAAACTCGGGCCGGAGAACCACATGTAGACGCCGCTTGCGAGCGGGATATCAAGCGTCTTTGCCGCATCTCGCATGGCAGCCGCAAGCTCGGCGTCATAGGCATTGGTCATGCCGACGAAGCGATGGTCGCTCTCTTCGCCGATCAGCGGATTCATGCCGGAATAATTGATGTGATCGGCGATCTGCATCACCGAGCCGGGCGGCATGTCCTCTTTCAGCGAGCCCGCCGAATTGGTGAGGATCAGCGCCTCGACGCCGAGGGCCTGCAGAACCTCGATCGGCAGCCGCATGGCATTGGCATCGCCCTTTTCGTAATAGTGGACGCGGCCCGAGAGCATGATGACCGGCACCGAGCCGAGATGGCCGGCGACGACCTCTCCGGCATGACCGGAGACGGCGCTGACCGGAAAGCCCGGCAGGTCCTTGTAGGGGATGCAGACCGCATCCGTGATCTCACTGACGAGCGAGCCGAGGCCGGAGCCGAGTACGATCCCGTATCGCGGCTTGAGCCCACCGAGCAGTGCTGCGAGCAGTTCGACGGTCGCGATCATCCGAGTTCCGTTTCGAAGCTGAAGGGCAGAAGCTCTTCCATGGTCATGGTCTTCTTCACGCCGGTTTCGTCGCAAAGGTAGATCTTCGTGTCTTTGCCGGCGAATTCCGAGATCTTTTGCCGGCAGCCGCCACAGGGCGGGCAGAGCGGCAGTTTTTCGGCGATGACGGCCATTTCGACGATCTTCTTGGCACCGCCCATGATCATGGCGCCGATCGCCGTAGGCTCGGCGCACCAGCCCTGCGGGAAGGAGAGGTTCTCGATATTGGCGCCGGTATAGACCTTGCCGTCCTCGGCGCGGATCGCAGCACCCACAGGAAACTTGGAATAGGGAGCGTGCGCGAAGGCCATGGCGCCGCGCGCGGCTTCGAACAGGTCGTGAGACATATCAACGCTCCTTCACATAGGGCACGCCGCCGGCCTTCGGCGGGATTGCGACGCCGATGAAGCCGGCGAGCAGAACACAGGTGAGGATATAGGGCAGAGCCTGGAAAACCTGAACCGGTACCTCGCCGATCAGCGGCACGTGCTTGCCCTGCATGAAATTCGCGAGAGCATCGAGGAAGCCGAAGAGCAGGCAGGCGAACATGACGGGCACCGGCTTCCACTTGGCGAAGACGAGGGCAGCGAGCGCGATATAGCCCTTGCCGGCCGACATGTCCTTGATGAAGGCCGCAGACTGGGCGATCGCCAGATAGGTGCCGGAAAAGCCGCAGAGGATGCCGGCGCACATGACGGCGCGGTAGCGCAGCCAGGAGACCGAAATGCCAGCCGTATCCACCGCACCCGGATTCTCGCCGACGGCGCGAAGGCGAAGGCCGAAACGCGTGCGATAGAGGACCCACCAGGAGAAAGGCACGGCGAGGAAGGCAAGGTAGGTCAGGATATTGTTGCCGGAGATCACGCCGGCATAGAGCGGGCCGATGATCGGCACGTTCCTGACAGCATCGGCGCCCGGCAGGATGATCGGTGCGAAGCGTGCCTCCGGCAGCAACTGCGGCGTGCGGCCGCCCTGCCCGAACCAGGCCTGGCCCAACACGATGGTGATACCGGCGATGAAGAAGTTGATGGCGACACCCGAGATGATCTGGTTGCCGCGATTGGTGATCGAGGCAAAGCCATGCACGAGGCTGAGCGCCACCGAACAGACCACGCCGGCGCCGAGGCCGGCCCAGGCCGATCCGGTGAGATAGGCGATGCAGGCGGCGGCAAAGGCCGAGCCCAGCATCTTGCCTTCGAGACCGATGTCGAAAATGCCGGCGCGTTCGGAAAACAGGCCGGCAAGAGCGGTGAAGATCAGCGGAATGGAGAGCCGGATCGTCGAGCTCAGAACGTTGATGAAAATCTCATAATATTCCATCGTCTGTTCCTCAGGCTCGCTTGAACTGCTGGTAGATGCGCACCATCGCCGGGCGGAACATATATTCCAGAGCGCCGGCAAACAGGATCACCAGACCCTGAATGACGAGGATCATCTCGCGGGTGATGTTGGGCATTTCGAAGGAGATCCAGTCACCGCCCTGATAGAGGACGCCGAAGAGGATCGCCGCAAAGATGATGCCGAGCGGATGGTTTCGTCCCATCAGTGACACGGCGATGCCGACGAAGCCGGCACCACCGACGAACTCCACCTGCAGGCGTGCCGACGAGCCCATGACGGGGTTCAGCGCCATCATGCCGGCGAGCGCGCCAGAGAGCAGCATGGCGATGATGATGATGCGCGCACGGGGCGTGCCGGCGTAATCGGCAGCCGTCGGGCTGATGCCCAGCGTGCGCATATCGAAGCCGAGCTTGCTGCGCCAGACCAGCACCCAGACGAACCAGGCGGCAAACAGGGCGATGATGAAGGAGACGTTGAAGGGCGCTGCACCGAGCTTGGCTCCGAACAGGCTCATGATCCAGCCGAGCTTCGGAAGCTGTCCGCCTTCGAGGAAGGTGCGGGTTTCCGGCGCCATCTTGCCCGGCACGATCAGCACATGCACCAGCAGATAGACCATGAGGGCTGCGGCGATATAGTTGAACATGATCGTCGTGATGACGATATGGCTGCCGCGCTTGGCCTGCAGGAAGGCGGGGATGAAAGCCCAGGCCGCCCCGAAGAGACCGGCGCCGATGACGGCGATCGGCATGGTCACATACCAGGGCACATATTTGTCGAGCGCCAGCGCCACCAGCGCACAGCCAAGCCCGCCAATATAGGCCTGGCCTTCCGAGCCGATGTTGAAAAGGCCGGCATGGATGGCGACGGCGACCGAAAGGCCGGTGAAGATGAAGCTCGTGGCATAGTAGAGCGTGAAGCCGATGCCTTCGCCGCTGCCGAAGGCGCCTTCGATGAGCAGCGAGAGGGCGGCCAGCGGGCTTTCGCCGATCAGCCAGACGACGAAGCCTGAGATCAGGAAGGCGACGATCAGGTTCAAAAGAGGGATCAGACCGTAATTGATCCATCTCGGGAGTGTTGCGGAAGCAGTGCTCATTCAGGCCTCACGCGGCAATGCCGGCCATCATCAGGCCGAGGGTCTGTTCACCGGCATCGGGCGCCTTCTCGCCGACGACATGGCCGGCGAACATGACAAGGATACGGTCGGAAAGGGCGCGGATTTCATCGAGTTCGACGGAGACGAGCAGGATGGCCTTGCCCGCATCGCGCATCTCGATGATCCGGCGATGGATGAATTCGATGGCGCCGATATCGACGCCGCGGGTCGGCTGGCCGATGATCAGCATCTTCGGGTCGCGCTCGATCTCGCGGGCGACGACGATCTTCTGCTGGTTGCCGCCGGAGAAATTCGCCGTCTTCAGGCGCGGGTTCGGCGGGCGGATGTCGTATTTCTCGATCTTCTCCATCGCGTCCTTGCGGATGGCATCGAGATCGAGCAGCGGACCACGGCTGTATTCAGGACGGTGGTGATAGCCGAGCACGGCATTTTCATATTCCTCGAATTTCAGGACCAGGCCCATATGATGACGGTCTTCGGGAATATGCGCCAGGCCGAGCTCGCGAAGCCGCGCCGGATCGGCCTTGTCGATCGGCTGGCCGTCGAGCAGGATTTCGCCTGACGCCGGCTTGCGGATGCCCGCGATCGCCTCCAGCAGTTCCGACTGGCCGTTGCCCGCGACCCCGGCAATGCCGACGATCTCGCCGGCGCGGACATCGAAGGAGACGTTGTCGACCATCGTCACGCCTCTGTTGTCCTTGACCGTCAGGTTGCGGACGGAGAGCACGACATCGGCGGGTTTCGCCTCGCCCTTCTGGACGCGCAGGAGCACGCGGCGGCCGACCATGAGTTCGGCGAGCTCTTCGACCGTGGTCTCGCTGGTCTTGCGGGTGGCGACCATCTCGCCGCGGCGCATGACGGACACGGTATCGGTGATCGCCATGATTTCGCGCAGCTTGTGGGTGATGAGAATGACCGTCTTGCCCTGGTCGCGCAGCACGCCAAGGATACGGAAGAGGTGATCGGCTTCGGCCGGGGTCAGCACGCCCGTCGGCTCGTCGAGGATCAGGATCTCGGCGCCGCGATACATGGCTTTGAGGATTTCCACGCGCTGCTGCAGGCCGACCGGGAGCTGCTCGATCAGCGCGTCCGGGTTGACCTCCAGGCCATACTCGGTTTCCAGCCGCTTGAGTTCGGCGCGGGAGGAAGCAACGCCCCGTGCCAGCAATGCGCCGCCTTCGGCGCCGAGCATGACGTTTTCGAGGACGGTGAAATTATCGACCAGCATGAAATGCTGGTGCACCATGCCGATGCCGGCTGCGATGGCGGCCTGGCTGTCCCGGATGGTGATGGGCTGGCCGTTGACGCGGATCTCGCCGCTGTCGGCCTGGTAAAAACCGTAGATGATGGACATCAGGGTCGATTTGCCAGCGCCGTTTTCCCCGATAATGCCATGGATCGAGCCCTTGGCGACGGTCAGGTTGATGTCCTTGTTGGCGTGAACGGCGCCGAATTTCTTGTCGATGCCGACAAGTTCGATAGCAGGCTGGTCTGTCACAGCAGGCTCCAAATAAGAAAAGGGCGTATGGCGAAAATCCTTGTCCGCCATACGCCCGATCTCAGTTACGACTCACTTCGGGCAGGCATTGTCCGTGGTGTAATCGTGGACCTTGACGGTGCCCGCAATGATGTCGGCCTTGGCCTTGTCGACGGCAGCCTGCATTTCCGGCGTGATCAGCGGCTTGTTGTTGTCGTCCATGGCGGCGGCAACGCCGTCTTCCTTGACGCCGAGAGACTGGACACCGGCCGTGAACTTGTCGTTCTTAGTGTCGTTATAGGCGTTGTAGACGGCGAGATCGACGCGCTTGACCATCGAGGTCAGGACGGAACCGGGATGCAGGTGGTTCTGGTTGGAATCGACGCCGATCGACAGCTTCTTGTTGTCGGCTGCCGTCTGCAGGACGCCGAGACCGGTCGCACCGGCTGCCGCGTAAACGACATCGGCACCCTGGTCGATCTGGTTCTTGGTGAGCTCGCCGCCGCGAACCGGGTCGTTCCAGGCTGCACCGGTCGTGCCGGTCATGTTCTGGAAGACTTCGATATCGGCCTTGGCAGCGCGTGCGCCCTGCTCGTAGCCGCATTCGAACTTGCGGATCAGCGGAATGTCCATGCCGCCGACGAAGCCGACCTTGCCGGTCTTCGACGCCATGCCGGCGAGAATGCCGACGAGATAGGAGCCTTCCTCTTCCTTGTAGAGGACGGAGCGGACATTCGGCTTATCGACGACGGAGTCGACGATGATGAACTTGGTATCGGGGAATTCAGCTGCAACCTTCTCGACAGCCGAGGTCCAGGCGAAGGAAACGGCAACGACCGGGTTGAAGCCGCGGCTTGCGAAGTTGCGGATGGCCTGCTCGCCCTGGGTGTCGCCGGTCGGCTCGAAATCGCGGTAGGCGATGCCGGTTTCCTTCTTGAACTTTTCAGCGCCGTTGAAGGCTGCTTCGTTGAAGGACTTATCGAACTTCCCGCCGGTGCCGTAAACGAGAGCCGGCTTGATGTCGGCGGCAAGCGCCGTCGTCGACATCGCTGCCACGGCAAGGAGGGTGAGAAGGGATTTTTTCATGAGTTTGCAGCCCTGTTGTTAAATATTTGTTTGGGGTCCTCCCGCAAGCCTTTTTCAGGCATGTCTGCGGAACCACCGACCTCCCCCCGGAGGCCTGGCTGCGCGCATCCTTGCATGGCTCAACGAAAAATTCACGAGAAATTTTTCGGTTGGTAAAGATTTGCGGTTATTGCCGAAAATCGATCCACGGGTGCTGAATTCTGGGCAAATCGGCCGCGAAAATGCGGATTTTCTGACCAATGTCGTCGCGGCATCCGGGTGCTTATCCTGCCGTTCCGGCAGCTGCCGGTTGCGCCCATCCCCAGCTCCGGCCTGCCTGCTAGGCGGTAAAACGGCCTGCCACCGGCGGCTTCTTGTAGCCGATCATCCACAGGATGAGCGAGACCACCAGCAGCACGGCAAAGGCCGGCTGCAGCATGAGCCATTGAAAGATGAAAGCGTAGAAACGCGGATGGACATAATAGGAGACGGCCGACTGGAGCGCAGAGAGCGTCGAGGGGCTGACCTCCTCCCATGCATCGGAGATCGGGGTTATGACCACTTGCGAGGATGCGACGGACTGAATGGAATCGATGGTTCCGGCAATGACGGCAACTGCCAGCGCAAACAAACTGGCAAGACGCAACAAGAAACGCATCAAATCCTCCGACGACGGGTGTGCCCTGATGTCCGGCGAGCCGCGCCATTTTCTTCCCAGACTAGAGATAGGCTGGGAGCGAGCACGGCGCAATGGACGGCATGCGCGCAGTTTTATCGGAAGAAGTCAAAAAACTGTTAGATTTGGGTTGATCGGCAAAAATTCATCGGTATATATCGCGCCGTTCCGACGATTTGCTCCTCTCCGGTGCGAAACGCAAAATGGACAGGTGGCCGAGTGGTTGAAGGCGCACGCCTGGAACGCGTGTGTACGTGAAAGCGTACCGAGGGTTCGAATCCCTCTCTGTCCGCCATTTTTGTTTTTCACTGATGCGCTGAAAATGGGACATTACTTAGTGCCGGCTCAAGGTCAACGGTTCGATCCCGCTTAGCTCTATCAAATCCCCTTTGATACCTAGCCTGGTTTGCGACTGCGGTGCTCAAGTCCAGGTCGGACTATTGTCGAGGGAAGCTGATATCAGGTAGCTACTGCTTCATTTCACCATGATGGCTTGTCGTGGCTCGATCATCGACCATAGTTTTGAGATTTGCCTACATGCGGCTTGTACCGCTCGCATCCGACTTGCGTGATCTTGGGACGAGAACGCAATTCGCTCACCAATTCTTATGTCAGCAACGAAAGACGAATCGCGATCAAAAATTCGGCCTTCTGAAAAAGTCGCTTCAGCCATAGTTTGTCCAAGCGCCAAGATATACCGAGCCATCTCGCGCCTGTGGTCGCCCTTCGCACGTTTGGTTTCTTCGAGTCTGCTTGCTGCTGGATCCGGAGCTTTCTGCGGACGAAAGAAAATTAAGCCGCATCGTTCTCGTTGTTTCGCCGACCCAGATTGTACAAAAAGATCCGGTTGAACGGATATTTCCACGCCTTCGATCTGCATCATTGGCATCCGGTCGCATTCCTCCAATCGAAGTGAGCGGATTCCCAGACCATTCTCGGCATTCATAAAAAGTTTGATTGTCTCGATGCACCGCAGCGATTCCTCTCTCCCTTTTGGAGTGATAGAATCATCTTGTGATTTGCCCTGCAGAACTTGAATGGCGGCTTCTAGGATGCTGATCGGACGGCGCGGATCTGCGCAGTATGCTCGGATAGGCGACAATGCCGCAGAGTGTGGTGTCACAACGGGGGGAGATGCGAACTTGCAATTATGGAGCAGCGTTTCTTGCTGATCAGGTCTCATTATCAAGTATTCAGCCAACGCTGCGGCTGACAGCCGCGGATTTTTGCGCTCTTTTACAGAAGGGTGAAGCCTAATGATTTCTGCCATCGAAGAAGACCTTTCGATCAAGATAGATAATCATCGCACGCTCTGGCTCACGGAGATCTCGCGCCAAACGTTTATGTCTCAAGGCGCAGAATCACTTGAAAGCGATGATGGATTATTCATCGTCCTTGAAGACTTGGCAAACAACACATTCGAGATTCTTGCAAAGGCCGCTTCTCCAATAACAGCAATGGCGCTTTTCGACCTTATAGCCGCGAGCAAAGCTTCCACTTAAGAGTTCCACAGACCGCCGCAATTGCCGTGTGCCGCATAGTTTCGGCCACCCTTCTTTCTTACTGACCTTTCGGTCATGTCAGCATGGTCACTTCACTCAAGTGTATAACATACCTTGAGGATTTGAGACCACCGCCTCTATTCAGATGGGAAATCCTCACGCTAAACTTCACGAAGACGTGGAGATAGGATTCGATGCAGTTCGAATACACCGAGCCTCAGACGGAAATGGAAGCAGCCTTCGGGGGCTTTTTTAGCATCAACCTATTCGGTCCGGTCGAGCAAGGTGATGATGTGCGCTTCGAGCGTTTTCTTGAACGCTCATCACCGCCCCCGAGAACAAATGTCTACATCAATTCAATAGGGGGCCACGTCGAAGCCGCCATGGGAATTGGAAGGCTAATACGAGGCATGTGGTTTTCGACTTCAGTCGGCTCGTACGTATTAGCAAGTGAACGAAATGATGAATGGATTATCCCTCGTAAACTTAACCCGGGCAAGTGCTTCAGCGCAGCGACGCTTGCATTTCTCGGAGGTCGACTAAGGTATTTCAACGCCAACTCTAAATTTGGAGTTCACCAATTCTCATTCAGAAACCCCTCTCCTGAGGATATTGGCAAATCTCAGAGGCTATCAGCGTCCATTGCTAGGTACATCGAAGAGATGGGAATACCCGCCGCCTTTCTAGAGCAGTCAGCACTGACACCGGGCCACGACCTCAGCATCCTAAGCGAAGAAAAGATGCGTGAGTTGAAGGTCATCACCGACGGAGAAACTGCTGTCACTTGGGGCGTGGAGGCACATGAGGGCGTTATGTGGGTGCGAGGTGAACGAGACGCACTCTTTGGGCATGGCAAGGTGATGCTATGTTACTCCAAGGCAGATCGCTTCGCGTTCGCGGCAATGGTCGAGGCTATGGGGAGACAAAGCGAGCTTCTCAATTTTGGACTCGTGGAAATCGTGATCAACGGCGAAGATACACGAATAGACATCACGGATCGCTGCATGAGAGCCCCCCATGGAATTTACATCATGTTCATGGCGAAGCTTTCGGACGAGGAGGCGAAAATCATCGCCTATTCAGCAAGCTTTGGTGTGCACGTCCGTGCGAGTTTGGATGCTGGCATATTTCTGGGCATCGCGGCGGTATCAACCGAGAACGGTGGGAGCGAAAAACTAAAAAGCTTGTATGGTCTCGCTCCGGGCACCTAGATCGCTCTTCGTGCTTCAAACACACATCGATACACTGACGCAGGTTCGAGAGGCGTATATTCCGACCCGCTCGTGGCGAGCATAGAAATCGGCATCCCGCGAAGCCATCCTGCTAGTGTTGTGTGTTTGAGTTCTCTACGCATCTCGCAAGCTGTTCGCGAGGTGCCACTTATCACCGGGGCGGCGTATCCAAAGATCTCGCCATGCGTTGCGCGAGGTATTGTTGGCGGCCATGCTGGCGAATTGCGACGGGGAGCAGGGCTTACCGTCAAAATAAATCTGCTGGTGCCTTACTTCCGCGGTGCTTTCCTTTCCCTTGTAATGAGCTTTGAGCATGGTCCCGTTGGGGAGGAAAACCCGATGCCAGTAATATCCTTTCGTCGGGTCCCCGAAGTGCTCTTCGTCGCGTTGCAGGCTTTCGGCAACCTCATTTGCGTGCGAATCCGACCAGACAACGGCGTCCCCTAGCGTCCGATCAAGATAGTCGCCAACAATATTTGAGATGAGCCCGGCAATGTCGGCACGTCCGTTCGATCGTATCACGATTTCGGAAATGAGGTGCTGCGGGATGGCAATCGAGATGTCAGACATTCAGGTCTCCATTCCTTCACTGCTATTGTAGTGCTATTCTTACTACACCAATGGTCTCGCTGGAGCAAGTCTTGTGAGTCTGTCGTGAAGTCGCCAAGATGCCCCGGACTTGCGATACATAACCACTTTCATTGCCAGCGATACAAAGGGGAACAAGCAATGACCAATTTCAAGGCTGAGGACGAAGCGATCGGGACGATCATCCTGGTGGAGGAGCTGTTTCAATCCCTGGTCAAGGCCGGCATCGTGCCAGCAGCCGTTATGGCTGACGTCGTGCGCGGCGCGGTTGCGAGGCTCGATACGACCGATCATTTCGGCGCGGGTGCGGCTGTGCGCCACTATTTCGAAAGCTGGCTGTCTAAGTAGATAATCTCCGCCGGGTGCATAGGATGCATAGGATGCAGGGGCAGTTTTCGGCGCTTTATAGAAATTGTCAGATTCAGTCCCTGCCATGTCACCATCTGACAATTTCCACACGGCGTATAAAAAATCCTATGCATCCTATGCATCCTATGCAGAGAGGCATCTGAAAACCCCTCATTGGGACCGGGTTTTTTGGTTGACCCCCGTGAAGATTTCGACGAAAGCATCCGCGCAACTTGGCTTCGTCGTGTAGGCAACGTCTTTGCCTCAACTTTTGCCCGCAGTTTGGACTTGCCAAAGAACCGCATTGGCGCGGTTCTTTCCCGCACCGACGATCATTTGTCCATCGACAATCCGCCCACAGTTCTTGCGTAAGAACCCGCTGAACCGCGTCGTATTCAGCTTGCCGTACTCGATGAATTCGCCAAGCGCCTCCACCAGCCCCTCATGCCGGCGGTTACCAACAGGATCGAAGGCTCCTTCGTCCACCATCCTGGCGATATCGGCCGCAGCCCAGGGCTTGCCGACCGGCAGGGCCGCGATGATCGCCGAGGTGCGCTCCTTCTCCGGGTCGTTGTCCCGGATCTTAGCAGCATTGCCCAGCGGATCGGGCAGGCCGAGCCAGACGAGCGCGGAGCGGACGAGGTTGGACCATTGCTCGAAGGAGCCGAGCGCCGGCGAGACCTTGTCGGCCTCATTGGCGACGAAAGCCCGCAGGAGCGTCAGGGCCGATGTGACGATCTCCACCCGCTGGCGGCGCGCATCCTCGACGACGTCGCTCGCAAAGACCCGCTCTTCCGGCCGCTCGACGCCGGCATCGAGATTGATCAGGACCACGCGCCGCGTCAGGTCGCCGGCAAAGCGCAGCCCGTTGCCTGTGGCGCAGAACATGGCCGCCGTTGCCGAATCCAGCGAGAGGGTGTGGCCGAGCGGGCGGATATTGACTTCCTCCTGGGACAGGACCTGGCAAAGGTGATCGGAGCGCAGCGGCACCGACAGATTATCGAGATTGATGAAGCTGTCGCCGTGCAGGAGACGCGACTCGAGCACCTTGCGCAGCTCGCTGTCGTCTCCCGCATGGGAGTTGACCGCCGCGAGCCGGCCGGTCGCGAGAATGGCGGCAACGTCCACCAGCTTCGATTTGCCGGTGCCGGGCGCCGTCGCATTCACCCCGAAGAGCGGCGCGGTCTTCAGGCTGGGGCGGATGATCGCCGTCAGGATCATGGCGAGCGCTGCCGATTCATCGACGCCGCTGACGAAGGGGAAGCTCGCGATAAGCTTCCTGATGCTTTCCAGCGCTGTTACCGCCGCAGCCCTGTCGGGGCATTCGGGGATTTCGGGCCATGTCTTGTCCGATTCGAAGAGTATACCGGATTGCCGGTCGAAACCCTGTGCATTGATGATGGTGCCGTCGCTGCGCATCATCGGCAGGGAAACGATCGCCCTGATCTGCGGGAAAGGCCAGTCGCCGTGTCGCGCAATGATGGATCTCGCGACCAGCGCCGGGCAGGATATATCCCTGTAGCCGAGCTTCCTTCTCTCGTCGGGCTTCAGCCAGAGCACGTGTTTCGACAGGATGTCGATCAATGCAGCCTCATCGGCAGGAACCAGCACCGTCTTTTCCTTCCCCGCAACCCGGACGGCCTGAAATAGGGCCGTATCGCGGGCGTAGAGCCGTGCGCCTGCATCGACCACCAGGCGGCAGGCACTCGTCACCACTTCCGAAAGGTCGGCTTCGTGGAAGACGAGCCTCGGCCGGCCGTCTCCCTCCCTGGTTTGTGAGGGCATGTCGCGGACGACCGCCTTGCGCCGCGATGCGCGGCCCGCACGCTGGGCCGTTACAGGCTTTTCGTCTTCAGCACCCGGCAGAGCGAAGGGGCGTATCGTTTCCTGCATGAAGGCGTCTATCTCCGCTTGCGTCCATCCGTCATCGAGCGCATCGGCGCAGTCCCAGCCGCGGCCTGGAAAAAGGCCGGCGCGCCAGTCTTCGAAACGATAGCATTCGGGCGCGCTTGCGGCATCGGGATCGGCGAAGCCGGCAAGCCGGATGCGCGCCCCAAGGCTCGTCAGCTGCCTTGCGATTTCATTTGCCGCCGCCATGCCCGGGGGATCGAAATCCGGCCATATCAGCACGTCGCGGCCTGAGAGCGGCGACCAATCGGTGTGCTTGACGCCCTGCGTCCCGCCCGCCCAGGAAACGACCGCCCGCCCGCTCGCCATGCTGAGCCTGTCGCGGCACTTCTCGCCCTCGACGATGATCACTTCTTTCTCGCCGATATCCTGCAAACCGTAGAGCGGCCGCGGCTTCGGAAACGGCAAGCGGCACCATGTTTGCGTCCCGTCGGCCAAGCGGGCGAACATGACCATCGGCGTTTCCTTAGCCCCATCGACGAGATCATGGCGCAGCACGTAGCCGAGAAGCGAACCGTCAGCGTTGCGATAGGGAAACACCATCGACGGCGCGAACGAGCCCCATTCGGAGCGCCCGCCCCTGCGCTTGGGATTGTAGAGCCTGACAGGCCGGCCGGCCTGCAACAGATCCGCCGGCGGCGGCAGCGCCGTTATGCCCTCGTAGGGGTCCCGCGCTTTGACCTCTCTCGGCCGGGCATTCGGCCGGCTGCCGATGCCGCCGAGGATGCGGATCGCTTCGGGCAGATCGACACCCTTCACCTCCCGCACGAAATCAAGGACATCGCCTTGCTTGCCGCAGCCGAAGCAATGGAAACGCTCCACTCCATCGTGCGCTATGAAAATCTTGAAGGATGGCGTGTCTTCGGCATGGAAGGGGCAGCAGGTTTCGAGTTCTCGTCCGTTGCGGCTGAGCTTGTGGCCGTATTGCGTGACGGTGGAAGACAGCGACACGTCCCGCCGAAGACGTGCGATATCGTTCGTTTCGACCGAGGATGGGTGTGGATGTGTTCGTGACATGAAATTTTCCGTGTGAGCTAAACGCTTGATTCTTTTGCCGGGGGCGTTTGATGCGTCGCCCGTGGCCCCCTCATCCGACCCTTCGGACCACCTTCTCCCCGCTGGGGAGAAGGGGACGAGCCGCGACGCCTGTTCCCCCTTCTCCCCTCGGGGAGAAGGTGCCCGAAGGGCGGATGAGGGGGCCACAGAAGCAAGGCCAGCCATCGAAACACGATCTCGGGCTCCTCGGTGGCGCCAGCGAGCAGCACGGCGCCGCCATGGGCCCTAGTCCGAAACCCGGACGTTCCGGTCGACGAAATGCTTGATATCGGCGGGGCGGAACAGCGTGCGGGAACCGAGTTTCACGAAGGGAAGCCGGCCGGCCTTCATTTGCCGGTAAATGCTGGCGCGGCTGATGCCGGTCGCCTGCGTGACTTGCCCGATGTTCAGCAAAATTCTCGGGATGACTTCCATGGTTTCTCTCCACGTCCTGACGTCTCTGACCGTATCCGTAGAGGCAGATGGTTGCCGGGATGAAGTCGCGCCGATGCGGCAGGGGATCTCCTTTGGCACAGCGCACATCGGCGGTTGCCCGAGGCAGCCCCATGCCCGCCATTTTCCCGAAGACACCAAAAATGGATCGCGATGGCGCGCGCTTGCCCCCGCTCCCGGTAAGGTTTGGCAAAGCAGAATGCGGTTACGATCCGATGTGGCGCGATCGGGAGCGAGAGGGGTGGCAAGGGCTGCTGCCCGCCGGGACGCGACCATCCGGGGACCTGACATGAAGACACTCATCATCGCCGCCGCCTTCGCGGCATTCCTGCCTGTGATTGCCCAGGCGGAAACGCTGGAATTTCCAAGCGACGATCCGGTCGCGACCGTCACTATTCCCGACAGCTGGGGGCCGAAGGAGACGGAGACCGGCATCGACGCGACGTCCGAGGATTCGGCGATCTATCTTTCGATCGACGTTGCCGACGCAAAGACGAGCGACAAGGTCATCGACGAGGCCTTCGCCTTCCTGCAGAAAAATGGCGTCACCATCGACGAGAAGACCCAGAAGGAGTCCGATTCCGAGATCAACGGCATGACGATGAAGACCTTCGACTGGGACGGCACCGACAAGGAAGGCCCCGTCAATATCGGCGTCGCCGTGCTCTCGCCCAGTGAAGACAAGCTGCTTTTGATCACCTATTGGGGCACCAAGGGCAAGCAGGACGCCCATGACGACGATTTGATCGCCATCATCAGTTCGCTGAAGCCGGCCGGCTGAGCTTGAGACGATGCAAGGCGCTGCCGGCATGGCGTCGCCTTGCATTTTGGAACAAGCGCGCGCCGGCACAGTTCCCTTTGTATGGCAAAAGCAAAGGCAAAGACCGGCACGATCCGCATCGGTATTTCGGGATGGACCTATGCACCCTGGCGCGGTGTCTTCTATCCCAAGGGGTTGACGCAAAAGCGCGAGCTTGCCTATGCCTCGCGGCAATTTCCCTCCATCGAGATCAACGGCACATTTTACGGGCTGCAGAAGCCGGACGCTTTCGCCAGCTGGCGCGATGAAACGCCTGACGGTTTCGTCTTTTCGGTCAAGGGCTCGCGCTACATCACCCATCTCAAGCGCCTGCGCGACATCGAGAAGCCGCTTGCCAATTTCCTCGCCTCGGGCCTGTTGCGCCTGGGGCCGAAACTCGGGCCGATCCTATGGCAATTTCCGCCAAGACAGAAATTCGATGCCGAGCTCTTCGACCATTTTCTGGCATTGCTGCCCAGGGATACGGAAGCTGCGGCCGATATGGCGAAGCGGCACGACGAGCGGCTCGACGGCCGCGCCTGGACGAAGAGCGAGAGGGTGCTGCCGATGCGTCATGCGCTGGAAATCCGCCACGACAGTTTCTGCGCGCCCGAATTCATCGAACTCATGCGCAAACACAAGGTCGGGCTGGTGGTTGCCGATACGGTGGAATGGCCGCTGCTGATGGATGTGACGGCCGATTTTATCTATTGCCGGCTGCATGGATCCGAGCAGCTTTATGTCAGCGGCTATGATGACGAAGCGCTCGATCGCTGGGCCGGGCGCATCGATGCCTGGACACATGGGATCGAGCCCGATGATGCCAACCGTGTCGAGCCGCCGCTGAAACGATCCGCGAAAGGGCGCGATGTCTATGTCTATTTCGACAATGACGTGAAGGTACGCGCGCCGGCGGATGCGCGCTCGCTTGCCGAAAAGCTCGGTGTCGCTCTGCCGCCTGATGACAGCCTGGTCGTCAAGCCGAAACGCCGTGGCGGAAAGCCTGTCACCCAGGAGCCGCGCCAGCATTGGCCGGCACTGCGGTCGACGATTTAAACCAGCACAGCCTGATCGGTCCGGTCCTCGGTGCCGAAGAATTTCAGATAGCGCTCCACCTCGGCCGGTTCGCCGGTCGCCTTCTGCGGATTGTCCGAAAGCTTGACCGCCGGGCGGCCGTTGGCGTCGCTCACCTTGCAGACGATAGAAATCGGCATGAAGTCGGAACTGTCGTTCGGCGCGCAGCCGGCGAAGTCATTCGTGAGGTTCGTGCCCCAGCCGAAGCTCATGCGCACGCGGCCTTCGAAATGCCTGTAGGTATCGATGATGGCATCGACATCGAGGCCGTCGGAGAAGATCAGGAGCTTCTGGCGCGGGTCGCGGCCCATCTTCTTCCACCAGTCGATGATCTTCTCGCCGCCTTCGATCGGCGGGGCGCTATCCGGGCGGAAGCCGGTCCAGTCCGCCACCCATTCCGGCGCATCGCGCAGGAAGGCGGCCGTTCCGAAGGCATCCGGCAGCACGATCAGGAGGTTGCCGCCGTAAAGCTTGTTCCAGTCGCGCAGCACCTTGTAGGGCGCGTTCCTGAGCTGCTCGTCCGTCTCGGCAAGGGCGGCCGCCACCATCGGCAGCTCATGGGCATTGGTGCCAACGGCTTCGAGATCGGAATCCATAGCCAGCAATACATTACTGGTGCCGGTGAAGGCCGGGCCGATTCCTTCCTTCAGCGCTTCCACGCACCAGCGCTGCCAGAGGAAACTGTGGCGGCGGCGGGTGCCGAAATCGGAAATGCGCAGGCCCGGCAGCTCGCGCAGCTTCTCCACCTTGGCCCACATCTTGGCCTTGGCGCGAGCATAGAGAACATCGAGCGTGAAGGGACCCATCGCCTTCATGGAGGCGCGCGAGCGCAACTCGTTGATGATGGCAAGAGCCGGGATTTCCCACATGGTCGTTTCCTTCCACGACCCGTGAAAATCGAGCACATACTGCCCGTCCTTCTTGGAAAGCTCGTATTCCGGCAGCTGGAAATTGGAGAGCCAGGCGAGGAATTCCGGCTCGAAAATCTGGGCGCGGCCATAGAAGCTGTTACCGGCAAGCCAGATCATCTCCTTCTTGGCGAGCCTCAGCGTACGCGCATGGTCAAGCTGCTCCCGCAGTTCACCCTCGTCGATCTGTTCCGCCAGACGCACGCGCTTGGTACGGTTGATGAGGGTGAAGGAGGCGCTGACGTCAGGATAGAGCTTCCAGATCATCTGCAGCATCAGGAGCTTGTAGAAATCCGTATCGATCAGACTGCGAACGATCGGATCGAGTTTCCAGGTGTGATTGTAGACGCGCCTTGCTATATCGGTCCTGGCCATGAAGCTCCTGCCTGTCCGTCAATCCGGTCAGGTGCGGCCTTGTCGACGGCCAGCGCACGAAACCGGCTCGTGCGCCTTCTTATCGAAAAATCGATAAACAAAGTCCAGAAAAAACAACAGCGATACCCCGCAGCCATTTTTGCTGCGGGGCGTGGCTTAAACGTTTGATATCAGCTCGTTATTGTGCGGGTGCAGCGGGCTGGGCCGGCGCAGTGCCGCCATTCTGCGGCGGAGCCGCCGGAACTTGAGACTGCATCTGCTGACCGGGCTGCTGCGGGGCGACGTCATCGGCTTCCTTCTGACCCCAGATCTCGACGGGGATCCAGACAAGGAAAGCCAGCACCAGTGCAGCAACCAGTACGCTCAGGATGCGATAGCCGGTGCGGCCCTGCTTGGCCTTGACAGGCGAAATCTGCTCTTCGGCATGAAGCTTTTGATCGGACTTTTCCCAACGCGTTTCCGTATGCGTCATGATCGTCTCCTTTCGCTCATCCGCAGGCCGGACCTGCAGAGCTTGTGCGAAGAAAACGACAAGCGGCAGGGGAAGTTCCCTGATGCCGTCAGTAGCCTGCGGTGCGATCGACGACGAATTGCAGCGGCTCGCCACGCTCGAAACGAGCGATCTGGGTCTCGACATGGCGGAAAAGCGCGTTCTCTTCGGAGATCGCGGCGTCATGCGGCGTGATGAAGACAGTCTCCAGATGCCAGAGCGGATCGTCCGCCGGCAGCGGCTCGACCTCGAAGACGTCGAGCGAGGCGCCGCCGAGCACACCGCCCTCGATCGCCGCGACGATATCGGCCTGGACCTGGCTCTTGCCGCGGCCCGCATTGATGAAGACCGGTTTGCCGAGCGCACCGCCCTGGCGGAGCCTGGAGAAGAAGGCCTTGTTGTAGAGGCCGGTCGTATCCGGCGTCAGAGGCAGCAGGCCGACGACGATATCGGTCTTCGACAGGAAGGTGTCGAGCTGCGGCCCGTCGAAGGTTTCGATGCCTTCAACTTCCCTCTTCGAGCGCGACCAGCCGATGACGTTGAAGCCCATGACCTTGAGCTTCGCGACCGCATCCTGGCCAAGAATGCCGAGGCCCATGACGCCGACGGTGATTTCGGCGGCTTCCGGCGGCACAAGCTTGCCCCAGACGCGGTCGCGCTGGTCCCGGTCGTGCTCACGCTGCAGGCGCAGATGCATGAGGCACTGCATGACCACCCATTCGCTCATGCGCGTCGTCAGGCTGCGATCGACGAAGCGGACGATCGGGATGTCAGGCAAATCAGGAATGGAGAGAATGCTATCCACCCCGGCGCCGCCGGAAAAGAGGACCTTCAGGTTCGGGGCGCGCTGGAAAATATCGGCATCCGGTTTCCAGAGCAGTGCGTAGTCCACGCCAGTCAGGTCCAGCCCCTTGCTGGCGGGATCGGCCGAATTGATGCTGCCGCGATCGGCAAAGGCGGTCTTCAGGATGCGGGCAACGGTTTCGGGGTCGAATTTGAGATCGACGAGGATGGGAGGTCTTGCTGACATGATCTTCTTTACTGCTGCCCGTCTTCTACTGCTGAATGGCGGGAGTGGGTACCGCCTCGATATTGAAGGCGGCGGCCATCAATGCCTTGGTATAATCATCCTTCGGCGCCTGGAAGATCTCCGCCGACGGCCCCTGCTCCACCACCTTGCCGAAGCGCATGACGATGACATCGTTGGCGAGCGCCTTGACCACCTTCAGGTCGTGGCTGATGAAGAGATAGGCGAGATCATGCTTCTTCTGCAGGTCGCGCAGCAGGTCCACGACCTGTGCCTGCACGCTCATGTCGAGCGCCGATGTCGGCTCGTCGAGCATGACGAAACGCGGCTTCAGCACCATGGCGCGGGCGATCGCGATGCGCTGGCGCTGGCCGCCGGAGAATTCATGCGGGAAACGCCAGCGGGTGAGCGGATCGAGGCCGACTTCCTCCAGCGCCCAGCAGACGCGCTGGTCGCGCTCTTCGGCCGAGAGCGAACGCTCATGCACCTTCAGGCCTTCTGCGACGATATCGCCGACCGACATGCGCGGGCTCAGCGAACCATAGGGATCCTGGAAGACGACCTGGAGCTGGTTGCGCAGCGGCCGCATCTCCGTAAATGAATAGCTTGCTATATCTTTCCCGACGAAGGAAATGCGGCCTTTCGAGGAGATGAGGCGGGTCAGCGCCAGCCCGAGCGTCGTCTTGCCGGAGCCGGATTCGCCGACGACACCGAGCGTCTGCCCGGCTCTTAGCTTGAGGTCGATACCATCGACGGCCTTCACGTGATCGACGACCTTGCGCATGAGGCCGGCCTTGATCGGAAACCAGACCTTGATGTCATTGCCTTCCATGACAACAGGCTTGGTGGCGTCGGTCAGCGGCGGTTCGCCGCGCGGCTCGGAGGCGAGCAGATGACGGGTGTAATCGTGCTTCGGATTGGTGAAGACCTCTTCGACCGGCCCCGTCTCGACGATCTTGCCCTTGGTCATCACACAGACACGATCGGCGAATTTGCGCACGATACCGAGGTCATGGGTGATGAAGAGCATGGACATGCCGTGCTCGCCCTTCAATTTTCGCAGGAGCTCGAGGATCTGCGCCTGGACCGTGACGTCGAGCGCCGTGGTCGGTTCGTCGGCGATCAGCAATTCCGGCCGATTGGCGAGCGCCATGGCGATCATGACGCGCTGGCGCTGGCCGCCGGAGAGTTCATGCGGATAGGCCTTCAGCCGCTTTTCCGGCTCGCGGATGCCGACCTGGTTCAAGAGTTCCAGCACGCGGGTGCGCGCCGCCTGCCCGCTCATGCCCTGATGCAGCGCCAGGATTTCGGCAATCTGCTTTTCGATCGTATGGAGCGGATTGAGCGATGTCATCGGCTCCTGGAAGATCATGGTGATGTCGTTACCGCGAACTTCGCGCATTTCACGGTCCGAAGCCTTCAAGAGATCCTTGCCCTTGAAAAAGATCTCGCCACCCGGATGGCTGGCCGAGGGATAGGGCAGAAGCCGCAGGATGGAGTTTGCCGAGACCGACTTGCCGGAACCGGATTCACCGACAAGTGCCACAACCTCGCCCTTGCCGATATCGAAGGAGATTCGATCCACGGCAAGCGAGGTTTCGCTACCCTGATGGAAGGCGACAGAGAGATCGCGGACGGAGAGCAGCGCTTCACTCATTGGAACGTCTTTCTCGGATCGAAGGCATCGCGCACCGCCTCGCCGATGAAGATCAGCAGCGACAGCATGATCGACATGGTGAAGAAGGCCGTCAGCCCGAGCCATGGTGCCTGGAGATTGGCCTTGCCCTGGGCGATCAGTTCACCGAGCGAGGGAGAGCCCGGCGGCATGCCGAAGCCCAGGAAGTCGAGCGAGGTCAGCGTGGTGATCGAGCCGGAGAGGATGAAGGGCAGGAAGGTCAGCGTCGCCACCATCGCATTGGGCAGCATATGCCGCCACATGATGGTGCGGTTGTTGACGCCGAGCGCGCGGGCGGCCCGCACATATTCGAAATTGCGGGCGCGCAGGAATTCTGCGCGCACGACGCCGACGAAGCCGACCCAGGAAAAGAGCAGCATGATGCCAAGCAGCACGAAGAAACCGGGCGGCAGGATGGCGGCGATGATCAGCAGGATGTAGAGCACCGGCATCGAGGACCAAATCTCGATGAACCGCTGGAAAAACAGGTCCGTCCAGCCGCCGAAATAACCTTGGACGGCGCCGGCCGTCACGCCGATGACGGCCGAGCAGATCGTCAGCACGAGGCCGAAGAGAACGGAAATGCGGAAACCATAGATGACGCGCGCGAGCACGTCGCGCGCCTGATCATCCGTGCCGAGCCAGTTGAGATTGCCGAGCCTGCAGCCGGGATCGTTGACGCCCTGCGGATAGGCCCTGCAGCGTTCCTCCGGCGACATCAGCCAGAAAGGCGGCGTCGGGGCGGAATGCGGGATATTGGAATTGACCGACTGGTAGGAATAGCGGATCGGCGGCCAGATCATCCAGCCATTGGCATCGATCTCGTCCGAGATGACGGAGGAGCGATAGTCCGTCTCGGCCAGGAAGCCGCCGAACTTCTCCTCGGGATAATTGATGATGACAGGGAACAGGATCTCGCCCTTGTAGGAGGCGATGATCGGCCTGTCGTTGGCAATGAACTCGGCAAAGAGGCTAAGCACGAAGAGGACGAGGAAGAGCCAGAGCGACCAGTAGCCGCGCTTATTGGCCTTGAAGTTCCGCCAGCGCCTGATGTTGGTCGGCGACAAGAGGCCCTTGCGGGGCGGGCGGACGGGCGTCGTCGTTGGGTTTGCGGCGACATCCATCAGACGTCCCTCCGCTCGAAATCGATGCGCGGATCGATCCAGGTATAGATCAGGTCCGAGATCAGGCCGACGAAGAGGCCAAGCAGCGAGAAGATATAAAGTGTCGCAAAGACGATCGGGTAGTCGCGGTTGACGACCGAGAGGTAGCCGAGGCGGCCAAGGCCGTCGAGCGAGAAGATGTTCTCGATCAGGAGCGAGCCGGTGAAGAAGGCGGAGATGAAGGCGCTCGGGAAGCTTGCGATGACGATCAGCATGGCATTGCGGAAAACGTGACCATAGAGCACCTGCCGTTCGTTCAGGCCCTTGGCGCGCGCGGTGATGACATATTGCTTCTTGATCTCGTCGATGAAGGAGTTCTTGGTCAGAAGCGTCGTCGTGGCAAAAGATGCCAGCGACAGCGAGATCAGCGGCAGGGTGAGATGCCAGAAATAATCGAGCGGCTTCTGCCACCAGGCAAGCTGATCGAAATTATCCGATACCAGGCCGCGCAGCGGGAACCAGTCATAGAAGGAACCGCCGGCGAAGAGCACGATCAGCAGGATGCCGAACAGGAAGCTCGGCACGGCATAACCGACGATGATGACGCCTGATGTCCAGACATCGAAGGAGGAGCCGTCCTTAACTGCCTTGCGGATGCCGAGCGGAATGGAAATGGCGTAGGAGAAGATCAGGATCCAGATGCCGAGCGAGACCGAAACTGGCAGCTTTTCCTTGATGAGATCGAGCACGGTCGTATTGCGGAAGAAGCTCTCGCCGAAATCGAAGCGGATGTAGTTCCACATCATTTCGCCGAAGCGGGTCAGCGGCGGCTTGTCGAAGCCGAACTGCTTTTCGAGCTTGGCGATCAGTTCGGGATCGAGGCCTTGGGCGCCGCGATATTTGGAGCTTTCCTCGCTGCCGCCGCCGAGAAGATCACCGCCGCCGGAGATGCGCTGATCGGCGCTATCGGCCTGGCCGGTCAGCTGGGCGATCACCTGCTCGACCGGGCCGCCGGGGGCGAATTGAACGACGATGAAAGAAATCGCCATGATGCCAATGATGGTCGGAATCATCAAAAGCAGGCGGCGGAGAATATAGGCACCCATCAGTCACGAGCCTCCGGGAATATCGTCGCCTGCACGCCATCCAATCGATTGCCGTTCAATCTGCCAGCCTTCCTTTGCCGGCTTACGCCGGCTTGTCCTGATTCGCCGATGCCATTTGGAGCGCAGGGCCCCTCGCATTGCAAGCCTGCTCATTTAACCGTGGTGGACCACCAGGCATCGGGAAAGCCAAGGCTGTATGCCGGAAACTCTGCTGGACGCGTCACCGTGTTCCAATAAGCGATCGAATAAGTATCGCGGTAGAACAGCGGAATGACATAGTGATTGGCGAGCAGCACACGGTCCATGGCCTTGATGGCAGCGATCTGCTCTTCCCGGTTGGGAGCAAAGATAATCATGCGAACGAGCGCATCGATGGCCGGATTGGCGATGCCGGCATAGTTGCGCGAGCCTTGCTGGTTGGCGGAAGTCGATCCCCAGTAGTCGGCCTGTTCATTGCCCGGGTTCACGGTTTGAGCCCAGACATTCCAGATCATATCGAAATCGAAACTGCGCGCGCGGTTGGTATATTGCGCGGCATCGACCGTGCGGACCCGCGCATCGATGCCGATCTTCTTCAGATTGGTGGCATAGGGCACCGCCCAGCGCTCGAGCAGGGGGCTCGACAACAATATTTCGAAACTCATCGGCTGGCCGCTCTTGGCATTGACCATCCTATTGCCCTTCAGCTCCCAGCCGGCTTCCTTCAGAAGAGAGATCGCCTTGCGAAGGTTGTCGCGGCTCTTCTGCGGATCCCCGCCAACGGGATTGCTGTAGGGGGTTGTGAAGATGTCGGCGGGAACCTGATCCTTCAGGCCCTGAAGAATTTCAAATTCCCTGCCTTGCGGAAGGCCAGATGAGGCAAGGTCGGTGTTCCAGAAGTAGCTGTCGATGCGCTTGTAGCTGTTGAAGGCGATCGTGCGGTTCAATTCCTCGAAATCGAAACCGTAGTTCAACGCCTCGCGCACCCGCTCATCCTTAAAGATGTCGCGCCGCATATTCGGCACGAGCGCCTGCATGATGCCAGTGGAGCGCAGGGGATTGGTGACATCTTCTTTCTTGATGCGCCCTTCCTTCACTGCGGGGAAATCATATCCCGTTGCCCAACGCGCTGCAAAAGTCTCCTGCCAGTAATCGCTGTTGCCGGCACGAAAAGCTTCGAACTCGACATCCCGATCGCCATAATAGGTGTAGAGAATGTTACGGAAATTGTTCTGACCGACGTTCACATTGAGGTCCTTGCCCCAATAGTCATCCCGCAATTCGTAGCGGATCGTGGCGCCGGGAGAGAAGGCGGCAATCTTGTAGGGTCCCGAGCCCATCACCGGCTCGAGCGTCGTCTTCGAAATGTCGCGCGGCTTACCGTCCGGTCCCGGTGACTCCCACCAGTGTTTCGGCACGATCACCAACTGGCCGAGAATGTTCGGCAGCTCGCGGTTGTTCCTCTCGTCGAAGGTGAATGTAACGTCCCGCTCGCCCGTCTTCTCAGCCTTGACCACGTGATGGTAGTAGTTTCCGGCAAGCGGGTTCAGCTCCTTGGTCTTGTAGAAGCTGAAAATCACGTCTTCGGGCGTGACCGGCTGACCATCTGCCCATTTGGCCTCCTTGCGAAGGCGAAAGGTTGTGGTCGCTACGTCGGGAGGATAGGAAAGGCCCTCGGCAAGCAGGCCATAGGAGACGAGGAGTTCGTCATCAGCTTGCTTCAGCAGGGTGTCGTAGACAAGCGACAGACCGACCGCTGTCTGGCCTTTTGCCAGCAAAGGATTGAAAGTATCGAAAGTGCCGCTTGAAGACAGACGCAGGTCGCCGCCTTTCGGGGCATCGGGATTGACGTAGTCGAAATGGGTAAAGCCCGGCTTGTACTTCATCTCGCTGATGACCGAGCTGCCAATCTGGAACTGCTGATCCTGAGCAAATACAGCCGCAGGTATAAGCGAACCCAGAAATGCTACCAGAACACCGATTTTCGACCACGAAGCCACTATACATTCTTCCCCAGTTATTAGTTTCGCCGACAATACGAGAAATGCAGGCGAAAAACAGGAAAGACTTTGTTTTTTCCCGGGCTCGCGAAATTTTTACCCGATCGCTCACGTGCAGGGCGCCACTTCCTCGAGGCGCTTGCGGAGCATGCGACGCAACTCCCCGACCAGGCGCGGATCGCCCGAGCCATCGGGGTCGTTGGCGGCGGCGACAACGATGCGCAGAAGCTCCAGAACGAGGGCGCCGAGGAGATCGACATCGCGCTCGACCGACGGTTCCGCGTTCTTCAGCAGTGCAGTAATGCCGGCGCGAAGCTCCGCGCGCGATTTCGCCTTGCGCTCCTTGGGCACATCGCGCCTGGCGGCGAGAACCGGAAATTCGGGATGATCATCGAGGAAACGGCCGAACCGCGTGAAGATGGCATCGCCGATTTCGGCAGCGCTCTTTCCCCTAGTCTTCTGCGCGAGTTCGGCGAGCCCGCCGTTCAGACGCTGCAGGCGATCGATATGCAGCGCCTCGGCAAGCAGGAGCTTGGTCGGGAAGAACTGGTAGAGCGAGCCGATGGAAGAATTCGCGGCCGCGGCGATCTCCGTCATGGTCGCGGCGTCATAGCCCTTTTCGAGAAAGACCCTGGCTGCCGCTTCCAGCAGGATCGCGACGCGCTCGTGGCCGCGCTGGCGTTTCGGCACACGGGTTTGCGGTTCCGGGCTTGATTTTTGTGAGGCAATCCTCGTATTTGTCATTGTGAGGATATCCTCATATTTTCTTTCCCGGAGACTCCCGATGTCCCTTTACGATCCGAAGACCACCGCACTCATTTCCATCGACCTGCAAGGCTTCATCGTCAGCCGGCAGCTTGCGCCCCATTCCGCCCAGCAGGTGATCGAGAATACAGCCGCCATCGCTACCAAGCTGAAGACCGAAGGCGGGACGGTGATCCTGGTCACGGTCGGATTCTCCCCGGACTATGCCGATGCTGTCAACCAGCCGGTGGACGAGCCGGCGGTTTTCCCCGAAGGCGGCCTTCCGGCGGCCGCCCTTGCGGCACCAGCGGAAATCGCTGCGCTCGCGGCCGACGTCCATATCGTCAAGCATCAATGGAGCGCCTTCTACGGCACGGAACTGGATCTCCAGCTTCGCCGCCGCGGCATCAGGACCGTGATCCTGACGGGTATCGCTACGAATTTCGGCGTCGAGGCGACAATCCGCGATGCGTTTGCGCATAATTACGCTGTGATCGCCGTCGAGGACGCGATGAGCACCTTCACCGCCGAAATGCATTCGCTTTCCTGCGAGCGCATCCTGCCGCGCCTTTCGCGCGTGCGCAAAACCGCAGAGGTTCTAGCCAACGTGTGACGGCGCGGCGATCCGTCCCCGCGCCGCCTGCCAAATCATCGATTCACCAAAATTGCTTTTCACGGTAGATTCGATTGCAAATCACTTTGGTAAATGCGGCAAGGGAACGGCATGGCTTTCAAGGCTCAGGCTTTCAGGACTTTCGGCAAACTGACCTTCGGTTTCAGGACGTTTGGCAAGCTGACGCTTGCCGGCGTAATAGGCGCAAGCCTTGTTGCCGGTGATGTCGGCGCACAGCAGAAGACGCCGAGCCCCGGCAGCGCCAAGGCGATTTTCGGTGCAGAAAAATTGCCGACGCAGGGTCCGGCGCAGCCGATCGGTTTCTACGCCAAGGGCTGCATGACCGGTGCGGAGGCACTGCCGGTTGACGGGCCGACCTGGCAGGCGATGCGTCTGTCGCGCAACCGGCGCTGGGGCAATCCGGCGATGATTTCGCTTCTGGAAAAATTCTCGCAGGATGCGCGCACCAGGATTGGCTGGCCCGGTATCCTCGTCGGCGATATCGCCCAGCCGCGTGGCGGGCCGATGCCGAACGGCCATGCCTCACACCAGATCGGCCTCGATGCCGATGTCTGGCTGACGCCGATGCCCTCGCATCGCATGAGTTACGAAGAACGGGAAGACCTGCCCTTCATCTCGATGCTGCAGAAGGACAAGTTCCTGACCCTCGACCCGAAAGTGTGGAGCGAGCAGCGGGCGGAACTTTTGATGTTGGCGGCAAGCTATCCGCAGGTCCAGCGCATCTTCGTCAACCCGGCGATCAAGAAGAAATTGTGCGACACCTGGACGGGCGACCGCACCAATCTCGGCAAGCTCAGGCCCGAATATGGGCACGATTCGCATTTCCATATCCGCATCAAATGCCCGCCGGGCGCCAACGGCTGTACGCCACAGCCGCCGGTGGCTGCCGGCGACGGCTGCGACAAGTCGCTTGCCTGGTGGTTCACCAAGGAGCCTTGGGCGGCGCCCAAGCCCAGCACAAAGCCGCCGAAGCCGCCGCGTGAAGTCATGGTCTCCGACCTGCCGAAGGCCTGCTCCGCCGTTGTCGATGCTCCGTCCATCGCCTCTACGGAAGCTGGCACCTATGGCGGCCCTTCCGCAGCGAGTGCCCTGACGGCAGCCCCGGCGGCCGCACCGCCTGTCGATACCGGCAGCGCGCTTCCTTCGCTCGGCCCGGTTCCGAACGACAAGCCGGTCGTGCAATAAGCTCGATAGGCTAAACAGGCGGGCGGGCGACTGTCTTTCAAATCGCAAACGCCTGGTGTAGAAGCGGCCAAATCGATTGAATTACGCTCGCGGAGGTTCCGTTCATGGCCGGCGGCAAATGCCTAGCATTGATTGCGCATGACCAGAAGAAGGACGAGATGGCGGCATTTGCCCGCCGCAACAGAGACCTCCTGGCCCCCTGGAAAATCGTCGCCACCGGCACGACCGGCGGGCGTGTTCTCGATGCCGCTCCCGATCTTGATGTGACGCGGCTGAAGAGCGGCCCGCTCGGCGGCGACCAGCAGATCGGCGCGCTGATCTCCACCGGCGAGGTCTCGGCTCTGATCTTCTTCGTGGACCCGCTGACGCCGATGCCGCATGATGTCGATGTGAAGGCGCTGATGCGGCTTGCGATCGTCTACGACATCCCGATGGCGCTGAACGAGTCGACAGCCGAAAAGCTTCTCCCTACCCTTAACGCCTGATCCTCGGGCACCAGCACGGAACCGGCCATGACTGCATCCTCTACTCCCTTGCCCTTTCCGATCCTGATCGGAGACATCGGTGGCACGAATGCCCGCTTCTCAATCCTGACGGATGCCTATGCGGAGCCGAAGCAGTTTCCCAATGTGCGCACGGCCGATTACGAGACGATCGACGAGGCGATCCAGAAGGGTGTGCTGGACAAGACCTCCGTCCAGCCGCGCGCGGCGATCCTTGCCGTTGCCGGCCCGATCAAGGCCGACGAGATCCCGCTGACCAACTGCCCCTGGGTGGTGCGGCCGAAGACGATGATCGAGGGCCTCGGCCTCGTCGATGTGCTCATCGTCAACGATTTCGAAGCACAGGCGCTGGCGATTGCCGCCCTTTCCGACGAGAACCGGGAACGCATCGGCAATGCTGCTGGCGACATGGTGGCGTCCCGTGTCGTGCTCGGACCCGGCACCGGCCTCGGCGTCGGCGGTCTGGTCCATACCCAGTCGACCTGGATTCCGGTTCCGGGCGAAGGCGGGCATGTCGATCTCGGGCCGCGCAGCAAACGAGACTATGAGATCTTTCCGCATATCGAGACCATTGAGGGCCGCGTTTCGGCCGAACAGATCCTCTGCGGTCGCGGCATCGTCAATCTTTACCGCGCCATCTGCGCAGCCGACGGTGCCACGCCTGCAATGAGCGACCCGGCGGACATCACGTCGCATGCGCTCGTCGGCAGCGACAAGGTCGCGGTCGAAACCGTCTCGCTGTTTGCCACCTATCTCGGCCGCGTGGCGGGCGACATGGCGCTGGTGTTTATGGCCCGCGGCGGCGTCTATCTCTCGGGCGGCATCTCGCAGAAGATCCTTCCGGCACTGAAAAAGCCTGAATTCCGGGCTGCATTCGAAGACAAGGCACCGCATTCGGCCCTGCTGCGTACGATCCCGACCTATGTCGTGACGCACCCGCTGGCTGCTCTTGCCGGGCTTTCTTCCTATGCACGCATGCCTGCAAATTTCGGCCTTTCGACGGATGGACGGCGCTGGCGGGCCTGAGCCCGAAGCATAGTTTCAAGGCGTTAGAGCGCCCTTTGCGCGCCCCGGTGGGGCGCACGGCGCTCTAGCCAAAGCCCCCTCAACTCTTTATAGAGCCCGCGCATATGCGGTGCCGCGCCTGCGGCATGCAGTCCCGAGACAGGAAGCCTATTTTTGGAAGCCGCCGACAGCAGAAAGCCACACGTCAACAGCGATACCGTGACCGGAATCCTGAAACGCATCATTGCGGAAAACGGCCGGGACCATCTCTGGGGCTATGTTTTCGCGATCTCCTGCCTTGTCATCGTGGCACTTTCGACGGCATTTACCGCCTGGATCATGCGGGCGATCATCGACGAGGCCTTCGCCAACAGGCGCGCGGACGTCGTCTGGATCATCTGTCTTTCGATCTTCATCGCCTTCATGCTGCGCGGTTTTGCGAGCTACGGGCAGGGTGTGGCGCTTTCGCGTATCGGGAACGACATCGTCGCCCGCTACCAGCGCCGGCTCTATTCGCACCTGATGACGCTTTCCGTCGGCTACTTCAACGAGGCGCGCTCGGCCCAGATCGCCGCACAGGTCAGCCAGAATGTCAGCGGCATCCGCGACGTGCTAAACCTCACCATCACCTCGACGGTGCGCGATCTCCTGACCTTCGTCTCGCTGATCGGCGTCATGGTGCTGCAGGATCCGCTGCTGAGCCTTGCCGTCTTCATTCTGGCGCCACCGCTGCTTTATGCGCTGCGCTACGTTTCCAAGCGGCTGCGCTCTGCCACCCGCGAGGCCGTCGACCTCAACAGTCATGTTCTCGGCGCCATGCAGGAGACGATCCAGGGTATTTCCATCGTGAAAGCCTTCACGATGGAAGAGGCGCTGGAGAACAAGGTCAACAAGCTGATCGGCGCTGCCGAGGGGCGGGCAAACCGCATCGCGCGGCTTTCCGAGCGCACCTCGCCGCTGACGGAGAGCTTTGCCGGCTTTGCGGTCGCGAGCGTGCTTGCCTATGCCGCCTATCGCTCGATCTATCAGGGCGTGCCGCCGGGCGCCTTCTTCTCCTTCGTCACGGCGCTGCTGCTCGCCTACGACCCGGCCCGACGCCTTGCCCGCCTGCAGGTGCAGATGGAGCGCGCCGTCGTCAACGCCCGGATGATCTACGAGCTGCTCGACATGGAAACACGCCAGCGCGACCTGCCGGATGCCAAGCCGCTTGTTGTCACCGAAGCGAAGATCGAATTCCGCAACGTCTCCTTCGCCTATGGCAATGAACGCGTGCTTGACGGCGTGACGCTGACGGCCGAGGGCGGCAAGACGACGGCGCTCGTCGGTCCTTCGGGCGCCGGCAAATCCACCGTCATCAGTCTCATTCCGCGCTTCTACGATCCGAAGGAAGGCGAGATCCTGATCGACGGACAGGATATCGCCCATATCACCAAGCGGTCGCTGCGCCAGCAGCTCGCTTATGTCTCGCAGCAACCTTACCTCTTCGAAGGTACGATCCGCGATAATATCCGCTACGGTCGTCCGGAAGCGACGGATGAAGAGATCGAGAAGGCAGCGCGGCTTGCCTATGCGCATGACTTCATCGTCGCACAGCCGCAGGGCTACGATACGCCCGTCGGCGAAAACGGCGTGACGCTGTCCGGCGGCCAGCGGCAGCGGCTGTCGATCGCGCGCGCTCTGGTGCGCAACGCACCGATCCTGCTTCTCGACGAGGCGACCTCCGCTCTCGATACGGAATCGGAAGCCGCCGTGCAGAAGGCGCTCGACGAAGCCATGACCGGCCGCACGGTCGTCGTCATCGCCCACCGGCTTTCGACCGTGGTGCGCGCCGACAAGATCATCGTGATGCAGCAGGGCCGCGTCGTGGAAGAAGGCAATCACGAGACGCTTGCGAAGGTCAGCGACGGTCTTTACGCTCGCCTCAACAATCTGCAGAGGCCTTCGGCTTCTGATTCATACTGATCGGGATGACGACTGACATGAGCGATGCTGCGATGAAACTGGTTGTGGTCGGAGCGGCGGGGCGCATGGGGCAGACGCTCATCCGTCTCATTCATTCCATCGATGGCGTGACGCTGCATGCAGCAATCGAGCGTCCCGGCTCGCCCTTCATCGGCAAGGATGCGGGCGAAATATCAGGGCTCGGTGCAAACGGCATCATCATCGGCGACGATCCGCTGGCTGCGTTCCTGCATGCCGAGGGCGTACTGGACTTCACCTCGCCAGCCGGCTCCATCGAATTTGCCGGTCTCGCCGCGCAGGCCCGCATCGTCCATGTCGTCGGCACGACCGGCTGCTCGCAGGAGGACGATCAGAAGATTGCGGCGGCCGCGCGCCATGCCCGCGTCGTCAAGTCAGGCAATATGAGCCTCGGCGTCAATCTGCTCAGCGTTCTCGTGCAGCAGGCAGCACAAGCGCTCGATCCCGCCGACTGGGATATCGAGATTCTTGAAATGCATCACAAGCGCAAGGTCGACGCGCCCTCGGGCACGGCATTGCTGCTCGGCGAGGCGGCAGCGAAGGGCCGCAACATCGATCTTGCTTCGAAATCGGTACGCGTGCGTGACGGCCATACCGGCGCGCGGGAAGCCGGCACGATCGGCTTTGCGACGCTGCGCGGCGGCTCCGTCATTGGCGAGCATTCGGTGCTCTTTGCCGGCGAAGGCGAAACCGTCACGCTTTCGCACAGCGCAACCGACCGTTCGATCTTCGCGCGCGGCGCCATCAAGGCAGCCCTTTGGGCGCGCGACAAGAAGCCGGGGCTCTATTCCATGCTCGATGTTCTCGGGCTTTCTTCCCATTGACCATTTCTCGGAGGCATTTTTCATGAGCGGTACCCTCGTCCTCGTTCGCCACGGCCAGAGCGACTGGAATCTCAAGAATCTCTTCACCGGCTGGAAGGACCCCGACCTGACCGAGCTCGGCATCCAGGAAGCCACGACCGGCGGCCAGGCGCTCGCCGACTACGGCATCAAGTTCGATGTGGCCTTCACCTCCGCACTGGTGCGCGCGCAGCACACGCTGAAGCTTGTCCTCGACAAGGTCGGCCAGCCGGACCTGCAGACGATCCGCGACCAGGCGCTCAACGAACGCGACTATGGCGATCTCTCCGGCCTCAACAAGGATGATGCCCGCGCCAAGTGGGGCGAAGAGCAGGTGCATGTCTGGCGCCGCTCCTACGACGTTCCGCCTCCGGGCGGCGAAAGCCTGCGTGACACCGGCGCGCGCGTCTGGCCTTATTACCTGACGGAAATCCTTCCGCGCGTCCTGCGCGGCGAAAAGGTGCTGGTTGCCGCGCACGGCAATTCGCTGCGTTCGCTCGTCATGGTTCTCGACCGCCTCACCCGCGAGCAGGTTCTTTCGCTGAATCTCGCGACCGGCGTGCCCATGGTCTACAAGCTGAAGGCAGATTCCACCGTCGCTTCCAAGGAAGTGCTCGGCGACATGTCCGGCGCGCACTGACCGCGATCAGGCATCGATAAGGTTCAAGGCCGGGCTCGCGCCCGGTCTTTTCGTTTTCAGTTCTCGATGGTGAACTGGACGCGATCGGCGGCAAAGCGGCTGATCGAATATTGAACCGGCACGCCTTCCAGATCAGTGTTCATCGCCTTGGTGATCAACAGCACGGCGCCCGGCGTCAGCTCGAGATCGGCGATATCGCCAGCGTCGGCGTGGGCGGCGGTGATCTCCGTCGTGGCACGCACATAGTCCGACAGGCCAAGTGCCGCGAAAGCCTTGGTGATGGATTCTGTCTTCCTATAGATCTCGCCGATGCCGGCAAAACGTGAGGCAGGGAACCAGCTTGTTCCGCGCGCGACAGGCCGCTTATCCGCATCGCGCACCGTTTCCAGCCGGATGACCGGCGTGCCCTGTTCTACACGCAGCCAGCGGGCCACCTCGGCATTGGCCGCCTCTTCTGCGTGGCCGAGCAGGAGCGCGTGCGTTTCGCGCGCCTGGTCCTTGAGACCGTCGGTGAAGCGGGTACGGCGGCTGATCGGAAAATTCAGGCGCTCCTTGCGCTCGATCAGCGTGCCGCGACCCTGCACCGCGCGCACGATCCCTTCCTGGGCAAGTGCTGCAAGCGCGCTGCGGACGGTATGCCTGTTGACGCCGAACTGCAGTGCAAGAACCGTTTCCGGCGGCACCATGCCCGTTTCGTCGTAAGCGCCACTGCTGATCGCCTCGCGGATCCGGTCAGCGATCTGCCGCCAGAGCGCCACGCCCGTCTGCCGCTGCACCTGCTTTATTCCTGCCATTACACCCCTGCCAGCCAATTTCGAGCGCGCCGTGTCACACGCTTGTCACCTCGCCGATTTAGGGATAGGTATATCTTGTATGGTTGTCTATATCAATAGACATTTCGAGGAAAAGACGATGGCGGCGACAGAGAAGACGGAAGCTGCGGCGCGGGTGGAGAGCGGGCGTAAACGCACCGTCGATCTGCTCGCGCGCGCAGAGACACAGGAATTGCTGGCGGCGTGGGATGCGCTTGCCGAACAGCCGGTCGTGCAGCCGGTGCGTGGACCGGAGACCGGCCTCGTCATGGTCCGCGGCCGTATCGGCGGCGGTGGTGCGCCCTTCAATCTTGGCGAAGTGACGGTGACGCGCGCGACGGTGCGCCTTGCCTCCGGCTCGGTCGGCCACGCCCAGGCGCTCGGCACCAACAGAGAGAAGGCACGGCTTTCGGCGATCTTCGATGCGCTCTGGCAGGAAGAGGCGACCAAGGGCTTCGTCGAGGAAAAACTGCTTTCGCCGATCGCCCGGCGGATCGCCGAAGACAACAATCGCAAGGCTGAAGAAACGTCCGCGACCCGTGTCGACTTCTTCACCATGGTCCGGGGAGAAGACTGATGGGCATCAAGACCGACGTCCTGACCGGTGGCTTTACCGAGCCGGTTTTCAACGCGCAGAGCGTGTTCAAGATGCTGATGGACGGCATGGCCCGGCCCGGCACGATCCAGTCCGTCACGCCCGATGTGATGCCGCCTGCGCCACTCGGCATTGCCGCCGGCGCAATCGGCCTGACGCTTTGCGACCATGACACCCCGGTCTGGCTCTCCGCAGGGCTCGCCAAGTCGGCAGTCCCGGAATGGCTGGGCTTCCATGCCGGTGCGCCGCTGACGGCCGAAAAGGCGGAAGCGCGTTTTGCCTTCATCGAAGCCGGGATGGCGCTTTCCACCTTCGGCCTGTTTGCATCAGGCACGCAGGAATACCCTGATCGTTCCACGACTGTCGTGATCGAACTTGCCGATCTCGAAGGCGGGCGCCGTCTCGCTTTGATGGGGCCGGGCATTCAGAGCGTGACCGAAATCGCCCCTGTCGGCCTGCCGGAAACCTTCCTGCGCCTCTGGACGGAGAACCGCGCGCTCTTCCCGCGCGGCGTCGACATCGTGCTGACGGCAGGCAAGCGTTTCCTCTGCCTGCCGCGCACCACCAAGATCACAGCAACGGAGATCTGAGCTCATGTATGTTGCCGTCAAGGGTGGCGAGGCCGCCATCGCCAATGCCCACCGCCTGCTCGCCGACCGCCGGCGCGGTGATCGCTCCGTGCCTGCCATCGGTATCGAGCAGATCGTCGAACAGCTTTCCCTCGCCGTCGACCGCGTCATGGCCGAAGCTTCGCTCTATGACCGCACACTTGCCGCACTTGCCGTGCGCCAGTCGCGCGGCGACATGATCGAGGCGATCTTCCTGCTGCGCGCCTATCGCACGACGCTGCCGCGCTTCGGCTATTCCAGGCCGCTCGACACGGCCGACATGCAGATCGAGCGCCGCATCTCCGCCACCTACAAGGATCTTCCTGGCGGACAGCTGCTCGGCCCGACCTTCGACTATACGCACCGCCTGCTCGATCCGAGCCTGCTGACGGACGAGGCGGTGGAAGAGCCTGCACAGCGCGAAGCCGAAACCGGCCGCGTCATGCGCGTCTCCGAAATCCTCGGCCAGGAAGGCCTGATCGAAAACGACGGCGAGCTCCCTGAGGACCATGAGACGGGCGACCTGACGCGCGAGCCGATGGAATTCCCGATGACCCGTGACCTTCGCCTGCAGGCGCTTGCGCGCGGCGACGAAGGTTTCCTGCTGGCGCTCGGCTATTCCACCCAGCGCGGCTACGGCCGCAACCATCCCTTCACCGGTGAAATCCGCATCGGCGAGGTCGAGGTGGAATTCGACGTGCCGGAACTCGGCTTTGCCGTTTCGCTCGGGACGATCCAGCTCACCGAATGCCAGATGGTCAATCAGTTCAAGGGTTCGGCCAAGGCTCCGCCGCAGTTCACCCGCGGTTACGGCCTCGTCTTCGGCCAGAGCGAGCGCAAGGCCATGGCCATGTCGCTCGTCGATCGCGCATTGCGCGCCGAAGAGCTCGGCGAGGACATCACCGCGCCGGCGCAGGACGAGGAATTCGTCATTTCCCATTCCGACAATGTGCAGGCGACCGGCTTCGTCGAGCACCTGAAGCTTCCGCACTACGTGGACTTCCAGGCCGAACTCGACCTCGTCCGCCGCATGCGCCGCGAATTCGAAGCCGCCCGCAACAGCGGCGAGACCCAAAAGGAGGCCGCCGAATGAGTGATCTCGCCACCTACAATTTCGCCTATCTCGACGAACAGACCAAGCGCATGATCCGCCGCGCCATCCTGAAGGCGATCGCCATTCCCGGCTACCAGGTACCCTTTGCCAGCAGAGAGATGCCGATGCCCTATGGCTGGGGTACCGGCGGCGTGCAGGTGACGGCCTCGATCATCGGGCCTGAGGACGTTCTCAAGGTCATCGACCAGGGCGCCGACGACACGACGAATGCCGTCTCCATCCGCGCCTTCTTCCAGAAGGTCGCCAATGTCGCGGTCACGACGCATACCAGGGAGGCGACGATCATCCAGACGCGCCACCGCATCCCCGAGGAGAAACTCGGCGAAGGCCAGGTGCTCGTCTATCAGGTGCCGATCCCGGAACCGCTGCGTTTCCTCGAACCGCGCGAGACCGAGACCCGCAAGATGCATGCGCTCGAGGAATACGGCCTCATGCATGTGAAGCTCTACGAGGATATCGCCCGCAACGGCCGCATCGCCACGACCTATGCCTATCCGGTCAAGGTTCATGGCCGCTACGTCATGGATCCCTCGCCGACCCCGAAATTCGACAATCCGAAAATGCACAAGTCGGAGGCGCTGCAGCTTTTCGGCGCCGGCCGCGAAAAGCGCATCTATGCCGTGCCGCCCTATACCGATGTCGTCAGCCTCGACTTCGAAGACCATCCTTTCGAGATCCAGCGCTTCGGCAAGCCCTGCGCGCTCTGCGGCGCGGAGGAGGTCTACCTCGACGAAGTGATCCTCGACGACAAAGGCGGGCGCATGTTCGTCTGCTCCGACACCGACCATTGCGAAGACCGCCGGGCACACGGACATGCCGGCGAAATGCTGGCCCGGGAGGCTGCAGAATGACCGACACACCGCTTCTCAAAGTCAACGACCTCTCGAAGTTCTACGGCAACCGCATCGGCTGCCGGAACGTCTCCTTCGAGCTCTGGCCCGGTGAAGTGCTGGCCATCGTCGGCGAATCCGGCTCGGGCAAGACGACACTGCTGAACTGCATCTCTACCCGGCTGATGCCGACGACCGGCAGTGTCGAGTACCACATGCGCGATGGTATCTACCGCGACCTCTACCATATGAACGAGGCCGAGCGCCGCTTCCTGATGCGCACCGACTGGGGCTTCGTGCACCAGAACCCGGCTGACGGGCTGCGCATGACAGTGTCTGCCGGCGCCAATGTCGGCGAACGACTGATGGCGATCGGTGACCGGCACTACGGCAAGATCCGCTCCACCGCGATCGACTGGCTGGAACGCGTCGAGATTGACACCGACCGCATCGACGATCAGCCGCGCGCCTTTTCCGGCGGCATGCGACAGCGCCTGCAGATCGCCCGCAACCTCGTCACCGGCCCGCGCCTCGTGTTCATGGATGAGCCGACCGGCGGCCTCGACGTCTCGGTTCAGGCGCGTCTGCTCGATCTGGTGCGCGGCCTCGTCAACGATCTCGGCCTCTCGGCCATCATCGTCACCCACGATCTCGCCGTCGCTCGTCTCCTCTCCCACCGTATGATGGTAATGAAGGACGGCTTCGTCATCGAGCAGGGTCTGACCGACCGTGTGCTCGATGACCCGCGCGAGCCCTACACCCAGCTCCTCGTTTCCTCGATCCTGCAGGTTTAAGAACCATGGCAACACCTCTCGTCGTTTCGGAAGTCGCCAAGAGCTTCACTATGCACCTGCGCGACGGCATCAAGCTGCCTGTTGTCTCCGATGTCTCCTTCTCGGTGGCTTCGGGCGAATGCGTCGTACTCGGCGGCCCCTCGGGCATCGGCAAAAGCTCGCTGCTCAAGATGATCTACGGCAATTATGCCGTCGATACGGGGCAGATCCTCATCAACCACAACGGCAAGGTCGTCGATCTTGCCGCAACGGACCCGCGCACCATTCTCGACGTGCGGCGCCACACACTCGGCTATGTCAGCCAGTTCCTGCGCACCGTGCCGCGTGTTGCGGCACTCGATGTGGTTGCCGAACCCTTGCTCGTTCGTGGAGAAAATGCTGCGAGCGCCAGGGAAAAGGCCGCAGCACTGCTCGAAAAGCTCAACCTGCCGGAAGCGCTCTGGCAGCTGCCGCCAGCCACCTTCTCCGGCGGCGAGCAGCAGCGCGTCAACATCGCCCGCGGCTTCATCACCGAGCATACGGTCCTGCTGCTCGACGAGCCGACCGCCTCGCTCGATGCGAAGAACCGCGCCGTCGTCGTCGGCATGATCGAGGAAAAGAAGAAGGCGGGCGTCGCGCTGCTCGGCATCTTCCACGACGAGGAAGTGCGTGAGGCGGCCGCCGACCGCATTCTCGACGTTCAGCAATTCTCCCCGCGAAAGGCGATCGCAGCATGAGCCGCAATCTCGGGCTCGAGCCCTATTTTCACGAGACCGCCTCCGTCTCCGACTCGAGCTTCGGCCGCTATACGGAAGTCTCCGAGCGCTGCCGCATCAGCGAAGCTGAGTTCGGCGACTATTCCTACATCATGCAGGACGGCTCCATCTGGTGCGCGACGATCGGCAAGTTCGTCAACATCGCCGCCGCTGTGCGCATTAATGCCACCAACCACCCGACCTGGCGTGCAACGCTGCATCACTTCACCTATCGCGCTGTCGACTATTGGCCGGATGCCGACATGGAGAGCGAATTCTTCGAGTGGCGCCGCTCGAACCGCGTGGTGATCGGCAATGATGTGTGGATCGGCCATGGTGCGACGATCCTGCCGGGAGTGACCGTCGGCAACGGAGCCGTCATCGGCGCCGGCGCAGTCGTTTCGAAGGACGTCGCTCCCTACACGATTGTCGGCGGCGTGCCGGCCAAGCTCATCCGCGAACGCTTTCCGAAAGAGATCGGCGAGCGCATGGACAGGCTTGCCTGGTGGAACTGGGACCATGCCCGCCTACGCGATGCACTGCCCGATTTTCGGGCTCTTGGCGCTGAAGACTTCCTCTCGCGCTACGGCGGTTGAGCTGAATATTGCGGGGCAGAGTTTTGTGACAGGACTTACACAAAACTGACACGCGAGGTTCATGAAGCGGGACTAATGCGATCCCAGAAGCAAGCCTGAAATGCGAAGGATGAGCATGATGTTCGAGCTGAAGAATGTCACACGCCGGTTCGGAAAGAAGCTCGCTGTCGATTCCGTAACGCTAGACATTCCGCAGGGCCAGATGGTCGGCATCATCGGCCGTTCGGGCGCCGGCAAGTCCACGCTCCTGCGCATGATCAACCGCCTGCAGGAACCTTCCTCCGGCACCATTCACTTCGGCGGTGTCGAGGTTTCCGGCCTTCGCGGCCAGGCGTTGCGCAACTGGCAGCGCGACTGCGCAATGATCTTCCAGCAGTTCAATCTCGTGCCGCGCCTCGACGTGCTAACCAACGTCATGCTTGGCCGCCTGAACCATCGCTCGACGATCCTTAGCCTGCTCAACGTCTTCACCCGCGCAGAGCGCATCCACGCGATTGCTGCACTGGAACGCCTCGGCATCGAGCAAACGGCGCTGCAGGCCGCCGGCACGCTTTCGGGCGGCCAGCAGCAGCGTGTGGCCATTGCCCGCGCGCTGATGCAGAACCCGAAGATGGTTCTGGCCGACGAGCCGATCGCCTCGCTGGACCCGCTGAACGCCAAGATCGTTATGGATGCTCTGCGCGACATCAACGAGCGCGAAGGCATCACGGTCATCACCAACCTGCATACGCTCGATACGGCCCGCAACTACTGTGAACGCATCGTCGGCATGGCGGGAGGCCGCGTCGTTTTCGACGGCAAGCCCTCCGAACTCACCACCGAGGCCGTGAAGGAAATCTACGGCACGGACAAGGACGGCGCGGGCATCGACGAGACGATGACCTCGACCGCAATCAATATCGCTCCGGAAGGAGCCGAAAACCAATCCGCTGGCATGCAACCGCTGGCGCTGGCTGGTCTGTGAGAGGGACGGCCGCGATCGAATGCCCGCGTCAAGGGCAGATTTCTTCGTAACAAAACGACCGGGTCCCCGGTCAATCAGGAGAGAACTCATGTTGAAGAAAGCACTTTTTGCGGCTACGGCGATGCTGTCGCTCGCAGCCGGCGCTGCCAATGCCGCTGACCTCAAGGAATTCCGCGTCGGCATCCTCGGCGGCGAAAACGAAACCGACCGCCTGCGCAACTACGCCTGCCTTGCAGATCACCTGAAGCAGGAATTCGGCTTCGAGAAGGTTTCGCTCTTCCCGGCCGCCGACTATGACGGCGTTATCCAGGGCCTCCTCGGCGGCACACTCGACTTCGCCGAACTCGGCGCTTCCGGCTACGCATCCGTTTACATCAAGGACCCGAAGGCTGTTACGCCGATCCTGACGACGCAGCAGAAGGACGGCTCTACGGGTTACTACTCGATCGGTCTCGCCCTGAAATCATCCGGCATCAAGACGATCAAGGACGCCAAAGGCAAGAAGCTCGGCTACGCCGATCCGGACTCCACCTCGGGCTATCTCGTTCCGCTGACGCAGATCCCGAAGGACACGGGCATGCCGAACGACAAGTTCTTCGCTTCCACCCAGTTCAACGGTGGTCATGAGAATAACCTGCTCGCTGCCTATGACGGCAAGGTCGACGTTGCCGTTGACGATAGCTCGGGCATCGGCGACTTCAAGGACGGCTACACCTCCGGTACCTTCCGCAAGGAAGTCGACAAGGGCGCCGTCGACCCGAACAAGCTCGTTGAAGTATGGCGTTCGCCGCTGATCCCGAACGGCCCGCTCGTCGTTCGCAACGCTCTCGGCGAAGAGTGGCAGAAGAAGCTCACCGCCTTCTTCACCGCCCTGCCGGAGAAGGACCACAAGTGCTTCGCTGCCGTCGAAGGCGGTGATTACAAGGGCTACGTCCCGGTCAAGCATGACTTCTACAACGCCGTTGTAGAGGTCCGCAAGGCTGCTATCGGCGGCTGATCGGATCTGTAAGTACGGGGCGGCCGACGACGGCCGCCCTTTTTCTTGTGAGCGGGCGCGACACCGATGACCATTGCCGATACCCAACCGCATATCCAGAATACGAGTGACATCGGCAAGGCCTGGGACCGTATGGTCGCCAAGCGCCGGTTCTATACGGTTCTCGGTCTGGTGATCCTGCTCATTGCCTTCGTCAGCTCCGTGCGCTTTGCCGACGAGAGCAATGCCGGTCATTTCTTCGAGCGTCTTCCGCACCTCTTCGACTTCCTGAGCTGGCTTATCCCGAAAGACTGGACCGATGTCTGGCGCGCGCTTTTCGATGTTGCGAGCCCGAACGACAAGGGTGGCGAAGAGTTCAATTTCGCCAATGGCCGCGTCTATGTCTGGGGCAGTTTCTATATCCCCGAATATTTCGAGCTGATGATCATCACGATCAATATCGCGCTCGTCTCGACCATCATCGCCTTCGTCTTTGCCGTTCCGCTCAGCTTCTTTGCGGCGCGCAATCTGACGAAGAACTGGCCGTTGCGCATCTTTACCAAGCGCATCATGGAATTCCTGCGCGCCTTTCCGGAAATCGTTATCGCCGGCCTGTTTTCGGCGATCCTATCGATCGGTCCGGTGGCGGCCATTATCGCGATCACGCTCCATACGATCGGCGCGCTCGGCAAGCTCTTCTACGAAGTCGCCGAAAACATCGACATGAAACCGGACGAAGGCATGCGGGCCGTCGGCGCCAACTGGCTGGAACGCGTGCGCTTCGCCGCTCTGCCGCAGGTCATGCCGAATTATGCGTCCTATGCGTTGCTGCGCCTCGAGATCAACGTGCGCGCATCGACCATCATCGGCGCGGTCGGCGGCGGCGGTATCGGTGAAGAGCTCAAGCTTTCCATTTCGCGCGGTTTCGGCGCGAAGACCGTGGCGCTGGTGCTGCTGCTCTTCGTGACGATTGTCGCTGTCGACCAGTTCTCTGCCTGGCTGCGCCGCCGACTCGTTGGCGAACACGCCTTCCTCCTGCAACATTGAGGCTGCCATGACGGTCATCGACGCAAACCGCATGCATGAGATCGAAACGCGCTATCCGGAGTATTTCCACCGGTCCTTCCGCCAGCGTTTCGGCGGTCTCCTCATTGTGCTCGCCACGATCCTCTACGGCATCTACGCCGTCTGGTTTTTCGACCTGCCGAAGCTTATCGCCGAAGCCCATTGGGAACGCTTCGGCATCTATATGAGCCAATGGATCAGCTATGACGTGCAGCCGGAATTCCGTATCCAGGACGATGGCACGATCCAGACGCGCTATCCGCGCTTCTCGCCGCTTGGCGACGATCCGCATCCGGATTGGCTGAAAACCAACACGGATGGCAGCATCACGGTCCTCGTCGGCGGCAGCGGCCGCACGGTGACCGTCAGCAAGAGCCAGACGACGATCGTTGCCCATGGCATGACGGTGCCGGTCGACGTCAGCAGCGGCGCGCCGAAGGTCGTCGGCCCGGTACCGAGCTGGATGACCGTCTATGACGACAACGTGCTCGCCAATCTTGGTTTTGCAGGGGATGTCAGCATTTCCGTCGATCGCGTGAAGGTGCGCAAGCGCTTCATCGGCTGGGCGAATTTCATCTTCGATACCCAGTCGCCCTTCTTCGACAAGCCGGCAAGCGAGGTCATCAGTCTCATCGTCTCCGGCCCGCGCATCCATCCTGACCAGTCGAACCTGTCGCTCGCTTTCGACAATATCTGGAACAACAGCGAATGGCAGCATGGCGATGTCTGGACCAAACTGTTCCAGACCATCGTGATGGCCTTCCTCGGCACGTTGCTCGGTTCGCTCGCGGCCTTCCCGCTCGCCTTCATGGCAGCGCGCAACATCACGCCAAACAGGTTCCAGAACCAGGCCCTGAAGCGCTTCTTTGATTTCCTGCGCTCGGTCGACATGCTGATCTGGGCGCTTTTCCTGACACGCGCCTTCGGTCCCGGCCCGCTCGCCGGTTCCGGCGCCATCTTCCTCACGGAGACCGGCACGCTCGGCAAACTCTATTCGGAAGGTCTCGAAAACATCGACAATCAACCGCGCGAAGGTGTGAAGTCGACGGGCGCATCGACCGTGCTGGTGCATCGCTACGGCATCATGCCGCAGATCGTCCCCGTTATCGTCAGCCAGACGCTCTATCAGTGGGAATCGAACGTACGCGGCGCGACGATCATCGGCGCCGTTGGCGCCGGTGGTATCGGCCTCAAGCTCTGGGAAGCCATGCGCACCAATTCCAACTGGGAAAATGTCGCATACATGGTCATCCTGATCCTGATTGTCGTCTTCCTGTTCGATACCGCATCGAACGCGCTGCGCCATCGCCTGATGGGCACCAAGGCCGGCCACTAAGCCGATCAAAATATGATGACGGCCCGGCCGTCATCATCATTCTGTCATGGAAATCTTTTAGCCGGAGCGTGCTTGCGGTTCGCCGCCAAATCACTGCACATTGCGCTCCCCATTCGGACGATCTCCAGGATAAACGCCTTGCGCTACGCTCTCTATTTTTCGCCGTCCAAGGATGATCCCTTGACGGATGCGGCCTCCGTCTGGCTCGGTCGCAATGCCTTTACCGGCGAGACCTATCCTGCGCCCGACCATGAGACGCTACCGGCGGCGGAACAATTCGAACTGACGGCCGACCCACGCCGCTACGGCTTCCATGCGACGATCAAGGCGCCCTTCGAGCTTGCCTCCTCCGTGACCGAAAGGGACCTGATGGCGGTTGTCGAAGATTTCGCCGCCAACACACCGGCCTTTGAAATTCCGGAGCTGGTGCTCGGTCAGCTCGGTCGCTTCTTCGCGCTTGTACCAGGTTCGCTGCACCAACCGCTTCAGGATTTCGCGGCAAAGGTGGTAAAGTCTTTCGAGCCATTCCGGGCGGCACTCTCCGATGCCGATATTATCAGGCGCAAACCGGAAAGGCTTTCCGAGAGCCAGCGCAATAATCTCATGCGCTGGGGCTATCCATATGTCATGGATGATTTCGGTTTCCATATGACGCTGACCGGCCAGGTGCCGGAAGAGCGTGCCGAGGTGATGAAAACAATCCTGACGGAGCGTTTCGCGGAATTCACAGGCAGGCCGCTTCATATTTCCGGTCTTGCCATCTTTAGCGAAGAGGCGCGCGGCGCGCCTTTCAAAGTCCACACATGGCTGCCTCTTGCTGGCGCCAAAAGCTGAAAGATTTCCTGACATGAGCAAAGAAACCGTTCTTTCAAATGCCCGTATCGTTCTCGAAGACGATATTCTTTCGGGCTCTATCCTGATCCGCGACGGCAAGATCACCGATATTTCGGAAGGCCGTTCGGTAGCCGGCGAGGATTTCGAGGGCGACTACATCATTCCCGGCCTCGTCGAGCTGCACACGGATCATCTGGAAGGCCACTATTCGCCGCGTCCGGGCATCCGCTGGAACAAGACGGCGGCGATCCAGGCCCATGACGCGCAGATCGTCACCTCAGGCATCACCACGGTCTTCGACTGCCTGCGCATGGGTGCTGACGAAGACGGCGGCTTCGAGCACGGCGAGATGCGCGAGATGGCCGACGCCATCCAGTCCGCTGAAAAGGAAGGGCGCCTGCGCGCCCAACATCTCCTCCATCTGCGTTGCGAAGTTTCGGCCGACAACGTGCTGCAGCACTTCGCCGATTTCGAGAACGATCCGTATGTGCGCCTCGTCTCGCTGATGGACCACGCGCCCGGTCAGCGCCAGTTCCAGACGATGGATCAGTACGTCTTTTACTATCAGAAGAAGCGCGGTCTTTCCGATGAGGAGTTTGCCCGCTTCTGCGCCAGACGCATCGCCGAGTCCGATCGCAACTCGACGCCAAATCGCGAAGCGATCTCCAAGGTCTGCGCCGAACGCGGCATCACCGTCGCAAGCCATGACGATGCCACATCTGCCCATGTCGATGAGGCGATCGAAAACGGCGTTCGCCTGGCCGAATTCCCGACCAGCATCGACGCAGCCCGGCTGTCGCACGAAAACGGCATGAGCGTGCTGATGGGTGCGCCGAACATCGTGCGCGGCAAGTCGCACTCCGGCAATATCGCCGCGCGTGATCTGGCGCAGCTCGGCGTTCTCGACGTGCTTTCGTCCGACTACGTGCCGCTCAGCCTGCTGCATGCGCCCTTCATTCTTGCCGACGAGGTTGAGGGCATTACTTTGTCGAAGGCGATTGCAATGGTGACGGCAACGCCGGCACGCACCGTCAGCCTCAACGATCGCGGCCGCATCGAAACCGGCCTGCGTGCCGATCTCGTCCGCGTTCACCGCTCGCACGGCGTGCCGGTGACGCGTTCCGTCTGGCGTGAAGGACGCCGTGTCGCATGATGATGTCACACGAACCCCATCCGGGCGCCGGCGCCGAACACGGCATCATGGTCGTCGTCGTCGGTCCGAGCGGGGCCGGCAAGGACACGCTGATGAACCTTGCCGCCCGGCATTTCGATCGCCGGGAGGATGTGCATTTTGCCCGCCGCGTCATCACGCGTGAAGGCGATGCCGGCGGGGAGGATCACCTCGCCGTTTCGGATGCGGGATTCGCATCGATGGAGCAGTCCGGTGCCTTTGCCGTGTGGTGGGAGGCGCATGGTCTCAAATACGCCATTCCGGCGGAGGTTTCCGTTGCGCTGTCCAGGGGCCACATTGTCGTCGCAAACGGTTCGCGTTCGGCGCTGCACCGTTTCCAGGCCGCCTTCCCGCGCCTGAAGGTCATCAATGTGACGGCCCGCCCGGAAGTGCTGGCAAGCCGCCTGGAAGCGCGCGGCCGCGAGACGCACGAGGATATCATGGCTCGCCTTGCACGCGGCCCGTTGACGGTGCGCGGCGATTACGATGTGGTGGAGCTCGATAACAGCGGCTCGCTGGAAGAGGCCGAGCGCAAGATGATCGACATCCTGGATGGTTTCCTGAAGGAAATCGTCTGAACGACAGGAAATGAGAATGGCCATTCGTGTCGTCGACTATGACCCGGAATGGCCGTCTCTCTTCCGCCGGATCGTGGGCGAGCTTGAGCCGTTTCTCGCAGATCTCAACCCCGTCTTTCATCATGTCGGCAGCACATCCGTCCCCGGACTGGCGGCCAAGCCGAAGATCGATTTGCACGCCGCCTTTGCGAATGCGGACGTGTTGCCCGCAGCGATCGAACGTGTGCAATCGCTAGACGCCTACACTTTCCATGGTGACAAGTACCGGCAGCAGACCTGGACCTTCACCAGCGGCAAGGGCTCGTACGGTGCGCGGCTCTATATATGCTCTACGGATAATGCCGTTTTGCGGGATCGGATCGCATTTCGCGACTATCTGCGCTCACATCCGGAAAGAGCAAACGCTTATGCCGCCCTCAAGCTGAAGCTTGTGGGCGAGGCTAACGACGACTGGGATTATTATACCGGCGGCAAGCGTGACTTCGTGCTCGAGACGCTGCGGCTGGCCTCCGAGGAAGGGTAACCAGCCGCGCTCCGATTATTCGTTGTCACCACGCCCTGAGACGATCTCGCGTTTGCCGACGTGGTTTGCCGGGCCGACCAGCCCTTCCTTCTCCATGCGCTCGACGAGCGAAGCGGCTCTGTTATAACCGATGCCGAGACGGCGCTGGATATAGGAGGTCGAGCACTTCTTGTCGCGCATGACGACCTTGACGGCCTGCTGGTAAAGCTCGTCGCCATCCTCAGCGCCCATGGCGCTCTTGTCGAAGACGGCGCCGTCCTCTTCATCCTCGCCTTCCTCTTCCTCGCCGGCCGTGACCGTATCGAGATATTCCGGCCGGCCCTGCGTCTTCAGGTGTGCGACGACCTTCTCGACTTCCGCGTCGGAAACGAAGGGACCATGGACACGGGAGATGCGGCCGCCGCCCTGCATATGCAGCATGTCGCCCATGCCGAGCAGCTGTTCAGCGCCCTGTTCGCCGAGGATCGTGCGGCTGTCGATCTTGGACGTGACCTGGAAAGAGATGCGCGTCGGGAAGTTCGCCTTGATCGTGCCGGTGATCACATCGACTGACGGGCGCTGGGTTGCCATGATGAGATGGATACCGGCCGCGCGCGCCATCTGTGCGAGACGCTGGATCGCCCCTTCGATCTCCTTGCCGGCGACCATCATCAGGTCGGCCATTTCATCGACGATGACGACGATATAGGGCATCGGCGCGAGATCCAGCTCCTGCTGCTCCTCGATCGGCGCACCGGTCTGCCGGTCGAAGCCGACCTGGACCATGATGTGGATGGTCTCGCCCTTTTCGCGGGCCAGGGAGACGCGGCCGTTATAGCCGTCGATATTGCGCACGCCAAGGCGCGACATCTTGCGATAGCGTTCCTCCATCTCGCGCACCGCCCATTTCAACGCCATGACGGCTTTCTTGGGGTCGGTGACGACTGGCGTCAGCAGATGCGGGATACCGTCATAGACGGAAAGTTCCAGCATCTTGGGATCGACCATGATGAGGCGGCACTGTTCCGGCGTCATGCGGTAGAGCAGCGACAGGATCATCGTGTTGATGGCGACAGACTTGCCCGAGCCGGTGGTACCGGCAACGAGCAGATGCGGCATCTTCGCGAGTTCGGCAATCACGGGTTCGCCACCGATCGTCTTGCCGAGGCCGAGCGCCAGTTTGTAACCGCTCTTATCGAAATCCTCGCTCTCGATCATCTCACGGAAATAGACGGTTTCGCGCGTCGCATTCGGCAGTTCGATGCCGATGACGTTGCGGCCGGGGACGACAGCCACGCGGGCCGACAGCGCCGACATGGAGCGGGCGATATCATCGGCAAGGCCGATGACGCGGGACGATTTTACGCCGGGCGCCGGCTCGAATTCATAGAGTGTGACGACCGGACCGGGGCGGACATGAATGATCTCGCCCTTGACGCCGAAATCCTCCAGCACGCTTTCCAGGAGCCCGGCATTCTGCTCCAGCGTTTCCTGTGACATGATCTCGCCAAGCCGCTCCGGCGGCTCCTGCAACAAAGCGCGCGGCGGGAATTCGTAGCCCGATGCATCGACCTTCTCGACGATCATGCGGGCGGAGCGAACGGGGGAGAGTGCAGGTGCGGTGATCTCGACACGCGATGCGGGCGGGGCTTCTGCCGGTGCCTGGTTCGACTGAACCACAGGCGCCTGAACCATTGGAGCCTTAACTGCCGGGGCCTGAACTGCTGGAGCCTGAACTATCGGAGCCTCGGCGACCGGAGCCTGAGCAACGCGAACTGCCGGAGGACGTGCGGGGCGGACTGGCGCTGACGTAATGGGCAGCGTCGCACGCGGCGCCACCGGCGCCGGATTATGCCGGCCCGGGCGCCATTCCATGATGCGGAAGCGCGAGGTGATCGATTCGGGTTCGGCTTGCTGCAATGCGATGACCGGGGTACGCGACGGCTCGGCGTCAGCCTCCTCAAAAGCCATGACCTCCCAGAAGGCAAAATCCGAGATCGAGCAAAGCTCAGATGCGGCGCGCAGCGTGGTTTCCACGGGTGCGGCTATAACCGGCTGCGGTTGCGCTTCCGTCTGCTGGATGATTTCCGGCTCGACCACTTCGGGAAGATAGATATCGAAGGGCACATTGACCGTGATCGGCACTCGCAGCGGCATCGGTTGCTGTGCGCCCGGGGATTGCGGTAGGGGCGCAGGTTGCGGCGCGGGAGGAGCAACGAGGACGATTTCCTCGCGAACAAGCTCTTCCGGGGCGCGGCGCTTGCTAATCAACGTTTCCGGCGTACGGGTGAAGCGGACGTTCGGCGCGAGCGAGAAATTGCTCTGCCAGAGCGGCGGCACCGGTTTTTCGCCTTCATATTCCACGGGTGCATTTTCCACGGGATGTTCAGCTTCCAGTCCGGAGGAGAAATCTCCGGCATCCGTCAAATTGGTTCTGGGAAAACGCATGCGACAGCTACTCACTCACGCTTGGTAATTTCTGACATCCTTCCGGATAGAAAATGAAGGTTAATAAGTTCCTTCCAGCCGTCTCGATGTAAGACGGCCAAGAAGATGAAACATCATCAATTTCAGAGGCTTGAGTCGAAGGGAAAAATCTTTGGGGTCATCTGACGAAGCGCCTTAATGCGCTTCGTCCCAATTGGTAGCCGCGCGTGCGTCGACTCGAAGCGGCACACGCATTTCAAGCGCCGGAGAGGTGGCGTTTTCCATGACCGAGACGATGATCGGCATCGCCTTTTCGACATCCTCGTCTTCGGCCTCGAAGATCAATTCGTCGTGCACCTGCAAGAGCATACGCACCCGATCGGCAAGACCGGCCTCGGCGAGGGCCGGCTCGATCTTGATCATGGCTCTGCGGATGACATCGGCGGCCGACCCCTGGATCGGCGCGTTGATGGCGGCGCGTTCATTGAAGGCGCGCACCGAAGGATTGGACGAGCGAATGTCAGGATAGTTGATTCGCCGGCCGAAGATCGTCTCGACATAGCCCTTGTCGCGAGCCATCTGCTTGCGGCTTTCCATGTAATCGCGGATGCCGGGGAAGCGCTCGAAATATTTCTTGATATAGTCGCCGGCTTCAGAACGCTCGATGGAAAGCTGGTTGGCCAGGCCGAAGGCGGAAATGCCGTAGATGATGCCGAAGTTGATGGCCTTGGCGCGGCGGCGCACCTCGCCCGGCATGCCTTCGACCGGCACACCGAACATTTCGGAGGCGGTCATCGCATGGATGTCGATGCCGTCTTCGAAAGCGCTAACGAGCTGCGGGATTTCGGCGACATGGGCGAGCACCCGCAGCTCGATCTGGCTGTAATCGGCCGAGATCAGTTTGTGACCCGGCGACGAAATGAAGGCGGTGCGGATCTTGCGGCCTTCGGCGGTGCGCACCGGAATGTTCTGAAGGTTCGGCTCCGAAGAGGAAAGACGGCCTGTCGTCGTCGATGCCAGCGAATAGGAGGTATGCACCCGCTTCGTTTCCGGGTGGATGTAACCCGGAAGCGCATCCGTATAGGTCGATTTCAGTTTTGTGAGCTGGCGCCAGTCTACGATCTTGCGGGGCAGTTCGAAGCCTGCTGCCGCCAGGTCTTCCAGCACGCTTGCCGAGGTCGACCACTGGCCGGTCTTGGTCTTGGTGCCGCCGGCAAGACCCATCTTGCCGAACAGGATGTCGCCGAGCTGCTTGGGGGAGCCGATATTGAACCTTTCGCCGGCGAGCTGATAGATTTCATCCTCGTACCTGGCCGCACCCTGAGCCAGTTCGCCAGAGAGGCGCGACAGAATCTGGCGGTCGACTGTGATGCCGCGCGCTTCCATCCGCGCCAAAACCGGCACGAGCGGACGTTCCAGGCGCTCATAGACGCGCGTCAGCTGAGTGGCGGCAAGGCGCGGCTTCAGCACCATCCAGAGGCGCAGCGTCACTTCGGCATCTTCGGCGGCATAGTGTGTCGCGCGCTCGATATCGACAAGGTCGAAGGTGACGTTCGACTTGCCGGAGCCGGCGACGTCCTTGTAGGCGATCGGCGTGTGGCCGAGGAACTTCTCCGATAGCGGGTCCATGCCATGCGCGCCGGTGCCCGCATCGAGCACGTAGGATATCAGCATCGTGTCGTCGAAACTCTTGGTTTCGATGCCGTAACGCTTCATCAGCAGGTAGTCATATTTCAGGTTCTGCGCCACCTTGAGGATCGATTCATCCTCCAGCAGCGCCTTCAGCCGCGACAGCGCATCGCCCATTGGGATTTGGTTGTCGGCAAGGCCGCCGCCGAGCAGGTCACCAACGCCCGTCTTGTGTCCAACAGGTATATAGGCGGCGCGGATGCGCGTGACGGTCGGGTCGGCGGCATTATCGGCAATCGCCAAGGAGAAACCGACGAGCTCGGCCTGCATCGCGTCGATCGAGGTCGTTTCCGTATCGAAGGCAACGAGGCCGGTATCACGCGCATCGGCGATCCATTGATCGAGGGTCGCAAGGTCGCGGATCGTCACATAAGAGGAATGATCGAACGGCAGGGTTGCGAATGCCTCGGCGCGCGCCTTAGCAAGATCGGCAGGCGCAAACGTGCCTTCGACCGCAGTCTTCGCTTTTGCGCGCGGCGGAATCGCGACGGCTTCGCCACCCACCTCGGGCACAGCACCCGCGACGGGCTCCGGCTCGGCCACATCAAGATCGGGGCCATGCGCATCCGCACCCCATTCGATCTTCACGAAGGCGGGCTCGATTTCGCTGGCATCGCAATTGCAGAATTCCGCGACACGGCGCGTCAGCGTCGTGAATTCCATGGTTTTCAGGAAGCCGATCAGCTTGGGGCCGTTCTGCGGCTCCAGCATGAGCGCGTCGAGGTCAAGTTCCAGCGGCACGTCGGTTCGCAAACGCACCAGCTCGCGGGACAGCTTCGCCTTATCGATGTTTTCGAGGATCGTCAGCCGGCGCTTTTCCTGCTTGATCTCATGGGCACGCTCGAGGAGCGTATCGAGGTCACCATATTCCGCAAGGAGCTGGGCAGCCGTCTTCGGACCGATGCCGGGAATGCCCGGCACATTATCGACGGAATCGCCGGTCATCGCCTGCAGGTCGATCATCTTTTCCGGCGGCACGCCCCATTTCTCGATGACGTCTGGGATGCCGATCTGCTTATCCTTCATGCTGTCGTACATGTGGACATTCGGCGTGACGAGCTGCATCAGATCCTTATCGGAGGAAACGATCGTCACATCGGCACCGACGGCTTCGGCCTGGCGGGCATAGGTGGCGATGATGTCGTCAGCCTCGAAACCTTCAGTCTCGATGCAGGGCAGATTAAAGGCGCGCGTCGCCTCGCGGATCAGTCCAAACTGCGGCACAAGCTCTTCCGGCGGCGCCGAACGGTTCGCCTTATAGGCGTCGTAGAGATCCTTGCGGAAGGTCTTCGACGAATAGTCGAAAATGACGGCGAGATGAGAAGGCGTGACACCCACATCGGTATTTCGCGCATCCCTCAACAGTTTCCACAGCATGTTGCAGAAACCCGAGACGGCGCCGACCGGCAGGCCGTCGGATTTGCGTGTCAGCGGGGGTAGTGCGTGAAAGGCCCGGAAGATGAAACCCGAACCGTCGACAAGGAAGAGGTGATCGCCTGTTTTCATGGCAGCATGGATAGCGCGGCGTTCAGACAAGGTCCATATAAACTTGGGTGCGCAAAAAGATTCCGCCTCACCAAACTGTTACCAATTTGTAATAGTCGGTTTTTTCTCTTTCCCTTGAAAAACCACATTCTCCATCACAAATCACGTCTACCGGCGTTTGATCGCGCCGCGGGTCTGATAGCCGGCTTGTCCCCCGCCGCGTCAGGCTTGGACAAAGGCCTCATCCCCCTCTCCGGGCCTTTGTCCCCATTTTAAAAGCCGCCATGGCCATCCTCCAGGCCGTGGCGGCTTTGTTTTTCAGCCAAGCGCCCCACCTCTCGAAAATTTAAGAGCTTGCCGCATATGTTTTGATGGATCGTATGCGATTTGTTGCATTGTCTACTGCACGATTTTCAGCCTAATTTACAATCATGGGATTTAATCGAATGGATTCCGGCGCCTACCTTGCCAGTCAGCTGGCCAAGGGCTTTGCCCGCTCGCTGCATCAGCGCGCGGCAGGGCTCGGTTTTTCTCCCGGCCAGTTCCCCATACTTCTGGAACTTTGGGCCGAAGACGGGCTCACCCAGAAGCAGCTTCTGGAGCGCGTCGATATCGAACAGGCGACGATGGCCAATACGCTCTCCCGCATGGTGCGCGACGGGCTGATCGAGCGGCGCCCGCACCCAACCGACAAACGCGCCCAACTGATCTTCCTCACCGGGAAAGCCAAGGCGATGGAGGCCGAGGCCATCGACACGGCGCGCGAGGCCGATCTTGCGCTATTCAAGGGCTTTCGGGTCTTCGAACGGGAGCTGATGCTTGAATATATCCGGCGCCTCATCAACAACGCCAAGGCGCTCTGAATCGCTCCGGGGCGCTTGAATCTTTCACCTGAACATATCCTTCCTCAGCGACAATCGCGGAGCTCGCAACAACAGTGGCGGCCTCCGATTCATTTTATCGTCAACGCGAGGACCGAAAATTTGACGCTCGAAACGGCAGCCGATTGGGTCTATCGTCCGGCCGAATTTCAGAAGGAGTCGGAAATGACCGAACTAAATCCCATCCTTGCGCGTGCCGACGGGAATCTCGATTCAAGCCTCGAAAAGCTGTTCGAACTCTTGCGCATCAAGTCGATCTCGACCGATCCGGCCTATAAGGCCGAATGCCGCAAGGCAGCCGAGTGGCTGGTCGCTTATCTCAAGTCGCTTGGCTTTGATGCCTCGGTTCGCGACACACCCGGCCACCCGATGGTGGTCGCCCATCACGAGGCCGCCTCGGCCGATGCGCCGCACGTCCTGTTCTACGGTCACTACGACGTGCAGCCGGTCGATCCGATTGAACTCTGGGAAAACGACCCTTTCGAGCCCGCCATCAAGGATTCTGGCAACGGCCGCAAGATCCTCACCGGCCGCGGCACTGCCGACGACAAGGGCCAGCTGATGACCTTCGTCGAAGCCTGCCGCGCCTATAAGGAGATCAACGGCGCGCTCCCCTGCCGCGTCACCATTCTTTTCGAGGGCGAAGAAGAGTCCGGCTCGCCGTCGCTGAAGCCGTTCCTCGAAGCCAATGCCGCCGAACTCAAGGCCGATTACGCCCTCGTCTGTGACACCAGCATGTGGGATCGCGATACGCCGGCAATCGCGGCCGCTCTTCGCGGCCTTGTCGGCGAAGAAATCGTGGTAACCGCCGCCGATCGCGACCTGCATTCCGGCCTGTTCGGCGGTGCCGCCGCGAACCCAATCCATATTCTCGTGGAGGCGCTTGCCGGCCTGCATGACGAGACCGGCCGCATTACGCTTAAAGGTTTCTACGACGGTGTGGAGGAAACGCCTGCCAATATCAAGGCATCGTGGGAAGCGCTCGGCAAATCTGCGGAAAACTTCCTCGGCGAAGTCGGCCTCTCCATTCCCTCAGGCGAAAAGGGCCGCTCGGTCCTGGAGCTTACCTGGGCGCGCCCGACGGCCGAGGTCAACGGCATCTGGGGCGGCTATACCGGTGAAGGCTTCAAGACGGTCATTGCCGCAAAGGCATCGGCGAAAGTTTCCTTCCGCCTCGTCGGCACGCAGGATCCGGCAGCGATCCGTGAGAGCTTCCGCAGCTACGTCCGCTCGAAGATCCCGGCCGACTGCTCGGTCGAGTTCCATCCGCATGGCGCCTCCCCGGCCATTCATCTTTCCTATGACTCGCCTGTTCTGACCAAGGCGCGCAATGCGCTTTCCGATGAATGGCCGAAGCCTGCCGTTGTCATCGGCATGGGCGGCTCGATTCCTATCGTCGGAGATTTTCAGAAGATGCTCGGCATGGAATCCCTGCTCGTCGGCTTCGGTCTTTCCGACGACCGTATCCATTCGCCGAACGAAAAGTACGAGCTCGCCTCCTACCACAAGGGTATCCGCTCCTGGGTGCGCATCCTTGCTGCACTGAAGGCTTGAAACAAAAAAAGCGTGCCCGCGCTCTCGCGCGGCACGCCATCCGAAATCTGCAAACAAAAAGGCCGGTTCGAACCGGCCTTCCGTTATCCGCCTCATCTCAGTGCCAGTACATCCGTGGTCAAAGGAGAAGCGGATAGTGCACAGCCAGAGTGATCCCGAAAGGTTTACTGCCGGTAAACGGCTAGTTGAACCAGATCGCGGAAACGATACGACAGATAATGCGCACAACATCTCCGGGCTGCGATTTCTGAAACCCTATATCGGAAGCCGCCTTTCACATTTCAAGGCTCCGTGAGAAACCTTGGTCACCGGCCCTATCGCCCCTAAAGAAAAGGACCCGACGTATCTCGTGATACGCCGGGCCTGATATCGATCGGCACGTGTTGAGGGGAGACGGCCGATCTGAGCGGGACGTGAGGGGTATGTCCCGCTTCCGATAAAACTGCTGCAGAGCCTATTGGTTCCCTCACCAGCCGGAAGATGTGTGACGCTGGGTCGCCGGCAGGTCACGCATCTCCGCATAAGGTCCAAGCAGTGACTGGCAGCCATGTGGAAAGTCGGGGCGGGCTGACGGAGAAAAGTGCAGGCAGGGAGAGGACTTGCCATATTGGCGTTGTTCTTAACAGCCCGTTAATTCGCCGCATTTACAGTTCAACCGAATAAAACCGTCGCCGGGGGCGCGGTCTTTGAGCAAGGGTTCAGCCGCTCCACGATGGTAGCCAGACGCAGATCAGACGACAGGATCGAACCGTCCTTCAACGGCCGCGGTGGTCGTGAGGAGGATGACGAATTCGCGCTCGACGCCGACGATCGCATCGATGGGCGACACGGCTCCAAACGCCCTTCGAGATCGTCCGCCTCCCGCCGGACACCGCCAAAGCGCCGTCCCGAGCCGCGCGAACGCGAAGGGGGCGGTCTGTTCGCGTTTCTGCGCAGGGTCGTCTACTGGTGCATCGTGCTTGGCATCTGGGCCGGCATCGGTGTTGCCGGGCTCGTGTTCTATTATGGTTCGCGCATGCCAAGCGCCAGCACGTGGGCAATCCCGGAGCGGCCGCCGAACGTCAAGATCACCGCCGTGGACGGCAGCGCGATCGCCAATCGTGGCGCGACCGGCGGAGAAGCGCTGTCGCTGGATAATATGTCGCCTTACATTCCGGAAGCGATCATCGCCATCGAAGACCGGCGCTTTTATTCGCATTTCGGCGTCGATCCGTTCGGCCTCGCGCGCGCTTTCGTCAATAATGCGACCGGCCAGCCGATCCAGGGTGGCTCGACGCTGACGCAGCAGCTCGCCAAGAACCTGTTCCTCTCGCCCGACCGCACGCTGGAGCGCAAGGTGCAGGAAGTGTTGCTCTCCTTCTGGCTGGAACAGAAATACACCAAGGACCAGATTCTTGCGATGTATTTGAACCGCGTCTATTTCGGCTCGAACGCCTACGGCGTGGAAGCGGCGGCACGGCGCTATTTCAACAAGTCGGCGCGTGACGTGAACCTCGGCGAAGCAGCATTGCTTGCAGGCCTCGTGAAAGCTCCGTCCCGCCTTTCGCCGGCCCGTGATCCGGATGCCGCAAATGCCCGCGCGCAGGTCGTGCTGCAGGCGATGCGCGACCAGGGCTATATCAGCGCCGACGAGATCAAGACGGCGATGTCGCAGACGCCGGCTTCCGCCCGCAGCTACTGGTCGGGCGCCGGACAATATGTCGCCGATATGGTGATGGACGAGCTGCAGGGTCTGGTCGGCGAGGTGAAGGAAGACGTCATCGTCGATACGACCATCGACAAGAACCTCGAAAAGAAGGCCGAGCAGTCTCTCGTCGATGTGCTCGACAAGGAAGGCGGCAAGTTCGATGCGTCGCAGGCCGCCCTCGTCTCGATTGACGGTACTGGCGCGATCCGTGCGCTTGTCGGCGGCAGGGATTATGCGTCGAGCCAGTTCAACCGCGCCGTCAAGGCAAAGCGCCAGCCGGGCTCCTCCTTTAAGCCATTCGTTTATGCTGCCGCGCTCGAAAAAGGCCTGACACCAGATTCCGTCTTTAACGACGCTCCGATCCGTATCGGCAACTGGACGCCGGAGAATTACGAGAAGAAATACAATGGCGAAGTGACGCTCCGCACCGCGCTCGCCAAGTCGCTCAATACGGTGGCCGCCCAGCTCGTGATGTATGACGGGCCGGATCAGGTGATCAAGCTCGCCCACCGCCTTGGCATCGAATCCGAATTGCAGCCCAATGCCTCGATCGCGCTCGGCACCTCGGAAGTCTCCCTCATGGAGCTGACGGCCTCCTATGCCGCCTTCATGAACGGTGGCTATAAGGCGACCCCACATGTTATCCGCCGGGTGACCACCACCGACGGCAAGGTGCTTTACGAGAATACCTACGACAATCCGCCGCGCGTGCTGTCCGAGCAGATCGTCGCCGAGATGAACATGATGATGATGGGCGTCATCAACGGCGGCACGGGCTCGAGCGCCAAGCTTACCGGCTGGCAGGCAGCGGGCAAGACCGGTACCACACAGAATTCGCGCGATGCGCTGTTTGTCGGCTTCACCAGCAACCTGACGACCGGCGTGTGGTTCGGCAATGACGACGGTACGCCGATGAAAAAGGTGACCGGCGGCGGCCTTCCGGCCAAGGCCTGGAAGGAATTCATGGTCGCCGCGCATAAGGGGCTTTCGCCGGCACCGCTTTTCGGCATGGGCCAGACACTCCCCGACCCTGGCTCCGATCCCGCCAGCGGCCAGCCGATGGCGCAGGCGCAGCCGGCACCCGAGCAGCCCTCTACCGTTGGAAGCATCATTTCCGGTGTCTTCGGTGGCAATACCGACCTGAACCGCTATCCGCCGGCGCCCGGACAGCCGCAGGCGGCGATGCCGGTGAATGGCGGACCTGTGCCGCCCGCCGATGTTGCCGGCGGTTATGACGACATGGTGCCGCCCGGCGATGTCGGCGGACCGCAGGCAACATCAGGGGCGCAGCAACGTCGCACGACCCTGCTCGATCTCATCATGGGGCAATAGGGGACAGTAGACATATTGAGACGGGATAAGAACCCATGCGGGAGCACATCCCATGCAAGGCCTGGTATGCAAAATCTGCGCAGTTTGAAGGTGCAAAGCAGCCCCTTTTCCGCCTACTGTAAAAATTGAATGCAACACATTCGTTTTGCTGGATTCCAAGCCATTTCTCGCCTTGCAGTCCAGAAAACCGCTCCTTATATACGCCGCATCACCGCAATCACGATTGCGTAATCTTAGTAGACCCATCCCGTAAGGGGCTGTCAGGGAAATGCCTTACCGGGGTTCCGACAGCTTGCTTCAAGGAGAGAATGACATGGCAAAAGTAATTGGTATCGACCTTGGAACGACAAATTCCTGCGTCGCAGTCATGGACGGCAAGGACGCAAAGGTCATCGAGAATGCGGAAGGCGCCCGCACGACCCCTTCCATGGTGGCATTTTCCGATGACGGCGAACGCCTCGTCGGTCAGCCTGCCAAGCGCCAGGCGGTCACCAACCCCACGAACACGCTCTTCGCCGTAAAGCGCCTCATCGGCCGCCGCTACGAAGATCCGACCGTCGAGAAGGACAAGCACCTCGTTCCGTTCTCTATCGTCAAGGGCGACAATGGCGACGCCTGGGTCGAAGCCAACGGCAAAGGCTACTCGCCCGCACAGATTTCCGCAATGATCCTTCAGAAGATGAAGGAAACCGCCGAATCCTATCTCGGTGAAAAGGTCGAAAAGGCCGTCATCACTGTTCCCGCTTACTTCAACGACGCACAGCGCCAGGCAACCAAGGATGCCGGCAAGATCGCTGGTCTTGAAGTGCTCCGCATCATCAACGAGCCGACCGCTGCCGCTCTCGCCTATGGCCTCGACAAGAAGGATGGCAAGACGATCGCTGTCTACGACCTTGGCGGCGGCACCTTCGACATTTCGATCCTCGAGATCGGCGACGGCGTCTTCGAAGTGAAGTCCACCAACGGCGATACGTTCCTCGGCGGTGAAGACTTCGACATGCGCCTCGTCGAATATCTCGTTGCCGAGTTCAAGAAGGACAACGGCATCGACCTGAAGAACGACAAGCTCGCCCTGCAGCGCCTCAAGGAAGCTGCCGAAAAGGCAAAGATCGAGCTGTCCTCTTCGCAGCAGACCGAAATCAACCTGCCGTTCATCACGGCTGACGCCTCCGGCCCGAAGCACCTGACGCTGAAGCTGACCCGCGCCAAGCTCGAAAGCCTGGTCGACGATCTCGTTCAGCGCACGATCGCTCCGTGCAAGGCCGCCCTCAAGGATGCCGGCGTCACCGCTGCCGAAATCGACGAAGTCGTTCTCGTCGGTGGTATGAGCCGCATGCCGAAGGTCCAGGAAGTCGTCAAGCAGCTGTTCGGCAAGGAACCGCACAAGGGTGTCAACCCGGATGAAGTCGTGGCTCTCGGCGCTGCCATCCAGGCCGGCGTTCTCCAGGGCGACGTCAAGGACGTTCTGCTTCTCGACGTAACCCCGCTGTCTCTCGGTATCGAAACGCTCGGTGGCGTCTTCACCCGTCTGATCGAACGCAACACGACGATCCCGACGAAGAAGAGCCAGACCTTCTCGACCGCCGACGACAACCAGCAGGCCGTCACCATCCGCGTCTCGCAGGGCGAGCGTGAAATGGCTGCCGACAACAAGCTGCTCGGCCAGTTCGACCTCGTCGGCCTGCCACCGGCACCGCGCGGCGTTCCGCAGATCGAAGTCACCTTCGACATCGACGCGAACGGCATCGTGCAGGTTTCGGCCAAGGACAAGGGCACCGGCAAGGAACAGCAGATCCGCATCCAGGCCTCCGGCGGTCTTTCCGACGCCGACATTGAAAAGATGGTCAAGGATGCCGAATCGCATGCTGCCGAAGACAAGAAGCGCCGCGAAGGTGTGGAAGCCAAGAACCAGGCCGAAAGCCTGATCCACTCCACGGAAAAGTCGCTCAAGGATTACGGTGACAAGGTTTCCGAAGCCGACCGCACCGCAATTTCCGATGCGATTGCCGCTCTGAAGTCCGCGACCGAAGCAACTGAAGCCGACGCCGAAGACATCAAGGCCAAGACCCAGACCCTCATGGAGGTTTCCATGAAGCTCGGCCAGGCGATCTATGAGGCCCAGCAGGCCGAAGGCGGTGCAGCCGAGGCTTCGGCTGAGGATGACAATGTCGTCGATGCCGACTACGAAGAAGTCAAGGACGACGACCGCAAGAAATCCGCATAATCAGCGGGCTGTCGGTCAACGCTAGACGATAGACATCCGGCTGCTCACCATGGCAGCCGGAAATCCATTTCCGGGGCTTAAATTGGCAAAAGCGGACTTTTACGAAACTCTGGGTGTAGCCAAGACGGCGGATGAGAAAGAGCTGAAAAGCGCCTTCCGCAAGCTGGCAATGAAATACCATCCGGACAAGAACCCGGATGACAAAGACGCCGAACGCAAATTCAAGGAAATCAATGAAGCCTACGAAACGCTGAAGGACCCGCAGAAGCGCGCGGCCTACGACCGTTACGGCCATGCGGCTTTCGAACATGGCGGTATGGGTGGTCCCGGCGGCTTCGGCGGCGGCGGTTTTGCCGGCGGCGGCTTCTCCGATATCTTCGAGGATATTTTCGGCGAGATGATGGGCGGCGGCCGCGGACGGCAGCGCTCTTCGGGCGGCCGCGAACGCGGCGCCGACCTTCGCTACAACATGGAAATCTCGCTGGAAGAGGCCTTTTCCGGGAAAACGGCGCAGATCCGCGTGCCGACCTCGATTACCTGCGACGTCTGTTCCGGCTCCGGCGCTAAGCCGGGCACGCAGCCGAAGACCTGCGGCACCTGCCAGGGCTCGGGCCGCGTGCGCGCAGCGCAAGGTTTCTTCTCGATTGAACGCACCTGCCCGACCTGCCACGGCCGCGGCCAGATCATTCCCGATCCGTGTCCGAAGTGTCACGGCCAGGGCCGTGTGACCGAAGAGCGTTCGCTCTCCGTCAACATCCCTGCCGGTATCGAGGATGGTACCCGTATTCGCCTGCAGGGCGAAGGCGAAGCCGGCACGCGCGGCGGCCCGGCGGGCGACCTCTATATCTTCCTGTCGGTGAAGCCGCATGAGTTCTATCAGCGCGACGGAGCCGACCTCTATTGCGCCGTGCCGATCTCCATGACGACGGCAGCGCTCGGGGGCACCTTCGATGTCGCGACACTCGACGGCACCAAGTCGCGTGTCACCGTTCCCGAGGGCACGCAGGCCGGCAAGCAATTCCGTCTGAAGGGCAAGGGCATGCCGGTACTGCGCTCCAGCCAGACGGGCGATCTCTATATCCAGATCCAGATCGAGACGCCGCAGAAGCTTTCTAAGCGCCAGCGCGAGCTTCTACAGGAATTCGAGCAGCTCTCCTCCAAGGAGAACAATCCGGAATCGACGGGCTTCTTTGCCCGGATGAAGGAATTCTTCGAGGGCTGAGTTCGATATCCGTCAAGCTTACAAAAGCCGGAGGTGCCGCCTCCGGCTTTTTTCATGCATGTTTCAATTCGGGACAGCTGTCTCGGGTCGGGACGTAGATCGAAACGCAGATGTCTTATGTTAACGCACAGATCCGATGACGCTTGCAAGTTCCTGAAATCCATACTGTCTTTGGCCCGCAGTCCGGGACAACAGAGGGTATCTCCATGTCGGCAACGAGTTTTTCAAATAGTCTGTCCGAAGATGTCGATGCACTGGCAGGTGCGCTCTATTCATGGTGTGCCGAACACAACATCAAGCTTCGCAGCCAGCAGGGTCTTTCGATCGCCAGCATCGCGATCGACCTCTACCACGCCGGCCATCAGACGCAGGACGCCCTGCTCGTCGCTTTGCACGAGCGCGAGCTTCACTGAAATCCCGTCGATTTCAAAGATAAGTGCGACGCATCAAGCGGCGTTTTCGGTTGCCTGACCGCACATGAGGTTGAGGATTGTCTTGACCGCCTGCTTGCCCGCAATCGAGCTCAACCTGTCAAAGCTGACCGCCAGTTCATAGGCCTCGGGGCTCAGCTCGACGCGGTTGGTAAACTGGGAAATTCCCGTACCCTCAAATAGCTCGGAAATATCGACCCCCAAGAAGACTGCTATCTGATGCAGCTTGCTGGCAGAGACGCGGTTCGTGCCCTTCTCGTATTTTTGGATCTGCTGGAATGTAAGGCCAAGCGCTTCGCCGAGCTCCAGCTGAGAAACACGTCGGCGGGCGCGAAGCTGTCTCACGTTGCGGCCGACAATGATATCAATCGGATCTGGCACTGCTGCACTCTCTCCCGGTAAACCCTTATTTACCATATAGCGTCAGCTGAATATCTCAATCCACAAGTTGCAAATTTCAACCGACTTTTTTTGGGTATTACGTCGCCTCAATAACTGTTCGCTTAGCGGATCTACAACTTCTAATTATTGCTTGAGGACTTGTCGGCGATATTGCGAAAAGTTGAACAGCCTGTAGTTGATTTCGCTCCATATGACGATAGTTACCAGCGCCGGAACCCCTATCACCAGTCAGACAAGAGGCTTCGAGTCCTGCATGACATCCGCATTCTCCGGAAAATCTGGTGACGACAGTATCGTCATCGATATGCGCCGCCAGAAATTGACGATGATGATCGATTCATTGAAATCCCTGCGCGGCTCGATCGAAGACCGGCCGGACCTCCGCTATTGGATAGAAAAGGCCATTGCGGAGGCCGAGGCACAGCTCGAGCCGCCCACCCCTCGCAGGCATTGACAGCCGAAACGGCTCTCAGTCTTGATATCCCTGGCGCTTCGGCTTAGAGCCTTTCCTGGTCAGATTGAATCATTCTGACCAGGAAAGGCTCCAACTGTCAGCCTTGATGTTTCCGGATATCCGATGCCGCACAAGGTTGCCCTTTCCCATCTGAAACTGACCGACTTTCGCAATTATGCGTCGGCCTCGCTTGCGCTCGACGGCCGGCACGTGGTGTTGACCGGCGACAACGGCGCCGGCAAGACCAACCTGATGGAGGCGGTCTCTTTCCTGTCGCCGGGACGCGGGCTGCGCCGCGCCGCCTATGGCGATATCACCCGCGTCGGTGCTACAGGCGGATTTTCGATCTTTGCCGTGCTTGATGGCATGGAAGGCGATGTCGAGATCGGCACGGGGATCGATGCCAGCGACGAGGCGATGACGCGCCGGCTGCGCATCAACGGAACGACGGCAAAAACAGTCGACGAACTGACTGATCATTTGCGCGTGCTCTGGCTGACACCGGCGATGGACGGGCTCTTTACCGGTGGCTCGTCGGACCGCCGGCGGTTCCTCGACAGGCTGGTGCTGTCGCTCGATCCTGAACATGGCCGGCGGGCGAGCGATTTCGAGCGCGCCATGCGCAGCCGCAACAAACTGCTCGATGAAGGCCGCTTCGACCCGTCCTGGCTTTCCGGCATCGAGGAGCAAATGGCAAGCCTCGGTATTGCCATGGCGCTCGCCCGGCAGGAAATGCTCGGCCTGCTGACACGGCTCATTGAGGAAAGCCGCGAGACCTCCCCCTTCCCATCGGCATCGCTGCAGCTCTCGGGCTTCATGGATGGCCAGTTCTCTCGCCCCTCGGTCGACCTGGAAGATGAGTATGCGGCAACGCTCGCCGCCAATCGTTACCGCGATGCCGGCGCCGGACGCACGCTGGAGGGGCCGCATCGTGCCGATCTTATCGCGCATCATCGTGAGAAGCAGATGGAGGCGGCGCGCTGCTCCACCGGCGAGCAAAAGGCCCTGCTGGTCGGCCTCGTGCTTGCCCATGCGCGGCTCGTCGGCAATCTCACGGGTCATGCGCCGATCCTGCTTCTGGACGAGATCGCCGCTCATCTGGATGAAGGGCGCCGTGCGGCGCTGTTCGATCTGATAGACGGGCTTGGCGGCCAGGCCTTCATGACGGGAACGGACCGTCAGATGTTTGCGGCACTTGCCAAGCGGGCACAGTTTTTCACGGTTGCCGACGGAAGGGTTTTCGAATGAGCGATAGCGCTTCTCCCCGCGGTTTGGAGCGTGTTAGCATTACGCCCATGGAACCCCTTAGCCCGGACGAAATCGCACGCTATCATCGCCACATCCTGCTGCCGGAAATCGGCGGCGCGGGCCAACAGAAACTGAAGGCCGCGAGGGTGCTTGTCATCGGCGCCGGAGGGCTCGGCGCGCCGATCCTGCAATATCTGGCGGCTGCAGGCGTCGGCACGCTCGGTATTGCCGATGACGACCGTGTTTCGCTCTCCAACCTGCAGCGGCAGGTGATCCACGATTCCGGTACGATCGGCGAAATGAAGACGGAAAGCGCGGCCATCGCGATCGCTCGGCTGAACCCGCATATCAAGGTCATCCGTTTCACGGAGCGCCTTTCCGCCGATACGGCGCGTTTGCACCTCTCCGGCTTCGATCTCCTGATCGACGGCTCGGATAATTTCGATACGCGCTATATGGCCGCCGATGCAGCGGAAGAAGCGCGTATCCCACTCGTGACAGGTGCCGTCGGCCGTTTCGACGGATCGCTGACGGTGCTGAAGCCCTATGAAGCTGCCGAAGATGGCACCCAGAATCCTGGATATCGCGACCTATTTCCCGAGGCACCGCCGGCCGGATTGATCCCCGCCTGTGCGGAGGCCGGTATTATTGGCGCACTAACGGGCGTAATCGGCACGATGATGGCCATGGAGGCGATCAAGCTCATTACGGGTGCCGGCGAACCGCTGATTGGTCGCTTGCTGCTCTATGACGCCCTGTCCGCTCGTTTCGATACGATCCGCTACAAGCGCCGACGTGCGAGGCAGAGCAGGACCGCATGACGCCTTTTCGCATCGATGAGGGCTTTGCCCGCTGGAGCGAGCTGCTCGATCTCATTCTCGTATCCTTCGCCTATATGGAAGGCCGCATCGATCCGCCCTCCTCCGCAACTCGCCTGACGATGGAATCGCTGGTGGAGAAGGCAAGGGCAGAAATCGCCTATGCCATAGAGAATAAGGGGCAGCTCGCCGGCTGCATTTTCCTGCGCCCGGAGAAAGATTGCCTCTATGTCGGAAAACTCGCGGTTCTGCCATCCGCGCAAGGCAAGGGCATCGGCCGGCGACTGCTTGATATAGCCGAAGAGACGGCGTTCGATCTCGGGCTTCCGGCATTGAGGCTCGAGACGCGGATAGAGCTCTTCGGCAATCACGCGACCTTCGCGGCCTGGGGGTTTGAGAAGACCGCAGAAAGGTCTCATCCGGGCTTTACGCGGGTAACGTTTATCGAGATGCGGAAAGCGCTCGCCGGCTGATCTGGCCGGCTAAAGATGGCAGCGCTCCGGCCGTCACCGGCCCGGCAGCACCCGATTCGGTGGTCGATGGCCATCGATGAAGGCGCGGATGTTGATGATGACCTTGTCACCCATCTCCGCACGCCCCTCGATCGTCGCCGAGCTCATGTGCGGCAGCAGCACGACCTTACCCTCATTGGCGAGCTTCACCAGCTTCGGATTGACGACAGGTTCGTTCTCGAAAACATCGAGCCCGGCGCCGGCGATCTTTCCTTCCCGCAGGCATTTGATGAGGGCAGCTTCATCGATCACGTCACCCCGGGCCGTATTGACGAGATAGGCGGTCGGCTGGAGCAATGCCAGGCGCCTTGCCGACAAGAGATGAAAGGTTGCCGGCGTCGAGGGGCAATTGACCGAGACGATGTCGACGCGGGCGAGCATCTGGTCGAGGCTTTCCCAATAGGTCGCCTCGAGCTCGTCCTCGGTCGCCGGATTGACGCGCTTGCGGTTGTGATAATGGATCGACAGGCCGAAGGCCTTGGCACGGCGCGCAACGGCCGTGCCGATACGGCCCATGCCGACAATGCCGATTCGCTTTCCATGGATGCGTCGCCCGAGCATCCAGGTCGGAGACCAGCCGGCCCATTCGCCGGGCCTGTCGGTCAGCACGCGCGCGCCTTCGCCGATCCGCCGCGGTACGGCGAGGATCAGCGCCATGGTCATATCGGCGGTATCGTCGGTCAGCACGTTCGGGGTGTTGGTGACAGTGATGCCCTTGCGGGCGGCGGCTTCGACATCGATATGATCGGTGCCATTTGAAAAGCTGGCGATCAGCTTCATCTGCGGCCCAGCCTGTTCGATGAGGGCCGCGTCGATCCGGTCGGTCACGGTTGGCACGAGTACATCGCAGGTTCTGATGGCTTCGACGAGTTCGGGAACGGATCGCGGCGTATCGTCGATATTCAACTCGGCATCGAAAAGCTCGCGCATGCGGGTTTCAACGACATCAGGCAGCTTGCGGGTTATGTAGACCTTCGGTTTTTTCTTCGTCGTCATAGCGGCTTGCAGTGCCTTGTTTAGAGGTCTTTAACCAAGATGGGCGATCATTTTCCCGTTCCGGGCATTTTCTACCAGACCCGCACGCGAAGACAAACAAAACTCGTGTGGCGGCCGGGGAATCCCGGAAAGCGAGCAGGCGCGGCCTGCTGCGAATTCGACCCAACGGAAGCTTCTATGCGTCGCACAGTTATGAAGTCCTGTCTCGTCCTGACGGTTGCCTTTGCCGTATCGGCGGGAACCATCGAATTTGCGCAAGCCCAGGCGGCCAAGGGGCCGAGCGGCCTGCCGCTGCCGCGCTTCGTGACGCTGAAGTCCAAGCGCGTGAACCTTCGCATCGGGCCGGGAACGGATTATGCGGTTTCATGGATGTATCTGAAGACGGGCTTGCCGGTCGAAATCATCCAGGAATACGACAACTGGCGTCGTATCCGCGATGCCGACGGGACGGAAGGCTGGGTCAACCAGTCGCTGCTGTCAGGCCAGCGTGCCGCTATCGCCGCGCCGTGGATGAAGGGCAAGGGCAAAGGCGTCTATGTCAACCTCCGCCGTGAAGCACAGCCGTCTTCCAGCATCGTCGCCAAGCTGGAGCCGGGCGTGATGATCACGATCGGTGAATGCAGCGGAGAGTGGTGCTTCGCAAAGACCGACGGCGCCGAAGGCTGGGTAGCGCAGTCGGAAATCTGGGGCGCCTATCCGGGCGAGGCCTTTAAATAAGGCCCGCCTCTTTTGCGGCTTCGGACAGTGACTTCATCGGCCGCGGGCCGATCTGCTGAATGACGATGCCCGCAGCAAGGCAGCCAAGCTTGCCGCAATCCTCCAGCGTACGGCCCTGCGTATAACCGTAGAGGAAGCCTGAGGCGAAGAGATCGCCGGCGCCGGTCGTATCGACCAATTCGTTGATCTTGATCGCATCGACGTAATGGCGCTCGTTGCCCCTCAGAATCACGGCGCCGTCCTCGCTGACGGTCACGGCTGCGATCTTGCAATCCTTGGCGATCTTGTTCAGTGCTTCCTCGAAATCGTCGGTTTCGTAAAGCGAAAGGACTTCCTGGCGGTTGGCGAAGACGATATCGACCTTGCCCGAGCGCATCAGATCCAGGAATTCGCCGCGGTAACGATCGACGCAGAAGCTATCGGAGAGTGTCATCGACATTTCGCGGCCGTTCTCATGGGCGATGCGGGCACAATCGAGAATCGCTTCCTTGGCACGCGGCGGATCCCAGAGATAACCTTCGAAATAGGTCACCTTGGCCTGCGCCACGACATCTGCTTCGACATCCTCAGGTCCGAGCTCGACGCAGGCGCCAAGATAGGTGTTCATCGAGCGCTCGCCGTCATCGGTCACGAAGATCATCGAGCGCGCAGTCGGCGGAAATGTGCCCCTGGCCTTGGTCTGATAGTGGACGCCCTGGGCACGGATATCATGCACGAATATCTCACCGAGCTGGTCCTCCGCGACCTTGCCGAAATAAGCGGCCTTGCCGCCAAGGCTGGCAATGCCTGCAGCCGTATTGCCGGCACTGCCGCCGGAAGCCTCAAGAGCCGGACCCATGCGGGAATAGAGCAGTTCGGCGCGTTCGGCATCGATGAGGTTCATCGCCGCCTTGGTGATCTTGTTGTCAATGAGGAACTGGTCGTCGCAACGGGCGATAATATCGACGATTGCATTGCCGACTGTCAGAACATCGAATTTGGTCATGAAGTGGGAAGTCCCGGATTTGTGATAGCCGGTAATGGGTCTTAGCGAAATTTGCCATTATTGAAAGGATAAACAGCATACCGCCTTCCAACTCTTCGCAAAACTGCCGTTTGCTCGTCATGCCTCTGTCATTTCCCCTGTCTAAAAATGGCATTAGAAAGACCGGCATGCAGTATTTCGTAGAGCTGGGCTACGGGAGAGATGATCTCTTCAGTCTTACCGGAACGGCGCTGACCACGGATGAACTGGCAGTGCCGGACCCGGGTATCCGGCAGGACCGGATGCGGAAAAGCGGGCCGAGCCCGCTTTTTTTGTTGCGACGCGGAAGAAATTGCACCCATGGCATTTGTCATGGCTGGCGATTTGCTGTTAGACCTCGGCAATCCCCGCGCAGAGCAGCAGTTAATGTCAGCCATCATCTTCGACGTTCTCCCGATCTTCCTTCTCATTCTCATCGGCTGGCTGATCGTCCGCGTCGGATTGCTGACCGCAAGTGTCGGCGATGCCTTGAGCGAGTTCGTCTTCAAAATCGCCGTGCCTCTGCTGCTTTTCCGCACCATCGCCGAGGCCGATTTCCACGGCGCGTCACCGTTCCGGCTCTGGGGCGTCTATTTCTCCGGTGTCGCGGTGACATGGACCGCCGGGCACTTCGTCGCTACGCGTTTCTTCGGGCGTGATGAGCGGATCGGCGTGCTTGCCGGCGTGTCCTCCGCTTTCGCCAACAACATCTTCATTGGCCTGCCGCTGGTCGAGCGCACCGTGGGCAGCGAAGGGCTTGTTGCCCTTTCCATCCTGCTTGCCGTGCATCTGCCGATCATGATGGTGGCAGGTACGATCATGATGGAACATGCCGAACGCAAAATTTCCGGCAAGAGCGACCGCAGCATGACCCTGGTGCTGAAGCAGATTGGCCTGAACCTGCTGCACAACCCGCTGGTTATCGGCATCGCGGCAGGCGCCGTCTTCCATGTCTCGGGCCTGACCATGCCGTCAACAATCAGCACTGTCGTCGGGCAGATCGCCGGCACGGCCGGTCCGGCGGCATTGATTTCGCTCGGTATGGCGCTGCAGAAATACGGAGTCTCGGGCAATGTCGGGATTGCCAGCGTGACCTCAGCCTTCAAGCTGCTGCTGCTGCCTGGCTGCGTGTGGGCAGCAAGCCATCTTTTCGGCCTTAGCAACGAGTGGGCAGCGGCGCTGGTGCTGACTTCGTCGGTGCCGACAGGGGTGAATGCCTGGCTGATCGCCAATCGCTTCGGCGTCGGTCACAGCCTTGCCGCCTCGACGATCACAGTGACTACGGCGCTGGGCGCAATCACCGTTTCCTTCTGGGCCTATATTCTCGGCGCCTGAGGCAATAAAAAAGCCCAGCTTGAGACCGGGCTTCTTATTGAAAATTCGCCGCTTCTTACTGCGTTGCAGCCGGAGCATTCGGATCCGGCAGCGGAGCGGGTGAATCTGCCAGCGTGTGCAGATAGAGGATGACGTTGGCACGGTCCTGATCCTTCGGCAGACCGGCAAAGCCCATGGCCGTGCCCGGAACGTCTTTCTTCGGCGCCGCTAGGAATTTGTTGAGGTTTTCGAAGGTCCAATGTTCGCTGCCGCCCTTGGAGAAATCCTTCATGGCGGAGGAATATGCGAAGCCTTCATGCGAGGCGATCGGGCGATCTACGACACCAAAGAGATTCGGACCGACTTTATTGGGTCCGCCTTTGGTGCCGTCATGACAGGCCTGACACTTCTTGAATACGGTTTCGCCGGCCTTGGCGTCGGCGCTGGCAAGAAGCTGCGCGATCGGAACGGCAACGGCAGCAGGCGCACCTTCACCGCCGGCGGCAGGTGCCTCCTCGGCGACGATGGCAAAACCCTCCTTCTCCGGCGCCTCGGAATGGAAGATCCCCTCGGACGCGATGGAGACCGACATCAGAACGAAGACCGTTCCCAGCAGCGCCCCCACGGCCGTATTGACGTATGAATTCATCTGCAATGCTCCCCTTGCAGCCGGCAGACCAGAAACCGGACCATCTTGAAATTGCGCGGAACCTATGTCTTTTGGCTATCCGTTGCAACTGTCTAAATGGTCTTGTGCGTGAGACTTTTTGCCACTTTTCAGCCCGGATTAGAAGGCCCGAACAATGACTGATTCAAAATTGGATGACGTGCTGGTGCTGATCCCTGCACGCATGGCTTCCACCCGCCTTCCGGGCAAGCCACTGGCCGATATTTGCGGTTTGCCGATGATCGTACAGGTAGCGAAACGGGCAAAGGAAGCGACGATCGGGCGGGTGGTCGTTGCCGTCGACGACCAGCAGGTGTTCGACACCGTTTCCGCCGCGGGCTTTGAAGTGGTTATGACACGCCGGGACCACCAGTCCGGTTCCGACCGCATTTTCGAGGCGCTGACAAAGATCGATCCTGATAGGAAAGCGAAAATTGTCGTGAACGTTCAGGGTGACCTGCCGACGATCGATCCCGAAACCATGCGTGCGGCGTTGCGCCCGCTCGATAACGAAGCCGTCGATATTGGAACCCTGACGACCGAAATCGACAATGAGGAAGACAAGACCGCGCCGCACATTGTGAAAATCGTTGGTTCACCGCTCTCCGACAGCCGTCTGCGTGCGCTTTACTTCACCCGCACGACCGCACCTTACGGCAACGGGCCGCTCTATCACCATATCGGGCTCTATGCCTACCGACGCGCTGCGCTCGAGCGTTTCGTCTCGCTTGGCCCATCGACGCTTGAAAAGCGCGAATCACTGGAGCAGTTGCGGGCGCTCGAAGCCGGTATGCGCATCGATGTCGAGATCGTTGACACGGTTCCGCTCGGTGTCGATACTCCAGCCGACCTCGAAAAGGCGCGGCACATTCTCTCCGCGAAGGCCAACTGACGGATTTCTTCATGAATATCAAGACCAACAGGATCGCCTTCCAGGGCGAATTCGGCGCCAATTCCGACATGGCGAGCCGCGACATGTTTCCGACCATGGAACCGCTGCCCTGTCAGACCTTCGAGGATGCCTTTACGGCGGTCGACAATGGCGACGCAGACATTGGCATGATCCCGATCGAGAACACGATCGCGGGACGCGTGGCCGATATCCACCACCTGCTGCCGGAATCGCGCCTGCACATTATCGGCGAATATTTCATGCCGATCCGCTTTCAGCTCATGGTGCTTCCAGGTGTGACGAAGGATGAAATCCGCACCGTGCACAGCCATATCCATGCGCTTGGCCAGTGCCGCAAGATCGTGCGCGCCAACGGCTGGAAGCCTGTGATCGCCGGCGATACGGCAGGGGCCGCCAAGCTCGTCAAGGAAACCGGCGACCGCTCGATGGCGGCGCTCGCGCCGCGCCTTGCCGCCGATCTCTACGGCCTCGATATCATCGCCGAGAACGTCGAGGATACGGAAAACAACGTGACGCGTTTCGTTGTGCTGTCGCGTGATGAGGAATGGGCAGAACGCGCTGCCAGTGACGAGAAAATCGTCACCACCTTTGTCTTCAATGTCCGCAATATTCCGGCAGCGCTCTATAAGGCGCTCGGCGGTTTTGCGACGAATAACATCAACATGACGAAGCTCGAAAGTTACCAACTCGGCGGCAAGTTCGTAGCGACGCAGTTCTACGCCGATATCGAGGGCCACCCGAACGACGCACATGTGCGGCGGGCACTGGAGGAACTGCGTTTCTTCTCCGAGAAGGTGCGCATCCTCGGCGTCTACAAGGGCCATCCGATGCGGGGACTTCTGTGAGGATTACTCAAAGCCTCTCCGGTAGCTGACCGAAGAGGCTTTGTGCATATTCGAATTTATTTGTCCGGCTCGCAAACACGCAAGCGATGCCCGTCCGGATCCAGCACGACGAAGGTCGGACCGAAATCGAGTTCAGTCAGATCCTGAGCGAACGGCAGGCCGCGGCCGCGCCAGTCTTCATAGTGCCTTGCGACGGCATTTTCTCCATCGACCATGAAGGCGACCTCACCGCGGTTGCCGATGGCAGAGGGTTGCGGTTCGACGCTGCTGCGGCGCCAGAGGCCGAGAGTGAAGCCGCCATCGAGCGGGAAGGCGACGAAATTCGGGGCCTCCACGGCCGGCTCGCGACTCAGAATATTGCGATAGAAGGCTGCACTTTCGGCGGGATCCTTGACATAGAGGATAATAAGATTGGGGCTAGCCATTTCAGTTCTCCATTGGGTTGAAAGATGCCCGGCCGCAAGCTGCTGCCATTTTATGGCAGCAGCTTGCCGAATGCAGCGCTGCAGACAGCGCCGCTTCGTTCCCGGGGGGAATATCAATGAGGGGGCCTTGCGGCCCTAACGGAAGAGATCGTCGCCGACGCGCCAGTCCTGTCCGTCCGTGAAGCCGAGATCGCGCTTGCGCCATTGCGGCATCGTATCGAGATCGAGGCGTGGACGGCGTGATGATGCTCCTGTGAACCTCTCAGCAAACAGACGCACCAGACGCGAACGAAGGGTTTTTCCGGCTCCGACTGAAGTACGACGGCCGGCATATTGAACGACTTGAGGCATTCCCATGATCAGTACTCCTTCCTGCTGGACTGGTACTGATAATAGCGCCACCTGCTGACAGTTTATGGCAGTAGTGTTAGTGCTCGATCGGAGTATCCTGCGTGTCCCGCCATTCCTTCAGGAGAACGGTGCGACGACGCGGATACCGCGCGTCATGGATCGTCATATCGATGATACGATCGGTGCGGAAATGACGGAAATCCTGGCGCAGCTCGCACCAGGCCATGATGATGCGCACGTGCTCGAAATATCCGAGCGCGAAAGGCCAGATACGGCGGCGGGAGATACGCCCCTGTTCGTCGCCATAATGCAGTTCAAGGATACGTTCCAGGCGGATCGCCTTGCGGATGGCCGAAACATCCGCCTTGTCCTCATCCTGCCGTTTGCGGCCGACAAAAAGCGTGGCCGAATCAACCATATCGCGCATGTCGGGCGGTAGCACGGCGGCGATCTTTGCCAGCGCGTCAGCGCCGGCATTGGCCAGCCGCGGTTCGGCGGCGCGCGCCACCCAACGGGAGCCAAGCACCAATGCTTCCAGCTCTTCCTCAGAAAACATCATCGGCGGCAGCATGAAGCCGGGTTTCAGCACATAGCCTATGCCGGCCTCACCCTCGATCATGGCGCCTTGCGCCTGGAGGCTGGCAATATCGCGATAGAGCGTGCGCAGGCTGACACCGGTTTCTTCGGCCAAGACGGTGCCGGTGACCGGCCGCCGATAGCGCCTGAGCGTCTGAAGCAGGGTCAGCAGCCGTTCGGAGCGGGCGACCATGATTACGTCCTCATGCAGACAAACGGGCACGGGTGACGATCATCCGTGCGCTCCGGTTTCTTGCTCACCGTTTCCACTCGACCCAATCGCGCATCAGTCGATGGGCAATCGCGCCCCGCGGCGGCGGCGCCTTACCGTTGACGCCGGGACGTTCCAGCATTTCAATGGTTTCCTCGCGGGTGAACCAGCGGCAATCCTCAAGTTCAGCTTCGTCGCGATGGATATCGCGCGACCTCGCCTCGGCATAACAGCCGATCATCAGCGAATGCGGCATCGGCCACGGCTGGGAGGCATGATAGCGGATACGGCCGGTCCTGATGCCGGATTCTTCCAGCGTCTCACGGCGAACGGCATTTTCGATCGTCTCACCGGGCTCCAGGAAGCCCGCCAGACAGGAATACATGCCCGGGGCAAAATGAGGACTGCGGCCGAGCAGGCAGAGATCGCGCTCTTCGTCGATCGTCAGCATGATGACGACGGGGTCGGTGCGCGGGAAGATCATGTGCTCGCAGGCAGTACAGACGCGCTTGTAACCGCCGATGTGGATTTCCATGACCGAGCCGCAGCGGCCGCAAAACTGGTTGTCGCTGTTCCAACGAATGAGACTTGCAGCCTGCGCGAATTCGCCGAGCAACATTTCATCGACCAGCTCGTCGCGAAAGAGCGAACGGCCGTCGACCGGTTTATATTGGCTCGTCATATCCTCGATGTCGATGCCGACGGGCACGGCAAGGCGTGGTTCGCCGGTCTTGCGATAGCCGAGCAGCACGGTCTCGTCCCAATTCGGCTTCAGCTCCTGCAGCTCATAGCGGGCAAAGAGCGGATCGAGTACCTGACCGTCATGTTTCAGCACCAGTTTGTCCTTCGCGAAGGCGAAGATATGCGTGCCTTCGCGGGCAAGCGCCTTTTCGACCGAGCCTTCATCGCGATGTTCGCTGTCGCGGCTCAGGTCGTTTGCGGCAAAGGCGGTGAGATTGCTGGGTTCCGGATGTGGCGCATCCGAATCGAAAAGCGAATGACTCATGATGAAAGGGCTTCCCGCAGCTTTGCTATGAATTCGTCTCTGGTTGCGTCCTCATACGGCTCAGCCTTGCCGAAGCCCCAGACAGGCCCCGGCCAATTCGCATCACCTTCAGAACGCGCAATGACATGAACATGAAGCTGGCGGACGATATTGCCAAGAGCCCCGACATTGATTTTTGTGGCACCGGTGACCTTCTTGAGTGTTGCGGAGACAAGCTCGATTTCGAAGGTCAGCAGCACCTGATCAAGCGGCGTCAGCTCGAAGATCTCTGTGACATCCGCCCGGCGCGGCACCAGGATCAGCCAAGGCCAGCGGGCATCCTTCGATAACCTGACGTCGCACAGGCCAGCGACCATAATACTGGTGCTGTCGCTTTCGAGCCTGCGGTCGAGCACGAAATTGCTCAAGGACATTCTCCTCATGTTTTCCAATGGACTAGCAGTTTTTTCGGAGCTTGGCTTGCTTTTGATGACGATTTTGCCGATATGTGCATCCGGGAGGTTGGTGGTGGACGAGCCACTCGCCAACCGGGTCAGGTCCGGAAGGAAGCAGCCCTAACGAGCCCGGCACGGGTCATCGTGCCAGCCTCCCACCTTCTCTTCCAAGAAGCCCGGGCTTTCGGGCGCTAGCAGGGCGATGAGCGACACCGAGCGACAATCACAGGATGCCGCCTCGACAGGCACCGGATACCGGGTGCTGGCACGCAAATACCGCCCCAAGGATTTCACGGACCTGATGGTCGGCCAGGAGCCGATGGTCCGCACGCTCACCAACGCCTTCGAAACGGGCCGCATCGCGCAGGCTTACATGTTGACCGGTGTTCGCGGCGTGGGCAAGACGACGACGGCGCGCATTCTGGCGCGGGCGCTGAACTACAAGACGGCCGAAATCGACAAGCCGACGATCGACCTTCGTGTGCCTGGCGAGCATTGCCGAGCGATCATGGAAGGCCGCCATGTCGACGTGATCGAGATGGACGCCGCCTCGCATACCGGTATCGACGACATCAGAGAAATCATCGAGCAGGTGCGCTACCGGCCGGTTTCGGCGCGTTACAAGGTCTATATCATCGACGAAGTGCACATGCTGTCGGCGCAGGCCTTCAACGGTTTGTTGAAGACCCTCGAGGAGCCGCCGGAGCATGTGAAGTTCATCTTTGCGACGACGGAAATCCGCAAGGTTCCAATCACCGTTCTCTCGCGCTGCCAGCGCTTCGACCTGCGGCGTATCAGTGCTTCCGATCTCGTCGGCCTGTTTTCGACGATCGCTGCCAAGGAAGGCATCGAAGCGGAGCCCGATGCGCTTGCGATGATTGCGCGCGCTGCGGAAGGTTCGGCGCGCGACGGTCTGTCGCTGATGGATCAGGCGATCGCCCATGGCGGCGGCGTGGTGCAGGCGGAAGCCGTACGCGGCATGCTCGGCCTTGCGGATCGCGCCCGCATCGTCGATCTCTTCCAACATATCGTGCGCGGCGATGTCGCAAGCGCGCTCAATGAATTCCAGAGCCAGTACCAAGCCGGCGCCAACCCTGTCGTGGTACTGACGGATCTCGCCGATTTCACGCATCTGGTGACGCGGCTGAAATATGTGCCTGATGCCGCAAACGACCCCTCGCTCAGCGAAGTGGAGCGCACCAAGGCGTCGGAATTTGCGCAAGGTGTCGCGGTTACCACCCTTTCGCGCATTTGGCAGATGCTGCTGAAGGGCATTCCGGAGACGGAAAACTCTTCGCGTACGGCGGGTGCGGCCGAGATGGTGCTTATCCGGCTCGCGCACGCAGCACATCTGCCGGCGCCGGAGGATGCGGCACGGCGGCTTGCGGAATTTTCCAATGAAGGGGGCGCGCCACGTCCGTCCTCACCTGCGCCTTCGGGTAATGGCGGCGGCACACGTGTTCCCTACCAGACGAATGTGACGGCGCGGTCTGCGGAGCCGGCACCGCGGCCACAGCCCTCGGGGCCGACAGCGATGCTGCGGGCCGTACCCAATCCGGAGCCGCAGAGTATCGGCCGCGTTGAAACCAAGCCGTCAGAGGTGCCGAAGCCGGTCGTGCCGGTCAATTCGATCGGCGATATCGTTGATCTCGCTGGCGAAAAACGGGACGTCAAACTCAAGGCATTGGTGCGCAACTTCGTGCGGCCGGTGCGTATCGAGCCCGGCCGGCTGGATGTGAACCTCACCGAGGGCGCACCGGGCACATTGCTTAACGAGCTTGCCGTCAAGCTCAAGGAATGGACCGGCATCCACTGGATCGTCAGCACCAGCCGCGAAGAAGGCGGGCCGACGATGGTGGAGGCGGAAGCCAAGGCGCAGGAACAGCGCGTCAGCGATGCCCGTCAGGATCCCGACGTTGCAGCGATCCTGGCGCAGTTTCCGGGCGCCAAGATCATCGACGTACGCGTACGGGCGCCGACGCCGGAGGAAGAGGCGGAGGAGGTCAAACCACCTGCCGCAGCCGAATCCGAAGAGGGCGACATCTTGCCGGGCGACGACATAGAATTCTAGTTTCAAGAAGGAGAAGACGATGCGCGACATCATGGGCATGATGGGCAAAGTCAAGGAAATGCAGGCCAAGATGGAGCAGATGCAGGCGGAAATCGCCGAGCTGACTGCCGAAGGCAAGGCCGGCGGCGGGCTGGTCACCGTCATCATCTCCGGCAAGGGCGAGCTCAAGAGCCTGAAGATCGACCCTTCCCTCTTCAAGGAAGACGATGTCGAGATCCTCGAAGACCTGATCGTTGCCGCCCATAAGGACGCCAAGGACAAGGCGGAAGCCATCGCCGCCGAAAAGACAAAGGCGCTCACGGCCGGCCTGCCGATCCCGCCCGGCTTCAAGCTGCCTTTCTGATTTTTACCGACCAGTCCGGTATTCGACTGGCCCCGGGAGAGGAGACGGGTAATGACGACGCTCACGACATTGCTGGTTTTTGCCGGCGCTCTTTTCATTGCCGCCGGGACACCCGGACCAAGCGTTGCGGCGCTCGTGGCCCGCGTCATTTCGAAAGGCGCGCGTGACGTTCTACCCTTCCTCTTTGGCATGTGGGCAGGAGATGCGATCTGGCTCACTTGCGCGATTGCCGGCCTCTCGGCGATCGCCGAAAGCTTCTACCATGTCTTCGTCGTCATCAAATGGCTCGGCGTGCTCTATCTTCTTTATCTCGCCTGGCGAATGTGGTTCGCCAAAGCAGATGTCGAGGAAGAGGAACTGCCGCAGGAGCGTTCGCGCGGCCGGATGTTTCTGACCGGCCTGGCGATTGCGCTCGGAAATCCCAAGATCATGATGTTTTATGTGGCGCTTCTGCCATCGATCATCGACATTCCCTCGGTGTCGATTGCCGGCTGGGCCGAACTCATCATTACGCTATTCGTCGTCCTGGCTGTCGTCGATTTCAGCTGGATGTTCCTTGCCGCAAAAGCGCGCGGTTTCCTGAAAAGCCGGCGCGCGGTACAGATCGCCAATCGGGTGAGTGCGGGAACGATGGCAGGGGCCGCCGTCACGATCGCGATGCGCTGAACTATTGCTGTGCTTCCAGCTCGGCTCGCAGCTTGTGATGAACGGGCGCTGCCAGATAACGCTCGCGGTCTGCGGCTGAAAGCCGGCGTCCGAAGGTTTCCATCATTTCCGGCATCGTGACTGGGGTGCCCGGAAATGGCTTGTACCCGACCTGCATTCCGGCTTCCACGATCCCATTGGCGATCACGCGGCAATAGATGCCGGGACGTGCCGCCTTGGTATAGCGTTTGACGAATTTCGGATCGTTCATCCTGGCGGCGAACGTAGCGCAAGGGATGCGGCAGGACGTCACCTCAAGGATCAGTTCGCCGACGATGAAGCGGTCCCCGACCGTGACATCGCGGTTATCCAGCCCCTCTATGACGAGGTTCTCGCCGAAGGTGCCGGGGTCGACAGGGCGGCCGAGTTCGTTTGCCCACCAGTCGAGGCTAAGCGAACCCTCCAGGTAAACAGCTTGATCGACACCGCCGTGATGTTTCCTGTTGCAAATGGCATCGCCGACGAGGCCTTCGGCATCGATCATGACGCCGCCGCTGACGGCATGCTTGAAGATACCGGTCTTGTAGCTCTTGCCCGGCAGCCTTTCTGCAGAGCCGCGGCAGACGGCGAGGATTTTCATGGTTTCAGCGATTCTTCCGTGATTCCGTTTTCGTTCCATATCAGTTAAGAACGGCACATGGCAAAGCGAGTCACCGGCCCCGAAATTGAAAAACTGATCCAGCTTCTGGCGAAAGTGCCGGGCCTTGGGCCGCGCTCGGCGCGGCGGGCGGCGCTGCATCTGATCAAGAAGAAAGACCAGCTGCTTGGTCCGCTGTCACATGCGCTGGGCGAAGCTTATGACAAGGTGAAAATCTGCTCGCGCTGCGGCAATGTCGATACGGTCGATCCCTGCACGGTCTGCACCGATGCGCAGCGCGACCAGTCCGTCATCATCGTCGTCGAGGATGTCTCGGATCTCTGGGCGCTGGAGCGCGCCGGTGCGCTGAACGCCGCCTATCATGTGCTTGGCGGCACGCTCTCGCCGCTTGATGGAGTCGGCCCTGACGATCTCAATATCCGCGGGCTGATCAACCGTGTCGGCGAAGGCGGCATCAAGGAAATCATCATCGCTGTGAATGCGACCGTCGAGGGACAGACGACGGCGCATTACATCACCGATCAGCTTGCCGATCTCAATGTGAAGATCACGCGGCTGGCGCATGGCGTGCCAGTCGGTGGCGAGTTGGACTATCTCGACGAGGGTACGCTGTCCGCAGCGCTTCGAGCGCGGACGGTAATTTAGGGGGGTACATGGGGACGGGTTTCTTCGGCCGGCTACTTCTCACGGGCGCCGCCTGGCTCACGCTTTCGGTAGCGCCTTCTTACGCTGCCCCTTCGAAAGCCGATGTCGAAGCGCAATTCGAAAAATGGGTGCAGGGCGATCTCTGGCCGGACGCGAAGAAGAACGGCATATCGGAAAAAACCTTCCGCGCCGCCTTTTCGGGGGTCGAACTCGACTGGACTCTGACCGATCTCGCGCCGCCCGGCTTTCCGCCGCCGAAGGAGCAGAAGCAGACCCAGGCAGAGTTTTCCTCGCCAGCTCCCTATTTCAACGAGGACCGGCTGAAACGGCTTGCGATGACGGGACGCGGCTTTGCCTCGCAATATGCCTCGACGCTCAGCCGCATTGAAAAAACCTATGGCGTACCTGGTTCGATCGTGCTGGCAATCTGGGGACGCGAGACCGGCTTCGGCGCGGCGAAGATCCCGAATTCCGCTGTCGATGTACTGGCAACCAAGGCCTTCATGTCGACCCGCAAGGACATGTTCCGCATGGAACTGATCGCTGCGCTGCATATACTCGACGGCGGCGATGTTACCCCTGCCGATTTCAAGGGATCGTCGGCAGGCGCGCTCGGTCAGCCGCAGTTCATGCCGACGAGCTATCTGAAATATGCCGTCGATTTCGACGGCGACGGGCACCGCAATATCTGGAGCTCGGTTCCCGATACGCTCGCCTCGATTGCCAATTTCCTCGTAAAAAAGGGCTGGCAGCGCGACCGCGACTGGGGCTTCGAAGTGACGATCCCCGACGCCATCTCCTGCGCGCAGGAAGGGCCTGATCTTGCCAAGCCGCTCTCCCACTGGTCGTCACTCGGCATCAAACGTATTTCCGGCAAAGATTTTCCATCCGGCGAGTTGAAAGCACAGAGCATGATGCTGGTGCCGGCAGGGCGCGACGGGCCGGAATTCATCGTTACGCCGAACTTCTATATCATCAAGGAATATAACAACTCCGACCTTTATGCCCTCTATATCGGCAACCTTGCCGACCGCATCGCCTCCGGTTCCGGTGCCTTCCAGCGACAATGGGGCGATGTCGGCAAGATGCTGCGCTCGGATGTCGCCGCCATGCAGAAGGCGCTTGAGCGGCAGGGCTATGATGTCGGCGGATCGGATGGATTGCCGGGCTACAAGACGCGACGCTCAATCGGCCAATGGCAGGAAGAGAACGGCATAAAGCCCACATGCTTCCCAGAGGCATCGATGAAGGGCAAGCTGAAGTAAGAAGCCTCCGCCTCGGCGGATGTTTTACAGGCTGCGCTTCAGCCCTTCATGGCTCGCCACAAAACCGAGCTTTTCATAGAAGCGGATCGAATCCGCGCGCATCTTGTCGGATGTGAGCTGCACGAGACCGCAACCGCGCTCGGCGCAGCGAGCAATCGCCCATTCGATGAATTGTGAGCCGAGGCCGGAGCCACGATGGCCCTTTGCAATACGCACGCTTTCGATCTGGCCTCGCCACATTCCCGTTCGCGATAGGCCGGGAACAAAGCTCAACTGCAAGCAGCCGACGATCCGATCAGTCTCGTCGATTGCAACAGCCAGCACCTGGTTGGGATCTTCCTCGATTGCGGCGAAGGCTGCGAGATAGCGTATATCGACGGGATCCGAGACGACCTCCCGCGTGCTGCCGAGATCATCATCGGCGAGCAGCCGGATGATGTCGGCGAGATCGGATTGTTTTGCGCTTCGGAAGACGTGCATGGCTGATCTCAGTGGTGCAGATCGATCGGCGTCTTGTGGAAGATGTCATCGACTGGCGGAATGGCTTGTCGTTCGATCATGCGGTGAACATGCGGCAGGCCCTCGCCACGATGCAGCGCGCGAAGCCGATCGGTATTTTCGGCATCGGCCTGGGTGCGGCGCTGGTTGTGCCTGATATATTCGACCCACGTCGGCGTGTGATAAGTTTCCGTCCAGAGGCCGGGATTTTCAAGATCGCGCATCAGTGCCCAGTTGCGGGCGCCATCGCGAATGCGGATGCGACGACGTTCTACCATCAGCGTCATGAATTCGGCCAAGTCGTCATCGGCAATCTGGTAACCGACCTGAATGACGATCGGGCCGCTGCGTGGTGTGATATCCAGACCGAGAGCCGGCTCTATGAAGCGATTCAGCGGATCGAGATTGAGCGAGGCAAAGGCCGGCATGGAAAAGCGCAGGCCGATGACGACACCAAGCAACAGGACCGCGGCCGACATCAACAATGCGTCGGAAAGACCGTAATTGTTAGCAATAATGCCCCAGAGCCAGCTGCCGCCGGCAATGCCGCCGAAGGTGACGGTCTGGTAGAGCGACAGTGAGCGGCCCACCACCCAGCGCGGCGTGGATAGCTGGACGATGGTGTTGAAGAGCGAGAGCGCCGAAACCCAGCAGGCACCGGCAATCAGCAATCCGGCGGAGGTGAGCACGGCGCTTGGGCTCAGAGCGGCGATCACCGCGCTGAGCGCAAAACCCAGGAAGGCTAGGCGGATGATCGTCTCGCTGGAAAACATTTCGCGCAGTCTGGCGCTGAGCATCGCGCCGCCAATCGCGCCTATACCGAAGGCGCCGAGCATGAAACCGTAAGTCAGCGGCCCGCCAGAAACGAGATCGAGCGCTACGACCGGCAACAGCGCCTGAATAGAACTCGCGCCGACGCCAAACACCAATCCTCTCAGAAGGATTTTTTCAAGGTTGGGCGACATGGAGACATAGCGCATGCCGGCAAAGATGGCGCTGCCTAGTGTTTCGCGTGGCAGTGTCGAGGCGGACGTACTCGGCCGCCAGCGAAGCAATGCGTAGATGAGAGCAATATAGCTCAACGCGTTCACCGCAAAGGCCGCGGCTGCACCAGCAGCCGCGACGATGGCACCCCCGATCGCCGGACCGACGCTGCGGGTAATATTAAACCCCATGCTGTTCAGTGTAACAGCCCCCGGCAAATCGGCGCGCGGCACCATGTCGCCGACAGAGGCCTGCCAGGCGGGATTGTTGAGTGCCGTGCCGCAGCCGATAAGAAACGTGAAGAAAAGAAGCAGTCCGGGTGTAATCCAGCCGAGAATGGCGCAGGCTGTCAACAGGATCGAAACCGCGAGCATCATGGACTGGGCCGTCAGCATGATCCTGCGTCGATCATAATTGTCGGCGAGAGCACCCGAGACCAGCGAGAACAGCATGATCGGCAGCGCCGTCGAGGTCTGCACCAGCGCAACCATATCCTCCGACGAGGTGATGACCGTCATCATCCAGGCAGCACCGACGGCCTGGACCAGACCGCCGAAATTCGAGGCGAGGCTCGCAAACCAGATGTTACGGTAGGTTTCATGCCGCAAAGGCGCAAATGTCGAAGACCTATAGGCCACGTTTCCTCCCGCTTTTACCCTTATGGTTCAGTGGCCAATATATGCGGAAGAGAAGCGCTCGCCATAGCTTAGCTCATACCTGCTAAGATGAAGGAGACGAAATCAGCGCCGACCTTGCAATTTCTGAAAAACGGGACTATATGGCACTCAAATTCTTGATCGTACGATGAAGAGTGGGCCGCAAGGACCCGCTCTTTTTTATTAGCGCGATCACCCCGAATGCCAGAAATCGCAGGGAGCGCACCGCTTGTCGGATCTGACAAACGCAGACAATCAACATGAGTCGCGGCTGATTACCGAGACCGGGCTTGACCAGCGTCTCGCCGACATCATCGAACCGGTACTTATCGACATCGGCTTCCGCCTCATCCGTGTTCGCATGCTCAACCAAAATGGCATGACGATGCAGGTCATGGCCGAGAAGAACGATGGCACGATGACCGTCGAGGACTGCGAGCAGGTCTCCATGGCGATTTCTCCAGTGCTCGATGTGGAAGATCCGATCGATAAGGAGTATCATCTCGAAGTGTCTTCGCCGGGTATCGACCGCCCTCTGGTGCGGAAATCCGATTTCGTTCGCTGGCAGGGCCACCTCGTAAAGTGCGAAACGTCGATCATGATCGGCAATCGCAAACGCTTCCGCGGCAAGATCGTCGAAGCGGATGCCGACGGGTTTACGATCGAACGCGATCAGGTTGCCTACGGTGAGGAGCAGAAGGTCGTCATTCCCTTCACCGCGCTCAGCGATGCCAAACTCATTCTGACCGACGATCTGATCCGCGATGCACTGCGCGCCGACAAGCTGGCAAAGGCGCAGGCTGCGAACCAGAACGAAGCGGACGACAAAGAATAACCGATCAACGCAAGCTCCAGGGACGGGAACCCGGGTAGTCAAGGACGGAGAAACACAACAATGGCAGTCAGTGCAAACCGGCTCGAACTTCTGCAGATCGCAGATGCAGTGGCGCGCGAAAAGGTCATCGACCGCGAAATCGTGCTTGCCGCGATGGCCGATGCCATCCAGAAAGCAGCGCGTTCCCGTTACGGTACCGAATCCAATATCCGCGCCGACATCAACCCGAAGACCGGTGAAATCCGTCTGCAGCGCCTGCTCGAAGTCGTCGAGAAGGCTGAGGATTATTCCACGCAGATCCCGCTGGAACTGGCCCGCGACCGCAACCCCGACGCCGCCATCGGCGACTTCATTGCCGATCCGCTGCCGCCGATGGATTTCGGCCGTATCGCCGCGCAGTCGGCCAAGCAGGTCATCGTGCAGAAGGTGCGCGAAGCCGAGCGTGACCGCCAGTTCGACGAATTCAAGGATCGCGTCGGCGAAATCGTCAACGGTACGGTCAAGCGGGTCGAATATGGTAACGTCATCGTCGACCTCGGCCGTGGCGAAGGCATCATCCGCCGCGACGAAATGATCCCGCGCGAGAACGTCCGCTATGGCGATCGCGTTCGTGCATACGTATATGATGTCCGTCGCGAACAGCGCGGCCCGCAGATCTTCCTGTCGCGTACGCATCCGCAGTTCATGGTGAAGCTCTTCACCATGGAAGTGCCGGAAATTTATGACGGCATCATCCAGGTGAAGTCGGTTGCCCGCGATCCAGGTTCGCGCGCCAAAATCGCCGTGATTTCGAACGACAGCTCGATCGATCCGGTCGGTGCCTGCGTCGGCATGCGCGGTTCACGCGTCCAGGCCGTCGTCGGCGAGCTCCAGGGCGAGAAGATCGACATCATTCCCTGGTCGCAGGATCCGGCGACCTTCGTCGTCAACGCCCTGCAGCCGGCTGAAGTCGCCAAGGTCGTTCTCGACGAAGATGCGGAACGCATCGAAGTGGTCGTTCCAGACGAGCAGCTTTCGCTCGCCATCGGCCGCCGCGGCCAGAACGTCCGCCTCGCTTCACAGCTGACGGGCTGGGACATCGACATCATGACGGAAGCCGAAGAGTCCGAGCGCCGTCAGAAGGAATTCAACGAGCGCACCAATCTCTTCATGGACGCGCTCGACGTCGACGAGATGGTCGGCCAGGTTCTGGCTTCGGAAGGCTTCGCCGCCGTCGAGGAGCTGGCTTATGTCGATCTCGACGAAATCTCCTCGATCGACGGTTTCGACGAAGATACCGCGCAGGAAATCCAGACCCGCGCCCGCGAATTCCTCGAGAAGCTCGAAGCGGAAATGGACGAGAAGCGTAAGGCACTCGGCGTTTCCGACGAGCTGCGCCAGATCGACGGCATGACCGCCCAGATGATGGTGGCACTCGGCGAGGACAGCATCAAGACGATCGAGGACTTCGCAGGTTGCGCAGCCGACGACCTCGTCGGCTGGACCGAACGCAAGAACGGTGAGACGAAGAAATTCGAGGGCCTGTTCTCGAAGTTCGACATTTCCCGTGTGGAAGCCGAACAGATGGTCGTGCAGGCTCGCCTGATCGCCGGCTGGATCACCGAGGAAGATCTGGCGAAGGACGCTGAGGCTGTTGAAGCCGACGCAGCCGAGCAGGACGCATAATGACGGCGAAGCCGGACACATCCCCTGAGGACGACGATCTTGCAGGTTACGACGTGAACGGCCGCATGTGCATTGTGACACGCGAAAGCGGATTGCCGGACGAGCTGATCCGCTTTGTGGCCGCCCCTGACGGGACGGTGGTGCCGGATCTGAAACGCGAGCTGCCGGGACGTGGCTGCTGGGTTAAGATCGACCGGTCGCTGGTCGAAAGGGCGGTGGCGAAGAAGCTCTTCGCCCGCGCGCTCAAGGCCGATGTGAAGGCCGCCGAAGACCTCGGTGAACGCGTGGAGCGGTTGTTTCTGCAACAGCTCCTGCAGATGATGAACATGGCGCGCAAGGCGGGCCAGCTCGTCACCGGCTCGGCCAAGGTGGATGCCGCAATCCGCAGTGGAGCTGCGCTTGCGGTGTTCCATTCTACGGATGCCGCCGCCGATGGCGTAAGAAAGATAGACCAGGCCCGCAAGGCCTGGCATCTCGGAATGGAAACCGAGGAAGAAATACCTTCCTTCCGTCTCTTCTCGGAGAGCGAAATGGAAGGGGTGATGGGCCAGAATGCTTTTATCCATGCCGCAGTGCTTGCAGGGCAGGCGGGTGAGGGTGTAGTGAAGCGCGCAAAGATGCTCGAACAGTACCGTAACGGCGGTCAGTCCCGGGCACCGGGCGGCGCTGGCCAGCAAAAACAATGATGCGGTCACCGGCGGAAGCCGGCCGCAATATCATTGATCGATTGTATGTGATTGACAGGGTCTGATGGCTTCATCGTTCCCTGTCCGAAGGAACGGGAACGAATGACCGACAGCAACGACGACAAGACAATCAGCGTAACGGGGAAGAAGACCCTCACCCTGAAACCATCAGGGATGAGCCAGGGTACCGTTCGCCAGGATATGGGTCGCGGTCGCACCAAGGCGGTCGTCGTCGAGACCCGCAAGCGGCGCCCGATGCGCCCCGAAGACGAAAAGCCGATGACGCCTGCTCCTGCAGCTCCGGTTCGGGCGCCCGAACCGGAACCAGCGCCCGTGCAGGCTCGCACTCAGCAGCCGGCTCCAGCCCCGCGCATCCACCAGCCCGGCGGCCAGAACAGCCAGCGCCCGCAGCAGGCCAACCAGCGTCCGCAGCAATCCTACCAGCCGCAGCGCCAGCAGGATCGTCCGCGCCCCGTGGTGCTGAACCACCTTTCGCCCGATGAAATGGATGCCCGTCGCCGCGCGCTTGCCGAAGCGCAGGCCCGTGACGCGCAGGACGCCATCCGTCGCGCTGAAGATGAAAAGCGCCGCGCCGCTGAAGAAGCCGTACGCCAAGCCGCCGAAGCGGAAGAAGCCAAGCTGCGCGCTGCTGAAGAGGCCGTCCGCCAGGCGGAGGCCGCTGCTGCAGCCGTGGCCGAACCACCTGCAGCTCCGGTAACGGAAGCACGTGCCGAAACTGTGCGTCAGCAGCAGCCGGCACCGGCATCCACCCCTGCCGCTCGCCGCACGGAAGCCGCTCCGTCGCCTTCAACCGCCCGTCCCGCGTCAGGCGCACCGGCAGGCGTACGCGGTCGCCGTGGCGAAGGCGAAGATGAAGACCGCGGTGCTTCGCGCAGCGGTCCGGTCCGCGGCCGCCCGGTTCGTCCCGAGCCCGCGAAGCCGGTCACAACCCGCCCGAAGAGTGAGGAAGACCGCCGCCGCGGCAAGCTGACCGTGACCACCGCGAACGTCGATGACGACGGCAATGCACGCGGGCGTTCGCTTTCGGCCATGCGCCGCCGGCAGGAGAAATTCCGCCGCAGTCAGATGCAGGAAACGCGCGAGAAAATCTCCCGCGAAGTCGTTCTGCCTGAGACCATCACCATCCAGGAACTGTCGCAGCGCATGTCGGAACGTGCCGTTGACGTCATCAAGTACCTGATGAAGGAAGGCCAGATGATGAAGCCCGGCGACGTCATCGACGCCGATCTGGCTGAACTCATCGCTGGTGAATTCGGTCATACGGTCCGGCGCGTCTCCGAGTCCGACGTCGAACTCGGCATCTTTAACGTGTCCGACGAGCAGGGCGAACTGGTTTCGCGCCCGCCTGTCGTCACCATCATGGGCCACGTCGACCACGGCAAGACCTCGCTGCTCGATGCCATCCGCCATGCCAACGTGGTCTCCGGTGAAGCCGGTGGCATCACGCAGCATATCGGCGCCTATCAGGTAGAGCAGAACGGCCAGAAGATCACCTTCATCGATACTCCCGGCCACGCAGCCTTCACGGCAATGCGCGCCCGCGGCGCGCAGGCTACTGACATCGCGATCCTGGTGGTTGCGGCTGACGACAGCGTGATGCCGCAGACGATTGAATCGATCAACCATGCCAAGGCGGCCGGTGTCCCGATCATCGTGGCGATCAACAAGGTCGACAAGCACGAAGCCGATCCGCAGAAGGTTCGTAACCAGCTTCTGCAGCATGAAGTCTTCGTGGAATCCATGGGCGGTGAAGTGCTCGACGTCGAAGTTTCGGCGAAGACCGGCAAGAACCTCGACAAGCTGCTCGAGGCGATCCTGCTGCAGGCTGAAATTCTCGATCTCAAGGCTAATCCGAACCGGACGGCGGAAGGCACGGTTATCGAAGCCCAGCTAGACCGCGGTCGCGGAGCGGTTGCGACGGTGCTTGTCCAGAAGGGCACTCTGCGTCCGGGTCAGATCATCGTTGCCGGCGACGTCTGGGGCCGCGTGCGCGCCCTGGTGACGGACAAGGGCGATCATGTGAAGGAAGCCAGCCCGGCGACCCCGGTCGAGGTTCTCGGTCTTTCCGGCACGCCGCAGGCGGGCGACAAGTTCGCCGTCGTCGAAAACGAAAGCCGCGCCCGCGAAATCTCGGAATATCGTCAGCGTCTCGCCCGCGACAAGGCGGCTGCCCGCCTGTCGGGACAGCGCGGTTCGCTGGAACAGATGATGACGCAGCTCCAGGCCACGGGCGTCAAGGAATTCCCGCTGGTGATCAAGGGCGACGTACAAGGCTCGATCGAAGCCATTGCCGGCGCGCTGGAAAAGCTCGGTACCGACGAGGTTCGTGCCCGCATCGTTCATTCGGGCGCAGGGGGCATCACCGAATCCGACATCTCGCTTGCAGAAGCATCGAACGCTGCCATCATCGGCTTCAACGTTCGTGCGAACACGCAGGCACGCCAGTTCGCCGAGCGCGAGGGGATCGAGATCCGCTACTACAACATCATCTACGACCTCGTTGATGACGTGAAGGCAGCGATGTCGGGTCTGCTTTCGCCGGAGCGTCGCGAAACCTTCATCGGCAATGCCGAAATCCTGGAAGTGTTCAACATTACCAAGGTCGGCAAGGTGGCAGGTTGCCGCGTCGTCGAAGGCAAGGTCGAGCGTGGCGCGGGCGTCCGCCTCATCCGCGACAACGTCGTCGTGCACGAAGGCAAACTCAAGACCCTCAAGCGCTTCAAGGACGAAGTCTCCGAAGTGCCGATGGGGCAGGAGTGCGGCATGGCCTTCGAGAACTACGAGGATATGCGTGTGGGCGACGTCATCGAGTGCTTCCGCGTCGAGCATATCACGCGCACGCTCTGATCGGACCGCGATTGAAATCTTGGACGGGCGCCGGATGATCCAGTCCGGCGCCCGATCCTTTTGGGATACAGAACAATGGCAACAAGACCCACAACCTCGGCACCTTCGCAGCGCATGCTGCGCGTCGGCGAACAAGTTCGCGCAGCGATCACTCAGGTGCTGCAGCGTGGCGAAGTCCGCGACGACATCATCGAAGCGACCGTAATCTCGATTTCCGAAGTGCGCATGTCACCTGACCTGAAGATCGCAACGGCCTATGTGACGCCGCTCGGCGTCTCCGACCACACCATCATCATCGATGCGCTGAACCGCAACGCGAAGTTCATCCGTGGCCGGCTCGGACCGCAGCTGAGACAGATGAAGTACATGCCCGAAGTGCGCTTCCGCGATGATACCAGCTTCGACAATTACAAGAAGATCGACGATCTGCTGCGCTCACCCGAGGTGAGCCGCGATCTCGACAGTGACGACGAATAACAGAAGACACCGATGTCCAAACCACGCAAACCCAAGGGCCGCCCGATTTCCGGCTGGCTGATCCTCGACAAGCCGGTGGATTTCGGCTCGACGGAAGCCGTTTCCAAGATCAAGTGGCTCTTCAAGGCGCAGAAGTGCGGCCATGCCGGCACGCTCGACCCGCTCGCATCCGGCATGCTGCCGATCGCGCTCGGCGATGCCACCAAGACCGTTCCATATGTGATGGACGGCCGCAAGATCTACGAATTCACCGTCAGCTGGGGCGAGGAGCGGACAACCGACGACCTGGAGGGCGAAGTTACACAGCGCTCCGACCAGCGCCCGAGCGAGCAGCAGATCCGCGATATCCTGCCGAAATATATCGGCACGATCAGCCAAGTCCCTCCGCAGTTTTCCGCCATCAAGATCGCCGGTGAACGCGCCTATGATCTGGCGCGCGACGGCGAGGCGGTCGAGATACCCTCGCGTGAAGTCGAGGTACATCGCCTCACACTTCTCGCCTGTCCAGATGCCAATACGGCGCATTTCGAAGTGGAATGCGGCAAGGGCACCTATGTGCGGGCGCTTGCCCGCGATTTTGGCCGCGAGCTCGGCTGCTTCGGTCATATTTCCGGCCTGCGCCGTACCTTCGTCGCACCCTTCGCCGAAGAAACTATGGTGCCGCTTGCAAAACTCACGGCGCTCGAAGAGATCGAGGACATGGATGAGCGTCTTGCTACGCTCGACGCACTGCTGATCGATACCTGCGAGGCACTGTCGGCACTGCCCCACCTTATTATCAGCGATGACCAGGCGCACCGCCTGAAGATGGGTAACCCGATCCTGGTGCGCGGCCGCGACGCGCCGGTTGCCGAAAGCGAGGCCTATGCGACGGCCCGCGGCAGGCTGATCGCGATCGGGGAGATCGGACAGGGTGAATTCCGGCCGAAGCGCGTTTTCGGCTGACGGTTACAACCAGCGGCAATTGTCAGAAGTCAGTGATGCGATATGTTTCCCGACGGGCCATAACGGCCCGTCTAAGGGGAAGAATATGCGCAGAATTGCATTTAGAATACTGACATTCTTTTCGCTGTTTCTCACGGTTTCGATCGCTCAATCTGGCGAGCGCTGGGCCGAACTTCCGGCCTTTCCTCCCATGCCGGAGCCGAAGGCAAGCGGCATGGCCGACGTCAACGATATCACGATGTATTACGCCGAATATGGCGAGGGCGACCCGATCCTCTTCATCCATGGCGGGCTTGGAAATGCCGACGTCTGGGGCCATCAGGTCGCCGATTTCGCCAAGGATCACCTCGTCATCGTTGCCGACAGCCGCGGCCATGGGCGCTCCACGCGCAGCCAGCAGCCTTTCGGCTACGATCTGATGACATCGGATTATGCGGCACTTCTCGACTATCTGAAAATCGGCAAGGTGACGTTGGTCGGATGGTCGGATGGCGGCATCATCGGCATCGACATGGCAATGAAACATCCGGAGAAGCTTACGCGCGTCATCGCCCAAGCAGCAAATGTCACGACCGACGGCGTGAAAGCCGACGTGATGAACAACAAGACTTTCAACGACTATATCAATGTCGCCGGCGAATATTACAAGAAGCTGTCGCCGACGCCGAACGAATACGACGCCTTCGTCACCCAGATCTCCGAAATGTGGGCGACACAGCCTGCCTGGACGGCGGCGGATCTCGGAAAGATCACGGTACCCATCACACTGGCCATCGGCGATCATGACGAAGCGGTAAAGCTCGATCATACGGAAATGATGGCGAAGGAAATTCCAGGCGCAAAACTCGTCATCTTGAAGGATGCCAGCCATTTCGCCATGCTGCAGGATCCACAGGGATACGATGCGATGATCCGGGACGCTATGGCGGGGCGCTGAAACCGCGACGGGTGCCCCCTCTTTCCATCGCTGCTTATTTGGTTTATAGGCAGCGCCAGCATCAGGGTATTCCCGATTGCATTCGCGGCCAAGGCTGGACGACATCCCGGCTTTTGGCGACTTAAGCTCCTCTCAACGAAAGGATTGTCCGATGTCGATCACTGCTGAGCGCAAGGCTGCGCTGATCAAGGAATATGCGACCGCCGAAGGCGACACCGGTTCGCCGGAAGTACAGGTTGCGATCCTCACCGAGCGCATCAACAACCTAACGGAACACTTCAAGGACCACAAGAAGGACAACCATTCCCGCCGTGGTCTGCTGACGCTCGTTTCCAGCCGCCGCTCGCTTCTTGACTATCTCAAGAAGAAGGACGAAGGCCGCTACACCAAGCTGATCAACGGCCTGGGTATCCGCCGCTAATGATTTTTCGGCGGGCGAAGCTTTTCGCCCGCCGAATGTTTTTCGGGAGTGCGTCTCCCGGTGACATTTTCCAGGTGCGCGCTATCTGCGTGAATGGAAAGACGGCAGGCCCGGATGGGCCGGATCTGCCAGACCAACCGCTGACCTGTCATGGGGCAGGATTGCCGGATGCTTTCGGCCAAAGTTTCGCAGGAGCTTTGGCCCGATTTCCCAAGGAAATCGTCCGCTCAAAGCTTCCCGTTGTCTTGCCCGTGATACGTCGCACTGATTGCGGTCGACCCTGCGCTGCTCCTGATGGACGAGGCGCGCCGGCCGCATTGAAGGACAGGACATGTTCGATACACATAAAGTAGAAATCGAGTGGGCAGGCCGCCCGCTCAAGCTTGAGACCGGCAAGATCGCCCGCCAGGCTGACGGCGCCGTACTCGCCACCTACGGCGAAACCGTCGTTCTCGCGACGGTCGTTTCCGCCAAGGCGCCGAAGCCTGGCCAGGACTTCTTTCCGCTGACGGTTAACTATCAAGAAAAGACCTATGCGGCCGGCAAGATCCCCGGCGGCTACTTCAAGCGCGAAGGTCGCCCGAGCGAAAACGAAACCCTCGTTTCCCGTCTCATCGACCGCCCGATCCGCCCGCTCTTCCCGGAAGGCTACAAGAACGACACGCAGGTCGTCGTCACCGTCATCCAGCACGATCTCGAGAACAACCCGGACATCCTGTCCATGGTTGCGACCTCGGCTGCGCTGACGCTATCAGGCGTTCCCTTCATGGGGCCGGTCGGCGGCGCACGCGTCGGCTACATCAACGGCGAATACGTTCTCAACCCGCATCTCGACGAGATGGATGAATCGAGCCTCGACCTCGTCGTTGCCGGCACCTACGATGCCGTCCTGATGGTCGAATCCGAAGCCAAGGAGCTTCCGGAAGACGTCATGCTCGGCGCCGTCATGTTCGGCCACAAGGGCTTCCAGCCGGTTCTCGACGCGATCATCAAGCTCGCCGAAGTTGCCGCCAAGGAGCCGCGTGACTTCCAGCCGGAAGACTATTCCGCTCTCGAAACCGAAATGCTCGGCATTGCCGAAGGTGAGCTTCGCGAAGCCTATAAGATCACCCAGAAAGCCGATCGCTACGCCGCCGTCGACGCTGTCAAGGCGAAGGTGAAGGCGCACTTCCTCCCCGAGGAAGGCGAAGCCCGGTACACGGCTGAGGAAGTCGGCGCGATCTTCAAGCATCTGCAGGCCAAGATCGTCCGCTGGAACATTCTCGACACCAAGAGCCGCATCGACGGCCGCGACCTCGAAACCGTTCGTCCGATCGTATCGGAAGTCGGCCTTCTGCCGCGCACGCATGGTTCGGCGCTCTTCACCCGCGGTGAAACGCAGGCGATCGTGGTTGCCACCCTCGGCACCGGCGAAGACGAGCAGTATGTCGATAGCCTGACGGGCATGTACAAGGAGCGCTTCCTGCTCCATTACAACTTCCCTCCCTACTCGGTTGGCGAAACCGGCCGCATGGGCTCCCCGGGCCGTCGTGAAATCGGTCATGGCAAGCTTGCATGGCGTGCAATTCGCCCGATGCTGCCGTCCGCCGAACAATTCCCCTACACGCTGCGTGTCGTCTCCGAGATCACCGAGTCGAATGGCTCGTCCTCGATGGCGACCGTCTGTGGCACCTCGCTTGCTCTGATGGACGCGGGCGTTCCGCTCGCCAAGCCGGTGGCCGGTATCGCCATGGGTCTGATCCTGGAAGGCGATCGCTTCGCCGTCCTCTCCGACATTCTCGGTGACGAAGATCACCTCGGCGACATGGATTTCAAGGTCGCAGGTACTGCCGACGGCATCACCTCGCTGCAGATGGACATCAAGATCGCCGGTATCACCGAAGAGATCATGAGGGTCGCTCTTGCCCAGGCCCAGGGTGGTCGCGCTCACATTCTCGGCGAAATGGCGAAAGCCATCACCGAAAGCCGTGGCCAGCTCGGGGAATTTGCTCCGCGCATCGAAGTCATGAACATTCCGGTCGACAAGATCCGCGAAGTCATCGGCTCCGGCGGCAAGGTCATCCGCGAAATCGTCGAGAAGACCGGCGCCAAGATCAACATCGAAGACGACGGCACCGTCAAGATCGCCTCTTCCTCGGGCAAGGAAATCGAAGCGGCCCGCAAGTGGATCCACTCGATCGTTGCCGAGCCGGAAGTCGGCCAGATCTACGAAGGCACTGTTGTCAAGACCGCCGACTTCGGCGCTTTCGTCAACTTCTTCGGCGCCCGTGATGGCCTCGTTCACATTTCGCAGCTCGCTTCCGAGCGCGTCGCAAAGACCCAGGATATCGTCAAGGAAGGCGACAAGGTCTGGGTCAAGCTGCTCGGCTTCGACGAGCGCGGCAAGGTTCGCCTCTCCATGAAGGTTGTCGATCAGGCCACCGGCCAGGAAATCCCGGCCGCAGAAAAGGGCGACAAGAAGAAGGATGAAGCGGCCGAATAAGCCGCGCCTTCTGAACTGATATCCGGGCGCGGGACTGTTTCCGCGCCCTTTTTGTATTCGACCTTTGCGCAATCGCGGACGAAAAAACCGCTGCGCACTTTTTCTGGAATTGCTCCAGACGACGGGACCAGACCATGAGCCGCGAAACGCTAAAAACTCTCTTCCACCCCTTTGTCAGCGAAACAGTAGCATCGCCCGGCGAAGGCGAGCGTGTGCTCTTTCTTGGGGCAGAGGCGGGCTTTGGGTTGCCTGCGGGTTTTACCGCGTCGCTTGCGGCCGTGCAGGGCTTCAAACCACTCTACAGGCAGCTTCTGGCACAACGTATCGAAGCCAATCCGGAGATCCACGGTGAAGACTACGATGCGGGCTTGGTGCTCTGCACCAAACACAAGGGTGAGAACGAAGCCAATATCGCCGCCGCCCTTTCCCGCGTGAAAGCCGGTGGGCTGATCGTCGTTGCCGGCGGCAAGGAAGACGGTATCCAGCCACTGCGCAAACGTGTGGAGAGTTTCGGCCTCGATACCGAACATATGCCGAAATATCATGGCGTCGCCTTCTGGTTCGGCCGGCCGGCCGATGTCAGTGAGATCGTCGCAAAGTTTGGTAAGTCGCCGGTGCGCGTTGAAGGCCGCTTCATCGCCTCGCCCGGCATGTTCTCGCATGACAGGCTCGACGCAGGTTCGCAGCTTCTCGCCTCGCGCCTGCCCACCGATTTCATTGGCGATGCGGCCGATTTCGGTGCCGGCTGGGGCTATCTCTCCATCGAACTGGCGCAGAAGTCTCCGAACCTTGCCCGCCTTGACCTCTACGAAGCCAACTACGAGGCCCTGGAGGCCGCCAAGGCCAATCTGGCGGAGAACTGCCCGAACGCGCCTGCGCGCTTCTTCTGGCACGATCTGGCGGGCGAGCCGGTGCGGGATAAGTACGATCTCGTCATTATGAATCCGCCCTTCCATGAGGGCCATGCCGCTGAACCTTCACTCGGACAGGCGATGATCAAGACGGCCGCCTCTTCGCTGCGCGGCGGTGGACGGCTGATGCTTGTGGCCAATCGCGGCCTGCCATATGAGCCGGTGCTCGCGGAGCATTTCAAGGATAGCGGCGAGACCTGCCGCAATGCCCGCTTCAAGGTGTTGTGGGCACGGAAATGAAAAAAGGCGGCCGGTGCCGCCTTTTCTTTTTAAGCCTGTCCGGCCCTACTCGACGTCTGCCTTGCGCAGCGTCTCCAGTGTCGGCATGGACGTGATGTTGTAGCCCGCATCGACGAAGTGGATTTCGCCGGTCACGCCCGTCGAGAGATCCGAAAGCAGGTAGAGCGCGGAACTGCCGACCTGGTCGATCGTGACGGTCTTGCGCAGCGGAGCATTGCGCTGGTTCCACGACAGGATGGCGCGGGCATCGGAAATGCCGGCGCCGGCGAGGGTGCGGATCGGGCCGGCGGAGATGGCGTTGACGCGGATGCCGCGCGGGCCGTAATCGGCCGCTAGATAGCGCACGGAGGCTTCCAGAGCGGCCTTGGCGACGCCCATGACGTTGTAGTTCGGAATGACGCGCGTCGAGCCGTTATAGGTCAGCGTCAGCATGGTGCCGCCATCTTCCATCAGCGGCGCACAGCGCTTGGCGATCTCCGTGAAGGAGAAACAGGAGATGACCATAGTACGGCTGAAATTCTCGCGCGTCGTATCGGCGTAGAGGCCCTTCAGCTCGTTCTTGTCGGAAAAGCCGATGGCATGGACGATGAAATCCAGTTTGCCCCAGCGCTCCTTGATCGCGTCGATGACGGTATCGACCGAAGCGATATCTTCGACATCGCAAGGCAGGAGAAAGTCGGAGCCGAGTTCGGCTGCAAGTGGCTTGACGCGCTTGCCGAGCGCCTCGCCCTGGAAGGTGAAAGCCAGTTCTGCGCCCTGTGCAGCGAGGGCCTTCGAAATTCCCCACGCGATCGAGTGGTTGTTTGCGACGCCCATGATGAGGCCGCGCTTACCCTGCATGATTCCGGTCATACTGTTATCCGTTATAGCGCTGGAACACGAGCGTGGCGTTGGTGCCGCCGAAGCCGAAGGAGTTGGAAAGAGCAATATCGATCTTGGCGTTGTCAATGCGCTTGCGGACGATCGGCACGCCTTCGAATTCTGGATCGAGTTCCTTGATATGCGCGCTCTCGCCAATGAAGCCTTCCTGCATCATCAGCAGGGAATAGATCGATTCCTGCACGCCGGCGGCACCGAGCGAATGGCCCGTCAGCGACTTGGTTGACTGGATATGCGGCAGCTTATCGCCGAAGACTTCGCGGATGGCACCGATTTCCTTGCTGTCGCCGACCGGTGTCGAAGTGCCGTGCGTGTTGATGTAGTCGACATCACCCTTCACGGTCGCCAGCGCCTGGCGCATGCAACGGATAGCACCTTCGCCCGAGGGAGCGACCATGTCATAGCCATCGGAGGTTGCGCCGTAGCCGATGATTTCGGCGTAGATCTTGGCGCCGCGCGCCTTGGCATGTTCCAGCTCCTCGAGGACGAGCACGCCAGCGCCGCCGGCGATGACGAAGCCATCACGGCTGACGTCATAGGCGCGAGAAGCCGATTCCGGCGTGTCGTTATACTTGGAGGACATGGCCCCCATGGCGTCGAAGAGGTTCGACATGGTCCAGTCGAGATCTTCGTGGCCGCCGGCAAACATCATGTCCTGCTTGCCCCACTGAATCATCTCGACGGCATTGCCGATGCAATGCGCTGACGTGGAGCAGGCCGAAGAGATCGAGTAATTGACACCGTGGATCTTGAACCAGGTGGCGAGCGTTGCTGACGCGGTGGACGACATGGCCTTCGGCACGGCGAAGGGACCGATGCGCTTCGGGCTGTTGTTCTTGACAGTGATCTCGGCTGCTTCGATGAGCGTGCGCGTGGACGGACCGCCGGAACCCATGATGATGCCGACGCGCTCGTTTTCGCTGTATTCCTTCTCCTCCAGACCGGAATCGGCGATCGCCTGCTTCATGGCGACATGGTTCCAGGCACCGCCCTGCGAGAGGAAGCGCATGGCCCGGCGGTCAACCAGTTCGGCGAGCTTGTCGGCGCCGAGCTTGGGGCTGCCCCAGACCTGGCACTTGAAGCCGTGTTCGGCGAAATCGCTGGAGAAGGAAATACCGGACTTTGCCTGGCGCAAGGATTCGGTAACTTCGGCCGCGTCGTTTCCGATCGAAGACACGACACCTAGACCCGTGACAACTACCCGTCTCATCTGATCAAACCCTTGTTGTTTTCGTGAGCCGCTTGAAATGCGGTTTTCAGGCCGTCTTGTCTTTCGAGAGACCGACGCGAAGATCGGTCGCTTGATAAATGGTTTCGCCATCCGCCTTCAGCCAGCCATCGGCAGTGCCGAGCACCAGACGGCCGCGCATGACGCGCTTGAAATCGATACCATATTCAATCAGCTTCGTGTGCGGACGGACCATGCCCTTGAACTTCACTTCGCCGGTCGAGAGCGCCATGCCGCGGCCTTGTTCACCGAGCCAACCCAGATAGAAGCCGGTCAGCTGCCACATGCCGTCAAGGCCGAGGCAGCCGGGCATGATCGGGTTGCCTTCGAAATGGCAGGGGAAATACCAGTCGTCAGGGCGAACATCGTATTCGGCCCGCAGGTAGCCCTTGTCGAAGGCGCCGCCCGTTTCAGAGATATCCGTGATCCGATGAACCATCAGCATAGGCGGCAAAGGCAGTTGCGCATTGCCAGGCCCAAACAGCTCGCCATGTGCGCAGGCGATGAGTTCTTCATAGGAGTAGCTGGACTGTCTGGTCGTCATAAATCTCTGTTTCCCCCCGCGTTCTTGGCGATGGATGTGTGTCTTTAGTCCAAGTTCTTCAGAAAATGAAGCGCAAGCGTGGCGGCTTCATTTTTTGGTCCGGACTGGGCCTGAGCCAGTATTTGGTGGTCGCATACAGGAAGGCCAGGGCCGGGACCAGACCTAATTGCGTCAGAAGCCCGTTTTTGCGGCCTTTCGAAGGCTCTTGTCCCCATTGAACTATTGAAAGGCTTTTGCGCAAAAGTTATATCGCTTGGAACAAACATGATTGCTTTTCGCCAGAATAACCGGAGTTGGTGTTAATGACGGGTGAAACCCCGATCGCCATTGAGGTCAGGCTGCGTAGCGCAGGCCTGCGTCCCACCCGCCAGCGCGTTGCGCTTGGCGACCTCCTGTTTGCCAAGGGCGACCGGCATTTGACTGTCGAGGAACTGCACGAGGAAGCGGTTGCCGCCGGCGTGCCGGTTTCGCTCGCGACGGTCTACAACACGCTGCATCAGTTCACAGAAGCCGGCCTGATCCGCGTTCTCGCCGTCGAGAGCGCCAAGACCTATTTCGATACCAATGTCTCCGATCACCATCACTTTTTCGTCGAAGGCGAAAACGAAGTGCTGGATATTCCGATCAGCAAACTGACCATCGACAATCTGCCGCCGCCGCCCGAGGGCATGGAAATTGCCCACGTCGATGTCGTCATCCGCCTGCGGCACAAGCAGATCTGACATCACATCACGTCGTCGGGGTGCCGGCCAGGCATGTGCTTGTAGGTCGGGAATGTCCAGCCGAACCACAGGGCGCCGCCACGCACTGCGAAGGCTGCCGCGACACCGCAGGCCGATGCGATGTAGAGCTCGGCGCCAAGCGCATTGGCACCGGTAAAGACGCCAGATCCCACCAGGGCCGCCGTCACGTAGATTTCCGGGCGCAACAGCACGGATGGTTCGTTTGCCAGGAGATCGCGCAGGATGCCGCCGAAGGTCGCCGTCAGCGCGCCGGTGACGATGGCGATCGTCGGCGAGCCGGTCGCGGCCAATCCCTTGGCGGCGCCGAGCACGCAATAGGCGGCAAGACCGACCGCATCGAGCCAGATCAGCAGGCGATAGCGCGATTCCAGGAGATGGGCCGTAAAGAAAACGACAATGCCCGCGATGCAGCAGATGACAATATAGAACGGGTTCAACACCCAAAAGACCGGTACCCGGCCGAGGATGATGTCGCGCACGGTACCACCGCCCGTCCCCGTCACGATCGCGAAAAACAGAAAGCCTATCAAGTCGAGCTGCTTGCGCGAGGCGGCCAGCGCGCCGGTTGCGGCAAAAAGGGCAATGCCGGCATAATCGAGATAGACGAGCAATGACATCAGGGCCTCCTGACCGGCGGAACGAGACCCACTGAATCATCGCGGCAAGGGCGGCGCAAGGCGGCGCGCCCAGAATGGAAGGCCAGAGAGCCTTTATCCATAAGAGGAAAGCCGTGAAGACGCTGTTGCCCATACTCCTGAACGTCGTTTTGCTGCTGGTCATGCCAGTCGCGGCCTTCGCACAGCAGTCGCTGATCTCCGACCCGGAGATCTACGAAAAGAAGCATTTCCAGGAACAATGCACGGAGGCATCCTTCGGTAATGGCTTCCTCACCCGCCGGGATATCAACAATGACGGGCTGATGGACGTGGTCATCAACGAGGGCGAACTCACCTGCGACGGCCAGAAGGGTCCGCAATGCAATGAAGACGGCTGCACCTATAATTTTTATCTGCAGGTGGCCGAAGGCGGTTATTTCATGATCGCGACCGCGCAGATCTACGGTTACGACTTCATCAAGCGTTTCGGCAATATGGTACTCGCAATGAAAATGAATCCCCGTTTCTGCGATCGCACCGGCGGCGACCCTTGCCTCGTCACCACCCGCGTGCGGGGTACGAAATTCGTCACCATCTCCAAGAAATAGGCCTCAATTCGGAAAGAGCGCCGGAGTGCGGCCGGCGACATAGTAGCCGACGAGCTGTACCATTCGCGAAGGGCAGTCCCCAGATTCTCAGCGTTCAGGCTCGGCTGGGTGTCATAGGACGGTTATCTGGCACGCGCCGAATGGGGGCCGGAGGCTCCGATCTTTTGATTGAACCGGCGCTGCAGCGGGCGTGGAATAAACAAAGCGACAATCGCGAGTGCCATCGCGAAGACGGAGACCAGCCACAGCGCCTGCGCGCCCACAAGGCGGGTCATGAGCGCCCCGCTGATGGCCCCGAGCACCATGCCGCCCCACGGCACAACCTGAATGGTCCAATCGAGGCGCCGGTCGCCAATGATCCAGCGGCCTATGCCGCGGCCAAAGCGCGACAGTGCGCCGGTCACATAGGTCAGACCGATCGGCAGCCCTTCAATATGCTCAACCGCCGCATTCACCATGCCCATTGCGAAAACGATCAGAAAGAAACGCGCCATCAGCAGATCCTGCAGCGTCATCATCGAGGCGAGCGCAAGCATAAGGCTGACGCAGCAGAGCACGACGAAGATGCGCCTTTCGGCCCGGTGCGCGACGACGATGCCAGCGGCATTGCCAAGCACGAAGACGATGATAGCCGACAGCAGCACTGCAGCATGCCTGATATCGCCGCTGCTCAGGGCCAGTGCCGCCCGCGTCGTGTTGCCGGTCATGAAGGATACGAAGTCGCCGGTCAGAAGCAGGCCGGTCGCATCTGTCATTCCCGCAAGAAAGGAAATCGAGCCAACCAGCGCCAGTCCGGTCGCGGTCCTGCGGGTTCTGATGATGCGGCGGCGTCTTGCTCGTGTCATGGTCTGGGTCCGGCAGGCGCCGAATCGGCTGGCCTCAACCGATATAAGAACTCGCTTTCAGCCTTCGACAAGGCTGACAACCGGGCAATTGCTGAAAAATGTCAGTTACGTTGACCTGAAGTGCCTGTGGAACTGCATTCGGGATAATTTGGTGGAGCTAAGCGGGAGACAACCTTGCCCTAAAAATTTCTCTTTTCTCTCAAATCCTTATTGAAAATCAGCCTGCTGTGGGACTAGATATGGGTACTTTTTTGGGTACTTGGAGGCTTTTTTGTCCCTTTCATCTGATCGCATGTTTCTGGAGCGTCACGGCAACCAGTGGCGCGTTGTCGTCAACGTACCGAAGAAACTGTGCGCCAAACTCGGCACCAAGTTGAAGAGGTCGCTGGGGACAGACAGCCTTAAGGAGGCGAACAGGCTTAAGTGGGATGTCATAGCCGAGTTTAAAGCGATCATAGCGCACGCCGAAAATCCATCGCTCTCGTTGGAGGCCGCCCGATCAATAAGCCGCGAGCAAGCGATGCAGCAGGCCATTCGGTTTGCCGAGCAGCGCAAGAGTGCTTTCGATCTGGCACGGCGAGATGAGATCGATGAGGAAATCGACTGGCAAGCGGAATCACTTGCGGGCCGACCGATCGCCATTGACGAGGATGGCAGTGAAGTCTTCGACCCCGATCGCTTACGTCTCGCTGTGGATTTTTCTCAATTGGCGCGCGGTGACAAGACACCAATCGACCTTCACCATGAGAAGTTTCTGGCGATGTCGCACGTCAAGGCGCGCACGATGGCAGACGATAAGCGGGCCATTAAACTCTTGAAGGAGTGGTGCGAAAAGGCTGGTGTACCGCCGTATCTTCAAGCGATGACCAAGAAGGAAGCCGTTCGGTTTTGCGATGAGCTTCCGAGCCTCACCGCCAATCTGACCCCTGTCACCCTCAACAAATACGTTAGCCGTCTTTCGGTTTATTGGACCTGGCTAGAGAACCGGCACGAAGTCGAGTCCAACATCTGGCAAGGACGGCGCTTGCGTGAACCTCAGCAGACCACTGACCAGAAGGAGCGCCCATTCACCGACGATGAAGTAAAGACTTTGCTCAGAGGTCCTGCAGAGCCCGAGATGGACGACCTGATGAGGATAGCCGCCCTGACCGGTGCCCGTTTGGATGCCATTGTATGCCTTAAGGTGAAAGACTGCCGCGATGACGGGGTGTTTGTATTTAAGCCCCAGAAGAAAGAACCGGGGCCGCGCCTTTGTCCCATCCACCCCGATCTAGTCGAGATCGTCGAGCGCAGAAAGAAAGGCAAGGAGCCCGAAGACGATATCTTCCCGGAATGGCCCGGCGTTAAAAAGTCCACTTCACTTCGCGAACGGTCCTTCAAGACCTCCAACGAGTTCACCGAATATCGCCGCAAAGTTGGCGTTGAGGATCGACGCGAGGGCAAGCGTAGGGGTCTCGTGAACTTCCACAGCTTCCGCCGCTGGTTTATCACCAAGGCTGAGCAGGCGGGGCAGCCGGAAAGCACCATTGCTGTTGTGGTCGGGCACAAGCGGCAGGGGATGACCTTTGGGGTCTACTCTGGGGGACCGCTCCTAGAGCAGGCACGGCAATGCGTCCAGGCTGTGAGGCTGCCAAAATAGCCGGACAATGACACAGCTTAGCCGGCCCCGCTCACCCCGCCATCGCCAACCTCCGACCTCACGCGCCCTTCCGCATAGAAAACACTCAGATCGCGAATTCTACGGAAAAAGGAGAGCACAACTTTGACAAACACCGGGGCCGGGCCAGCCAAGTCACTGAGGAGTTTGACGTTTGGGAGGCCAAGGGTATCACCCAATGCAATCGCCCTTTTTACTGCTAGGTCAGCTGTGGAGGTTGTCCCGAAATTTGCTAGTCGGTCGGCAGTCAGCAATCCTTCACGCTGCAAAAGTTTATGTAGGCTCCGGTATTGCTCGTTAAGCGACTCGCGATTGGCCCGGTAGACAGAAATTGCGCCCACCACCTCATTCAACGTATCCTCGTGGCCTCGCATATCGATATATCCAGGAGAGTGATATTCAATGCCCGCGACGCTTAGAGGGTAATCGCGCTTGGTTTTTTCCCGCGCCTCCCCATAAAAGCCGCCGTAGCTTCCTCCACCCTGCCAATTGCGTTCGTCGATTAGGCCAATCAACAGGCCTTTGTCTTCCTCAGCTATTTCGTCATCGAGTTTATCTGCAATCCTTACCAAAGCGTAGGTATCAGCCAGCTTGCCAGAGAACCGGGCGAAGTCCCGAGCATCCCAACGACCATCTATGAAAAAACGCTCAACAACCTGCCCGACTTCGGCAATGTCATTGATGCTGCTTGTATGCGAGCGCGAAAAAATGCCTCGCGACGGATAGAAATCGTCATTGTTGATCTCGGCGACATCGGCCCGTAGCAGTTTAAACGTGCCTTGCGACCCTGCCATAAAATCGAGAAAATATAAGCGAGAAGCGATAGAGTGGCGGAAGAGCGAAGCAAGGTCCGTCTTCCCCAGCATGTATTTGTCGAAAAGCGCATCGCTGAGCTCGACACTGAACATTCCGTAGCCAAGCTCTGGATGATCGACTGCCACGGACAGCATCGGGTAATCTCTGCTGGTAATGAAGTATGCCAATTGAGGCCCGTCGTACTCAACGAGAGTGCCCTGATAGATGGCCGTGAGTTTGCTCTTACTGACCATAATTTGCGATCTCGGTTATATGGCTCACATGATTCCCCGGATTGAAGGAAGCATACATCCAGTAATCGACATGTTTGCCATTAGTTTCGCCTACACCATCATTAGGCCCAATGGTTATAGTGGCGACTGAAGTCATTTTCCTCAGTTTGGGATATCGTGTGAGATCGATAAGCGCCTCCCGACTGATTGACGGCACGATCAATGAGCATGCGCTGCAAGAGCATTCTTTGCCGGGTAGTGGGGGACGTCCAAGGGCTGTCCGAGATAAGAAAGCGTTCGGGGATAGCGTCGTCGTTTCGACTAATCGTAGAAATTTCCCTTCCAAGTTCACGGCGGTAGTTGGTGGGCAACTCGCGGGTAGCGGCTCTTTAAACATGCAAGCATCCAAAACAAAATTTGCTTGGGCTTAGCATTGTAGCGTCAAGGTTGCAATTGGCTGCTTTTGCGCCGGCGAATATTCATTCTTTCTCTTCGAATTCGGTAGGAACGAGGCGGCTTCGAGGTTCTGTTACTTCATCAATGGCTCTGGGACGCTCGGTAGCCATTGCAAATCGGGTACCAGCAAGCTTCCTTATCGTCGCTCTCCTGCCATCCCGGCGCACAAAGCACGACCCGATGGAACTTGGCCTTACACAGACCATGATTGGCGAGCAGGCGAGGATCATCCATGAACCATGGCCTGAGGTCTTTGCTTCGGGTCCCCTTCGGGACGGCCTTCCAATCGGCCTCGCCTCCGGTTTCGCTCAACGGCCCCACCGCGCATGACTTCCAGTTGGACAGCACAATGGGTTGCTCACAGGCATAGGCAATCGGGGTGCCGATGATAAACAGCGAGGCCAACGCCAACAGCAGTTTCTTGCGAACCATAGACCCCATCACAGTCCCCCACTGCCAGCCGCCCATGGAATCGAACTTTAAGTTTCCTACTGCCGAACGCAAGGAATGGCTTCATGACGCTGCATTGATGGTAGATTACCCCCTCACTCATCTCCTCCCCAGGAGCCAGTCCCCGACAGGTGCACAGAGGCTGCTTTAGGTTGGTCACTTTGAGATACGCCTCTAGCTTCCACCGGGCATCTTGAAGTTGGCATCTAAGTTGAAGGTGATGATGGTTCTAGTGCAATGGCGATTGTCCCTATGAGGCAGCCCTAGAGCGCCATAGTGGGGAGTTATTTGGCAAGGGCCCCTCGATTGGCTTTTCGACTACCGGCAGCGCCCGGCCAACCTTTAAGACGCTAACATTCTGCATGATTTCGATGGCCAATTCCTTTTGACTGGCCGCCACCATGATTCCATCGTGCATCGGCAACGCGGCCACCCCCCTTGCGGCCAGCTCGGTTAGAATGCCGACAAGAATTTCGCTTTCGAGCGCCATCAGCTCAAAGCCGACATTGGTATCGAACAGCAGGGCAATAGCCGGATGGAGAGCCGCCGCCTCGGCTTTAAAGCGTTCCATGCTCCATCCCTCGGGCAATGCCTCTTTGCTGCCGGAAGGTAGCCGGCGTGCAACAACGTTTCGGAAGAAGAGCGAAACCATCAGTGATTTGACGATTTTGCGGTGCGCCTCCAGGCCAGGAATTGCGTACAGGTCGCCGTTGCGCGGCTTTACGCCTTGGCGGCAATAAGCGAGCTGAATGAACATGGATGCGAAGTCGAGATCCACGACCGGCTCCCCTCCAATCGTAAGCCGATAGCGTTGGTCCTTTGGCCAGTCCTGCCAGAAGCCGCCGTAAAGTCTGCCATGCCGGTCGAACTTCTGAGAGTCTTGGGGTTTTTCAATGCGGAATTTTCGCACGAGCTGGATGGGACCGGTTTGGTGATCATCAAGGCGAATATCGGCAGTGTTGAGGACCTTGTTAATCTGTGTCATCTCGACCCGCAGCGCATCGGCTTCGCGGGAATCTGCATAGTCGACAGGCGTCTTGTGGCCGCTCCTTCTGCTCCCCGCCCACAGTTCGATTATCTCCCGGCCTTCGAGGTGATGCAGATCGGCAAGCGATACACCATTCTCGGCAACGAGCCTGAGGAGATACGGCGTTGGGGCGACGACTGTCCGCCGCTCCTTGAAGACAGCCTTCTCCGCTGCGACAAGGCCCGCTTGGCTCGCCTCAGCGATCACCAGCCTTAAGACATCAGCGTTGAAGTCTTTCCGGTCGTATCGGGTCAGCTTCCCATTACCCAGCGGGACCGCCACGCCGACATACTGAGAGGGACTGAGCGCGGCCTTCACAAGGTTAGCGACGAGCGTCTTCAAGCAGAGTTTGCGACGATCCTCTGCGTCGGCTCTCGGCTTCCTTCCTTCGGTGATGATCGGGCGTGGAAGCTCTTCAAACATATGGTCAGCCAATGCGATGAAACCATCGCCACGAGCGGCCAGCCACGGGTCGTAATGCAGGACATGAGGCAGCGCCTTTTCGTCCGCTTCTCTTTTGGGATGCAAGACAAGCTCCAACATATGCGTCCCCACCTCCGCCAGGTGATCAGACGGCGGTGAGGACTTTGTTGTTGACTAGGACGCCTTAGCGACAGGCGGATGAGATGGATGGGGTCCGAAGCGTTTGGCGCGCATTGCGATCACCTCGGGCACTGCTACACGGGTCAGCTCGTCGGATGCCTTTTCCAGCACCTCACCGATCTTCCTCAGGACGTGCCCAGATGAGCGAGGATAAGCGTGCAGTTCGGTCTGCCGGGTGCTGCCCGTTCGGGGATCCCAAACGTCCCACTTGCGGTGGGTGCCGCTGGCGAGCCTATGGACAGCCTTCGCGGCTTGCACAATGCGGAACTCACGGGTGCGGTGGCTGCCGAAATCATCCTCAATGAGGGCCGCAACGCCAAGATAAATGGCGATGATCCTCCTCGTTGGGATTTCCGCTGCCCGCAGACGCGCAAAGGCAACCCGAGCGCGATACTCTGCCGGCTGTCCCCGCAAGTTCATCGCAGGGTCAACACGTCCCAGCCCTGCCATGAAGTGCTCTAACTCCCAATAGGCCCCCCGATAGGTCGAGCCCTCTCGGTGTTCTTTAATCCACCGTTCCGCGCTCTTAACGTAGGGTCGCAGTTCGGACGCCTTATAGGTGGGGTGCCAATGGGAGCCGTGCCGGGACTTATGCTGGACGTGATATCGGCAGTGATATTGAGCTAAGCCGTTACCCTCGGAGGCTTCGGAAGGCCGGCTGCATCCGGGGACCGCGCAGCGTTGCTTGATAGCATCGTTTCTCTGAGCGGTAGGCCGTCTCTTTGGCAACCGCGTCAACTGTCGAGCTCCCAGTCTTCAGGCCAAGCCGCAGTAATACCGGAAGCATCATGGGAAACCTCAGCGACTGACCGTTTGGCTAATTCTTTGCGTCGTTGATTGACCCGTTTCAACATATCCTCCTCGCCAGGCGATGCTGGCTTTCGTGGACGTGCCAGCCCGAGGATGGCGTTAAGGGTCGCGAGCTTCTTCCAGCAATCGTGCTGGTCTAAGCCTTGTGCACGCTTAGGATTTAACAATTCGGCCTCCTGCGTCAGGTCCAGCCGCTTCCAGAAACCAGGACTTGCGCTGATTATTTCGATATCGGGAACCGGATCGGATGAGCCACCAAGGTCGGCGTAAATGTCTGTCAGTGTAGCCACCAGAGCCTCTGCCGAAACCGCGTTCATATCGCGCAGATTTCCCATCCCGCAGTAGGCTACTGCAGTTTTGCCGTCAGTCTTGAGGGCGACGTAAGCGCACGGACGATGGCGGCCGCTCAGCTCAGCAGAACCATCCTGCCCCGCATCGATGAAGATTTTCAGATCGTTCATTTTACTCTCGTTGGTTGATCGAAGTGGCAAGCGCCACCGCCCTCATCTGAGGCTTGGCCGCGATCAATTCAAGATGATTTTATGTATTTATTTTACAGACATAAGTCTTTTTTATGTATTCGTTGGGTCTTGGCCTCCAGCGGTAGGAGGGTATACTGGTGGTAGCTATCACCCATCCTCCTATCTCCGTGGTCAGGTGGGCTCCATGTACAGGGTATCGCCTCCATGGGACCTCACTGTGCCTCGGTGGTGCTACGGTGTTACCTTGTGGCCCTTGAGCATATACTGCTTGGTACTACAAGGGTGGGGGTAGTGACCTTGCACTTGGTGTCTCTGAGTCCAGAGGGTGGCCGCGTCATGTCATGGTGGCCTCGTGGGTGCGCCTTGGGCTGGTGAGGGTGTCTATGTGCTAGTGCTGGCCTCCTGTCTGACCAAAGGGTGGTGCCGCCCTAGGTGGCCTAGCCCGGCCTGCCCCGTCTCGCCCTCCCCGTTGGCAGCGGGTGAGAGATGGGCTACATGGAAGGTGAGCGCAGACGCGGCGCTCCGGGGCGTGGAAACCCTGAGCTTAGCGGTATGGTCCCCACCGGAAGGGGTCCGATCCTTGACCTTTGCTGGTCGGGGAGCCTGTGGCGTATGTCCAGGTTCTTCGAGCTAAAGGCCTCAGGGACCGACTAAGCTCGGTTTTCCAACTCCCCGATCAACGGGTCATGGAGGCAAGCTTGCGGGGGCGAACCGCAGGCGACGGCCTCAGGGGAAACCGATGAGCAGCAGTGATATTTATCAGGCCAGCAGCAACGACCGCTCGCATCCAGCAGACTCAACATCGAGTAGGCCAGCCGAGCGCACCGCAATGACACCATTCAACGTGGTCCTTTTGAGTGCAATCGGGATCATTCTTGGCGGGGCCGCTGTCTTAAACTTTTCACCATTTGGTTCGCTTGGCAGATACCAGCTCGTCACAGGAACGCCCGGCACTGGCACTGCAATTCGGATCGACACAACGACCGGTGAGCTTTCTTTTTGCTACGGCATCGGCGTTCGCAAACCGACATGCCTTCCTTGGGAGCACGATACACAACCGTTTAGACAACCGCCGCAGGCGGGACAGTGAGGTGCAGATGGGGACCGTCTTAACGCCATCGCTGGTCTCAATCGCAGCTAGCCTGAGCCTGCTTCTGCTTTCCTCGTGTTCCAAAGACGAACTGGCTGACCGGAAGCACGCATGTGCGGATTACGTCAAATTCGAGGTTTTGGAAAAGGGCGATGTCGAGCGGTGTATTGCCGACCAAGGAACCTTCATGGCGGCTGCGGAGAATTTCAGCGACAGGGAGACCGAGAATATTTACCCGATACTTCTCGAAGACACAAAGCGAATGGCGCTGTCTTCGGGGCGATTGGACAAAGCATCCTTCAAGGTGCTGCCCTCAGAGATCACAAACCCCGACCCGCTGACCGATGAACAACCTGCGATGAAATGGCATGTCGCACTCGATCTGTCGAACGTGATGTTTGATGCACCCACACAGGAAGGTGACTTTAAACGAGATTGGTGGGAACTGACTGGAGAACGCAGTGAGGTCAAAGACGATCTGTGGAATCTCAAAATCGTTGGCATTGGTCCCCATGACTTTGCCGGCCTCGAAACAATCTGCCAATTGCTAGCCTATTCTGAGATCGCGCGGGGATGCCAGGCCCGTGTGTATATTGATGTTGATCCTGACAGCAATCCAGGGCTGCCCGAGTTGGCAGTGATGGCCGTTGAATTCAAGGCTCCTACAAAGGAGGAAGTGCGCCAAATCCTACTGGAAAACGAAATGTTGCGTTGGCGACCAGAGGCCGCTAGCTAGTTACCCGCCGCAGCTTCTCCAAGTGCTATTGCTCGTGCTTCTGCGACACTCACCCACCTTTTTTCGTGAGCGATCAGTTTGTGAATTAGGCGATGGCAACACGCGCAGAGAAGCGCCATGTCGGCTACCCGAGTTGAACGCTGGCCCTCCGCTTTGGCGAGCGGTATTCTGTGGTGGGCTTCGTAGAGGCTTTCCTGAAGATCACGTTCAAGCTTGGGACGCGAATGATCACACATCTCGCACTTGAGAGCTTCATGGCGAAGGTTGAAGAGTAGACGTTTCCGAAGCCGACGATCACGGTGCCTGTGGCGAGCCGTCAGCCAACGTCCCTCAATGAAAACCTCGTCATCTGGAATTTCGTCGTCCTGTACCGCCGGTAGATCCAGTGTGACACGAAGCGCTCGCGCGATGCTTGCGACCTCATCGCGAAGATGTTCTGGATATGCGGCAGTGATTTCCCGATCAACGTCCGACGCACTTAATTTACGCTTGGGGTCTATCGCTGACATCAAGTTCTGTATCTTGAATTCGACCCCTGCGGGATTCCGGAAACTGTTTTGCCGTTTTTCGGGCGGGTGGAGGGTTGAACGGCGAAGAAGCGCAGAGAGTTCCTGCACATCAGGATGCGATTCGCTGATTGAACGACCATGGCGGTAAAGCAGATCGAGAGCTAATATCGATTCCTCTCGCGTCCATTTCGCGTTTCCGTGTCCATCAGTTATCGGCATTCACATTATCCCTCACCGAGCTTCGTCTGACAGATAAACGAGCGGGCGAGCGCTACCGTCAAGCTGCATCTTTCACTATCCGGAAGTAACTTGCTCGGCTGATACCTAGTGCCCTCTGTATCTCCGCTGGGGTCTTCCCGGCTTTCTTCATGCTCAATACGGAGTCCGCCTTCGTGCGGGCCGTGGGAGCACGACCCTTATATTTGCCCTCCGCCTTTGCCTTGGCGATTCCCTCCCGCTGCCTCTCCAACATCAGCTCCCGCTCGAACTCCGCGATAGACCCCAGCAGATTTAGCATCAGCTTCCCGGTAGGCGTGGAGGTGTCGAGATTGAGCGCCAAGATGCGCAGCTCAACGCCCTTGTGCCGGAGCTTCTCGGTGATCGCCATGAGGTCAGCCACTGAGCGGGCTAGACGGTCCAGCTTTGTCACCACCAACACGTCACCTTCACGCACGAAATCCAAGGCGCGCTCCAGCTCTAACCTTTCGGTGGCGACGGAAGAGAGCTGCTCTTTGAAAACCTTAGTGCAGCCCGCCGCTTGAAGGTCTCGGAGCTGGGCCTCTAGCCCTGCCTTCTGGTCGGTGGTGGATGTGCGGGCATAACCTATCATCACTGTTGCCATCGTGGCGTCCTTGTAGTCTCACACAGGTTATAGACTATGAGATACCATAAGTCTCAAAATGTCAACTGCACTTGTGTGAGACCATTGGGGTGCCCGTCGCAAAGACTCACAAGGGCTTGGCCCATTGAGACTGGCCATAGAAAGCGAATCGTGGCTGATAAGAGAGAACGCGTGTTGGGAGGACGACGTGGAATACAGCAATGATCTTTTTAGCGGCATGCCTCTTCGATTGAAAGAAGGCGAGGCCGAGATTTTGTCGCAAAACGCATCGACGCTTTCTCACTATTGCGATCTTAGCGCTCTGCAATCAATTCTTACAAAGAACGAGCTGTGGGCATCGAATATTAAATTCTTAAATGACGAACAAGAGATGGAATACGGCTTGGGCGTAGCGCGGGCGATAATCAGAGAGTATTTGAAGTCCGCTAAACCAAAAGCCAAGCCTTCACTGATTACTCTAAAGCAGCTTCGCGCCGATATTCCAGATGTGTACGTATGTTGCTTCTGCGTGGAACCCGACTTGTTGAGTCAGTGGAGAGGATATGGCCTAGCAAGGCAAAGTGTCTCGATTCAATTCGATAGGGGACGGCTAAATGACTTTTCGAAAACATATGCAGCTGACTTGGTCAACGTTATTTACGGCCAAGAGGACGCCAGACGTTTATTTCAAAGCCTAGCGACCAGCCCAAGGCTGGAAACTCACTTTCGCGAGCTTCTCGGAAGAATGGAGGGCTTAGATCTCCCGGACATGAATAAAAACCTAATTCTCAAAGCTGCGGCAAGAATCAAAGACAAAGCATTTAGTGAGGAGAATGAGTGGCGTATTGTCAGTCACGGTCGCCATCCAGAATTTCGTGTCCGGGACAATCTCTTAGTCCCCTACATCAAAATTGGAAAAGCCAACCGAGCGCTTCCTATATTAAGTGTCACCGTCGGACCCGGCAAAGATGTTGATTTGACGGTCGAGAGCATCAAAAAGTTTCTTGCGTACAGCAAATACTACAGAGATGTTCATGTGAAAGTTTCGGAGATTCCTTTCAGAGGCTAAGGGGATCTACCCTACCGGGGGGGAATCGCGCGGCAACTGGCACGTAGATCACCGCTCAGATGCGTGACCCCCAAATCTGCTCCGGCTTGCGCCTTAGTGACAAGAAGGGACCCGAAGGTCCCGTTCAAGTCTTGTGTGTTGGACGGCATCTAGGAGACCACACAGCTGCTGGAACTTCACAGTAAGCTGTCGGCCTGCACCTCCTCATCGGCCCTCCCTGGAGATGATCCTACTCAATTTTGGAAAGCATTTGGAGCGGAGCGGGTAATGCTACCTTATATGCACCGACTCAGGGTAGTAACCGATCAGCGACGTTTTGCACGGGAGATCTTCAATGTCGGCTCCATGCCCCATCTGGACAACACGAACCCATAACAGCGGCAGAATGACTTTGCGCGATGCTGACTTTTACGATTCGCCGCGAGCAGGCGGGAAGTACGACATCACGCGCTCAGCGAAGATCAATCTTCAGTCTCTCTCTCCGCAACATAAAGCGTATCTCACTACGTGGCTTATGGATCAGAGGCGAGCGGGAAACACTTCGCCAACCATTACGTCTGCGGAGGTGGAGAGAGCTGAGGCAGCTAATCCCATGAGTATTACCGAGCGCCGTGATGGTCTCCTTGAAGCTATTGCAGCGCACACCCCGGAGTTAGGGGAACCGATGCGTTACTTTGACTACATCTATGCCGTGATGGGCGATTCTAGGGAAGAGAACTCCTATTGGGCACAACAGGATTACCTTCTGGCGGCTACCGAATCCGTGAAGGTTAGTGAAGTCGAGACCCTTATCAACTTCGCTGAAGATCAAGGCCTCCTCACGTCAAAGAGCGGGAATCTAGCACTCACGTTCGCTGGGTATGCACATCTCGAAGTGCTTCGAGCTGCTTCCCAAGACTCGCATCAAGCGTTCGTCGCTATGTGGTTCGGAGCGGAAGTCGCTGAAGCCTATAATCAAGGTATCGCGCCAGCAGTAAGCGATGCCGGATACAAGCCTATGCGGATCGATCAGAAGGAGCATAGTAATAAGATTGACGACGAGATCATCGCCGAAATCAGGCGCTCCAAGTTCCTCATCGCGGACTTTACGTGTGGGCTAGTCGGTTCTGGAGAAGGAATTACCGCGATACCAAGAGGCGGTGTCTACTACGAGGCGGGCTTTGCACAGGGTCTAGGTATCCCAGTGATTTGGTGTTGCCGCGAGGATCACATTAATCACGTACACTTCGATACTCGACAGTTCAACCACATCACATGGAAGACCCCAGAAGAGTTGCGTGAAAAGCTCAAGAACCGGATCAGCGCTGTCCTTGGTGATGGCCCGCTTGTATCCCACTGAGATAACCGAACCGACAGACTGGAGAAGTAATGTTTTTCGGCATGGTCTTTACCAGTCCGCGAACGTCGGGAACTGTCCAGCAGCAAGGTGGATAGCCTCGGTCCATTTCATCACAGTGCTAGACCTCCACCTTGTATGCAACTCGCGCCTGTAGGACAGCAGTGAATCGAGCATAGTTTGAAACCGCCAAAACTCTCCAACTCACTAGTTATTGCTGAAGATGCGAAACTTGCTGCACAGGTTTCATGCAAATTAGCCGTACGAGGCAGTTACTTACCCGTGCTGGCTGGCCCGCGCCTTTCCAGACCCGACGCTGATTCTGAAGTTGTTAGATGCAACAACGCGGTCGCTCGCTCAGGTGCCCAGTCAATTTATATGGTGGGCCTATCCAGAGCCGCTCGTTCCCAGCTTGGAAATTATCTTCCAATCCGCCGAACCACCTACATCTCGGACGCAAGTTCGCTGATAGGCTTGGGAGGTGAGACTGCCCACGACTCGTCAACGTCACCCGCTTTGGTCTGGGGATGCGACAACCTTGGGATCGGAGTTCTTAAAGCTCTCCGTGAGCGTCGGATGATCGAGTTTACGACTGGACCATCCCCCTGCGAAGTTGTCGAAGGTCGAACAGGGCATTTAGTGGTTTGTGAACAGGGACATGAACTCAGTGAGGTCATTGCAGCCAACTACGCATATGGACTGGGAGCCGGACTTGCTATCATCCCCAAGGTCCCTGCTGATGTGGCTGACGCCATATTGGAGACTTTTTACTCGCTGTATGACCATCCGGACTACTCTGCCCATGAACTTAGAGAGAACCTGCGGTCGCAATTACGCTCTTTCTGTGGAGATTTAAGACTCCCGGTATCTCCATCACTGACGTTCATAACAAACAAGCTGCCCTTTGGTTTTGGATATACCGAAGCGCCCTCCACGCACTTGTTCACCTATCCCGATCTCGGAATGGCGATCATCAACGGTTTCGCTGGCACAACCTCAAACGAGGGTGAAACTGTTTCGGCAGTTGTAGTAGACCCCGGTCAGACACCTGCACCAGAAATTGCGACCGCCGCCCAGCTGCTGGCGCAACGGGGGACATTCGTGCGGGGATACAAGGGACCCGCTGCGAACGTGCGCGACGTAAGCCTGATGATTGAGCATTTCCCATATGATTTATTGATCATCGCTACTCACTGCGGGGACGCCCCAGGTTATCGTTGGACGTACGAATTCAAGGATGCCGTTGGTAAGTCGAGACAGCTTGTTGTAGACATAGCGCTGGGTATTGCTCAGTCAGATGACGATCCTGACATAGTACACTTAACACGATTTGACCGATTTCATTCCCTGGATAGCGTGCTTTGGAATGATCCAGAAAAAAGCAAGAAGGTCTTCGTCGGCTCGGCAATACTTGAATATATGCGTCAAACTCACGAGACGCACGAATTGGAGCCAATTTCCAAGGAAACCATAGACCGCGTTTTGGGCTCGGCGGCACTTCGCATGTTCGACAACAACCTCATAGCGCTCCCGGCAGCTTTAGCTAACTACCGCACACCGGTCATTTTTAACAACGCTTGCGTTTCATGGCACGAACTCTCCAAGCGCTTCATGTTCGCGAACGCACGGGCCTACGTTGGCACGCTATGGCCGGTTACAGGCGTCGAGGCAGAGGATGTACTCCTGCGAACAATCGGTAAGCATTTTGGTAAGCCACTTGCTCACGCTCTTTGGTCAGCCCAACGCGAGGCTTATCAGGATCAACTTCGCCACCCCTACATCATGACAGGCGTTTATCCGCAACGGCTGCAAGGCTCACGTTCAAATGCACCGCAGGAAATCGTGAAGTCTTTAGCCCAGGGTTTGCGGGTCTGGCAGGACCGGCTCAGCAAAACTAATGGCGATGACGAGCAAAAGCTGCGCTCGATTCGGTCAATCTGCCGATTCTTCCGGGCCGAGTACGAACACATGACTCGACGCTGGACTAGAACGAAACCATAGCGCTCAGATTTGGGTATGCTCGCTGGGTACTTCTTTGGGTACTTGCCCGCTCAGCGGCAGGCCACATCAGATTGATTTCTAAGGGAAATAACGAACGAAGCGAAATTTGGTGGAGCTAAGCGGGATCGAACCGCTGACCTCTTGCATGCCATGCAAGCGCTCTCCCAGCTGAGCTATAGCCCCATCAGGGTGGTCCGGCTTGCGCCGGTCCTGGGATGCTCCGGAAGGCGTTCCCTCTGGAGTGGCGGCTTATTACTTGCGGTTTTCGCAGATGGCAAGCCTAAAAAATCCGGCCCGGGAAATTTTTGTCGTCCGGGCCGGTATTCGTTCGATCAGACTTCGTCTTCGTCGCCGGTGACGCCGATGATGTCGCTCATGTCGTCATCTTCGTCATCTTCATCGGCTTCGAGGAAGGTATCGTCGTCATCGCCTTCGATTTCGACATCGTCGTCGCCCATATCCGGGATGTCGTCGCCGCCGGAATTGTCATCGGCGTCCTCAAGCGAAACCAATTCGACTTCGGTGTTTTCGGTATCGACTTCTGCAACCTCATCTTCATCTTGGACTTCGGCAATTGCCGAGGTTTCTTCGAAGAAGGACAGGGGGTAGGATTTACCGGTGTAAGGAGAAACGATCGGGTCCCGGTTTAGATCGTAGAACTTCTTGCCGGTTTCCGGATCGGTGCGCTTGGTTCCAAGTTCCGCTTTCGCCACTATAAGCCTCGTGAGAATGGCCGAATGCGAGATTCGGCAAATGCCGTCAAACCGGCGTTCTATTCGGAATTTATAAGCCGGTCCCCTTAATCGGTACGGCTTCCCGTGTCAAAGCTAAAGTTCACGGACACTTCAGGCTTTTCGCCAGCATCGCGGATGACCGCTCGGCAAGTTTGTGCTAACCAGCCGCGATTGCCGCAGAATCAACCGGGAAAACATTCCGGCAGCGAGCTGTGAGCGGCGCGAATATGTTGCCTTTGCAAGGGATTAACCCATGTCGCAGGGTTCCGCATCGAAGCCGGCCATCGCCCGCAAATCCGCTGGGCTTTCCGGAACCGTCCGTATTCCCGGCGACAAGTCGATCTCGCATCGTGCACTGATACTCGGCGGGCTGGCATCGGGGGAAACGCGCATTACCGGGCTCCTCGAAGGCGAGGATGTGCTCAATACCGGCAAGGCTATGCAGGCCATGGGTGCCGTGATCCGTAAGGAAGACGATGCGTGGACCGTCAACGGAACAGGCAACGGCGCATTGCTTGCGCCGGAGGTTCCGCTCGATTTTGGCAATTCCGGCACCGGCGCACGCCTGATCATGGGCCTTGCCGGCGTCTATGATTTCGACACCGTCTTTACCGGCGATGCCTCGCTTTCCCGGCGACCGATGGGCCGCGTGCTTGATCCATTACGCCGCATGGGCGTGCAGGTGAAGGCCGTGGAGGGCGACCGCCTGCCGGTCATGCTGCGCGGGCCGGAAACGCCGGCACCGATCCGCTATACCCTGCCCGTCGCCTCGGCACAGGTGAAATCGGCGGCGCTGCTGGCCGGTCTCAACATACCGGGCGTGACAACGGTTATCGAACCAGCGATCACGCGTGACCATACGGAAAAGATGCTGGCTGGTTTCGGCGCGGAACTTTCGATCAAGACCGACAAGGACGGCACGCGGACGATCCGTCTACAGGGCCGCGGCAAGCTAACCGGCCAGATCATCGACGTGCCTGGCGATCCCTCCTCCGCGGCTTTCCCGCTGGTGGCGGCTTTGCTGGTGCCGGGCTCGGACATCACTATTTCCAATGTACTGATGAACCAGACGAGAACCGGGTTAATCCTGACGCTGCAGGAGATGGGCGCCGATATCGAGATCCTCGATCCGCGGCTTGCGGGCGGCGAGGATATCGCGGACCTGCGCGTGCGCCATTCGGAATTGACCGGTATCAGCGTTCCGACCGAGCGGGCACCGTCGATGATCGATGAATATCCGGTACTTGCCGTCGCCGCCGCCTTTGCCAAGGGCAGAACGGTCATGAACGGGCTACAGGAACTGCGGATCAAGGAATCGGACCGGCTCACGACTGTGGTGGAAGGGCTGAAGCTCAACGGCGTCGAATGCGAAGAAGGCAAGGACTGGCTTTCCGTTACCGGCCGGCCGGATGGCAAGGGGCTCGGCAATGCTGGCGGCGAGCAGGTCATCACGCATCTCGACCATCGTATCGCCATGAGCTTCCTTGTCATGGGGCTGGCTTCAGAGCATCCTGTCGGGATCGACGACGGCAGTGTGATTGCAACCAGCTTTCCTCAGTTCATGGACCTGATGGAGAGCCTCGGGGCGAAGATCGAGCAGGCCTGACATGTACCAGCCACACCATTTCCGCGAAGACGATCTCAATGTGCAGCATGCGCTGATCCGTGCCCATCCACTCGAGCACGAAAGTCATCCGGAACCGGCAGGTTGCGGCTGCACGGATATTGCCAAGGACCTTACCGAGATGGCAAAGCGAGCCGAAATACAGGAATTGGTATGCCGTTATGGCAGCCTTTGTACGGAAGGACTCTATGACCGACAGCTTCATCATCGCCATCGATGGCCCGGCCGCAGCGGGCAAAGGCACGCTCTCGCGCCGGATCGCGGAGCAGTACGGCTTTCACCATCTCGACACCGGCCTCACCTACCGGGCGACGGCAAAGGCACTCATCGATGCCAGACTGCCGCTCGACGACGAGACTGTCGCTGAAAAGATGGCGCGGGAGGTTGAACTCGCAGGCCTCGATCGCGATATATTGTCGAAACACGAGATCGGCGAAGCCGCCTCGAAAATTGCCGTGATGCCGGCGGTTCGCCGGGCGCTGGTTGAGGCGCAGCGGCGGTTTTCCGAGAAAGCGCCGGGGGCGGTTCTCGACGGGCGCGATATTGGCACCGTCGTTTGCCCCGACGCACCGGTGAAACTCTATGTGACGGCATCGCCGGAAGTCCGTGCGAAGCGCCGTTACGACGAGATCATCGGCAAGGGCGGATCAGCAGATTTCGAAGCGATCTTCGAAGACGTCAAACGGCGCGACGATCGCGACATGAACCGGGCGGACAGCCCGATGAAACCGGCAGTCGATGCGCACTTGCTTGACACGTCGGAAATGAGTATAGAGGCCGCGTTTCAAGCCGCTAAGTCGTTTATCGACGCCGCCTTGAGCCGAAATGCCTAATCAAGCGCTTTCCGCGTTTCATGCGCGGGACGCTCGTGCGAAAGCAAGCCTGAAATTCCGTCCACGCGCCGGATTGCCTTCTTGAAAAAAGGCGGACTGGGTTCAGGCCCATTCAACTCGAACCAACCGGCGCATACGTGAGCCTTGAAGCTATCGAAGGCCACGCAGGAGATTTTATGTCAGTAGCTACTCCCTCTCGCGAGGATTTCGCGGCCCTTCTCGAAGAGTCCTTTGCCAAGAACGATCTGGCTGAAGGCTATGTTACCAAGGGTATCGTCACGGGCATCGAAAAGGATGTCGCCGTTGTTGACGTTGGCCTGAAGGTCGAAGGCCGCATCGCGCTCAAGGAATTCGGCGCACGTGCCAAGGACGGTTCGCTGAAGGTCGGCGACGAAGTCGAAGTTTACGTCGAGCGCATCGAAAACGCGCTTGGCGAAGCTGTTTTGTCGCGCGAGAAGGCTCGCCGCGAAGAAAGCTGGATCAAGCTCGAAGCCAAGTTCGAAGCTGGCGAGCGCGTCGAAGGCGTTATCTTCAACCAGGTCAAGGGCGGCTTCACGGTCGACCTCGACGGTGCGATCGCCTTCCTGCCGCGTTCTCAGGTCGACATCCGCCCGATCCGCGACGTTACTCCGCTGATGCACAACCCGCAGCCCTTCGAAATCCTCAAGATGGACAAGCGCCGCGGCAACATCGTGGTTTCGCGCCGTACGGTTCTGGAAGAGTCCCGTGCCGAGCAGCGTTCTGAAATCGTTCAGAACCTCGAAGAAGGCCAGGTTGTTGACGGCGTCGTCAAGAACATCACCGATTACGGTGCGTTCGTTGACCTCGGCGGCATCGACGGCCTGCTGCACGTCACCGACATGGCATGGCGCCGTGTGAACCATCCGTCGGAAATCCTGAACATCGGCCAGCAGGTCAAGGTTCAGATCATCCGCATCAACCAGGAAACCCACCGCATCTCGCTCGGCATGAAGCAGCTCGAGTCCGATCCGTGGGATGGCATCCAGGCCAAGTATCCGGAAGGCAAGAAGATTTCCGGTACCGTCACGAACATCACCGACTACGGTGCGTTCGTCGAGCTGGAGCCGGGCATCGAAGGCCTGATCCACATCTCGGAAATGTCCTGGACCAAGAAGAACGTTCACCCCGGCAAGATCCTGTCCACGAGCCAGGAAGTCGAAGTCGTCGTTCTCGAAGTCGATCCGTCCAAGCGCCGTATTTCGCTCGGCCTCAAGCAGACGCTGGAAAACCCGTGGGCAGCATTCGCCCGCAGCCATCCGGCCGGAACTGAAGTCGAAGGCGAAGTCAAGAACAAGACCGAATTCGGCCTGTTCATCGGCCTCGACGGCGATGTCGACGGCATGGTTCACCTCTCCGACCTCGACTGGAACCGTCCAGGCGAACAGGTCATCGAGGAGTTCAACAAGGGCGACGTCGTCAAGGCAGTCGTTCTTGACGTCGACGTCGAGAAGGAGCGTATTTCGCTCGGCATCAAGCAGCTCGGCAAGGATGCAGTCGGCGAAGCGGCAGCTTCCGGCGACCTTCGCAAGAATGCAGTCGTTTCCTGCGAAGTCATCGCGATCAACGACGGCGGTATCGAAGTGAAGCTCGTCAATCACGAGGACATCACTTCCTTCATCCGTCGCGCCGACCTCGCCCGCGATCGCGACGAGCAGCGTCCGGAACGCTTCTCGGTCGGCCAGACCGTTGACGCCCGCGTTACCAACTTCTCCAAGAAGGACCGCAAGATCATGCTGTCCATCAAGGCTCTGGAAATCGCAGAAGAGAAGGAAGCCGTCGCTCAGTTCGGTTCGTCCGACTCGGGCGCTTCGCTCGGCGACATCCTGGGTGCTGCTCTGAAGAACCGCGGCGGCGAATAATTTTCGCTGATCCTTTGAAATGAAGAACCCGCCGGAGCGATCCGGCGGGTTCTTTTGTTTTAGGAGATTGTCTGAAATTCCGGTTGGATTATTCCCAGCCGACCATGCGCTGGTAGAGGGCATAGACCGGGTCGGCGACTGTTGCCGGAGCAGTCGACGGATCGGGATCGAACATTTTCGGCTGGCGCCGCTCCTCCCGCGGGGCTTCGCCCTCCTCGGCCTGCTGCTCATCGCCGCCCTGACCGGATTGCGCCTGCTGCTGTTGCTGCTGATCCTGAGAGTCGCCATTTTCATGTTGGCGACGAGGCGGCTCATCGGCCTTGGTCGCCTTATATTCGTCACGAGCGAACTGGTACGGCGTCTGGGCATAGGGCAGACCGTCCGGCATACGTGCCGCGAGCGGAACGTATGAGAGTGTCTCGACCGCCGAGGGAGGAACCGGCTGCGGCTGAGCGGCAATGTCCCTGGCGGGGCCTGTCGTCTGGGCGGCTGTTGCGATCTCCGCCTGGGACGGGCGGGAAGCTTGGGCGGCCTGGGCCGATGCGGGTTCGATCACATCCTCCCGGGTTGTGCGAACCAGGCTCTCCGTCGCATCGCTGATGAAGGCCTCGTCCAACATTGCATCGATTTCGACGGCGGCTTCGACAGGCGTATCCATCAACAGCACAGTTGCCTCCTGCTCGCGGATGATCGTCGCGATCATCTGCGAAACCTGTTCGGTCATGGAGCTTGCGATGCCGGTCCAGTTGCGCGGGATAACCGGATCAGCCTTGGCGGAGATTGTCTGCTGCTCAGCAGCGGCTCCGGCCTGTTCCGGTTCGGCCACTTCCTGTTCTGCCGCTGCAGCCTGGCCTTCTTCTGTTTCTCGTAGCGCGGTCGACTGCGGTGAAGCTTCATGCGCCGCTGTGGCGGGCTGATTGTTGGTCTGCTGGTCCTCGACGATTGGGTCGGTCGTCACGACAAGAGCCGTTTCGGCCGGGACAATTTCTTCGGCAGCAGGCATCGCTGCACTTTCAACCGGTTTTGCTGAGGACTGGCGCGCCGCGGACAGGGTTTCTCCCTGAAGCTTGATTTCCGGCCGCGGCTCGGCGCGCGGCAGCGGTGCAGCATCATTCTGGCGATAAGAGCGGACAACGGCGCGGGCTGCGAGATCCCTGTCCTTGTAGCTGATAATCTCGAGATAGGCGATGACACGGGTGGCCTCCGGCCCGGTCGGATCCTTGAGGGCTGCGGCGATCATTCTCAGCGGCAGGCTATGTCCGTCGTCGGAAAGCTGGCGCTCGACCGCATCAATCTCGGCGTCGGGCATGCGACGGACGGCATCAGCGACACGTGTGGCAAAGGCCTGATCGGATTCACCCTCGCCGCGTTGCAGAGCGATGGTGCGTCCCGTGGAATTGATGATGTCGAGAAGCGCTTCAATCATGCGCTGGCGCGCGGCAATAAGCAGAATATTGAGCTTGCCGGCAATCGCGGCATTCAGATCGGCTGCTTCAACTGCATTCACCGGAGCGGGGGCGACCACGGAACGGCCGAGGCCACCGGCAACGATTGCCGCCGCCTGACCCTGAGAAGAAAGGCTTGCATTGGACGCTGAACGAATGGGAGACAACACAGGCACGCTCCTTTCGCTAAGTGGCTATGAAAGCAGGTTCTACAAAGAGACCGCGCTCATCCGGTCTCTTGCATCCCGGCAGATCCTCCTGTCCGCATCGGCACTTTTTGTGCCGTCGAGTGCATAAAAATTAACAATAATCTTAACGAAGACGTCTTAATGAATAGCTAACGGCCGCAGACGATGTCCGCGGCCGTGCTGGTATGTCGGATAAAATGCGCCTCAGCTATGGGCGAAGATATCTGCCTCTTCCCAGCCGAGAAGATCGAGCTTGGCGCGCGTCGGCAGGAATTCGAAGCAGGCTGTCGCGTGTTCCAGGCGGCCGTCGCGAATCAGGCGCTCGTTCAGCTTGTCGCGCAGCGCATGCAGGTAAAGGACGTCGGAGGCGGCATATTCGAGCTGCGCCTGCGAGAGTGTTTCGGCAGCCCAGTCGGAGGATTGCTGCGCCTTGGAAATATCGACGTCGAGCATCTCCTTGAGATTGTCCTTCAAGCCGTGGCGATCCGTGTAGGTACGGATGAGGCGCGAAGCGATCTTCGTGCAGAAGACCGGTGTCGTGGTGACACCGAACGTATGGAAGAGCACCGCGATATCGAAGCGGCCGTAGTGAAAGATCTTCTGGCGCGACGGATCGGCAAGCAGCGCGGTGAGGTTCGGCGCTTCCTTCTGACCGGCCGCTATGCGGATCACATCGGCAGAGCCGTCGCCCGGTGAAAGCTGAACGACGCAGAGACGGTCCCTGCGCGGAACGAGGCCCAGCGTTTCGGTGTCGATCGCGATCGCACCGGTGTAACGGGCGGCATCCGCCGCGGAAATATCGCCCTGGTGATAACGGATGGTGGCCGCCATGGGATGTCTCTCGTTCAGCTTATCTTTCCGGGCTATATCGCAAAGGGCGAAAACGCGAAACCGCTTTCCTGCTGCAGGAAGCCTTCGGACGCCGCCGAGCACGGTTCGGCGGCATGGCCGCTCAGTAATGCGGCGGCTTGGTGATCGCCGGCGCTTCCAGCGATTGCTCTTCGAGACTCAGGAAGCGCTCGGTCAATCGGTCGAGCTTGGCGCGCGTCTGCTCCATGACCTTCCATTGTTCGGCAAGCTGATCAGAAAGCTCGTCGATCGTCTTTGCCTGGTGGGCCAGCATCTCTTCGAGCCTTGTTATGCGGGCTGCCTCGTCGAACATCGGTTTTCTCCCCTGATACCAGGTGGCATTCCAAAGCCGAAATAGGCCGGAGCGTCAATGGTTTCGAGTCCTCGCGAAAACGATCCGAAAGTGGACCGTCTGGTTACCAAAAGGCCTTGCCGCGTCTGATGATGTGGGGTAGGCCACTGTCCATCAGGGAGGAAAACTGATGGATGTAGGCAATGGCTTTCTTCATCCGGACCGGCTCTTTCCCGCCGATCCGACAACGCGGACAATAGCGCGCGATCTCTATGAGACGGTGCGCTCTCTTCCGATTGTCAGCCCGCACGGGCACACGGAACCATCCTGGTTCGCTGACGACAAGGCCTTCGAAGACGCCTCTTCGCTGCTTGTCATTCCCGATCATTACCTCTTCCGTATGCTGCACAGTACCGGCACCAGGCTTGACCAGCTCGGTGTACCGCGTCTCGACGGCAAGACGGTTTCGAGCGGCCGCGATATCTGGCGCGCTTTCGCCGCCAAATACCATCTTTTCCGCGGAACACCGTCGAGCCTTTGGGTCGATCACGCCATGTCGGCCGTGCTCGGCTGCACCGAGCCGCTGACGACCGACAACGCCGATGCGCTCTACGACCACATCAATGCACAGCTCAAGCTTCCTGAGTTCCGGCCGCGGGCGCTGCACCAGCGCTTCGGTATCGAGACGATCGCCACGACCGAGGGCGCGCTCGACCCGCTGCCGCATCACCAGAAGATGGCGGCGGACGGCTGGATCGGCAAAGTGCGCACCACCTATAGGCCCGACAGCGTCACCGATCCTGATGCCGTCGGCTTCCGCGACAATCTGATCAAGTTCGGAGAAATTACCGGCTGCGACATCACCAAATGGGATGGCCTCATCGAGGCGCATCGCAAACGGCGTGCCTATTTCCGTCGTTTCGGGGCGACGGCGACGGACCACGGCGTGCCGAGTGCCTTTACCGCCGATCTGCCGCTTGCGGACAAGCAGGCGCTGCTCGACAAGGCGCTGAAGGGGGCACTTTCGGCAGCCGATGCCGAACTTTTCCGCGGGCAGATGATGACGGAGATGGCTGGGCTCTCTGCCGAAGACGGCATGGTGATGCAGATCCATGCCGGTTCGCGCCGCAATACCGACCGCGAGCTTTTCGCAACCCGCGGACCGAACATGGGCGCCGACATTCCGACGCGCACCGACTGGGTCGGCGGCCTCAATGCGCTGCTGTCGAAATACGGCCACGCGCCTGATCTGCGCATCCTGCTCTTCACGCTCGACGAGACAACCTATGCCCGCGAGCTCGCGCCGATGGCCGGCCATTGGGCCTGCCTGATGATCGGCCCGCCCTGGTGGTTCCACGACAGCCCGCTCGGCATCCGTCGTTACCTCGATCAAGTGGTGGAGACGGCGGGCTTCGCCAATCTCGCCGGCTTCAACGACGACACCCGCGCGCTTCTGTCGATCCCTGCTCGCCACGACGTCTGGCGCCGCGAGGTCTGCCGCTTCCTGGCGCAGCTGGCGGCCGAGCACCGGATTTCCAGGAAGGAAGCCGAGATTGTCGCGCGCGAACTTTCCTATGACAATGCAAAGAAGGCCTACAAGCTGTGAGCGACAGACTGCAGAACGTAACCGGCCTTGCGCCGACGGCGAAGCTTCCTGCCTATGACCGCAATGCGCTGAAGGCCGGCATCCTGCACCTCGGCCCTGGTGCCTTCTTCCGTGCGCATTTCGCACCTTTCACGGATGGCGCACTGGCGGCTGCCGGCGGCGACTGGGGCATCGAGGTGGCGAGCCTGCGCACGCCCGATGTCGCGGACAATCTCTCCGCCCAGAACGGGCTCTATACGGTGCTGATCCGCGATACTTCGGGCACGACGGCGCATGTTATGGGCTCGATCCTGAAAGCACATGTGGCGCCGCGCGATCCGGCGGGCCTGCTGGCACGGCTCGAAGACCCTGATATCCGCATCGTCAGCATGACGGTGACGGAGAAAGCCTATGGTTTCGATCCGGCAACAGGCGGGCTCGATCTCAAGCATCCCGATATCGTTGCTGACCTGGCCAACCGGCATGCGCCACGTGGCGTCATCGGCTATCTCGTCGAGGGTCTGGCGCGACGCCGGCAGAAGGGCATACCTCCCTTTACGCCGCTCAGCTGCGACAACTTGCCGAGCAACGGCGCGGTGCTGAAGCGTCTGGTGCTGGAGTTCACGGCCCGTATCGATGCCGAGTTGCGCGACTGGATCGAGGCGAATGTGCCCTTCCCTTCCACGATGGTCGACCGCATTACACCGGCAAGCACCGACGCGACCTATGCCGATGCCAAGCGGCTGACGGGCCGCACGGATCTGGCGGCAATCGAGACGGAGCCTTTCACCCAATGGGTGATCGAAGACCATTTCGCCAACGGCCGACCTGCCTGGGAGAAGGTTCACGGCGCGCTGATGGTCGAGGAAGTCTCGGCCTATGAGAAGATGAAGCTACGCATGCTGAATGGCGCGCATTCGCTGCTCGCCTATCTCGGCTATACAGCAGGCTATGAATTCGTCCGCGATGTCATGGATGATGCCGGACTTTCAGCACTCGCGCGCCGGCACATGAATGCGGCGGCGGCAACGCTGGATCCGGTTCCCGGGATCGACCTCGACGTCTATGCGAACGAATTGATAGCACGCTTTGCAAACAAGGCGATCGCCCACCGCACCTATCAGATCGCCATGGACGGCACGCAGAAACTGCCGCAGCGACTGCTGGAGCCGGCAACGGAAGCGCTTGCCAAGGGTAGCAAGGCGGAGACCTATGCCATCGCCGTCGCAGCCTGGATGCGCTATGCGATGGGCATCGACCGCAATGGCGAGCGCTATGAGTTGCGTGATCCTCGAGCTGGCGAGATTACGGCTTTGATTGCCGATGTGCCACGCAATGGCGGGGCGGTCTCAGCTGCACTGTTCAAGCTGCCAGGGCTGTTTCCGAAGGCGCTCACCGCGAATATCGCGTGGACCGAGGACGTGGCGAACAAGCTGGAGATTCTCATCCAGGATAACAGGCTACCCCTTTATTGAAGGGTTAGCCAGCCCTTCTCATCCCATGGCTGCCATGAGATGAGAATACGCCAGGGGAAACGGTTCCCATTGCAATTGCTCTAAGCCTTTATTCGCTTCATTTCGGGGTCATAGAGCGGCTTCAACGAAACCTTGCAGGGCACGCGCTCGCGGGCGACATCCAGTTCATACGTGCCGGAGAGGACAAAATCCTCCGTTACGCCGTCAGGATTACGGACATAGCCATAACCGATCGATCTGCCGATGGTGTAGCCGAAGCCGCCGCTGGAGAGCCAGCCGACGCGCTTGCCGTCACGATAGATGGTCTCGCGACCGAGCAGCACAATATCGGGATCGTCAGGTACGAAGCAGGCTAGCATCTTCTTCACACCGCTTTCGAGCTGACGCTCGATCGCCTCGCGGCCCTTGAAGGGCGTGTTCTTTCGCGTCTTCACCGCCCAGCCGAGGCCGGCTTCAACAGGCGTGTGATCAGGGCCGATATCGGAACCCCAGGCGCGATAGCCCTTTTCCAGGCGGCAGCTTTCGATGGCGCGGTAACCGGCATTGATGAGGCCGAACTGGCCGTCCGCGGCCATCAGAGCGTCATAGACGGTCGTCGCGTATTCGATCGGCACGTGCAGCTCATAACCGAGCTCACCGACATAGGTGATACGCAGTGCCCGGACAGGGCAGCCGGCAATGCCGATGGTCTTGACCCGACCGAAGGGGAAAGCGGCGTTGGAGACATCGCTGGTCGTGACCTTTTCCAGGATAGCGCGGGAACTCGGCCCCATCAGCGAGAGCACGGTATAGGCTGAGGTGACGTCGACCAGTTCGGCGTGAAGGCCATCGGGAATATTGCGCGAGATCCAGTCGAAATCATGCGTGGCAAAACCGGTCCCGGTGACGATGTAGTATTCATCCTCGCCAATGCGCGCGCAGGTGACGTCGCATTCGATGCCACCCTTGTCGTTCAGCATCTGCGTGTAGATCAGCGATCCCTCGGGCTTTGCGACGTCATTGGCGGCAATCCATGACAAGGCAGCCTCGGCATCCCTACCCTTCAGCACGAATTTGGCAAAGGAGGTCTGGTCGAAGATGACGGCTGCCTCGCGCACCGCCTTGTGCTCCCGGCCGACGGCATCGAACCAGTTCTGGCGGCCGTAGGTATAGATGTCCCTCGGCTCTTCATTGGAGAAGAGATCGGCAAACCAGTTCGGCCGCTCCCAGCCGAGCTTTTCGCCGAAGCAGGCGCCCTGCGCCTTCAGCCGTTCATAGAGCGGCGACTTGCGGCAAGGGCGGCCGCTCGAGTATTCCTCGAAGGGGAAAGCCAGCGTGTAGTGTTTGCCGTAGGCCTCCAGCGTTCTCGTGCGAACCCAATCCGTATCGAAATGCGGGCGGCCGAAGCGGCGGATATCGACCGGCCAGAGATCGTAGGGCGGCTCGCCCTTCGTCACCCATTCGGCAAGCGCCATGCCGGCGCCACCGGCAGATGCGATGCCGAAGGCGTTGAAACCGGCACCGACGAAGAAATTCTTCAGTTCCGGTGCCTCGCCAAGAATGAAGTTGCCGTCGGGCGTAAAACTCTCAGGCCCGTTCAGAAGCTGTTTGATGCCGGCATTTTCAAGCGCCGGGACACGGCCGAGCGCCTGCTCCATGATCTGCTCGAAATGATCGAAGTTGCTGTCGAGCACCGTATAGTGGAAGCCCTCGGGAATGCCGTCCAGAGCCCAGCCAATAGGGTTCGGCTCGTAGCCGCCCATGACCATGCCACCGACCTCCTCCTTGTAATAGGTCAGCCGATCGGGATCGCGCAGGGTCGGGAGATTGGAGGGCACGCCGAAGGATTCGGTGATGATATACTGATGTTCGACGGAGACGAGCGGCACGTTGACTCCGAAGCGAGTGGCAAAGCTGCGGGTCCATTGGCCGGCGCAGACCACGACCCGTTCGCATTCGATGCGGCCTTGTGCCGTGATGACGGCGCGGATCCTGCCCCTGTCGATTTCGAGATCGAGCACTTCCGTGTCCTCGAAGATCGAGACACCGGCCATGCGAGCGCCTTTTGCCAGCGCCTGGGTAATGTCAGAGGGATTGGCCTGGCCATCCGTCGGCAGATAGGCGGCACCGACGAGATCGTCTGTCGTCATCAGCGGCCAGAGATCAAAGGCCTCCTGCGGATTCAGAAGATGCATTTCGAGGCCGAATGACTGCGCCGTCGTCGCCTGGCGCTTAACTTCGGTCCAGCGTTCCTCATTGCAGGCAAGCCGCAAGCCGCCATTCATCTTCCAGCCAGTGCCAAGACCGGTCTCGGCTTCAAGCTTCTTGTAGAGATCGACGGAATATCCCAGAAGCTGGGTGATGTTGGCGCTGGTACGCAATTGCCCGACGAGGCCGGCGGCGTGGAATGTCGTGCCTGACGTCAGCTTCTTACGCTCCAGCAGCACCGTATCGGTCCAGCCAAGCTTGGCCAGATGATAGGCGGTCGAGCAGCCGATGATGCCGCCGCCGATGACCACGGCCTTTGCCGTTTTCGGTAATTCCTTCGTCATTCAATGATCCTGTTCAAATGCCCGATAGGCGCGCTCGAAGCGGGCAAGGTTTTCGGCAGTATAGGCAGCGTAGTCGAAATCGATGGTCGAATGTACCTCGGAGATCATGCTCCAGAGCGTCTCGCGCAGCAGCGAGGCGCATTTCATGGCCTGGTAGCGGCGGTTGAGATCATCCGTCAGCGGCCGATCGAAATAGGTCTCCAGCATCAGGCGCTCCACCTCTTCCGAAAACTCGCTGTTGGAGGCAAGGCCGCCGAGATCGAAGAGCGGCGTGTTGAAACCTGCATAATCCCAATCGATCAGCCAAAGCCGCCTGCCGTCATCGAGGAAATTGGCTGCTAGCAGGTCGTTATGGCCGAAGGCGATCTTGAAAGGACCTGCGGCTTCTTCGAGACATTCGGCTTTCGCGAGCAGGTCGTCCAGCAATGGCGCATGAGGACTGCCGGCAGCCTTCAGGTTTGCGATGTAATCGCGGATCACATGAAAAACCCAAAAGATCAGCGCCTGACCGCGAAAATGGCGGGCCATGTCGTGGTGGCAGGCGCGGATCAAGGGGATGAGACGGGCAAGCGTTTCCGGTTTTCTGACATCATCGGGCGATAGCGGCGCTGCGTCGATGAAATCGAGAACCAGCACACCCGGCGCATGATGGATAACGGCAGGCGAGATGCCGGCCGCATGGGCGGCGCGGCTTGCCGCAAGCTCGTTCTGCCTGTTGATATGGTGAACCGGAATATCTTCGCCCAGGCGAACGACGCGCCGCAGCGCGCCATCCCTCACCAAGTAGTTCCGGTTGGTTAGACCGCCGGTGATCGGAGATATGTCGATCGGACCTTGCCAGATGCCAAGCGCATGAATCCTCTCTTCAGGCGTCACGCGTATCCCCCTCGTAGCCCTCAAGGAAATGATGGGCTTGAGAGGGATCGGCTGTCAAGCCGCGGCTTTTTCAGATCGTCTTGCCGGTGGCGTCGAAAACGTGACAGCGCGCCGGATCGAAGGAGGCCTTCACGTTGGTGCCGCGCTCGACCTTCTGCTGGCCATCGAGCGCAATGGTAAGCGCCTGATTGTCCGGCGTCGTTGCGTAGAGCATCGTGGCGCCGCCGAGATTTTCGACGAGATCGACATTGACGGTCGAAAGAACCGTGCCGCCTTCCGTCAACGCAAGATGTTCAGGGCGGATGCCGAAGGTGACGTCCTGCCCCGCCTGTCCGGCAAGCCGGCGGCCGAGCTGAATGGCGTTGCCGCAGACATTGAGCGTCGAGCCAGTGTCAGTGACGCTCTCGATCCTGGCATTGAGGAAGTTCATCTTCGGGCTGCCGATGAAACCGGCGACGAAACGGTTGGCGGGATTGTTGTAAAGGTCGAGCGGAGCGCCGACCTGTTCAATGCGACCGGAATTCAGGACGACAATCTTGTCGGCCATCGTCATGGCTTCCACCTGGTCGTGGGTAACGTAGATCATCGTGTTGCCGAGGCTGCGGTGCAGGCGGGAAATCTCCACGCGCATCTGGACGCGCAGTTCAGCATCGAGGTTGGACAGCGGCTCGTCGAAGAGGAAGATGCGCGGCTCACGCACGATGGCGCGGCCGATTGCAACACGCTGGCGCTGGCCACCCGAGAGAGCCTTCGGCTTGCGCTCCAGCAGCTTCTCGATCTGCAGGATCTGCGCGGCGCGGCGCACTTTCGGTTCGATTTCCGCCCGCTTGTAGCCTGCGGTTTCCAGGCCGAAAGCCAGGTTCTTGTAAACCGACATATGCGGATAGAGCGCATAGGACTGGAAGACCATGGCGATGCCGCGCTTGGCGGGCGTCACTTCGTTCATACGCTCATTGTCGAGTAGCAGCGCACCACCGGAGATTTCCTCGAGGCCGGCGATCATACGCAGCAGCGTGGACTTGCCGCAGCCCGAGGGGCCGACGAAGACCGCGAATTCACCGGGATCGATCGTCAGGTCGATGCCGTGGATGACGTCGAGCTGGCCATAGCGCTTCTCGACCTTCTGAAGAACGACACTCGTTGCCATGTTCCGAAATCCCCTCTTATTTGGTTCTTGCACGCCAGTCGGCGTATTTCGGGCTGTCAGGACCGATCGGCAGGGCAACATCGGCGCCGCTATCGGAAGATTCGTAGATGGCCGTGACCAGTTCCAGCGCACGCCTTGCATCCGCGCTCGTCACCGGAAGCGGTCCCTTGCCCATCAGATAATCGTGGAAGCGCAGCATCTGCGTGTTGAAGCGCAGAGGTACGGGTTGCCAGTCAGCGATGACGGCATCGATCTTCGCCTGAACTTCGTCATCGGCAGCAATAATCTGCCAAGGATCCTGGCCGGGCGCATAGGCCTCGTGATTGCTCTCGAATGTAATGTTTTCGAAGTGAAGCCTGAGCCGGCTGATCTCGTTCTGCGAGCCGAGCGTACAGGACAACGAAACGAAGGCGCCGTTCTGCATCTGCAGGCTAACGGAGGCGCAGTCTTCGACCTCGATCTCGTTAACCCTGGTCGCCACGCGGCCGAAGACGCGGGTTGCCGGACCGGCGAGATAAAAGAGCATGTCGTGCAAATGGAGCGCATGGGTGACGAGTACGCCACCGAGTTCGGTCGCCCATTTGCCGCGCCAGGGTACGGCGTAATATTCCGGCTTGCGGCGCCAGAAGGTCTCGACCGAACCCATGTAGAACTTGCCGGCAAGCCCAGCATCGATGATGCGCTTGGCTTTCTCGACACCGTCGCCGTAGCGATATTGGAAGATCGGCATCAACGTGCCCTTGGCGGTCTTCTCGGCGGCGATGATTTCGTCGGCTCCGGCGAGCGAACCGGTGAGCGGCTTCTCGCAAACCACATGCTTGCCGGCGGCAAGTGCGGCAATGACTTGTTCCTTGTGGATACCGGGCGGCGTGCAGATATCGATGATGTCGATGCTGTCATCGGCAAGCAGCTCATCGAAGGAGGTCGCGCGCCGTTCGATGCCGAATTCATCGCCGATCGTCTTCAGGCGATCTTCGTTCAGGTCGCAAATCGCTACAACCTTGAACTTGTCCGGATGCGGCAGATACCCCTCGACGATATGGGAGCGGCCGATACCGCAGCCGATGATCGCGACTGTCTTGATGCTCATGTCACTTTATCCTGTCTGGCTTTCCCGCCCGATCCATCAACGCTTCATGCCGGTCGTGGCGATGCCCTCGATCAGCAGGCGCTGGAAGAACAGGAAGAAGAAGAATACGGGCACGAGGGTGAGCGTCGACATGGCGAACAATCCGCCCCAGTCCGATGCGCTGGTAGAGTCCACGAAAGTGCGCAGGCCGAGCTGGATCGTGTAAGTGTTCATGTCGTTGAGGTATATCAGCGGACCGAAGAAATCGTCCCAGGTCCAGATGAAGGAGAAGATGGCGGCTGTGGCCAGAACCGGCAGCGACAGCGGCAGCATGATCTTCCAATAGATGCGCCAGGCGCTGCAGCCATCCATCATCGCGGCCTCATCGAGTTCGCGCGGGATGCCGCGGAAGAACTGCACCATGAGGAAGATGAAGAAGGCGTCGCTTGCCAGGAACTTCGGCACGACGAGCGGCAGGATGGTGTTGACCCAGCCGAGATCGAGGAAGAGCACATATTGCGGGATGAGCGTCACGTGATAGGGGATCATCAGCGTGCCGAGCATGATCGCGAACCAGAAATTCCGACCGGCAAAACGCAGCCGCGCGAAGGCGAATGCCGTCAGCGAGCAGGCAATGACGTTGCCGGCGACCACCAGCAGCGAGATGACGAGCGAATTCCAGAAGAAGCGGCCGAAGCTGATGTCGAGACCGGTCCAGCCGCGCACATAGGAGGAAAAATCGACTGACGACGGAATGAGCGAAGTCGAGGAGAAGATCTCGTTTTCCGGCCTGACCGACGCGGACACCATCCACAAGAGCGGATAGAGCATCAGGAGCGATGCGGCGATCAGCAGCGCATGGATGACGATCGAAGCCGGCAGGCTGCGTTTGGTGATATCCGATGGCGGCCGGGGCGCGGTGACGGAAGCGGTCATCTCAGTCATCGTAGTGTACCCAATAGCGCGAGGTCAGGAAGGAGAAGGCGGTGAAGATCGCGATGATCACCACGAGGATCCAGGCGAGCGCCGAGGCATAGCCCATGCGGAAATTGCCGAAGGCTTCCTGATAGAGATAGAGCGTGTAGAAGAGCGTCGAATTGATCGGGCCGCCCGTGCCGCCGGAGATGATGAAGGCCGGCGTAAAGGCCTTGAAGGCGTCGATCGTCTGAACGACGGCGTTGAAGAAAATCACCGGCGTCAGCAGCGGCAGGGTGATCTTGTAGAACTGGCGGAATTTCGACGCACCGTCGAGGCTGGCGGCCTCATACATATCCTGCGGGATCTGTCGCAGGCCGGCCAGGAAGATGATCATCGGCGAACCGAACTGCCAGACGGAGAGTGCGACCAGCGTGTAGATCGAATAGCTCGGATGCGAAATCCAGCTCGGGCCGACAATTCCGAAATGCGAAAGTGCCGCATTGACGAGACCATCGCTGGCGAAAAGCTGGCGCCACAGTACAGCAATCGCCACACTGCCGCCGAGAAGCGACGGAAGGTAGAAAATCGCGCGGTAGATTGGCAGGCCGCGCAAGCCCCGGTTCAGAGCAAGTGCGACAAGAAGCGCAAAGGTCAGTTTGAAGGGAACCGACAAGACGACATAGGTCAATGTGACGGACATGGCCGACGCAAATTTCGGATCGGCCGTAGCGATGCGCACGTAATTTGCAGCTCCCACCCAACCCGGCGCCCTCAACATGTCGAAGTCGGTGAAGGAAAGGTAGAGAGAGATCAGGGCCGGGCCGAGTGTCAGGCCGAAAAAGCCTACCAGCCACGGAAGCAGAAAGAGATAGCCAGGAGCATTGGCATTCCACAGCCGCCGGAAGCGTCCGTCAGCCCGTACTCCCTGATATCTTTCCACGGTTACCGTCCCTGCGGACGTGCGCATCGCATTGGTCATATAAGATCAACCCCGCGCGAGAATTCGCGTGATTTCGTCCACGAGCTGCTTGCCGGCATCAGCCGGAGTAAGCTGGCCGAAAGCGACCTGCTCCGAGATAGTGCGCAGGACAACCTGGCCTTCGCCGGCACCGGTCGGCGGCGGGGGCGGAAGCGGGCCTGCGAGATCACCGAGACCGCTGACATATTCGAGCGGGACCTTGCCGGTTTCATCGAGCGTGCCGGCAACGACGTCGCGCATCGCCTTCGATTCCGGAATACCGCGCTCGACATCGAGGATCTTGGCGGCATCGGGGTTCTTGACGAAGAAGTTCACGTAATCGACGGCCTGGTCGATTGCCTTGGATTGTGCGGAAACCGAGAAGAACATCGAAGGCTTGCGGTAGTGGCCACCCTTCGAGTCCGGCTTGATGCGCATGTAATTGCTGAGCATCAGCTTGTCCTTGACCATCGCCTGATAGCCAACAAACTGGTTGGAGTGGGCGTAGTCGCAGGCGGCCTTGCCGACAGTCAGCGGGCTGGTATCGATCGTATCCTTGTAGAGCGCCTGAATGTCGGGCGTTACGCAGGCGCCGGCCTCACGGAACTTGGCCCACATGTCGAACCATTCGGACGCATCCTCGGCACCGAAAGCAATCTTCGAATCCGCCGTGTAAAGCGCCTTGCCGCGCTGGCGAAGATAGTTTTCGAAGAGTGGTTCGCCGCCACTGCCATCGGCAAAGCCGAAATAGCCCTTGCGCTTGCCGGCCTTGGTGATTTCAGCACCGATCTTGCCGAATTCTTCCCAAGTCGTCTTGTTGGTCGGCACGTCGATGCCGGCTTCCTTGAAGGCGACTGTGTTGATGACGGTCGCTGCCGAGTTTGCGCCGAGGCTGACACCATAGAAATGGCCGTCGACCTTGCCGCCTTCGATCTGCGCCGGGTCAAAATCATCGAGCTGCAGCTTCGAGGGCATATAGGATTCCAGCGGAGCGAGAGCGCCGCGCCGGGCATATTCGACGATGTAGCGATAATCCATCTGGATGACGTCGGGGGCGTTGCGGCCGGCCACCTGTGTGGCGAGACGCGGCCAGTAATCGGCCCATCCGAGGAATTCGCCGGTGATCGAAACACCGCTGTGCTGCGCCTTGAAAAGGTCGGAGACCTTGTTGGTGCGGTCAGCGCGCGGCTGAGAACCCCACCAGATGAGACGCAGGCGGTTTTCCTGGGCAAAAGCGCTGTTTCCGAGCGCCGAAAGCGAAAGAAGCGTTGCTCCACCCGCCATGAAATTACGTCTGCTTACACGAAAAGTCATATTGGTTTTCCTCCTCCCAACACGAAGCGCCTCCACACGCTTCCGAATTAGCCATCTTGCAACAAATAACTAATTGGTTACAAGTTATGTTCAAAGCCTCCGGGCTGTCAAGCGGTGTTGCTGGCCCGGTTGCTCTGACCAATTCGGGTTTTTACATTCTTCCGCTTAAGCCTTATGAGCGCAACATGGGAAGTAGGGGAAATCGCATGAACGACATTGGGGAGAGCGCAAAAAAGAAGACCAAGCGCCCGTCCGCTGAGCGAACCGCCCAACGCGATCCGGAGCGCACCCGCGCGGCCATTCTTGAGGCGGCCACACGGGAATTTGCCGAAAACGGCATGGGCGGCGCGCGAGTCGATTCCATCGCAGAGCGCGCCGGTACCAACAAACGCATGCTCTACCACTATTTCGGCGACAAGGAGCAGCTCTATCTGCGCGTGCTGGAGGAGGCCTACGTCAGCATCCGCACCGCCGAACGCGCGCTCAACATCGGCACCCGCAGCCCCGAGGAGGGCATTGGAGAACTTGCCCTCTTCACCTGGCGCTACTTCCTGCAGCATCCGGAATTCTTGAGCCTGCTCGGTACGGAAAATCTGCACCGCGCGCGCTGGCTGCGCCAGTCCGTGCGGCTCAAGGAGCTGCATTCGCACCTGATCGGCGAGCTTTCGCAGGTGCTGGAAGAAGGTAAGAAAACAGGTGTCTTCATCGAGACTGCCGATCCCCTGCATGTCTATCTGACAATCGCGTCGCTCGGCTATTTCTACCTGTCCAACCAGTACACGCTTTCGACGATCTTCGGCCGCGATCTCATCACACCTGCCAGTCTCGAAGCCTGGGAACGGCACATCGTTCACGTCACGCTCGCCTCGATAAAGCGCTGATTTTCAAAAAACCGAATTGGCTATTGACAGCAATATTCCTCTTCTGCCATCAAGTAACTGTTTAGTTACCGGCTCGGGAGGGCCGGGCCTGGCTGCCCGCTCCCGACGCATAAAAGCTTCCAGGGAGGGAAAAGTGGCACGTTTGGGGATCATTTTGCACGGCGTTACCGGCCGTATGGGCTACAACCAGCACCTCGTTCGCTCGATCCTCGCCTTTCGCGACCAGGGCGGCATTACGCTGAAATCCGGCGAGAAACTGGAAATCGATCCGATCATCGTCGGCCGCAACGGCGCGAAGATGGAGGAGCTTGCCCGCAAGCATAACATCAAGCGCTGGTCGACCGATCTTGATGCTGCGCTCGCCAATCCCGATGACGCCATCTTCTTCGATGCCGGAACCACGCTGATGCGCGCAGAGCTGCTGTCCAAGGCGCTCGATGCCGGCAAGCACGTCTATTGCGAAAAGCCTATCTCCGACGACCTGCAGGTTGCGATCGACCTGGCCCGCAAGGCGCGTGCCTCCGGCCTCAAGCACGGCGTGGTGCAGGACAAACTCTTCCTGCCCGGCCTGCGCAAGCTCGCGCTGCTGCGCGATTCCGGCTTCTTCGGCAAGATCCTCTCGGTGCGCGGTGAATTCGGCTACTGGGTCTTCGAAGGCGACTGGGGCGTGCCGGCCCAGCGCCCGTCCTGGAACTACCGCAAGGCCGATGGCGGCGGCATCATCCTCGATATGCTATGCCACTGGCGCTATGTGCTCGACAATCTCTTCGGTGAGGTGAAGGCCGTTTCCTGCCTGGGTGCAACCCATATTCCCACCCGTATCGATGAACAGGGCAAGCCCTACAACTGCGACACCGATGATGCAGCCTATGCGACCTTCGAGCTGGAAGGCGGCGCGATCGCGCAGGTCAATTCATCCTGGGCCGTGCGTGTTCGTCGCGACGACCTCGTCACCTTCCAGGTGGACGGCACGCATGGCTCGGCCGTTGCCGGGCTGACGAAATGCTGGAGTCAGCATCGCGTCAACACGCCGAAGCCGGTCTGGAATCCCGACCAGCCGCAGACCATCGACTTCTACAAGACCTGGGACGAAGTGCCGGATACGCAGGCCTTCGACAACGGTTTCAAGGCGCAGTGGGAGATGTTCATCCGTCACGTCGTCGAAGATGCTCCATGGCCATACGGGCTGGAAGCCGGCGCCAAGGGCGTGCAGCTTGCAGAACTCGGACTGAAGTCCTGGGCCGAGCGCCGCTGGCTCGATGTTCCCACGCTGGAGTTCTGAGCCGTGACGACGATCAATCTTCCCCTAGATGGCAAGTTCATCCCCTATACGCTGACCGGCGCGCCGATCGAACTTAAGAAGCGGGATGCCAAGAGCTTCCCGCGCATCGCCTTTGCCGCCGCCCATGTTGTGGCCGATCCGCTGGCCGACAACGATCCCTGGCTGACACCGGCGATCGACTGGGAACGTACCCTCGCCTTCCGCCATCGCCTCTGGGATCTCGGCCTCGGCGTTGCCGAAGCGATGGATACGGCGCAGCGCGGCATGGGGCTCGGCTGGCCGGAGGCCCGCGAGCTTATCCGCCGCGCACTAGGCGAAGCCGCAGGCCGCAAGGATGCGTTGATTGCCTGCGGCGCCGGCACCGATCATCTGACGCCTGGCCCCGATGTGACCATCGACACGATCATTAGGGCTTATGAGGAGCAGATCGAGACGGTGGAAGCCGCCGGTGGTCGCATCATCCTCATGGCAAGCCGTGCCCTAGCTGTGGCAGCCAAGGGGCCGGACGATTATATCAAGGTCTATGACCGCATTCTTCGCCAGGTGAAGGAACCCGTCGTCATCCACTGGCTCGGCGAAATGTTCGACCCGGCGCTTTCGGGTTACTGGGGCAATGGCGACCATCTGAAGGCAATGGAAACCTGCCTGCAGGTCATCGAAGCCAATGCCGCAAAAGTCGACGGCATCAAGATTTCGCTTCTTTCCAAGGAGAAGGAAGTGACGATGCGCCGGCAGCTGCCGAAAGGCGTGCGCATGTATACCGGCGATGACTTCAACTACGCCGAACTGATCGCTGGCGACGGGCAGGGCCATTCGGATGCACTTCTCGGCATTTTCGACGCCATCGCGCCCGCAGCGTCTGCAGCGCTCGATGCGCTCGGCCGTAAGAGTAACCACGAATTTTTCGATCTGCTCGAGCCGACCGTTCCGCTGTCCCGCCACATTTTCAAAGCGCCGACCCGCTTCTACAAGACCGGTGTCGTCTTCCTCGCCTATCTCAACGGGTTGCAGGATCATTTCACGATGATCGGCGGCCAGCAGAGCACGCGCTCGCTGACGCATCTGGCAGAGCTTTTCCGCCTCGCCGATAAGGCTCGGGTTCTCGCCGATCCGGAAGTCGCGACTGATCGGATGAAGCAGGTGCTTGCCGTCCACGGCGTTCACTGATCGCCGGCATGGCAATGGGAGGGGAATGACATGCAGGTCGAAGGACTTTCGATCAATCTCGCGACGATCCGCGAGCAATGCGGCTTTGCCGAAGCTGTCGATATCTGCCTGAAACACGGAATTACCTCGATCGCGCCCTGGCGCGATCAGGTCGCCAAGGCCGGTCTCGATGAGGCCGTGCGCATCGTCAAGTCAAACGGGATCAAATTGACCGGCCTCTGCCGCGGCGGCTTCTTTCCGGCGGCAACCGGAAGCGACTGGCAGAAGAACCTCGACGACAACAGGCGGGCCATCGACGAGGCGGCGGCGTTTTCGGCCGATTGCCTCGTGCTCGTCGTTGGTGGCCTGCCCGGCAGTTCGAAGGATATCGTTGCGGCCCGGCAGATGGTGTTCGACGGCATCGCTGCCGTGCTGCCGCACGCGCAGGCTTCGGGCGTGAAGCTCGCGATCGAGCCGCTGCATCCGATGTATGCCGCCGACCGTGCCTGCGTGAACACGCTTGGGCAAGCGCTCGATATGTGCGAGCAGCTCGGCGAGGATGTCGGCGTTGCCGTCGATGTCTATCACGTCTGGTGGGATCCCGATCTTGCCAATCAGATTGCCCGCGCCGGACGGATGAAACGCATCTTTGCCCACCACATCTGCGATTGGCTGGTGCCGACCAAGGACATGCTGCTCGACCGCGGCATGATGGGCGATGGTGTCATCGATCTCAAAGGCATAAGACGGATGGTGGAAGCCGCCGGCTTCCTCGGCGCGCAGGAGGTCGAAATCTTCTCGGCTGAAAACTGGTGGAAGCGTCCGGCCGATGAGGTGATCGCCACCTGCGTCGAGCGCTTCAGGAGCTGCTGCCAAGTCTAGTTTTAAAATCCAATCGTTTCATCACGTATGAAGGAGGAATCATTCGATGGAGAAACGCCGTTTTGCCCTAATCGGCACCGGTAACCGCGGCACCACGATGTGGGGCAAGGATCTGCTTTCCGGCTGGCGCGAGCATGTCGACCTGACTGCGATCGTCGAGAAGAATTCGCTGCGCGGCGAGCGCGCCCGCACCATGATCGGCAGCAACGCGCCGCTCTATGAAAACATCGATGCGATGCTGGCAGAGCAGAAGCCGGATCTGGCGATCGTTTGCACGCCCGACCATACGCATGACGATATCATCGTGCGTGCCCTGGAATCAGGCATCGACGTCATCACCGAAAAGCCGATGACGACTTCGGTGGAAAAGATTCGCCGGATTCTGGATGCCGAAAAGCGCACCGGTCGCCGGGTCGACGTTTCCTTCAACTATCGCTATGCGCCGACCGCGGCAAAGATCAAGGAACTCCTGAATTCCGGCGAGATCGGCCGCGTTACCTCGGTCGACTTCCACTGGTATCTCAACACCAAGCATGGTGCCGACTATTTCCGCCGCTGGCACGCCTATACGGAAAATTCCGGCAGCCTCTTCGTTCACAAGGCGACTCACCATTTCGACCTTCTGAACTGGTATCTGGACAGCGATCCTGATGCCGTGACCTCCTTTGCCGACCTGCAGAATTACGGCCGCAAGGGACCTTTCCGCGGCCCGCGCTGCAAGCTCTGTCCGCACACACAAGAATGCGACTACTATCTCGATCTCGAAAAGGATCCCTTCCTCGATACGCTCTACGAGGATCCCTCGAAGATCGACGGCTATTTCCGCGACGGCTGCGTTTTTCGCGAGGATATCGACATTCCCGATACGATGGTCGTTTCAATCCGCTACCGAAACAATGTCCACGTCTCCTATTCGCTGAACACGTTCCAGCCGATCGAGGGCCATCACCTCGCCTTCAACGGCACCAAAGGCCGTATCGAAATCCGCCAGTATGAGGCGCAGCCATGGGAAGAGCCGAAGGAAGACACGATCCTGCTGATCCGCAACTTCCCGTACGGCAAGGAGGCCGTCGAGCGCATCACGGTGCCGCATTTCTCCGGCGGCCATTACGGTGGCGACGACCGAATGCGCAACATGATTTTCAAGCCCGATATGCAGGACAGGCTCGCGCAACGGGCCGGCACACGTGCCGGCGCCATGTCCGTGCTGTGTGGCATCGCGGCGCTGACAAGCTCGCGTACCGGCAAGGTCGTCAATATCTCCGACCTCATGCCGGAGCTTGCCAATGACGGTTCTCCCAACTCGCGAAAGGTGTCGTAAAACTCAGGCGGTATTTTCCAGGTTTTCGAGGGTGAGCCCGTAAAGCAGCGGCTCGCCCTTGATAAAACGTTCGGCCTCATCCGCTGCCATTTCGCCGAGGCGGGTGCGCTCGAGACCGACCGCACCGGCAACATGTGGCGTCAGGAAGACGTTGGGCAGATCGTAGAAGGCCGATTCCGGTCCCGGTATTTCGGGATCGGTCACGTCGATGATGGCGTCGATGCGGCCGGTCTTCAGAACGGCCAGCAGAGCATCTTCATCGATCAGCGCACCTCGGGCTGTGTTGATCAATGTTGCCCCATCCTTCATCAGCGCCAATTTTGCCGCATCGATCATGTGGTAGGTGGACGGCAGTGATGGCGCGTGGACGGATACGATATCCGACTGACGCATGAGATCGTCGAGTTCGACCTTGTGCACACCCATTATGCGCGCCTGGTTGGCATCGACAGTCGGATCTGAGAGCAATATCTTGTATTGGAAAGGCTTCAGCAGATCGATGACGCGGCGACCAATGCGCGAGGCGCCGATAATTCCAACCGTGCGGCGATAGTTGCCGATGGCCTCGCGCTGCATCGGATGGGTGCGATCGCGATGGCGGTCACCAACATAGATGTCGCGGAAACGGAAGACATGTTTGCCGGCAAAGATGATTGCAGCAAGCGTGAATTCCGCAACCGGTACGGCATTGGCCTCGGCCGCATGGCTGACGGGAATGCCGGCCTCGAAAACGCAGGCATCGACGATGCCCTTTACCGTTCCCGCCGCGTGAACGACGAGCTTCAACTTTGGCGCAAGCGCTAGAACCTCCCGGCCAACATAGGGCGCACCCCAGCCGGTGATCAGGATTTCCGCCTCGGAGAGCAGACGCTTTGCCCGTTCGTCGTCGAAGTGCTGAAGCGGTTCGGCGTCGAGCAGGCGCCCGATGCCATCCAGCCGGCGAAGGACCGCCTCGGGCAGCACATGCTCGGTGCGGGAAGGCTCCATGGCAAGGACGATGGCAGCCCGGTTCATGGCATATGTCCTGGCGCTTCGATGGCGCTAACGGTCATGCCCTCCTCGCTGATCAGCTTCTGGAGCGCAGCAATATCCGGTGCTTTCGGTGGCGTCATCCATGCTCCCGATACGGCAGCCGGATCGTTCAACGCCAACGCAGCCGTGATCAGAATTGTTTCGCCGGCAGGAATTTCACCGCGCAGCTGCGGCACGAGCGTCTTGGAAACGATCATGTTCGTATTCGGCAGCGCTTTCTGGGCAAGGCCGTTTCGCTTGATCGACGAGCCCAAGTCGACGATGCCGGTGAAATCCACTTCGCCGATCGCATGGGCCGAGCCTTCGGCGGCCGAAAGCGTATCCGCATCGAGATCACGTTTGGCAATCGCGAAGCCGCCTTCCGCGGTCTGCAGCGGACGTGGTGTCGTGATGCGGTGAACGCGGATATGCCATGGGGCCGATGGTACGAGCCAGGTTTCGACCTTCACATCCTTGAAGGCCGACCATCTGGAATAAAGGATGTTGCCGGCGATCTTTGCCTCTTCATTGGTTTCGCGGACGCGGTAATGCAGGCCGTCGTCACTGAAGGCGAGCGCGGAATCGAAGGCGCCAAGTGCGAAGGCACGCTCATCGGCTTCGACGCTGAAACCGTAGCGAGCGGAATAGGCGAACTTTGCGTATTTCTCCGTGCCGAAGCGCATCTGCAGGTTTTCCTGGCCTGAAGACAGCGCCACGACATCATTTCCGGCACGCATGACCACCATGCCCGGATGACGTTGCGGAACGACCTCGGGGGGTTGTTCAGGCGCCTTTTCCTCTGCGGTCCAGAAGGGATGATCCTCAGCAATGGCGAGCGGCAGGAAGGCCTTGAAGGCCCAATAGGGTGAGCCGGCAGAATTATAGCTCTCCGACATCAAGAGGTTCGGATAGCCGAAGCCGATGGAGAGAACGCCGTCGTGGCTGGCGATCGGCTTATCCCGCCACCAGCGCAGATGCTCGAGGCAAAGATGCTTGACCTCGCCCCAGGGCAATGCCTCCAGATCGGCAAAGGCAAGCGCCGACCAGAAACCGGCACAGGCGAAACGATAGGTCAGGCTGCGGCCGAAGGGGATCGTTGCGCCATCGGGCGCAAACCAGTGGCGGAAATCCTTGGCGAAGAGAATGGCTCGCTCACGGTAGCGCTTGGCATAGTCGTCATCGACCAGCTTGGAATAGATCAAGCCGTAGAAATGCATGGCGAAGGGAATGTAATGGTCGATGCGGCGGATATTACCGTCACGGTACCAGCCGTCGCCGATGTAAAAGCCTTCGAGTTCCTCGAGATATCGCCTGGTCAGGCTGCGGTCGAAATCGGCGCCGAGGCGGCCGAGGGCTATATCGACGAAGATGCGGAAGAATTTCCAGTTATTGTCGGCATAGTCGAACTGCCGGACATGCTTGAAATAGGCGATGATGTTGTCGCGGGCGCGCTTGTCGAGTGGCTCCCAGATCTTGTCGGGCACCAGCGCCAGGGCAAAACCGAGGGCGGCGAGCTCCACCATACGCTGATCGCGGGCATTGACGGTGCCCCAATATTCGGGATGGGCCGGATCGCAGCCGTTCGCAAGGCCCTCAGCAAAGCGGTGCCAGTGGTCGAAAGCGGTCTTGCCGGCGCCGAGCGGTGCAAGACCCCAGAGCGGACGCGCGAAGCCTTCGAGATCGGCAGCGGCCCGGTCGAAATGGGCGCCGGCGCCATCGAGGCGAACACGGGCATTGCCATCGGAGAAGAAGGGCAGCAGCGGGTTGAAGAGATCGTTGACAGCACGGATCATATCGGCGCGGTTCTTCAGCGGATTGCCTGCAAGCGGATTGGCGCTGGCGGGATCATAGGTCATCGGCATCACTCACAGCTTGTCGGTATCGGGAACGGTGCCTCCAGCAACGGGGACAACCGCCTGGCAGATGTGGCGGGCGGGAGCAGCCCTGTCGCGGTAGCGGGAAATCATCAGGGAAATGGCCTCGCGGCCAAGCGCTACGCGGTCGACGCGCATGGTGGAAAGCCTGGGATTGGTCATGACGGCACAGGGCAGGTCATCGAAGCCGACGATCGCGAAATCCTCGGGAACGCGAAGGCCTGCTTCGGTGACGGCTTCGAGCACACCTACGGCAATGAAATCGTTCATGCAGAAGGCCGCCGTATAACCTGGATCCTCGGCGAGCATCGCGACCGTGCGCTCGTGCGCTTCGCGGCTGGCGCTCCCCTGGAAGGTGAGCGGAACAAGCCGGCCCTCGGCACCGGGAATCGCGGCAATCGCCGCTTCGAAGCCACGCACACGCTCGCGGATCGTGTGACGATGGGAGCCGGTGAGATGCAGGATGCGGCGATGGCCGGCTTTCGTGAGCCGGCTCGTCGCCTCGTAGGCGCCAAAGAAATTGGAGGGTGAGACGCCATCGAGGCGCAGGCGCGGATCGGTACCGTTGACGAGAACGGTCGGCGTTCCCGTCTCTTCCAGCCAAGCCCGCAGCGCATCGCCGGGATCGATGCCGACGAGGAAAAGCCCTTCGGCTTCCGCCGTCTGCATATATTCGCCGACGACATCGGGCATCGTGCGGTCTTCACGCACGAGCCGCACCTCGAAAGGCATGCCAGCATCGGCGGCGCCGGCACGAAGGCCCTCCACGATCGATTCGTAGAAGACGCTGAGGCCGCCGGTCGCCCCGTCGCTGGCAATCAGAGCAAGTCCGCCCGGAACGCTTTCCGAAATAGTCTTCACCGGATAGCCATGTTCGGCGGCAACCTTCAAAATGTGCCGCCGCACGTTTTCGCTGATACCAGGCTCGTTGGCGAGCACCCGTGAGACCGTGGAAACGGAAACGCCCGCCAGACTGGCAATGTCGGCCTGACGTGGCTTTCTGGTCCTAGTCTCGTTCATCCTGACCTCATTCATGCAGCAAAGATTATGCAAATTATGCAAATTTGCAAGCAAACTATATTTCTTGCAAACAGAAATTTTTTGCGTACTCTACCTGCCGAACGCTCGAAAAGACCATTGGAGGATGGCATCGGGCATCAGACAAAGGAGGAAATGATGCAGGTCAATCGCCGTTCATTCTTGATGGGAACCGCGGGTGCCGCGGCCGGCCTTGCTTTTGGCGCCGGCAGCTCGATCCCCGCATTTGCCGAGGAGGCTTCGCTTCGCGCCATGTGGTGGGGCTCCAACGACCGCGCCAAGCGCACGCTCGATGTTGCCAAGCTCTACCAGTCGAAGACGCCCGGCGTCACCATCGTCGGTGAATCCCTTTCGGGCGACGGCTACTGGACCAAGCTCGCAACGCAGATGGCCGGCCGCTCGATTGCCGATGTCTTCCAGCTCGAGCCGGGCACGATCTCCGACTATTCCAAACGCGGCGCCTGCCTGCCGCTCGATGAATTCGTTCCCTCGACGCTGAAGGTCGACAGCTTCGGCGCCGATATGCTGAAACTGACCACGGTTGACGGGAAGCTCTATGGCGTCGGCCTCGGCCTCAACTCCTTCGCGATGTTCTTCGACACCGTCGAATTCGAAAAGGCCGGTATTCCGCTTCCTACACCCGATCTCACCTGGGATGAGTATGCCAAGCTCGCCGTGGAACTCGCGAAAGCCTCCGGCAAGGGTGGCGGCCCCTACGCGGCGCGTTACAATTATGTCTTCGACGCCTGGCTGCGCCAGCGCGGCAAGAGCGTCTTCGCCAAGGAGACCGTAGGCCTCGGCTTCACGGTCGACGACGCCAAGGAATGGTTCGACTATTGGGAGAAGCTGCGCAAGGCGGGCGGCACGGTTGCCGCTGACGTGCAGACGCTGGACCAGAACACGATCGACACCAATTGCCTTGGTCTCGGCAAATCGGTTATCGGCATGGCCTATTCCAACCAGATGATCGGCTATCAGCTGATCATCAAGAACAAGCTCGGCATCACCATGCTGCCGCGCGAGAAGAAGGGCGGCCCGTCAGGCCATTACTATCGTCCGGCTCTGATCTGGAGCGTGGGTGCCACGACCAAGCAGGGCGAAGCCGCCGCAAAGTTCATCAGTTTCTTCGTCAACGATCCGGAAGCCGGCAAGATCCTCGGCGTCGAACGCGGCGTGCCGATGTCGCCGGTGGTTCGCGAAGCGATCCTGCCACAGCTCAACCCGACGGAGCAGGAAACGGTCAAATACGTCAATCTGCTCAAGGACCAGGTCGGCGAATATCCGCGGCCGGTACCGATGGGCGCGACCGAATTCGACCAGCGTGTTCTTCGTCCGACCTGCGATGAGCTCGCCTTCGAGCGCATCTCTGTAGCCGATGCCGCAGCCAAGCTCGTCGAAATCGGCAAGGGCACCCTCAAGGGTTAATCATACCTCGCATGAACAGGTTAAGGCCCGCCGCGAGCGGGCCTTTTCCATTGGCGCTATCGGCTCAGTTGCTGGCGTCATCGATGACCCGCCAGTCGGGTCGACCGAGATTGAACGGCCATGCGTGTACGTCGCGATCATTGAAGTAGACGACTTCCTGCAGCTCGGGAAAATCGCTCTGCCTGAGCGTCACTGTTTCCATCCATGGCTTGATGTACCCGTCACTACCCTCATAGCCGAGTTCGGCCACCCAGACCGGCTTATGATACTGCGCGACAAGGTCGTAGCCGGGCTTTAAAGCCTCGTTGAAAGTCCGTGGACCATTGTGAACGATCCGGTCATAAGGCTCCAGACCGAAGACCGAGAGGCCGACGAAGTCGACATAGGTGTCGCCCGGGTAATAGGCATCGAGACCAGGCAGTCCTTTCGGCGACCACATGAGTTTCGTACCGGGCGCTTCCTCCCGCACGATGTCCATCATCCGCCTATATGCAGCTATATAATCTGAAGGATTCCAGCCGGACCACGAAAAGCGGCCGGATTTGTCTTCCATTTCCTGCCCCCAGCGGACGATGACCGGGCTTTTCAACTGGGCAATCATACTGGCGATCGCCCGCATATTCACATCGTAATCGCCGCGGAACAGCTTCCAGCGCAGTTCATCGGAGGTCAGCCGCCAGTCTACATCCCATGACCAAGGTTCCACCGTGATCAGCAGGTTGCGGCCTCTTGCCAGCGCATAGGCATCCGCTACACGAAGCGTTTCGAGATCGACATCTTCCCATGGAAGGAAGAGGTGCTCCGTCGCCACGCTCTGCTGCGCGCCGAAATCGCCATGCGGATCGTAGGCACCGAATTTGACGCCATCGGCATGAATGGCGGGCCGCTTGTCTGTGATCGTCTGCGCACCCGCCGCATTCATGACGGCGGTGGCGTTTTGCGCCTCGCTTCGGTGCGAAATGTCGGCAACACCGAGCATAAGGATCGCGATTGTTGCTGCCGAGATTTTCTTCGCCAGGGTTTTCATCGTCTTGTCCTCCCTTTCGGCTATTTATTGGTCGCGAGAACCTGCTTCAGCTCTTTGGCTTTCAGGCTCACCGTGTCTGCCGGCACCAGCTTTCGAAACTCGTCGTCGGCTTTCGTTGAAGCGTGCCGGAACACGTACCAGTCCCCGCTCGGCTGACGCCGCTGGTAGATCGTGTTGCCGATCCTGCGGTGGCCGAAGCAGGTACTGGCACGTGCCGCCCCCTCATTATTGGTCCAGGTCGCACGCATGCACATCTGGCCGAAATCGTCGACGACCCAGCGGCCTTCGGCGAAAGACTGCTTGCCGTCATTGTCAACCCAGGCGACGAGGCGCCTGCCCTCGCCAATAAAACGACCGCCGCCGGTATTCCAGGTCCAGGTTTTGTCGGCGTAGATCGCATACAGTTCGCCCGCGCTGAGCGGTATTGGTGTCGGCGCCTTCTTCTGTTCCGCTGCGCGTGCGCCTATCGGGAGGATAAGGCTGAGACACAGAGCCAGCGCTCCTCCCGTCAATCGTGCTGCCATGCTCATTTTATCCTCCTCACGCATTTCTGCTCTCCCAAATACCCCTGCCCCTATGGCCGGCTTCGGCAAAGCCGTGCCATCTGAGATGGAATTTCACGATCCTGGTCTTGCCGCCGCCGAGGCCCGCACCTGCCACAGCAAATTGCGACTGGGTAAAGGTGACGAAGGGCTGGCCGTGCGAAAGCGCTTCCATGGCGGTTAGCCCATGGTTGCCGAGTTGCGCCCCGCCGACCAGACAGGCGACGAGAGCGGCGACGGCCGCAAATCGCAGGCTATACGCCTGCGGCAAAAAGGGCTGACCGTTCTCGACGGCATGGCGGGCGATAACCAGGGTTGCTAGCGATACATAGATCAGCAGGTTGATCGCCGCGAAGATCTGGAAGCCACGCGCACGGTCGCCCTCGGCGGCAAAAACCATGGCCGCGGCACAAATACCTGCCAGGGCGACGTAGGGTGCGATAATCTGCACCGGCAGTTTGCGCTGCCCCTGATCACCCTTCGGAGTGATGCGGAAATCCACGAAGGAACCGGTCATGTGATCACGCGCGGCGGCGAGGCTGCCCGCAAGCGACCAAGGCCAGCGCAACAGGATGAAGACCACCCCTTCCCAGCCGAAGAGCTTTGCATCGTACGGCCGGAACGTGCCAGACGCACGCCAGAAGATGGCGAAGACCGTCAGTACGATCGAAAGCGGCAGAGAATGCAGCAGGAATGCCGGATAGGTGACGTTGGCGAAAACATGGCCCGTGAGCAGTGCTGCGACCGGCAGCAGGAACATCACTGCCATGAAAGTCGAAAACAGCGGATACCAAAGCTGCGAAAACAGGAACTGAAACTTCAACTTCAGCGGCAGCCGGGCGACATGCCGGCCAGAATGCTGCAGGAGGATGGTGACCAGGCTCCGCGACCACTGGAACTCCTGCACCGCCAGATCGGCAAAGGTCGCCGGCCCGTCGCCATGGGCGATGGCATTGACCGCGTGGACCCCGCGCCAGCCGCCTGCATTCATCATCAGCGTGGTCGAATGGTCTTCTGCAAGCTCGGGGCCGAGCCCGCCGATCTTTCTCAGGGCTGCCGTTCGAACGGCATAGTGCGAGCCGATGCAGAGCGGTGCCCAGCCGTTGTTGTATCCGGCCTGCAGTGAACCATGCAGGCTCGCTTCCGCATAGAGCCTGCCACGGGCGGCCCAGCTTTCGGCGGCATTGGCATCGCAGATGCTGGGCGCCGAGACATAGCCGACTTCGGGATCTGAGAAGGGTCGCAGGACTTCGCGAAGATAGGTCGGCGTCGGCACATGATCGGCATCGAACTGGGCGACGAAATCATAACGGTCATAGCCGAAGTGATCATAGAAATAGGCGAGATTGCCTTCCTTGCAGCGCGTGCGGCGCGGCCAGGTGGAGCGGTGATATTCGCTCACGCCTTTGCGGGATGAGATCATGATGCCATGCTGCCCGCACCATCTCCTCGTCTCCTCGGACGGATCTTCGTCGGCGAGCCAGATATCGAACTCGACGCCCTTCTGATCGAGCATCGCAAGAAGCGTTTTGCGCACGACGGCGAAAGGTTCCGACGGCGCTTTGGTGACCACCATGGCGACCCGTCCCCTCGGCAGGTCGGCGGTCGATCTGACCTGCTTTGCATCGAGGAAGATCAGTATGAAATAGGCCGGAATCAGGGTGACCCAGGCAAGGATGAGGGTGACGAGCAGAAATGCCGGCCATGAAACAACGTGCGCGGGCTGAGCCCACCAGAGCCAGAAGTAGGCGAGCGCTGCCAGCCAGGAGGCGATGCCAAGACCATAGGCAGCTCGATTCCAACCGGCAAAGACGGGCTCGAACATCTCGGGTTTGGCGGCAGAAGACTGAGGTATGCGGGTGATTTCGGCTCTGGTGTTCATGCGATCACCTCCAGTCCGAAAGTCGGGCCGGCCGTGCGGATGATTGTGTCGATATCCGAAAGCACAGGCATGAAGTCCAGCTCCAGGCGAGCCTTTTTCGTATCGGCGAAAAGCGCAGGCGGATCACCCGCGCGGCGCGGCTGACAACGGATCGGCACCCTGCGGCCGGTCTTTCGTTTGACAGCATTGAGAATCTCGCCGACCGACGTGCCGCGGCCGGAGCCCAGATTGAGGCTCAAGGAATTGCCGCCAACGAGAAGATGGCGAACGGCGGCAAGATGCGCTTCGGCAAGATCGCTGACATGGATGTAATCCCTGACGCAGGTGCCGTCTTCCGTCGAATAGTCGGTGCCGAAAATGTCGAGGCTCTCGATCCGCCCGCTTGCGGCGAGAAGCGCGCGCGGGATCAGATGGGTTTCAGGATAGTGCCGCTCGGCAAGCTGGCCTTCCGGATCGGCGCCGGCCGCATTGAAATAGCGAAGTGCGGCGAAGCGGATGCCATAAGCGGCGGCATAATCCTCCAGGGCCATTTCGAAGATCAGCTTGGTCCTGCCATAGGGGTTGACCGGCTGTTGCGGGGTTTTCTCGCAGATCGGCAGCATCTCCGGAATGCCGTAGGTCGCGCAGCTGCTGGAAAAGACGATCCTGTCGATATTGCAATCGAGACAGGCGTCCAGCAGTGACAGGCTGCCGATGACATTGTTGCGATAATAGATGCTCGGCTTTTCTACGGATTCACCGACATAGGCGTTAGCGCCGCAATGGATGATACAATCCGGCGCATACTCGGCCATGACGTGGCGCAGCCTTGCCCCGTCGGCGATATCCGCCTGGATCAGCGGCCCCCACCGGACGCTGTCGATATGTCCGGTGGAAAGGTTGTCATAGGTGACCGGAACCATTCCGGCACGCGCAAGCGCCTTGCAGATGTGGCTGCCGATGAAGCCGGCACCACCCGTAACCAGGATGTAGCGGGGCATCTCATACGGCCTCTACCACTTCCTTGCCGGCAAGCAACGCATCGAAATAGGCTATCGTATGCTTGAGCCCGGTCTTCAGCTCCGTCGTCGGCCACCAATTCAACTCTTCTCTCGCTTTGGAAATATCCGGACGGCGCTGCTGCGGATCGTCCGCCACGGCCGGCAGGTAAACAATGCGCGAGCGCGAATTGGTCAGATCAAGGACGATTTCGGCCAAATCCCGCACAGTGATCTCCACCGGATTGCCGAGATTGATCGGACCGACGCAGTGTTCGCCGGCATCGGCGAAACGCAGGAAACCAGCGACGAGATCGTCGACATAGCAGAAGGAGCGTGTCTGCCGGCCATCGCCGTAGATCGTTATGTCGGTGTTGGAGAGCGCCTGGACGATGAAATTGGATACGACGCGTCCGTCATCAAGGCGCATACGCGGCCCATAGGTATTGAAGATCCGGCCAACCTTGATATCGACGCCATACTTGCGGTGGTAATCGAAAAACAGGGTTTCGGCTGACCGCTTGCCCTCGTCATAGCAGCCGCGCGGGCCGATTGAGTTGACATTGCCGAAATAGGTTTCGCGCTGCGGGTTCTCGTGCGGATCCCCATAGACTTCCGAAGTCGAGGACTGGACGACCGTGGCGCCGCTGCGACGCGCTGCATCGAGCGTATTGACGGCTCCAAGCACATTGGTCAGCAAGGTGCCGACGGGATCACGCTGATAGTCCGGCGGCGAGGCTGGCGAGGCAAAGTTGAAGATGATGGAAGCCTCGACGTCATAGGGCTGGCGCACGTCATGTTCCAAAAGCCGAAACCGGACGTTCTGCAGCAGATGCTCGATATTGACATGGCGGCCGGTGTAGAAATTGTCGAGACAGATGACCTGATGGCCGCGCTCGAGAAGTCGCTCGCAAAGATGGGAACCCAAGAAGCCGGCGCCTCCGTTGACCAGCACGGTTTTTGACCGCTGCCGTGGTGATCCGAATGCAGATCCTGAATATCCTTCTGTGGGAATGAAACTACGCATTACAAACTCCTTCCCATGTCATGTGGTCTTTCTTAGACCCTTCTATACTTTAGGCTCCCTCTTCTTCCGCCTCCATAACTTCAACGTGAAGTGGCGTTAAAGAATAACAAACTCCGTTATTCTTCGAAAAATTGCACCTATGGTCGAAATGATAGGAGGATATCAGGGAAGGTCAACTTCAAAACACGGGAGCAATTCTAAATAGCTACAGTATTAAACTTAGGAATTCGCTTGATTAATCCTTCTCTGTGACTATGGTGCCATGCTTTCCGTCCGGCCGCTCCAGCTTCAGTCAATGAAGCCGATGTATGGAGTTGGTCGGACATTTGTGTTCGAGGGCGCGTCGCTATTGCCCTGCCGATAGAGGGGTTCTTCAATGACGACTCATCACCGCATGCATGGTCGAGTGCCATGCAGTTTCAGCTCTCTGGCTTCGGCTGCGACGATTGTTCTTTCAGCCATAGGACCGATGTCATGCGCGGTCGTCGATACGGCGATCGTGGGAAGCACGGAGAAGAGTGTCCTTGTAGCAAGCGTGCCGCATGCCGCGAAGGACTTCGCCTATTCCTCCGAACCGAAGACCGCCTCGGCTAGAGTGACCGCCGCGGTCTATCCCGGTTCCGGGCCATACATCTGCTCACCGAGCGGTTTCGGCCAGAAATCACGCTGCTTTGCTCGCTCGTCCCGGATGGATTGATGGTCTAGTGCGGCCACCTGCCGGAGAGATCGCCGCTGTCCGACGTATCGTTGAAGAAACGTGAGGCCGCTTCCGTGCGATTTCTCACATTCATCTTCTTATAGATATTGCGGACGTGGACCTTAACCGTGTTTTCGGACAGGTGAAGCTTGTCGGCAATGATCTTGTTCTGCGTGCCCTTGCAGATGAGGTCGAGGATCTGCACCTCGCGCGTGGTCAGAGCCGCCATGCTGTTGCGGCGAAGCTTCAGCGCATTGGCACGCGCTGCGTCGACGGACTTCGTCTGGTATAGCGAGGGCTCAAGTTGTGCCGTCGCGCGGTTGGACAGGCGACCTAGAAGTGCGGATGGAAAATGCTCGCCGCCCTTCATCAGCAGGTCGATTGCCGCCATGAAGACATCCAGCCGCAGATTGAGCGGAAGGACGCCATCGACGACGCGCGCTTCGACAAGACGGCTGATATAGGGTTCCATCATGTCGATAGCTTCGACGACAAGGCCGATGGATGCGTCCGGACGGCTTTCACGAACGACCTGCAGCGCATCGTGCAACTCGGCGCCGGCGACATGATAGAAAAGAACAAGCCGCATGTCTTGAATATCCTTCTCGGATATGGACTGCGCGCTCGATACGCTTACGACATCGAAATTCGGGAATTTCTTTGCCAATGCCTCAACCATGCATTCGGAGAACAAGTCCGCCTTAGCGATTACCAGGACTGTTTCTCCGTTCGGGCTCAGTCTTCTTGCCTGATCCGAATTTCCGACTTCCGACCCAACCATGAACATATACGCCTCCCCTAGCGCTACACTTTACAAAACTCGGAGCATCTACTCCCATTGGCGCGATGGCGGGTATTACATGCCAACGAACATTGCCCCTAGGCATGTGACCGCCTTATCTTTTAGGCATTTCTTAATTATGGTAATATGAATTACGAAGGAAAGAAATGGCCCAAATGGGTTAGTTGTCACAAAGTTATATTTATTTTTTGCCACTTTATGGTTGTATTTCAGACAAGAAACATACCAGCGGGCGGTATTTCAACTAAATCACGATATAAAGCGGCGTGTATTAGTTCGAGACATACGAAAGCAACGTGGTAATGAACAGATGATATTTTAAAATAAGAGAGAGAACCTTACGGGCTTAACTTCGCTATATCGCTATCATTCGAAGCAGTCTGATTCCGAGGCATGGAATGCTGTCCCGAATTCGTACACAGCTTCGCCGGGTCTGCGATCCGGCGCGGCTTAATCAGTGTGCTGAAGCCGCCTCTCGGATGCCTTAGCCCGAATTGATATCTATCGGGACCCATTTTTTTCCATCAGTCTGCGATAGTCGCCCAAGCGGTGACGTGAAAATCAAGTATCGGCATGTGTTTTTGATACTTGGTCTTCTTTCGAGGAAACTCAAAAAGAAGTTCGACTGTCTTGCTCGCGCTCATATCGAGTCCGGGACCGGATCTGTGCGTCTTTGTACTGAGTAGGCACTATCCCAATACAGAATTTGGCCAACAAATCGCGATAATCTGCAGGTGAAAAGGTACCAAGTACATCTGCCCATATTAGCGCAATGGAGCAAGCGCGAGCAAAGATCCCATTTGAGATGAGAGGGACTTCGAAAGCTGCTCCAGTTTTTTTCTGGAGGGAACTGTAATGCCTTATGATTCCAAGGGTTCGGATGACGACACCGTCAAGGTGGGCGCTTTGGCCGATGGCTTTTCCAGCGCCATAAATTCGACCGAAATCGATGACGATTCCACAGGTTACGTCGGCGGTATCGCCAATGGCGACAATCGCAATAACACCGACAACAGCACGGACGTCAACGTCAATGCCGACGTGGACGTGAAGGCCGACAACGGCGACAACCGCGACAATGAATACGACTGGTCCTACAAGTCGGACGACGACACCAAGACGACCACCATAAATGACAACGACACAACCACCACCACGAAGTCGGACTACGACTGGAGCTACGATTCCAAGTCTTACAGCGACAACGATACTACAACGATCAGCGACAACGACACGTTCACCAAGACCGAGACTGACATTAAGACGGTCACGGATACCAAGACGACCAGCGACAGCTTCAACAAGACGGACACGGATTTTGCCGTCATCCATGATGTCAAGGACTTCGGAAACCTCGGCGTTGCCGGCCACGACCTTACCTTTGACATCGGCGATGACTTCTCCTTCACCCTCGATGTCGACAGCATTCTCAACAATTCGCTGAACGGCGAGGGCAACGACACCGGTTTCAGCATCGTCCAGGCGAACCATCTCGCAGATCAGGATCAGGCCTGGAACGTCAGGATGGACAACGCCGGTGCTCAGAATCATCTGAATGCGGATGCCGGCACCGCTCATGGTGCTGACGGCGTCGATATGGACGGCAAGAGCTGGGATCTCAAGACAGGCGACGACGTCGCAGGCACTTCGACGGCAGATGCTTCCGCGATCCTTGCCAACTCGGGCTTCCATCTGGAGCTCGTGCAGGGCGCCAACATGCTCAGCAATACAGTCGACTCCAGTGTCATCGGCGGCAACTCGCATGTTTCCGATGTCGGCGACGACAGCAGCGGACACTAACCTCCTAGACCAAGAAAGGACTGCACCGGCCTCGGCCGGTGCAGTTTGAATGCTTGCGTGCGAATTGACGAACAGCGCGGCTCCAGCAGAAGGGGATCGCATGGCCGGTCGTTTCTTCGACAGGGAGGGCCAAGGCAATGCAAATCGAGAAATTCTCAGAAATCATCGCCCATTTCATCGGCATATTCGAAACGACGACCGAAGAGATGAGGCTGCGTGCGGAGCTGACGGAGGGCACGGGTCCTGCGGAAAACGATCCGGCGCTCGACGATCTGGTCAACAGCGCTCCCGCCTTCGCTTCCGATCTCATGCTCAAAGATTACGATCCCGACGTCGACTACAGAAGTGTGAGCTATGATATCCTCTACAGCAGTCCCCATCGGTTCGGCCGTCCCTTCGAGGAAAGCCTCGAAAAGCTTTCCGAAATCGCCCACCGCGACGTGCCGCTGCCCCGGTTCGGCAGCCCGCAGGACATTGATGTCGAAGCCGAGGAAAAGCTGGAAGTTTTCAATGGTCCCGGCTCGGCGAGCGGATACGCCACGCAAATAAACATGCTCGATGACGATGATTTCCTCGACATGACGAATGGCGACCATGCCCCGCGCGATACGAACTTCGTTAGCGAACGGCTGGCCGAGTTCAGTGCAGATGCCGAAATCTTCACTCCCTTTGCCAGCCTGCAACGGACCGACACTTTCGAAGGTGTCAAGCAAACTGCCGATGAGATGGAAGCCTATATTCGGGCGGTAAAGGATTCTGGCCGAGCCCCGATCGGAACGACCGAACCGCCGGCAGACAATCCAAATAATCAGGCCCATGATTTCGTGCTGGCGGGTGACGAGATCTCCGGAACCTATATGAACAGCAAGCTTGTTTCCGAGGTTTCGGCGCTCAATGACTTGCTGCCGGACCGTGATCTTGCCAAACCGCCCGAAGATCCAGACGAAAGCCAGGCATCCGTCGAGCAGCATGACCCAGCTTCAAACAGCCTGGAGGTCACCGCTGGCGCGAACCTGCTCGCGAACATAGCTTCCGTCGTCACCACTGCAGTAATCTCCCCCGTCACGGCTGTCATGGGTGACCATCACCAGATCGACGCCATCACACAGGTCTATGTCTACAGCGACAACGACGACATCGCCTCCGTATTCCATTCCTCGGCCGATGGCGCAGAGAGTGCCGGTGTCTCCGCCTATAATATTGCAAGCTTCGAACGCAGCACTTTCCAACACGACCAATCCCTGACAATCGTCGATGCTCAAGACGATCCCATCTTTCCAACGGCCTGGCGTGTCAGCGTCATCGATGGTGACATCTCCTTCGTAAACTGGGTCGAGCAATATCATTTCGTCAGCGACAACGACACGATGATCGTCACGACGAGCGGTTCGGAGACGACGGTTCTGACCGGTGGCAATACGACACTGAACTTTTCGTCGTTTTTCCAGATGAGTTCGCAGTACGATCTGGTGATCGTCGGTGGCAGTGTCTACGACATCAACAGCATCACACAGATTTCGCTTCTCTACGACAACGACTGGGCTCGCGCCGAAGACGGCGTGGACGACAATGCCACCATCCAGTCCGGCAACAATCTCATCTGGAATTTTGCCGCGATCCATAATGTCGGGGCTGCCGACCGGTTCGAGACCATGCCGGACTATATGCACGAGGGGGAGAAGGGAATCCAGGAGCGTGATCCGACAATGCCCGAAGGCTTGTCCAACGATCTCAACTTCCAGGGCTACATCGGCCTGAATGTTCTCTACATCACCGGCAATCTTTTCGACATGACGATCATTAAGCAGGTCGCAGTCCTTGGAGATTCCGACGACGTAACCCAGGCCGCAGCCGAGCTTCTGAAGGATAACCGGGACGCCGTGGTCACGATCGATACGGGCAGCAATACCATCGCCAATATCGCTGAAATCATCGACTACGACAGCTTCGGCAGTACCACCTATGTTGCCGGTCAGCTCTATTCCGACGCTATTCTCATTCAGGGTGGGATCATCGAACACGATACCACCCAGCCCGAAATGGCGGGCCAGAAACTGGCCAATGAAGTCATCGCCTTCCTCAATGACGATGACGCCCACGACAGTGCGGACAGCGGCGACGGCATCATCAACGGCGGGCACGACCTTTCATGGTCTTCCGCCCACCCGTCTGACGTGATGCAAGCCGTGGTCGCGTGACCAGCGTATCTGGGAGAGGCCGCGATGAACCAGATCTCAAATTCAAAGCAAACTTTTGCCGATGGCAGCGTACTCGACCTGCGCGCAAACAAGCCTTCCTCAACGGAGCCGGCTGCCGAGGACATTCTGACGCAAACCTGCATTTCGGTGATCGACGATGCGGTCGGCCGTCTTCGCAGATTGTCGGGCAAGCCGAAGACCGATTCTCAAGAGGTCGAGGTTGTTGACGCGGAGAAAATAGATGGAGCGCAAGCCGTCATGCCTGTCACACAGCCCGAACCGAAGCCGGCGGCAGTGGCAATGCCCTTCGTCGATCCGATAGAGCGAAAAGCAAAATCGCAGCCCATTGAAGAAATGCAGGCACCGGCGGGGCCGGAAATCGAAGCACGGCGCACGCCCGAAGACACTACCGAACTCAAGGTCAATCCTGATATTCCTTTCGCCAAGACGATCGATGGCGACAGCGGCCCCGTGAAGGAGAATGAGCGCCGCCTGCGTTCCGGCGGTGACGGTGGCGGCAAGGATCCGGATTTCGCCGGTGGTGGCAAGGGCGGTGGCGGCGGAAGCAGCGGCTTTCACAAACGCAGCGAACCGGTGAATTTTGCGTTGAGCCTTTCGCACGGTATCGCCGTCATAAGGCGCAACCTCGCAATCGTCATGGTCTTCACCATCGCGATCAACGTGCTCCTGCTGGCAATCCCGCTCTACCTCTTCCAGATTTCCGACCGTGTGCTGACGAGCCGTTCGATCGATACGCTGGTTATGCTTTCAATCGTGGTGGTGGGAGCCGTTCTCTTACAGGCCTTCCTCGATTCCGTCCGGCGCTTCGTTCTGATGCGGACTGCCGTCGAACTGGAAGTCCAGCTGGGCGCCCCGATCCTCAGTGCGGCCGCACGCGCCTCGCTGCATGGAAGCGGCAAGGATTACCAAATCCTGCAGGACCTTCAGCTTCTGCGAAGCTTCCTGACGTCAGGCACGCTGATTGCCTTTCTCGATGCACCGTTGATGCCGCTCTTCGTGATCGTGGTCTATCTGGTGCATCCGCATCTCGGCATCATCATCATGACCTGCTGTGCGGTGCTATTTATGATCGCTTTCCTGAACCAGAAGTTCACGGCCAAACAGTTTGCCGAGTCCAACAGCTATCTCAGCCGCGCGAACTTCCATCTCGATTCCATGTCGCGTAACTCGCAGATCATCAACGCGCTCGCCATGATTCCCGAGGCGGTGAAGATGTGGGGCAGGGAAACCGCCGGCTCGCTGAAATCCCACGTACAGGCGCAGGATCGCAACATCATGTTCACGGGCGTTTCCAAAGCCTGCCGCATGATCACTCAGGTCGGACTTCTCGGCTGGGGCGCGCATCTGTCACTCTCAGGAGAGCTGACCGGCGGCATGGTCATCGCAGCTTCGATCATTTCCGGCCGCGCGCTGGCGCCGATCGAAGGGGCAATCGAAGGCTGGCATCAGTTCAACCGGTCGGCCGCCGCCTATGGTCGCATCAAGAACCTGCTGCTTACCTCGCCGCTCAACTTCCCGCGTCTGCGCCTTCCCAATCCGGAAGGGCGGCTCGATGTGGAGCGGGTCCTTTTCGTTCCGCCGCCGCAGAAGAAAGTGATCCTGAACGGTATCTCCTTCTCGCTGAGGAAGGGTGAATCGCTGGCGATCATCGGCAATTCCGGTTCCGGAAAGACGACGCTCGGCAAGATGCTGGTAGGCTCGATCCTGCCGACCTCCGGCAATGTGCGCTTGGACCTCATGGATCTGCGCAACTGGGACCAGCGACAGTTCGGCGAAAGCATCGGCTATCTGCCGCAAGATGTGCAGCTCTTTCCAGGTACCATCAAGGCCAATATCTGCCGAATGCGCGATGACGTCGAAGACCGGCAGATATACGAGGCAGCCGTCCTGGCCGACGTGCATGAACTGATCGCAGGCTTTCCCCAGGGCTACGAGACCGTCGTCGCAGCCGATGGCGCGCCGCTTTCGGGCGGCCAGAAGCAGCGCATCGCATTGGCCCGCGCCTTCTTCGGCGATCCGAAATTCGTCGTGCTCGACGAGCCCAATTCCAACCTCGACACTCAGGGCGAAGCCGCGCTGGCTAAAGCGCTAATCCACGCCAAGAAACAGGGAATCACGACTGTCACGATCACACAGCGCCCGGCACTTCTGCAATGCGTGGACAAGATCATGGTTCTCAAGGACGGCACGGTCGCGATGTTCGGCGAGCGCATGGAAGTCCTGCAGGCGCTCTCCAAGGGTAACGGTCGCAACGAACAGCAGACATCGCATATCGAAAGGTGACGGCAATGCGAAAAAAGAAACAGGAAGGAGCCGGCCCGGGACAGCTCGAATGGTATGACGACGTCCCACGCTCCATCCGTTCCCACAGCCTTGTTGGCCTGACAGTACTTTTCGCTTCATTCGGCGGTTTCGGATATTGGGCGGCAACCGCGCCGCTTGCCTCGGCAATCATCGCCCAGGGCAGCTTCGTTGCGACCGGCAACAATAAGGTCGTCCAGCATCTTGAAGGCGGCATCATCAAGGAAATGATGGTCGGCGAGGGAGCAAGCGTCAAGGAGGGCGATGTGCTGCTGACGCTCGACCAGACGGCTGCCCTGACCAACGAACGTATGCTGAACTTAAGGCGCCTGCGCCTGGAAGCTGTCGTGGCGCGGCTGAGAGCCGAAGCCCAGGGAACGCATGAGCTCAAACTCCCTGATACCGTGATGGAACAGGCAAGTGATCCCGACGTCAACGCCATCATCGAAAGCCAGAACGTTGTTTTCCATAGCAAGCGTGTCAAGCTCGAAGAGCAACTCAACCTCATCGAGAAGAACATCAAGTCGCTGGAATACCGCTTCGAGGGCTACAAGGGTCAGCGCGAATCTTTCGAACGGCAACTGGCACTCCTGTCGGACGAGCGCGATTCCAAGGAGCGGCTCGTCAAGGTCGGCTATATGCGCAAGACCGATCTTCTAGCAATCGAACGCGCCATTGCCGATGCTATGGGCGACATTTCCCGCCTGAACGGCGAGCTGAATGAGAGCGAGGCGGAAATCGCCAAGTTCCGCCAGGAAGCGGTCATCGCCGTCAACTCCAACAAGCAAGCGGCACTCGATGCACTGGAGACGGCTGAATCCGATCTCGACGGCGTTCGCGAACAAGCACGGGAGGCATCCGGCGTTCTGGAACGCACAACCATCCGCTCGCCTGTCACAGGTACTGTGGTGCGATCCTACTATCATACGGCCGGCGGCGTCATCACCACTGGAAAGCCAATCATGGAGATCCTGCCGGCGCATGTGCCGCTGATCCTGGAGGCGCAGGTATTGCGTACTTCCATCGATCAGTTGCACGAGGGACAGACGGCCGCGATCCGCCTGACCGCCCTCAATAGACGCACCACACCGGTTCTGGAAGGAAAGGTCTTCTATGTTTCGGCAGATTCCGTCGAGGAAAATGCCGGCTTATCCGTAAAGGACGTGTACATCGTGCGCGTGCAGATTCCGGACTCGGAAATCGCCCGCGTTCACAACTTCCACCCGGTTCCCGGCATGCCGGCCGAAGTGCTGCTCCAGACCTCGGAACGCACCTTCTTCGAATATCTGAGCAAGCCGGTTGTCGACAGCATGTCGCGCGCCTTCAAGGAGCGTTAACTTCAGAAATTTCCAAAGCGTTCAACGAAATGATCTGATATAGTTCATGTATTATCGGCCTTGATCTGAAGGAGTTCAGCATGCCGGCCATGTCAGATGTCTTATTGAGTGTTGGCCGGCTAAACTATGTCTGGACGAATACAGAAAGCCTTCTGATCTATATTATCGCCCACCTTCTCAAAGTGGAGAAGGATGCGGCGATCGTGGTTTTCCTGACGCTTAATACGACACGCGCGCGCATAGACCTCGTCGAGCGCCTCGCAAAGCTTCCTTCGACGCCAGCTGCGGACCGCAAGGCGGTTCTCTCCGCCATGTCGCGCCTGAAGAAGGAGTCGAAGATGCGCAACAAATACAATCATTGCATCTATTCCTTCGATGAGAAGGGTGAAATCTCAAGCACGCAGCTCATGCGCCTCGTCGAGGACGATAAGGAAATCCGCTACGGCAAGATCGAACAGATGGACGATCGGGAAATGGAGCTTCTGGACAAATCGATTGGCGAAATCGTCAATATCAGCAAGGCGCTATGGGCTTTCATTCATGCAAGCCCACGGATTGTAGCACTCTAATATTGCAGGCCGAAAACGGCTGCCGTGGGCTAATCCCATTTCGTCTCAAGGAATCACCCGGACGGTTTATTTGAAGATCGATGTTTCCCACTAGGCTCGAATCTCCCGAATTGCGTACGGAGTATTGGGAGGGGGCATGCACATCGATATCATTGATACCGTCGCCGGCTTCGACGCGGTTCGCGACAATTGGGATCAGGTTTATCGGGACGATCCAGACGCCCAACATTTTCTCTCCTGGACCTGGCTCAAGGACTTTCTTGGGCATCACGGCCGCTGGTTCGTCCTGGCGCTGCGCGATCGGAAACCGGGTGCTTCCTATGTCGCCTTTTTGCCGCTGAGATTGCTCACGAAATTCGATGAGCAGAGCGGGCTTTTCTACGATGAAATCGTCATGGGCGGGAATTATTCGGCCGACTATACCGGCCTCATCGTCATGCCCGGCTGCGAACAAAAGGCGATCCACGGCTTTGCGGCTTACCTCAGACAGCAGAACTGGACACATCTCCGGCTGGACCATTTCAGCGGGCCGCCGGAACGGCGGGAGAAGATGATCCTGGCGCTGCAGGGGCCGCTCGTCATGTTCCGCGACAGCGCCCCGACCACCCATGACAATATCGACAATACGATCTGTCCGGTCGTCTCTCTACCTGCAAGTTGGGACGACTACCTGGAGCAGAAAATGAGCAGCCAGACACGTCGGAAGCTGCGCCGCTTTATGCGCAAGCTGGATGGCGACGAAGGCTACCGGATCACCATGGCAACGCCTGAGACCATTGACCGAGATCTCGCCATTCTGTTCGATTTCTGGCGCACGCGATGGACGGAGCGCAAAGGGCCGGAGCGGACGGAGCGGCTTATCAATTCCACCCGTGAGATGCTGATGGACTGCTTCAAGAGCGGCACACTCGATGTCCCAGTCTTCTGGTTCGGCGAAAGGCCGCTCGGCGCCCTCGCCAACATCATCGACCATCCGAAAAAGACGATCCTCTTCTATATTACCGGTCGTGACGAGAGCTGGAAGACGCCGTCTTCCGGTCTGGTGCTGCATGGATACTGCATTCGCCGGGCGATCGAAGACGGCTTCCGGTTCTATGATTTCCTGCGCGGAAACGAACCTTACAAATATGTTTTCGGCGCTGACGAGCGTCGGATCAGCTATACGCTCTTCAGGACTCGCGACGGACGCAATCTCGGCGGCGTTCTACATCCCCGCAGCGTCAGCTACGTCTATCAGCAGGCACTCGAAATGTATCGAAAGGGCGAGAGAGGAAAAGCCGAGATCGTCTTCACCCAAGTTCTGCAATCCTCTCCAGGTCATGTCGGTGCCGAATTCGGCCTTGCCAACCTGCTCTTCGACCGAGGAAAGCTGATCGAAGCCCTTGCCTCCTACCAGTCGCTGCTGGAGCGCACCGCCGAACCACTGCCGATTGCACTTCGCCTTGGAGATACGCAACTGGCCTTGAAACTCTATGGGGACGCGGCCGAAACCTTCCGTCGCATCGGCGAGCAGGCGCCCCATGTGGTGCAGGCCCGTTACAAAGAAGGTGTCGCTCTCATCGCAACACGCCGTCTCACGCAGGCCGAGACAGTTCTTGCGGCGGTCCAGGATATCCATACCGACGATCCGGCGGCCATTCCCTATATCCAGCTTGCTTCCGTGGCGCTGGAGCGTGTACGCCAGCATAATGCGGCCCTGGCAGCCGATGAACAGATCCCTGAAGGCATGATGGGATTGCCCGGAAAGCGCGGCGGCGAGAAACGTCGCCCCCGTATGCATTAGAGCTTTGTTTTATGCATGTCGTTATCGCAAAAACCGCTGTACGGTTTTGTGCTACCTAATACTGGGGAGAGACGCAAGAAGCTCCTCGAGGCTTACGCGGAGGAGCTTTTGTTGAAGCGACTTGAATGGCAAAATATTCAGGTGTCGGTGGTTGCGGGGTCAGGATTTGAACCTGCGGCCTTCAGGTTATGGTGAGCTTTGCGAACGATGAGCTAGTGTCGCTAAGGGAAAGCGAAGTTTTCC